>NZ_JAJFEU010000009.1:0-37123 GCF_020707225.1 Sphingomonas sp. IC4-52 | reverse complement strand
GTGCAGGTGTCGACTGATTACGTCTTTGCCGGCGACAAACAGGGCGCGTGGGAGGTCGACGATCCCGTCGCGCCATTGGGTGTCTACGGCGCGTCGAAGCTGGGTGGCGAGTTGGCGGTGCGCACGAGCGGTGCGCGTCACGTCATCGTGCGCACGGCCTGGGTCGTCTCGGCGCATGGCAACAATTTCGTGAAGACGATGCTTCGCGTCGGCGCCGAGCGCGACACGCTGACGGTGGTCGAGGACCAGCATGGCACGCCGACCAGCGCGGCGGATCTGGCCAAGGCGCTGGCGACGATCACCGTCCGGCTGGTCGAAGACGAGGCCGCGCCGACCGGGACGTTCCACTTCTCCAATGCCGGGCCGACCACCTGGGCGGGCTTCGCGCGCGAGATCTTCGCGCAGAGCGCGGCCCGCGGCGGGGCATCGGCCGCGGTGAAGGGCATTCCCACCAGCGACTATCCGACGCCCGCCAGGCGCCCGGCCAATTCGCTGCTCAGCCATGCTGCGATCGGTGCGGCTTACGGCACCCAGCCGCGTCCGTGGCAGGACGCATTGAGCGACATCCTCGACGAACTGATCGGAGCCAAGAAGTGAAGGGCATCATTCTCGCGGGCGGCTCGGGCACGCGGCTTCACCCGGCGACGCTGGCGGTGAACAAGCAGCTGCTCCCGGT
Organism: Sphingomonas sp. IC4-52; assembly: GCF_020707225.1. NCBI lineage: Bacteria > Pseudomonadati > Pseudomonadota > Alphaproteobacteria > Sphingomonadales > Sphingomonadaceae > Sphingomonas > Sphingomonas sp. IC4-52. The sequence continues at coordinate 36,447 of NZ_JAJFEU010000009.1, read as the reverse complement.
CTATGACAAGCCGATGATCTATTACCCGCTGTCGGTCCTGATGCTGGCCGGCATCCGCGACGTGCTGATCATCTCCAGCCCGGAATATCTCGACAATTACAAGCGCTTGTTCGCCGATGGCTCTGCCTTCGGCCTCCAGATGTCCTATGCCGAACAGCCCAGCCCTGACGGCTTGGCGCAGGCCTTCACGATCGGCGCGGATTTCATCGGTGATGACAATGTCGCGCTGGTGCTGGGCGACAACATCTTCTTCGGCGCGCACCTCAGCGACCTGCTGGCGAGCGCAGTCAACCGCACGCACGGCGCGACGGTGTTCAGCTACCGCGTCGAGGATCCGGAGCGCTATGGCGTGGTCGAGCTGGCCGAGGACGGCCGTGCGCTCAGCCTCGAGGAAAAGCCCGCGCAGCCGAAGTCGAACTGCGCGGTGACCGGCTTGTATTTCTACGACAATCGCGTCGTCGAATACGCCCGCAACCTGAAGCCTTCCGCGCGCGGCGAGCTGGAAATCACTGACCTCAACCGCCTCTACATGGAGGCTGGCGACCTCTTCGTCGAGCAGATGGGCCGCGGCTATGCCTGGCTCGATACCGGCACGCACGACAGCCTGCTCGAAGCATCGGAATTCGTCCGCACGCTCCAGCACCGCCAGGGCATCCAGATCGCGTGTCTGGAGGAAATCGCTTACCTCCAGGGCTGGATCAGCAAGGACGAAGCCCGCGCAGCCGGCGAGAAGTTCAAGAAGACCAATTACGGCCGGGCGATCCTGAATGCCGTCGAGGGCCACTGATCGCTGAAGCCGGCCTTATCAGCGACTTAGGGCGCGAGGCCCCTGCCCTCGCGCCGTCTACTTCATGGATCGGCCGGCTCCAGGCATATGCAACTTCGCGCTTCCGCGGTCGTTGAATAGAGGAGTGGCCAGTAAGTCGACGACAAGCTTGCGGCGCTTGATGTTGGCGTGTTTTTTTTCAGGATGGGAGACAGCGCCTGGGGGTCGACAGGAGACGACCCAATGTACGGCACTTCACGCAGGCCACCTCTCTACGGCCTCATCATCGCGTTGCCGCCATCACTGGCGTTATGGGCAGCGATACTCATTCTTCTGCTTGACTAAAAGCTACCCGCAGCCGCGCCTTGTTTATCAATGACCGTAGCGCTTGATGCCCTGGCGGCGCAGTTTCTGGCGACGACGCTTTTCCCAGGACCAGGCGCCTAATGGCAAGCCGATAACCACCACCAGGATGATAAGCCCGTAGGCGATAACTTCGCGGTCCATTACTCAATCATACCTTTCACCATCCACGCCACCATTGTTTCATGGTTCATTGTGGATCACTCTCCAATCGGGCTTTCCCCGTACTTGCGTAAGACATCGTTGAACGCTTCTGCCATCAACGCCTGCAAACTGCGGTCCTGACGCCGGGCGAGCATGTGCATGGCAAAGCTCATCTCCGGGGTGAAGAAACCGGCGATCTGCTTGCGGCCGACCCGGCTTTCCGGGCGTGGTGTGGCGGGCGCTTTTGGCCTGTCTTCGGCCTCGTCCGATACAGCTGCGGCCTGTTGCCGGGGAAGATCGGCCAGCGGCGTTTTGGGCGCCGGGGCGGCGGTGCGCAGATTGGCGAAGCTCGGCTTGCGGCTCATCAGACGGCCTTTCGAAAACGCGGTGCCGGCATGTCTAACTGTCGACATGTCCATTTGTATAGATCGCGGATCTCGGCCGCGGCGCGGCCCTCGGGTTCCAACTCGGTCACGGTGCGCCCTTCGGCACTGGCATGGCGATAAGCGGCGCGATCGGGGAGGATCACGGGGGCTGGCGGGGTGCCGTAGCTGTCGACCAGCTCGCCCGCCTCGGCATAGACGCGGGCTGCGTTCGGAGGCCCGGCGGTGAAGACGACGAAGGCGGGCTTGCGCAGCAGTTGCACGAGCTTCGCCGTGGTCTGGATCGCGGCGAGGTCGAAGGCGCTCGGGCGGCACGGGATCAGCACGAGATCGGCGACCTCCACCGCGGCGCGCGCGGCGCTGTCGGCATGGGGCGGCGTATCGATGACGATGAGCTCGGCCCCCTGCCCTTCCGCCGCGGCGACCTTGGCGGCGAGCCGCGGCGGGGGGCTGTCGATCACTTCGGGCGGCTGATCCTGGCGCCAGGCCGCCCATTGGCTGGCGGTGGCCTGCGGATCGGTATCGATAATGAGCGCAACGCGCCCCGCCTCCTGCGCGATCGCGGCGAGGTGAAGCGCCAGCGTCGTCTTCCCCGCCCCGCCCTTCTGGCTGATGATCGCGATTGTCGGCATGGCGACGTTGCTACATGTCGACATGATGGCTTGTCGAGAAGCATTTTGGCCGGTGCCAGCGGTTTGGCCGCATCCCGTGGCGGGGAAGGCCGTGACGACCGTGCGATGCGAACCCGGTTGTTCATCCCCTCCCCTGGGCGCGCGCGTGGGGCGGCGGTTCGGGAGCGGGCAAGGCGCATGGTCTGGCGGGATGTCGGGTGTCGGGTGTCGGGTGTCGGGTGTCGGGTGTCGGGTGTCGGGTGTCGGGCAGGGACTATCCTGCCCGTCGATGTGTCGACAGATCGACAAGTAGATGGTGGGGTCTGCCGTGGTCAGCCTCGGGAAGGTCCTGGTCGCCAGACGCCTGTCCCCCTGACCTGATCCGGGCGTCGCTTCTTTTGCACGCTGACGCACAGTCAGCATGCTACCGAACTGTTCGCTATCCCGCTGTCCCGCCCAGAAGCGGACCGGCAGGAAGCGCCCAATTGCGGACTCTATCAGCTTGCCACATACCTGATAAATGAGATTGAAAGTCTTCGAAGCCGGGACTCTTATCGCTGAGGCAGACGTCTTTGCTGTTGATCCGCCAATGGGGGTTGTAATGGCAAAACTTTTTGCGACCGATGCATATCATCAAAGCCGCCATGCTAGCGTGATAGATGCAGAGTTTGTTGGCGATAGAGGTGATATCATACAGCTCGAAACGCAGGATGGAGTTGCGATCAGGAGTGAAGGAGTGTCGATCCTGGACTTTCCAACGCTAGATGACCGCGAGATACATATTCTTGGTATTTACGAGCCGAGCGTTGATGAGATCATCAAAGACCATCCCAACTTAACGGATTTATAAAGCGAAAGCTGGCGTCCGCGTTCCTCTCAATCGCAGATATTTCTGCGCTAGGGATTGGTCGCTAAAAGCGGACATGAGGCATAGTGGGCAAACTCAAGCTCGCTGGTTTTCTCTTAGATACAGTCGCTTGACGATGATTTCCGGAGATATCCGCGTCGTGGCGCGCCGGGTAGCGGTTTTCTGACGAGGTGCCGCCCGCCCTGTCGACAGTCCGACATGTCAACCGATGAAGTGAGATCGAGAGGGAGGCGGGGAGGCTTTTTGGCAGCCCTCGCCTGTTCGTCGTCACGCCGGTTTGCGGCGCTGCTTCCGGCGCGTCGCGGATGACCGGAAGAGGCGTCACCCCGGCGTGGCGGCCGGGATGACGCGTGGGGGCTGGTCCCGGATGACGGAGCGTTCCTCCGCCACCCGGGTGGGGGCTCAGCGGATCAGGCTGGCGAAGACCGCGGCGACGATGCCGCTGGTGATGCCGACCAGCACCGCGTCATTGCCCGACTGGACGTAGTGATAGCCGCGCGGCGGGGCCTTGAGGCCGCGATACTGGCGATAGTCGATCTGGCGGTAGTTGCGGGCCTGGCGGCTGTCGAACCGCTCGCCCTTGCGCCAGTTGCTGCGATACTGGACCGCCGGGGCGCGATAACGCGTGTTCTGCTTCACCACGACCGGGCCGTGCCCGCGCTGCTGCACCACCGTGTGCGCCGAATTGTGGGCCGGGCCGCGATAGGGCTGCGCCGCGGCGAGCGTGGGCGTGGCGACCATCGTGGTGGCGAGGGCTGCGATCAGAAAGCGGTTCATGCTCAAACTCCTTCGTGCCGATGGTGATCGGCGTTGAAGGCAAGATGGGGGTCAGCTGTCGCCGGCATGTGTCGGGCCGCCACCCAAATGGTCGCAAACTGTGCCAGCGCCCGGACGGCCTGCGCCGGAGCAGGGGGCGACAAAAAGGCCTTGCGACACGTCGATGTGTCGACATCTCGACCTGTCGGCTGGTCGGCGCGTTCCGGTGCTTGGCGATCCGGCGGATCTCACTCATGAAGTGGCGACAACAAAGGGGGGGATGCATGGCCGGGTTGATGGCAGCGACGGCGCTGGCGCCGAGCGGGGACGGGTATCGCGCGATGCTTGATCCGGCGTGGGACATCTGGGGCCCGGCGGGCGGCTATATCGCGGCGATCGCGTTGCGTGCGGTGCGGGAACGCGCGGCGGAGGACCATCGGCCGGCGTCGCTCATGGGCCAGTTCGTGCGGGTGGCGAAGCCGGGCGCGATCGACGTCGCGGTCGAGGCGGTGAAGGAGGGGGGCTCCGCGCTGTACCTGGTGACGCTGGCGCAGGAAGGGCGGCCGGTGTTCCTGGCGCAGATCTGGACAACGATGCGCAGCGAAGCCTCGCTGCCGGTGACGCCGGTGATGCCCGACGTGCCGGCACCGGAGGCGCTGCGCGGTCAGGACGAGCTGCTGGCCGAACGCGGCATCGCGTGGAACCGCTTCTGGGGCAATCTGGAAGGGCGACCGGTGCATTTCCGGCTGGCGCAGGATCCGCCGGCGCCGGTGCCGAGCCAGCGGCGCTGGCTGCGCTTTCGCGACTGGGCGGGGGAGGGGACGCCGAGCGAGACAGCGGGCGACCAGGCGGCAGGCGACCCGTTCCTCGATGCGATGCGTACCGCGCTGCTGATCGATCTGGGCATCTGGCCGGGGCATTGGCACCGGCTTCAGGAAAACGCCGACTATCTGGCGCCATCGCTCGACCTCACCGTCTATTTCCATGGCAGCGGGCCGGCCGGGGACTGGCTGCTGAGCGATGCGGACAGCGATGTGTCGGGCAACGGGCTGATCAGCGGACGCGTGCGGATCTGGAGCCGCGACGGGCGCGCGCTGGCGACGGGCAGCGGGCATTGCCTGGTGACGCGGCCGCGGGGGTAGGGCCGCCCCAGACCGATTTGAACCGGTCTGCATCGATCTTCCGACACGTCGACATGCCGACAGACCGACGCATCGACACTGACCGTTGAGCGCTGGCCGGCGAGGGGCCACGCCGGAAACCGCTTGGTCCCCCTAGGGAGCATTGCGTCGGCGTAAGCCGGCGCTTCCGGCCTTGCCGATCGAGTTTTGAATTGTGGGTCAGGGGTGGGTTCAGCGTGTCTGGCCGTCAGGCCCGACGTGTCGGCCGACCAGGCCGACGCCGCTTTTCCTTGAACAGATAGAATCCAGTAGCGGTTGAGGCTGGTTTTGAGACTCGCAGCTGGTGACCGTTTCGCGGCGATCGATGTGGGCGCCGAGCTTGGCGAGGACGCGGCCGAGCGATCCGCCGACCAGTGTCTGGGCGAGCTCGCGGCAGGAGAGGCTGTCGTGCATCGCGGCGACCTCCGCGGCGCGTTCGGCCGTGCGCTGCTCGACGTCGACGGGAAGCGGGGCAGGGGAGAGCCAGCGCGGCAGGTGCGGGAGCAGGCGTGCGGGCAGCAGCGGGCGATAGGCGTTGGAGGTCTGGGCGTAGCGCGGGGCGTCGCCTGACCCATCTCCTTCCGCGCGCGCGACACGCTTGAAACGGCGCTGGCGGACGAGGAAGCCGGCGAGCTCGAGCGCGCGCAGCGCCCGGGCCACGGTCGCGCGGCCGAGCGCGGTCGCCTCGGCCAGCCGGTCATAGCTGGGGAAGACGCGGCCCCGGTTCAGGCGGGCGAGGGTGCAGATCTCCTCATAAACGCGCACCGCGCCGGCGGTGAGGCCGGCGAGCGCGGCTTCGGCGGGGGAGAGGATGCGGCCCTCCATGCGAACCGCGCGCTTCAGCCGGCGCCCGGCATCAAGCGCGGCGCGCGCCAGGCGCAGCAGGCGATCGGGCTCGCCCTTGGCGGGGACGGCGAAGAAATGCTCCTCGAAGGTGCCCGCCTCGATACTGTCGCGGCGGATCGGCGCGCCGGTCGGGTGCGGCGCCCCGCTGCGTGCCGGCGGGCGCACGCGCAGGGCCGCCATGCCGGGCGCGCGACCAGGCGGCGGGACGCGGCCAAGCGCCAGCGCCGTCGCTTCCCCCAGGGTAAACGCCGTCATCTTCCTTCCCCCTCAAGGGGCCGGGACACAGACAAAAAGAGGGCGTGGCGCGAAACGCGCATCCTTGAACCGGGGAGGGTTCCGGGGTATCTGGAGGGAGCAGTTGGTTTTGCTCCGGGTCGACGTTTGGCGACGTCGCTCCATCAAACTCCTGGGATGCCCGGCCTTCGTGCCGGGCTTTCCTTTATGAGGTCACGGCCACCTGCTTGCTTCGCGCCGGCCCCATGCCGGCGTTCCGCGATATTCTCGCAGGTTAATTCCATCATCGGAAGACGTTACAGTTCGTGCTTTCGAGTATGAAATGCTGAAAAAGTTCGTGCTTTCGAGTATCTATTGGCACGCGCATTCGTGCTTTCGAGTATGAATTACGGCAATACTTCGTGCTTTCGAGTATCAATTAATGCGGGTCCTTGCCGTGTCAGTGCGCCGATTCGAACACTGATTCGCGTTGCAGGGCGGAACGTCAGGCCACCTCGTCCGCGGCCTGATCGGAAAGCGCGGCCTGATCACCAGATGCGCCCTGATCGACAGATGGTGGCGCCCGGCGCGTGATGACGACGCTGACTGGCGCCGCCTTGCGCCCGCGCCCGCCGGTGTTCTCGGCCGGCGCCTCGCCCTCGACCAGCGCGAGATCATAGTCGGGGATCGTATCGGTTCCCGCGATCTGCTTCAGCGCAGCGCGGAAATTGGCGAGCGGGTTCTGATAGCCGATCTGCAGCCGAAAGGTGGCGAGATCGATCTCCAGCCGCTCGCCATCCAGCGTATCGGGGCCCGTGGCGCGCGCGACTTCGTAGATGCGCCGCTCGATCGGTCCGAGCTGGAAATAGGCCGCAGCATAATCGAGCACCTGACGATCGCGCAGGATCGCGCGGTACAGCCAGTCGCACAGCCGGACCTTCACGGCCTTCAGCCGCTTTTCGCCAGTGCGCGTCTTGGAATAGTGCAGCCGCGCTTCGGACAGCCACGAGAAGAAGCCTTCCTCGCCTTCGCCGCCAGCCTCGATATTGGTCTTGATCTGCGTGCCCTGCAGCCGCTCGAGCGCCTCGGACAGCCGCTGGTAGGAGCGCGCCGAATGGTTCGACCCGGTGACCGAGAACAGATCGTGCGCGGTGAAGACGAAATCCTGCTCGACCTGCTCGCCCGCCTCGAGCTTCGCCGCCATCAGGCTAGCGATATAAAGCACGATTTCCTTGTCGTAGATCGTTGCGACGCCATTGGCGGACGGGCGCACCTCGATCGAGACCGGGCCGTGATGATAGGTCAGCGGCTTCATCCACGCGCTTTTCGCCAGCGCGAAAAAGGGAAAGGCCATCAGCGAACGTTCGCCGCGGATCTCGCCGGTCAGCGGGCTGTCGAGCTGGAACAGATCGCGCTGCGACCCGTCGCGACGGCGAGCAGGGGCCTTGGCGGCAGCTTTGACGGGGGACTTGGCCGAGGAGGGGGCGGGCGGCTTCGCGGCCTTGCCGGCGGGCTTGGTAGGCATGTTGGATTTCCTACTCGAAAGCACGAACTTTGGGGAGGAAAAGCCGCGCGCCCGTGGGAAGGAGCGATGAAGCGCTGTTGGATTCGTGCTTTCGAGTAGGAAATGGACAACAGCAGTTCGGCACCGCAAAGGCGGCTCGCCGGGTCGATATGTCGACATGTCGGCAGGCCTGGTCGTTCCCGTCCGCATTTCACCGCAAGCGCTGGTCAGCTCGCGGGATTACTACCGAATTGGCAGGAACATTCTGGACGATCGCCTGTTACGGCCTCCCGTCGCGGGGAGGTGTACATGCGTATCAATACTGAGTTCGATCCGGTCTTCGATGGGCAAGACCGGCGCACCGGCGATCAGCCGCGCGCCGAGCACGCCCCGCACGCCAGGCATCGGGCGTTCGTGTTCGACGGCTGGTCCTATCAGCCGATGGCCGAACCGCAGCCAGCTGAAACTGTCCTGCCGGCGAAGCCAGCCCACTAGGGATCATCCGGCGTAGACCGCCCCGGCGTATCGCTTGCTTTTTAGCAGGCACTGCGCCTTCACAGGGTGATGCATCAATTCGAGACCCTGACCTATCTTGACGTCCAGAAGACCGGGTCCTCGTTCGTTAGCCAGTTCCTATCGAAGCACATGCGTGAACGCGATGCCGGACTGCGCAAACATGCCCCTGTTGCCAATCGGCAGGCAGGGATGTTCTACCTGGTCTCGGTTCGGGATCCCCTGCAGCAATATATCTCACTGTTCCGTTACGGCGCTGGCGGCCATGGTTCGCTGCGGGCGTTCATCGATGCCCAAGGTCAGGGAGCGTTATACGACAGCGTGCCGCACGGCCCGGTCGCGGCGCTGGAACGCTGGCTCGATTTTGTTCTTCGCCCTCGCCATGCCGCGATCTTGGGCGAAGGATATCATCTGTCCTGCCCCGACCTGATCGGGTTTCAGACCTTTCGGTTCCTGATGCTGGCGCTGCCGGATGCCCGTGCGCGGCTGGCAACGGCGGAACGCCGGCTCGACGTGCGACGCCTGTATCGCGCCGAGGGCCTGCCCGATGCGGTGATCCGCACGGAGCATCTGCGCGAAGATCTGGACGCTCTCATTGATGGGCCGCTTGCGCCCAGGCTGCACGATGCGACCGCCGCCCGCCACGACCTGCGCGACATCGCGCCCGTCAATGTCAGCCGCATTGCACCGGAGTTGCGCAATACGGCGATCAGCCCCGAACTGGCGGCGCGGGTGCGCGCCCGCGAGTGGCTGCTGTACGAGCAATTCTACGCCGATCCCGCCCGATCCGCCGATAATGCTTGATGCGGGCGCGAGGCACCGGAAGATACCGCGCATCATGTTGCGTCACTTCCATGGATGATCCCGGGCCCGCGCCGGGGGTGCGCCGGCGAACGGCGATCCTGCACATCGGCATGGAAAAGACCGGCACCACAACGCTGCAACAGGCGCTGGCCCGATCGAGCGATGCGCTGAGGCAGGGCGGCTTTCGCTATCCGCTGCTTGGCGCGGGAAACGCGCATGCCGCGCTGGTCGCGCGGGCCAAGACGCGCGGGGACGAGGCGGATCTGCCGGCGCTTGCCGGCCGGCGGGCCGATGAAAGCCGCGCCGCCTTCGATGCCCGGATCGACGCGGAACTGGCCCGCGAGGTCGCCGCCCATCCCGATGCCACGTTCATTCTTTCGTCCGAACATGCCTCGTCACGGCTGAACCACCCGCCCTGCCTTCGCCAGCTGAAGGCTGTACTGGACCGGCATTTCGACGACATCCGCATCTGCGTCTATCTGCGCCGCTGGGATCGCATGGCGCTCAGCGCTTATTCCACCTTCGTCCAGAACGGCCTGGCCAGTCTGGCGCCGTTCCAGCATTTCCGGGGCACCTCCTACCTCGATTATGCCGGCATGCTGGCGCGCTGGGCGGCGGTGTTCGGGCAGGAGCGGATGCAGGTCGCGATCTTTGAACGCGGCGAGCTTGCCGGCGGCTCGATCGTGCCCGATTTCGCGGCGCGCTTCGGCCTGCCCATGCTCGACGAGCGGCGGGACGCGAATGCGTCGCTCGATTTCGACGATCTGCGCGCGCTGGCGCTGATCAACCGCTTGCTGGAAGAACGAAACCTGCCGAATGCGTCGGCCATCCGGGCGCATATCATCGCCGGCCTTCGCAAGAGCAGCGGACCGATCCCGATCGCGCCGGACAAGGCACGGCAGTTCAACGGATATTATGCCGATCAGGCCGAGACGATCCGCGCGCTGTATTTCCCCGAACGCCCCTCGCTCTTCGACGATGATTATAGCGGATATCAGGTGTCCGACGGGCCCCCGGTGAACTGGCAGACGGCTGCCGGAAAGCTGGCCGAGGCATTGGATGGTGTGCTTGGCGGATCGCCGAGCCTGGATCCGAACTGATCATCACGCCCATATGACGTACGAATGTCGAAACGGCGACATGTCGACACACCGACACGTCAGATCATGACGCGCTCCACTTCGTCGAGCGTCACGTCGTCCGAACGGCGGTCATAAAGCTGCGTCGTGCGGGTGGAGGCGTGGTTGGCCATTGCCGCGGCGCGTTCCAGCGTACCCCCGTTCTTCAGATACGCGGTGATCCCGGTTGCGCGGAAGGAATGGTTGCCGATCGCCGTATCGATCCCCGCAGCGGCCGCGCGCCGGCGCACCATCTGATAGGCGCTGGCCTGGGGCAGGGGGGTCTGGCTAAGCTGCCCGGTGCCGCGCCCGATGGTGCGGAACAGCGCCCCCTTGCGATCCCCCGCCAGCCCGCACCCATCGATATAGGCGTGGAGATAGTCTTCGAGATTATGGTGGCAGGGCATTTCGTGCCGCTTGCCGCCCTTCTCATGCAGCCGCACCCACAGGCGCCGGTTCTGCACAAAGACGTCGTCCACGCGCATGGCCAGCGCCGCGCCGATCCGCGCAAAGGAATAGACCATGAGGCCGATCAGCGCGCGGTCGCGAAGCCCGATGGGGGTGGACACGTCGATCGCGTCGATCAGCTGGCGCGCCTCGGCAGGATCGAGCACCGGCGTCTTGCCGCGCCGCACGCTATACGCCGGGCCACGCACCGACACGGCCGGGTTCTGCGGCACGACCTGCGCGCGCACCAGCCAGTCGAACAGATGGCGGATCCCGGCGAGCCGCTGCTTCACCGTCGGCACCGAGACATGTTGGCCGAGCTCCTCGATCCAGGCAGCGACATGCAGCGGCTGGATCTGGGGAAGGGCGGTGACCCCGCGCTCCGCGCACCAGCCGAGGAAATCGGCCACGCCGCGGGCATAGGCGCGGCGGGTGTGCGGATTGTGGATCGTGGCGGCGAAAAACTCAAGGAAGTGGCGCTGCGCCTCCGGCCCCGTCGCCACCACGATCGGCGGGAGCGCCAGGCCCGGGAGAAGCGAGGGGGCGGGGGAGCGCGCGCCAAGGGACGCGGCGGAAGAAAGGCTCGCGAGCATGATACCGATCCTAGCAGCGCGGAACGGCACGTGAATCCCCCAGAGTGCTGACGGGGCAATTAACCCTTGCGCTTCGGGGTGGTGACATGTCGATATGTCGACGTGGCGACATGGTGGCATTGCTACATGCTTGGCGAGGGGAGCCGCGCCGCAACCGGCACGCCCGACCCACGGCTGGGCGCCAGAGGGCGAGGGTTCAGAGGGTCAGAGGGTAAACCCCGGTCATGCAACCAAATCAGCGGCGCGTGGTTCATGCCCTGCGCGTTTCGCTTGATGGCGAAGGATGCCGTGCGCCTGATGAGGAGGACCTACATGATCACCAAATTCCTGACAGCTGCAGCCGCAACTGCCATGGTCGCCGCCCCCGTGGCCGCTTCGGCCGCTCCGGCTGCGCCCACCAGCGCAGCCTCCAGCCTGTCGCTCGGCAACGCGACCCGCGCGTCCGCTCCGACGACCGGCGCCAACAAGGCGGCAGGCGGCAGCGGCATCGCGATCGCACTGGGCGCCCTGCTGGCCGGCGGCATCATCTATGCCATCGTCGACGGCGCCGACGACAACGATTCCGACAGCAACTAAGCTGTTCCCGGCGCTCCTGCAAAGGAGCGCCGGCATTGGCGGTGAAAGTACCGCCGCCCGCGCAAAGCCAGCTGCAGCCGATCGCGCGGTGTCCGCCGCGTAGAGACGATGGCGCGCGTCAGCAGGCCAGTGGCTGGAACGCAACACAGTTCCTGAGCAACGCCAGATCCTGCCCGGCGTCGGAGTAATCGCGGCGACCAGAGGGCGATGCAGATAGCGGCACAGCGACCCACAGTGATGTTCTTCAGCGGGCGCTGACGATCGCGCTGGCAGACTTGCCGGGATGAACTCGGTTGCCGGCCTCCAGACACATGCTTCGGCCCTCGGCGTACATTTTCGAGCCGCCTGCTGGCCGCTTCAGGAGATCGACCCAGTTGCGAAGTTCGTTCGTCGGGCAAGCTCTTAATGCCCTTGGGCGGCGGCTCGCCAAGCGCTTGAGCATCAGGGCTCCAGCGCTGAAGGGTTGGGACACGTACAACGACTTCTAACAGGCGACTTATCGACGATGAGCTAGACGATGCCATGCGTAGCTCCGGGCCGCGCGATCGTGTTAGAGTCAGGTCGAGCCTAGAGCCTGGTGCCTCCATCCTCAGCCAGCATCAAGCTTATCCTACTTTTGATAAAGGACATTATCATACTAACGAGCTTGAGTGGTGATCCTGGCTGTCGCTACTTCTGCAGTCATACCATCCAGCTGCCGCGGATGGCGGTGTTCCGTTCTCATCAGTGTTTTTTGCAGGTCCGGCGGAAAGCGAAATCGCCACGCCGGACGCCCGCTGATGCATCGGCCGGTACATCAAGGCTTGGCAATCAGAACGATCAGCGGCCGCCTCGCGGCGTCTTGCGTACTTGGTCACCGGCCACTTCAAACGGTGAGGCGGCATTGGTGGATGGATCGTAATAACGGTCGATCCGACTTCGAATGCGGCTCTGCACGCGATTCGAAACACGGTTATTGATCCGTGCTATCGGATCAATATTGGCTTTACTGCTCTCGCGCGTCTGTCGTTGCCCCACCGTGCCGGCCCCTGCATCCGGATTATCGCCACGCGTGCTATTTTGATCTTGGGCAGCGCTAGGCACCGAAGAGGTAATGAACGCCACAGCCAAGAGGACAGGCTGCCAAACACTCCCGCTCACTTTATTGGCTCCAGACGAGCCTGCACGATTTGCCCGGACAATCCCGTGATCTCATCCGAAGGCCGGGCGATCAACGCCAGCGTCTGTACCGGACAATTCGGCGGCACGGTAAACTGCCCGGTGAACACCCCCCCCTTATCGGCCGAATTAGGCACCGCGACCCGGCCGAGTTCGGCACCGTTCCGACAATTCAGCACCCAGTAGGGCAGCGATTGTTGCGGCTGTTCAATCTCGCTTCCCTTGCCGTGCAGCCGGTATGTTCCCGACGGCAGCATTTGCGTCTGCTGGACCAGTACGCCGCCTGCACCCGGCGCAACCGAGAAGGTCAACGCGCCACCTTCGGGTGACGATTGCAGTGATGCCGAAATGTTATTTTCGTTCACCGCCGTCCAATCAAAGGCCGTAGGGCGTTCGAAAACGGCGGCAAAGTTGGGATCGCGCGACACCTCACGCTTCGCTCCAGGACGGATCGCCGTATAATAGCGCCACGCTGCGTCTGCCGCATCGGCATGGATCAGCCGGTTAATGATCACTGCGCTCGGTTCATCCGGCACGCGCACACCGCGCCGGGCGGTACGTAACAGCAGATCCGCAACGGCAAGCGGATTATCGCCGCTGTTCGCCACAAAGACAATAAAGGGCGCTCCCCAGATCGGCTTGCGTGCCAACGTGGCAACCGTGCTGGTGCGCACCGCCGGATCGGCTATGGCACTTGCCAAGGTAGGAAACAGCACATCAGGCGCGCTCTTTGATGTGCGCAGTGCGATATCATATTGGTGCAGCGCCCCAGGCACGTTGTTGCGCGAAGCCTCGTCCACGATCAGCCACAACTGGGTCTGCAACTCGCGCCGCGAAAGCCGCTGTGCATAGGCGAACAAGCGGCGCGCTTGTGCTGTATCGTTGCGCGATTGTGCCTGAAGGCCAAGGGTGATCACCGCTTTAACCGCAGTGGCGTCCTGCCGCAGCGCCTTTAGTGCAAGCTGTCGTGCCGCGCCTTGCGTGGGCGAGGCCGAATGATCGGCAAGCTCCTTTGCCGCGGCGGCGGCTGTGATCCGACCATCCTCCGGCGCGAGTTGGTGGCCCCTCGCCTGCGCACCGTTTCTTACCGCCAGAGCCATGCTATGCGTCAGGCTGAAATAGCCCAGCAATGCCGCCACCGTTACAAGAACAACCCTGACAGCCCATTCAACCGGCGTGCGCCGCGCCAGCAAGACACGCCCCATCATCAACGTCAGGCTGCATCCGCGCGGCGATCACGCCCATAGCCATAGCCATATTCATAGCCATAACCATAGTTCGCCTTACGCGGCTCGAATTTCGTTAACACGCCCCCGACGATCCGGGCATTGGCGCTGGCAAGACGGCCAAGTGCGGTCTTGACCAGCGTTGCTCGAATCCCATGCGATTCCACGGCATAGATCACACCTTCGACGCGGCTCGCAATCAGCGGCGCATCGGCAAGCCCCATGACCGGGGGAGAGTCGATCACGACATGGTCATAGGTTTCAAGCAAGCGCTCGATCAGGAGCGACAAACGATTGCCCGTGAGCAATTCGGCCGCGTTAGGCGGGATCGGTCCAGCTGACATCGCAGTCAGCCCAAGCTCGCGCATCTCGAACGTCAGCGATGAGATGTCGTCTTGTCCCGACAAGAAGTTGCTAAGCCCCCGATCGTGATCAACGCCACCCAGATGATGCACCGAGGGCGACCGCATATCGCCATCGACCAGGATGACCCGGCGATGCGCACGGGCCAATGTCGTGGCCAATGCCAGCGCAGTGGTGGACTTACCCTCTGCCGGTCGTGTGGATGTCACGGCAAACGAGCGGGGCACACCGTGCTGCGTGGTGAAAGCAAGGTTGGTCTGCACCGCCAGATAGGCATCGACCAGCTCTGACTTGCGATCCAGCAACGCTTCCTTGGGCGTTGCTCCCTCCACCTTGGGCACCGACCCGAGCAGCGGCAGGCCAAGCCGGCGCTCGACTTCTGCCGGATCGGCAATCGCTTCGTCGATCTGCTCCAGAGCAAGCGCAATAGCTGCGCCTAGTACCAAGCCTGCCAGGATCGAGGCGGCAAGGTTGATGAGCAGGCGTGGGCTGGACGGCCGTTGAGGTACATCCGCAGGGTCGACAACCGCAACGTTGTTTACTCCCACGCCACCTGCCACACCGATTTCCTTGAACCGCTGGAGCAGCCCGTCATACAGGGCGCGATTGGTGTCCACCTCCTGCTGGTAGATGTTATACTGGATCGAGCGCCGGCGCAGATCAAGGAAGCTCGACTTGAGCTGATTCACTTTCGCCTGAAGCGCGCGCTCCCGCTCCACGGCCTCGCGGTAATCCGCCTGGAGTGAATTCGTGACGCGCCCTTCCTCGCGCGCGATCGAGCGATCGAGTTGATTGATTTGCGACTGGATCGCCTGGGCTGCGGGATAGCCTGGCTCGAAGCGGGTCATCAGCTGCTGATATTCCGCCGCCAACTCAGCTCGACGCTGCCGCAGGTTGTTGATTGCCACATTACGCAGCGCCTCGGTGGAGGCACCGGAGCGACCGACCTGCTGATAGCGGGCTTCGGCTTGAATCCGGTCCGCTGTCGCCTGTGAGAGCGCAGCGTTCAATGCCGCCAGATCATCGGCAACGATCGACCTTTCCGAGGTCGCACGATTGTCCCCGCTGGTTTGCGAAGGCAAGTTGATGATCTGTTGCGCCGAGGCGTAGGCGACAAGCTGACGCTGTGACTGGTCTAGCCGGTTCTTGTATTCGGCGAGCTGACGCTGAAGCAGATCGCGGCCATACGACGTCGCCTGGATCTTGCGCTCCAAATTGGTCTTGATGAAATTCTCTGCCCAGGCGTTGGCAACGCGGGCGGAGAAGTCCGCGTCCGGGCTGGTGAAGCGGATATCCACAAGACGCGACAGACGTGTCGGATCAATACTCAAATTTTTCAGCAGCACCTCGCCAGCCACTCGCTGGCGCGCAGCCCGTCCGTTGGCGGGATAGCGGCCGTTGGTCTGCTGGAATGCTGGTTTGTCCTGGGAAATACCAAACATTTCGAAGAACTCGGGATCGTCGATCAGCCGCAGTTGCGCGGCCACACGCTCCGAAAGCGAGCGCGATTGCAACAGGCCATATTGCGTCTGATAGAATTCCTGGTCGGCGACACTCGCTTCGCGTTCAACGCCTTGAAAATTAGTGACCTTGTCAGATTCTCGCGAAATTTCGATGGTTGAAGTCGCAGTGTACTTGGGGGTCATCAGCAAGGTGATGATCAACCCCAGCAGCACGCACCCGACGACGGCGGCAATGATCGCGTAGCGGCGTCGCATCGCGATACGCAGATACTGCCGCAGCAGCGGCATCGTCTCGTCGGTCAACGTGGCTGGTCCAGCCACCGTACTCGCTGAGACATTCCCGCCGAGCGCCTGAGAGGAAAGCATCTTCATTATCGACGACGAACCTTATTGCACGATCGCGATAAGCGGCGCGGCAAGCAGCGGCGCGAGCGACACGAAATCACGGAAGAGACGACGCTGTGGTGAATCACCGACCACTACTACGTCATTGGCAAAGATAGCCGGATCGTCATAAACTCCGCGGCGGATCGCATCGATATTGTAAAGCCCGGCCATCTTACGACCATTAACAGTTCGAAGGATCACCACGTCATCCTGCTTGGCGAATTCCGCCAATCCCTTTGCCGACGCGATGGCACGCAGCAGAGTCATTTGGTTCGTCACCGGGTATAATCCCGGTTCAATCACCTGTCCGTCGATCGCCACAACCTGGCTGACCGAACTCTTGATATTGACTGTAACATCGGGGTTGCGAACGTAGCGGCCCCGCAAGGCGCTTTCCACAGCCTCAGCCAACTCACCTGCTGTTTTGCCGCGCGCATCGATCGTTCCGATAAGCGGCATGGAGATCCGCCCGCTCGCATCAACCTGCATTTCGCGGCTTAATTCGGGAACGTTAAACACGTCCACCTGGATCGTATCCAACGGCCCGATCAGCGATGGGCGATCCCCGGCGGTCAGATCATTGCGGTCCGGAGGAGGCAGCGTTGCTTCATTCTCTATCACCGTTAGCTGGGACGACGATCGTAACGGCTCCCGCCCTGCGCAGGCGGACAAAGCTACGGCCAGCAACAGGACGGCACAAAGATTACGCATGCGTTTGAATGGATCCCGACCAGAATGGGTTTGTGCGCTATAGGTGTTACCTTTTGCGCGGTAAAGCCGACCTCCTTGACGGATAATCGGCCGCGTTTCCTATGCGGTCGCGCTCCTCGTCTGGACCTGTCGCCAGCCAGACGGCGGCCATCGCCAAAACTGCCATGATCATCGGCGTACGCGCGGGGTAATCCACGACACTCGCGACCAGCACAAGGAAGATCATGGCAGATCCCAGTCGTGCCAGACCGCCCGCACGCCTGGCAGGGCCGCGCCAGGCACGCAAGCTAGCCCAGCCCCACCATCCTACGGCCGCGAGCAGCAGCAGCAAGCCTGGCACACCGGCATCAAGCAGGATTTCCAGGAAGTCATTGTGCGCGTGATTGAAATAGGTCGGCTTCAAAAGACCAAACGGCTCATGCATGCGGAACAATGGGTCAAAGCCGCCCAATCCCGATCCGACCGGAAAATACGTTCCGATCATCTCGATCACCGTCGGCAAGCCGCGGCTGCGCATGTCTTGCCCGGGATCCATTTCCACAATCCGGCTGATCGCAATCGCGCGATCAGCCACGATGCTCAGCAACACCAGCACCGCCAGCATGGCGACAACCCCGGCGATGATGGCCGGCAATACCCACCGTGCCGCCTTGTCGAACAGGGCCTTTAGCCCATCCCGTGCGAGCAGCAGGCCAATTCCCAGAGCACTGACACCCAGCAACAGTCCCGCGCGCGAGCCGGTCGCCAATATCGTCAGAACAAACAAGGGGACGAGACCACAGGCAACCGCAATCCGCCAGTTCCAGCCATGCCCGTGGGAAAATGCCCAGATTGGTGCGATGAGACAACCGAACGCCATGAACAAAGCGAAATGGTTGCGATTGGCGAAGCTGCCACTAACCTCACCAGCAGTATCGTTGATGAACGGGTTGTTCAACACCACGCCTGAAAATTGCAGTAGTCCGACCAGCATGGACGCGCCGATCAGGCTCAGCAGCACCGGCATCAACCAGCGGCGCTCTGTCCTGTTCAATGCTGTTGCCAGATACAAGGTTGTTACCGGCACGATCAGGGACTCAGCAGCATTGCGCGCGCCACCCGGGACGATCGCCCAAGGCCGCCAAGGCTGAGCCTGCCCCGTGATGTCCATGGCTTCCACAAACGGTTCGCGGCCTGGGAGCGCCTGCCACACATCCGGCGGCAAGGGCACGAGCTGAAGCAGCGCCAGTGCAACCATGCTGCCCAGCAACAGCCAGACCGGACGCGCCGCGGAAAAGGCCGGGCGACACAACAACAGACCCACGATCAACGCGGCCCAGGCGGCGCCACGCACAATGACCTGCCCCGCTGCGCTGTCCCTGGACGCGCCCCCTGCAAGCCACAAGATGACCAGCAACCCGGCAAGCAGCACAAGGGGCAGACTTGGCCGGGAAAGCGGACGAGAGTGAGATTGCGTGCTCATGATCGCCCTCGCGCTTAGGCGATCAGCGGCGCCAACGAAACTGCGTTCATCCGCGAACAACGGCATCGCGGCCGACGAGGCAGGTCAGCTTGTTGCAATGAGAAAGGCCGGCGTCTATCGGCCACGGCGGACTTCACAAGGCCGACAGAGCAGACGCGGAAGATATCCAGCCTCTTGCACAGACACTGAAACCGGATCGAGAGCGCCTTAGTGGGTAATCTGCAACTTCGTCATGCCTCGCACTGGGAAAGTTTCTGGTTCCAAGTGGGCGGTGGCATCCTTATCGCCGGTGTTCTTCCTTACCTGACACGCATGGCGCTGGGCCTGCCGCCGAACGATTACGCTATACATCTTTACACGCTCATTGGCGTTGTCGCCGCCACAGTGGTGGCCATCTGGCTGACCCGGCATATCGCCACCTATCCCGGGCAAGAAGCGGCGTCCTCCCTGCTGCCGTCGTTTGGCCTGGCTTACGGTACCTTGCTTGGCATCTTCATTTTGTCCCGGATCCAGTACAATCGCGTTAGCCTGGTAGCGGGATTGGTATTCGGCTTCATCTGGATGCTGTTCGTCCTGACGACCTCCCAACGGCGGCGGCTACGGATCGGGTTGATCCCGATCGGCAATATCCAGACGTTGATGGAAATCGAAAACGTCGACTGGCACCTGCTTCACTCTCCCGATGAGCCCATTGACGGCATTGATGCGGTAGCAGTGGACCTGCGCGGTGACTTGCCGGATGCATGGGAAACCAGGCTTGCCGATTATGCCCTCGCCCAGCTCCCGGTTCTGCACAGCAAGCACCTGATGGAATCCCTGACCGGCAGGGTGGAGCTGGAGCATCTGTCCGAAAACAGTTTTGGATCGTTGACGCCGCGGCCGGCCTATCGGGTAGTGAAGCACGCCATCGATTGGATAGCAGCGGCGGTTCTTGGCATTTTGCTGCTGCCTCTGATGCTGTTGATTGCCCTTCTGGTGAAGGTCACATCGGCCGGGCCCGCGCTGTTCGTACAGGAACGCATCGGCTCGCGGGGGCAACCGTTCCGGGTTTACAAGTTTCGCACCATGACGGCGGCGGTTGATCCAACGCGCGATGTACGTGAAGCGGCGATCACGCAAAGCGGGGACAGCCGGATCACCCCCTTGGGCAGATTTTTGCGCAAGAGCCGATTGGATGAATTGCCGCAGCTCTTCAACGTCCTGAAGGGCGAGATGAGCTTCATTGGCCCGCGTCCGGAGGCAGCCGTCCTGTCACGCTGGTACGAGCAGGAAATCCCCTTCTATCGGTATCGTCACATCATCCGGCCGGGCATCGCGGGCTGGGCACAGGTCTGCCAGGGCCATGTCGCCGAGGTGGATGAAGTGCGCAACAAGCTCCACTACGACTTCTATTACATCAAACATTATTCTCCCTGGATCGACATGCTGATCGTCGTGAAGACCATCCGCACCATGATCACTGGACACGGATCGAAATGACCAGTCTGCCCGGGCCCTTCATTCACCCCATGTCCGACATCCAGACCAGCAGGATTGGGGATGGCACCAGGATCTGGCAGTTTTGCGTCATACTCGACGGCGCGGAGATCGGCGCCGGCTGCAACATCTGCTCGCATTGCCTGATCGAGGGCGGCGTTAGGATCGGTAACGACGTGACGGTGAAATCCGGCGTCCAGTTGTGGAGCGGGATCACGATCGAGGACGGGGTCTTCATCGGTCCCAACGCGACGTTCACCAACGATCTGCGTCCGCGGTCGAAAGATTATTCGACCCCCTTTCTGGACACGGTCGTGCGGGCGGGCGCATCGGTCGGCGCCAATGCCACGATCCTTCCGGGGATCGAAATCGGCGCCGGGGCGATGGTCGGGGCGGGGGCGGTAGTAACGCGCAGCGTTCCGCCAGGCGCAACGGTGGTCGGCAATCCGGCGACCATTGTCTCCTCCAGCAAACGGCGGGACGAAACCACCATATGACCCCATTGCTTGACCTGTGTCGGATCACCGATCTGCCCAAGATCCAGGATATCCGCGGCAACCTGACGTTCGTGGAAGGCGGGCGTCACGTTCCGTTCGGCATTCAGCGCATCTATTATCTGTACGATGTACCGGGCGGTGCGGAGCGCGGCTCTCACGCCCATAAGGCGCTGCACCAGTTCATCATTTCGGTGTCAGGCAGTTTTGACGTGGTCCTCGACGACGGCATCACACGCAAAACCTTCCACCTGAACCGGCCCTATCAGGCATTGTATGTGTGCCCGATGATCTGGCGCGATCTGGAAAATTTTTCCTCTGGCTCCGTCTGCCTTGTCCTTGCCTCGAACACCTATGAGGAAGACGATTATTTTCGCGATTACGACGCCTATCTCGCCGCGCGTCGGGCATCCCTCCATTATGATGGTCAATGATGGTCGAGTTTCTTGATCTGGGCGCTGGCGCACGGGCCCGGCGGGACGATTTGCTGGCCGCAGCGGCGCGGGTCATCGACAGCGGCTGGTTCATTCTGGGCGAGGAGGTCGCCAGCTTCGAACGCGAATTCGCCGCTTATTGCGATGCGCCGGCCGCAGTCGGCGTCGCCAACGGCCTGGATGCCATTTCACTGGCGTTGCGCGCGCTCGGCATCGGGCCGGGGGACGAGGTCATCGTTCCCAGCAACACCTATATTGCGACCTGGCTGGCCGTCAGCCATGTCGGCGCGGTGCCGATCGGCGTGGAGCCTGATCCGGCCACCTGCAACATCGATCCCGACTTGGTGGAAGCGGCCATCACGCCGCGCACACGGGCCATCATCGCCGTCCATCTGTACGGTCAGCCGGCCGATCTCGATCCGTTGCGCGCCATTGCCACACGCCACGATCTGGCGCTGATCGAGGATGCGGCGCAGGCGCATGGCGCCCGGTACAAGGGCCGACGCATCGGCAGCGACGAAGGCGCGATCGTCACCTGGAGCTTCTATCCGGGCAAGAACCTAGGCGCGCTTGGCGATGGCGGTGCGGTGACTGCCGATACGGCAATGGCCGACGCAATCGGCCGGCTGCGCAATTATGGCTCCAGCCGCAAATATCATCATGAGGTGATCGGCTATAACAGCCGCCTCGATGAGATGCAGGCCGCGTTTCTGCGCGCCAAGCTGCCGCATCTGGATACGGAGAACGAACGGCGCCGCGCGATCGCGGCCCGCTACAGCGCCGGGCTGCAGGGGCTGGATCTGATCCTACCGTCGGTGCCGGAATGGGCCGAGCCGGTGTGGCACCTGTATGTCGTGCAGCATCCGGCGCGCGATGCGTTGGCGGCGCATCTGCGCGAACAGGGGATCGCAACCATGATCCATTATCCGGTCGCGCCGCACCTGCAGCCCGCTTATGCCGCGCTTGGCCTTGGCGAAGGCACCTTCCCGATCAGCGAGCGGCTGCATCGTGAGGTGTTGAGCCTGCCCATCGGCCCCATGCTGACCGACGATGAGGTCGATCAGGTCATCGACGCGATCCGACGTTTCTTCTGAGGCGCTTCGTTTGAGCCTTATTCGGACCAGCTTCTGGAACGGCATCGCCGTGGCCGTGCGCATGGGCACAGCGCTGCTGCTGAACAAGATCCTGGCGATCTACGTCGGTCCGTCCGGCTATGCGATCATCGGGCAGTTCCAGAACCTGGTTGGCATGATCGTCACCTTCGCGACCGGGGCGACCAATACCGGCGTTGTCAAATATACTGCCGAACTTTTCGACGACGAAGCATCGCAGCGGCGATTATGGCAGACGGCCGGCACCGTAACGCTGATCGCCTCACTCATCAGTGCGGTCGCCATCGTGCTGGCGCGCGACTTCCTGGCGCGCGAACTGCTGCACGATCCGGCCTTGGCCAGCATCTTCCTGTGGCTGGCGGCCGGCCTTGTCTTCATCAGCCTGAATGCCCTTCTGCTGGCGCTGCTGAACGGCAAGAAGGAAGTGAAACGCTACGTCATCAGCAATATCGCGGGCTCATTCATCGGGCTCGCCGTGACGGGAGCGCTGGCTTATTGGTATGGCCTGTACGGTACGCTGGTGGCGCTCAGCATCAATCAGGCGCTGGTGTTTTTCGTCACGTTCCATCAGGTGGCGCGCACGGCGTGGTTCCGGCTGCGCTATTTGGTCGGCCGGATCGATCGCCGGCATCTGCGCGCGCTGGGAGGGTTCGTCGCCATGGCGGCCGCCAGCGCGATCGCCGCCCCGCTTAGCCAGGTGGCGGTGCGTAACGATCTCGCCGCCCAGTTCGGCTGGGATTACGCCGGTTACTGGGATGCGATGTGGCGTATCAGCACCATCTATCTCACCTTCGTCACGGTAACGCTGTCGCTATATTATCTGCCGCGCCTGTCGGAAATCCGTGATCCAGCCGAGCTGCGTCGCGAGATCCTTGGTACCTATCGGATCGTCGTGCCGGCAGTGACGGTGATCTCGCTGGCCTTGTACCTGCTGCGCGATCTGGTCATCGCGATCCTGTTCACCGCCGACTTCGCCCCGATGGAGGTTCTGTTCGGCTGGCAGATGGCCGGCGACGTGGTGAAGATTTCCAGCTGGGTTTTGTCATTCGTGATGCTGGGTCGAGGCATGACCCGCCTGTTCATCGTCACCGAGCTGCTGTTCGCATTGTCC
Organism: Sphingomonas sp. IC4-52; assembly: GCF_020707225.1. NCBI lineage: Bacteria > Pseudomonadati > Pseudomonadota > Alphaproteobacteria > Sphingomonadales > Sphingomonadaceae > Sphingomonas > Sphingomonas sp. IC4-52. Next base: position 13,385 of record NZ_JAJFEU010000009.1, on the reverse strand, counting down.
TTCTGGGCCAGCGCGGCACTTCTCACACGGCTTTTCGGCTTTGAAGGTGTGGCGATGGCGCATCTGGCAAACTATGCGGTGTACATGGTGGCAATGTGGTATCTGATCCTAGTCCGCTCTCCCGAGACGCGGCCAGTACCCGGCCGCGCCTGATGGTGGGTCAGGTTCCTTTGCCGGCGGGAGCCGCTCCGCTCGAACTGCTGCGCGAAACGGGCGTGGCAAGTGATGATCGCCTGCTGACGATCGTGATCGGATCGTACAATCATTGCCGCTATCTGCCGGAGGCATTCGCCGCGATCGAGGCATCGCAGGCGTGCGATCGCCTGGCCGTGATCTTCATCGACGATGGATCGCCGGACGGGACGATGGATTTCGTCGCCTCCTATCCGTTCGATCCGGCGCTGCACGTGCGCATTTATGCCAAGCGCAACGCCGGGCTGCGGGATTCCCTGGCCAGCGGCCTGGCGCTGACGGACACCCGCTTCGTCGCGTTCATCGCTTCCGACGATTATTACGAGCCGCAGGGCCTAGCCGCGGTGGTTGCGCGGCTGGAGGTGCAGGGTAACGACGACCTATGCTGGATCTGTCAGGCCACCTATCTCGAGGGGCGTGACGGCGAACTGGTATATGGCGATGCGACTGCCGCGATGATCGATGCCGCGCCCGAGCCGCGCGAACGGGCGCTAAGCGTTGAATTCCCCAAACCCCTGCTGCTGCAATCATCCGTGTTCGGCACAGCGATGCTGCGCGATACACGGGCATGGCAGGACAAGCTGATGCTCGACGATTGGCCAACCTTCGTCAAAGTTTCCCGCCTTGCGCGTCACCGCCCGGTCGACATGCGCACGATGTTCGAAATCGTGCTGTGCCGTTATCGGGTGCATGACAGCGGCACCCACAATAACCTGCGCCGTCAGTTAGCCATTTGCATGGAAGTCGCCACGCAAGGGGTCGCTCCCGAATATCGACGCGAAGCCGTCGCGAACGTGCTTGCCGACGTCGCGCTGATCCATCTGTACCAGCGCGAATTGCCGCAGGCCGCGAAGCTGTTTGGGCAAGCCTTGATCAAAAATCCTGTTCCCGGCACGATCACGCGGCCCCTCGGGCGAGTTTTTTCCTCGATTACCAGACGGATAGGGCGCGATGGCAGCCGCTGAAACCTTCGCGACCGGAGAACCCATCGGCCTTCAGAAACCGGTTTTCCCGATTGCCGCCCCGGAAACATTTGGCTGGGCAGCAATGGTCGTTCTCCTCTCGCTGGCGTCTTCCAACGCCTGGCTTGGCGTGGGACGAGACTATCTTGAATATGTCGACTATTTCTGGCGCATTCCGCCGTTCTTCTCATTTCAAGATACGCGGTTCGAACCCGGCTTTCACCTTGTGTCTTGGGTTTTCGCGCATGTTCTCAAACTGCCGTACCAGGCACTGTTTTTCACAGTTGTATTCGCCTCACTTGCGATAAAGGCATTTCTTTTTAAGAGATACCTTACGTATCCTTTGACAGCAATGGCTGTCTACTTAGCCACTTTCTACCCTAGTCAAGAGTATACGCAGATAAGGGCTTCTCTGGCTATATCGTTGGGCATGTTGGCTATTCACACGTTATTTGAAAAGAGGTTTATCCTTACAGGGGTAATTTGCCTGGCAGGCTTCTCTTTTCACTATAGCATCATTCTTCTTTTCTGTGCGTTCGGGGGAGCCTATGTTCTTCGCCGGAACATTCCCTCTCTTATTGCCGTTTCAATTGGTCTCCTTGTTATAGTATTTACACTTATTTCAGGCGGCGGAATAAACAATCTTCTTATATCTTTGTTCTCCAACTTCAATCCACTCGTTGGAAGTTACGTTGACAACGTCGCGGCCATAGACTCTACATCTATGGGGTCTATAAACAATCTTATTGTTGTCGCCATTTTTGGGGCAGCCGCCTATGCAGGCTGGTTGTCTCACGGGATGTATCTAAAGTGCTTTACCATTATGGTAGGCCTTTCTATAGTATTCATCATCCTACTTTCCCAGTCTCCAATCATTGCCGTTCGCGCAAAGGAGATGTTGATGGTATCCGTTATTTTTGCGTCTTTCAGATACCCGTGGGAACGGCGCGACATAGCACCAATTATTCTCGTCTTTTCCAACGCCGCCCTTTTGCTTTTTCTGGCTATTCGAGAAGGCGTCATTTTCTCTGTTTAATATAGATCCGGAATTATTATTGTGCCCGCCGACATCGATATTGTTATCGTCAACTGGAACGCCGGCGATATGCTGCGCGACTGCGTACAGTCAGCGCTCGACACCGGCAATGATCTGCTGAGCAAGATCATCATTGTCGATAATGGATCGACCGATCAATCGCTTGATCGTCTACCTGAGGATGCTCGCATCGTTGTCGTACGAACAGGTGAGAACCTAGGCTTCGGGCGCGCGTGCAACCGTGGGGCGGCGCTGGGCAGCAGCCGCTTTCTTCTGTTCCTGAACCCGGATACCCGACTTTATCCTACGACGTTGGCCGATGTTTGCAGCTTCATGGATAGCGCGGCCGCACAGCGGGTTGGCGTTTGCGGGATACGGCTGATCGAGGATGGCGGCGCTATTCAACAGCACACCACTCAATACCCCGGACCGCTCAATATCTACCGAGTCGACAGCTTCCGTACTCCGTTCGACCACAAAAGTGATCGGAACGTCGCGCATGTGATCGGCGCATTCTATTTCATACGTCGCGACGTATTTACTCGTGTAAATGGGTTTGACGAACGTTTCTTTGTATATTTCGAAGATCTCGATATTTCACGTCGCGTCACACAGGCGGGCTGGACTATATTCTACCTTTCTACCGCGTCTTCCTATCATAAGGGAGGCGGCACATCAGATAGTATCAAGGCGCGGCGCCTTTTCTATTCTTTGACCAGTCGCCTGCAATATGCGCAGAAGCATTTCTCCACAGCCGGGTATCTTACAGTTCTTGCAATGACACTGACGGTCGAGCCGGCCATGCGCCTAGTCCGGGCTTTGGCGAACCGTTCGGGCGCGGAGGCTCAGGAGACGATCGGCGCCTACCGGCTGCTGCTTGGTCCGGAGGGACCATTCCGCTCACGTCGGCGCCACTGAAATCGTGTCCATGCCGACAGAGCTCCCTCCCCCCATCCGAACAATGATCGAGTAGCGATGCGCGTCCTTGGACTTGCCAAATATGGAACCCGGGCGGCCAGCACGCGCCAGCGGTTGCTGCAATATGCGCCCCACCTCGCCCGGCACGGGGTGGAGCTGGAAATCCGTCCGCTGCTTGATGACGATTATGTCGCCCGCCTCGCGCGGGGTGAGCCGCAGCGGCGCGGGGATGTGGCGCGTGGCTATGCCCGCCGCCTTGCCGATCTGTTCGCCGCGCGCCGGTTCGACGTGCTGTGGGTGCAATATGAGGCATTCCCCTATCTGCCCGGCATCGCGGAACGCGCGCTGGGACTGACGGGGACGCCGATCGTCTACGATATCGATGATGCGATCTTTCACATGTACGATCAGCATCGCGTGCCGCTGGTACGGCGGGTGCTGGGCAACAAGCTGGCGCCGCTGCTGCGCCAGGCGTCGGCGTGCCTGTGCGGCAACGCCTATCTTCAGGCCTATGTCGGGCAATATTGCTCCAACAGCCTGATCGTGCCGACCGTCGTCGATACCGATGCCTATCAGCCGTCGTGGCGGATCAGCCCCGATGCCCCGCCCCGCGCGACGCCGGTTGTCGGCTGGATCGGATCGCCATCGACCTGGGGCTATGTCGAACCGATGCTGCCAGTGCTGCTGCCGGTATTGGCGCGGCACGGGGCCACGCTGCGCGTCGTGGGGGCTGGCCCGCGTGCGCGCGGCATTGCCGGGATCGAGGCGATCGAATGGGCCGAGGATCGCGAGATCAGCGATATCCAGGCGATGGATATCGGCATCATGCCCTTGCCCGACGAACCATGGGCGCGCGGCAAATGCGGGTATAAACTGATCCAGTACATGGCGTGCGGTCTGCCGGTCATCGCCTCGCCTGTCGGGGTGAATGCGCAGATCGTTTCGCATGGCGTGGACGGCTTTCTCGCCACGGACACGGCAGGCTGGGCGCAGGCGCTCGAACGGTTGCTGACCGACCCTGCCCTTCGCCACGATTTCGGCCGCCATGCGCATGAGGTGGCGGAACAACGCTATTCGCTGCGCTCGCAACAGGATCGCGTCCTGTCCGTGTTGCGAGCAGCAGCCGGGAAACGCCCTTCATGACTGACCATGCCATGACCGCGCCGGGCGAAGGCGCCGTGCGATCGATCGCGATGCTGACGAGCGGCGCGGCGACCCTCGCCAATTTTCGCGGACCATTGATCCGCGAATTCGTGTCGCGCGGGATCACCGTCTATGCGCTGGCGCCCGATCATGATGCGGATACCCGCGCCGCGATGGAGCAATTGGGCGCGATCCCGGTCGATGTATCGCTGGAACGCACCGGCATGCATCCGCTGCGCGACCTGCGCGACATGTTCGGCCTGGTCCGCACCTTCCGCCGGCTGAAGCCCGATGCGGTGTTCGGTTATTTCATCAAGCCGGTCACCTACGGCACGATCGCCGCCCGCCTTGCCGGCGTGCAGCGCCGGTTCGCGATGGTGGCGGGGCTTGGCTATGTCTTCACGCCGGGGGCCGGGCCGGACACGCTGAAACGGCGCGTGCTGCGCGGGGTCGCCTCGTCGCTATACTGGCTGGCCTTTCGCCTGTGCCGGGTCGTGTTCGTGCAGAACGAGGACGATCGCAGCTTCTTCATCGACAATGGCATCGCGCCGGCCGGCCGGATCGAACTGCTCGCCGGATCGGGGGTGGATTTCGATCGCCTGTCGCCCGCGCCCGCGGTCACGGCGCCGGTCACGTTTCTGTTGATGGCCCGGCTGCTGCGGGAAAAGGGGATTGCCGAATTCGTCGAGGCCGCGCGCCTGCTGCGGGCGGATTATCCCGATGCGCGGTTCGTCCTCTTGGGCGGGTGGGATCCCAATCCCGGTGGTTTCACGCTGGAGGAAGTGCGCGCCTGGGTCGATGAGGGGTTGATTGAGTGGCCGGGCCACCAGAGTGATGTGCGCCCGATCATCGCGCAATCCAGCGTGTTCGTCCTGCCATCCTATCGCGAAGGAAAACCGCGCAGCACGCAGGAGGCGATGGCCATGGCCCGCCCGATCGTTACCACCGATGCGCCGGGGTGCCGCGATACGGTGGTGGAGGGCTATAATGGCTTCCTCGTGCCCGCTCGCGATCCCGTGCCGCTGGCGCAGGCCATGAAACGCTTCCTCGATCAGCCCGAACTGATCGAGCCGATGGGCGCGGCCAGCCGTCAGCTGGCGGAGGAACAGTTCGATGTGCGGCGGATCAATGCCCATATGCTGCGCGCCATGGGCATTACCGGCTGATCCGGGGGAGTTGAGGCTGACGTCAGGCAGCTGCCTTTACGTTGGCCATCGGCTGTTCACGCAGCCACGCCTGGAACATCAGGATGCACCACAGCCGTGTATCCAGCTGCACCTCGCCACTCAGGAACCGCCGCCAGATATCGGCCACGATCACCGGATCAAGATAGCCTTCCTCGCGCATCCGGCGCGGGTCGATCAGATCCTCCACCCAAGGGCGGAGCGGCCCGGCCAGCCATTGCCCGATCGGAATAGCGAAACCGGATTTGGGCCGGTCGATCAGATCACGCGGGACGTAACGATCCAGGATTTCACGCAGGATCATCTTGCCCCGGCCGTCGCGGATCTTGGCCTCGATCGGCACCTGCCAGGCGAATTCGACCAGGCGATGATCCAGCAACGGGACGCGCCCTTCCAGGCTGGACGCCATGCCCGCCCGGTCAACCTTCACCAGAATGTCGTCGACCATATAGGTGGTCATGTCGAGGAACATCATCGTGTTCCGGAAATCGTCGAACGCCGGCGGTTCGCTCAGGACGATGCGGCTGTCCGCGCCCAGCACCACCGGCTCTTCCTGCCATTGGGAAATAAGGCGGGTGTAAAAATCCATCGGGGATGCCGCCCCCACCACAGCCCCCACCTTGGGCAGGCGCGCGGCGAGCCCGGCGATCCGCTGACCCGGAATCATGGCCGAAACCTTTTCCGCCACGCTGCCAACCGTCTTGTGCGACAGGGCCTGGGCGGCAAGCTGGCGCAATCCGCCCGGCATCGCCTGCACCCGGTTCCAGATGCCCGCCCCGGTCACGTGCCGGTTATATCCGCCGAACAATTCGTCGCCTCCGTCGCCGGAAAGCGCCACGGTCACATGCTGGCTGGCCAGCCGGCTGACCAGAAATGTCGGGATCTGCGATGAATCCGCGAACGGCTCGTCCCAGATGTGCGGCAAGGCCGGCAACAGATCGCGGGCCTCGTCCATGCCGACATAGAATTCGGTATGCTGCGTGCCCAGATGCGTGGCGACAGCCTTTGCGTGATGTGCCTCGTTGAACGCGGGATCGTGGAATCCAATCGAGAAGGTCCGCACCGGCGTTGCGCTGCGCGATTGCATCAATCCGGCGACCAGCGAGGAATCGATCCCGCCCGACAGAAACGCGCCCAGCGGCACGTCGGCTTCCATCCGCAATCCCACCGCGTCCGCCAGCAGCGCCTCCAGCTCGTTCGCCAGTTCCGGCCCGTTCTGCCGCGGCGATGCCACCCCCGCGCGAGCGACCTCGGCAATATCCCAATACGGCCGCGCCACCATCTGCGTGATGTCGTTCCGCGCGATCGTCATCCAATGCGCCGCGGGCAGTTTTCGAATGCCTTGCCAGATCGATGCCGGCGCCGGAACATAGCCAAGCCGCATGAACGCGGCCAATGCCTGCCGGTCGATCCGAGGGCGGAACGCAGGGTGCTCGACCAGCGCCTTCAGTTCCGATCCGAACAGCAACGTGCCATCGTGCACGCCATAATATAGCGGCTTTTCCCCCATCCGGTCGCGCGCTAGGATCAGCGATCGGTCGGCCTTGTCCCACAAGGCGAAGGCGAACATGCCGTTCAACCGCTGCAGTGTCGCCTCGACACCCCAATGATCGAACCCTGCCAGCATCACCTCGGTATCGGAATGGCCCCGCCATTCGGGGGCCGCACCGGCTTCTTCCAGGGCGGTGCGCAACGCCCCGTGATTGTAGATCTCACCGTTGTAGATCAGCACGTATCGGCCGCTAACCGACTGCATCGGCTGATGGCCGCCCGGCGACAGATCCAGGATCGCCAAACGGCGATGTCCCAGGGCTATGCCGTTCTCTGTATCGGTCCAGCTGCCTTCGTCATCGGGCCCGCGGTGCTGTATCACCCCGGTCATCGCCCGGATCGTGGCGGCAAGGTCGATGCTGTTTCCTGTAACGAAACCGGCAATGCCGCACATCTGGTCTGTTCCTAAAGCTGTTACCGACGGCATTAGGGAGCGGTCTGTAGGATCGCAATGAAGCCATCGCTGGTTCAGTCCGAAACCACGCTACACGGAACAAGAAATGACCTCTGCGGCACGCCGCCAGCTTCTGTTGATGTTCACGGCCTTGCCATTGGTCGCTTTCCCCGCCTGTCGGGGCGCGCAGGCTGCCGAACCCCTTCCCGCGCCCGCGCTGCGGCGACGAGGTGATGCAGGTGATACGCCAGCGATCGCCCGTGCACTGGCCACAGGGCAGCCGGTGCATCTGCCTGGTGGTGGCGGCTCCGGCCCCGGCGGCGTGTATCTGGTCGACATGCTCAATCTGCCCGAGGGCGCCACCATTTCCGGTGACGGAGACACAACAGTTGTGCGCAGCACAGGTCGCAGGGTGCCCAACGTCTTTCGCGTCGACGGCTCACGCGTGACCACCCGCGGCATCACGTTGCGCGACATGGTCATCGAGGGCCATGTCCTGAATGGCGGGTTTGTTGAGCATCACAATCTGGTCAATCTGTCAGGCGTCAGCGACTGCCTGATCGAAAACGTGACATTCCGTGGCTTCGCCGGCGATGGCCTGTATCTCGGTGCGGAACGTGAGGGGATCGAACGTGTGCCGCGGCAGAATGCCCGCATCACCGTGCGCGGCTGCGTTTTCGACGGGATCAACAACGACAACCGCAACGGCATCTCCGTCATCGGGGGAAGCGATATCGTTGTCGACCGCTGCCGTTTCGTGCGGTGCACCAGGCCCGACATGCCTGGCCCGGTGGATTTTGAGGCGGACGGCTTTGCCTTCTACGTGTTCGAACGGATTTCGGTCACCAACTGCGTCTTCGAAGGGTGCGGCGGCAATGTCGGCCAAGTCAGCCTGATCACGCCGGAACAGGTACGCCGCCTGCCGCGCGGGGTGACCATTTCGGGCAACCGCTTCTCGCGCTATCGCGGCAGTGGCAGCGACGTGGCGATCATCGTCCATCGTCGCCCCACACCGTCGACACCGTCCATGGAAGTAGTGATCGAAAACAACATGGGCAGCGACGGCCGGGCGGGCGTGCGGCTATATTCGGGCAAGGGCATCATTGTCCAGAACAACCACTGGCAGCGATATCTGGGGCAAAGTTTCATCGGCTATACTGGACCCACCGATGGATGTCTTGATGTCCGGATATCCGACCACTTCGAAGAATGCGGCACGGTCGATGGTACGGCGCTGGGCATATACAATGCCGGAAGTGTAACGGTCTCGGCCAGCCGGTTCACGCGATGCGGCAATGGAAAGCCCGGCACATCCTGCATTCTCCTAGCCCCTGGCCGATCCGATGGTATCACATTAGCGAACAACGACTTTCGGGATAATCTAACGGCAGTTGCCCCCATTCGCCGTAATCCGGAGCATGTTCTGCTGCGTCGGCCCGATATACGATCGAACAATCTTGCTCGATCGGGGTCAATCGTCGCTCCCTGATACCATACGGTTTTCTGTTGGATGCCTGCCGGGCATCGGTTAGGCGACGGCCCGTCGTCATCTCCTGAAGGCAGCAACTTGCATCAACCATCCTGGCTTGCGGCTGATGAGGCCGTCCGCGACGTGCTTCGCCAAAATTCTGCTTCCTGGGTCGTGACGGGAGCAGCGGGTTTCATTGGTTCCAATCTGGTCGAAACGCTGCTGGTGAATGGCCAGCGTGTGCGCGGCCTCGATAATTTCGCGACCGGGCATCGGCACAATCTCGATGAAGTGCGCGCCAATGTGGGTGAGGAAAATTGGCAACGATTTGACTTCGTCGAGGCGGACATCCGGGATCGAGCGGCCTGCGCCGCGATCGTGGCCGATGCCGATCACATCCTGCATCAGGCCGCCTTGGGCTCCGTCCCCCGCTCGCTGGCAGATCCGCTGACCACGAACGACGTGAACATCTCGGGCTTTCTGAACATGCTCGATGCAGCACGGCGCGCGGGGGTGCGCAGCTTCACTTATGCCGCCTCCAGTTCGACCTATGGCGACGAACCGAACCTGCCCAAGATCGAGGATCGCATCGGCAATCCGCTGTCGCCTTATGCCGTGACCAAGGCGGTTAACGAACAATATGCCAGTGTCTATGCGCGCGCTTATGATTTCCGCGCGACGGGGCTGCGCTATTTCAATGTCTTTGGCCGGCGCCAGGATCCGAACGGCGCCTATGCCGCAGTGATCCCGAAATGGATCGCAGCCATGCTTAAGGGCGATGCGGTCCAGATCAACGGCGATGGCGAGACGAGCCGCGATTTTTGCTACATCGACAATGTCGTTCAGGCGAATATCCGCGCTGCCCTGGCAGCACAGGATGCCCGCGGACAAATCTATAATGTCGCGCTTGGCGATCGCAATTCGCTCAACGACCTGTTTCGCCTGCTCCAGTCCATTCTGGCCGGAAATGGCAAGGATCATACGGGCGCGCCGGTGTACGGCCCCGAACGGCCCGGCGACGTTCGCCATTCGCAGGCGGATATCTCCAAGGCACGTCGCCTGCTTGGATACGCCCCCACCCACACGCTGGGCGACGGCCTGCGTGAGGCGATGGGCTGGTACATTCGCCATCATAGCTGAAATAAAAGGGTGATCATGCGTAACGACGAGAAGATCGCGGTGATCGGGCTTGGCTATGTCGGCCTGCCAGTCGCTGTCGCCTTGGCCGAGGCATTCGAGGATGTCGTCGGCTTCGACGTATCCGAACGGCGCGTCGCTGCGCTTCAGGCCGGTTCGGACTGGACGCATGAGATCGACGATGAACGGCTTGCCGCCAGCGGGCTGCGGATCAGCGGCGATGCCGAGGATCTGCGGGGCTGCTCCTTCTATATCGTCACCGTTCCCACGCCGATCGACGATGCGCTGCAACCTGATTTGTCGCCGGTGGAGTCCGCCTGTCGCCAACTCGGCGAGGTCATCTCGCCTGGCTGCGCGATCGTCTTTGAATCGACCGTTTATCCTGGTGTGACCGAAGACGTGTGCGGGCCACTGATCGAACAGGTATCCGGCTTGAAGCGCGGCGTGGATTTCTGGCTCGGCTATTCTCCTGAACGCATCAATCCGGGCGACAAGGAACATCGCCTGGAAACGATCACGAAAATCGTCGCGGCGGAGGACGAGACGACGCTTGCGCGCCTGCGCACCGTTTATGGCAGCATCGTACAGGCCGGCCTGCACGAAGCGCCGTCGATCAAGGTCGCCGAAGCCGCCAAGGTGCTCGAAAACACCCAGCGCGATCTGAACATCGCCCTGATGAACGAACTTGCCCTGATTCTTGACCGGATGAACGTGCGCACCCGCGATGTGCTGGATGCGGCGGGCACGAAATGGAATTTCCTCAAATTTTCGCCCGGTCTGGTCGGTGGACACTGCATCGGGGTCGATCCTTATTATCTGACCCATGCCAGCGAGAAGATGGGATATCATCCCGAAGTCATTCTTGCCGGTCGCCGGGTAAACAATGGCATGGGAGCGTTCATCGCTTCCAAGGCGCTGACGCTGGTGGACAAGGCACCCGCGACGGTGCGCGTCGGCGTGCTCGGCCTCACCTTCAAGGAAGACGTGCCGGATCTGCGCAATTCCAAGGTTCCGGATATCATCACCGCGCTTCACGGCGCGGGCGCAACCGTTTTCGTGCATGATCCAATGGCCGATGCCGCAGAGGCAAAGCACGAATATGGCCTTGATCTCAGCAACCCCGGAGAGTGGCACGACATCGACGTACTGGTCTTTGCGGTTCCCCATGGGTCGTTGAAGGAAAAGGCTCAGGAACTCATCGCCGAGCTTCGGCCCGCACTTGTCATGGACGTGCGGTCATTCCTCGCGCCTTCATCTGTTCCGGTCGGAATTTCCTACTGGTCGCTTTGACAAATGCTGCGCGTCACGGTGAGACAGGGCTTATGACAGACGAGATGGCACCCGCTGCTCTTACGGCTATCAGCCCCGTCCAGCTCATCCGCCCGAAGCGCCATGGCGATGCCCGTGGCTGGTTCACCGAGGTGTATTCCGAACCCGCGTTCGACGCGCTCGGCATCACATGCCGGTTCGTGCAGGACAATCATTCGCTGTCCGTCCCCGCCTTCACCTTGCGCGGTCTGCATTTCCAGACGCCGCCTCGGGGGCAGGACAAGCTCGTGCGCTGCATCCGCGGGCGCATCTTCGACGTTGCCGTTGACGTCCGCAAAGGCTCGCCGACCTATGGCCAGTGGGTCGGGGCGGAGCTTTCCGCCGAGAACGGCCACCAGCTGTTCGTCCCGATCGGCTTCGCGCATGCCTTCCTCACGCTCGAGCCCGATTGCGAAGTGACCTACAAGGTCTCCGACACCTATGCCCCGCAGAACGATGGCGGGATCCGCTGGGACAGTGTTGGTATCGACTGGCCGATGCCGGCCGGCGCCACGCCCGAACTCAGCGCAAAGGACGCCGTCCTGCCCGGCCTCGACGACTTCGACAGCCCCTTCGCTTATGACGGCAATCCGCTGACCCCGCTCGCCTGAAGGACATTCACCGCATGCGTATCTTCGTCACCGGCGGGGCCGGTTTCATCGGCTCGGCCCTGGTCCGGCACCTCATCGAGAACACCGATTACGAGGTGCTCAACTTCGACAAGCTGACCTATGCCGGCACGCTGTCGACGGTCGAGCGGGTCGCGAACAGCAACCGTTACCGCTTCGTGCAGGGCGATATCTGCGACGCCGAGGCGGTCCGCGCCGCGATCGCCGAGTTCAAGCCCGATGTGATCACGCATCTCGCGGCGGAAAGCCATGTCGACCGCTCGATCGACGGGCCGGGCGCGTTCATCCAGACCAATGTCGTCGGCACCTATACGATGCTCGCCGAGGCGCGCTCCTACTGGCAGAGCCTCGAAGGCGACGCCAAGGCGCGGTTCCGCTTCCACCATATTTCGACCGACGAAGTGTACGGCTCGCTCGGCGAGGAAGGCCTGTTCACCGAGGATACGCCTTATGACCCGCGCTCGCCCTATTCGGCGTCGAAGGCGGGCTCCGACCACCTCGTCAGCGCCTGGGGCCACACCTTTGGCCTGCCGGTGCTGATCACCAATTGCTCGAACAATTACGGCCCCTATCACTTCCCCGAGAAGCTGGTGCCGCTGATGATCGCCAAGGCATTGGATGGTGAGCCACTGCCGGTTTACGGCAAGGGCGATCAGGTGCGCGACTGGCTGTTCGTCGAAGATCACGTCCGCGCGCTGCAGGCGGTGTTCGAGCGTGGACAGCTTGGCCGAACCTACAATGTCGGCGGGTTCAACGAGAAGCAGAACATCGAGGTCGTCCACACGATCTGCGGCATCCTCGACCAGCTGCGCCCACGCGCCGATGGCAAGCCCTATGCCGAGCAGATCACCTCGGTCGCCGACCGTCCGGGGCACGACAAGCGCTACGCGATCGACGCGACGCGGATCGAGCAGGAACTCGGCTGGCGGCCGCAGGAGACGTTCGAGACCGGCGTCGAGAAGACGGTGCGCTGGTATCTCGACAATGAGGCCTGGTGGCGCCCGATCGTCGAGCGCGGTGCGGCGCAGCGGCGCGGGGTGGCGGCGTGAAGTCCATCCTCGTCACCGGCGGGAATGGCCAGCTCGGCACCGAGCTGCAGCGCTGCGCCTGGCCCGAGGGCTATGAGGTCGTCGCGATCGATGTCGCCGATCTCGACCTCACCGATACCACTGCGATCGCCGCCAAGGTCGCAGAACGCCCATGGGCCGCAGTGATCAACGGCGCGGCCTATACCGCGGTCGACAAGGCGGAGAGCGACGTCGTCACCGCCTGGGCGGTCAACGCCATGGCCCCGGCCGCCTTCGGCGAGGCCTGCGCCAGGGCGAACATCCCGCTGGTGCAGGTGTCGACTGATTACGTCTTTGCCGGCGACAAACAGGGCGCGTGGGAGGTCGACGATCCCGTCGCGCCATTGGGTGTCTACGGCGCGTCGAAGCTGGGTGGCGAGTTGGCGGTGCGCACGA
>NZ_JAJFEU010000008.1:0-101934 GCF_020707225.1 Sphingomonas sp. IC4-52 | reverse complement strand
CGCCGGCGCAGCCGGAGCCTGCGCCGCGGGCGCTGCAGGCGCCTCAGGCTCAGGCGCCGAGGCAGGCGCCGGCGTCGACACCACCGGACGGAACATGATCGGGGCACCGGTCGGCACCGTCAGCGGCGGTGCCGCTGGCGCGGCCTCAGCGACCGGCGCTTCCGCTGCCGGCTCAGCAACCGGCTCAGGCGCAGGAGCGGGCTCCGGCGCGGCCGCCTCGGCAGCTGCTGCCGCGGCGCGTTCTTCTGCACGACGCTTCTCGTCCTCGGCGGCGCGAGCGCGCTCCGCCTCTTCGCGACGGCGCAGTTCCTCCAGCGCCTGCATGCGCTGCTCCTCCGCCTCACGGGCGAGTCGGGCCACGCGCTCCTGCGGCGTCTCGTTGGACGGCGCGCGCGAGGGCGGCGCCGGCGGCGGCGCCTGGCGCTGCACCGGGGCAGCAGGCGCGGGCGCCTCCGCCGGGGTGGGCGCAGCGGTCGGCTCGGGCGCTTCACCCGGCTTGCGGAACGTGCGCGCCTTCTTGGTTTCCACGATCACCGTATTGGAGCGGCCGTGGCTGAAGCTCTGCTTCACCTTGCCGGTCTCGACCGTGCGCCGAACACCCAATGGTGCGCGCATGCCAAGTTTCGGCTTATCGTTATCGGTCTCGCTCACTCAAAATCCTCGTGTGTCGTCACGGCCGGTTCGTGCCCGGAAAGATCGGGCGCCGATGCGCCTTGCGCGGCCGTTGCGCAAGGTGCGGCAATCAGGTCGTCCATCAAAGCATCGCCTTGATGGGCTCCTTCAGGGTCGGGGCCGATAAAGCGCCGCCAGCGATCGAGCGCTTCGCCCAACCTGCCAGCCGCCATGCGGTCGGTGACGCCGATATGTACCACGTTTTCGCGGCCCAGCGCCATCGACAATATGGGGCGTGGGATCGGCAGAACCAAGCCCCCCAAATCACTCCCTTCGCGGTCCGATCCGACGCGCCACGCCTGGGCCAGCTTGCGCCGACCGTCCTCGGCGGCATCTGCCGCATGGTAGAGCGCGTGGAGACGGCCCGAGCGCGCTGCTTCCTCGATCCGGTCCGAACCGGTCAGCACGGTGCCGGCGCGCGCCTCCAGCCCCAGTCGGTCGAGCGCATTGCGTTCGAGTGCCGAGGCAATCAGCGCGGGCAGATCGTCGGGAACGGTGAACTCCCCGGTTTTGAACGCACGCGCCAAGGCGCCGCGCAGCTTGCCTTTCGCCTGCGCCTTGGCAAGCTCGGCCGCACCGACGCCGATCCACGCGCCGCGTCCGGGCGCCTTCGCCCGCACGTCGGGCAGCACTCGACCGTCGGGCGCCAGCACCAGACGGATCAAGCCATCGCGTGGCGCATCCTCGCGGGAAAGGATGCAAGTGCGCGTGGGATCAGCCACAAACACCTCCGTCATGCCGGAATTGTCCCGGTGTCCAGTCCCCCGCAGTCCCCACGATATGAAGGAGCGGCAATCGTGCGCCGACATCCTGGCGCGTGATCGCTGCGGCACGCTGTCCATTAGCGTGACGTCCAATCTGATTGGGCGCTTGATCCAGCATCGCGACGACACGTGTGCCGGCTTCACCAGCCGTTCGGATACTTACCTTCTGCCGAATGTGGGGATGCGTGGATGCCGGCACAGGGCCGGTATTTTGGCAGCAAGACACCGCTGCGCCCGACACACGGCCACCGCGACGACGCACGCGCGCCCCGCCGCGAGCCGCCCCGCCCGGCGAGCAAACCCCAAGCTGTCGAAGCGACGCTAGCCGATCATTGCGAGGAACCCGCATGCGCGTCTCCCTCGCTAGGCAGCACCTTCGGCGCATCGCGATCTGCGATCAACACACCGCCGGCGCCATAATTGTCGAGGGAGACCTCCTCGATCACGACCTGCACCGCGGCCGGGGACTTGCCCAGCCGCGTTACCAGCGAGGACGTGACGTCAGCCACGATCCCCGCCTTCTGCTCCTTGGAAGCGGAGCCCGCGATCCTGATCGAAACGAACGGCATCAGGCCTGTGCGTCCTCCGCCGTCTGCTCAGCCTCGCCGCCTTCTTCATCGGCGAACCAGTGGGCACGGGCGGCCATGATGATCTCGTTACCCTGCTCCTCGGTCAGGCCATATTCGCCCAGCACGCCGCCCTTGTGCTCCGGCCGGCGCGGCGCGTCCTCGTTGCGGCGACGCGGCTCGGCGCGCTTCTTCTCGATCAGTTCGTCGGTCGCGAGATCGGCAACATCGTCCAGCGTCTTGATGCCAGCCTTGCCCAGCGTGACCAGCATCGCCTCGGTCAGGTGCGGCAGCTCGGCCAGCGCGTCCTCGACCCCCAGCGAACGGCGCTCGTCGCGGTTCGCCTGCTCGCGGCGATCGATCGCCTCGGCCGCACGGCTCTGCAGCTCCTGGGCCAGCTCGTCGTCGAAGCCTTCGATCGCTGCCAGCTCGTCCAGCTCGACATAGGCGACTTCTTCCAGCTCGGTGAAGCCTTCGGCCACCAGCAGCTGTGCCAGCGTCTCGTCCACGTCCAGCTCGTTCTGGAACATCTCGGACCGCTGCACGAACTCCTGCTGGCGCTTCTCGCTCGAGTCGGTCTCGGTCATGATGTCGATCGCCTTCGCCGTCAGCTGCGACGCAAGGCGGACATTCTGGCCACGACGGCCGATGGCGAGGCTCAGCTGATCGTCCGGAACGACCACTTCGATGCGATCCTCTTCCTCGTCAATCAGCACGCGGCTGACGTTCGCCGGCTGCAGGGCGTTGACGACAAAGGTTGCCGTGTCTGGCGACCAGGGGATGATGTCGATCTTCTCGCCCTGCATTTCCTGCACGACGGCCTGGACGCGGCTGCCCTTCATGCCGACGCAGGCGCCGACCGGGTCAATCGAGGAATCATGGCTGATGACGCCGATCTTCGCACGGCTGCCCGGGTCGCGGGCGGCAGCCTTGATCTCGATGATGCCGTCGTAGATCTCCGGCACTTCCTGCGCGAACAGCTTCTTCATGAAGTCGGGATGTGCGCGGCTCAGGAAGATCTGCGGCCCGCGGTTCTCGCGCACCACCTTCAGGATCAGCGAGCGGATGCGGTCGTTCACGCGCACCACTTCGCGCGGGATCTGCTGGTCGCGGCGGATCACGCCCTCGGCACGGCCCAGGTCGACGACGATGTGGCCGAACTCGACGCGCTTCACGACGCCGGTGATGATCTCGCCGGCGCGGTCCTTGAATTCCTCATACTGGCGCTCGCGCTCGGCATCGCGGACCTTCTGGAAGATGGTCTGCTTGGCGGCCTGCGCCTGGATTCGGCCGAATTCGATCGGGGGCAGCGGATCGACCAGGAAGTCGCCGACGGTGGCACCCTTCTGCAGCTTCTGCGCACCGTTGACGTCGACCTGCTTGTAGATGTCGTCGACCTGCTCGACCACCTCGACGACGCGCCACAGGCGAAGGTCACCGTTGTTGGGGTCCAGCTTCGCGCGGATGTCCATTTCCTGGCCGTAGCGGGTACGCGCCGCACGCTGGATCGCATCCTCCATCGCCTCGATGACGATCGCCTTGTCGATCATCTTCTCGCTGGCGACGCTGTTGGCGATCGCGATCAGTTCCGCACGGTTCGCGGTGACGCCGGTAGCCATTACTCGGTTTCCTCTGCTTCGATTTCTTCTTCTTCCGCGCCCTCTTGCGAGAGCGGGACGGTTGCAGCGATCAATTTGTCCGTCAGCACCAGCTTCGCATCGACGATCCGACCGAAGGGAACATGGGCGACGGTACCGGTGCGGTTGCGGATGGCGATCTCCTCGCCCTCAACCGCGACGATCTCGCCACGAAACTGCTTCTGCCCATCGAGCGGCGCGTCCAGCGTCAGCTTCGCCTCATGCCCGGCCCAGTCAGTGTAATCCGACAGGCGGGTCAGCGGCCGGTCGATGCCGGGGCTCGACACTTCCAGCCGATAGGCGCCCTCGATCGGGTCGCGCCCTTCTTCCTCCAGCGCGTCGAGCACGTCGGAAATGCGGCGCGACAGGTCGGCGCAATCGTCGATCGTCAGCTGCCGCGTATCGGGCCGCTCCGCCATCACCTGCAGCGTGCGGTCGTCTCCCTTGCCGAACAGCGCGACACGCACGAGGTCGAATCCGAGTGCCTTCGCCTCGGTCTCGATCATCTGGGTCAGCGCGGTAATATCCGCCATTGGGGCTCCATATACACACAGGTTTTTGCCGCCGCGGAGCCCTGCCCCGCGACCCCTTGCATCTGGCGATGTAAGAGAAAGCACAATCGATATAGAACGAGACGGCGGCCGGAGCAATCCCTTAGCACGCCACTAGGCAAGGATACTCATTCCGCGCTGGAGCCTGCCGCCCGCTCGCCCCGCGAATCCTGCACCGCGATATCGAAATGCATCACGTCCTCGCGCGTGCCCAATTTGGTATAAAGCGCAACCGCTGGGTCGTCGCCGTAATCGGCCTGGACGAACATCACATGCGCGCCGGCCTCCCGCACCATCGGCCGAAGCGCATGGATCAGCGCCGTCGCCACGCCCGTTCGTCGGTGCGACTCAGCAACAGCGAGATCATAGATGTACGCCTCGGCCCGCGCCTGCTCGAGCTTGTCGAGCACATACGCAACCAGCCCGCCGATCACCGTCCCGTCCTGTTCGGCCACCAGCACGAAGACGTGCGGCTTGGCGAGCTGGGCGGCGAGATAGGCGCTGTCCGGCGGTGCATCGACATAGTCGGCGGCACCGTCAAAGGCTGCATGAAACAGCGCATTCAGCCGCCGCATCGCGCCGGCATCTGCTGGCCCTAGCCGTCGCACGATCACCTGTTTGCCGGAATGTTGCAAAATGTTGCTGCCACTCGGAACGGGAGAGCGAGCGTTATCGTTCAATTCGGAGATAAAGAGAAGGAAAAGGAAAAGGCCATGTTGTGGACGATCGCGATCATCCTGGTGATCCTGTGGCTGCTCGGGTTCAGCCTCAACATCGCTGGCGGCCTGATCCACATCCTGCTGGTCGTCGCGCTGATCGTCGGCCTGGTACAGCTCTTCAGCGGCCGCCGCGTATAGTCACCACCGGGAGGCCTCTGCGCCTCCCGCCATTCCCGCCCGTCGACGGGCTCAGCAGGCGGTCAAGACCCGCCATGATCGCGCGCTGACCCGGCGTATCGCCGCAATCACGGGACCTCAGCCGCGCTCAGCCAGCGCCTTCAGCGTCGCCAGGTCCTTGCGGATCCAGCGGCGGTCGCGCGCGAACGTTTCGTCATCCATGCCCGGCTGGCGAAACAGTGTCAGCTGAACCTCCGCGCCCTCGCCATTGGCGATGATGCGCAGCGGCACCTCGACCGGCGTACCACCGTCGGGGATCACCCGATGATCCATCACGCCATAGTCATTGTGCGGGGTGAAGAAGACGCGGATACCGCCCTCCGCGCCCTCACCCACCCACGAATCGCCATCCTCGCGTAACGCGAACTCGCTGAGCCCCGACGCCCAGCGCGAGAAGGCCTCCGGGCGCCAGAACGCCTCATAGACCTCGCGCCACGGCCGCGCGATCGTCACCGACAGGACAATGGCGGGAAGCATTGTCCTCAGTCCGCGAACAGCAGGACGGGCGTCTCGAGCAGCTTCTTCACCGCCTGGACGTAGCTTGCCGCATCCCAGCCATCGACCACGCGATGGTCGCAGCTGATCGACAGGTTCATCAGCTTCGCGCGTACGATGTCATCACCCCGGAAGACGGGCCGCTCGACGATCTTGTTCGGCCCGATGATCGCCACTTCCGGCCGGTTGATCACCGGAGTCGTCGCAATGCCGCCGAGTGGGCCGAGCGAGGTGACGGTGATCGTCCCATTGCCCAGTTCCTCCGGCTTCAGTTTCTGCGTGCGCGCCGCTTCCGCCAGGCGCCCGATCTCGGTCGCCAGCTGCCACACGTTCTTGTCCTGCGCGTCGCGGATCACCGGCACCGTGAGGCCGGCATCGGTCTGCGCGGCAATCCCCATGTGCACCCGGCCGGACCGAGTCACCACGCCCGCCTCGTCATCATAGCGCGCGTTCAGCATCGGAAAGTCGGGCAGCGTGCGGCAGATCGCGACGATCAGGAACGGCAGCATCGTCAGCTTCGGCCGGCCGCCGCGATTGTCGTTCAGGTCCGCCCGCATCTCCTCCAGCGCGGTCACGTCGATCTCGTCGACATAGGTGAAGTGCGGGATGTGGCGCTTCGATGCGGCCATGTTCTCGGCGATGCGGCGACGCATTCCGATCACCTTCACCTGCTCGTCTGCCCGCGCCCGGCTGACGTGCGGCGCGTGATAGCCCTGCCCGCCGGCGTAGCGCAGATAGGCGTCGAGGTCAGCATGGCGGATGCGATCGCCCTCCGACACCTTCACCTGGGAAAGGTCGACGCCAAGGTCCTTGGCCCGCGCCCGCACCGCCGGCGAGGCAAGAACAGGAGCCGTAGAGGAGGCGGCAGGAGCCACATCGGCAACCGGCGCAACAGCAGCCGGCGCAGGGGGCGCAGGGGCGGGCGCGGCCGGGGCCGGCTCGACGACCTCTTCGACGCCGGGGTTCTCGGCCTCGAACGCCTCGACCTCGTCGGCGCCGCCCAGCTTCTCCTCGACGTCCGCCGCGGCCTCGCCCTCCGGCTCCGCCGCGCCAACGGCATCAGTCTCGATCACCACCAGCATCGCGCCGATCGCGATCTGGTCGCCGACTTCGCCGGCCAGCTCGACCACCGTGCCGGACACCGGCGACTCCATTTCCACGGTCGCCTTGTCGGTCATCATGTCGGCGATGTTCTGGTCTTCCTCGACCCGGTCACCGACCGCGACATGCCAGCCGACGATCTCCGCCTCGGCAATGCCTTCGCCGATGTCCGGCAGCTTGAAGGTAAAACGCGCCATGTGCCGATCAGTCCTTCAGAATCTTCTTGAGGGCCATGCCGATGCGCACGGGGCCCGGGAAATATGCCCATTCCAGGCTGTGTGGATATGGCGTGTCGAAACCCGTCACGCGCTCCACCGGCGCCTCGAGATGGTAGAAACAGCGCTCCTGCACCAATGCGGAAAGCTCGGCGCCGAACCCGCCGGTGCGCGTCGCCTCGTGCACGATCAGGCAGCGCCCGGTCTTCTTCACGCTCTCCTCGATAGTCTCGATGTCGAGTGGCACCAGGCTGCGCAGGTCGATGATCTCGGCGTCGATGCCGGTATCCTCCACCACCTGCGCGCACACGTGCACCATCGTGCCATAGGCCAGCATCGTCACTGCCTCGCCCTTGCGGACGACCGCGGCCTTGCCGATCGGGATCTTGTAATAGCCGCTCGGCACCTCGCCGCCGGGGTGTTTGGACCAGTTCGCCGCCGGCCGATCCCAATGGCCGTTGAACGGGCCGTTGTAGATGCGCTTGGGTTCGAAGAAGATCACCGGATCATTGTCCTCGATCGCGGAGATCAGCAGGCCCTTGGCGTCATAGGGTGTCGACGGAATCACCGTCTTCAGGCCCGATACGTGGGTGAAGATGCCTTCCGGGCTCTGCGAGTGCGTCTGCCCGCCGAAGATGCCGCCGCCGAACGGCGATCGCACCGTGATCGGCGCGGTGAATTCCCCGCCCGAACGATAACGCAACCTCGCCGCCTCGCTCACCAGCTGGTCGAGCGCGGGATAGATGTAATCGGCGAACTGGATCTCGGGCACGGGCCGCAGGCCATAGGCACCCATGCCGATCGCGACGCCGATGATGCCGATTTCGGTGATCGGCGTGTCGAACACGCGCGTCTTGCCGTATTTCGCCTGCAAGCCCGCGGTGGCGCGGAACACGCCGCCGAAATAGCCGACATCCTCGCCCATCACGACGACGCCCGGATCGCGCGCCATCATCACGTCCATGGCGGAATTGATCGCCTGGATCATGTTCATGCGCTGGGTGGCGTCGGCGCCATCTTCGGCTCCGGCTGCTTCAGCCTGTGTGGGTTCGATCTGCGTGTCGGTCATAGCATGTCACCGTCACCCCGGCCCTGAGCCGGGGTCCCGCTTTCTTGGAGCGGGAGAAAAGAAGCGGGGTCCCGGATCAGATCCGGGGCGTCGACAAAGGAGAGGCTCACTTGCGCGCCCATGGCCGCCCGCTTTCCTCTTCCTCGGCGATCATCTGCGCCTGCTGTTCGCGCAAATGCCACGGCATCTCCTCGAACACGCCGTCGAACAGCGTGTCGAGCGGCTGGTGCAGGCCGTGGCCCAGGATGCCGTTCTTCTCGGCCTCCTTCTGCGCGGCCTTCACCTCGTCGGCGACCTCCTTGTCCATCGCGGCGTGGCGTTCCTCGTCCCATTCGCCGATGGCGATCAGGTGATCCTTCAGCCGCCGGATCGGGTCGCCCAGCGGCCATGCGGTCGGCTCGCCCGCGCTGCGATATTGCGAGGGATCGTCGGAGGTCGAATGGCCCTCGGCGCGATAGGTGAAATGCTCGATCAGCGTCGGGCCCTGGTTGGTCCGCGCCCGCTCCGCCGCCCATTGCGTGGCGGCATAGACGGCCAGCGCGTCATTGCCGTCGACGCGCAAGCCAGCGATGCCATAGCCCACGGCGCGCGCGGCAAAGGTCGTCGCCTCCGCCCCGGCAAAGCCGGAAAAGCTCGAAATCGCCCATTGGTTGTTCACGACGTTGAAGATCACCGGCGCGCGATAGACGGTGGCAAAGG
Organism: Sphingomonas sp. IC4-52; assembly: GCF_020707225.1. Classification (NCBI taxonomy): domain Bacteria; kingdom Pseudomonadati; phylum Pseudomonadota; class Alphaproteobacteria; order Sphingomonadales; family Sphingomonadaceae; genus Sphingomonas; species Sphingomonas sp. IC4-52. The sequence goes on along the minus strand of NZ_JAJFEU010000008.1, from coordinate 93,269 downwards.
TCAGCGCGGAGTGGAAGTCGCCCTCCGCGGTCGATCCCTCGCCGCACCAGGTGGCGGCAATGCGCGTGTCGCCCTTCGATGCGGACGCCATCGCCCAGCCTACCGCCTGCGGATATTGCGTCGTCAGATTGCCCGAGATCGAGAAGAAGCTGAAGCGCTTCTCCGAATACATGATCGGCAGCTGCTTGCCCTGCAGCTTGTCGCCGGTGTTCGAATAGATCTGGTTCATCATGTCGACCAGCGGGCAGCCGCGCGCGATCAGCAGGCCCTGCTGGCGATACGACGGGAAGCACATGTCGTCGGCGTCCAGCGCATAGGCCTGCGGCACTGCCACCGCCTCCTCGCCCAGCGACTTCATGTAGAAGCTCGTCTTGCCCTGGCGCTGCGCGCGGAACATGCGTTCGTCGAACGCGCGCACCGTCGCCATGTGGCGCAGCATGCGCCGTAGCGTGTCGGGTGACAGCTTGGGGTCCCATGGGCCGACGGCCTGGTTGTTCTCGTCCAGCACCCGCACCATCGTGTAGACGAGGTCGGTGAAGGCGCGCGGGTCCTCGGCCGTATCGGGTCGGCGCACGGATCCTGCCGCGGGAACATCGACGTCCGCGAAATCCACCGTGTCGCCTGGTCGGAACTTGGGCTCGGGCACATGCAGCGCGAGCGGGGGCAAATTGCTGCGGGCGGCGTCCGCCATGATCTCTCCGGTGTCAAACGCGTGGGGCAAAACGCACGAACGCGTTGCTGGGGCCTTGTTATAAAATTTCAACAGATCGGGAAAGAGGTCGTTTCAGCTGCAACGATTTGGGCGCGCGTTCCACCAGGGCCGACGCAGTGGAACCGTGAAGATACAGACACTTGCTAGATAAGGGCGTGCTTCTGCATAAACCCGCGCCAGGCAGAGGGCGATCATTCCTGCCGCCCGGCGGGGTCTGTTAACGAAGCATCACAGCCGCTGAACGCGGCAAGTACGATGAACGATTGACTCTCTCGAGCGTTGGAACAAAATAGGAACATTCGTAGCAAGTGAGTCGAAAACGTGTCGTCCCCTGCCGTCATTGCCGAGCTGCGCGAGACGCTTCGGGCCATCGAGGGCGATGGATACCGGAGACGCGAAACACTGCCGTTCGGCATCGCGTCAATCGATTCGCGACTGGCCGATGGCGGGCTGCGACTCGACGCGTTGCATGAAGTCGCCGCCGGCACTGCCAACCTGGGCGACGATGCCGCCGCCACCTTGTTCATGGCCGGGATCGCCGCGCGCGCCTGGGGGCCGATCCTGTGGGTGGTGCGCCGACGCGACCTGTTCGCCCCCGGCCTTTACCAGGCCGGCCTCTCCCCCGAACGCGTCCTTTATGCCGAGGCGCGCGACGATGCCGAATTGCTCGCGCTGATGGAGGAAGGGCTGCGCCACCGCGGCCTTGGCGCAGTGATCGGCGAGGTGAAGCGTGCCGCCATGCCCGCCACCCGCCGGCTGCAACTCGCGGCGGAGGGGGGCCGCACGATCGCTCTCCTCCTGCGCCGTCATCCGCGCGAGGATGCCGATCCGCTGGCCCCGCCCTCCGCCGCGCTCACCCGCTGGCGGATCGCTTCCGCTCCCTCCGTTCCTCTGCGCTGCGGCAGCATGGGCCGCCCGCGCTGGGCCGTCTCGCTGGTGCGGCAACGCGGCGGCGAACCTTTCGACACTTTGCTGGAGGCCTGCGATGACACGGGTCGTCTCGCTCTACCTGCCGCACTGGGCGATCGATCGCGTGCGTCGGGCCGAGCGTCGCCGCGCACCAACGCCGCGGCCTGAACCGGGCACTACGCTCGATCTCGCGCCGCTCACGGCGGCGGTGGCCGAGGAACAGGTGCTGCAATGCGACGCGCCGAAGAACACCGGCTGGCGCCCCGGCGCCCGCTGGGCGCGCAGCGATGCGGCTGCCCCGGCCGAAAAGCCCTGGTCGCAATCGACGCGCGCCGATGTCGCGCGCCAGGTGGAAGCCATGCCCGCCCACCAGCGTCCGCCGATGCGCGAAATGGGCCGTCGCAGCGAGGCCGCCGATCATCCCTTCCGCGCCATGCCGCCCGACGAAGGCGCGCGTCCCGTCCCGACGATGCTACCCGTGCGTCCCGATCCCGAGGATGTGCCCAACACCCGCTGGCGCGGCTTCGACGGCCTCGATCCCAACGCCGACGATCGCGCCGCCGCCGCGCTCGCGCGGTGGAACGCCATGCCCAGCGTCCGTTATCCCGGCGAAGGGCCCCACCCCGACAAATACGCCCGCTGCGGCTCCAACGACGCCGGCGCACGGGTTCCCGGCGTCGCGCCCTTTTTCGACACCGGCCGCACCCTCGCCAACACCGTCGCCCGCGCCAGCAATCTCCAACATGCCCCGCGCCAACCCCACACGCGCAATGTTCGAGAAGTTTGCGCCCCCCTCATCACCGTGCACAAGGTGGGCAGCCGCATCGAAATCGCCGCCGCCTCGCCCGAAGCCCGCGCGCTCGGCCTCACGCCCGGCATGGCGCTGACCCAGGCACGCGCCGCCGTGCCCGACATCGACGTGCGCGACGCGGATGCCGCCGGCGACCTCGCCGATCTGCAGCGCCTCGCCACCGCGCTCGCCCGCCGCTGGTGCCCGGTCGTCGCGCTGTCGGGCAGCGACGGCCTGTTCCTCGAGATCAGCGGCACCGCCCACCTCCACGGCGGCGAGGAAGCCATGGCCCGCCGCCTGCTGCGCCTGCTCGCCCGGCTCGGCATCACCGCGCAGCTGGCGATCGCCGACACCGCCGGCGCTGCCTGGGCCTTTGCGCGTCAGGCTGCGCCCGCCGCGATCATCCCGCCCGGCGCGCACGTCGCCGCGCTCGAGCCGCTGCCGGTCACCGCGCTGCGCCTGGAGGATAGCGCCCGCGAGTTGCTCGCCCGGCTTGGCGTCGACACGATCGGCGAGCTCATGGCGATGCCCCGCGCGCCGCTCGTCCGCCGCTTCGGCAAGTCAATCGCGCAGCGGCTCGATCAAGCGACCGGCGCCCTGTCCGAGCCGATCGACCCGATCATCCCGGTGCAGCCGATCGCCGTCACCCGCCGTTTCGCCGAACCGATCGCCACCGCCGATGCGATCGGCCACTGGCTCGCCGGCCTCGTCGATGATCTGGCGGGGGCACTGGCCAAGGCCGGCGTCGGCGCCCGCGCGCTCGCCTTCGTCGCCGCGCGTGTCGATTCGACCGATCAGGTGATCCGCATCGGCCTTGCCCGGGCCAGCCGCGAACCCTCGCACCTGCTGCGCCTCATCGTCCGCCGCATCGAGGAGATCGACGTCGGCTACGGCCTCGACGCGCTGACGCTTCACCTCGTTCGCGCCGATCCGCTCGGCCCCGAGACGCTGGGCGCGGCGCTCGCGGAGCAGCAGGCGCCCGATCTCGCCCCGCTGGTCGATACGCTCGTCAACCGTATCGGCCCCGCGCGCCTGTGGCGGCATCAACCGATTGAAAGCGACGTGCCCGAACGTTCGGTCGCCCCGCTGCCACCACTCGATCCTCCCACCACCGCTGCCACCCGCCTGAAGCGCGACGACGTGCGCCAGCTCGATGGCCGCACGCCCGATCATGCCTGGCACCCGCGCTGGCCGCGCCCCGCCCGGCTGCTGCGCCGTCCCGAGCCGATCGATCACGTCATTGCCGAAATGCCCGATCATGCGCCTCGCCGCTTCACCTGGCGCGGCCGTCCGCACCGCATCACCCATTCCGACGGGCCCGAACGGATCACCGGCGAATGGTGGCGCCACGCGGGCGAGCGGGCCGGGGTGCGCGATTATTTCCGCGTCGAGGACGATCAGGGCCACCGTTTCTGGCTGTTCCGCCGCGGCGATGGCGTCCGCGCGGAGACCGGCGATCTCAGCTGGTACATCCATGGCACCTTTGCGTGATCCGCATGGTGCCGCATGACGTACAGCGAGCTTCAGGTCACCACGCACTTCTCGTTCCTGCGCGGTGCGTCCTCCTGTGAGGAACTGTTCGCCACCGCCGCGCTGATGGGGATGCCGGCGCTCGGCATCACCGATCGCAACTCGGTCGCCGGCGTGGTTCGCGCGCTCTACGCCACCGAAGAGGTGCGCAAGGATCAGGGGCTGGAGATCCGCTCCATCCCCGGCTGCCGGCTCGATCTTGTCACCGGCGAATCCCTGCTCGTCTGGCCGGAGGACCGCGCCGCCTGGAGCCGGCTCACCCGCCTGCTCACGCTCGGCAAGTCCCGCGCGGACGCACAACGCGGCGAAAAGGGCCACTGCTTCCTCCATTGGGAGGATGTCGCCGCTTACGCCGACGGCCTCGTCGCCGCGCTGGTGCCGGGCCGCAGCGGTGCAGCGCCCGATGCGCTCGCCGCCACAGCCGACATCTTCGGCAAGCGCGGCCACATCTGCCTCACCCCCTGGCGCCGCCCTGGGGAGCGGCGGCGCTTCGCCGAAACGGCCTCCGCCGCCACCGCGTACGGCCTGGCGCCGCTCGCCACCGGGGACGTGCTCTATCACGAGCCCGATCGTCGGATGCTGCAGGACGTCATCACCGCGATCCGCGAAAAATGCACGATCGACGAACTGGGCTTTCGCCGCGAGCGCCACGCCGATCGCCATCTCCAGCCTCCGGAGGAAATGGCGCGCCGCTTCGCCGCTTACCCCCAAGCGCTCGCCGCGGTCGAGGCGATCGTCGAACGCTGCACCTTCTCGCTGCGCGATCTCGACTATCAATATCCCGACGAGATCATCATGTCCGGCCGCACTGCGCAGGAGGCGCTGGAACGCCTGTCGCGCAACGCCCTCGCCAACCGCTTCGACGGCCAACCGCCGGAGCCCTATACCAGGCAGCTCGATCACGAACTCTCGCTCGTCGCGAAGACGGGCTACGCGCCCTATTTCCTAACCGTAAACTCGATCGTCAGCTACGCGCGCTCGATCGATATCCTGTGCCAGGGGCGCGGCTCGGCGGCCAATTCGGTGATCTGCTTCGTCCTCGGCATCACCTCGATCGATCCGATCAAGCACCAGCTCCTTTTCGAGCGCTTCGTCTCGGAGGAACGCCGCGAGCCGCCCGATATCGACATCGATTTCGAGCATGAGCGGCGCGAGGAAGTGATCCAGTGGATCTACGAAACCTATGGCCGTGATCATGCCGCGCTGACCGCGGTGGTCAGCCGCTTCCGCACCCGCGGCGCGATCCGCGAAGTCGGCAAGGTACTCGGCCTGCCCGAGGACATGACCTCAGCGCTCGCTGGCCAGGTATGGGGCTGGTCGAACGAAGGCGTGCCCGACAGCCACGTACAGGCGCTCAATCTCGACGCCGGCGAACCGCGCCTCGCGCTCGCGCTGCAACTTGCCAAGGAGCTGATCGGCACGCCGCGCCATTTGTCACAGCACCCCGGCGGCTTCGTCCTGACGCGCGATCCGCTGCACGATCTCGTACCGATCGAGCCCGCCGCGATGGTCGATCGCCACGTCATCGAATGGGAAAAGGAGGATATCGAGCATCTCGGCTTCATGAAGGTCGATATCCTTGGCCTCGGCATGCTCGGGTGCATGCGCCGCGCGTTTGATCTGCTCGGCCAGCACAAGGGCATCGCGATGACGATGGCCAGCGATCCCTTGCAGGACGACGATGAACCGACGTTCGAGATGATCCGCCAGGCCGATACGCTCGGCGTGTTCCAGATCGAGAGCCGCGCGCAGATGAGCATGCTGCCGCGAATGAAGCCGAAAAATTTCTACGACATCGCCATCCAGGTCGCGATCGTTCGTCCCGGCCCCATCCAGGGCGACATGGTGCATCCGTATCTGAAGCGCCGTGAAGGCAAGGAACTGGTCGAATACCCCAATGAGGCCTTGAAAGCGGTGCTGCAGAAGACACTTGGCGTGCCCTTGTTCCAGGAACAGGCGATGCAGGTCGCGATCATCGGCGCCGGCTTCACCCCAGGCGAGGCCGACTTGCTGCGCCGCGCGATGGCGACGTTCAAGATGACCGGCGGGGTGGGCGAGTTCCGCGAGAAGCTGATCGCGGGGATGCGCGCCAACGGCATCTCGCAGGCTTTCGCCGAACGGCTGGTGAAGCAGATTGAGGGGTTCGGCAGCTACGGCTTTCCCGAAAGCCACGCGGCCAGTTTCGCCAAGATCGCCTATGCCTCGTCATGGATGAAATGCCATCATCCCGACGTGTTCTGCGCGGCATTGCTCAACGCCCAGCCGATGGGTTTCTACGCCCCGGCGCAGATCGTCCGCGACGCCCGCGCGCATGGTGTCGAGATCCGGCCGGTATGCATCATGGCCAGCGAATGGGACACGACGCTGCTGGAGGATCGGAGGGCGCGAAAGCCGCTCCGCCTCGGCCTGCGCATCGTCCACGGGCTTTCCGCCGCCGATGCCGGCAAGATCCTCACCGCTCGCGCCGTCCGCCCCTTCACCTCCGTGGAGGATGTATGGCGCCGCTCTGGCGTACCGCTCGCCGCGCTGGAGAAGCTGGCCAAGGCCGATGCCTTTGCCGGCATGGGGCTCGACCGGCGCCAGGCGCTGTGGGCAATCCGCGGCCTTGGCGATACGCCGCTCCCGCTACTCGCCGCGATCGAGACGAAGGAGGATCCTGTCCACCTGCGGGCGCTCACCGCGGGGCGCGAGGTGGTGGAGGATTATCGCGCCACGCAACTCACGCTGCGCCAGCACCCGCTCACCTTCCTGCGCGATCGCTTGCGTGAACGGCGCTGCGTCCGCTGCGAGGAACTGAAGACGATCAAGGAAGGCTCGCTGATCGACGTCGCCGGCATCATCCTCGTCCGCCAGCGGCCGGGCAGCGCCAAGGGCGTCTTGTTCATCACCATCGAGGACGAGACCGGCGTCGCCAACGGCATATTGTGGCCGGACCGGTTCGAGGCGCAGCGCCGCACCGTCATGTCCTCTGCCATGGTCAGCATCCGCGGTCGCGTGCAGAAGGAAGGGATCGTGATCCACGTCGTCGCCGACCTCATCACCGATCTCACCTGGATGCTGCGCGAGGTGGGGGAAATCGACCTTCCCCACCTGAAACTACCGAGCCTCGTTGCCCGCGGCGACGGTGCGACCCACCCCGGCGCCCCCGACCGCGGCGACGCGGGGTGGAAGCCGCGCAACCGCACGGATTATCATTATCGCGACCGGCCGGAGGACGTGATTCCGATCCGCAGCCATGACTTCCATTGATCTTGCTGAAACACTCGGCTTAGGTTTCGCGCGAGCCGGCACGCGACCGGCAGATGGATAGGAGAGACCGCATGGCCACCGCCGCCCTCAGCCGCGAGCCCCAGATCGGCGTGACCCCACACGTCCCGCTGCCCACCGACAAGGCCGCGTTCGACGCCGCGATCGTTGATCCCGACAGCTACGCGCATGAGGAACGCTACCACGCGATCTTCAAATATCTGCGCGAGGAAGCGCCCGTCTATTGGTGCGAGCCGGAGGGTTATCGCCCGTTCTGGACGGTCTCGCGTCACGCCGACATCCGCCGCGTCGAACTCGACAATGAAACCTTCCTCAACGATCCGCGCCTGACGCTCGCCACCATCGCCGATGAGGAGCGCATCATGGCGCTGACCGGCGGCAACAAGCTGACGCGCAACCTCGTCAGCATGGACAATCCCGACCACAAGCATTTCCGCGCCATGACGCAGGGCTATTTCTCGCCCAAGCACATGAAGCAGCTGGAAGAGGACATCCGCGCGCTCGCCCGCGAAAGCGTGGAGCATATGGCCGCACTCGGCACTCAATGCGATTTCGCCAGCGAGGTCGCCATCTGGTTCCCGCTGCGCGTCATCATGCTGACGCTCGGCGTGCCGCGGGAGGATGAGCAGTTCCTGATGAAGATCACGCAGGAAGTGTTCGGCGCACAGGATTTCGATCACATGCGGCCAGAGGAGATGGGCGGGCTGTTCGCCACCATCGCCGAATTCAACGCCTGGTGCGATCGCATCACTGCTGATCGCAAGGCCAATCCGCGCGAGGACGTCTCCACCATCATCGCCAATGCGACTCTCACTGATGGCTCGCCGATGGGGAACATGGAGGCAATGAGCTATTACCTCATCATCGCTGCCGCGGGGCACGACACGACCAGCTCGTCATCCTCGGCGGGCCTCCTGGAACTGATCCGTAACCCGGCCGAAATGCAGAAGCTGCGCGACGATCCCTCGCTGCTGCCCAATGCGGTGGAGGAGATGATCCGCTGGGCCAGCCCGGTGAAGCATTTCTTCCGTACCGCGGCCAAGGATGCGGAGGTTGGCGGCATGCCGATCAAGGCCGGCGACGGCCTCGTCATGGCCTATCCGTCGGCGAACCGCGACACCGCCGTCTTCGACGACCCTTTCGCCTTCCGGGTTGACCGCGCGAACGTACGGCAGCACCTGGCGTTCGGCTATGGCCCGCACCTGTGCCTGGGCCAGCACCTCGCCAAGCTGGAGATGCGTATCCTGTTTGAAGAACTCCTCGCCCGCTTTGACGATTTCGAGCTTGCCGGCGACCCGTCCTGGACCCGCGCGAGCTTCGTCAGCGGCATGAAACACCTTCCCATACGGTACCGCGCCAAGTGAGCCGACACGACCCCGAGAAACTCTACCCCGGCTTTCCGGGCAGCGAACCGAACCAGCATCTGCGCACCATTCCGGCCTGCGCGGCACTCGGAATGTGGCAGCGCGCCACTATTGGTGAGCCGGTATCGACATCGCTCGATGCTGCGTTGCCGGCCACCTGTGATGCCGAAGGGCGGGTCTCGCGAGGCGCCGCACTGGTGCTGGCCGACCAGGCGACCGCCGGCGGTGTGTTCACCACGCTGTCACGCCCCACCCCGATGATGACGCTGGACCTTCGCGTCGACTGGTTCGGTCCGCTCCCTGCCGCTCCCATCAACTGCATCATCGACGAGGTCACGCGCGAGGGCGATCTGGCCCTGTCACGTGGCCGATTGGTCTCCGAAGGCCGGCCGGTCGGCGCCGCCGTCGCGCGCTATCTGATCGGCTCGATGCCCGGGGGCGTGCCGGGCCGGATGGATGAACGGCACGACGTGCTGCCGCCATCGCCCGCGGCCTCTTTCGCGGACTATCTCGCTGCTGAAGCCACGCCGCAGGGGCTGGTCATGCAGCCGCGGGTCGAACATGTCGGCGCCCCGCTGCCGGCCTATCATGGCGGCGTCATCGCCGGCCTGCTCGAACATGCCGGCGTGTCCTCGATCGATGCGGCCTTCCGCCCCCTCGACATCGAGATCCGCTTCCTCGCGCCCGCGCTCGCCACGCTGCCGCTGATCGCGCGGGTTGTTCCCCGGCGCATCGGCCGCCGTGCCATCACGCTCGACCTAGAGGCGCATCAGGGTGATCCCACGCGCCCCGTCGCGATCGCCCGGATGCTGGCGATCACCGATCCGGCCGGCGATCCCGTCCGGCACGATCTGCCGCGCGGCTGACGCAACGCGAACGGCATGGGACGGGTATACCCGCCCCATGCCTGTTAAGTCAGCCGACCGTCTGCTCGATCACGCCGAAGATCGGATGATGCCGGTCATCCTCGGCCCAGATGCGGACGGTGTCCCCCTTCTTCAGGAACGGCGTCACCGGCTTGCCACCCGCGATTGTCTCGATCGTGCGCACCTCGGCGATGCAGGAATAGCCGACGCCACCCTCGGCGATCGGCTTGCCCGGCCCGCCGTCCGCATCGCGGTTCGACACGGTACCCGACCCGACGATCGTCCCCGCGCCCAGCGCGCGGGACTTTGCCGCATGCGCGATCAGCGTGCCGAAATCGAATGTCATGTCCTCGCCTGCCTCGGCACGGCCGAACGGCTGACCGTTCAGGTCGACCATCAGCTTGCGGTGCAGCTTGCCATCCCGCCACCAGTCACCCAGCGCGTCCGGCGTCACGAACACCGGCGAGAAGGCGGACGCCGGCTTGGACTGGAAGAAGCCGAAACCTTTGGCGAGTTCACCGGGGATGAGGTTGCGCAACGACACGTCGTTGGTCAGGCCGACCAGCCGGACCGCCGCCAGCGCTTCCTCGCGGCTGGCCCCCATCGGCACATCGCCCGTCACCACCACCACCTCGGCTTCCAGATCGCAGCCCCAGCTTTCGTCGGCAAGCGGGATCGGATCGCGCGGAGCCAGGAAACCATCCGAACCACCCTGGTACATCAGCGGATCATGCCAGAACGTCTCCGGCATCTCCGCGCCGCGCGCCTGCCGGACCAGCGCGACATGATTCACATAGGCTGAGCCATCTGCCCATTGATAGGCGCGCGGCAAGGGTGACGCTGCATCGCGCTCATGAAAACGCTCCCGCGGGATCACCTCATGATCGAGATCGGTGGAAAGGTTCTGAAGGTCCGGCAGCAACCGATCCCAATCGTCAAGCGCCGCTTGCAGGGTGGGCGCGATATGCGTCGCATCGGCACACCACGCGAGATCGGTCGATACCACGACGAGCTTGCCGTCACGACCATGTTTCAGGCTCGCAAGTTTCATCCGTTACCTCTCTTTCGCAACTGGCATAGGCCTGCGCCGCAGCGGAAGTCGAGGGCCGCACCGTATACGAACTCTACCATAACAAAAGTTACTTGACCCTCTGCGGCCGCGTCGCGAGAAGAAGCGATCAGTTTTCGGAGGGGTTTCTTCAATGTCGCTCGACCAGATCGCGGGCCGGTTCGCTTACAATGAGGATCACGAGGCGTTCCGCCAGACCGTGCGCAGCTTCCTGGCCAAGGAAGGCGTTCCGAACGCAGACCAGTGGGAAAAGGATCGCCTTGTTCCCAAGGCTTTCTGGCAGAAGGCCGGCGAGGTCGGGATGCTTTGCCCAACCGTGCCGGAGGCATATGGCGGCCTCGGCCTCGACTTCGGCTATAACGCGATCGTCGACGAGGAAATGGCCTATTCGGGCGTCCCCGCCGGCTTCTCGCTCCAGTCGGACATCGTCGCTGGTTACATGGAGACCTACGGGTCGGAAGAGCAAAAGAAGGAATGGCTGCCCAAGATGGTATCAGGCGACGTGATCACCGCGATCGCGATGACCGAACCTGGCACCGGCAGCGATCTTCAGTCGATCCGCACCACTGCGCGCAAGGACGGCAATCACTACGTCATCAACGGCTCGAAGACGTACATCACCAACGGCCAGAACACCGATCTGACGCTCGTGGTGGCAAAGACTGATCCCGATGCCCAGCCCGCCTATAAGGGTATGTCGATCATCCTGGTCGAGAGCGACCGTGAAGGCTTCAGCAAGGGCCGCAAGCTCGACAAGATCGGTCAGGACGCCGCCGACACCTCGGAGCTGTTCTTCGAGGACGTGCGCGTGCCGATCACCAACTGCCTGGGCGAGGAGGGCATGGGCTTCATCTACCTGATGAGCCAGCTACCCCAGGAGCGCCTGTCGATCGCGGTGAGCACCATGGCCTCGTCGCAGAAGGCGTTCGACGACACGGTTGCTTTCGTGAAAGAGCGCAAGGCGTTCAAGGGCACCGTGTTCGACTTCCAGAACACCAAGTTCGTCCTCGCTGACCTCAAGGCGAAGCTACAGGTCGGCTGGGCACACCTCGACTGGGCGATCGCGCGTCATCTCAAGGGTGAACTGACCAACGAGGAAGGCGCCGCGGCCAAGCTGTGGCACACCGACCTCCAGTGGGAAGTCATGGACAAGTGCCTCCAGCTGCACGGTGGCGCCGGCTACATGAACGAATATCCGATCGCCCGCATGTGGCGTGGCGCGCGGGTCAGCCGGATCTACGGCGGCACGAACGAGATCATGAAGGAAGTGATCGGTCGCAAGCTCTAAACGGCGACGGGGCTTACGCCGTTTCAACAAAACTAAGGGGCGGATGGCATCCCATCCGTCCCTTTTCTTTGCTCCCCGATGGTGATCGCCGCTGCCCCAGAAATCGGCCGCGCCGGAGTCTACGCGATCACGCCGCCGCGCGGCTCCCGCCGCGGAGGTGGTCGACAAAACCGTCGGTGCTGCGCCGGAGACAACGGGCGTGATCAGACAAGGCGCCCGCTGCCTCTCGCACCTGGCACGCCAAGGTGTTGGTCTCATTCGCCACAGTCGCGACGCGAGCGATTCGCTGTTCGATCATGTCCACGCCGCGCGCTGCCTCATGCGCGGTCCGCTCGATGTCTGACGCGACCTCGCGCTGGTCCGCTACAGCGCCTTTGATATCGCCTGCGGTGGTGGCGACCCGCGATACGGCATCAGCCGCACCGACAATGTTCGCCTCTGTCGCACGTACACCGTCCCGAACGCCTTCGATCAGGGCAACAATCTTGCCACTCGCCCGCGCAGTGCCGCCGGCGAGCTGTTTTACTTCCCCGGCAACCACCGCAAACCCGCGCCCTGCTTCCCCGGCACGAGCCGCCTCAATGGTGGCGTTCAGGGCGAGCAGGTTGGTACGAGTCGCAATCTCGTGAATTTCGTTGACGAGCCCACCGATATCGCCGGCACGTTCCGCAAGGTCGAGAACGGCTCCCTTGCCGGCATCCGCGTTGCTGCGCACCGCGCTAGTGAGTTCCGCCTGAGCGTTAGCGCTTTCCGCAATGTCGCCGATTGAGTCGGTCAGCCGGCGAACGGCGGTTGCCACATCCTGGGTCGCGCCGGCAGCTTGGGCAGCACCAGCCGCCACCTCGCTGGCCTGCCGCCCCGTGTCAGCGGCAATCCGCGTCAGGGTCGCCGCGGAGCCCTCCAGCGCCGCCGCGGCACCTTCGATGGCGATGGCGACACTGGAAACGGACTGCTCGAAATCGTCCGCCAGCGCCATCAGCGCGCTGCGGCGCTCGTCAGCAAGTCGCGCTTCTGCCCACATGCGCCGCTCACGCTCCAATGCGGACTGCTCCTCCGCCAGCTTCATGGCCGCAAGGGAGTCGACGGCCTTTTCCCGCTCGACCTCCGCGATATGCGCGAGTTGCTCGCTTTCGACCCGTGCTGCGTCCTGAGCCAGGATCATCGCCTGCAGCCGGCGTACAAGGTAGATCAGCGCCGCGCATTGTGCCGCAACGGCAAGTCCGTGAATCAGGATTCGCGATATCGCGCCGCCATCCTGGAACACCCACAATGGCATCGCATAGGATAGCAGCAGATGGTGCAGGATGATCAGCACCGACGCTAGAGCGAGCGGCCGCCAGTCACACATCAGCGCCAGCGCAGAAAGCGCGACAAAGAAGTACATGTGCGCGTCCATCTGCCAGGGGTTGCCCGTCAGAAGAAAGACGTAGACCGCCGGCAGCAGCGCCGCGAGCACTGCAAAGCTCAACCGGGTGGCCAGAGCATGCGGCGCGCGCACCGTGAGGATTAGCGGTGTCACATTGACGAGGACTGCAGCAGCAACCGCGAACCCGGTGTTGGGCAGATCCAGCGCCTGCCCCCAGGCGAACAGGGCCGGCACGCAGAGCCAGCTGACTACTGCCAGGAGACGAACCGCGCGGATCCGCAGCGAGTCAAGCGACGACATCATCGATCGCCTCCGCATCCGCCGGCGGGTGCTGCCATCGTCAGTACGCCGGCTCGCAGCAATGGCCAGAACAGGGCCTCGCGATCACCCCGGACGATGAGCCCTGCACCCGGTCCCCGATCCACCAACGCCGCATCTGCGTCGCGGGCGAGCCGCGCGACGGGAAGGTCATCCGTTATCGGCACCAACAACATTTCGCCACGCGCCGGGGGCGCAAAGGCGAGCAGCGCAAGGCTGGCCATACCCGAGCCGATCTGAACGACGATCAGCAGGGTAGCAAGAACGGTATTGCGGGGCATCATCGGCCAAATGCAGCAGAACTGTTGAAGCCGGGTAAAGGCGTATCTGGCCGGTTCCCGAGTCTTGTCGGCGTAGCAAATCTTGACTTGCGCCCTGATCGATCGCAAATAATGCTGCATCGAGACGTCGGCAGCGTGATCGGGCCTCTGGCCCCGGCTCCGTCTCGGTCGATTGAACCGGCTTCCCAGATCACGCGGGGTGTCAATTTCCCCGCTTCTCGTGCGCCGGTTCGGCCCACGAGCCGCTACCATAGGTATATAATGTCGTTTTCAGATCTTGGTCTCGCCGAGCCGCTCGTCCGTGCGCTCGAAACGAAGGGCTATGAGACCCCTACTCCGATTCAGCGGGATGCAATCCCCATCGTGCTCACTGGCCGCGACCTGCTCGGGATTGCGCAAACTGGCACTGGCAAGACTGCGGCCTTTGTTCTTCCGTCCATTCAGCGGCTCCTAAGCAGCGAAAAGCGCGTCCTTCCCACGCACGTGCGGATGCTTGTGCTGGCGCCCACGCGGGAACTGGCGAGCCAGATTGCTGACAACGCGAAGCTATACGCACGAAATTCGCGGCTGACGGTCGCCACCGTTTTCGGCGGCACCAGCATCAACAAAAACCGGCAGGATTTGTCGCGCGGTGTCGACATCCTTGTCGCCACGCCGGGCCGCTTGCTCGATCTGGTGGAACAGGGCTTCTGCAATCTCACGATGCTGGAGATCCTGGTTCTCGACGAGGCAGACCAGATGCTCGATCTGGGCTTCATCCACGCGCTCAAGAAGATCGTGAAGATGGTCCCCCGCCGCCGTCAGACGCTGTTCTTCTCGGCCACCATGCCCACTTCCATTCGGGAGCTTGCCGACAAGTTCCTGCACGACCCTCAGACCGTGTCTGTCGTGCCCGCCTCCACGACGGCGGAACGAGTTGAACAGCAGGTCGTGCTCGTCAACCAGGCAGAGAAACAGGCACTGCTGACCATCCTGATCCAGGAAGAAGGCATCGATCGTGCCTTGGTATTTACGCGCACCAAGCACGGCGCCGATCGCGTCGTGAAGCTGCTCGCGGGCAACGGCATTGCTGCCAATGCGATCCATGGCAACAAGAGCCAGCCGCAGCGGGAGCGCGCACTCGCGGCGTTCAAGAGCGGCGAGGTGCCGATCCTGGTCGCAACCGACATCGCCGCGCGCGGGATCGACATTTCTGGCGTGAGCCACGTCTTTAACTTCGAGCTGCCGAACGTGCCTGAGCAGTACGTCCACCGCATCGGCCGCACAGCGCGCGCTGGCGCGAGCGGCATTGCCATCTCCTTCTGCGCCGATGACGAGCGGCCGTATTTGAAGGACATCGAGAAGCTGACGCGTCAAAAGGTGCCGCAGCGGGCACTGCCCGCGGACTTCCTGAAGCGCGCCGATGCGCTGAAGGCGGCCCGCGTGAAATCCATCGGCGCAGATCCGGCGCCGCGGGAAGATCGTCCGCGCGGTCCCCGCTCCCCGGCACGGCCAAAGGCCACCCATGCCCCGACCGCGACGCGCGATTATGCGAACGCCAGCCGGCGCGGCGGTCGTCCCGGTGCCGGCGGGAGTGGCGGCGGCGGTCGCGGCCGTGGTGGTCGTGGGCGCGGCGGACCGCGCGCGACCGCACAGGTCTGAGGCACAATCCACGCGGCGTCCTGCAACCGGACGCCGCGTGATCGGTTGCTTTCCCAGACAAAGGAGAAGCGACCATGGATATTGCGACGGGCCCGTTGGTAGAGCGCATCGCCCGCGTGCTCGCCGGCGAGCGGCTAAGCGCGAACGGCCATGGTGATCAGGAATCCGCCAGCGGCGCCGTTGACGCAGCCTGGCCTGATTACCGTGACGCTGCGGTTGCGGTTCTCCACACGTTGCGGGCACCCAGCGCCGCGATGGCGAACGTGGGCGATCCCGCCGTCTGGGAACGCATGGTGCTCGCCGCTTTGGACGAAGCCAAACCCGCCTGAGCCTGAACGACGCGCCTGTCGTGGCCGGAGGCGCGACCCGACCTGATTTGGCCGAACCGCATCACATAAACCGCCAGCCGGACATTTTCGTGCCCGGCCCGTGATTTGCGACACGTCCAAAACTGGTTGTGTACAGCCGTACGCTCAGGCGAGCACGGTTAGCCACTCTTCCTCGGGTGCACGCGGCGCGCGGGTGCGGTTGGCAGGTTCCTCGGGATCCTCATACCCGATTGCTACGCCGCAGAAGAGCATGCGCTCGGGGGGTGTGCCGAGAAATCCTTCAACCGTATTCGGATACACGGCCCAGCATTCCTGGGGGCAGGTTGCGAGGCCTTTCTCCACAGCAAGCAGCATCAGATTCTGCAGGTACATGCCGAGATCCGCCCATTGCGGAGGTCCCATGCGCCGATCGACGGTCACGAAGAAGGCAGCCGGCGCGCCGAAGAACTGGAAGTTACGGGCGAACCACTGGGCACGCGCTGCCTTGTCTTCGCGCGGAATTCCGAGATGGCCGTACATGATCTCGCCGATCTGGAAGGTGCGCTTCTTCGTCGCCTCGGTCATTTCGCGCGGATAGATGTCATAACCAGGCTTTTCGGTCTCCCGGCGCTCCAGCTTGCCGCGCATGATCGCCTTCAGCTCATCCATTTTCGCGCCGGCAACGATATCGATATGCCAAGGCTGGATGTTACCGCCGGTCGCCGCCCTTGCAGACTGCAACGCCAGCTCCTTCAGCACGTCCATCGGCACCTCCTTGTCGAGGAAACCGCGGACGGAGCGCCGCTCTTTCACAGCCTCGGATACGTTCATTCGCCTCTCCACCTCTTGCCGTGCGCGTGAAATCGCGCCACATGGGCGACCGGGATAACATCTGTTATGGAGAGTCGGAAGATGGCTGAGGCGTATATCGTCGACGCAGTTCGGACGGCTGGTGGTCGGCGCGGGGGCAAGCTCGCGGGGGTCCATCCAGTTGATCTGGCAGCGCAGGTTCTGGATGCGATCGTCGAGCGTAGCGGGATACCCGGTGATGCAGTGGACGACGTGGTGATGGGCTGCGTCAGCCAGGGTGGTGAGCAGGCAGGTCAGGTCGGCCGTAACGCCGTGCTCGCCTCGAAGAAGCTGGCTCAGTCAACCCCGGCGGTCACGATCGATCGCCAGTGCGGCTCGTCGCAGCAGGCGATCCAGTTTGCGGCGCAGGCAGTGATGTCGGGCACGCAGGACGTGGTGATCGCGGCTGGCGTCGAGAGCATGACGCGCGTGCCGATGGGTTCGACCTACAAGCTGTTTTACGATGCCGGTCTCGGCAAGAACAAGTCGCCGGGCCTTGAGGAAAAGTTCCCGGGCATCAACTTCAACCAGTTCGCTGGTGCGGAGATGATTGCCAAGAAGTACGGCTACACCCGCGAACAGCTCGACGAATATTCGCTCAACTCGCATCGCAAGGCGGTCGCCGCCACGCAGGGCGGCAAGTTCAAGGACGAGATCGTCCCGGTTGAGATCGAGACCCCCGAGGGCAAGGAAGTACACACTTCCGATGAGGGCATCCGCTACGACGCCTCGGCCGAGGGCATGGCCGGCGTGAAGAAGCTGTCGGAAGACGGCGTCCTCACCGCCGCGTCGTCGAGCCAGATCTGCGACGGCGCGAGCGCGGTGCTGATCGTCAGCGAGGAAGCGCTGAAGAAGTACAACCTCAAGCCGCTGGCGAAGATCGTCAACCTCACTGTCACGGCGGGCGACCCGGTCGTGATGCTGGAAGAGCCGCTGTTTGCGACCGACAAGGCGCTGAAGAAGGCGGGTCTCTCGATCGACGACATTGATCTTTATGAAGTGAACGAAGCGTTCGCCTCGGTGCCGGTCGCCTGGCTGGAGCACACCAAGGCCGATCCCAACAAGCTCAACGTCAACGGCGGCGCGATCTCGCTCGGCCACCCGCTGGGCGCTTCGGGCACCAAGCTGATGGCGACGCTGGTGCACGAGCTGCGCCGCCGCGGCGGCCGCTATGGCTTGCAGACGATGTGCGAAGGCGGCGGCGTTGCCAACGTCACAATCATCGAGAACTGCGACTATCAGGGCGAGGCGAAGGCCGCGGCCTGAACCTAGCGTAACCAGCTAAACAATGTGTCCCTGCACCTGCGGGGACCGGACTGTGCCTCCGTTCACGCGGGGGCACATCTTTGGGAGGGGAACCACCAATGAAGCTCGACAATACCATTTCGGCCGTCATCACCGGCGGCGCCTCGGGTCTCGGAGCCGCGACGGCTCGCCTGCTCGCCTCCAAAGGCGTCAAGATCGCCATCTTCGATCTGCAGGAAGAAAAGGGTGAAGCGCTCGCGCAGGAACTCGGCGGCGTGTTCTGCAAGGTTAACGTGACGGACGAAGCTTCGGTCGACGCCGGCTTTGCCAAGGCGCGCGAAGCAATCGGTCAGGAGCGGATCCTCGTAAACTGCGCCGGCACCGGCAACGCGATCAAGACGGCTAGCCGCAGCAAGGAAGACGGCTCGATCAAGCATTTCCCGCTCGATGCGTTCAACTGGATCATCCAGATCAATCTCGTCGGCACCTTCCGTTGCATCGCCAAGTCGGCCGCCGGCATGATGACGCTCGATCCGCTGCCGGATGGCGATCGCGGCGCAATCGTCAACACCGCGTCCGTCGCGGCTGAGGACGGCCAGATCGGCCAGGCCGCTTACTCCGCATCGAAGGGCGGCGTGGTTGGCATGACCCTGCCGATCGCACGCGACCTCATGAACGAAGGCATTCGCGTCAACACGATCCTTCCGGGCATCTTCAACACCCCGCTGCTGCAGGGTGCGCCGCAGAACGTGAAGGACGCGCTCTCCGCCTCCGTGCCGTTCCCGAAGCGCCTCGGCAACCCGGAGGAATATGCCGCGCTCGCTACCCTGATGATCGAGAACGGCTATTTCAACGGCGAGGACGTCCGCCTCGACGGCGCCATCCGCATGGCACCCCGCTGATAGCACTGCGAGGCCGCATGCCGCGCGCATACGGCCTCGGCAGGCCCGGACGGGAACGTTCCCGGCGCCGCCTCTGGCGAACTGAACTCCCTCCCGGGCTGCGGTCCGACGATATCATCTGACCGAACCCCGGTGGCGATCAGGTCTGCGTGCGACACGATCGCTGCCAGACCTGTCGCCAGCGGGGTTTCTCTATTCAGCTCCGGAGCCCCTCATGTCCCGCCCCGCCCCTTGGCGCCTTTCGCCCGATTCTTACCCTAAGCTCGAAGTGAAGCAGACCCGCTTCCAGGATCTCGACACCATGGGGCATCTCAACAATGTCGCTTATGCGGCATTGTTCGAAGACGCGCGAGTGCGGACGAACCAGCAGCTTGGCCGGGTAAACCGTGGCAAGATGGCAGAAGGTACCTTCCGCGCGGTCGTGGCGCAGAACGTGATCAACTATCTGGCGGAGGGCAGCTTCCCCGAAGACGTGGAGATCGCACTGGGCATCGGTCGGATCGGCAACCGGAGCTTCGAAATGCTCGCCGCCATGTTCCAGTCAGGCAAGTGCATCGCAACCTGCGACACGACGATCGTGATGACCGACCCGAAGGGAGAAAGCTTGCCTGCGGAGTTTGTTACCCGGCTTGAAGGGATGCGGGTAAAGGGCGATCTTCAGGGCTGAGCCACAGCAAGGCTCTCGAAGGCGTTGGCCGAACCAGCCGTCAAAACCGAGATAGCGCATGGCGATGCCACCGCGTCAGTCGCGCCGCAGTGGCGCAAAATACCTCGACGGTGCGTGCTAACCCGCCCTGCGAGCTAGCACGCACCGTCAGTGTCCCGAACGCCTTACTTGCCGCGGAGCGTTCCAAGCGTGGCAAGTCCGAGCACGCCGACTAGCGCTGCGGTTGCCCATGGACGCTCCTTGGCGAAGGCCTTCGCCTGGCCCATCGCCTGCGGCTGTCCATCCGCTCCGGGCGCCATGGCCTTCTGAACCGCGCCCTTCAGTTGATCGAACATGCCGCCTGCCTGCATCGACCGATCTCCGGTCGCCGCTCCTGCGGTTTCCTTGACCTTGCCCGTGACACTATTCGCAGTGCCCGTCAGTGCGTCTGCCATGGTTAGTCTCCCGTCATTGATGGCTTGGGTGACTCAACCGACCACGAGCGCTTTTGTGCCGCGCACGGCGAAATGCGCCCATGGAGACACCATGAGCGCATCTCACCGATCAAGGCGCCAGGCTTCAGCAAGGGCTGCTGCCGAACGACCTCAGTCCACGAAAACCGGTGCGCGCTTTTCCATGTTTGCGCGGACGGCCTCCACCTGGTTGGGCGAACGCATGAGCTTGATCTGCTCGTCGCTCTCGGCCTGGAGCATGGTCGCCGTATCGCCATCCGCCATCAGGTTGATGAGGCGCTTCGACGCCTTCACCGCCTCCGGATTGCGACCGGCGATCTCGCGCGCCAGCTCAAACGCAGCTGCCCGTGGGTCGTCCGCGAGCTTGGTAATCAAGCCATAGCCCTCGCCCTGTTCGCCGGTGAACTCGCGGGCGCTGTAGGTCAGGTCACGCAACACATCATCGCGGGCCAGAGTGCGCCACAAGGCGAGCCCGGCCATATCGGGCACCAGTCCCCAGTAGGTTTCGCGAATGGACAGGCGGACGTCCGGCCGCGCAATACGCACGCAAGCACCAGACATGATCTGGAACCCACCGCCGAGCGCCACGCCATGAACCGCGGCGATGACCGGCATCGGCAACGCACGCCAGCCCCACGCCACGTTCTGTGCGGTATTCGCCACCCCATGGCTGCGCGCGCCCAGATCATTGCCGGAGCCCCCCCCCGCCATTGAGCCCATGTCCAACCCGGCACAGAACGCACGGCCTTCACCCGACAGAACAGCGACCCGGACGTCCTTCATGGCGGAGAGCTTTTCGATTGCTGCGTTCAGCCCAGCAAACATCGCGGGATCAAGCGCATTCATCTTGTCCGGACGATTCAGCCGGACATCGGCGATGCCGCCCTCTACCGTGATTTTTACGCGCTCTTCCATGTCACTCTCCCGCAAATTGATACGATCGACTTAGATGAGCACGCGATGTGCATCAATGCCGCGAATATTGCACGTCACCCCGGCAGGTGTAACACCGCGCG
This sequence comes from Sphingomonas sp. IC4-52, assembly GCF_020707225.1. NCBI lineage: Bacteria > Pseudomonadati > Pseudomonadota > Alphaproteobacteria > Sphingomonadales > Sphingomonadaceae > Sphingomonas > Sphingomonas sp. IC4-52. Next base: position 72,429 of record NZ_JAJFEU010000008.1, on the reverse strand, counting down.
AATGCAGATCGACAAGGCTTTGAGCGATATCCCCGGCATGGAGGATGTGCGCTTTGGTGGGCACGGCGGGCGGCTTGGCATCGCTTATCACGCACATGGCGACGACTGGTGCGAACTGACGCTGCCCTATCAGGAGGATATGATCGGAGACGAGGAGTCGGGGGTGATTGCCTCGGGTCCGATATTCGCCTTGATGGACATCGCGACCAGCCTGGCAACGATGCGCAAGCTGGGCCGCTTCGTTCCTCATGCAACGCTTGACCTGCGGGTCGATTATCTGCGGCCGGCCAAGCCTGGCAGCACGGTGATCGGCCATGGGGAATGCTATGCGATCAAGCGATCGATCAGCTTCGTCAGGGGTCAGGCGCATGATGGAGACCCCAATGATCCGGTTGCTCATGTCTCCGGGACGTTCATGTTCCTGGGAGAAGGTGCATGAAGCTGCCGCCTTACGCCGATCTCCTCGGCGCCACACTGCAATGGGAAGCTGGCCTCCCCTTACTCGCCATGCCGTTCAGCCATGATGTGCTAGGCCGGCCCGGCTTTGTACAAGGCGGCGCCATCACTGGCCTGATCGAGGTCGCGGCGCTCGCCGCGCTTCGTCATCAGCTTGCCGGGGAGGGTGGCGGCCGAGTGAAGCCGATCAATGTCACGATCGATTTCATGCGTGGGGGTCGGCAGCGCGTTACCTACGCCGCCGGCACCGTTACTCGGCTTGGCACACGCATTGCCAATGTCGAGGCGATCGCCTGGCAGGAAAGCCGGGACAAGCCGATCGCCTCGGCACGGATGAATTATCTTATTTCGAGGGCGTGAGGCGGATCATCCTGCCCTGTGATCCCTGGCCTCCGTCCTCCAGCACGTAGATCGAGCCATCCGGCGCCTGCTCCACTTCGCGGATGCGGGCGCCCATGTCCCACTGGTCACCCTTGCGTGCGCTGGTGCCGTCCAGATCGACCCGCACAAGCGACTTCGATGACAACCCGCCGATGAAGGCGTCGCCCTTCCACTGCGGGAACATGTTGCCGGAGTAGATCATCAAGCCGCCAGGGGAGATCACGGGCGTCCACCAGACCTTTGGCGCCTCGAAACCGTCACCCTGGCTATGGTCGGGGATCGGCCGGCCGTCATAATGGTCGCCGTTCGACACCTTGGGATAGCCGTAGTTGCGGCCCGGAAGTACCAGGTTCAATTCGTCCCCGCCCTTAGGGCCCATCTCCTGCTCCCAGAGATTGCCAGCCGAATCGAACGCGATGCCCAGAAGGTTCCGGTGGCCGTAGCTCCAGACCGCGGGATGGAAGCCCTTCTTGCTCAGCGGGTTACCAGGGGCCGGCTTGCCGTCCAAGGTTAGCCGTAGCACCTTGCCAAGGGTTGCTTTCGGATCTTGCGCCGGATCGAATTTCTGCCGCTCGCCATTGGTGAAGAAAATGAAGCGTTGGTCCGGCGAAAACGCAATACGTCCGGAATAATGGCCCGAGCCGGACACAAAAGGCGTGGCACGGAACAGCACCTCGATGCCGTACAATGTTTCGGCCCCGGCCTCGGCATCGTTCAGGACACCCCGCGCCAGCACCACGCCTTTGCCGTCCGCTTCTGCGGCAGACCAGCTCAAGTACACCCGTTTCGACTGCGCGAAGTCGGGCGCCAACACCACATCCATCAGGCCGCCCTGACCCTCGAAGTCTACCGACAGCTTGGCAATTTCGGTGCGGCTTGCTCCGTTCGCGGCCACCAGAAGGAGCTGCCCGTGCTTCTCCGTCACAAGCATCCGCCCATCAGGTAGGAACGTCATCGCCCATGGGTTTTCGAAATCTGCGATGACCGTTTGCGTGAACGGCGTCGCCGCGGTCGTCGCCGTGGTGCCCCCCGTGCCGGGTTGTCCCGTTGCCGAATGAGGGTCCGCGGAACAGGCGGTGGCGGCCAGCAGGCTGGCAACGAACAGGCTTCGTGAGATCACGTTCACTCCTTTGGTCACGGCGTCGTAGACTATCACGTCACGCAGCAGTTCGGCCTTCCTGTTTTCGTGAACGGCAAGGGATATCACCCGCTGGAGGGGCGATCCGCATCATTCTTCCAGAGGCCGGGCGTCGCGAGTTCCAGCACGTGACCGTCTGGATCGTTGAAATAGAGGCTTCGGCCGCCCGCCGGCCATGTGACTTCCTGCGTGATCGTCACGCCGTGCGCCGTCAGCCGCGCGCGCCAGGGTTCGTAATCGCCAGCGGAAATCGCGAGCGCCATGTGCAGCGGCCCGTGTCCGTCATGGCCGGGAATCGTTCCGCGGGGCGTCACGACATCCGCGATCGATTGGCCGCGTGCAAATATGAGCAACACTGCGCCATGCCCTGCGTCAAAGGCGGTGAGCCGTTCGCCCTCCAGCATCGCGGAGAGCCCGAGCACATCGCGGAAGAACGCTACCGACCGCGCCATGTCTTCGACATACAGCGCGGTTTCGAGCACTCCCGCGATGCGCGGCCGGGTCACCGACCGACTGCCGTGTAGGCGAAACCGGCCCGTTCCGCGTCCTGCCGTTCGTAGATATTGCGCAAGTCGACCAGAACGGGCGCCTTCATGATCTTCTTAAGGCGGGCGAGGTCCAGTGCGCGGAACGCATCCCATTCGGTCACGATCGCCACCGCATCGGCACCCTCGGCCGCTTCATAGGGGTCGCCGCAATAGGTGAGGGCGGCTGGCATAACGGCCTTGGCAGCGTGGGCGCCCTCAGGGTCATAGGCTTTGACGGTAACGCCTGCGTCCATCAGGCTCTGCACGATCGCGATGGAGGGCGCGTCGCGCATGTCGTCGGTGTTCGGCTTGAAAGTGAGACCAAGTATGGCGACCGTCTTGCCGCGCGGATCATCACCCAGCGCGGCAAGGACTTTCCGTCCCATTGCGCGCTTGCGCGCGTCGTTCACCTTTACCACCGCTTCGACGACGTGCACCGGCGTGTCGAAATCCTCTGCGGTCTTCAGGAGAGCCAGCGTATCCTTCGGGAAGCAGGAGCCGCCATAGCCAGGACCGGCGTGGAGGAACTTGCGCCCGATCCGGTTATCGAGGCCGATGCCGCGCGCGACATCCTTCACGTCGGCGCCAACCGCCTCGCACAGGTTCGCCATTTCGTTGATGAACGTGATCTTGGTCGCCAGGAATGCATTGGCGGCATATTTGGTGAGTTCGGATGTGCGCCGGCCGGTGAACAGGATCGGGCTTTCGCCCAGGTACAGCGGACGATAAATCTCCCGCATCACCTCGCGCGCGCGCTCATCATCCGTGCCGATGACGATGCGGTCAGGCCGTTTGAAGTCTCCGATCGCCGCTCCTTCGCGCAGGAACTCGGGGTTGGACACGACGGCAAACTCGATGTCCGGCCGGGTCTCGCGCAGGATCTGCTCCACCCGGTCACCCGTTCCCACCGGAACCGTCGACTTGGTGACGACAACGAGCGGGCCGGTTGCGGCACGCGCGATCTCCTCCGTCGCGGCATAGACATACGACAGGTCGGCGTGGCCATCACCCCGCCGCGAAGGTGTGCCGACCGCAATGAACACTGCGTCGGCGCCCGCAACCCCAGCTGCAAGATCCGTGGTGAAGGTCAGCCGCCCGGCAGCCACATTGGTGGCAACCAGCTGGTCCAGCCCCGGCTCGTAGATCGGCATGCGTCCCTGATGCAGGGCCTCGATCTTGCTGGCATCCTTGTCGACGCAGCACACCGCATGCCCGAAATCAGCAAAGCACGCCCCCGAAACAAGCCCGACGTACCCCGAACCGATCATCGTAATGCGCATGTGCTGGTGCCCCTTCTCAACAACGCGTCCGACGCTGCCCGGTCATGCTCTACGTAGTGCACCGGATTTCATCAACCGACGGTGTCTTCACCATTTTGGCGAGTTACAACGCGAACGCTGGGCTAGAGCCGCGCAGATTCTGCGAAAACGGTCGAGGTCGTGTCCGCGAACGTCCACACACCGAGGCTGGCTATTCCGCGTCGAACAACGACGCGAGCTGCTCGATGATCGTTCCGCCCAGCTGTTCCGCATCCATGATCGTCACCGCGCGGCTGTAGTAGCGCGTCACGTCGTGCCCGATGCCGATCGCGATCAGCTCCACGGGTGATTTGCGCTCGATCCACTCGATCACCTGCCTCAGGTGGCGCTCCAGATAGGAGCCGCTGTTCACGGACAGCGTGGAATCATCCACCGGCGCGCCATCGGAAATTACCATCAGGATCCGGCGTTCTTCAGGACGCGCGATCAGCCGAGTATGCGCCCAAAGTAGCGCCTCGCCGTCGATGTTCTCTTTCAGCAAGCCTTCGCGCATCATCAGGCCAAGCGAGTTGCGCGCCCGCCGCCACGGCTCGTCGGCCATCTTGTAAACGATGTGTCGAATGTCGTTCAGGCGGCCCGGCTGCGGCGGACGCCCTGCGGCCAGCCAGGTCTCGCGGCTTTGCCCGCCCTTCCATGCGCGGGTGGTGAAGCCCAGGATCTCCGTTTTCACGCCGCAACGCTCCAGCGTCCGCGCCAGAATATCGGCGCTGATCGCGGCAATGGAGATCGGGCGTCCCCTCATCGAGCCGGAATTGTCGATGAGCAGCGTAACCACCGTGTCCTTGAACTCGGTGTCCTTCTCCATCTTGTACGAAAGCGACTGCATCGGATTGATGACGACGCGCGCCAAACGCGCCGCATCAAGCAGCCCTTCCTCCTGGTCAAAGTCCCAAGAGCGGTTCTGCTGCGCCATCAGCCGACGCTGAAGCCGGTTGGCAAGCCGGGAGACCACCGCCTGCAGCGGTACGAGCTGTTGGTCCAGATAACCGCGCAGCCGTGCCAGCTCGTCGCTGTCGCACAATTCTGTGGCTGCGATCACTTCGTCGAACTGGTTAGTCCAGGCCTTGTACTCGAACTGCGGCGACCAATCGGCAGGCGGACGGTTCGGCCGCACCGGCTGCATGCCTTCCTCGCCATCGTCGCCGGGCTCGCCATCAAGATCGTCGTAGCTCTCTTCGCCCTGCTCCTGGCCTTCGCCTTCGCTGTCGTCGGACTCGCGCTGCTCGCCCCTCTGCTCAGATTCGGCTTGGCCCTCGCCGTCCTGGTTCTCGCCCTCTTCGCCTTCGTCCTGCTGCTCGCTGTCGGTGCCTTCGTCCTCGCTGCCGCCCTCGTCGGTTTCTTCCGGCGCCTGATCACCTTCGATCAGCTCAAGATCCTCCAGAAGCTTCATCGCCAGCGATTGAAAGGCGCGCTGGTCATCCAGCGCCAGGGCAAGGTTCGACAGATCCGCGCGCTCGGCGATCCAGTCGCGCACCAAGGCCAAGCCAGGGGCGGCGGCGGCGGGCGATTGCTCACCGGTCAGCGCTTCACGCACCAGCAGTCCCAATGCGGTCGACAGCGGAACCTCGTCTCGCGTGCGGGCGCGCGTGATCGGATCGGCACGCAACCGCACATCCAGCGCATGCGCCAGATTGTCGGTAATGCCCTGATAGCCACGGCTGCCGAGCGCCTCCACCCGGGCGCCCTCCACCGCGTCGAAGACAGCGCGGGCCAATGCTTCCTGCGGCGCGCCACGCTGGTGAAGCGCAGTGTCATGGTGCTTCAATCGAAGCGCAAAGCCATCCGCAAAGCCGCGCGCCTCTGCCACCTGCTCCGCGGGCAAGCTGCGCGCCGGCATCGGTACCTTGAGATGCTTGCCGGACTGGGTCGGCGCATCTGCGGTGAAGGCGAGCTCGAGTTCCTGCTCCTCGGACAGCGCACGCGACGCGCCCCCCAGAACGTTCTTGAACCGGTCGAGAGGCGTTTCGGTGGCCATCGGGCGATGCTACTCCTGAATGTCCGTCCGGGCGAGCGAAAGTGGAACGACGATGCGGCGGTCTGCCGCTGCCCTGCCTTGATGGAAGCCCCGATCTTCAGCCATTCGGCCGAACGCGCTTAACAAGCCGCATACACGTAATATCAGCGGGTGGGCGGGCCACCGTTAGCGCGAACGCTCACTCAGCAGCCCCACAGGCCCAGTCGCCCCGCATAGCGCGCAACACCGTCGTGATCAGCCTTTCCCGACGACGCTTTCCGGCAGGTCCTTCCCGAACACACGCTGGTAATATTCCGCCACCAGCGGCCGTTCTGCCTCGTCGCACTTGTTGAGGAACGACAGGCGGAAGGCGAAGCCGACGTCCTTGAAGATCAGCGTGTTCTGCGCCCAGGTAATCACGGTGCGCGGGCTCATCACAGTGGAAATGTCGCCGTTGATGAAGCCCTTGCGGGTCAGATCCGCCACCCGGATCATGTTCTCCACCTGCTTCTTGCCTTCGGGCTTGTCATATTCGCCCGACTTGGCGAGCACGATGTTCGCCTCCGTCGCTGCCGGCAGGTAGTTCAGCGTGACCACGATGTTCCAGCGGTCCATCTGGCCTTGGTTGATCTGCTGCGTGCCATGATAAAGCCCGCTGGTGTCGCCGAGACCCACCGTGTTCGCGGTGGCGAATAGTCGGAAATAGGGGTTCGGCCGGATCACGCGGTTCTGGTCGAGCAGGGTCAGCTTGCCCTCGGTTTCCAGCACGCGCTGAATGACGAACATCACGTCCGGGCGCCCAGCGTCATATTCGTCGAAGACGAGCGCGGTCGGCGTCTGCAGCGCCCATGGGAGCAGGCCCTCCCGGAACTCGGTCACCTGCTGCCCGTCCTTCAGGACGATGGCATCACGGCCGATCAGGTCGATACGGCTGATATGCGCGTCGAGATTGATGCGGATGCACGGCCATTTCAGGCGCGCCGCCACTTGTTCGATATGGGTCGACTTGCCGGTGCCGTGATAGCCCTGCACCATCACGCGGCGATTGTGGGCGAAGCCAGCCAGCACCGCCATGGTCGTATCCGGATCGAATACATAGGCGGGGTCGAGATCAGGGACGCGCTCGTCCGCCTCGCTGAAGGCAGGACATTGCATGTCGCTGTCGATGCCGAACATCTCGCGCACGCTCACCATTTTGTCGGGCGCGTCGAGGATCGTGGTTTCGCGGCTGTCGGGAAGCGTATTCGGAATGTCGGTCATGCGCGCCTCGAAAGTAACACGACTGCCTTAGGCCCTGTTTTGCGGGTTATTCAACCTCTGCTTTCGCCGGCAGCCTGAACAGATCGATGAAGCGCGCCGCCAGATCTCGGTCGCCGGTGAACACCAATTGGCCCGCAGCTTCGGCCTCCGCGATCGGCCACTTGCCATAGGTTATGTTCGCCATGATCCGCGGCGTGGTGGCGAAATGCACGTCAACGGCGGCGATCCCGCGAGTGATCGGCAAGTCGCCGTTCGCAAGCCGGGCGACAAAGGATTCGGGTCCGAAGCCAAAGCCCACCGCCATGGCGGGCATATTCCGCGCCGCAGCCACATCGATCATGGTGCGCAGAGACAGCATCATCGATGCTGCCGACAGCGGCAGCATAGGATTGTGATCGGGAGAGCGAGCCGCCCAAGCGCCCAGTGCCTTGATCGGCTCCTCCGCCTCATATCCCCAAGGGGTAAGCCCATAGACCTGCACATTGGCCGGCGGAGGCAACTTCTCGCGCTTCACGATATGGGCGCGCTCCAGCCCTTCGAGGCGCTGCGTCAGCACATTGGCACTGATCCCGCCCAATGATGCCTTCAATTCGCCAAAGCGGCGCGGACCGAACATCAACTCGCGCACGATGAGTAACGACCAGCGCTCTCCCACCAGCTCCATCGCAAGCGCGGTTCCGCAAGCATCATCGTACCACCGTCTTGTTGCGCCTAACGCTCCTTCTGTCACTTTTTCTAACTTCATGGTTGTCTTTTCTAACTGGTGAAGGCACAAAACTCAAGTAACGAGTCGGAGAGGAGCCCGTTTCATGAGCCGCATGATTTTCGTGAACCTGCCAGTGGCTGACGTGGCACGCGCAACCGCATTCTACGAAGCGCTGGGCTTTACCAGGAACGACTTGTTCTCGAACGAACAGGCATCCGCGATGGTCTGGTCGGAGGCGATCCAGGTGATGCTTCTCGATCGAGCTTTTTACGCGACCTTCACTGACAAGCAACTGATCGACGCCAAGCTCACCAGCGGTGTCCTGCTCGCCTTGTCTTTGGACAGCAGGGCCGCAGTGGACTCGATCACTGAGGAGGCGATTGCAAGTGGGGGCCGCGAGACGCGCGAGCGCCAGGACATGGGCTTCATGTACAGCCGCGCGTTCGAGGATCTCGACGGCCACACTTGGGAGCCCATGTTCATGGACATGGTCGCGGCCGAGCAGGCGATGAGCCAGCCCGAAACGACGGGCGCCTAAAGAAAGGCAGGACAATGTCCTTCCAGGCCTATCTCGATACGATCGAAAAGAAGACCGGCAAGAGCCCGGCTGACCTACGCGCAATGGCTGTGAAGAATGGCTGGACGCAGGGCGCAGCCCTGGCTCCCGGTGTCCGTCCCATAGCCATCGTCGAGGCGCTGAAGGCGGAGCTCGGACTGGGGCACGGTCACGCCATGGCGGTGGTGGCCCTGCTCAAAGGCCAGAAAAAGGAAGGCGACGCCTGACAATCCCTGCTGCGCACAAGCGCAGCCGCAACGGAGACGATCATGCTCCAGCGCCATCGTGCCACATTCGCCGGCCTGGGGGCCTTTTCCGTCACATCAATGGCGATCCTGCTGAACGCTGCAGCGCGCGGCGCCTGGCCGTTCGCCTAAAATGAAGAGGAGGATAGGATGAGCAAACCGATCATCACTGCCTTTGACTGGGTGCCGCCGTTTGCGCGCGGACAGGTCCGGGACCTGCGCGTGCGCTGGGCGTTGGAGGAAGTCGGCCAGCCTTATGATGTGCTCTATCTGAGCCAGGGCAGTCAGAAGCATCCGCCGCATCGCCAACGCCAGCCGTTTGGTCAGGTACCGACCTATCAGGACGGCGATCTGATCCTGTTCGAATCGGGCGCGATCGTGCTGCACATCGCGGAGAGGCACGGCAAATTGTTGCCCGCCGAACCGGCGGACCGCTCTCGCGCAATTGAATGGATGTTTGCGGCACTTAACACCGTCGAGCCGCCGATCATGGACCATGCCATTGCCACCTTGTTCGAGGCCGGCGAGCCCTGGTCCAAGCCGCGGCTCCCGGCGGTGAATGCGCGGATTGACGAGCGCCTCCGCGAACTGTCGCAGCGGCTGGGCAGCGGCACCTGGCTTGATGGGGAAAGCTTCACCGCTGGGGATCTGCTGATGGTGTCGGTGCTGCGGATCATCGCCGGCGACGGCTACCTCGATGCTTATTCGAACCTTACCGATTATATCGCGCGGGGTACCGCCCGCCCGGCCTTTCAACGCGCGCTTGCCGATCAACTCGCCGGCTTCACTGGTGAGCCACCAGCAGAGCTGCGCGCATGGCTGGAGAAATTGGGGGAAGCGGCATGACCTATGTCGATGGCTTCGTGGTGGCGGTGCCGACCGCCAATCGGCAGCGGTATATCGATCATGCCGAAGTCGGGCTTGATCTGTTCAAGGAGTTCGGCGCGTCTCGCATGGTCGAAGGCTGGGGTGATGATGTGCCCCGCGGCGAGGTGAACGACCTGTACGGCGCGGTGCAGGCGAAGGATGACGAAACCGTCCTGTTCAGCTGGGTGGAATATCCGGACAAGCCCACCCGCGATGCAGTGGGCGAGCGGATGATGAGCGATCCGCGCGTGGCGGCGATGGGCGAGATGCCGTTCGATGGAAAGCGCATGATCTACGGCGGGTTCGATCTGCTACACGAGGCGGGCACTGGCGGAGATTGCGGCTATATCGACGGTGTAGTGCTGCCGGTCCCGCAGGATCAAAAGGAAGCCTACCGCGCCTTCGCGCAAACGTCCGCGACCGCCTTCCTCGACCACGGCGCAACCCGGGTCGTCGACACATTTGGTGATGAGGTTCCGGACGGAAAGATCACGGATTTCCGTCGCGCCGCAAAGGTGCAGGATGGCGAGACAGTTGCCTTCGGCTGGATCGAATGGCCCTCGAAACAGGTCCGCGACGCCGCTTGGGAAAAGCTGATGAGCGACGAGCGGCTATCGGGCAGCGGCGACCGCCCGTTCGACGGCAAACGCATGATGTTCGGCGCCTTCGTGCCGGTGGTCGATCGTTGAACACGGGAGAGCGACGATGCGCAACACGCACGGTACGCCGATCTGGTACGAGTTGCTGTCTACCGATCCCGATGCCTCCAAGGCGTTTTACGATGCCGTGATCGGCTGGACAGTCGCGCCCGCGCCGAACAGCGGCATGGATTATCGGATGATCGAAACCGCGTCCGGCGACAATGTTGGCGGGCTGATGCGCCTTTCGCCCGACATGGTGGAGGGCGGCGCCAAGCCTGCGTGGCTGTTCTATATCGGCGTGGACGATGTCGACGCCACCGTCGCCAACATCACCTCGGAGGGTGGCAGAGTCCACCTCCCCGCCGTCGACATGCCGGGCGTCGGGCGCATGGCGATGGTGGCCGATCCCCAGGGCAATCCCTTCTACGTGATGCGCGGCGCCAGTGACCAACCAAGCCATTCGTGGGAGCGGACCGGCATGGGCAAATGCAACTGGCACGAGCTTTCGACCATTGATCAAGCGGCCGGCAATGCTTTCTATGCCGCCGTGTTCGGCTGGACCTACCCGGACAGGATGACGATGCCCGGCGATATGGGCGACTACGTCTTTGTCGCCGTAAATGGGGAGGTCATGGGCGCAACGGCACGGCTGCACGGGCAACCGCCTGGCTGGCTGTTCTACTTCCGCGCACCGGATATCGACGCGGCCGCAGCCCGGGTGAAAGCTGGCGGTGGCACGGTCCTCGCCGGACCGATGGACGTGCCCGGCGGCGACCGGGTGCTCGTCGCCCGTGATCCACACGGAGCAGCCTTCGGCGTCGCCGCGCCGGGAGCGCCCGCCTGATACCAACGTGTGGGAGAGACATGATGATCAATGACAAGCTCGTCACCTGCGTCTGGTTCGATCGAGAACAGGCACGCGAGGCAGCGGCCTTTTACGCCGGCTTGTTCCCCGACAGCCACGTCGGCGCCGTGCAGCAATCCCCCGCCGACAATCCGTCAATGGCCGCTGGCGGCGAGTTGATGGTTGAGTTCACCGTGCTCGGCCGCCCCTTCCTTGGCCTCAACGGCGGCCCGAACTTCACCCCTAACGAAGCGGTCAGCTTCATCGTGCTGACTGATAATCAGGAGGAAACCGATCGCTACTGGGACGCGATCGTCGACAACGGCGGCGCGGAGAGCGCGTGTGGCTGGTGCAAGGATCGCTGGGGCTTCTCCTGGCAAATCACACCGCGCGCGCTGATGGAGGCGATGGCCGATCCCGACCGGGCGGCCGCCAAGCGCGCAATGGAAGCGATGATGACCATGCAGAAAATCGACATCGCCGCGATTGAACGCGCCCGTGCCGGGGAGAAGGCCGATGCGTAGGATCATTGGCGGTCTGTTCATGACGGTCGACGGCGTGATGCAGGCACCAGGCGCGCCCGACGAGGACCGCAGCGGCGGCTTCGCTTACGGGGGATGGGCTGCGGGTTATTCGGACGAGCAGACCGGTGCCTTCATTGCCGAGCAAATCCAGGGCGCGGAATATGATCTGCTGCTCGGCCGCCGCACATACGACATTTTCGCCGATTACTGGCCTCGCCACCTCGCAAGTCCCATCGGCGAGCGGTTCGACCGCATCACCAAATATGTCGTCACCTCCGATCCCGACACATTGGGCTGGCGCGGATCGCAGCCGCTGGTCGGCAACCCCGCCGAAACGGTCGCAGCTTTGCGCAGCGGCGATGGCCCGGACCTGCTGATCCAGGGAAGTAGCCAGCTTTACCCGCCACTGTTCAGCGCAGGACTTGTCGACCGCATTTTCCTGACGGTCATGCCCATCATCCTTGGCGCGGGCAAACGCGTGCTGACCGGCGATGCCGCGGCTGCGACTGGCATGCGATTGGTTGATCACCGGGTCAGCCAAACCGGCGTGGTGATGAGCGTCTATGAGCGCGATGGGCCGGTACGCACTGGCGACTTCACGACATGAAGGCACTGCAATGCACGAACTGAAGATAGAACGGCTGATCGACGCTCCGGTCGCCACCGTGTGGAAGGCGTGGACCGAGCATTACGGCACCTGGTTCGTGCCGCGCCCCTGGACCGTTGAGGTGATCGAACAGGATCTGCGCCCCGGCGGCCGCAGCGCCATGATCATGCGCGGACCCGATGGCGAGGAGCAGCCCTCCGAGGGCGTGTATCTGGAAGTCGTGCCCAAGCGACTGATCGTCAGCACTGACGCCTTTCTGCCGGGCTGGGTACCGTCGGGACCGTTCATGGTCCGTATTGACGAGTTCGCCGACGCGGATGGCAAGACGCGCTACACCGCCATTGCGCGTCACTGGACGCAAGAGGCGCGCGATCAGCACGCAGCAATGGGCTTCGAAGCCGGGTGGAACGCAGCCACCGATCAATTGGAAGAGGTGGTTGCCCGGATCAGGTGATCCGGCGCGGCCCGCTCATCACGGCAACGGCACGCGGTTTGAGGCCTCGCCCCGGCAGCCCGCCGGGGCGAGGCGCACGCAATATCAGGCGGTGCGTGTGCCGGTCAGCGGGAAGCTGCCAAACGCGCCGGCGCCGACGGTGCCCGTCACGGTGTCGCCATCGATGGTGACGTTCATGTCCAGCGTCATTGGCATCGGCACGGTCATCTGCTGCTTCCAGGTCAGCGTGTTGCCGTTTACTTCGCCCGACACGTCCGCCGATCCCATGGCGCCCGAATTGGTGCCGGTGAAGCTATTGCCGTCGCTCTTTACGGTCAGCGTCGACTTCTGGTCGCCCAGCGGGGATTTAACCGTGACGTCGTAGGTACCGTCAACTCCAGCCATCATTCGCTCTCCTCGGGTGCGCCCGTCACGGACGCGGCAGGCATCACCTCAACCGGCAGTCCCAGCGTGTCAAGCTGAGGCCGGACCGCCTTGGCGTCGCCGATCACCACCCAGATGAAGCGATTCGGATCGATGACGCTACGGATAGCGCCGTTCAGTTGGTCCTTCGTCATCGCGCGATAGCGCTGGGTGATGGTGGCGTAATAATCATCCGGCCGGCGGTAGAGGTCGTTGGCCTGCATGGCGCCAAGCACAGCGCCCGACGTCTCAAAGTCACCGGCCAGCGAACGAGTCGCGCCAGTGATCGTGCGCTGGAATTCCGTATCGGTCATCGGGCGGCTGCCCACGAATGCGCCGATCTCCGTCTTCATGGCGGCGATGGAAGCACCCGTCTTGTCGGCCTGAACAGGCGCACGAAGCTGATAGGGGGCCGCCTCCGCGTGGCGGGCGAACCCGCCATAAGCCCCATAGGACCAGTGCTTGGTTTCGCGCAGGTCCATGTTGATGCGGCCTAGGAAGTCACCGCCCAGCGCGTCATTTGCGGTGATCACCGGCAGCAGATCGTCAGTGCCACGCAGACCGGTGCGAAGCACACCGGAAATGCGCGACTGCGGCGAGTTCGGGCGATCCACGAGCACGATCCGCGGCACCGGCATGCTCCGGTCTTCGCGGAACACCTTGGTGCCCGGCGCCCCCTGTCCCTTCCATCCGGCCAAGGCCCGGTCCAGCCCGGCCTTCACTTCGGCCAGCGGACGATCGGAAACCACGAACACCTTCGCCTTCTCCGGTCGCAGCCATGCGCGATGAAAGGCAACGAGATCCGCACGCGTCAACGCCGCGACCGCCTTAGCATCCCCGCTGCCCTGGTTCTTCGCATAAGGGTGCGCCGGGCCATAAAGGATCGGCGGCACGATCCGCTGCTCGATCCCCTCGGGATCGGTCTGCTCCTGCGCGATCTGGGTCAGCATCTGCGCGCGCACCCGCGGCAACTCGCCCTCCGGGAAGGAAGGCGCGCGCAGCAGATCGGCCCAGATGTCCAGCGCAGGGCCGAGATTAGCGCTGGGTGCGCGGAAGCTGACGGTCGTGCGATCAGCAGACGAGCCAGTGAAGATGTCGAGGCCAAGCCGCTCCTTCGCTTCGGCGAGCTGGATCGAGTTAAGCCGCGCCGTGCCCTCGTCGATCATGGCGAGAGTCATGCTCTGCGTGCCGAGCTTGTCGGCTACGTCGGCTGCCGCACCGGCATCGAAACTGGCCACCATCTGTGTGATCGGCACCGTGGCGCGCTGTGCATAGACAAGCTCGACGCCATTCGTGAGCCGTGCGCGCTCCACCTTCGGAAAGGCGAGCGCCCCAACCTCGCCGACGGCCGGCATCGGCTCGCGCGTGCCTTTGGCCGGCGTCTCGGGCGCCTTGGTCTGCTCGGCCGGCGGCGGCACCTTCGCTTCCTCGTACGCGTCGCGCTCACCCGGCACGACCGTCAGGCTGTAGTTCGGGCGCGACAGCCATTGCTGCGCGGCCGCCTTCACGCTTGCCGGCGTTTGCGCCGCAAGCCCGGCAAGCTGCTTTTTGTAAAAGCCGGGATCGTTCGAGTAGAGCGCACCCTCAGCCAGCGCGACCGCCTTGCCGCCGAAGCCGCCGACGGCCTCCAGGCCGCCGATCCGACGCGAAATGGTGGTGGTCAGCGTCCGCTGTACTTCGTCCGCTGTTGGCCCGTTGCGGATGAACTCGGCAACTAATTCATCCAGGCGGCGCGAAACGATGGCAGGGTCCACGTCCGGGCGCACCAGGGCCTGAATGGTGAAGGTGCCGACCTGCGCGAAGTCCGAATAGCTCGCGCTCACCTGAACGGCGGTCTTGTCACCCTTCACAAGCGCATTGTCGAAGCGCGAACTGGCGAGCCCACCTAAGACGGACGCCGCCACCTCCAGCGCCGGCGCGGCGGGATCATTGAGGCCCGGGACCGGCCAGCTCTTCACCACCAGCGGAGCGGCCACCCGGTCCTTCATCACCTCGCTTCGCGCTTGTGCCAGCACCGGCACTGTCGCCTGCGGCGCAACGCTCTTCGGGCCCGGCTTGATCGCGCCGAAATACTTCTCGGTCAGCCGCCGCGCCATGGGCACGTCAATGTCACCGGCCAGCACCAGCACGGCGTTGTTCGGCCCGTAATGGTCGCGGAACCAGTCCTTCACGTCCTGAAGGCTGGCGCGATCGAGGTCCGCCATCGAGCCGATCGTGCTGTGCCCATAAGGGTGGCCATCGGGGAACACCCCCTCGATCAGCTTATAGCTGACCAGCCCGTACGGTTGGTTGTCGCCTTCCCGCTTCTCGTTCTGAACCACGCCGCGCTGTTCATCCAGCACCGCCTGGGAAATGGCGCCGGTGAGCCAGCCCATGCGGTCGCTTTCGAGATACAGCGCCTGTTCCAGCGCCGCGGTGGGCACGGTTTCGAAGTAATTGGTGCGGTCGAAATAGGTGGTGCCGTTCAGGTCCGTGGCGCCCACCTGTTTCAGCGGTTCGAAAAAGTCGCCCGGCGCATTCTCGCTGCCGTTGAACATCAGATGCTCGAACAGATGAGCGAAGCCGGTTTTGCCCTCCGGTTCATGCTTGGAGCCGACGTCATACCAGACGGACACTGCCACCACCGGCGCCTTGCGATCCGTGTGGACGACGACACGCAGGCCGTTCTTCAGCGTGAACTGCTCGAAGGGAATGTCGATCGCCTTGACCAGGTCGGAAACCGGCGCAGGCTTGGCAACGGGAGCGGCAGTGGATGCGGAGGGGGCAGATTGGGCCAGGGCGGACGGGACAAGAGCAACGGCCGCGACGCTTGCAGCCAGTGAGATCGACAGACGCAAATCGGGGTCTCCTCAAGGACATGGCAGCCTAGTCGCCGGCCGCAGCGCTGGGAAGCCGGCAACATTTCGTCACAATGCATTGACTGCCTCGGCAACCATTGCCTAAGCAACGATATGACGTTCACCGACTCGACCTTCTATCCGGATACGTCACCCGGCTATCTCGTTCGGCTGATCCACCAGATGAACGTCGCAGCGATTGATCGCACCCTTGCGGACGATGACCTGACTGCCACGCAATGGACCACCCTGGTGTCGCTGCATTTCGGCCATGCCGACACGTGCATCGGCCTCGCCCGCAAGCTCGGCCATGACAAGGGCGCGATGACCCGGCTGATTGACCAGATGGAGGCCAAGGGCTGGCTCTCGCGACAGCGCGATGACGAGGACCGCCGCGTGATCCGCCTCACGCTGACGGAGGCCGGCACGCAAAAGGCGATCGCCGCAAAGCGCAAGGTGATC
This sequence comes from Sphingomonas sp. IC4-52, assembly GCF_020707225.1. Classification (NCBI taxonomy): domain Bacteria; kingdom Pseudomonadati; phylum Pseudomonadota; class Alphaproteobacteria; order Sphingomonadales; family Sphingomonadaceae; genus Sphingomonas; species Sphingomonas sp. IC4-52. The sequence continues at coordinate 56,249 of NZ_JAJFEU010000008.1, read as the reverse complement.
GCCTGCTGGAACGGCATGCTCGCGGGCTGGAGCGATGCCGAGGTCGCCGACCTGATCGCCACCCTGCAGCGGCTGCGCCGCACGATGGAGGAAAAGATGGCGGAGGAGAGCGACCCGTGCGCTGCATAGAGCTGATGCCTCGTCATTTCCTGGCACGCGGCGTCGGCACCACCGCGCTCGTCGCGCTGCTCGCCGCCTGCACCCCGCCGGACACCGCGCCGCAACTGAGCCGGCGCGCGCCGGCCGACCTTGGCCTCACCGGCGCGCCGATGCCGTCGATCGATCCTAGCTGGTGGACGGCGTTTGGTGATCCGCAACTCGATGGCATCGTCGCCGACGCGCTGGCCGGCAGCCCCGATCTCGACGCCGCGCTCGCCCGCGTCCGCCAGGCGCAGGCCGTGCTTGGTCGCCGCGAGGCCGAAACTGGGCCGGATATCTCCGCAGACGCCAATGCACAGGCCGCGCGCCTTTCCGGCCGCTACACCATTCCGCCGCCCTATGGCGGCAGCGTGCGCTTCCTCGGCACCGCACAGGCGAACCTGTCGTGGAACCTCGACCTGTTCGGCCGCCAGCGCGCCGCGATCGAAGGCGCCCGTGCCTCGCTCGCCGCCGCCAGCTACGATGTCGACGCCGCGCGGCTGATGCTCGCCGGCTCGATCGTCTCCACCTATGCCGAGATCGCCCGCGCCGAGCGCGTCGCCGGCATCGCCCGCCAGACCATCGCGACGCGCGAGCGCGCCGTCCGCCTCGTCAACACGCGCGTGCAGAACCGCCTCGCCAGCGAGCTCGACGTGCAGGCGGCGACCACCCTGCTCGCCCAGGCCCGCGTCGCGCTGACCCGGGCGGAAGCCGCGCGCGTCATCGCGGTCGACGCGCTTGCCGCGCTCGTCGGCCGCGGATCGGATTATGCCGCGGGCATCGGCGTGACGCGGCTGGCCCCGCCGACCAGCCTTGCCCTCCCCACCAGCATCCCGGCGGATCTCCTTGCCCGCCGCGCGGACATCGCCGCCGCCGCTGCGCGGGTCGACGCTGCCGCCGCTGGCCGCCAGGTGGCGCGCCGCGCTTTTTACCCGAACGTGAACCTCATTGCGCTCGCCGGGCTCCAGGCGGTCGGCATCGGCAACCTCTTCAATGCCGATGCGGGGACGGCGGGTGCCGGCGGCGCCTTCCATCTTCCGATCTTCGATTCCGGCCGGCTGAAGGCGGATCTCGCCGGCGCCACCGCGCAGGTCGATCTCGCCATCGCCGATTACAACCGCACCGTGGTTGGCGCCGTGCGCGAGGCCGCCGACGCGCTCGCCGCGATCCGCGCCAACGCCGCCGAGGCGAACGCCCAGGCCGAAGTCGTCCGCGGCTTCACCGAGACCAACCGGCTGAACGCCGTGCGGATCAACGCCGGGCTCGAATCGCGCCTGACCGGCATCGACACCGACATTCGCCTTCTCGACGCGCAGCTTGCCTCCGCCACCCTCGCCGTCGACGCGCTCGCCGCCCGTGCCCGGCTTGCGCAGGCGTTGGGCGGCGGCTTCGATCCCTCCCGGAACCCTGCATCATGAGCGATACCGCCGTTCCTGCCCCCCCGCCCGCCGGCCGCCCGGCGCTTCGCCGCCGGCTGCTGCTGGGGCTGGCGATCGTCGTCATCGCCGCGCTCGCCATCTGGGCGGTGTTCCACTTCCTGCTCGCCCCGCCGGCGGAGGAAACCGATGACGCCTATGTCGCCGGCGACGTGGTGGCGATCACCGCCCGTGATCCGGGCACGATCATCGCCATCCATGCCGACAACACGCAGGCGGTGAAGGCCGGCCAGCCGCTGATCGATCTCGATCCGCTGACCGCCGACGTGAACCTCGCTGCCGCGGAGGCAGAGCTTGCCCGCGCGGTGCGCGGCACCCGCGCCGATTTCTCCCGCGTCAGCGAAGCGAACGCCGCCGTCGTCCAGGCCGAGGCGCAGCTCGCCGCCGCGCAGGGCGATTACGCCCGCCGCCGCGGCGCCGCCGACGAAGGCGCCGTCTCGGGCGAGGAACTGAGCCACGCCGCGGATCAGGTGAAGGTCGCGCGCGCCGCGCTGAACCTCGCGCGCAGCCGCCGCACCCAGGCGCAGAGCACCGTTGCCGGCACGGCAGTGGGCACCAACCCCGCCGTGCTCGCCGCGATCGCCGCCTATCGCCGCGCCGCCATTGTGCGCAGCCACATGCATATCGTCGCCCCGATCGACGGCGTCGTTGCACAGCGCAATGCGCAGGTCGGCCAGCAGATCGCCGCCGGCACCCCGCTGATGGCAGTGGTGCCGCTCAATCGCCTGTGGGTGGACGCGAACTTCCGCGAAACGCAGCTCAAGGACCTGCGCATCGGCCAGCCCGCGACCGTCGTGGCGGACGCTTATGGGGACGATGTGGTCTATCACGGCCGGGTCGTCGGTCTGGCGGCGGGCAGCGGCAATGCCTTCGCGCTTCTTCCGCCGCAGAACGCCAGCGGCAACTGGATCAAGATCGTGCAGCGCGTGCCGGTGCGGATCATGCTGGATCCCAAGGATCTGAAGGCGAACCCGCTGCGCGTCGGCCTGTCGGTATTCGCCACGGTGGACACCGCGAACACCAGCGGCCCGCGCCTCGCCGCGCCCGCCGCCCAGCCCTATCGCGGCAATGTCGCGGAGGCCGATCCCGCCGTCGAGGCGAAGATCGCCCAAATCATCGCGGCGAACCGCTGATCCCATGGCGCGCGCGCACCCTGCCGCCCCTTCACTGATCGCCGCCCCGGTGATGGCACGCGTGCATGGCTAGCGCGGCCGCGCCCGCCGGCGCCCGCCCGGGCAGCCCGCCTGCGCAGCCGGTGCCGCTCTCCGGCGCGCGCCTCGGGCTCGTCGCCTTCGCATTGGCACTCGGCACGTTCATGATGGTGCTCGATACCACCATCGCCAACGTCTCCCTGCCCACCATTGCGGGCAACCTCGGCGTCAGTGCCGACAATTCGACCTGGATCGTCACGGCGTTCGCGGTCGCCAACGGTATTTCCGTGCCGTTGACCGGCTGGCTGATGCGCCGCTTCGGCGTGGTGCGCACCTTCTGCACCTCGCTCGCGCTGTTCACGGTCGCCTCCTTCCTGTGCGGCATCGCGTGGAGCCTGCCATCGCTCATCATCTTCCGCGTGCTGCAGGGCGCCGTGTCGGGCCCGATGATGCCGGGCAGCCAGGCGCTGCTGATCTCGGTCTTCCCGCCCGAAAAACGCGCCACCGCGCTCGGCATCTGGTCGATGACCACGTTGGTCGCGCCGATCATGGGGCCGATCCTCGGCGGCTACATCTCCGATAATTACCATTGGAGCTGGATCTTCCTGATCAACGTGCCCTTCGGCATCTTCACCATCGCGATCTGCTGGACGAACCTGAAGGATCGGGAGACGCCGACCGCCAAGGTGCCGATCGACACGATCGGCCTTGCACTGCTGGTGCTGTGGGTCGGCTGCCTTCAGGTGATGCTCGATCTCGGTAAGAACGCGGACTGGTTCAACGATCCGACGATCGTGGTGCTGACGGTGATCGCCGGCATCGGCTTCGTCGCGTGGCTGATCTGGGAGCTGACGGACGCGCATCCGATCGTCGATCTGTCGCTGTTCACCAACCGCAATTTCGCGATCGGCAGCCTCGCCTTCTGCCTTGGCTATGCGGTGTTCTTCGCCAACATCCTGCTGCTGCCGCTCTGGCTGCAGACCCAGCTTGGCTACACCGCCACCTGGGCCGGGCTGGTCGCCGCGCCCAGCGGGATCGTCGCGGTGCTGCTGACGCCATTGAGCGCGCGCCTGTCGGGCAAGATCGACGCACGGATCCTCGCCAGCATCTCGTTCGTCGCGTTTGCGATCAGCTACTGGATGCGTTCGGGCTACACCACTTATGCGGGCTTCTGGGATTTCGTGATGCCGCTGCTGGTGCAGGGCGTCGCCATGTCCACCTTCTTCCTCGCAATGCTGACGATCTCGCTCGATCGCATCCCGCCGGAACGGATACCCTCGGCGACCGGCCTCTCCAACTTCACCCGCATCGTTGCCGGCGCCTTCGCCGCGTCGATGATCACCACCGCCTGGGACCGGCGCGAGGCGCTGCACCAAGGTCGCCTGTCGGAAGCGATCGGCAATGGTGTGCCCTATCAGATGGCGAGCGAGGGACTGATGAACCTCGGCATGACCGCCACCCAGGCGGCGGCGGTGATCACGCGGCAGATGGTCGGCCAGGCGTATCTTCTCGCCTCCACCGATCTCTTCCGCCTCTCCGCTTGGCTCAGCGCCGGGCTGCTGATCATCGTCTGGTTCTGCCGTCGCCCGTCCGCCAACGGCGCAGGCCCCGTCGCCGCCGACTGAGCCTTGCGTCCTCCCCCGCGCCAATTCATAGCGCGTTCCAAGAATAGAACGGGAGAGGGCCATGGATCTTTCGCTCAGCGACGAGCAGGCGATGCTCCGCGACACGCTGACGCGCTATCTGGCGCAGCATTTCGCCTTCGATCCGCACCGCCCGCGTGACGGCAAGGCGCTATGGCGCGCACTTGGCCAGGATCTCGGCGTGCTCGGCGCGACGCTCCCGGCGGAGGCCGGCGGCCTTGGCGGCGGCGCGGTGGAGGCGATGGTCGTCGCCGACGCGCTGGGCGAGGCGCTTGCTCCCATCCCCTATATCGACGGCGTGGTGATCGCCGGCAGCCTGCTTCAGGCGGCGGGCGGTGAGCGCGCCGCTGCCCTCCTGCCGCAGATCGCTGATGGCAGCACGCGCGCCGTGCTCGCCGCCGGGGAAGCCGACAGCCGACAGGCGCTCGAAGCCGTGACAACGAAGGCGGAGAAGAGCGGCAACGGCTGGGTGCTGACAGGCGAGAAGATCGTCGTCGCCGGCGCGCCGGACGCCGACTGGCTGCTCGTCACTGCCCGCACCTCGGGCGCCCCGCGCGACGTGCGCGGCGTCTCGCTGTTCCTCGTGCCAACGGACGCGGCCGGCGTGTCGCGCCACGATTATCGCCTGATCGACGGGCTTCCCGCGGCCGACATCACGCTCGCCGGCGTGTCGCTGCCGGCCGACGCGCTGCTGGGCGAAGAGGGCGCCGCGCTCCCGCTGCTGGAACGCGCGCGGGACGCCGGCATTGCCGCGCTCTGCGCCGAGGCAGCCGGCCTCGCCCGCAAGATGCTGGGTGACGCGGTCGCCTATACCAAGGAGCGCAAGCAGTTCGGCCAGCCGCTCGCCAGCTTCCAGGCGCTGCAGCACCGCATGGTCGACATGTTCATCGCTGCCGAACAGGCGACCTCGGCTGCCTATCTCGCTGCGCTGAACGTGGATGCGGCGGCGGACGTGCGCGCCCGCGCGATCGCCGCTGCCAAGGCTACCGTCGCCGATGCCATCCGCTTCATCGGCCAGAATGCGGTCCAGCTGCACGGCGCGATGGGGATGACCGACGAGCTCGCCGTCGGCCATTATTTCCGCCGCGCTACGGCAATCGAGCAGCAGTTCGGCGCCGCCGACCACCATCTGAAGCGCTACGCCGCGCTGATGCGCGCCGAGCTGGCGATCTGAGAAGGCCCCCTCCGCACGACGCGGAAGGGACCTCTCGCGTTACAGCACGAAGCGGCTGAGGTCGGTGTTGCGCGCGACGCCGGCGAGGTGCTGCTCGACATAAGCCGCATCCACCGTCACCGAGCTGCCCGCGCGATCCTCGGCGTCGAAGCTCACTTCCTCAAGCAGCTTCTCCATCACCGTCTGCAGCCGGCGGGCGCCGATATTCTCGATCTCGCCATTCACTTCGGCCGCGATCCGCGCGACGGCGCGAATGCCGTCCTCGGTGAAGTCGACGGTGACGCCTTCGGTACCGATCAGCGCCTTGTACTGCGCCGGCAATGACGCCTTCGTGTCGGACAGGATGGCGACGAAATCATCCTCGGTCAGGCCCTTCAGCTCGACGCGGATCGGCAGGCGGCCCTGAAGCTCCGGCAACAGGTCGCTCGGCTTCGCGACATGGAACGCGCCGGACGCGATGAACAGGATATGGTCCGTCTTCATCGGGCCGTACTTCGTCGACACCGTGGTGCCCTCGATCAGCGGCAGCAGGTCGCGCTGCACGCCTTCGCGGCTCACCGAACCGCCGCGCACGTCGCTCACCGCAATCTTGTCGATCTCGTCAAGGAAGACGATCCCGTTCGCCTCGGCATCGGCCAGCGCGACGCGGCTCACCTCGTCCTGGTCGAGCCGCTTGTCGGCCTCTTCCTCGACCAGCTTTTCCCACGCCGCCGGCACCAGCAGCTTGCGCCGCTTGGTCTGCCCGCCGCCCAGCTTGCCGAACATTTCGCCGAGGTTGATCATGCCCATCTGGCCGCCGCCCGGCATTTCGAACGGCATCTGCGGCGCGACCTGAAGCTCAAGCTCGATCTCGGTCTGGTCGAGGTGGCCGTCGCGGAAGCGCTGGCGGAAGCTTTCGCGGGTCGCGGCGCTTGAATCCTTGCCGACCAGCGCATCGAGCAGCCGGTCCATCGCCGCTTCCTCGGCCTTGTCCTTCACCGCGTTACGACGGCGTTCCTTTTCCAGCCGCACCGCTTCCTCGACCAGGTCGCGCGCGATCTGCTCCACATCGCGGCCGACGTAGCCTACCTCGGTGAACTTGGTCGCTTCCACCTTGACGAACGGTGCGTCGGCCAGCTTCGCGAGGCGGCGGCTGATCTCGGTCTTGCCGCAGCCGGTGGGGCCGATCATCAGGATGTTCTTGGGCGTCACCTCGTCGCGCAGATCGGGGCTAAGCTTCTGTCGGCGCCAGCGGTTGCGCAGCGCCACCGCGACCGCGCGCTTCGCGTCCTTCTGTCCGATGATATGTGCGTCGAGGGCGGCGACGATCGCCTTGGGGGTAAGTGTGTCCTTCATCGCGCCCGCATATCGGGGCGCGGCGGCAGGGGATCAAGCGGCGGCGCGTGCCTTCACGCCTCCCGCACGATCCCCTTCAGCCGATAGAGCTGGTCCAGCGCCTCGCGCGGGGAGAGCGCATCGACATCCAGCTCCTCCACCGCGGCGCGCAGCGGGTCCACCGTCTCCTCCGGCACGGGCACTGCCGCCGCGGCGAACAGCGGCAGGTCGTCCAGCCCCGCCGCCAGCCCGCCGGTCTTGGCGCGCCCCGCCTCCAGCTTCGCCAGCACCGCCTTCGCCCGCGCCACCGTTGCCGGCGGCATGCCGGCGAGCCGCGCGACGGCAAGACCATAGCTGCGATCCGCCGGCCCATCAGCCAGTTCGTGCAGCAGAACCAGTTCGCCCTTCCATTCGCGCGCCCGCACATGGTGCAGCGACAGCGCGTCGCATCGCTCCGCCAGCCGCGTCAGCTCGTGATAGTGCGTTGCGAACAGGCAGCGGCAGCGATTGTCCTCGTGAATCGCCTCCACCACCGCCCAGGCGATGGCGAGCCCGTCATAGGTCGACGTGCCGCGCCCCACCTCGTCGAGGATGACGAAGCTCTGCGGCGTCGCCTGCGCCAGGATCGCCGCGGTCTCGACCATCTCGACCATGAAGGTCGATCGTCCGCGCGCCAGATTGTCCGACGCCCCGACGCGGCTGAACAGCCGGTCGACCAGCCCCAGCGTCGCACTGGTGGCCGGCACATAGCTTCCCGCCTGCGCCAGCACCGCGATCAGCGCATTCTGCCGCAGGAACGTCGACTTGCCGCCCATGTTCGGGCCGGTGACGAGCCACAGCCGCGAGCTTTCGGACAGCGTGCAATCATTGGCGACGAACCGCTCGCCCGCCTTGGCAACCGCCGCCTCCACCACCGGATGCCGACCGCCGATGATCTCGAAGCATGGATGCTCCACAAGGCTCGGCCGCGCCCAGCCGCCCTCCGCGGCGCGCTCCGCCAGCCCGGCCGCCACGTCCAGCCGCGCCAGCGCATCCGCCGTCGCCGCGATCGGCTCGGCGCGGGCGAGCGCCGCAGCGATCAGGTCCTCGAGGTGCGCCGCCTCCGCCGCCACCGCATGCGCGCCCGCCTGCGTCACCCGGCTCGCCACCTCGTGCAGCTCGGGCGCGTTGAAGCGCACCGCGCCCGCCATCGTCTGGCGGTGCGTGAAGCCGCTGTCGGGCTTCATCAGCGCCTCGGCATTCTTCGCCGGCACCTCGACATGATAGCCAAGCACATTGTTGTGCCGGATCTTGAGCGCATTGATCCCGGTCTCGGTGCGATAGCGCGCCTCCAGCGCCGCAATCGCCTTGCGCCCGCCTGATCCTGCATCGCGCAGATCGTCGAGCGCGGCGTCATAGCCCTCCGCGATGAAGCCGCCGTTCGCCGCGTCGATCGGCGGCATCGGTACCAGCGCGCGCTTGAGGAGGTCGATCAGCTCACCATGCCCGCGCAACCGCGGTGTCAGCTGCGCCAGCAGGTCGCCGCCCGCGCCATCGACCAGTTGCGCCTCGATCGACTGCAGCGTCTCCGCCAGCAGCCATGCGCCGTCGAGCCCAACGCGCAGCTGCCCCAGGTCGCGCGGGCTGCCACGCCCCGCGACAAGCCGCCCGATCGCGCGGCCGATATCGGGCAGCGCGCGCAACCGCTCGCGCAGCCGGGCGCGCAGGTCGCCGTCGTCGTGGAACAGCGTCACCAGCGCCAGCCGCGCCTCGATCGCAGTCCTGTCCATCAACGGCGCGCCGATATCCGCCGCCAGCAGTCGCGCCCCGGCTCCGGTCACCGTACGGTCCACCGCATCGAGCAAACTGCCCTTGCGCGTGCCGCTGGCGGTGCAGGTCAGCTCCAGGCTCTCGCGCGTCGCCGCATCGATCGCCATCGTCTCGGCGCTGCGGCGGATCACCGGCGCGCGCAGGAACGGCAGCGTGCCCTTTCCATTATGGTCGAGGTACGCGATCAGCCCGCCCGCCGCGGCCAGCATCGCGCGATCGAACTGCCCGAAGCCGTCGAGCGTCGCGACGCCGTGGAGGCGCTTCAGCCGCTCCTCCCCGCGTGCACTGTCGAACTCGCCGCGCGGACGCCACACCGTTGCCGGCGCATCGCTCCCCTCGGCCGCCACCACTTCCGCCGCCGCCAGCCGCGCAAGCTCCGCGCCCAATGCCTGCGGCGAACAGGCGATCACCTCGAACCGGCCGGTCGATACGTCCGCCGCCGCGATCCCGACGCCGCCCGCCGCCTCGCCCACCGCGACGCACCAGTTCGCGGCGCGCGCATCCAGCAGCGCCTCCTCGGTCAGCGTCCCTGCGGTGACGAAGCGGATGATCGCGCGGTTGACCAGCGCCTTCGATCCGCGTGCCTTGCGCGCCTCCTCCGGGCTTTCGGTCTGCTCCGCGATCGCGACGCGATGCCCGGCCTTGATCAGCCGCTGGAGATACGCCGTCGCTGAATGCACCGGCACGCCGCACATCGGGATCTTGGCGCCCGCATGTTCGCCGCGCGCCGTCAGCGCGATATCAAGCACGCCGCTCGCGATCCGCGCATCCTCGAAGAACAATTCGAAGAAGTCGCCCATGCGATAGAACAGCAGGCAATCGCCCGCTTCTTCCTTCAGCGCCAGATATTGCGCCATCATCGGCGTCGGAGCGGTGGGTTCGGCCATGATTTTCCGGGTGTCGAAACGGATGAGGTGCGGATGCGGGTAGGCGGACGCAGCGCCGCCCGGCGATCACCCCCGTCTAGCCAGACATGCCGCCGCTGACGAGTGGCGCTTTGGCCGCAAGCACCGGGACGCGCGCTCGTTCGGCCGCTATTAAGGGCCAGCCGAAGGAGCCGCGCCATGACCTTTGCGACCGCCACCATCCCCTCGCCGACCGGCGATCTGACGCTGATCGCCAGCGACACCGGTCTCGCCGCGATCCTGTGGGATGACGATGCAGCGATGCAGGCGCGCTATGCTCCGCGGCGCGCGGATCCGAGCCACCCCGTGATCGCCGCCACCGTTCGCCAGCTGGACGAATATTTCGCGGGCAGGCGCACCACCTTCGATCTGCCGCTCGATCCGGTCGGCACGCAGTTCCAGCGCGACGTGTGGCGCGCGCTCCTCACCATTCCTTATGGCGAGACGCGCAGCTATGCCGACATTGCTCGCGCGATCGGCCGCCCCACCGCCACTCGGGCGGTCGGCGCGGCGAACGGGCGTAACCCAATTCCCATCGTCACGCCGTGTCACCGCGTGATCGGCAGCAACGGCACGCTCACCGGCTTCGGCGGCGGGCTACCGAACAAGCAATTGCTGCTCGCGCTCGAACGCGGGGAAGCCGCGCTGCTTTGATCCCATTCCTGCGGTTTTCATCCTTCCGCCTTCGCCCTAAGGGTTCGGCTCGAAACCTTCGGCCGGGGGCGCAATGACCGACAAGACCAGCAACACCATCCAGTTCTCGGAGCGCGAGGCGCTGCTGTTCCATTCCGAGGGACGCCCCGGCAAGATCGAGATCATCGCGTCCAAGCCGATGGCGACGCAGCGCGACTTGTCGCTCGCTTATTCGCCGGGCGTCGCCGTGCCGGTGCAGGCGATCGCCGACGATCCCGCCACCGCCTACGACTATACCGCCAAGGGCAACCTGGTCGCCGTCATCTCCAACGGCACCGCAATCCTGGGCATGGGCAATCTCGGCGCGCTCGCGTCGAAGCCGGTGATGGAAGGCAAGGCGGTGCTGTTCAAGCGCTTCGCCGACGTGGATTCGATCGACCTTGAGGTGAAGACGGAGGACGTCGACGCTTTCATCAACTGCGTGGAGCTGCTCGAGCCGTCGTTCGGCGGCATCAACCTTGAGGATATCAAGGCGCCCGAATGCTTCATTATCGAGCAGACGCTGCGCGAGCGGATGAACATTCCGGTCTTCCATGATGACCAGCACGGTACCGCGATCATCACCGCCGCCGGCCTCATCAACGCCTGCCTGCTGACCAAGCGCTCGCTGCGCGACGTGAAGATCGTCGTGAACGGCGCGGGCGCCGCCGCGATCGCCTGCACCGAGCTGATGAAGGCGATGGGCGTGCAGCACGATAATGTCATCATGTGCGACCGCACCGGCGTCATCTATCAGGGCCGCGAGGACGTGAACCAGTGGCAGTCGGCGCATGCCGCAGTCACCGATCGCCGCACGCTGACCGAGGCGCTGCACGGCGCCGACGTGTTCCTGGGTCTCTCCGCCGCCGGTGCGCTGAAGCCGGAGATGGTGAAGGACATGGCGCCAGCACCGATCATCTTCGCGATGGCTAATCCGGAGCCCGAGATCCGCCCGGAGGTCGCCAAGGCGGCTCGCCCTGACGCGATCATCGCCACCGGCCGATCGGATTATCCCAACCAGGTCAACAACGTCCTCGGCTTCCCCTTCATCTTCCGTGGCGCGCTCGACGTGCGTGCCTCGGCAATCAACGATGCCATGAAGATCGCCGCCGCGCAGGCGATCGCTGAACTGGCACGCGAGCGTGTGCCGGAGGAAGTCGCCGCGGCTTATGGCGTGCAGCACGTCTTCGGCCCGGATTACATCATCCCCGCGCCGTTCGACCCGCGCCTGATGGAGATCGTCCCCGCCGCCGTTGCCAAGGCGGCGATGGATTCGGGCGTCGCGACCCGCCCGATCCTCGACATGGAGGGATATCGCCAGAGCCTGCGCGCGCGGCTCAACCCGACCACCTCGGTGCTCAGCCTCGCCTATGAAGGCGCGCGCGCACATCCCAAGCGCGTCCTGTTCGCCGAGGGCGAGGAAGAAGTCGTACTGCGCGCCGCCATCGCCTTCAAGGAAGGCGGCTATGGCACGCCGGTGCTGGTCGGCCGCGACGATGTGCCCGATCGTCTGCGCGCCCTCGGAATCCAGAATCCCGAAGAATATGAACTGCACAACAGCCGCATCTCGCCGCTGGTGCCGCAGATGGTGGACTTCCTCTACAAGCGGCTCCAGCGTCGCGGATACCTGCGCCGCGATTGCGAGCGGATGATCAACCAGGATCGCAACGTGTTCGGCGCGGTCCTGCTGCAACTCGGTCACGCCGACGCGATGATCACCGGCATCACGCGCACCTGGGCGCAGTCGATGCGCGAGATCCGCCGCGTCATCGATCCGGAGGCGGGTCGCACCCCGTTCGGCATCCACGTCATGGTTGGCCAGAGCCACACCGTCTTCATCGCCGATACGACGATGAACGAGCGGCCCGATGCCGAGCAGATGGCCGACATCGCCGAACAGACCGCCGCCGTTGCCCGGCGCATGGGCCACGAACCGCGGGTCGCTTTCCTCAGCTATTCAACCTTCGGCAATCCCAAGGGTACGTTCCTGGAGCGTATCCGCGAGGCGGTAACCGTGCTCGACAAGCGCAATGTCGGCTTCGAATATGAGGGCGAAATGACGCCCGACGTCGCGCTCAATCCCAAGCAGATGGCGAATTATCCATTCGCCCGCCTGTCCGGCCCGGCCAACGTGCTGATCATGCCGGGCCTGCAATCGGCGCATATCTCTGCCAAGCTGCTCCGCGAGCTGGGCGGCGACAGCGTGATTGGCCCGATGTTGATCGGCATGGAAAAGCCGGTGCAGATCGCGCCCATGACGTCGACCGCCGGAGACCTGATGACGCTGGCCGTGCTCGCCGCGGGCGGTATCGCACGCTGATCGAGCGCCTTGCACCCGCGGTGTTCGCCATCGCGGATGTACGGCAACCTGAACGATGCTGAACGCCTTGCGACGTGCCGTTACACTTTGGCGGTGAACATGGCACAGCTTCGCGACAAGCCGGCCCTACTTCTGTTTTCGTCGTCAGCAAGCGACGGAAAAGAGGAGTAAGATCATGAAGAGCGCGTTCCGGCATCTCGCCCTTGTCCTGGCCGGCATGGGTGTCGCGACCGCCGCCGTTCCTGCCTCCGCCCAGGCGTGGCAGTCGATCAACCAGCGTCAGCGGACCATTGACGCCCGCATCGATCAGGGCGTGCGCACCGGCGCACTGACCCGCGCGGAAGCGGGCAGGCTGCGGATCGAGTTTCGCGATCTCGTGAAACTGGAAAACCGCTATCGCCGCAGCGGCAACGGTCTTTCGATGGCAGAGCGCCGCGACCTCAACGCTCGCTATGATCGGCTGAGCACCCGGGTTCGCATCCAGAAGCACGATCGCCAGTATCGCCGCTGATCCAGCGCCCGCATCGCTTCGCTCCGTCGCAACCTTTCGCCGTGCCCAGCCATTGGGTTTGTCTACAAGGTACGAAGGAGGAAGCGATGCGGAAAGTTGCGTTGGCCGCAATCGGTGCGGCAACCATGGTGAGCGGCTGCATGGGAACCGGCTATGGCTCGGGTTATGGTGGCGGAGGCTTCGGCGGCGGAAGCTATTCCGCCTATGACTATAACCGGCCCGACCCGGCGTACGGCGGCTATGAAGCGGACCGTTATTATCGCGAGGGGCGGCAGTATCGCGAGCGCCGGCTCAGTGAGAACGACCGTGTCTATGCTGGTCGCGACGGCCGCTATTACTGCCGCCGCGACGATGGCACGACCGGCCTGATCGTCGGCGGCATCGCTGGCGGCGTGCTCGGTACGGCACTGCGTCCGGGTGGCTCCGGCCTGCTGGGCGCGCTGATCGGCGGTGCCGGTGGCGCCGCGCTCGGACAGTCGATCGACAAGAACAACGTGCGCTGCCGCTAAGCTCAATCGGCTACACGCGCTCGTCGCGGCACTTTCTGCCGCGACGAGGACGCGCCTCATGGTGCAGGCCATACATCCTCGGCCCAACTAACTAACGCGAGCGACTTAAAACCTCTTCCCTCTCCGCGCTCAACGGGGCATCGTCATTGGCGAGCGGCCCGAGACCGCAAGTGGAGAGAAGGATGAGCAAGCGAATCGCGGTGGTCGGTGCGGGGATGGGCGGGCTGTGCGCCGCCATCAAGTCACGCGAAGCCGGCCATGACGTCACCATTTTCGAACATGCCGATTCCGTCGGCGGCACGTGGCGCGCAAACCGCTATCCTGGTGTCGCCTGTGACGTGCCGGCAATCCTGTACCAGTTCAGCTTCGCGCCCAACCCGAACTGGAGCCATCACTACGCGCGCGGCGCGGAAATCCACGATTATACCAAGAGCCTTGTTGATCAGTTCGGCCTTGCCGACGTGCTGCGCCTGAATGAGGGCGTCACGCAGGCGAAGTGGGATTCTGGCTCCGGCACCTGGACGATCACGACCGAAAAGGGGGCAACCGAGACGTTCGACGCCATCGTTCCGGCGCTTGGCCAGCTGAGCCGGCCATGCCTGCCGGAGATTGCCGGCGCGCATGATTTCGCCGGGCCGAAATGGCACGCCGCTGAATGGGACGACAGCGTCGACCTCACCGGAAAGCGTGTCGGCGTGATCGGCTCGGCGGCCAGCGCGGTCCAGCTCATCCCGGAAGTGGCCAAGGCAGCCGGCCACCTGACGGTGTTTCAGCGCACGCCCAACTGGGTGATCCCGCGCAACGACCATCATGTCACGCCGGAAACCAAGGCGCTGATGGCTACCAACCTCGAAATGGCGATGAAGCTCGGCGCGTCGCAGCGCGCGATGATATTCGACAACGCCGACAGCTTCTTCTGGCAGGCGTTTAAGTGGACGCCGGAGGGCCGCGCTGCCTTTACCCGCACCGCGCTTGACCATCTCGAGGAGCAGGTGCCCGATCCAGAGCTTCGGGCGAAGCTGACGCCGGACTATCCGATCGGCTGCAAGCGCATCCTCATCACCGATGATTTCTATCCCGCGCTGATGCGCGATAACGTGACGCTGGAAACGGCGGGGATCGAGCGCATCGAGGCAAACGGCGTCCGTACTCGGGACGGCTTCCACGAACTCGACGTGCTGATCTTCGCGACCGGCTTCGAGACCACTCAGTGGGACTGGTCGATGAACGTCATCGGCGAGGAAGGCCGCACGCTCAAGGAAACGTGGAAGGAAGGGCCGGAGGCCTATCTCGGCATCATGGTCTCGGGCTTCCCGAACATGTTCATGCTGTACGGCCCGAATACCAACCTGGGGCACAATTCGATCAGCTTCATGATCGAACAGCAAGTCGGTTATATGCTGCAGACGCTGTCCGCGCTTGAAGCGGAAAAGGCGAAGGCCGCCAATGTCACCCCCGATGGGCAGCGGCGCTTCAATGATCGGATCACGCAATTGCTGTCCAACACTGTCTGGGCCGATCCACATTGCCGCAGCTGGTACAAGGCAGCCAATGGCCGCGTGTATCAGAACTGGGCCAGCGACTGTGCCACCTACGCTGAATATACGGCATCGGTGGATCGGGAAGCCGTGGCGCTGCAGTAACGCGACGTCCTCCCTTTACGGGCAATGACGTATTTCATCATGTGACACTTTTGTGTCAGCTTTCTCCCAATGATGTCGGGGAACATCATTGGGGGAGAACTTCATTGTCTACGGCGAGAAATGCACTTGCTTTGCGCTTGTTGCTACTGCTGGTCGGCATCGACCTGGCGCTGCTGGCGCTGTTTCTGAGATGGGCCTATGTTCACCATCACGGCATCGAAAACAGCGTCTTCTTTGGCGCTTGGCGGTTTTCTACCGTTGACGGCTCCTTTATCGAAATCTGGGGGTATTTGAAACAGGCCGCCCTCTGCGTCGCGGCCGCCACGGTCTATGCGCAGACGCGCGAGCGCTTCTATGCTGCTTTTGCTCTGTTGTTTGCATGCGTGCTGGCGGACGACATGCTTCGTCTGCACGAATGGCTCGGAGGCAAGCTGTCGCATCCCGATCTCCTCGGCGAATGGGGCATCATCCCGGCCGCAGCGCTGATCAGCGGATTACCCTTGCTGATTGCTCTTTTCACTCTGGTCAGAATGCCGACTGAAGAACGCAAGCCGGCAATCGCGCTGATGCTCGGCTTTGGATTGCTCGCCTTCTTCGCCGTGCCCGTTGATCTGCTCCACGAGCTTGTGCTCGGTCAGGAGGCTTCGGGACAAACGCTGGTAACATTGGTTGAGGACGGCGGCGAACTGGTCAGCATGACCGCAATCTTCGCCCTGTGGTTCTTGGCAGCCGACACGCCGATGCTGCGGCGAGTCGACCTATTCTCCCGGTTTTCGCAGCCGGATCGACCTGCCGCAGGGTCGCTGGCTAAGACGCCGTTCACCCGTCGCTGACGCGCTCGATATCCGCACCAACGGCCGAAAGCTTCTCCTCCAGTCGTTCGTACCCGCGGTCGAGGTGATAGACGCGCGACACCGCCGTTTCGCCATCCGCCGCCAAACCGGCCAGGATCAGGCTCATCGACGCGCGCAGGTCGGTCGCCATCACGGGCGCACCCACCAGCCGCTCCACGCCGCGCACCACGGCCGTGCGGCCGCTGACGGTGATGTCCGCCCCCATGCGTGCGAGCTCGGGCACGTGCATGTAGCGGTTCTCGAAGATCGTCTCGGTCAGCACGCTGGCGCCGTCCGCCTTGCACAGCATGGCCATGAACTGTGCCTGCATGTCGGTGGCAAACCCCGGGAACGGCGCCGTGGTCAGCGTCAGCGGCTGCAGCGGCCCCTGCGCCGTCACGCATACCGCGTTCTTCTTCAGCTCCACCAGGACGCCCGCATCGGCGAGAGCCGAGAGGGTGGCGCCCATGCTTTCCGCGTCGATCCCTGTCAGCTCCAGGCTGCCGCCGGTGATTGCCGCGGCGCAGGCATAGCTGCCCGCCTCGATCCGGTCTGGCATCACGGCATAAGTGGCGCCATGCAGGCGAGCGACGCCTTCAATCTCCAGCGTTTCGGTGCCAATGCCATCGATCTGTGCGCCCATCGCCACAAGGCAGCGGCACAGGTCGACGATCTCGGGCTCACGCGCCGCATTCTCGATCCGCGACGATCCCTTGGCGGTAACCGCCGCCATCACGACATTTTCGGTGGCGCCCACCGATACGACCGGGAAGCGATAGCGTCCGCCGGCCAGCCGCCCGCCCGGCGCCCGCGCGGTGACATAGCCAGCGCTCATCTCCAGCTCCGCCCCGATCGCTTCCAGCGCCTTCAGGTGCAGATCGATCGGGCGATTGCCGATCGCGCACCCGCCAGGGAGCGACACCCGCGCCTCGCCAGCACGCGCCAGGATCGGCCCGAGCACCAGGATGGAGGCGCGCATCTTTCGCACGATGTCATAGGGGGCTTCGGTGGAGGTGAGCTGACCCGTGCGGATCGTCATCACCCGGCCGAATTCCTCCGGCCGAGTGCCTTCGATCGCCGTCGACGCGCCAAGCTGGTTCAGCAAATGGCCAAAGCCATCCACGTCCGCCAGCCGCGGCAGGTTGCGCAGCGTCAGCGGCTCGTCGGTCAGCAACGCGCAAGGCATCAGGGTCAGCGCAGCGTTCTTGGCGCCGGAGATCGGCAGCTTACCCGACAGCCGGTTGCCACCACGAATAAGGATACGGTCCATTCCCGCGCATCTATCGAACCGCCGTGGCGTCGCCAAGCGACTGAGGCGTAACGATGTTGATCGACTTTAATGCGCCCCGGTCCC
This sequence comes from Sphingomonas sp. IC4-52, assembly GCF_020707225.1. Taxonomy (NCBI): domain Bacteria; kingdom Pseudomonadati; phylum Pseudomonadota; class Alphaproteobacteria; order Sphingomonadales; family Sphingomonadaceae; genus Sphingomonas; species Sphingomonas sp. IC4-52. Next base: position 38,837 of record NZ_JAJFEU010000008.1, on the reverse strand, counting down.
ACCGGCGACTAGCGGTAGCCGCTTGATCCGAGGGGCAATCACGCGTGACAGTTAGCCGTTTTGCCGAGCGTCTCGGCGAGTTCGTCCCGTTGTGCGGTAAGGAGCGGGCCGCACTTCTGCAGTTGGAGGAACGCCAGCGCATCCTGCGCCGTGGGGCGACCTTTGTGCGCGAACATGATCCGTCAACGGAATTGTTCATTCTGAAAAGCGGGATGATGATGAGCTTCGTCATCCTTGATGACGGCAGCCGCCAGATCCTGCGCTTCATGTTTCCGGGCGACATGGTTGCCCTTCCCGCGCTCGTCTATTCCAACGCGCCCGAAACGGTGGCCGCACTTTCCGACAGTGTGGTCTGCCCGTTTGATCGCGCCATGCTGGCGCGAATCGCGGCGGACCAACCCCGCCTTTTCCTGGCCATCGTTGCGCTGGACCAGGCGGAGCGGGTCATGCTCACCGATCGGTTGGCTGGGCTTGGCCGCACGTCGGCAAAGGCGCGGGTGGCGTCCGTGTTGCTCCACGTGCGCAATCGGATGCGCCGACTTGATCTGACGCGCGGCAACAGCTTCGTTCCCGGCCTGACACAGGAGGAGATCGGCGACGCCACCGGGCTGACCGCCGTTCACGTCAACCGAATGCTTCGACAGCTCGAGGACGAACGGCTGATCGCCCGCGATTCCGGGCGATACACTTTGCTGGACGAGGAAAAGCTGACTCGGGAGGCGAATTACGTCGATCGCCTCACCGCGCTGGATCTGTCCTGGCTGCCGGCCCCCGCCTGATCAGCCGAACAGGCTGACCCGGCCCCCGGCGTGGCGCTCCAGTCGCCCGGCAAGCTCCAGTTCGAGCAGCACCATCTGCACCACCGCCGGCGCGATGGCGGATTGGCGGATCACTTCGTCCACCGCGACCGGCACCGGGCCCAGCAGCGCGGTCACGACGCGCCTCGCGGCGTCGTCCGCGTCGGCCGGCGGCTGTGGTTCATAGCGGACCACCGGCGCGTGAACGGCGCGCGGATCGATCGGGCGGACCTGCTCCATCACGTCTGCGGCGCTCTGGATCAGCGTGGCACCCTCACGGATCAGCAGATTGCATCCTTGCGCGCGCGGGTCGAGCGGGCTCCCCGGCACCGCCATCACTTCGCGGCCCGCTTCATTCGCAAGCCGCGCCGTGATCAGCGATCCCGATTTCGGTGCCGCCTCCACCACGACCGTGCCTTGCGCCAGGCCAGCGATGATCCGGTTGCGATAGGGAAAATGGCGGGCCCGCGGCTCCGTGCCCGGCGGCATTTCGGCAATTAGCAGCGCGTCTTGTGCGATCCGCTCCTGCAGGTCGGCATTTTCCGGCGGATAGGCCACATCGATTCCGCCGGCGATCACCGCAACCGTCGCCGCGCCCGCGCCCATGTGCGCCGCCGTGTCGATCCCGCGCGCCAGGCCGGAGATGACGGTTGCACCCTCCGCGGCCAGATCGTGCGCCAGCCCCCGCGCGAAGCGGCACGCTGCGGCCGAGGCATTGCGCGCGCCGACGATCGCAACCGACGGGCGAGTGGGGGGCGGCAAGGTGCCTCGCACCGTCAGCACGGCCGGCGCATCGTCCAGTTCGGCGAGCAGTGCGGGGTAGGCCGGATCGTCCAAAAACAGATGCCGTGCGCCAAGCCGCGCCACCGCTTCGACCTCGCGCGCCACCATTTTCGCATCCGCCGGCGTCGCGGCGCGCCCGCCACCACGCTTCGCAAGGTCTGGAAGCGCGTCCAGCGCCGCACGGGCACTGCCGAAGCGGCGAAGTAACTGGCGATAGGTAACCGGGCCAACCCCGGTGGTGCGGATCAGGCGGAGCCGGTCGAACGCGTCGGCCGGCGGATCCGCATCAGCCACGCTTGCTGCCGATCCGCGGCTCTGCCCCGACCAGCAACCGGCTGATATTCTCGCGGTGTTTCCAGATCACGATCAGCGCCAGAGCGAGCAGCAGGGGCACCAGGTCGAAACGGCCAAACACCGCCGCGGCCACCGGCGCGCTCGCCGCCGCGGCCATGCCGGCGACCGAGGAAATGCGGAGCGCGCCGAGCAAGCCAAGCCATACCACCGCATAGACCAGCCCCAAGGCCGGATGCAGCGCCAGCACGATGCCCATCAGCGTCGCGACGCCCTTACCACCACGAAACGCCAGCCAGACGGGATAGCAATGGCCGATAAAGGCACCGGCAGCCGCAAGCTGTTCGTTGTCGGGCAGCAGTGCGGTGGCGATCACAACCGCGCACCATCCCTTGGCGAGATCCAGCAGCAAGGTGGCCGCGGCCAGCCCCTTGCGCCCTGTCCGCAGCACATTGGTCGCACCGATGTTGCCGGAGCCAATCTGGCGCAGGTCGCCCGCCCCCGCGGCACGCGTCAACAGCACACCGAAGGGAATGGAGCCCAGCAGATAGCCAAGCATCAGCGCCGCCAGGGGCGGCATCCAGACGATCTCCGTTTCCAGTATATTCCCTCCGTTGATCATGACGATAGCTCAATGACCGGGCATTTTCCAATAGACAAATCAGGAACAGCGCCGTCGCCCCGGAGCGCCGCAACCTTTCAAGCCGCCTCCGCTTTCCCTAAGGCGCCGGCATGAGCGACCCGCGCCCGATCCTGTTCTTCGATTCCGGCGTCGGCGGCCTATCCATCGTTGCCCCGACCCGGATCGCCGTTCCCGACGCCCGCTTCGTTTATGTCGCCGATTCCGCCGGATTTCCTTACGGGATCAAGGATGAGGCGGAGATTGCCGGGCGCGTGCCTGCCCTGCTTGGCCGCCTTGCGGAACGCTATGCGCCGCGGTTGATCGTGATCGCCTGCAACACGGCATCGACGATCGCCTTGCCGGCCGTACGCCGCGCGCTGGATATTCCGATCGTCGGCACCGTTCCCGCCATCAAACCGGCGGCAGCACACAGCCGGACTCGCACCATCGGCGTGCTCGGCACGGAGGCGACGGTCCGACAAGCCTATGTCGACGATCTCGCCGCGCGCTTTGCGTCCGATTGCAGGGTCATCCGCCATGGATCGGCAGAACTTGTGACGCTGGCCGAGGCGAAGTTGCGCGGCGAACCTGTGTCCACCGCGGAGACGCGAAGGGCGATCGCCCCGATGCTGGCCGCGCATGGCGCCGATTCGATGGATACGGTGGCACTCGCCTGCACCCACTTTCCCCTGCTGGCCGAAGAGCTCGCGGGGGCATTCGGCCGGCCCGTCACCTTTGTCGACGGTGGCCCGGGGATCGCCCGGCGCGTCGCCCATCTTACTCGGGATCAGTCCTTCGCCCGCACCGTTCCGGACCTCGCCGTTTTCACCGGGCCGGTCGGCACTGGGCTGGATCAGGCAATGGCCAGCTACGGCTTTGACAGCTGCATTCAGCTGTAGCGCCGGTGCATCGCTCGACGAAAGAGCGACAGGAACGATCACTCAAAACGCCTGAATCCGCTGGCATTACCACTGACACAAGGGTAAGCGGCGGGGCCATGTCCATCGACGCTCTTTCGGCCAAGCCGGTCGATTACACCCGCGCCTTTTCACAGGCGATCGACCGTCTCCATGCCGAAGGCCGTTACCGCGTCTTCATCGATATCCTGCGCAACAAGGGTCATTATCCCAGCGCGCGCTGCTTCGCCGGCCACAATGGCCCGAAGCCGATCACCGTCTGGTGCTCGAACGATTATCTCGCAATGGGCCAGCACCCCAAGGTGATCGCGGCGATGGAAGAGGCGCTGCATGATGTCGGCGCCGGCTCCGGCGGTACGCGCAACATCGGCGGCAACACGCATTACCATGTCGATCTGGAGGCCGAGCTTGCCGACCTCCACGGCAAGGAAGGCGCGCTGCTGTTCACCTCCGGCTATGTCTCGAACGAGGCGACGCTGGCGACGCTGGCCAAGGTGCTGCCGGGCTGCATCATCTATTCGGACGAGCTGAACCACGCCTCGATGATCGCCGGAATCCGCAATGCCGGCTGCGAGAAGCGCGTGTTCCGTCACAATGACCTGGCGCATCTCGAGGAACTGCTCGCCGCCGACGATCCCGCGACGCCCAAGCTGATCGCGTTCGAGAGCGTCTATTCGATGGAGGGCGATGTCGCCCCGATCGCCGCGATCTGCGATCTTGCCGACAAGTATAACGCGCTGACCTATCTCGACGAAGTCCATGCCGTCGGCATGTACGGCGCGCGCGGCGGCGGCATTTCGGAGCGGGACGAGGTCGCGCACCGCCTGACCATCATCGAAGGCACGCTGGGCAAGGCGTTCGGCGTCATGGGTGGCTATATCGCCGCCGATCGGACGATCATCGACGTCATCCGCAGCTATGCCCCGGGCTTCATCTTCACCACCTCGCTCTCGCCCGTGCTGGTCGCCGGCGTGCTGGCGAGCGTGCGCCACCTCAAGAGCTCCTCGGTCGAGCGCGACGGCCAGCAGGCTGCGGCCGCACGGCTGAAGGAAATGATGACCGAGGCCGGCCTGCCGGTGATGATCGGCGACACGCATATCGTGCCGGTGATGGTCGGCGATCCGGTAAAGGCGAAGAAGATCAGCGACGTGCTGCTCGCCGAATACGGCATCTACGTTCAGCCGATCAATTACCCGACGGTCCCGCGCGGCACCGAGCGGCTGCGCTTCACGCCCGGCCCTGCGCACAGCGAAGCGATGATGCAGGAACTGACCGACGCCTTGGTCGAGATCTGGGATCGGCTGGACCTGCGCAAGGCCGCCTGAGCGACAATCAAGACGGGGAGCGGCACGCTCCCCCTTCCGCTTCCTGACCGGGCTGCGGCGCACGTCGAATCGCGCCCGGCGTCGATTCCCGCTTCGACAAATCGTGTCGCAAGCGGCTAGAGCGCTCCCCTCGTGAGTTCGAACAAGGGAAGACAATCATGCAGGCAGTCGGCGTCATCGGCGCAGGGCAGATGGGCGCGGGGATCGCGCAGGTTTCCGCCCAGGCCGGCTATCGCGTCCTCCTGACCGACGTCGACAAGGCGCGCGCCGAGGCTGGCAAGGCGGGGATCGCCCGGCAGCTCGATCGTGCGGTCGAGAAGGGCAAGATCGAGCCGCAGGCGCGCGAGCAGGCGCTGGCCCGGATCGAGCCGATCGAGGGCGTCCAGGGCATGTCGTCGTGCGGCTTGGTCATCGAGGCAGCGACCGAGCGTGAGGAAGTGAAGCGGGCGATCTTTGCACAGGTCGGCACCGTGCTCGGCCATCAGGCGATCCTCGCCTCCAACACCTCGTCGATCCCGATCACGCGGCTGGCGCAGGCCTCACCCGATCCCGCCCGCTTCATCGGCGTGCATTTCTTCAATCCGGTGCCGGTGATGGGCCTGATCGAGGTGATCCGCGGCCTCGCCACATCGGCGGGGACGGTGAAGACGGTTGAGACCTACGCCACCGCGCTCGGCAAGGCGGTCGTCCATGCCCATGACGCACCGGGCTTCATCGTCAATCGCATCCTGATGCCGATGCTGAACGAGGCGTGCTTCGCACTGGGTGAAGGCGTCGCCACCATTCGCGACATCGATCTTGCCTGCCAGCTCGGCCTCAACCACCCGATGGGTCCGCTGACGCTCGCCGACTTCATCGGGCTCGACACCTGCCTCGAAATCACCCGCGTGCTGTTCGAGTCGACGGGGGATCCCAAGTTCCGCCCGGCACCGCTGCTGGTGAAATATGTCGAGGCCGGCTGGTACGGGAAGAAGACCAAGCGCGGCTTCTACGATTATACCGGCGACACGCCCGTCCCGACACGATAAGGCTGATTCATCGGTCGCTATAGGCCGGACGCGCGAAGGTCATTCCTCTCGCGCGGTTGAATTGTTCCTGTTCCGGCCACACTTTGGCTGCATCGTTGCTGGTGCTTTTCCGGCGCGCCTTTCCTTTTGGCGCTCCTTCGGCTAAGCGCGCGCGCGCCCTCATCCGCAGAAAGACTGATTTTTTGGCGAAAGAAGAACTCCTCGAAATGCGCGGCCAAGTGGTCGAGCTCCTGCCCAACGCCATGTTCCGCGTCCGGCTGGAGAATGATCACGAGATCCTCGGCCACACTGCCGGCAAGATGCGCAAGAACCGCATCCGCGTGCTGGTTGGTGACGAGGTGCTCGTTGAGCTGACCCCTTATGACCTGACCAAGGGGCGGATCACCTACCGCTTCATGCCCGGCCGCGGCGGCCCCGGCCCGCAATAAGGCTGGCGCCCGTTACGTGGTGGGTGGGCCTTTGCCCGCCGATCTGATCCTAGGCTCCGCTTCGCCTCGTCGGCTGGCGCTGCTTGCCCAGATCGGCGTCGTTCCCGTGCGCGTGGTCGCCCCTGACGTCGATGAAACGCCGCTGAAGGCGGAACGTCCGCGTGATTATGTTCTGCGCGTTGCCGCGGCGAAGGCCGCTGCCGTTCCGCGCGCCGATGGTGAGGTTGTTCTCGCCGCCGATACCAGCATCGCCGTTGGCCCGCGGATCCTCGGCAAGCCCGCTGACGAGCGTGATCTTGTCACGATGCTCCGGTTGCTCTCCGGCCGCCGCCACCATTGCCTGTCGGCCGTGGTCGTGGTCGATGGCACCGGCAAGACGCGCACCCGGCTTTCTGACACGATTGTCGCCTTCAAGCCGCTGAGCGAGGCGGAGATCGCCAGCTATGTCGCCAGCGGCGAAGGGATGGGAAAGGCGGGCGGTTACGCGATTCAGGGCCGCGCCGAGGGGTTCGTTCGTCGCATCGACGGCTCCTACTCGGGTGTGGTCGGCTTGCCTCTGTTCGAAACCCGTGCGCTGCTGGTGACGGCGGGCGTCATCCTTGGCTGAGTGGCTCTTCGAAGCCGGTATTGGCGAGCAGCGCGCCGCCCTGATCGACGATGATGGCCGGATCGTACGCGCACGGATCGCGGTGGACGGCGCCGGCCCGATGCCCGGCCTCATTGCCCCCGCGCGGCTGATCGAGCGCAGCCTTGCCCGGCTCGACAGTGGTGAGGAGGTCGCCCTTTCCCGTCCGCCCGCTGGCGTTACTCTTGGCGCTGCCATCCGGGTTGAAATCACCCGCGCCGCCATTCCGGAGCCCGGCCGCCCGAAGCTGCCGCGTGGCCGGAGCACCGATGTTTCCGCCCGCCCCGCGCCTACGCTGCGCGAACGCCTGACCGACGCTCCCGTACGCGAGCTGCGCCCCCACGAACCGGACGCGCTGGAGGCCGCTGGCTGGTCGGAGGTGCTGGAGGAGGCGCTGACCGGCGACATCTCCTTTCCCGGCGGAATGCTTCGCTTCTGGCCGACCCCGGCCATGGCCCTGTTCGACGTCGATGGCGACCCGCCACTCGATTCGCTTGCCGTACGCGCTGCCGGCGCGGTCGCCGCCGCGATCGAGCGCCTCGACATCGGCGGTTCGATCGGCATCGACTTTCCCACGCTCGCCGGGCGCGACGCACGGCATGCGGTCGCCGCGGCGATCGATTCGCGGCTTCCCCAGCCCTTCGAGCGAACTGCCGTGAACGGCTTTGGCTTCCTGCAGATCGTGCGTGGCCGATTTCACCCGTCCGTGGCCGAAATACTTCGCGCGGACCCCATCGGTGCTGCAGCCCGGGCCGCGTTGCGCCAGATCGAACGCACGCCCGCCTCATCGTCTAGCCGATTTCGCCTGCCCGCCGCCGTTCGCGATCGCATCACCGGCCGGCCAGATTGGATCGCCGCGCTCGTGCAACGCACCGGCCGTACTCCCATATTCGACGAATGACCGACACCTGCCCCCTCTGCGCGCATCCCAGCGATCCCGCGAACGCCCCCTTCTGCTCGCGTCGCTGCAAGGATCGCGACCTGCTACAATGGCTCGGCGAAGGATATCGCATTCCGGGCGCACAGATCGATCCGGATGGGCTGGACAGCGGCCGTTCAGCCGATTAGGGGGACCGCTCCCCGACGTTCTGTCGGTGTGCCCAGGTAGCTCAGTTGGTAGAGCATGCGACTGAAAATCGCAGTGTCGGCGGTTCGATCCCGTCCCTGGGCACCACTTCTTACAGCTAAGTGGTTGTAACGGCGCCGTGATCGTGCTCCTGGCGCGCGCCGGTCAGCCTAACGTCGGAAGCTTGTGTAACCGCACTGAGGATCCGGCGTCCGCTGCCACCAGCGGCTGAATTGGCAATTGCCCTTCGCGCCATCATCCTATTGCCCGCCTTCCCGCTCAGCGACATGGTCGACCAGCCGGAGGAATGAGCATGGGTGAAGTCAAAGCGCTCCACGAGCGGGTCATTGAGGTGGCGATGCAAGGCGATGCTGCGTGGTTTGACCAGCGCGCCGATCGCCGCATCCGTTTGCGCAATGCGGTGCCGCTGGAATTCAACCGCGATCTCGGCGAACCGCCGGTTGGCATGACGTGGCGGGCGATCGTAATTGAAGCACAGCCCGGTGTTCGCGCCCGGCAACCAGTTGCCCTTCCGATCGGCATCGAAAACGACTCGATGTCGGAAGAGGATCTGTTCAGGCTCTTCATGCAGGCGGCACCGAAAGAAGCGAAAGCCACGCTAAAGCGGCTAAGGCGAATCAAGCTGCCCGGCACGCCAGCCACGAAATAGGACGAGCCTTCACGCAGCCGCGATCGCTGCTCATCCCCAGCACTGCAGCAATCAGACAGCGCGGCACGATCGCACGAGCGCGCAGCATCAAGCTCGATCCGAACGCCCAAGGTCCGTGTCGGCGAGATGACCGAAGCTGCTGAACGCGAGCATCCGCAAGCCTCGGCAGGATCGACCGGGCGCTGATCTCTGCGGCCCGACTCCTGCCTCGGCACGCTGACCACCTGCGTCCGTCCATTCGGCCGGCTCGTGCGTTGTCGCGCTACTGGCGCAGGAGATGATCATGAATCCGACCCGCATCCCCGGCAATGAACCCGACCCGGGCGACATGTCGACGGAACCGACCATGCCCACGCCGGCCGATCAGCCGAGCGAGCATGACTTGCCTGATGACCAAGCCGACAAGCTCGGCAATTTTGCCTGATCGAAGGAGCGCAACATGATCAACGATCCCGGATCCGAGAAGCCGAACGAGACCGAGAAGGAAGAGGAGATGGAGAAAGTGCAGGAGGACGCCGCCGAAGAGCGCGAGAACAACGGCGGCTATCAGTAAGACGCCGTAGCGGCTCAGACGCGGGTGGCACGCGCCAGCAGCGGCAACAAAGCGGGCGAAAGTCGCGCCAGACGAACGCTCAGTCCGCGCAGCCAAGGCTGTTCGCCCACGTGCCAAGCTGCGGCGGCGATCCCGATCGGCCGGCGCAGTCGTTCGGCTAGTTGTCGCTGGAACGACAGGGCGGCCGCAGTCCCGCCGGCCCTATAGGCATCGGCGGCGGCAAGCGCGCTGGCCACAGCGATCGCCATCCCCTCGCCGGCGAGGGAAGGAATGACCCCCGCCTGATCGCCGAGCCGGAAGACGCCGGGCGTGGTTGAGGTGGCGCGCCAGCCGTAGGGCACGTTTGCCACCGCATCGATCCCGGCGCCCGGTTCCCGTAGCGCCAGTCGTTCGCCCAGCGCCGGCAGCTCGCTTCCCAGCGCGTCAAGCAGCCGGTCGGGCGTGCCCGCCGCTTGCAAGCGCGACCGGCGCACCGCCATGCACAGGTTGCCGCTGCCATCCTCCTGCCGGACCAGGCCTGCATAACCGCCATCCATCAGATGCAATTCGATTGCGTCGCCCACCAATCGATCCAGCGCTATCCCCGGGGCTAGACGGACCCGTATCCCCAGCGTTGGATCATCGCCGCGTGCTTCCGGCGGACGCGGCAGACCGCGCGTATCGTGCTTGCCACTGGCCAGGAACAGCGTGTCGGCCCCGATGCATGCGCCGTCATCCAGGCGGGCGACGCCGTCCGTAACCCCACGCACGCCGATGCCGCGCTCGATCATCGCTCCTTCGCGTTCTGCGGCAGCGAGCAAGAGGGAGTCGAGCCGGCGCCTGGACACGGCCCTCGCCGGCGAGGGCAACGGCGCTTCCGCCACCGCGCCGCGCGTCATCAGCCGAACGCGCGTCACGGTGAGCGGATTAAGCGCCTCGCCTTCGATGCCGAGCCGCTCCAGCATCGCCAGCATATGCCAGCTGAGAAAGCCGCCGCACAACGCATCCGGCGTTTCTCGCGTCCTCTCCACGAGAAGATGCGGTATGCCCATGCATGCCAGCCGGAGCGCCAGCGTCGCCCCTGCCGGGCCGCCGCCGACGATCAGCGCCGGCGCTCTACGCATAACCGAAATGGAAAGACGCGAGTTATGCGTGCCCCGACGATCCCGGCGTCGGCGAGCAACGCCACCCAGTCGGCGGGGCGAAACGAACGGGCGATCGACACCGTCCCATCATGCCGAACAATGGGATGCCACCGCGCGATCCGCGCCAGCAGCGGGAAGCCGCGATGCGCAAGCGTGTGACGCATCAGGTCGTTGATGAACCAACCCACTCCAGCATGCGCCTCCATGAAGCGCAGAAAGGCGACCAATTCGTCCTGAGTCATGTGATGAGCGACAAGGCTCGAGATTATTACGTCCCAATTCTGATCGGCCAGCTGAGCGTAATCCCCCGTGATCCAGCGGATCTGCGACCCGACAGGTGTATGTTCGCGCGCCGCCGCTTCGCTGCGCGGATTGCAATCGACCCCGACCAGATCGACGGCAAGGTCATGTCGCGCAGCCCAACGTTCGATCCGTCGCAGCATGTCGCCGTCGCCAAAACCGACGTCGAGGATGCGCAGGCGCTGCCTCGCCCCCGCCACCCGGTTCAGAAACGCAAGAGTCGGCCTGGCCGCCAGCGTCACGGTATTTACGCGGGCGAGGTCTCCCACGACTGCGGCGTAAACCTCGGGGTCGAGGTCGTCGGCATCCATCAGTTCGGTCGCGTCGAGACGCGTCGCCAGGCTCATGCCGCGCTCGCGAAGCGGAAGCCTTCCGCGGCCAGACCCGGCCCGAACGCCAGCGCCACACCCTGTCCGAAGATCGGCCGGCCGAGCATCCGCGCCAGGACGAACATCAGCGTGGAGGACGACATGTTGCCATTGTCCGACAATACCGCACGCGAATCAGAAAGGGCATCCTCGGGCAGATTGAGCGACCGCCCAACGGCGTCGAGGATGGAGCGTCCCCCTGCGTGGACGGCCCATGCATCCACTGCCGAAGGTGGCATCCCGCCGGTGATCGCCAGGGCGAAGTTGGCATCGGCCAGCGCTGCAGCGATCCGCCCGGGTACCTCGCCCGACAAATGCATCGCGAAGCCGTGGTCGGTCACGGTCCAACGGATCAGGTCGGCGCTGTCGGGCAGTGTTGTTGCAAAAGGCTGCCCAAGCTCGATACCCCCGTGCTCGCCGCTGACCAGCGCAGCCGCCGCGCCATCGCCGAACTGTAGCATGGCGAGCAGCGCCTCCAGATCGTCCGTTTCCTGCAGGTGCAGCGACGAGAGTTCGACGGTGACGACGAGCACGTGCGCGGCCGGATCGGAACGCACGATGTGCCGCGCCGTGCGCAATGCCGCGACGGCGGCATAACACCCCATGAAGCCGATCAGAACTCGCTCTGTTGATGCCGGCAGGTTGAGCCGGGCAGCGATGATCTGATCGATGCCAGGCGCGACGAAGCCGGTGCAGCTCGCCACCACCAGGTGTGTGATCCCTTGTAGACTCACCTTGTCGCCCAGGTCGCTTATGGCGCGCAATGCCAGCGCCGGGGCAGCATGGGCGTAGATGTCCATCCGCGCCGCGGTGCCCGGCCATCGATCTGCACCGTACAGGCCATTCGGCCCGGTGGGATCGGACGCCTCCGACAGCACCGACCAACGGTGCGCAATGCCCGCTCGCGCCGCCATGCGATCGAACAATGCCGCCTCACGGCCGCCGCCCAGCCGCTGCCGCGCCCAGGCGATGAAGATCGGATGCACGTCGTGGCCGGGAACTGCAGTCCCGATCGCGTGGAGAAAAGCCGACAAGCGCCCTCGCAATACAAATAACCGCCTGACAACGCGCAGCCCGCCTCCATGGCGCCGCTCGCGATCGTCAGTCGGCCAAATATTTACGCTGGCCTCTTCGCGACGCTTCCCTGGTGCTAGTCCTTACAAGGTTTTGGGGAGGGTATCGTTCAGCGCTTCGTCAGCGCAAGGTGGTGCTCACGGAACTTGCGAGCCTCCTCGCTCATCACCATCGAACGAACGACGGCGATCAGCGTTTCTCGATCCGGCGCTTTCAGGATCATCTCGCGATATTGGCCCATCCCAGACGCATCGGGCGCTCGGCCGAAGATCGCGTGGTAGCAGATATCAACGAAGGCTTTCGCCTCACAGTCGCTGAAATTCAGCGCTTTACCGACCGCACCAGACTTCCGACTCTGCAGCATATCTTCCTTCCCCAAAGAAGACTGCCGGTTAGCGAGGGATGGTTAATGTGAAAACGGCCCCGTGTAGCATGCTGTACCGCTTAGGGACATACCTGGTGGTAGCGCGAAGGTGACGAAGATCAAAAGCGACTTGGCACAGGTCCATATCTGACCCGCGCAACATGCGGCTAAATCAAATTTGTATCCGCTATATGGCGATCGACTTGCCGAAAGTCCGGCTAGTTCAAACCACCATCGCCGCGTCAGCGCCTGAAGCAACCATTCCGGTTGTAATCGTCGCCTTGATAGCTGTTCCCAGCGTTGCTTGCTGACAAAGTAGGCGCTGCTCGTTTACCACATCCCGAACGGGCAAGGGGGCGCTCGAGTGAAGCATCGTCGTGAGATCGACGGGCTGCGAACTGTCGCAGTCCTGCCAGTTCTGTTGAGCCACGCCGGCCTTTCGCTGTTTGCCGGCGGCTTCGTGGGCGTGGACATATTCTTCGTCATCAGCGGCTATCTGATTACCGGCATCATCGTGTCGGAACTGGACGAGCAACGCTTTTCCATTCTGCGCTTCTATGAACGCCGCACACGACGATTGCTGCCTGCCCTCTTCGTCGTCATGGCCGCCTGCCTGATCGCCGGATGGTTTCTGATGAGCGCTGATGCCTACCAGAACCTGGGGCAGAGCGTCGTCGCCACCACATTATTTTCGAACAACATCCTGCTGACGATCACCAGCGGCTATTGGGACATGGAGTCACAATTCAAGCCGTTGCTCCACACCTGGAGCCTGGGCGTCGAGGAGCAATATTACATCGTCGTGCCCCTGCTGCTGGCGGGGGTGCATCGATACTCGCGGCGGCATGTGCCCCTGGCGTTCGCCGCGATCGGCGTCGTCAGCTTCGCACTATGCCTCTGGAGCATTCGCGCGCACCCGGTCGGCAACTTCTACCTGCTGCACACCCGCGCGTGGGAGTTAGCAGCGGGTGGCTGGGCAGCAACGATCCGCTCGCCTGAAAGCCAACGTGGGTCCGGCACGCTATCGCTCCTCGGGCTGCTGATGATCGCCGCTGCCGTATTCACGCTTTCCGAAGGCTCGCCGTCGCCTTCCCCGGCGATGCTGCTGCCGGTCGCCGGCACTACCCTGATTCTGCTATATTGCCGCGCAGGGTTGGTGCACCGCCTGCTCTCGTCGGCACCGATGGTGGGCATCGGGCTGATCAGCTACAGTACCTATCTCTGGCATCAGCCGCTGTTCGCCTTTCTGCGGATCGCGAGCAGCAATCCGCCAGCGATCTGGCAGTTCGTCGCCCTCATCCCCGTTGCCCTGGCCCTCGCATGGGTCAGCTGGCGCTTCGTGGAGCGGCCATTCCGTAGCCGGTCCATGCGCTTCCGCACCATCGCTGCGGTGCTGGCGCCCTCAGCGTTCGCTTTGCTGGTGCTCGGAGCCGCCCTGCACTTGCGCGGTGGCCTGCCGCAGCGGTTCGATGTCGCGCCAGACGCTGACCGGCCGGCTACGTACAAGGCGTACAACATGCGCGTGCTCGAGATGAAGGTCGATCGCTTTCCCCCTGGCGCGCGGCAGCGGGCGCTTGTTCTGGGAAACAGCACGGGGCGTGATTTCGTGAACATGATCCGCGAGGCGAATGCATTGCCCGGCTATGCAATCGTGTATCGCGACGACCTCGATCTATGCGAGGGCCAACGGCTCAGTGCCGGCAAGCGCGCACTTGTCACGGCGGCAACCCTGGTCGTGCTCGTGTACGACCACAAGCCACGCCAGACCTGTGACGGCCGGCAACTGGCGGGCGATCCGGATCTGCACGGGAAAATCGTCTTCATCGGCCCCAAGGATTTCGGCACGAACCTCAATCCCTACGCTCGCCTGCCCTTGAACGAACGAGCAGCGGCGCGTGTTCAGCTCTCGAACCAGGCATTCGCCGCGAGCCGGCTGTATCGCGCGATCACCCCAGCCGGGCTTTACGTGGACGTGATCGCCGCGCTGTCGCCTGATGGCCGGCATATGCCGATCTTCGACTCACAGGGCCGGATTCTCAGCGAGGACCGGGTTCATGTCACCCGCGCCGGCGCCCGATTCGTCGGCGCGCGCGTGTTTCGCCAGCCGGCTTGGCAACAGATCATCGCCCGCGACGCCGAACGCCTGGACTGACGGTGCGCGTTCGAATGACCCTGCGGATCAGCTGGATCGTTTCGCCTTTGCGCCGCTCAGCGCCGACAGGACCCCGCGGAGCGTACGCACTTCCTGGCTGCTCCAGCCTGGTTTGGTCAGCAGCGTGCGCAGGGTGCGCCGGGTGGCCGGCGTGCGGTCGGGCGGGAAGAAGAAGTTCGCCTGTTCGAGCATGGCGTCCAGCTGCCCGATCATGCCTTCCAGCTCCTCCTGCGGCGCAGGGGGATCAAGCGCCACTTCCGGCGGCGACGCCAGCGCCTCGCCCTTGGACCATTCGTAGGCGACCAGGATCACCGCTTGGGCCAGGTTCAGGCTGCCGAACTCGGGATTGATCGGGACAGTCAGGATGCTGCGCGCCAGCGCGACGTCCTCGGTCTCAAGCCCCGACCGCTCCGGTCCGAATAGGATAGCGCTGCGGCCGGGGCTCGCACGCATTTGCCCAGCCGCTTCTTCAGGGGTCACGACAGGTTTGGTGATCCCCCGCTTACGTACCGTGGTGGCGTAAACGTGCGGGCAATCAGCAACTGCTTCCGCCACCGAATCGAACACCTTGGCATTGGCGAGCACGATGTCTGCGCCGGATGCTGCAGGGCCAGCGGCTGGGTTTGGCCATCCGTCCCGAGGGGCGACCAGCCGCATCTCCGTCAGCCCGAAGTTGAGCATGGCACGCGCCGCCTTGCCGATGTTCTCGCCGAGCTGCGGCCGAACAAGGACGATAACGGGCGATTGTGAAGCATCAGCAGTCATGGCTTGCGCCTATCCGGCGACCGGGTGCCGACACAAGCACCCGATCCGAAAGCCGCCGCTCAGCTCCGACCGGCTTCTTCTACGGTCCCGGCGAATTCCTCGAAGTCGCGGGCCTCGCTGAAATCGCGATAGACACTGGCGAAACGGATATAGGCCACAGAGTCCAGGCCTTTCAGCGCGTCCATCACCATTTCGCCGATCCGCTTGGACGTGACCTCGGCCTCGCCGCTGGTTTCCAGCTGACGCTGGATCCCGCTCACCAGCCGCTCGATCGCAAGCGTGTCCAGCGGCCGCTTGCGCGCGGCGATACCGATCGAGCGGAGCAGCTTCTCGCGGTCGAACGGTTCGCGCCGATCCTCCGACTTCACGACGGTCAGCTCGCGCAGCTGAATACGTTCAAAGGTGGTGAAGCGCGCGGCGCAGCCCTCGCACTGGCGACGGCGGCGGATCGCCGCGCCGTCGTCGGTGGGCCGGCTGTCCTTCACCTGGCTCGCGTCGTGGCCGCAGAAGGGGCAGCGCATGGGTCAGTTCAATCCATCAGTTGCCGTGATCCGCCTTAATGGATCGCCATCCTCGAACGTCGCCTCAAACGGGGCAACGCCGAAGCGGATCGATCCCGCCAAGGCGGACCGGCTCTTCAACCGTCAGTCAGATCTTGTCCCGCCGCGCATAGGCAACGCCGGCGCCGACCAGCGCACCCAGCACGGGGCCGACGAACGGCACCGGGATGGCGATCACGGCGCCGATCGCACCATATTTTGCCATTTTCTTGCCGAGCCCCGGCGTGTTCTGGACGTTGGTCTGGACTTCCTCGATCTTGGACACGTTCACCTCACTTGTAGATGGGGAAACGAGCGCACAGCGCGCGAACTCGTTCCCGCACCGCCGCCTCGACCGTGGCGTCACCCGCCTCGCCGTTCTTGGCAAGGCCATCGAGCACGTCGGCGACCATGTTGCCGATCTCGCGGAACTCGGCCGTGCCGAAGCCGCGCGTGGTGCCCGCCGGGGTGCCGACGCGAATGCCGCTGGTCTTTACCGGCGGCAGCGGATCGTTGGGGATGCCGTTCTTGTTGCAGGTGATGCCGGCACGCTCCAGCGCCTCGTCCGCATCCTTGCCGGTGACGCCAAGCGGGGTGAGATCGACCAGCGCGAGGTGCGTGTCGGTGCCGCCCGATACGATCGCCGCGCCGCGCTCCTTCAGCGTCGCCGCCAGCACCTTGGCGTTCTCGACCACGGCGGCGGCATAGCTCTTGAACTCCGGCTGCAGCGCCTCGCCGAAGGCCACGGCCTTCGCGGCGATGACATGCATCAGCGGGCCGCCCTGAAGCCCCGGGAACACCGCCGAGTTGATCTTCTTAGCGATCGCCTCGTCGTTGGTCATGATCATGCCGCCGCGCGGCCCGCGCAGCGTCTTGTGCGTGGTGGTGGTGATGACATGCGCATGGCCGAACGGCGTGGGGTGGACACCGCCAGCGACCAGGCCGGCGAAGTGCGCCATGTCGACCATGAAAAAGGCACCGACCTTGTCCGCGATCGCGCGGAAACGGGCGAAGTCGATGTGGCGCGGATAGGCGGAGCCGCCGGCGATGATCAGCTTCGGCTGAGTCTCGATCGCCTGCTTCTCGACGGCGTCATAGTCGATGAGGTGCGTGTCGGGCGTGACGCCATATTGCACCGCGTTGAACCACTTGCCGCTCATCGCGGCGCGCGCGCCATGGGTCAGGTGCCCGCCCGAATCGAGGCTGAGGCCCATGATCGTGTCGCCCGGCTTCACCAGCGCCAGCATCACGGCGCCGTTCGCTTGCGCGCCCGAGTGCGGTTGGACGTTGGCGAAGCCGCAGTTGAACAGCTGCTTGGCGCGGTCGATCGCCAGTTGCTCCACCTCGTCTGACGGGTGGCAGCCCTGATAGTAACGCTTGCCTGGATAGCCCTCGGCATATTTGTTGGTGAAGACCGAGCCCTGCGCCTCCAGCACCGCCTTGGAGACGATGTTCTCCGATGCGATCAGCTCGATCTGCGTCTGCTCCCGGTCCAGCTCATGCTCGACACCGGCGAACACGGCAGGATCGGCATCGGCGAGGCCGCGGGTGAAGAAGCCATCAGGCTGAACCTCGTTCAGCGTGGTCGGATTGGTGCTCATGCTGGCTCCTTCTGGAAATCAGGCGCGCCGAGCTTATCGACGCGGGGGGCGTGGCGGCCGCCGGCAAAGGCGGTGTCGAGAAAGGCAGTGACGCACGCCTTGGCCATGTCCTCGCCGATCAGGCGGGCGCCCATGGCGATGGCATTGGCGTCATTATGCTCGCGCGACAAAGCGGCGGCGAGCGGGTCGGAGACGAGTGCGCAGCGCACCGCCGGATTGCGATTCACGGCGATCGAAATACCGATTCCGGATCCACACAGGGCAATGCCGCGCGCCGCGTCGCCCGATGCGATCGCCTCCGCCAGCTTGTAGCCGTAATCGGGATAATCGACCCGCGCGTCGGTAGCGGGACCAAGGTCGAGAACATCATACCCAGCCTCGCGCAGCCAGGTGACAAGCGTCGCCTTCAGCGACACGGCGGCGTGATCGGAAGCGACGGCGACTCGCATGAGGCTCAGCGATGCTCTTCGGCTGTGGCGGATGCGCGGCCCTTTAGCCGCGGCGTCACGAGAATGCCACCGTCGCGATGGGTAGAGCGTTGTCCATTCGCCCTCCACCATCATCCGGTGGAGGAACGAACGGATCACACGATCAAGCGGCTTTGGCTTCCTGTCTGAACCGGTGGAGCAGGGGTTCGGTGTAACCCGACGGCTGGGTAACGCCCTCGAAGATCAGCGCGCGGGCCGCCTGGAAGGCGAAGCCCTCGCGCGTGAGCGGCCGATACAGCGGGTCGCCCGCATTCTGCGCGTCGACCTTCTTCGCCATGCGGTCGAGCGCCGCGTCCACTTCCTCCTCGGCACACACGCCATGCAGCAGCCAGTTGGCGAGATGCTGCGAAGAAATGCGCAGCGTCGCGCGGTCCTCCATCAGCCCAACGTCATGAATGTCGGGCACCTTGGAACAGCCGACGCCCTGGTCGATCCAGCGCACGACATAGCCCAGGATCCCTTGGCAATTGTTGTCCAGCTCCTCGCGGATCTCCTCCGGCGTCCAGTTTCGCCCTGCGGCGGCGAACGGCACGGTCAGCAGCTTGGCGAGCGGCGGCGGCGCTTCGCCCCCGATCTCCTTCTGCCGCGCGAACACGTCGACCTGGTGATAGTGCAGCGCGTGGAGCGTCGCCGCCGTGGGTGACGGCACCCAGGCGGTATTCGCGCCGCTCTTCGGATGCGCGATCTTCTGCTCCAGCATGTCGGCCATCATGTCGGGCGCGGCCCACATGCCCTTGCCGATCTGCGCCTTGCCGCTGAGGCCGCAGGCAAGGCCGATGCGCACGTTGCGATCCTCATAGGCCCTGATCCACTCGGCGCCCTTCATCTCCGCCTTTCGGATCACTGGCCCGCCGCGCATCGCGGTGTGGATCTCGTCCCCGGTACGGTCGAGGAAGCCGGTGTTGATGAAGGCGATCCGGTCGCGCACCGCATGGATGCAGGCGGCGAGGTTGGCCGAGGTGCGGCGTTCCTCGTCCATCACGCCCACCTTGATCGTGTGGCGGTCGAGGCCGAGCAGATCCTCCACCGCATCGAACAGCCGATTGGTGAACGCCGCCTCGTCCGGCCCATGCATCTTGGGCTTCACGATATAGATCGATCCGGCGCGGCTGTTCTGCAAGCTGCCGAGCCGCTTCAGGTCATGCAGCCCGATCAGCGAGGTGACGATCGCGTCGAGCACGCCCTCCGGCGCTTCGCTGCCATCGGCCAGCCGCAGTGCCGGCGTCGTCATCAAATGGCCGACGTTGCGCACGAACAGGAGTGATCGGCCCGGCAGCGTGAAGCTCGATCCGCTCGGCGATTGATAGGCGCGGTCGCCGGCGAGCTTGCGCGTCAGCGTCGCGCCATTCTTCTCGAACGTCTCGACCAGATCGCCGCGCATCAGGCCCAGCCAGTTGCGATAGGCCGCAACCTTGTCCTCCGCGTCGACGGCGGCGACCGAGTCTTCCAGGTCGACGATCGTCGTCAGCGCGGATTCGAGGATCACGTCGGCGATCCCCAGCGGGTCGGTCTTGCCGATCGGGTGGTCGCGATCGACCACGATCTCGATGTGCAGCCCGTTGTGGACGAACATCACGCCCTTATCGAACCTGGCGAAGCGATGCGGGCAGTCGCCGCCCGTCAAAGCCGCTTCCCAGCCCGGCAGCGTCTCGTCCAGGAATGCCCGCGCCCGCGCGATCACTTGCGCGCCGCGTGTCGCATCATAGCCGCCTGGCTTCGCCGCCCCCGGCAGCGCATCGGTGCCGTAGAGGGCGTCATACAGGCTCCCCCAGCGCGCATTGGCGGCGTTCAGCACGAAGCGGGCGTTGAGGCTGGGCACCACCAGCTGCGGCCCGGCCATGGTGGCGATCTCGGCATCGACATTCTCGGTGCCGATGGTGAACGGCGCCGGCTCGGGGATGAGATAGCCGATCTGCCTCAGGAACGCCTCGTCGACCGGCTCGCCCGCCATGTAGCGCTGGTCGATCGCCGCCTGCAGCTCCTCGCGCCGGGCGAGCAGCGCCTTGTTCTCCGGCGTGAAGCGATCGTAAATCGCCGCCGCGCCCTGCCACAAGGTGTCCGCGGCAATGCCGGTGCCGGCAAGCGCCTCTTCCTCGACAAAGGCGGCGAGGCGATCATCGACCGAAAGGCCGGCGCGGGTCTGCATGGGGGAATCCTCCTGACGTTACCAACAGCGCCTGGGGAGGGCACCGCCGCGATTAATCGATGCCGCGGCGGGAGTGCAACGCCCAAATCATCCCCAGGCTCCGTCCGACTGCAAGCGGGTCAGGCGCGTTTCCACACCATCAGCTCGCCCTCGGCAACCACTTGGCCGGCCGTCCCCACCGGTTCCGCGCTGCCATCGCTGAGGAAAGCGATCGTGTCGGCGTCGCTGCCCGGCACCTGCGCCAGCGTGCGCCTGCCGTCCGGCAGCTTCGCCACCACCACGCCAGCCTTCGCCGAACCATCGCGGTTGTAGAAGACGGTGTAGGTCTCCACCGCGCCCGGCCCGGTATAATCCTTCACCAGTTCCGGCACAGGCCCACGCGCCGCATCCGCCTCCGCCTGCAGGTCGAACTCATGCGCCTCGCCAGCGCCGGGCAGCGGCTGGGTGCCGAGCACGATCGCGTGATTGTGCGTGGCAAAGCCGCCATTAGCGAACAGCAGCCCCTTCTCGCCCTCGCCGGCGCGCAGGGCATCGACCATCTCGGCCACGGCATGCGCCATGTAGTTGCCGATCGGCCCGCCGCCGAAGGTCAGGCCACCGAACACCGTCGCCGGCTTCTCCACCGGCCAGCCGATCACCCGGCGCGCCATCTTGGGCACGCAGGGGAAGCAGGAATAAAGCTCCACCAGATCCAGATCGTCCGCCGTGACCTGGTTGAACTCGAGCGTGCGGCGAAGGCACACTTCCATGCTGGGCGACTTGTCGTAGCGGTCACGGGCGAGGAAATCGTCCGCCTCATGCGCGCTGGCGCCGCGGCCGACATAGATGATCCGCTCCTCCGGCACGCCGCGCCGCCGCGCCTCGGCCAGGCTGGTGACGATGAAGCCCGCGCCCTGATTGACGCTCGAATTGGCCACCATCAGCTTGGTGTAAGGAAAAGCGATCGGGCGATTGTCCGCGGTCGGCTCGACGATCTCCTGCGGCGACTTGGGCGCGTGGATCCACGCCGCCGGCGTCTTCGCCGCCACCTCGGAGAAGCGCGACCAGATCTCGCCCGATTCGCGCTGCCCTTCCTCCAGCGTCTGGCCATAAGCCGCGCGCCCAGCATTCTCGTACAAGGGGTAAACGTCGACCGGCGTCGCCAGCCCATAGATTTGGCGATAGCCGGGCTTGGCGCCCTTGCTGAGGTTGCGCAGCGGGTTCTGGTCCGCAACGCTCGTCTTCGCCGCGATAGCCGCGCGCTGGCTCGCGGTGCGCAGCGCCTCGCCGCCCGTTACTGCGGCGATCCTGATCTCGCCGCGCACGATGCGGTTCGCCGCCTCGTTCAGCAGCAGGATCGGGCTATCGCCATTGGGGCCGACCGATTCATAGACGATCCCGGCTCTCGATCCGATCCCGTCCGCCACCTTCTGCGCCAGCGGATTGTCCTTGCGGAAGCTGATCTGCTGCACGACCGCGACCGATTCCACATCGGCCAGCCACCCGCCGCCGGCGTCCCCCCCGCCAGCGTCCTTCTCGGCCTCCTCCAGCGCGGCGATCATCAGGCCAAGCGCATCCTTGCCCGCCATCGGATCGGCCGGGCGGTCATTGACCTGCCCGACGCCCACGATGACTGCGATATTCTCCGGGTTCGCTGCCATCTCAGCGCGCCTTCCACACCGGCGCGCGCTTCTCGGCGAACGCCTTAGGCCCTTCGCGCGAATCCTCGCTGGTGAAGACGATCCTGGTCTCGGCGCGGTTCTGCGCCCAGGCGCCTTCCTCCCGCTCGATCTTCCCGTCGACGATGCCCTGCGCCATCCGCTTCGATGCCTGAACGGAGAGCGGCGCGTTAACGGCGATCCGCTCGGCCAGCGCGAAGGCGGTGTCGAGCAGCTGCTCGCGCGTCGCGACGGCGTTGATCAGCCCCAGTTCCAGCGCGCGCTTCGCGTCGATCGGATCGCCGGTCAGGATCATTTCCATCGCGATCTTCTTGGGCAGCTGCTCGGGCAGGCGGAACACGCCGCCAGCCGCCGCGAACAGGCCGCGCTTGGGTTCGGGCAGGCCGAACTTCGCCTCATCCACTGCGACCGCCAGGTCACAGGCCAGCGTGATCTCCAGCCCGCCGCCCAGCGCCATCCCGTTCACCGCCGCGATCACCGGCTTGGAAATGGCGTGGCTGACGATCCCGGCAAAGCCCCAGGCGGCCTTGGTCTTGTCGTCCGGGGCCAGGCTCTCCCCGCGTGACAGCGCGACGAGGTCGGCGCCCGCGCAGAAGGACTTGTCGCCCGCACCCGTCACGATCACGACGCGGATCTCGGGATCCTTGTCGGCTGCCTCCAGCGCATCGCCCACGCCCTCATGGACGAAGCGATTGACCGCATTGCGCGCTTCCGGGCGGTTGATCGTGATGAGCATCACGTTGCCGCGCGTCTCGACGGTGACGGCCTCGTTGCCGAGTTCAGCCATTTCTACAGTCCCTTTCTAGGCAGCTTGTTCGATGATCTTGTCGGTCAGCAGCGGCGCGATCGCGTCATCGCCGAGGCCCAGCCAGTGCTTGACGACTGCGACGCTATCCTCGCCGATGCGCGGCGCCGGTCGCTGGTCGGGTTCCGGCACCCGCTCGAAATGCGCGATCGGCCCTTCCACCTGGAATGGGGCGTCGAGCAGCGGGTGATGCGCGGTGCGGAACGTGCCAAGCGCGCGATAGCCCGGCGCATCGGGCATCTCGATCACGCGGATCATCATCCCGGCCGGCACGCCCGCCGCCTGCAGCGTCCCCATGACCTCTTGCGGCGGGCGCGCCCGCGCCCACTCCTCGGCCGCAGCACGGGTCGGCCCGCCGACCACCTCGGCCAGCGCTGCCCGATCTGCATCATCGCGTAGCGTAACGGCGCACCATTCGTCCTCGCCGGCGCACGGCAGCAACCAGTCCTCCGCGGTTATGCCGCCGTCGATCTCGATGCCGGCCTGCCGCGCCGCCAGCGTCGCGATCTCGGCCGCCTTGTGGCCCAGCATCACCTCGGCCTGGCTCACGCTCGCCGTCCCGCCCCGGCCGGTGCGCAGCCGCCGTATCAGCAGCGCCAGCGCGCCCAGCGTGCCGATCCGCCCCGCGACATGATCGGGGTACACGGTCACCGTGTCGGAAAAGCTGTCCGGCTCCCCGGGATACACCCATTGCTTGGTCAGCCCGGCCGAAGCGCGCACCAGCGGGCCGTAGCCGAGCCGTGCCGACCATGGCCCCGTCGGCCCGAACGCCGAACTGTCGATCGCCACCAGCCGCGGGTTCGCCGCCGCCAGCGTCGCCGCGTCGAAGCCCAGCGCGGCCAACGTCCCGGGCTTGAAGTTGGAGAGCAGCACGTCCGCTTGGCGCACCAGATCCAGGAACAGCGCCTTGCCGCGGTCTGACCGCAGGTCGATCGACAAGCCGCGCTTGTTGCGATGCCCCGCGGCCCAAGTCAGGCTGACGGGCGCATTGTCGCGCGACTGGCGCTGGCCGTCCGGGAAGGCGGCATTCTCCACCTTGATCACGTCCGCGCCCAGATCCGCGAGCAGCCGCCCGGTTTCGCCGCCGACGACGATCACGCCCATGTCGAGTACCCTGATGCCCTCCAGCGGGTAATTCGCCCGCGGCGGCGCCTGGAATACTGCGCGCGGCGTCTCGAACGTCGCGCTGCCGCCTGCCGCCGGTGCCGGCCCGCGGTTGCCGGCCCGCGCGCCGTCGATCTCGATCGTCCCGTTGGGAAAGGGGAGGGTGCAGCCGGGTGCCACCTCGACCGGCACGAACGCCGCGCGCGCGGTCATCTGCGCTGTCGCCACTGCCTCGTCGAGGTCGAGCAGTCCCGCCACCGGGATGCCCCGCGCGGCCCCTTCTTCCTCGATCTCGGCGCGCGCCTTGTCCGCGAAGAAGCGGGTGATCGCCGGCAGCAGCGTGGTCGATCGGAACCGCGTCGCCAGCTTCTCCCACTCCGGCCCGGCAAATTCCGCCGGCTCGCCCATCCAGGCGTACATCGCGCGCCATTGCCGCGGCGCCAGCACGCACAGCCGCACCAGCCCGTCGGCGCACGGCAGGATCGGGTAGCGGAAGCGTTCGTCGGTCCGCCCGCGATCCATCTTCCAGCTCGGCACGCCCGATTGGGCGCTGCCGTTCAGGCCGAATCCGGGGTCGAGCGCCTGCATTCCCGCTTCCAGCAGCGACACGTCCACCCGGTCGCCCTCGCCGGTGCGAAGCCGGCGGTAGAAAGCGGCGAGCGTCGCCACCGCAATGTGCGGCGCGGCAGTCTCGTAGGTCAGCTGCCCGGGCGGCAGCAGTGGCGGCCGGCCCGGCAGGCCGGAGCGGGACAATCCGCCCGTCAGCGCCTGAAGTACCGCCTCGCTCGCCTGCCAGTCCCGCCACGGGCCTACGGGTCCGAAGTCGCTGATCGTAACCAGGATCAGTTCGGGCGCGGCGGCGCGGATCGCATCGTGATCCGGCCCGGCGAACCCGGCCTCGATCATGATGTCCGCCTCGCGCGCGAGATCGATAAGCCGCGCTTCGTCTCCCGGCAGGTCGATCGTGGCGGCCTTCTTGCCGAGGTTCGCCGCAACGAACGAGAGGCTGGTGCCCGCGACTTTCGCGCCCGCATCACGATCCGCCCCGCCGCCGCTTGGCTCGATCCGGATCACCTCTGCGCCAAGCTCGCCCAGCAACCGCCCGATCGCACCCAGCACGCCCGGGGCGGCATCGATCACGCGAATTCCCGAAAGCGGCAGGTCGGTCATAACGGCCAGGCCAGCTCCCGCCGCGCCGCGCTTTCGCGATAGAAGTCGAAGAACGGCGTCTCGTCGCCGCCCGCTTCCGCCACCGCGTCATGCTGTGCGATCAGTGCCGTCGCCAGCGCGGCCCAGATGCCGTCGAGCGCGTCGAGCGTCTCGCCATCATGGGTCACCGGGGCATCCTCGCCCAGCAGGGCCCGCATGTCGGCGATATCCGCGCGTCGCCACGCCGCGGCCTTTTCCGCTTCCTGCGCGCCGAGCAGGGCGAGCAGCGCCGCCACGGTCAGCGTCGATCCGGCGAACGCATCGACCGCGCCCACCTTCTCGCCTGCGCCCGCCGCTGCGATCCCCGCGCCGATCAGTACCTGCGCCAGGTCGCTCGACGGCATCACCGGCACCGGATCATAATGCCGCCCGCCAAGCTGCGCCGCGATGATCGCGTCCTGCCGCCGCGCGGTATACCAGCCGGATACCGCCAGCACCGGATCCTGCCGCCCGCCGTCCACGAACTCGCGGAAGGCGGAGATCCAGATCGCAATCCCCTTCACCGATGCGAACAGCGACCACCAGCGCATCGCGGCGGGATCGACCGTCAGCCCGCTGGCGCGCTCCCAGATCGCGATCGCGTCAGGGCGCGGCAGCATGCCGCTCGCCGCGCCGGGGATGAAGTGATCCCAGATCGGGTCCAGCGCCCAGCCCAGATCCTCCAGCGGATCGCCGAGATGCGCCATCTCCCAGTCGAACATCGCGCGCATCCCGCCCGCGCCGTCGTGCATGACGTTGCCGGAACGATAATCGCCATGGACGATCGCGACGCGCTGCGCCGGCGGCGGCGGATTGGCGCGAAGCCAGCGGATCGCGGCGCGCGCGATCGGCTGCGGCTGCAGCGAATCCTCCTCGATCACCCCTTCCCAATAATCCAGCGCGATGCGCCAGCACTGGTCGGGCTCGGGCATCGGCACATGGTCGGCGAGCGGCGTGCCGGTGGGATCATGCGCCGCCAGCCGGCCGAGCGCGCCGAAGAACGCCTCGCCCAGCGTCGCACCGTGGGCGCCGAACGGATCGCGCGCGAAGCTGCTCGCGACTTCGCCGCCCTCGATCCGCTCCATGATGAAGAACGGCCGGCCAAGCTCGGCGCCATCGGGCTCCAGCGCCACCGCGCGCGGCACGGGAACGACCCCGGCCGCGCTTTGATAAGCGCGAAACTCGGTCGCGCTCTCGGTATCGATCAGGCCCTTCGCCGGCTCGCGCCGCAGGATCAGCTGGTGGACTTCCGCCCCTGCATGGGCATCGAAGCGATAGGTCTCGCGGCTCGCGCCGCCGGGGATGCGGGCAAGATCCGCAACCCGCACCGGCTGTTCCCAGACGCGGGAGAGATAGGCCTCGATCTCGGATGGGGTCAGCGTCGTCATGCCGGATCGAGCACGCCCTTGAAGCCGGACGGCGCGTGCGGCCCCATCACCAGCTGTTCGAGCACGCCCTTGCCACGCCGCACCTTCCCGTCAGGTCCCGTCATGGTGACGGTGGCCAGCGCCTGGATGTGGAGATGGTGCGGCTGCATCGGGTCCATCTCGGCGGGAACGAAATCCTCGCGCTCCACCGTCAGCCCGTCGCCCTGGTGCCGCCCATGGCTCCACTTGGGATGGGTATAGCCAAGGCCAAGCATCATGAACTGCTGGCCAAGGTCGAAGTCGACCTTCGTCTCCTGGCCCTGTTCGTCTTTCAGCGTGACGCTGGCCGCCTGCGCGTGGCGCGAGCCTTGCTTCCACTGGATCTTGTAGTCGGATTCGAAATGCGTCTCGTCCTCGATCCCGCCACCCAGCGGCTTCCACGCCGCGCGCCGGTTCCAGAAGCGGCCATGCTCGTCGTCGTTGGTGTGGAAGTAGAAGTCTCCGTCCTCCATCGCGGTCGGGCTCCACAGCCAGAAGAACTGCGGCGCGATCGGCGGGCTGGCCGGCTGCGCATCGGGCGCGCCGATCGGCCGGACGCCCCAGGAGCGATCACGCGTTCCCAACCAACCATTCACGTCCGTTCGCACGCCATCGACGTCGATCCAGCCCCGATAGCTGCCATTCTGGGTCATCCGCGTCACATCCATCAGCACGCGGGGCCCATTTCTGCGCGTGAATCGCGGCTCCTCTAGCGGGAAGGCGCGGCCGGTGAAGGTCAGTTCGGCGCGGATCTTGTGCTCGGGCGAGTCCACCATGAGCTTCACGGACTTGAGCGGTTCGATCACCTCGACCGCGATCCCGCCCACCTGCGTATCCATCCGCTCCATGTTGAGGCCGCGGCTGGCGTGCAGGTTCACCTGCTTGCCGTCCTTCAGCCAGCAGAAGCTCGCATCGATGATGTTGATATGCGGATAAACGCCCATCGCCGCGGCGAAGAAGCCGTCCTCGTCTGCGCCGGGGGCATAACCGTTGAAGAAGAAGCGATCGTAGAAATTCCGATCCGTCCCCGCATAAGCGACCGGCTCGGCCGTCTGGTGAATCGGATATTCGTCGCCCTTGGTCAGCACCATGCCCGCTCTCCGCTTTTCCGTGCCGGTTTTCTCCGGTCTGGGGCGGGAGGTGGACCAGCGGCGGCGGCGCTGTCAACGGCAAGATAACAGATGTTACGTAAGTTCTGGGCGGCCCGTTCAGCCAGCCTTGGCCAACGGGGCGAACCGCGCCACCTGCTGGCCGATCAGCCGTAACTGTTCGACAACGGCAGGATCGCTCGCCCCGCCATCTTCGTCGAATTTGGTCACTGCGCTGTTGATCGCGGCCGCAAATGGCGTCGGCCAACCACGCAGCGCATGGACGATCGAGCGAAGCGCCGCGATCGTGGAGCCGGTCGCCTGCCATCCATAAGCGGTCGCGATCAGGCCAACCGGCATGTCCGCGAGATACGTACGCTCCGGATCGCGCGCCGTTTCTTCCAGCAAGTCGAGCGCGTTTTTCACCACGCCCGAAATGCTGCCGTGGTAGCCCGGCGAGGCGATGATGAGCGCCGACGCACCGCGGACCGCTTCGACGAACTCACGCTCTTCCGCTGTCCGCTCGCTTGCCTTGGGATTGTACAGCGGCAGCTTGGCCATGTCCGCGCCGCCGAACAAACGGGTCCGAAAGCCCTGCTCCTCCGCTGCGTCCAGCGCGATTCGCAATGCGCGTTCCGTCGAGGAAATCGCCCCGATAGTGCCGCCAATTCCGACGACCAGCGGTCGCTGGTCCGATTGAAGTGCTTCCGCTTCGCCGCTCATGGCCCTATTCCCTCGCACGATGCGCATCCTTGCGGCAACTGTCTTAGTAAAGTAATACGCGATGGCTGACCGCCGGAACGACGATATGCGCCCTGATCCCTTCGACAGCGGTCGCCTCCGCTACCATCATTCACCTGGAGAGCCGCGCCCGGCCATGCCTGATTTCGAGGCGTGGCAGGATGATGCGCCTCCGCCGTCCGATCCCGTTCCCGCTCGCCGCCTGCCGCGTATCTCGATGCGCTGGATCATGCGCGGGCTTGGCGCGATGGTCATCCTGCTCGTGCTGGCCATTGCCTGGCTCGCGATCACCGCCCCGCTATCGCAATCGCTCAAGCCGCCCACGCCGCCCTCGATCACGTTGACGGCCGCAGACGGCACACCGATCGCACGGCGCGGTGCGATCATCGGGGAGCCGGTCGACGCGGCAAAGCTGCCGCCCCATGTGCGCGAGGCATTCCTCGCTATCGAGGACCGGCGCTTCTACTCGCACTGGGGCATTGATCCGCGCGGCATTGCCCGCGCTGCCTGGGCCAATCTTGGTTCCGGCGGTGTGCGTCAGGGCGGCAGCACGATCACGCAGCAGCTGGCCAAGAACGCCTTTCTTGATTCGGATCGCACCGCTGCGCGCAAGATCCGCGAGGTCATGATCGCCTTTTGGCTGGAGGCATGGCTGACGAAGGACGAAATCCTGTCGCGCTATCTCTCGAACGTCTATTTCGGCGACAACGTTTATGGTCTGCGTGCCGCGGCCAAGCATTACTTCGGCCGTTCGCCGGAGAAGATGAACATTGGTCAGGCCGCCATGCTCGCCGGCCTGGTAAAGGCGCCCT
Source organism: Sphingomonas sp. IC4-52 (assembly GCF_020707225.1). Taxonomy (NCBI): domain Bacteria; kingdom Pseudomonadati; phylum Pseudomonadota; class Alphaproteobacteria; order Sphingomonadales; family Sphingomonadaceae; genus Sphingomonas; species Sphingomonas sp. IC4-52. The sequence goes on along the minus strand of NZ_JAJFEU010000008.1, from coordinate 10,009 downwards.
CGCGCCTCGCTCCGACCAGCAATCTCAAGGGCGCTCGGGAACGTCAGGCGGTGGTGGTCGCCGCCATGGTCGACGCCGGCTTCCTTACCAAGGCACAGGGCGAGGACGTCCAGCCGCAGCGTGTGCTGGCCAGCCGTCCGCGACAATTGCCCACCGGCACCTATTTCGCCGATTGGGTGCTGCCCGAGGCGCGCGATCAGGCCGGAGAGGTCAAGACCGAAGCCACCGTGCGCACCACGCTGGATCGTGACCTTCAGCGCGCGGCCGAACGGGTGATCCGCCAGGCTGGCTTGCGCCAGGCGCAGGCAGCGCTCGTCGCCATGAAGCGCAATGGCGAAGTGGTCGCGATGGTCGGCGGGCGTGATTACAAGAAGAGCCCCTTCAACCGCGCCACTCAGGCGCGGCGCCAGCCGGGCTCCACCTTCAAGCTTTTCGTCTACTTGGCCGCCCTGCGCGCGGGCATGTCGCCCGATACGGTGGTGGACGATTCCCCGGTGGAAATCGCCGGGTGGAAGCCAAAGAACGACGATAATCGCTATCTCGGCGAGATCACGCTGCGGCGCGCCTTTCAGCGCTCCTCCAATGTGGTGGCCGCCCGCCTGACGCAGGAAGTGGGCGTGCGCAACGTCATCCGCGCCGCGCGCGATCTTGGCATCTCGACCCCCATCGCCAACGAGGCGACCATCGGGCTTGGCACCTCCGAAGTCTCCCTGCTGGAACTGACCTCGGCCTTTGCCGGTGTCGCCGAGGGTCGCTATCCCGTTCAGCCGCACGGCTTGCCCGATGTGCGGGACAAGAGCTGGTACAGTTCACTTACCGGCGGGCAGAAGACCATGCCCGATCGCATCCATGATGACATGCTGACGCTGCTCGCCGCATCGGTGCGCGGAACCGGCCGGGCAGCGGCGCTGTCGGTCGATGCTTATGGCAAGACCGGCACGTCGCAATCGGGTCGCGACGCATGGTTCATCGGATTTGCCGGTGATCTCGTGGTCGGCGTGTGGGTCGGCAATGACGACAACACGCCCAATCCCGGCCTGCACGGCGGCGGCATCCCCGCGCAGATCTGGCGCAATTTCATGACGAACGCGCTCGATCTCGCGCCGGTCGTCAAGGCACCGGCGGTTGAGGATGTCGATCCCGAGGCTGGATTGGTCGGCGTCGTCGAGAATGAGATTGCGCCCATTGCTGGCCGGCTGGACGGTCTGGGCATGGATCTGGAAATCGGACCTGACGGATCGGTCACCATCAACCGCCCGCCCCCTCCCCCTCCGCCCGTGCGGCGGCGCGAGGAGCTGGAACCTGAGTTCGAGGATGGGCCGCCGCCGGGGTTCTAACCCCGGCGCTGGGCGGTCGCCTGCCCTGCGGCGTCCCCGGCGGTCCCAGGCGAAGCCCGCCAAATGGCGGGCGTCCGGTCACGATGGGAGCATACTTCCCGGCGCGAGGCCTGACCGCTTGCTGTTCAGCGCGCAGTGAGCAGGGCACGCGGCATTCGGAGTCACGAATACGCCCGTCCAGATCGAGCGGTGGCCCAGCGCGTCATGGCAGATGCGAAGCGAATAAGACGCCAAACCGCACGGGTGCGGGATCAGCCGATCACTTGGCCAAGGCGCCGACACCCAACGAACGGCACGGCCAGGGCAAGAGCCGGCACACCATCGCCCGCATGAACCGCGCAGGTGCGCCCCTCCACACACCACATCATCCACGCCGCGGTGTTGCCCTCGTCCAAAGACGAAAGCGGCACCGACGAAACCCAAAGGCCCGTTCGGTGCCGCCAGAAGCAGAGACCTACTCCGCCGCTTCCATCGCGAACGTGTCGTCGAGCGGATGGACCAGCCTTTCCAGCATCTCACGCGGCACCACCTGCCAGAAGCGCGCCGACGAGCGCTCCCAATCATCGAGGATACCGCGCGCCCACTTGGAATCGGTTGCCTGAACATGGCGGGTGATCAGGTCGCGCAGCACGCCCGTCCAGTGCGCCGCGGCCAGCCGCTGCCACACGATGCTTTCCGGGTTGGCGCGGCGCGCAAAGCTGTCGTCATGATCGTAGACGAAGGCCATGCCGCCCGTCATGCCGGCACCAAAGTTCTGGCCGACGGCGCCCAGCACCACGGCCGTGCCGCCCGTCATATATTCGCAGCCGTTCGCGCCGCAGCCCTCGACCACCACCGTTGCGCCCGAGTTTCGCACCGCGAACCGCTCGCCAGCCTGTCCGGCCGCGAACAGCGCGCCCGAGGTAGCACCGTACAGGACGGTGTTGCCGACGATCGTATTCTCCTGGCTGCGGAGCGGTGACGACACCGCCGGCCGCACCACGATCACGCCGCCCGACAGGCCCTTGCCGACATAGTCGTTGGCGTCGCCGAACACTTCCAGCGTGATGCCCTTGCACAGGAAGGCGCCAAGGCTCTGGCCCGCCGAGCCGCGCAGGCGGATCGTGACATGACCGTCGTTCAGCGCGCTCATTCCGAACGTGCGGGTGATCTCACTCGACAGCCGCGTGCCGACCGCGCGGTGCGTGTTGCGCACCGAATAGGTCAGCTGCATCTTTTCGCGCCGCGAGAAGACGGCGCCCGCATCCTTGATGATCTGCGCGTCGAGGCTGTCGGGCACTTCGTTGCGGAAGGTGTTGAGCGAGAAGCGCCGCTCCGCATCGGTCGCGTCGACCTTGGCGAGGATCGGGTTGAGATCGAGATCGTCGAGATGCTCCGCGCCGCGGCTCACCTGCCGCAGCAACTCCGTCCGCCCAATCACTTCGTCGAGGCTGCGCACGCCCAGCCGCGCCAGGATGTCGCGCACTTCCTCGGCAATGAAGGTCATCAGGTTGATGACCTTCTCCGGCGTGCCGACGAACTTCTCGCGCAGCCGCGGGTCCTGCGTGCACACGCCGACCGGGCACGTGTTCGAGTGGCACTGGCGCACCATGATGCAGCCCATCGCAACGAGGCTCAGCGTGCCAATGCCGAATTCCTCCGCACCGAGGATCGCGGCGATCACGATGTCGCGCCCGACGCGCAGGCCCCCGTCGGTGCGCAGCTTGATCCGCCCGCGCAGGCCGTTCAGCGTCAGCACCTGGTTGACCTCGGAAAGGCCCATTTCCCACGGCGTGCCGGCATATTTGATGCTGGTCTGGGGGGAAGCACCGGTGCCGCCGACATGGCCGGAAACCAGGATCACGTCGGCATGCGCCTTCGCGACGCCCGCCGCGACGGTGCCGATGCCCGCCGAGGAGACGAGCTTCACGCACACCCGCGCCCGCGGATTGATCTGCTTCAGGTCGTAGATCAGCTGCGCCAGATCCTCGATCGAATAGATGTCGTGGTGCGGCGGCGGGGAGATCAGCGTCACGCCCGGCGTCGCATGGCGCAGCTTGGCGATGAACTCGGTCACCTTGAAGCCAGGCAGCTGCCCGCCCTCGCCGGGCTTGGCGCCCTGCGCAACCTTGATCTCGATCTCCTCGCAGGCGTTGAGATATTCCGCCGTCACGCCGAAGCGCCCCGACGCGATCTGCTTGATCACCGAATTGGCGTTGTCGCCATTTTCGTACGGCTGATATCGGGTCTTGTCCTCGCCGCCCTCGCCGGACACCGCCTTGGCGCCGATACGGTTCATCGCGATCGCCAGCGTCTCGTGCGCCTCGGGGGATAGCGCGCCAAGGCTCATCCCCGGCGTCACGAAGCGCTTGCGGATCTCGGTGATCGGCTCGACCTGGTCGATCGGCACGCCTTCTGCGGGGAAGTTGAACTGCAGCAGATCGCGCAGGTAGATCGGCGGCAGGTCGCCTACGCCGCGTGAGAATTGCAGGTAGGTCGAATAACTGTCGGTCGCGACCGACGTCTGCAACAGGTGCATCAGCTGCGCGGAATAGGCATGTGCCTCGCCCGTATGCCGCTGGCGATAGAAGCCGCCGATCGGCAGGTTCACCACCGCCTCGTCGAACGCCGCGTCGTGCCGATCCTTCGCGTTGATGTGTAGCGAGGCATAGCCTTCGCCCGAGATCTTCGCCGGCATGCCCGGGAAGAAGTCGTTCACCAGCGCGCGAGACAGGCCCACCGCCTCGAAGTTATAGCCGCCGCGATAGCTGGAGATCACCGCGATCCCCATCTTCGACATGATCTTCAGCAGGCCTTCCTCGATCGCCTTGCGGTGCCGCTTCAGGCATTCGTCGAGCGCGAGGTCACCGAACAGCCCGCGCGCCTGGCGATCCGCGATCGCGGCTTCGGCGAGGTAGGCGTTCACCGTCGTCGCGCCGACGCCGATCAGCACCGCATAATAATGCGTGTCGAGGCATTCCGCGGTGCGGACGTTGACTGACGCGTAGGAGCGCAGTCCGCGCCGCACGAGGTGCGTGTGCACGGCCGCCGCGGCGAGCACGCCGGGGATCGCGATCCGTTCCGGCCCAACATATTCGTCGGTCAGGAAGATTTCGCTCTTGCCCTGCCGCACGGCCTGCTCGGCCTCGTTGCGGATGCGCTGGATCGCGGCGCGCAGCTTGTCTGCGCCGCCGCTCGCCTCGAACGTGCAGTCGATCTCTGCCGCCGCGCTGCCGAAATAGGTCTTCAGCCGCGCCCAGTCTGTGGACGTCAGCACCGGCGAATCGAGCACGAGCACGCGCTCGCGCCGATCCTCGGTGTCGAGGATGTTGGCGAGGTTCCCGAACCGCGTCTTGAGGCTCATCACGTAGCGCTCGCGCAGCGGGTCGATCGGCGGGTTCGTCACCTGGCTGAAATTCTGCCGGAAGAACTGGCTGATCAGCCGCGGCTTGTCGGAAATGACGGCGAGCGGCGTATCGTCGCCCATCGATCCGATCGCTTCTTTGGCCGTCTCCACCATCGGCGCGAGGATCAGCTCCATGTCCTCCAGCGTCTGGCCGGCCGCCACCTGGCGCTTCGCCAGCTCCGCACGGTCGTAGCGCGGCACGCCAGCCGCCGGGGCAGGCGGCAGGTCGTCGATCGTCGCGAAATTGCCGATCATGCCGGCATAGTCGGCCTCGGCCGCGATCCGGTCCTTGATCGCGCGATCGTCGTAAACCTTGCCCTCGGCCAGATCGACCGCGATCATCTGCCCCGGCCCCAGCCGGCCCTTGGCGATGATGGTCGATTCCGGCACCACCACCATGCCGCTCTCCGATCCCACGATCAGCAGGCCGTCGGCGGTCTGGGTATAGCGCAGCGGGCGAAGCGCGTTGCGGTCCATGCCCGCCACGGCCCAGCGCCCATCGGTCATCGCCAGCGCGGCCGGACCGTCCCACGGCTCCATGACGGAGGCGAGATACTGGTACATGGCGGCATGTGCCGGCGGCATGTCATCGGCAATGTCGCTCTGCCACGCCTCAGGCACCAACATCAGCTTCGCGGTCGGCGCATCGCGGCCCGAACGGCAGATCGCCTCGAACGTCGCGTCCAGGGCAGCGGTGTCCGACGCGCCCGCCGGGATCACCGGCTTGATATCCTCCGAATGCTCGCCGAACGCGATCGACGCCATGCGGATCTCGTGGCTCAACATCCAGTTCTTGTTGCCGCGGATCGTGTTGATCTCGCCGTTGTGCGCCAGGCACCGGAATGGCTGCGCGAGCCACCATTGCGGGAAGGTGTTGGTGGAATAACGCTGGTGAAAAATCGCGACCCTACTCTCGAACCGCTTGTCGGTCAGGTCCGGATAGAACACCGATAGGCTCTCGGCCAGGAACAGCCCCTTGTAGATGATCGAGCGGCAGCTCAGCGAACAGATGTAGAAGCCTTGGATCTGCGCCGCGATCACCCGCTTTTCGATCCGCCGGCGGACGAGATAGAGGTTCTTCTCGAATTCCGCGGCGTCCACTTCGTCGGGCATCGGCCCGGCGATCATGATCTGCTCGATCTCCGGCCGCGTCGCCTGCGCCTTCAGGCCGATAACGCTCACGTCCACCGGCACCTGGCGCCAGCCATAGATGGTATAGCCGGCCTCGATGATCGCACTCTCTACGATGGTGCGGCACGTCTCCTGCGCGGCAAGATCGGTGCGCGGCAGGAACACCATGCCCACCGCCAACCGGTTCGGGCGCACCTTGTGCCCGCTCATCGCGATCGCATCGTCGAAGAAGCGCACCGGCAGGTCGACGTGCAGCCCCGCGCCATCGCCGGTCTTGCCATCGGCATCGACCGCGCCGCGGTGCCACACCGCCTTCAGCGCATCGATCGCAGACTGCACCACCCGGCGAGACGGCTTGCCATCGGTCGCCGCCACAAGACCCACACCGCACGCATCGCCCTCGAACTCGGGGCGGTACATGCCATGGGTGGCGAGATATTCGCGCTGATCCATCACGCGGCCTCCTTCGCGGGCTGCGCCGCGACCTTGCTCTTGAGATATTTGTGCATCGTCGACGCGACATCGCGTCCGTCGCGGATCGCCCAGACGACGAGGCTCGCGCCGCGCACGATGTCACCGGCGGCGAACACGCCGTCGAGGCTCGTCATCAGCGTCTTGTTGTCGACCAGCACCGTGCCCCAGCGGGTGACGCCCAGTTCGGGCGCATCCCACAGGTGCGGCAGCTCCTCGGCATCGAAGCCCAGCGCCTTGATCACCATGTCGGCCGGCATGTCCAGCGGTCCGCCGGGATCGACCTCGGGCGCGCGCCGGCCGCTCGCGTCAGGTGCGCCCAGCCGCATGCGATTGGCGCGCACACCCGACACAGCATCCTCGCCCACGAAGGAATGCGGCGCGGACAGCCACACGAATTCCGCGCCTTCCTCCTCGGCATGGGCGACTTCGCGCTGCGATCCCGGCATGTTCGCGCGGTCGCGACGGTACAGGCAGCGCACGCTCTTGGCACCCTGTCGGATCGCGGTGCGGACGCAGTCCATCGCGGTATCGCCGCCGCCGATCACCACGACATTCTTGCCCTTGGCGTCGAGGCTGCCGTTGTCGAACGCCGGCACCGCATCGCCGAAGCTCTTGCGGTTGGATGCTGTCAGATAATCGAGCGCCGCGATTACGCCGGAGGCCTGGTTGCCCGGCACATCGATCTCACGCGCCTTGTAGACCCCGGTCGCGATCAGCAGCGCATCATGCCGCTGGCGCAGCTCGGCGAAGCTCGCGTCCTCGCCAACCGCAAAGCCTTCGTGGAAGACGATCCCGCCGTCCTTCAACCGGTCGACGCGGCGAGTGACGACGTGCTTCTCCAGCTTGAAGCCGGGGATGCCATAGGTCAGCAGCCCGCCCGCCCGGTCATGCCGGTCATAGACGTGTACCTCATAGCCGTACTTGCGAAGATACTCGGCCGCAGTCAGTCCGGCCGGACCGGCACCGATCACACCGATCGATTGGCCACGCGCCGGCCCCGGCACTAGCGGCTCGATCCAGCCCTGTTCCCAAGCGGTATCAGTAATGAACTTCTCGACGGAGCCGATCGTCACCGCGCCATGGCCGGAGAATTCGATCACGCAATTGCCTTCGCACAGCCGATCCTGCGGACAGATGCGGCCACAAATCTCGGGCATCGAGGAAGTGGCGTTGCTCAGCTCATAGGCCTCGCGCAGCCGCCCCTCGGCGGTCAGCCGTAGCCAGTCCGGGATGTGATTGTGGAGCGGACAATGCACCGTGCAATACGGCACGCCGCATTGCGAGCACCGCCCGGCCTGCTCCTCCGCGCGCGGAATCGCATAGCGGTCCGCAATCTCGCGAAAATCCTCTGCCCTCGCCTCTGCCGACCTTTTGTCCGGATAGGACTGCGGGGTAGCGACGAATCGAAGCATGGTATCAGCAGCCATAAGCCCTCCGCCGATGTGGGTCTCACATCGGCAAAGCACCATCAAGACAGTATTGCTGACCTATTCTGCGCCCGACCGCCGCTTTCGCTCACTCAGCCGCTACAAACACCTTTGAAGAAGGTAACATTTCGGACCTATCGCGCAGAAAGCATCACCAGCGCGACTGCGCCGGCGATAATCCGATACCAGGCAAAGGGGGCAAAACCGTGCTTCGTCACCACCGCCATGAACGCCTTCACCACCGCTAGCGCGACGATGAACGACACGAATGCGCCGACCCCGATCAGCTGCAGGTCGTTGGCGGTGATCGCGTCGCGGTGCTTCACCAGCTGCAGCACCGTCGCGCCCGTCAGCGTCGGCAGCGCCAGGAAGAAGGAGAATTCCGCAGCCGTGCGACGATCGATGCCGATCGCCATGGCGCCCATGATCGTCGCCCCTGACCGGCTGACGCCCGGGATCATCGCGATACATTGAACAAGGCCAATCTTCGCCGATTGCCCGGCCGACACGCCGGAAATGCCGCCCACCACCTGCGTCTTGGCCAGTTTTTCGATGATCAGGATTGCCACGCCGCCGATGATCAGCGCCCAGGCGACCACCACGGCATTTTCCAGCAACGCCTCGATCTGGTCGTTGAATGCCAGACCCAGCGCCACGGCCGGAACGAAGGCGATCAGCAGGTTGCGCACGAATGCGACCGAATTGGGCTCGCCCCGCACCAGGCCAGTCAGCACCGCCATGAACGTGCGCCAATACAGCACCACGATCGCCAGGATCGCGCCTGGCTGGATCGCAATGTTGAACACCGCCCAGCGCTGCGGATCATAGCCCAGGATCTCGGTGGCGAGCACCAGATGCCCGGTGGAGGAAACGGGCAGGAATTCGGTGACGCCCTCGACAATGCCGAGGATGATCGCGGTCAGCAGATCGGACATGACAGCCTTTCAGGTCGCCCGCCGCCGCGGGCCGATGCGCGAAACGGAAGCGGGATCAGGCCTCGGTGGGGCGGGCAAAGCGCCCCGCGCGCTGATATTGCACCAGCCACCCGGGCGCGACCGCCGCCAGCGGCGTTGGCGTGATACCCAGCGCTTGCAGCCCTTCGGCACCCTGGGTCACCACCGTATCCTTCTGCAGCAGCTTCCACTGATCGCGCGAGATGGGCGCCCCGGGGAGCGCGGCGAGCAGTCCGCCCAGCGCGTCCGGCATCGGCACGAACGACGGATGCCGACCGATCTGTCGCCCGATCCACTGTTGCAGTTCCAACATGGTCAGCACGTCCGGACCGCCCAGCTCGAACGTCCGCCCGGCAAAGGTCGCGGGATCACGAAGCACAGTCGCAACCGCATCGCCAACGTCCCCGGCGAACACCGGCTGGAAGCGCACGTTCGGCTTTAGCACGGGCACCACCGGAAAGCGGGCGACCATGCGGGCGAACATGTTGATGAACTTGTCCTCGCGCCCGAACACGGTGGACGGGCGCAGGATCGTGGCGCCGGGGAAGGCGTCGCGCACGGCGGCCTCGCCGGCGCCCTTGGTCTGGGCGTACAGCGCCTCGGCCTGGGGATCGGCGCCGATCGCCGACACATGAACCATTGCCTCGACGCCGGCATTGCGCGCGGCCTGCGCCAGCGCCCGCGGCCCTTCCACATGAATGCGGTTCAGGTTGCCGGTGAAGCTGCCGACCAGATTGACGACGCCATCGGCGCCGGCGATCGCCCGCTCGATCGTATCGGGCCGGGTGATGTCCGCCGCCACGAACTGCGTCTGGCCGAGCGCACCCAGCGGCTTCAGATACCACGCCTCGCGCGGATCGCGCTGGGCAACGCGAACGCGTGCGCCGGTGGCAAGCAGCGCCTGTGCGACATAACGGCCAAGAAAACCGCCACCGCCGATCAGCGTGAACAGCCTGTCTCTCATGTAACGCTCCGCCGGGGAAAAAATTTCGGCCCAGCCCCTAGCCGTGCGAAGTGCCTGTTGACAAGGCCGCCACCTCGGCCCTAGAGGCGCCGGCCTACCCCGTGCCCAGATGGCGGAATTGGTAGACGCACCAGCTTCAGGTGCTGGCGCTCGCAAGGGCGTGGAGGTTCGAGTCCTCTTCTGGGCACCATTTGTTCTCAAAGCATTGATAATGCTGGGGGATCGTCGAAAAGACGGTCCCCAGAGAGCGTCTGCTACACTGAACTGCTACACAGTTCGGGGCACCACTCCTCCCCAAACCCTCGGAAAACTGCCGTAAATGGTGGTGAGGGCTGCTA
>NZ_JAJFEU010000007.1:0-140654 GCF_020707225.1 Sphingomonas sp. IC4-52 | reverse complement strand
ACATGTCCCTTCATCTTGACCAACAATGTCAAAGAGCGACAAAAACCGACGCCTCGGCTAACCCCTTTTTCTCGGGGCGACCATGGCGCCTTGTTTTCGCTAACCGCCTCAGCAACCGTGCCGGCCACCGCTGCGGTGACACCCATCTAGGCGGACCGCCCCCAACCGTCAACAGGTTTTTCCGACAGCCGTCAGATTTCATAAAAAAGTGTCTGCTTCCCCGAGAGTTACGAGGCGCCTGGCGGACGGGGACCGTTCTATGCAAGCCCATCGCATGGCCGAGAATCGCCGTGCTTGTGGGAGGCTACAGAGGCGAATCTGACGGAGCACGCGAATCTCGCCCGCGGTTCCGGCGATATCCTCCGAATCTGTACCGGGCTCCTTTCAGCTGCGCGTTTCGATCCGAGCTGGCGCATCGACGCGAGCTCGAATCGAGCGGTGTCATTGGAACCCGACCACCGCATGCGGCACGTACGCCTGCTCGAGGCGGCGCAGTTCCTCATCGTTCAGAACGATGTCGAGACCAGCGACGGCATCCTCCAGATGGCCTTTCTTCGAGGCGCCGACGATCGGGGCAGACACAACCGACTTCGACAAGACCCATGCCAGTGCGATCTGCGCGCGTGGCACGCCGCGTTCAGCCGCTACTGCGGCCACCGCTTCGACCACCTTCCTGTCCGCGTCGGCAGTATGGGCGTAAAGCGTCTGGCCGAACTTGTCGGTCTCCGACCGATTGGTTGATTCCCCCCAGTCTCGGGTCAGCCGCCCGCGTGCCAGCGGGCTCCACGGAATGACTCCGATACCCTCCGCTTCGCACAGCGGGAGCATTTCGCGCTCTTCCTCCCGATAAAGCAGGTTCAGGTAATTCTGCATGGTGACGAAGCGCGTCCATCCGTTCGCGTCAGCCGTGTGCAGCATGGTCGCGAATTGCCAGGCGTACATCGAGGACGCACCTATATAGCGCGCCTTTCCGGCCTTCACGACGTCGTGGAGCGCCTCCAGTGTCTCCTCGATCGGCGTTTCATAGTCGAAGCGGTGGATCTGATAGAGATCGACATAGTCGGTGCCGAGGCGCGTCAGACTGGTATCGATTTCCTGCATGATCGCCTTGCGGCTCAAACCCGCGCCGTTCGGGCCCGGCCGCATTCGGCCGTGCACCTTCGTGGCGATGACCACCTCCTCGCGGCGGGTGAACTCCTTAAGCGCCCGTCCGACGATCTCCTCGGAGCTGCCGTCGGAATAGACGTTAGCGGTATCGAAGAAGTTGATCCCTGCCTCGATCGCCTGGCGCAGCAGTGGACGACTTTGCTCCTCCGGAAGGGTCCATTCATGATTGCCGCGCCCGGGATCCCCGAAGGTCATGCAACCGAGACAAAGCCGCGACACGTCCAAGCCCGTGGCGCCAAGCTTCACATATTCCATCCGGCCTCTCCCGATGATCCTGCCGCGCTATCGTTGATCAGAACAAACGCTGGCGGCCAAGCGAAAGGTCGTGCAGCCAGAGCGCGCCCGCGACCATAAGGCACCCGCGGAATGCTACGCGGTAGAAACAGCTGTGACCGACCTTTATTCGGTCGAGGCTGAGTTGGGCTGCTCCCCCGTCTTCTCATCGCCGAGTTGGCCGGTGCCATGATAGGCGCGTCCCGACTGCCCGCCGTCGAAATGGCCGCCCTTCTTCCCGGTGTGTGGATTGGGGTAGGCGCCGCCCTGGCTTTCACCGCTGCTATCCCGCCGGCTGGCGACCTCCCCATTCTCATCGGGAACGTGCGGCTTGGTTCCGCTGCCATCGGCCTGCATCGGCTGTTTATCGGTCATATCATCCTCCAGAATTTCGCGGGCGCGCGTTGGCGGACTCATGGTGCCATGGGCCCGGCCGGAACATTCAGGCCAGCTTGAAACCTTCCTTGTTCATCGCGGCGGTGATGTGCTTGTTCTGCTCCTCGGTGAGCTTTGAACTCAGCCGCGGGAACAGGTCATTCTCCTCTTCCCGCATGTGGCTTTCGATCATGGCGCGAAACTCCTTCAGCTTCGGCAGCCAGTTCGGGTCGTCTTTGGGCATCTCCCCCAAGTCGAAGAAATACTGCTTCACGTAGCCGTGTTCGTGATTGAGGTGATCCGCAGCCTCCGTCAGCCCGTGATCGCGCATCATCGCATACACAACATTCTCTTCCTGGAAGGCGTGTTTGCTGATGGCGTGCTTCAGCTGCGTCAGCAGCATTGTCCGACGCGCAACTGCCGTGTCCTCAGTCTCCTCCAGGAGATCGAAGATCTTCAGTGCTGCCGCATGCTCCGCCGCCAGTGCCTTGTCCCAGTTTCCGGCGAACATCGTCGGGGCCTGCACTGCCGACTTTCGCAGCAGGTTCGCTGCCAAGCCGATCGCAATTCCAGCCGCGGCACCGATCGCCGCCGTCTGCCGGTTCGTGCCCGTGCCTGACACATTGCCTGATGTCGCCATGTTCCTGCTCCTCTGCTGGAGTAGCAACGACAAGCCGTGCGGGGTGTTCCTGCCGCGATGATCGCTGCGCTGCTTTCTGCCTAACGTAGATCAAGGGGACGCGCCGGTGGGTAGTTGCGAGCCTTGATCTGAAGCAAGTGGCGGAACCCAAGATGGCGTTCCGACTTGAAGGCGTCAGGCGAGCAACGCCGCTCGCATGGGAGCCCTTGCATGCTGGCGATGAACTATCGCGGACCCTATCGCGTCCGTGCCGACGAGAAACCGATGCCGCAGATCCTTCACCCGGAGGACGCCATTGTCCGTGTGACCCGATCGTGCATCTGCGGATCGGACCTGCACCTCTACCACGGAATGGTTCCGGACACGCGAATCGGGATGACCTTCGGGCATGAGTTCTGCGGGATCGTGGAACAGGTCGGGCCGGAAGTCCGCAACCTGAAGCCAGGCGATCATGTGCTCGTGCCGTTCAACATCGCGTGCGGCAAATGTCATTTCTGCCAGCAGGGCCTGTACGGCAACTGCCACGAATCGAACGCCCAGGCGACGGCGGTAGGCGGCATCTTCGGCTATTCGCATACCGCAGGCGGCTATGACGGCGGCCAAGCCCAATATGTCCGCGTGCCCTATGCCGACGTCGGACCGATGGTGATCCCGGACTGGATGGACCCGGACGATGCGGTCCTGCTCACCGATGTCGTGCCGACAGGCTACCAGGCGGCCGAGATGGGCGGCATCCAGCCGGGCGACACCGTGGTGGTGTTCGGCGCTGGCCCCGTGGGGCTGATGGCGGCGCGTTCCGCCTGGCTGTTCGGCGCCGGACGGGTGATCGTGATCGACCATCTCGATTATCGGCTGGAATTCGCACGCGTCTTCGCCCCTGCGGAAGTGTACAATTTCCGCGAGATCGACGACGTCGTCGTGTTACTGAAGAAGCAGACGGACTCACTTGGCGCGGATGTCTGTATCGATGCGGTAGGCGGCGATGCTGCGGGCAATGCCCTGCAATATGTATTCGGCACCAAGCTGAAGCTGGAGGCCGGGAACGCCATCGCGCTCCACTGGGCGATCAACTCCGTGAAAAAGGGCGGGATCGTGTCGATCGTCGGCGTTTACGGCCCGACGGGTAACATGATCCCGATCGGCAATGTCGTGAACAAGGGCATCACCGTTCGCGCCAATCAGGCGTCGGTGAAGCGGCTGCTGCCCCGGCTGGTGGACCACATCAAGGCCGGGCACCTCAATCCCAAGGCCATGATCACCCATCGCGTTCCGCTGACCGACATCGCGGATGCTTACCACATGTTCTCGGCGAAGCTCGACGGCTGCATCAAGCCGGTGCTGCTGCCGAACGGCCAGTGAGCGGAGAGGTACGATGACAAAGCGACTGGTCGACACGTCCAAGATCCCCGGCTGGGGCGTGGATGCGGATCCGAAGAACAATCCCACCTATCCGATCCGCCATATCGAGGACCAAAAGGACCGCGGGCTCACCTGGACGCGCCCGTCGCAACAGATCCCTCAGGTCGAAGTGCTGCGATCGATCGAGCATAATCGCCTGCCGGCGGTGATCGGCACGTCCACGCCGCCGAGCGGTCTGTCCGGTGCGATCCGCCGCTACGCGTTTCGCCGCAGCGAATCCGACTGGTGGCACTGGCTGCTGTTGATGGGTGCAGACCGGATCAATGTGGTCGAAGGCGTGGTGGAAGATCTCACGCGCGGCAAGCTGCCCAACATCCCCGGTGAAATGGGCGCGCGTTCGGAGTGGCAGCACAACAAGAAAGGGTTCGTGCTGAAGGCCGGTGCCACCCTGGCCGTGGGAATCGCGCTGGTCGCGGCGTTCCGTCGCGGCGGATCTCGGCAGGACAATCAGCCCGCGCCGGCAGTGGCGACGCCGACAGATCCGGACTCGGTGCCACACATCCCGTATTGAGCGGCGCGACCCTAACGGGGAAGCAGGGCGTCGGCGCTACCCTGCCTGATGGCTGATCAGCGCCTCCCAACATCCACAAAATCGAAAGGCCGCCCTCTTGCGAGAGCGGCCTTTCCATTGTCAGCCATTCGCGGCTCTCGTCAGGCGAGAACCTCCGCGGCGGAGGTCACGTCCATCAGACTTGCCGCGAGCGGCGTGAGACAATGAGACATTCGACCACCTCCTTTCCGTTGTTGAACGATAACGGGAATGTGGGACGCCCGCCCGTGTTTTCAATAGCTTGTCCATAGTCGCGATCGGCAACGTCGGCGGATCGTACATGCAACGCAGGCGCCCGCGGCCGGGATCAGCCAGCGCGGCAATGTCTCTGACGTAGAAACGCGGGCGAACAAGGCTGCAATCCGCCCGCCGGCGGTGAGGCTGCATCACTCGGCGTGACCTGTCTGCAACAGTATTGCTCAGCCCAAGGGCGAGGCCCACACAGTCTGGTTTGCGGGATTCATCACAATCTATGTTGAAGCCTGAAACTCCACCGTCTCTCAGGCATTTAGCTGGCATGCCGAGCTATGTCTTCCGTGTCCGTACCCCTGACAACGTCACCCATCGTGTGCAACGTGATGAACTGCCTGACCTCGACGCGGCTATGGCTCATGCGCAACGCTTTGCCCGCACACTGGTGCGCACCCCAGTGCGCCGCGGGCAGCAGACGATTGGCGGCAGCGTCGACGTGGAAATCGCCGATCGGGCCATCGCCCGCCTTTTGCTGAGCGAAGTGGCCTATCAGATTTCCTGAGGCGATCCGCGCAACGGTTGGCGCGGCGCACCGGCGCCCCTTTTGACATTCGCCCGTGCGGCATTGCACGGCACAGGCGATGACTAAGACGCCGCCGGTCCCGCTCGCGATCTATGACCTTGACCGCACCATCACCAGCCTTCCCACCTGGACGCCCTATCTGCTGTTTGCTGCGCGGCGGCTCCAGCCGGCCCGGCTCGCGCTGCTGCCGGCCGTGGTCGCCTCCGCCGCTACGCGATCGCTCGGTATCATGAACCGTGACCAGTTGAAGGAGGCGATGCATCGCCTGCTCCTGGGCCCCGCCGTGCCGCCGGACCGGCTGGCGAAGGTATCCGAAGCGTTCGCCGAATGGATCGTGCGCAATCACGTCCGCCCGGGTGCGCGCGCGCAATTGACCGCCGACAAAGGAGAGGGGCGGCGCATCGTCATCGCCACCGCGGCGCACCGCTTCTACGCGGAGCCGATCGCACGCCGCCTGGGTGTCGCAGATCTGGTCGCAACCGAGGCTTCGCGCGGGGCCGGTGGCGACATCTTACCGGCGCTGAGCGGCCCGAACTGCTACGGTTCGGCAAAGCACGCCATGATCACCGCATGGTTCGCGCGCAGCGGGATGGACCGTGCCAACACGCACATCCGCTTCTATTCCGACCATGCGACCGATCAGCCGACCTTCGAGTGGGTGGACGAGCCAGTAGCAGTCAATCCGCACCGCAAGTTGCGCGCCTTGGCCGGCGAGCGCGGCTGGCAGATCGCGGACTGGGGGGTCGGCTAAGCGCCGCCGAAGCGCGTCACAATGGCGGCCGCTGCGCGCGCGGACGCGGGCTGATCGGTCAGCGAAAAGGTTGCTGCGAAGGCGGCTTCCTGCGCCGCGCGGAAGCGGTCAGGTTCGCGGACGGCGCGGTCCAGCGCACCCGGCAATTCCCGGATGTCGCCGATCACTTCCCCCAGACGCCAATGTGCAAAATCGGGGCTGTCCTGCCATTCCGCCTTGCTCGCATCGAGAAAGATCGCGGGGCGCGGACGCACGATCCATTCGTAGATCTGGCTGCTGGCGTCGCCGAGGTAGATGTCCGCGCCGCGCGTATATGTCATGTCCACCGAAGCTTCGCTGCCCATGTCGACATGAATATTGGGCAAGCTGCGATAACGCTCTGCAACGTCGCGGCGCCAGTGCACCACGCGGTGCTCGACGGAGGCGTGGACCCGTCGCTGCGCCAGCATCACATGGGGCGCGACCACCAGATTGTAGTCCGATTGCGCTGCAAACCAGGCAACCACATCCTCGCCCATCGAATACCAGGATGAGAGCAAGGGATCGAAGTGCGGGTTGTACAGCACCGTTGGTCGATCATTGGCGAAGAGGCGCGCCGGCGGCCCGTTATCGATCGTATCGAACTTCGGATAACCGACGATGACGTGATTGTCGGGCGTGATCAGGCCGGCGGCGAGCATCCTGTCGCGTACCTTCGCACCGGAAAGAAGCACGAGATCAAACCCGCGCATCACCGCCCGGAAGCCGACGGACCGGTCGCCTGCGCCGTGCGGGATCCACACATATTTTAGCTGATCGAGTCCGAAGCGGTCGCGCAGCAGAAGCGAGGTGGTTTCGGGCACCACAAGCACATCGAGCGCGGCAAAAGCCGGTAGGTTCTCGCGAAGCGTCGCGATGCGCCGAAATGGTGCGACAAAGCGCAGCGCCCGGTCCAGCGCCGCAGCGACTTTCCCGATCTTCAGGGAAACGAACCTCACCTTTGCCGCTGCAGCGCCCAGAAGCGCGCGAACTTCGCGTTCCTGCTCCGCAGACGAGGTGAGAACCACCGCCTCCACCTGAGGATAGCGCACGATCTCCCCGATCACGGGCGCTGTATGGCGGATCTGATGCAGGGCGTCGTGGTTGAAGAGAAAACCTACCTTCATGCCCGGGCCTGGCCCTCCAGATAGGCGATGACGGCCTCGGCGGCTCTCTCCGCCGCGCCCGGCGACGTATCGCCAAGACTGGCCTTCGCCATGGCCTCCTGACGCTCTCTATAGAGCGCATGGCGCTCCGGCGCCGCGCGGATTGCGGTCATCAGGTCGGCGGGATCATCCACCACATCGCCCAGATGCCAATGTGCAAAGCTCGGGTCATCCCGCCAGTCGATGCCGTGCGCGTTCAGGAACACGCACGGTCTTGGGCTGGCGAGAAACTCATAGACCTGACTGCTGACGTCACCGACATAGATATCTGCGGCGGCCGCATAACTCATGTCGACGGAGCGGTCGGAACCGGGATCGATCAGCACATTGGGGGTGCTGCGCGCCCGCCAGCGACTGCGCAGTGCCTCGCTCCGCCTGCGGAAGAGCTTCACATGGGGCGCGACGATCAGGTTCATGGATGGGTCGGCGGCGAAGCCGGCGAGCATCGGCTCCACGAAGCGATGCCATGACGTGAGCTTGGGCTCCTTATGGGCATTGTAGAGCACGGTGGTCTGCGTCTTGGCGAACGGCAGCGCGGTGGTGCGGGCGATATGCTCGGCCGTATCCAGCTTCACCGATCCCGTAAGCGCATAACCGCCTTCCCGGACCAGCCCCGCTTCCAGCATTCGCGCGGCGGTCTTCGGCCCGGCGAGCAGGACGAGGTCGAAGGTCGCGATCCTCGGGATGAAGCCGCGTGCGCGATCACCAAACCCGTGGGGACTGTAGATCAGCCGGGGATGGGTGGCGCCCAGACGGCGCAGCGCGGCAACGGTATTCTCCACCGCGAAGATGGCGTCATAGCCGTTCAGTTCGGCGATGTTGTCGCGCATCACCATGTCCTTGAACATGCCAAGCCGCTTCATCCGTTGCAGCCCCCGCGTGAGCCGCGACTTGCGCAATGGACGTTGCTCCAGCTCTGGCCCACCCCATGCCTGGGTGATCCGCGCCAAGTGGTGCGGCGTCTCTGGATCGTTGAAGTAATTGACGATCGTCCAACCGGTCCGGCGTGCAAGCTCGAGCGCGATGGCTGCGCCATGGTAGCACTGATAGGCTTCTGCGATATAGAGGAAAGCAATGCGCATCCGCGTGGCCCATAGCGCGGTGGCGATTGGAAGACAGCCGTTGACGTCCCCCCCTGAAGCAATATCCCCGTTTCGCCGCGCGCTGCGCAATGTCGGTTGGCTGCTGACCGGCAAAGGCCTCGGCGCCGTGCTCAGCATCGTCTATCTGGCGCTGGCGACGCGCTCGCTTGGCGTCCAGACGTTCGGTGTATTCACCTTGATCCTCAGCACGGCTCAGGCGGTTGCGGCACTCGTCGGCTTCCAGACGTGGCAGATCGTGGTGCGGTTCGGGATGGTGCACCGCGAGAGCGGCGCCTCGGCGGCACTATCCCGGCTCGTTCGCTTCTGCCTGGCACTGGATATTGGCGGGGCATTGGTGGGCATCGGCATCGCGGGCGCGGCGCTGTGGCTGATGCAGGCGCATTTCGACTGGTCAACGTCGCTTGCGTGGCAGGCATTCGCGTTTTCGGTCGTCCTTCTATTGTCTGTGCGCTCCACGGCAGTCGGCGTCCTGCGCCTGCATGATCGGTTTGCGATCGGCGCCGGCGCGGATGCGGTAACGCCGATGGCTCGGTTCGTCGGGGCACTGATCGCGGTCTGGCAGGACGCCACCCTGACCGGCTTCCTGATCGCCTGGGCAGCGGCCGAGGTGCTGACGGCGGTCGGCTATTGGATCAGTGCGGCGCGGGTTGCGCCAGATACGCTTCGCAGCTGGCGAGGGACCACGCTCGCCCCTTCGGAAAACCCGGGAATCTGGCACTTCGCCTTTGTCACCAACCTGAACTCCACCCTGAACGCCGCCAGCCGGCAGTTCGCCGTCGTGCTGGTCGGCCTGCTCACCGGAGCGGCGGCGGCCGGCAATTACCGGCTCGCCTATCAGCTCAGCCAATCGCTGGTCCGCCTCGCGGACATGTTCGCACGCGGTGTGTTCCCTGAAGTGACCCGCGCCCACGCCAGCCAGCGCGCCGGCGAGCTTCGCAAGCTGGTGCGTCAATCGGCCAAGCTGGCAATGGGCGTGGGGCTCGCAACCTGCGTGCTGGTGCCGCTGCTCGGCAAGCCCGCGCTCTACCTGATCGCTGGAGAGGCGTATCTTGGCGCTTACCCGGTGTTGGTACTGCTGGGCCTTGCCGCCGGACTGGACATCATGGCGGTCGGCTTCGAACCGGTGCTGCTGGGAACAGGTCACGCGGCACGCGCGCTGCGCATCCGCATGCTTTCGGCCGCGGTGCTTTTCTCGTTCGTGATCCTTTTGATGCCGTCCTTCGGGATCATCGGGGCAGGCGCCGCATCATTGATCGCATCAGCCGTGGCGCTGATCGCCCTGATGCGCAGCGCCTATGTTCTTACGCGCGCCTGAGGGTGCAGCGGGCCTCGCGCCTTGAATTCACCGGCGCGGGTTGCGACCTACAAGGCTGAAGGAGCCGGTCGGCGCATGTGAACACGGGCCCTGCCAAGCGATCGAACGTGCCAGACCATCGCCCGGAAGAACGGTCAGTTCCACTTCCGCACCGGAAATGCCGCATTTGCGCCCACTTGCGTTGGCAACTCTGCGGTACGGTAGGTAACACTCTCTGTTACGCATTTGTGAGGACGTCAGATTTCGTGAAAGTGCCTTTTCCGACCGGCGTCGCACTTCCTCCAAAGCCAGGGCCGCGCGCGGATCTGATGAGTGATCCGGGCGGCAAACAGCTCGCGCCTACGCCAAACTCCGCGTTCCGCTTCGAACGCGGCGCCGCGCGCGTGGGAATCATCAGCAATCCTCGCAGCCGCCGCAACTGGACGGTCGATCTGGAACGCAAGATCGGCCCGGGTGTGCTGGCCGCTGCCCCGACGACCAACGAGCAACTGGTGAAGACCTTACGTTCGTTCGCCGAGCAGGAACTCGAGCTGCTCGTCATCGACGGCGGCGACGGCACGGTGCGCGATGTCCTGAGCGCGGCCGCCGGCATCTACGGCGATGACTTGCCTCCGCTCGCCCTCCTTCCGTCAGGCAAGACGAACGCGCTAGCGCTGGATCTGGGAGTGCCGGTCGGCTGGTCGCTGCAGGACGCCGTTGCCGCGCAGGCGACCGGCCGCATCCAGACACGTGCTCCGATCGAGATCCGCCGCGACGCCGAGGAGCCGCTGTGCGGCTTCATCTTTGGCGTCGGTGGCTTTGTGATGGCCACCGAACTGGCACAAGGAACGCACCGTTTGGGCGCGATCGATGGTCTGGCCGTGGGTCTTTCGCTCGTTGGGGCGGTGGCGCAGACGTGCTTTGGCAGCCTGGCCAACCGCTGGCGGGTCGGTGAGCGGGTCGAGATCCTCGACTATCAGACCGGAGAGACCAGCGTCCGCAATCTGTACCTGCTGCTCGGCTCCACGCTCCAGCGGATGCCGCTTGGCATCAAGCCCTTGGGCAAGACGGGAGCCGGCTTTGACGTGCTGGCGGTCGATGCACCGCCCCGGCTCCTGCCCGTGGCTGCTGCCGCTATTGTCGCCGGCCGCGAAGGCGGCTGGCTGCAACGGCTGGGTTATCATCATGGCCATGACATACCGCCGGTTCAGCTGAAGCTGGAACGCGGCTTCATCCTTGATGGCGAGATGTTCCCTGGCGGCACGATCGATGTGCGGACGGGCTCGCCGATCCGGTTCGTTACGCCGTGAACCCCCTCACCGATTTCCTTGCCTCCGAGCTGGACCGGCCGGTCCCTCCGGAGGTGGAGCAGGCCGGCCGCGTGATCGCCAGCCGGCTGGGCGGCGTTGCGGTGCTGTTCTACGGATCGGTTCTTCGCACCGGCGACCTGACCGGGCTGCTCGACTTCTACGTCCTGCGGGAGGGCCGCTCGCGCAGCGCAGTGGGTCGGCTGCTGTGGCCGGACGTCAGCTATCATGAGGTAAACGTCGGGGGCAGGGTCGTCCGGGCCAAGGTCGCGACCATGCCCCTGGATACGTTCGCCCGCGCGGCACAAGGCGAAACGCTGGACACGACCGTGTGGGCGCGGTTCGTTCAGCCAGCCGCTCTGGTCTGGGCCAAGGGGGCGAGCTTCCGGCACAGGACGATCGAGGCCGTGGCGGACGCGGCAATGACCGCGTCGCGCTTCGCCGCGCTTCATGGGCCGGAACACGCCGATGCCATTACCTTCTGGCGCGCCCTGTTCCGGGCGACCTATGCGGCCGAGTTGCGCGTGGAAGCGCCCGGGCGGGAGGATCAGATCCTGGGATATGATCAGCTTCGCTACAAGACGCTCCTGCCGCTCGCCTGGCGAGAGGCGGGGGTCGATTTCGAGCAGCATGGCGACGATCTTTCCCCTCGCTTGCCCGAGCCGAAGATCATTGCGCTTGCCTCGGCCTGGCTGCGCCTGGAGCGCGCGGGCAAGCGCCTGAACCTGGCCCGGCTGATGAAGGCGGCATTCACCTTCGACGGGGCCACCCGCTACGCTGCCTGGAAGATCGAGCGGCATACCGGCATGCAAGTGATGGTGACCCCATTTCGTGAGCGGCACCCGATCATGGCGGCGCCGGGTGTGCTCTGGCAGCTATGGCGCCACACGGTGCTGCGATGATGCCGGCGGCGGTCGTGCTCGCCGGCTCGCGCGGTGGCACCGACCCGGTCGCCCAACATGCCGGTGTTTCCGACAAGGCGCTGATTGAACTCGGCAGCGAGACGATGCTTGCGCGCGTGCTTCGCGCACTGCGTGACGCAGGCGTGGCTGATGTGGCGGTGGCCGCAAACGGGCCTGCGGTAGCAGAAGAGGCGCAGCGTCACGGCGCGCGGATGCTGCCGGCGGCCGCTGGCCCCAGCGCGAGCACGGCTGAGGCGCTTGCCGCCTTGGGCGCGCCCCTGCTGGTCACGACCGGCGATCATGCACTTCTCCGCCCCGAGTGGGTGCGCAGCTTTGTCGCTGACGTGCCGGCGGGTACGGACGTTGCGGTGCTGCTCGCGCGCCAGGAGTCGGTAGAACGGGCCGCGCCCGGCTCGCGACGAACCTACCTGCGCTTTGCGGACGGCCATTGGTCCGGTTGCAACCTCTTCCTACTGGCGACGCCCCAGGCGGAAGCGGCAGTTCGGCTGTGGCAGGCGGTGGAACGCGATCGCAAGCGTCCATGGCGTATCGTCGGACGACTCGGCCCGGGGCTGCTGCTGCGCTATCTGATGGGTCGCCTGTCGCTGTCGGAGGCGATTGCAGCACTTGGGCGGCGCGCTGGCGTTGTCGCTACGGTGGTTGAGTGCCGGGACGGTCTCGCCGCCGTAGACGTGGACAAGCCGTCAGATCTCGATTTCGTCCGCGATCATCTCGGCAAAACGGCAGCCCGCACCTGACCTCTAGCGCTTCAGGCCTGCTCCCGCTCCGCCAGCAGCGGGCTTTCGGGTCGGGAGCGCAGCGCGACCACCAGCACCCCCGCCAGCGCCAGCATCGCGCCCGCGACCATTCTGAGATCCAGTCGATCGCCGGTAAGCATCACGCCGAACGCGATGGTGAACAGGGGCGTCATGAGGGTGAGCGGAGCGAGCAGATTGGCCTCGTACCTGCGGATCAGCCCGTAATAGCTGGTGTGGCCGATGACCGAGACCACCAACGCCGCAAACAGCACGGCGCCGACGAATGGCCAGCCGATCGCCGATGCACTGGTCCATTGTCCCTGCTCGAACAGAGCGGTGGCAAGCGCCAGCGGAAGGAAGGAGACGAGGCCCACCCAGGCCTGGAACCGCAAGGGGGCGACATCCTCCACCTGCTTCATCAGCACCGCGCCCAGCGAACCCGTGAAAGCAGCGCCCACCACGAACCACAGCCCGGCCGAAAGCGCCACGCCCTCCGGATTCCATACCACCAAGAGCACGCCTGCCAGGGTGAGCGCGATGCCGAGCCCCCGACGCCAATGGATCCGCTCCCCCAGCATCACGATGGAGAGCAACGTCGTGAAGGGAACGCCAATCTGGATCACCACTGCCGCTGCCGAAGGGCTCGCCGTCTGCAGACCGATGAACAGCAATGCGAAGTTGCCCGCGCCCATCAGCAGGCCAATCACGAGAATGCGCCAACGCGGCCGCGGCATGGGCAACAGCCACGGGATCGTTGCCGCGATCACCACCGCGAAACGGACGGCCGCAAAGAACAGCGGCGGCACGCCCCAATTGCCGACCACGATCTTGCTGAGGACATTGCTGTAGCCCCAGACGAGGCAGATCAGCACCAGCAAGAGGAAGTCGCGCAGTTTCATGCTGACACCGTTGGCAGAGCGGAAGGCTCGACACCAGCACGGTGACGTGGGGGTTCTTCATGCGCCGGTGCCTCGTCAGGCTCGGCCCACTTCCCTGGCCGGGCGGTCAGCGCACCTTTCCTGTCAGGCTCGGCCACGTTGTGATTGTGTGGGCAGAACCAGCCGTTCGACGAAGTTTCGGATCTCTCTGGTGCGACGTTCCGGAACGATGATCTCGCTATCCACGCCGAGGCGCCAGGCGAGGTCGAGACGATCCGGCGCTTCGTCCAGCGCTTCGATCAGCGCAGCATGGGCCGCCACCGCCGGTTCATCGGCAGCAAGGCCGTGTTCGATCAGGTCGTCGGCCTGCCGGCGCAAGGCGGCAGCCACCTCGAACAGGCTGATTTCGGGATGATATTGCACGCCCCAAAAGACACCCTGCCCGCATCTGATCTCGGCCGCCTGAACACTGGTGGTCGCGTTCGTGCACAAGAGGACGCTTCCCTCCGGCAGGCAGGACACTTCGTCGGTGTGGATAGCGGGTGCGTCGAACACCGGCGGCCTCCCGTTCATCAGGGGATGGCCAGCACCCTCACCCGTCAAGTAAAGGCGCCTTGCAAACCCCGCCTCCCGGCGCGGCTCCATCGGGCGAACACTTCCCCCGGCGGCGACTGTCGCGATCTGAAGGCCAGCACAGGATCCGAAAGCGGGGGTACCTGAGTCAAAGACTGCACGCATGAACTCCACCACGCGGCGCCCCTCCGGGGTGTCGTCATAAAGGTGCAGCGGAGAGCCGGTGAGGAATATGGCGTCTGCCGCCTGCAGTGCATCAAGCGCGGGCCGATCTACGGCACCGTCCGCCGGCGCGATGCGGGCCAGCTCGGCAGTCGGTGCGATGTGGCGCAAGACCGCCTCGTACGTCTCGCCGGAACTTCGGCCTACCGACGCGCGGCGCTTGTCGCGAGCTTCCGGGGGCTCGCTTTCCGCAATCAGGAATTTCAAGGGCTTGGTCACGCATTCGTCCTTTGGAGCGCTTCCCAACGGGTGACGCGCGCGTCCGCTCCGCGCGTAGTGGCGGAACCTGTCTTTTCGGGCAGATCGCTGCACCTCGGGTGGGCGTGTTGATCTAAAACCGGGTCCGCTCGTTGAAGCGCCGGCGTTTGCGCCACATCGTCGTTCGACAACAGGCCGACATCGGCCGGGAGGCTCTCGCTTGGCAATCACGCGCGTTATCGCCGGCGGCTATGCGGAGCAGGGCGCGGAGGGTCTGCGCCTCCTTCAGATCGACGGTGACCGGTTTACCCGGAACGATCTTGTCGCACCGATCGTGAACGTTTCCGCTGGTGTGCGAATACCCACGTCGAGCAAATGGCTGTTCGTCGATGAAACCGCCGGGTGCGTCAGGCTGGCAGACGCGAGCGACGAGTGGCGAGAGCTCGCGTCAGTGCCATCCGGGGGCGAAGGTCCCTGCCACCTGGCACTCGACGCCAATGCCACCCGTGTCGCGGCGGCCAACTATGACAGCGGCACGGTTGCGCTGTTCGAGCTGGACGCGGCCCACCATCCGCTCACCCCGCCGGTGCTGCACCAGAACCGGGGCCACGGCCCGGATCCAGATCGTCAGGAGAGCGCCCATGCACATTGGGTCGGCTTCGGCCCTGATGGCCGCCTGTACGTGGCGGATCTCGGGATCGATCAACTGCTGGCGTTTCGGGTACCGGGAGCGGCATCTCCGCTGGCAGAGCCGGCGCCGGTTCTGCGCGCACCCCCGGGTTCGGGGCCCCGCCAGCTTGCCTTCCACCCGTCGCTGCCGATCGCATATCTGGTCAGTGAACTGGCATCGACGCTGACTGTCCTGAGTATTGATGGCGAAAGGTTCGCGGTCGGTCAGACGCTTTCCACGCTGCCGGACAATTTCGCCGGGGAGAGCCTTGGCGGCGCCATCGCGATCAGGCCTGACGGCCGCCGTCTGTATGTCAGCAACCGCGGACATAACAGTGTCGCCACCTTTGCTCTCGACGCGAAGGGCCAAGCGACGCTCCTCGGCCATAGCTCCTGTGGCGGCAGTTCGCCGCGCTATCTGCTGTTGTTGCCGGACCAGCAGCGCCTGCTCGTCGCCCATGAGGAGGAGGGCGGCGTCACGCTTTTACCGGTCGACGCGGACGGCCTGCCGCAGCGTCCGGCGGACCGCGCCGACGTGCCGGGCGCGGCGTTTCTTGGCCTTGTTCCGGACTAAAACGGCCTGAACCCGCCTGGTCTCGGCCAGCACGCTCCAGCGCCTCGAACCACTCGGCATAGCGGCTGTTCCGGGCCATCCGCCGGTTCTCGTCCGGCGCGCCATCGTCCCACCACACTGGGCCACGTTCGCCTAGCGCGATCTTGGTTTCATCGACGCGGGCGCGGGCGGCCGCGAGCGCCGCCGGATCGTCGCCACGAAGGGCTGCTCGAACTGCCCGACGCGCTGCCATGAGCTCGGCCACAAGCGCGTCGCGCCGGGGCGAAGGGAGGTCGGGATTGGCGCGACGCCACAGCCGGCCGCGGACCACGAGATAGCGGCCGTCCGGTGTAACGGGCGGGTCGGACGACCGCCGATCGTTCCGCGGTTCGCGGGTCAGCGGCGGCGCGGCCACAACAGCGCCGCGCCGCAGATAGCGGCCACGGCGGTGACGCCGATCGCCACACCGGCAGCGCGGCGCTGATCGGGACGGCGCCTGCCCCCGTCGATGCCGCTGGCCGATCCCGGCGGGGTGAACAATGCGCCAGGTCCATCCTCGCCCGGTGGCGCCTTGTCAGACCAAGTGTCCATGAAGCCGCTCATCACCGCCGCCGACAGGTTCGGCACCGCGAACTGTCCGAGCTTCAGCGCGAGCGCCGGCGCGCCCACCGCCGTCGTGTTCCGCGGACGACTGGCCAGCCTGACCACCGCCTTTGCCACCGTTTCCGGCGCCAAGGCGCCGGGCGGGAGCGACAGCCTTGCGCCGCTGTAATTGCCGGCATGATCAATACCCGGCGTATCGACGAAGGTCGGATAGATATCGCACACGTGGATGTGCGGCTTCTTCGACAGCTCGCCCCGCAACGCCTCGCTGAAACCCCGCAGGCCGAACTTACTGGCGGCATAAGCGGCGGCATAAGGCGTCGCGACGAAGCCCCCGACCGAAATCATGTTCACCCACGTGCCCCGATCCTGCGCCAGAAAGATCGGCAGCACGGCGTGCACGTCGTTCATATGACTGATGAGATTGGTCTCGATCACCTGGCGGTGATCGGCGATGGGAACGTCTTCGTACCGGCCGACGACGCCCGCACCGACACAGCTGAACCAAAGGTCGATGCCGCCGAGAAGGTCTCGCGCCTCCGCCGCCAGAGCCGCGACGGCGGCTGCGTCGGTCGCATCCACCACCCGGACATGAGCAGTGCCGCCGGCCGCCTGGCACCGCGCGGCAATGTCGGCCAAACCAGCCTCCCCGCGCGCCGCCAACACCAGCGCCGCGCCAGCGCGGGCGAACTCGACCGCGGTGGCCGCGCCGATCCCGCTCGATGCGCCGGTAATGACGACGCGGTGCTGGCCGCTCATCGCCCGACCGCTTCCTTCACCTTGTCGGCCGCCTTCGCGAGCAGGCCTTTTTCGGCTTCCTCCGCCTCTCCCTTGGTCTTGAAGGCAGCGCCCTCGGGTTCGGCGGGCGGGGCATAAACCGAGAAGAGCTTCAGATCGCCCGACCCCTTGTTGACGATATTGTGCTCCGATCCCTTGGGCACGACCACCATATGGTTGGCGCCCGCCTTCGTGGAATGGCCATCGACCACGACCTGCGCCTCGCCGCTGACGATAAAGGTCGTCTGGTCCGCAGGGTGAGTTTCCATGCCGATCTCCTCGCCGGCCGGAATGCTCATCAGCACGATCTGCACCTTGCGATCACGATACACTTCCTTCTGCCAGAGCGTGTTCCGGCTCGTGAGATCGATCATATCCTTGTTGAAGATCGCCATGTCGCTGTCCTTTCGATTGTCATGGGAAAGGACGATCGCGGCGAGGCAGCGTTCCCTGTGCCTTACGATTCCCGGCCGGCCGGCGCATCGCGATGCGATTCGATCATCGCGCGCAGATCCACCCGCGCCTTCAGCCGCGCACATAGCAGGGCGGTGCCGCTCACCTTTCGCTGGGCAAACAAGGTGTCCACCGGCGGGACGTGCCAAGTCTCCCGATCACGGGCCATCGGCACGGCCTCTTCGCGCACCACCGTGACAAACCCGCGATCGCCAAAGTCGAAAGGGCCGGGCCGGTGAAGTTCCGCCACGATCACGTCGATCATTCGCGCGACGATCGCGTCATGCCGCTGTGCCGCCTGCTCCCCGAGGAAGCCGGCCGCGATCGCCGCCTCGCGCACCCGCTCCCGATCATCGTCCAGTGCGGTCATGAGCAATCGATGGTAGCCGGCGCGCGTCGCGCGCTCCACCGGCCGCGCCGCGCCGAAATCGAGCAGCACCAGCCGCCCCGTTTCCGCCTGCCACCGGTAATTGGCGAAATTGGGATCGGTCTGCATGAGGCCCCAGTCGAACAACTCACGCAGCACCAGCGAAATCAGCGCGCTGGCCGCGCGGTCGCGAACCGGTTGAGGCTCGCCCTCCAGCGCTTCGATCGGGGCGCCGGAGACAAAATCCATCGCCAGCACCTGTCTGGTGCTGAGTTCCCGCACGGCACCGGGCACGACATAAGCGGGATCATCGCCGATCAGCTGGCCGTAGCGCTCCAGCATGGCGAGTTCGCGCTCGTAATCCGCTTCATCGTGGAGCTGCTGCTTCGCTTCGGCGAGCAGCGGGGCGATGTCGATCTCCCGCGGCAGCAACCCGGACACCCGCAGCAACGTGGCGACATTGTCGACGTCCGCATCGATGCTGCTGGCGACACCGGGATATTGCACCTTGATCGCCAGCACGCGACCATCGGGCAGTTCCGCACGATGGACCTGGCCGATCGATGCGGCGGCAATCGGATGCGCCTGGAAATGCCGGAAGCGCCGCCGCCAGTCACGGCCCCATTCCGCCGCGAGCACCCGCTCAAGCTGCGCTGGCGGCATGTGATGCGCATTGTCGCGCAGTCGCGCCAGGATCTGCGTCAGCTCCGGCGGCAGCAACTCGCCCGCGTCCATGGAAATCATCTGGCCCAGCTTCATGGCCGCGCCGCGCAAATGGGACAGCTGGTCCGCAACACGCGCGGCATTGGCCGGCGTGAGCAGCAGGTCGCTCATCCGGGGGCGCTCGCCCGAGGCGAGCCGGCGAGTGCCCTCGGCCAGGACGCCGCCAGCGACTCCGCCCGCCAGCCGGCCAAAGCGGCCAAAGCGCGACAATCGCCCGCTTGGCACCGCCCGCCCCCGTCGATCGTCGGCCATGGTCTTCCTTTCACTGATCCTGCGTGCCGCCGCGCTTGCGCAGCAGACGCAACCGGAACCAAGCGCGGCGGATCGCCGGGCGTTCCACGATCATCGTCCATGCTCTGGCAATCCAATCTGCGCCAAGGTAGCTGGCCAGCCCGCAGCATGGTCGCCTGATGGCGACGGGTAACGAGACGAGAGTGGTTCGTGGTTGATAAGAGTTGGGGCAGCGCGGCGTCTCCGGGCTTTCGCATCCGCACGAACGACAGCCTCGAAGAACGTGCCGCCGAGCGGGCGCGGGCGCGCGAAGAACGGGCACGCGCACGCGTCGATACGGCCGCCGAACGGCTGGACGCGCGGGCCCAGGCACGCGAGGCACAGGCCGCCGAACGCGAGCGGATCAGGCAGGAGCGTCGCGAAGCCGAGGCCCAACTGGCGCTGAGTGACCCGCACAAGGCAGCCAGCCAGCGCAAGCGCGGCTCGGGCCGCAAGGATATCGTGCGCGTGCAACGCGACACCAGCAATTACACGATGGTCGTCAACGCCGACCGGATCCGAACGCTCGCCGAACGAGGCGCCTCCGTTGCAAGCCTCGCCTCGGTATTTGGCCTGACGATCGACCAGATCACAGAGGCACTCTCCGAAACTTCATCAGAGGAGGAGTGACGGGGAGTAAGATGGTTTGGAGGCGCCCCCGTTTTGCATCCATTACGGATGCAGGAGGCGAACGGCCCGCACGTGAAACGTGGTATATTAGTCGTCTCGGCGCCTGACGCTCATCAATCGAGCACAGTCATTGCCACTCATCGAATAGAAATAGTTCTTGAGTGGAGTGACTGCGCCCTCCCCACCTTTTTCTTACCTTTTATTATCGACAATTCGTCTTGCCGAATAGCGATAGTTGTTTAGTGTCGTCACTATAACAAAAATAAAGCGAGTCGCCCTGAACCAAGGGAGACACTAGGCATGCTTTCGCCAGACCCTGGACTAGCACAAACTGCGCACCTTTACCGCAGTTTGCGCTCGCTAGACTTGCCCTTGTCGGTCGTAGACAATACCCACCTGCACAAGCGCCTTCTCTCAGCTGCAAGAAGCCTTGGCGACCTTCGTAGGAAGCAGAAGCTGTTCTTCGGTCAGGCGGGGATGTTCAGCGATCCCGCCTGGGACATTCTGCTCAGCATTTTCATCGATGAGGGGAGCTCGCGGCCGTCCTACGTCAAGAGTGTGACGGTCGGGGCGGAACTTCCCGATACTACTGCCCTGGAGTGGATCAGGCGACTGGAGCATTGCGGCCTGATCGTCGGTCGGCCGGATCCGGCAGATCGCCGCCGGCGCTTGCTGTCCCTCACCCCGTCCGGGCGCAACGGGATCGTTGCCGTCCTCCTCTCGCTTCTCGCGGAGGTCGGGCAATGAGCGCGCCGGCCGCGAGCCACGACTGCTGGGAAGGCGACGCGCCCGCACGCCCCGCATCGCCGCCCCGTCCAGGCACATCGCAGGGGGGCCAGCGAGATGCGCAGCGGGACGGGCTCAGTGGCGCAGCTTCGGCCGCCCCCTACCCACCGGCCCGGCCATTCCGGACTGCGGTCCTCATCCGCGCCATGGCACGAGCGATCGTGAAAGTGCTTTCGGCGATGGAGCTCATCGAACCCCGCCAGGATCGGCCGGACCAGGCGACGGCGCAAGGACCCCTCGAGCCGTAGGGGTCCACTCCCAGGTAAGGCAGCAGGCGCCGGCGTCAACCACCTGATAGTATCCGCTGCGCCACCGGTCCGCGACAGAAGATCCGCGGCGCGCAGGGCAAAACCTTTCAATCGCAAAGGTACGCCGCGGGCCAAGCGCGGACCCATACTCCTTAACTATATTCATCAGACCCAATTACATCGGTTTACGATTATTATCCGATCACTGGGATGTATGTGAACGATCACGACATCAACTATCACGTCCTCGGTTGATCTTACGACTCATCTTGTCGGACGGTCTTCTTCAACAGGGAACGAGCCGAGGCAAGGATTTCCAGGATAGACGCACTCTATACCTAGTCTTGGCGCCGATCCTGGTCCCTCCGCTGAAAGCCGCCTCCGCAACGGGCAGGAGAAGAAGCTTGGCGAACATCACTCTTACCAATGGTCAGGAACTGGCCGTCGGCAATCCGGACGAAGACGATATTTTCATCGGGAACGAGGACAATTTCGACGCAGGCGATATCCTTTTCGGCGACACCGGCTTTGATCGCTTCCGCTTCTTCGCCGATGGCGATTACGGAGGACGGACCCAGGTCACCTACGGCGCTTTCGAGCTGAGGAGCATTGAGCGGTTCGAAGTTACCAACGATTCAACCGCGCAGCTGATCTTCGACATGTCGGGTTCGGCGCAGACCAGCCGCTATGCCGTGACCAACAGTACGAATTCGGTCCGGTTCACCCAGATCGCCAAGATCAATGCCGGTACATCGCTGGATGTTGTCGATACGACGGAAGCGGGCACCACGGACGTTGAAATGCTGTTTCGCGACCGGGTGGTCACCGGCGCCAACGATCAGGTCAAGGTCAACATCACCCGCACCGACGTCAGCGCTATCCGGATCGGTAGCGTCAGCTCGGGCAATTCCGGGATCGAAACGATCAACCTGATGGTGCGGGGCAACTCCGTCATCGACCGTCTGGATACGAACCTCACCACCCTGAACATCAGCGGCACTGGCAGCATCGCGATCGCAACCGCGCTCAACGACACGGTGCGGGTCATCGATGCCACCGCCGCGGCGGGACGACTGAGCCTCAGCTTCGCGAACAATCTGGCTGGCGCTGCGGTGATCGGCAGCACGGGCGCGGACACGATCATCGGCGGCAGTGGCGATGACCGCATCGATACGCGCAGCGGCAACGATTACGTCAACGCCGCCGGGGGCAACAACACCGTCTTCACTGGCGACGGCAGCGACGTGATCGACGCCGGCGGCGGCGAGGACTTCATCGATGCTGGCACTGGCGACGACAGGATTTCCGCAGGGGCCGGGCGCAACGTCATCAACGCTGGCGCTGGTCGCGACGTGATCTTCTCGGGCGGCGATCGCGACATGATCGACGGCGGCGATGGCGACGATTACATCGATAGCGGCGACGCACCCGCCCTCGGCCTGCTTCGCGAAGAGATTGACGCAGGTGCCGGCAGCGACGTCATCGTCGTGGGCACAGGCCGGCACGATGTGGACGGCGGTAGCGGCAACGATACGATCAATGTCGGCGACAGCCTGGATGCGCGCAACGATGTGTCGGGCATCCCGGTGGATATCGTGAACGGCGGCGCGGGCAACGACACGCTGCAGATCAATGCCCTTGGCGGGTCGGATCGTGACGACGACGCTCGCCTGGAGAATGTCAGCTCGATCGAGACGCTGCAGCTGCTCACCAGTGGCGACACCTGGCTGGGCGGCAACAACAACGCCTTGAACCAGGGCGGACTGAACAATGCAGAACAAGCCGGTATCCGTCGTCTTGCCCTGCTCAGCGGCGGCGATGACGTTGTTGATGCGAGCAGTTTCGACCGCGGCCTTCAGATCAGCACCAGTGCAGGCGGTGCCGACACGGTGACATCCGGTCGCGGCGACGATGGCTTCACCTGGAATGACCAGCTGACGGACGGCGATGATCTGGATGGCGGCGAAGGGACGGATTCGCTGACGGTGAACTTCACCACCGCGCTGACCACCGCCAGCCTCATCAGCAATTTCGAACAGATCAATCTGCTCAGCGGCTATGGCAGTCGCAACGCGCCGGCGACCTACAATCTGGTTCTGGACAACGACAACGCGCCCACCCCCGGCGGCACGCTGACGATCCGGGCGGTCCAGCTGTCCGATGGGCCGCTTGGTGCGGAAACGCTGACGCTCGACGGCTCAGCGGTTACCAGCTTCGCCTTCAACGTCACCGGCGGCCGCGCCAACGACGTGATTCAGGGCGGTGCGCTTTCCGACACCATCGCCGCCGGACAAGGCGATGATACCGTGTTCGCGGTGGGCGGCGACATCGTCGACGGCCAGGCCGGTTCCGACACCATCATCCTGGTGTCCGGCAATAACGTCGCCGTTGGCGGCGGCGGTGCCGACAGCATCACCCTGGGCACCGGCAGCGACAATGTCGATGGAGGCGCCGGCAACGACACGATCGTCTCGGGCAATCGGACTATTGCCGACCAGCTTACGGCGGCGGACACGATCAACGGGGGCGCACTCGGCAACGACGCGCTGGTCGTGCAGGGCGCAGCGCTGGGCGATACTGCCTTCACCAACGTCAGCGACATCGAGCGCCTCATCGTTCTGGGGACCGGCAGCAACGTTCAGATCGGGAGGGAAGCCGAAGAAGGCGGCATTCGCGCGGTCTATCTCAACAATGCCGGCCGAGTCGGCGACACGCTGGACGCCGGGCAATATGCCGCCGACTTGCTGGTCGTCGCGTCCGCGGGCGGGAATGACCGGATCATCACTGGCAGCGGCAATGACACGGTGGAGGCTGGTGTCGGCAGTCAGTCGGTCTCATCGGGGGCCGGCAACGACACGCTGATCGTCGATGGCAACGAACTGGATATCAGCGACGGCTTCGACGGCGGTGCGGGCGACGACACCGTGCTCCTCAACAACATCGATGCGCAAGGCGACGGGCGTGCTGTAAGTGCCGCGGTCAATCTCGACCTGGTCCGCAATGTCGAACTGTATCGCCTGGCAGGCAATGGCAGCGATCCGTCCACCCCGCCGGCCGGCGACGACGCCGATGTCTATGCGCTGAGCTTCCAGGGAAGCGTGGCGGGGGGTGTCGGATCGCTCGTCAACATCACGGTCGATTCCTCTTTGCTGATCGACACGCTCGACACGATGCGAGTCACGCTGGACGACGATCTGCGCGACGCCGACTATCAGCTGACGATCCGCGGCTCGGCAGCGACCACCGAGGTGTTCAAGAACAACGTCGGGACAAACAACAACATCCGCTTCCAGGGCGGCAGCGGAATCGATCGCCTGTACGTGAGCGGCGGCGATCTTGGCTCGACGATCACCTTCAACGGCAATGGCGGCATCGACGCAGTGGTGCAGACGGGCGGCCTGATCACCGACGACAGCTATGGCGATGCGAATAACGACACTGTCGGCGTGCGCGCCGTGGAGATGCTGGAAAGCACAGCCACGACAGGCGTGAACGCGATTCTGGGGGATCGCGCGTCCGCCTCCGGGCTTCAGACCGTCAATTTCTCAAACCGGAACAACCGGGTGCTGCTGGACGGCGGGTTCACCACAGCGCTGACGATCAACCTGGCCGGGGGCGACGACACGGTGGTGGGATCGTTCAACGGTTCGGTTTCAAGTGCCGCAGTGACTTTCGTGGGGGACACCGGTGAGTTCACCACGGGTGACAATCTACAGGGCGGCGCCGGCATCGGCGACATCGCCCGGATCACAGTCACCGGCGACAATGAGGTTGCCGACCTCACCAACCTCACCGAAGTGGAAACGATCAACATGGTGGTCGGCGCTTCTGCCGCATCGGTCTTCACGTCCACGACCCTGGTCCTCGATACCAGCGCGAACGATATCGCCGGTGACACACAGACGATTTCTGCCGCAACGAATGCCGGCTCCTTCGGGGATGCTTATTTCATCAGTGCTGCGGCGGCGACGGCCAACCTCGCCATCAACCTGGCGACGACTGGTACGCCCAATGTCGATTACGTCATCACCGGCACCGGCAATGACGTGATCAATCTCGGTGCTGCAGGATCGGGCGGTTCCACCTACGGCTTTGCACTTCCGGCGGACCAGGATCGCGTCGCAGGCGGTGATGGGGATGATCTGGTCACGGGTGTTGCGGGCTCCATCTCGACCGGCGCGGGCGCGGATACGGTGCTGCTCAGCGGGGCCACCACCGACCAGGATTCGCGCGTCAACCTTGGCGGCGGGGACGATGTTGCCACCCTCAGCGGCGGAGATGACCGTGTGCAGGGCGATGCCGGCAACGACACCCTGTTTGGCGGTGCCGGCAATGACGTGCTCAGCGGTGGCATTGGCCAGGATGTGATCACCGGCGATGGAGGTGACGACGTGATCCACGGCGGCGCCGACGCCGACACGTTAACCGGCGGGAGCGGAAGCGACGTGTTCGTCTTTACCTCCGGCCTGGACAGCGCCACGCCGCAGACCCGCGACACGGTTACGGACTTCCTGTCTGGCACCGACCGGATCGACTTGCGCTGGCTCCAGGAAGCGACCGGCCTGAGCAATGTCGAGTTCCTCGGCAATGTGTTCGACTTCGCCGACGCCCAAACGTCGGTGACGGCGGGGGAAGGCGCGCTTCAGCTGGTCTTCGAAACAAGCCGCAGCATCCTGTGGGCGGACGTCAACGACGACGGAGTGCTCGACGGTTTGGACATCCAGATCAAACTGGACGGCGTTTCATCCCTGGTGGCGCAAGATGTGTTCGCCGTGGCGGGACAGGATGCGGTCACTGGCGGCGGCACCGCGGCGTTTGATGCAAGCTTTGGCCTCAATGCAGGCTTCTTCGTCCAGGATGCCGGCACCACCATTCTGCCGTGATCCGTTGACGATCGTTCCCGCTGCCCACCGCTGCGGGAACGTGTTGAACGAACAGGGCGCGTCAGTCTGGCGGGCTGGCGCGCCCTGCCGTTTCATCGGGCCCTCGAGGCCGGACAATGAACCGGCTCGAAAGTCGTAATCCCACTGCTGCGCCAACGTGCGGGCACAGGCACCACAGTGCCGGCCCGTAGGGTCCGCGGCCGGCACGACGGCAAGCGGACGGGCGCTCCTTGTATTGACAAACCAATCCCCGGCAATGACAGCTTTCCGTAACGACAAGGATCCGCACCGTTCAGGTGACAGGAGCCAGCCAAAGTGTCTTCACGGCACAAGGGAGAGGATGTTGAGTGTTCGATTAGGGGGCGCGTGCGCGTTCCTTTGCCGGGCCGTGACGTCTTCATGGATTGATCACGGAGGCTTTCATGGCTCGATTGAAATTTGGCGCGTTTATCGCCCCTCACCATCCCATTGGTGAGCACCCCATGCTTCAGATGCGCAGCGACATTCAGCTGGCCAAGCATCTCGACGAGCTGGGCTATGACGAATTCTGGGTTGGGGAACATCATTCCACCGGGTGGGAAGTGATTGCGTCGCCCGAGTTGTTCCTCGCCGCAGTGGGCGAACAGACCCAGCGCATTCGCCTGGGCACCGGCGTCGTCTCCCTGCCGTATCACCATCCCTTCAATGTGGCGCAGCGGATCGTTCAGCTGGATCATATGACCCGCGGGCGCGTGATCTTCGGCACCGGGCCCGGCGCCCTGCCGTCCGACGCCTATATGCTGGGCATCGATCCGATGACCCAGCGCGATCGGCAGGATGAGGCGATTGGCGTCATCCGCCGGCTTTTCGCCGGGGAACGGGTGACCCATGAGAGCGACTGGTTCACGCTGCGCGACGCGCGGCTGCAGCTGTTCCCCTTGCAGGAAGACCTGCCGTTCGTCGTGGCATCATCGATCAGCCCTTCGGGCATGACGCTGGCGGGCAAATACGGCATCGGCGCCCTGTCCATCGGGTCCAATTCCGAGGCCGGGCTCGCCGCCCTGCCCACGCAATGGGGCTTTGCCGAGGAAGCCGCGGCGAAATCGGGCAAGACGGTCAGCCGCAACGACTGGCGCGTGCTGATGTCGTGGCACATCGCCGAAACCCGCGAGGAAGCGCGGGCGCAGGCCGGCGCCGGGCTGATGCGCTGGCACAACGAATATACGGTCGGCACGCTGATGCGCCCCGGTGCCCAGCCCTTCACGTCGCCGGACCACGCGGTTGACCAGACCGCGTTCGTGGATGGAGCGGCGGCGGTGATCGGCACGCCCGACGATCTGGTGGCGGCGATCCGCAAGCTTCATGCCTCCGCGGGCGGCTTTGGCACCGTACTGGGCTTTGCCCATGACTGGGCCAACCGGGAAAATACGCTGCGCAGCTGGGACCTCGTCGCACGCTACGTGATCCCGGAGATCCACGGCCTGCTCGACGGATATCGCACCTCGCGCCAGTATGTGATCGATCACCGGGAGTCCTTCGAACGCGCCGGCCAGGCCGTTCTCTCCAAGATCATGGCGCACGAGGGCGCCGCCGCCGCGCTCAAGGCAGGCCAGGAAGGCGGGGTCGCGATGCGCTCCCCCAACGCGCCGGATCTGAACAAGGCCGCGGAAGCACTGAAGAACTGATCGTCGATCACGGCGACAATAAACCCCAGGAAAGGATGC
Organism: Sphingomonas sp. IC4-52; assembly: GCF_020707225.1. NCBI lineage: Bacteria > Pseudomonadati > Pseudomonadota > Alphaproteobacteria > Sphingomonadales > Sphingomonadaceae > Sphingomonas > Sphingomonas sp. IC4-52. The sequence goes on along the minus strand of NZ_JAJFEU010000007.1, from coordinate 113,620 downwards.
CGCATGTCGATCGATTTCGAAATACCAGAAGATGCCAAGGCGATCCGCGCCAAGGTTCGCCAATGGGTGCAGGACGAGTGCAAGCCGGCGGAGCAGCGTCTGCTGGCCGGCGAGGATTACAAGACGGTGCTGGGCGAGCTTCGCACCAAGGCGCGGGCGAAGGGCCTTTGGTGCCCGTTCATCCCCAAGGAATATGGCGGCATGGGCCTAGGCCCGCTCGCCAATGCGCTGGTCCAGATGGAGCTTGGCGAAAGCCACCTCGGCGCGCTGTCGATGAACACGCAAGGGCCCGACGACGCCACGATGATGACGCTGCTGGCGCATGGCACCGATTATCAGAAAGAAAAGTTCCTCAAGCCGCTGCTCAACGGTGAAAAGCGCATCTGCTATTCGATGACCGAAAAGGCGGCGGGCGCCGACGCCACCGGCATGCAGACCCGCGCGGTGAAGGACGGCAATGAAAATTACGTGCTGAACGGCGAAAAGTGGTTCTCGTCCGCCGCCAGCGTCGCCGACATCGCGCTCGTCATGGCGATGACCGATCCCGATGCGCCGCGGCACCAGCGTTATTCGACTTTCATCGTCGAACTGCCCAACCCCGGCTACCGCATCGTTCGCGATATCGAGACCATGGCGGTCCACGGCCCCTTGAGCGAGGTGCTCGGTGGTGGGCATTCGGAGGTTGAGATCAAGGATCTCGTCGTTCCCGCCGACAATCTGCTGGGCGGCGAGGGCAACGGTTTCAACATGGGCCAGCATCGCCTCGCCTATGGCCGCCTGCGCCATGGCATGCACAACGTGTCCATGGCGCAGCGCGCGCTTGATCTGGCGACCGCGCACGTCACCCAGCGCGAGACGTTCGGCAAGCTCCTGTCGGAGCGTCAGGGCGTGCAGTGGATGCTCGCGGATTGCGCGGCGGAGATCTACAAGGCGCGGCTGATGCTGCTCCACATCGCCTACAAGGCGGAAAAGGGCGCCGACATCCGCCAGGAAAATTCGATCGCGAAGATCTTCCTCGCCAACATGGTGCATCAGGTGGTGGACACCGCGATCCAGCTGCACGGCGCGCTGGGCTTCAGCCTCGATACGCCGCTCGCCGCCTGGTACACGCATATCCGCTCGCAGCGGCTGGTTGACGGGCCGGACGAGGTGCATCGCTGGACGGTGGGCCGTAACGTCATCAAGGCGTTCCAGCGCGACGGCACCACTGCCGCCGCATGCGGCGGCGACCTGCTTTGAGGTGATTTCCGAAAGGGGGGCCGCGGGGGCGGCTCTCTTTCGGAGCGATCGACAACCAACGGGCCGTGGGGAGGCGGCGTCCGGAACACCGCAAAGGGTGGCCGATGAACATGCATCTGACGTTCCGACGCAATGGCCCGCCCCCGCGCCTTGTCACCGGCTGGAAGCTCGACCGGGTCGACCGTGCCGGCCTGCTCGCGCGTTTCCCCCCGTTGTTCCCCGACGTGGTCGCTGATCATGTGACGCTGCGATCCGGTACCGATGCCAACACGCCGCTCCCGGAGGACGAGCGTGGCGAGATCATCGGTGAGATCGACGACCGCGACGGCGTTCAGGCACTCGTAGTGCGGATCGGCGGATCCTGTGTCCGGGCAGACGACGGCATTTTCCACATCACTTGGTCGCTCGACCGCCGGCGCGGGCGCCGCGCCAAGGAAAGCAACGAGGTGATCGCCCGGCTCGGCTGGCGAGCGCTGGCGGAACCGATCCCGATCCGTCTGCATCCTGCCCGCTTCTGACGCTTGGCCCCGGTCGCCAGCCGCAGGGCGACCGGAAAAGGCTGACCCGGCCGGTCGCGCGGCCGGTCTTCACCGCATCTGACAAAGCTGACGTTGAAGGCAGCCGCGTTCGCGGCCCGGGTCGTCCTTCCTCACCGTGGCAGCAGAGCCGGCAGCAGTGGGAGCAGCTCCCGCGCGAGGAAGCCGATCGGGCCGGTCTGCATCGCCAGCGTTCGCCCTGCCTCGCCATGCAGCCACACGCCCCAAGCCGCGGCATCGGACAGCGGCAGACCGCGCGCGGCAAGGCCGCCGATCGCGCCGACCAGCACGTCACCCGACCCACCCGTGCCGAGACCCGGGCCGCCGCCGCTGTAATGCACCAGGTTGCCGTCGGGCGAGGCAATCACGGTTTCCGCATCCTTCAACACGATCACCGCGCCAAACCGCCGGGCAGAAGCGGTGGCGTGGCGCGGCAGATCCTCGCGGACCTCATCCTCCTCGCATCCGAGCAGCGCCGCCATTTCGCCCGGGTGCGGCGTCATGATCAGCCGCCCGCGCAGCGGGTCCAGCGCCGCTTCCATGCCGTGAATGCAGGCCACCGCCGCCGCATCCAGAATGATCGGGATCTCGACCTCTGCCTTGCTTGCTTGCACCACTAACCGCGCGGCCGCGTCATTATCGGTCATTCCAGGCCCGATCACCGCGACGTTCACGCGGCCGAGCGCCTGATGCAGTGGCTCCGGCGGATCAATCGCGATCTCGCCCGCGTCGTCCTCGGGCAGTGCGAGCACCCGCCCTTCCGGGAAGCGCACACCCAGCGGCAGCGCCGCCGATCGAACCGTGGCCAGCTGGATCTTGCCCGCACCGACGCGAAGCGCCGCCTCGCCCGTCAAGGCGATGGCGCCAGGCACATTGATCGACCCACCAACCACAAGCAGACGGCCACGCGCGTCCTTGTCCGCGCCCCTTTCAGCCGCCTTGATCGGATGGCTGGCGCGCCAGCCTGCATCGAGCTCGATCATCGCCGCACCGCTGCGGCATCGGGCTCTGCCGTCACCGGCACCGCACTTGAATCCACCGCGCGCACATCATTGTATCGCACCAGCGCCAGCTTCCCGGCGGACCCGAGCGACGGATCGAACCGATATTCGGTGACGGAGCAATTGGCGACTTCACCAGTCCGGTCGATCGCGATGATCTCCTCCTCCGTCATGTTCTCGATCACATAGCGCAAGCAAAGCACCACCACCTGATGGGCAACGATCATGACCCGCTGCCCCGAGTGATGCAGGGCGACCGTATCCAGCAGCGCGCGCAACCGCAGGATCACGTCGCACCAGCTCTCCCCGCCGGGGGGGCGGTGGTAGAATTTTCCCAGCAGCCGGCGGAATTCAGCTTGTTCAGGCTCGTTCACGGCGATCCCGCGGGTGGTCAGCCCATCAAGGATCCCGAACTCCTTCTCACGCAGCCGCTCATCAAGGCAGATCGGCTCGTCACCGACACCGCCGCCCGCATCGCGGAAGATCCGGGCGGTTTCGCGCGCTCGCACATAAGGAGAGGCGAGCAGCACTTCCGGCCGCTCCTCCGCCGGCCGTCCCGCAAACCAGGCGCCAAGCGCCGCCGCCTGTGCCTCGCCGCGGGGCGACAGCGGCACATCCACGTCGCGCGCCGTGAGCGAGATGCGTTCTTCGCCGGCGCTGTACGCCGCCTGCCGCGCGACATTGCCCGCGCTTTCGCCGTGGCGCACGATCCAGAGCCGTTCAGGCCAGCGACCGGCCATCGCTCACCTCTGGATCGTTGATCATCGCCATTACCGGTCCGTCTCCATCATCCCCATGTCCAAGCACGGCGGCGGCAGAGAGTTCCCGGCGATCGTTGCGATTCAGATCAAGCTTACGGGCCAGCAGCGGGCGGCAATCCGCCCGGCGCGGTTGCAAAAGGGGCAGAGATGTCCCCAGGCCGCACCCGCCTCAGGGGCGGCGAGCGAACCAGATGATGTGGGTGGCGCCTTTTCCATTGTCCCGCGCCCGCACGCACACCTCGTCCACGGCAAAACCCGCCTTCGCCAAGCGCCGCGCAAAGAGCGGATCGGGTGCGGCAGACCAGATCGCGAGCGTTCCGCCCGGCCTCAGCGCCTGCATGGCCGCGGCTAGGCCGCGGGCGGAATAAATGCCATCGTTCGCCGGACGGGTCAGACCGTCCGGGCCATTGTCCACGTCCAGCATGATAGCGTCGTAATCGCCACGGGCGCGCCGGATCGACTCGGCGACATCGCCCATGTCGAGCGTGACCCGCGGATCATCCAGACACCCGGCGGTCAGATCCGCCATCGGGCCGCGCGCCCACTCGATGATTCCGGGCACCAGTTCGGCGACGGTGACCCGCGCATCCGCACCGAGCCGCTCCAGCACCGCACGCAGCGTGAATCCCATGCCATAGCCGCCGATCAGCAACCGGGGCGCCGGGCGGTCGGAAAGCCGATCGCATGTCATGGTGCCCAGCGCCACTTCCGAGCCGCTCATGCGCGTGCTCATCAGCTCATTGCGTTCAAGCACGATCATGAAGTCCGCGCCGCGGCGAAACAGCCGCAGCGGCGGGCCACCGGGCACCTCGGCAGTGCCGATCAGCTCACGCGGGGTCACCCGCGCTGGCGGGCCTTGCGTGCAGCGTAGCGGGCATCGCGAGCGGCCTTCAACTCGGCCGGCGTCGGCACCTTGATCGGCGCGGCGCGGCGCGAAGCGGCAATACGCTCGGCCTCGGCGTCGGCTTCTGCCTGCGCCCGTGCACGCGCTTCCGCCCGCGCAGCCTTTTCGGTTTCGATCGCAGCGCGGTGAGCGGCACGACGCTCCGCCGCAGCCGCTTCACGCGCCTCCAGCGCGGCGGTGCGGGCTGCTGCTGCCTCGGGATCGAGTGCCGGTTTGCTGCGCAATTTCTCCAGTGCGCGCTGCTTCGCTTCTCGGGACGCTGACGCGCGTTCGCCGAAGTTGGGAATCTTAGCTCCTGCCATGCCGGCGCTCGTTAGCAGAATTCGGCGCCGGAGAAAGGCTTAATCCCGTTTACCTCCCATTGGCGGGGCAGCGATGGCGCCGGGCGGCGACGCAAAGCCCTGCTCGCCAGGGGTCAGAAACGCGTTTTCGCGCGCGGCCACGGCGGGCGCCATCAGTCAGGGTTCGGCTGGTGCGCCCGCTCCATTGAACGACAAAGACATCGATATTGACCGCTTCTGGCTCGACGCGGCGCGATTTGGATGAAATGGGCCGGAGCAGCGCTTGACCGGTTCACCGTCACGCTCACTCAGGAAGATTGATGCACGGAACGTGGACAAAGCCGCAACGCGGTAAAGGGATCACTATAGCCGCCGCCGTCGCCTTGCTCGTCGGTGTGGGGTCGACGCTGGCGTTCACATCGAAGCAGCCGAGCGGGGCAGCCGATCCGATCACCGCGAAGATGCGGCCGCCGAGTCCAGAGGCCGCTGATCCTCCCCGCGTGAACTACCAGCAACTGGATCAGCGGATCGCCCTGGTGATGCAGGAGCCGAACATGGTCGGCCTGGCAGTCGCAACGGTCGAGCGCGGCCGCCTGCGCTTCATCCGCGGCTATGGCGAGACGCTCGCCGGATCTGGGGAGGCGGTGACACCGGATACGGTGTTCCGCTGGGCATCGCTGTCGAAGGGCGTGGCGTCCGCGCTGGTCACCAAGCTGGCCGGGGAAGGTCGCCTTTCGCTGGACGCGCCGCTGTCGGACATGGGCACCACCCTCACCCTGCCCGGCGACACGCGCAACGCCACCGTTGCTGACCTGCTGTCGCATCGCCTGGGGCTTGTCCGCAATGCCTGGGACGATCGTCTGGAGGCAGGCGCGGATCCCAAGGTAATCCGATCCGAACTCCACACGCTTGCGCCGTTCTGCAAGCCGGGCACCTGTTACGCCTATCAGAACATCGCTTATGACACGGCGGCGGAGATCGTCGAGCGAGCGACGGGACAGGATTATGCCACCGCGGCGCGTGACCGGCTGTTTACCCCGTTGGGAATGAGCAACGCGAGCGTCGGCCGTACCGGACTGGAGTCCGCCGCGCGCTGGGCCAAACCGCATCACATGGGTCGCCGGCCGGCCGTGGTGAATGATTATTATTACCGCGTTCCCGCCGCGGGCGGCGTGAATTCATCGGTGCGGGACCTGACGCGCTGGATGCTGGCACAGATGGGCGCGGCGCCCCAGGTGCTGCCGCCCGCAATGCTCGACACCATGCACCGTCCCCGAGTCGCGACGCCCCCGCATGGCCGACGCGCGGCAATGGACAAGGCGCTGGCCGACGCATCCTATGGCTTGGGCTGGCGCAGCTTTCACTATGCCGGGCACACATTGGTCGGCCACCGCGGCTCGGTCGACGGTTACGGATCACTGATCCTGTTCGACCCCGCCGATCGGAGCGGGATCGTGATGCTGTGGAACAGCAACCGCCACGTGGCGGCGCGGCTTCAGCTCGAATTTTTCGACATGCTCTACGGGCTTGCCCCCACCGACTGGCTGGAACTGCCGGACCCGTCCGCGCAGAAGTGACGCGACGCGGACCCGCCGCCGGGGCAGAAGGATCAAAGCCGGTCAGTAGTGATTGTCTGACCATGACCACAACGTCAGGCAGTCCGGCCGCGGAGATCGAGCTCAAGCTGGAGGTCGGTCACGGTGCGTTCGCGGCGCTTTGCCGGCTACCCGTGCTGGCGGGGATTGCCGCTGACGACCGCGAGCAGCTGGCGACTTACTATGACACGCCCGACCAAACGCTAAGCGCCGCGGGCATTTCGCTTCGCGTCCGCCGCACCGGCGAACGGCATGTCCAGACGATCAAGGCCGGCGGCGCGGCGACCGCGGGAATGTTTGCGCGGCCCGAGTGGGAACAGGACCTCGCCGGGCCCGGTCCCGATGTGGGTGAATCATCGCCGCTTCGCGCGCTGGTGGATGGCAGCGTGGTTGCGCGAATCCGCCCCGCGTTTTCAGTCGCGGTACGGCGCCGAAGTTGGCAGGTCGAATGGGCAGGCGCCGCCATCGAGCTTGTCGCGGACGAAGGGACGGCGAACGCCAACGGCCGCCAGGCTCCAGTTGCGGAGATCGAAGCCGAGCTGAAATGCGGCTCGCCGGACGCCCTGTTCTCCCTTGCGCGTGCGATTGGCCAGCACATACCCGTACGGCTCGGCGTACTGACCAAGGCGGAGCGTGGCTTTCGCCTGGCCGGCGGGCAGTTGAACGAGCCTGCAAAAGCGCAGCGCGTGCTGCTCGATCCGGGCATGGACGTCGCGGAGGCCTTTGCCGCGATCGTCGGTGCATGCCTGCGCCAGTTCCGCCTCAACGAGGAGGCCCTGCGCACCAATCCGGGGGCGGATGCGCTTCATCAGGCCCGGGTTGCGTTGCGCCGGCTCCGCTCGGCGCTGTCCATCTTCAAACCGGTGATCGCGGATGATCGCTTCGCCCATCTCGCCGATGAGCTGCGCTTGCTGGCCCGGTCGCTCGGCAAGGCACGCGACCTCGACGTTCTCGTCGGCAGACTGGGCCCGAATGCCGACGTGAACATCCAGGCTGCCCATGGCCAAGCCTATGCCGCGGCCCTCGCCACATTGGACTCGCAGCGAACGCGCGATCTGATGATCGATCTCATCGAATGGATCTCGCTTGGCGCGTGGCGCACGCACCCGGCGGATCCCGGCGCAATCACCCAGCCGGCGCGCGAATTCGCGGCCGCGGCGCTCAAGAAGTTGCGGGGCAGGCTCAAGAAGCGCGGTCGCCAGCTTGGCACGCTTGAAGACGAAGACCGCCACCGCGTCCGCATCCAGGCCAAGAAGCTGCGTTACGCCGCTGAATTCTTCGAAAGTCTGTTCACGGGCAAGAGGGCCCGCCGGCGATACGCCAAGTTCCGAAAAAGGCTGGCCAGGCTTCAGGAGCATCTGGGCGAACTGAACGACCTCGCGACTGCGCCGTCATTGATGAAGGACCTTGGCCTGAACCACGGTTCGCTCCCGCCCGATCGCCGCAAAGCCTTGCTGGCGAAGGCCACCAAGGCGCATGCGGCCCTGATGAAGGCAAAACGCTTCTGGTAAACGGCCGGTGGCGCGACGAGGGCCGACACCTATGCCTTGATCACGCGCTCCATTCCGCGACGTCCGGCTGCTCGCCGATCAGTGCGAGTCCGTGGGCAATCGAGGTCAATTCATCACCGGCCGCGATCCGCTCCCCACCGAAGCGCCGCTCGAAGATCGCGCGGATCGCGGGAATGAGTGACGAGCCACCGGTCAGGAACACCCGGTCGATCGCCCGCCCGTCAAGCTGGGCACGGGTAAGCGCCGTTTCCATCGCACCTTCGATGCGACGAAGATCGCCGGCAATCCATTGCTCGAACTCGGCACGCTGGACCGTTGCGGCGATGGATACGCCGCCGCCCTCAAAGCGAAACTCCGCTTCCTCCGATCCCGACAAGGCACGTTTCACTCGGCCGACCGAGTCGTAGAGCGGAAAGCCCTGTTCGTTCTCGATCAGCGCGATCATCCGCCCGACTGCCTGAGGGTCCGTTGCGTCCCTTTTCAGGCGGCGCAGTTCCTCAAGCGTTCGGCGGTTTCGCATCAGGGCAAGGCGCGACCAATCGGCGAAGTCGGCGAAATAGCCGCCGGGGATGTCGAGCAGCTTGCCGAACGAGCGATAGGTGGTTCCCTTGCCGATCAGCGGCAGGACCAGCTGGTCGACGATGCGCTGGTCAAAGCGATCGCCCGCGATGCCGATTCCTGCCGACGATAGCGGCACGCAGCGACGCATGGCGCCCGGTTCTGCCACGCGTACGATCGAGAAGTCAGTGGTGCCGCCACCGAAATCCGCAACCATGATCGTCGCAGGCTCGGTCAGCCGCGAAGCATAACTGTAGGCCGCACCTAGCGGTTCATAGACATAGTGGAGATCAGCGCCGAGGCACTCGAACATCGCCCCGTATCGCTCGCGAGCGAGCGACTCGTCCGGCCGGGCGCCGGCATATTGCACGGGTCGGCCGATCACGATCCGCTCCGGCCGCGCGTCCAGCTGACCGCCAGCGTGACCGATCAGCTTCTGGAGAAATCGCTGGCCCAGATCCTCGAAGCGGAAGGGCTTGCCGAAGATCAGCGCGCGTTCGAACGTGCTGCTGGCGGCGACCGTCTTGAACGATTGCACAAACCTGCTGTCGAGCGGTGCCTCGAGATATTCCTCGATCGCCCAGGGCCCGGCTTCGTGAGCGACCCCGTTCCAGGCGGAATCATCCTCCCAAAAGCACAGCGCGGAGCGGAATACCGGGCCACTGGCGGCATCACCGGCGAAGTCAATCAGACGTGATTCGCCATTGCCGCCACCGCGGGCCACGACCGTGTTGGTGGTGCCGAAATCAATGCCGAGCGCTGGGACGCCGCTGTCCACGACCTGCTCCTTTGTCGCCGGGGTGAGCCGCCGTGCGGGGCGCGGCCTATGGCACGGCGATATCCGGTGGACAAGCGAGCCGTGTCACTGCCCTGAGGAGCATAAGCGGATACGGCAGGGAAACGGATTGGGGGAGTGGGCGCCGCCCGGCGGCCTGTTACATCAGGCCAAAGCCTGGAAACCCGCCCGTGCTGACGCACCGGGCGGGTCCAAGCAGTTCTGATCAGCGACCGGTCTGCTTCTCCGCTGCCGGATCCACCGAAGGCGCGCCGCTGGCCGGCGTGGCGGTGTTGGCGATATCGCCGGTCTGGCCCCGCACGTCCTTCTCAACGGCGTCCACCGCGTTCACGGCATCCGGCGCGGCACCACCGGCGCCCTCAACCGCGTTTCCGCCATCGGTTTCCGCCGCAGCGCCGGGCGCCGGAGCGGCCGGGAGCGGCAGGTTTGAGCCCTGCTGGTTCATGTACAGGATCAGGTTCGCGCGATCCTGCGGATTCGACAGGCCGGCGAAGGTCATCTTCGTGCCAGGCGCGAACTTACGCGGGCTGGTGAGCCACGCGTTCATCTTGTCGAAGTCCCAGTTGCCACCCACCTTCTTCAGCGCGTCGGAGAAAGCGAAACCGCCGCGGCCATGCGCCACCGCTTCGCCCATCACGCCGTAAAGATTCGGGCCGATGCCATTTGCGCCACCCTGAGTCATGGTGTGGCAGGCCGCGCACTTCTTGAACACGTCGGCGCCCTTGGCCGCGTCCGCGCTGGCGAGCAGCGACGCGATCGGCACTTCGGCGGCGGCGCCACCACCGGCTTCCTCGGCGGCCTCAATGGGATAGCCCGACTTTTCGGCCTCGCCCGAGTGGAAGACCATGCCGCCGACGATCGACAGCCCAAGCGCGGCGCCGCAGGCAGCAAGAACCCAGCCTGCAATCGTGTTGGTCCGATCATCCATGTCGTGCGGTTACCCCTCCAAAGTCGTGCGTCCATAGAAAAGCCGTCATCGGACGGCAAGCGCTTGAGAGGAAGTTGATCGTCGCTTAGCGGTCAGATCGATGGAAAATTTCGCAGCGCCTGCTCGCCCGATCGTCGCCAACATGATCGCCGCCGCTTCCGAAGCACCCGAACGCACGGTCGCCTTCCAGGGCGCGCCGGGGGCAAACAGCCATGTCGCGGTGACGGAAGTGTTCCCCGACGCGCTGCCGCTGCCCTGCTTTTCCTTCGAGGACGCGATCGACGCGGTGAAGGGCGGCACGGCCGACCGAGCGATGATCCCGATCGAAAATTCGCTGCACGGCCGCGTCGCCGACATCCATTTCCTGCTGCCCGAATCGGGGCTGGTGATCACGGGCGAGCATTTCCTGCCGATCCGGCACGCCCTGATGGGAGTGGGCGAACGGGACGACATCCGCGAGGCGATGAGCCATCCGCAGGCGCTGGGACAATGCCGCCACTGGCTGAAGGCGCATGACATTCGACCGATTTCCTACCCGGATACCGCGGGTGCGGCGGCCATGGTCGCGGAACAGGCCAATCCCGCCATCGCCGCGCTCGCCCCGCCCGCAGCAGCGGACATATACGGCCTCAACCTGCTCGCCACCGATATCGCCGATGCCGATCACAACATGACCCGCTTTGTCGTGCTGGCGCGCGGCAGCAAGCCGCCGGTGGGTGACGGCCCGTGGATGACTACCTTCATCTTCGAGGTGAAGAACGTGCCCGCCGCGCTTTACAAGGCGCTTGGCGGCTTCGCCACGAACGGCGTGAACATGACCAAGCTGGAAAGCTACCAGCGCGGTGGCACCTTTGCCGCGACCGACTTCTACTGCGATATCGAAGGCAAGCCGGGCGACGAGAATGTGGACCGCGCGCTGGAAGAACTCGGTTTTCAGACGAAGTGGGTTCGCGTGCTGGGCACCTATCGGCAGGCGCGCAAGCGCGGCTAGGCCGCTGCAACTGGTCGCATCGCCGCCACGCCGCAGCTTGCGTCGCGCCCGCGCTGTCGTATCACCCGATACGACAAGGAGAAGGCGAGCGGATGACGATGCGTAAGATGTTGCTGGCGGGCGTGGCCCTCGCCGTATCTACAAGTGCGGTTGCGCAAGGGGCGCCCAGTGCGCCGCGCGCCGCAAAGAAGCCGCATGAGGTTTCCTCCCCCAACGGCATCCGCAGCGACGAATATTACTGGCTGCGCGACGACACCCGCAAGAACCCGGAGATGCTCGCCTACCTGCAGGCCGAGAACGCCTATGCGGACACGCAACTGGCGACGCTGAAGCCTCTGCAGGACACATTGTACCAGGAGACGGTCAGCCACATCAAACAGGATGACAGTTCCGTTCCCTATCTGAAGAACGGCTATTGGTATCAGACTCGGTTCGAGACGGGCGCAGACTATCCTGTGATCGAGCGCCGCAAGGGCGATCGCAACGCACCGGCAGAATTGATGTTCGATCAGCCGGCGATGGCCAAGGGGCATAATTTCTTCGCTCTGTCGGCCTGGGCCGTCAGCCCGGACAACCGCATGGTGGCCTATGCCGAGGATGTGGTCGGACGCCGGCAATACACGCTGAAGATCAAGGATCTCGCCACCGGTCAGCTGATGGCCGACACGATCACCAACGCCGAACCCAACATCGTCTGGGCCGACGACAATCGCACGATCCTGTACGTCGCCAAGGATCCCACCACGTTACGTGGTTACAAGGTGATGGCGCATGTCTTGGGCACCCCTGTCGCGCAGGACAAGATGCTCTACGAGGAGAAGGACGATACCTTCCAGATGGGCATCACGCGCACCAGCGATGATCGCTTTGTCTGCATCATCGTCCAGTCCACCGTCAGCGATGAGCAGCGCTGCGCGCCCGCGACGAGCCCCGCTGCTTTCCAGACTTTGGCACCCCGCCAGCGTGAGCTGCGCTACGAAGCGGATCACATGGACGGTCGCTGGATCGTCCGCACGAATCTGCGGGCGAAAAACTATACGCTGATGACGGTCGCTGATGGCGATGCTGCCCGGGGCACCGGCGCGTGGAAGGATCTGACCCCCGCCAGCGACACGGTGTTCATCGAAGGGTTCAAGCCGTTCACCGGCTTCATCGCCATCGATCAGCGCGAAGGTGGCAACCGGATGATCCGGGTACTTGATGCCACTGGCAAGTCGCTGCCGGTCAAGGCCGACGAGCCCGCCTATCGCATGGCGCTGGACGTTAACGAAGAGCCGGACACGGCTTGGGTGCGCTATACCTATGGTTCGCTCGTCACCCCGACGACCACCTATGAGGTGAACGCCAAGACGGGCGAGCGGCGCGTGCTGAAAGTGGCGCCGGTCCCCGGCTACGATCCCGCGAATTACATCACCGAACGCGTGTGGGCGACTGCCCGCGACGGCACGAAGATCCCGGTGAGCCTGGTTCATCGCAAGGACGTGAAGCGCGACGGCACGGCGCCGTTGTTCCAATACGCCTATGGCAGCTACGGGATCTCAACGGATCCGGCGGTGGATCCGGGCCGGATCGGGTTGCTCGACCGCGGGGTCGTCTATGCCATCGCCCATATCCGCGGTGGACAGGAAATGGGCCGCCAATGGTATGATGACGGCCATCTGCTGAACAAGAAGAACAGCTTCACCGACTTCATCGACGTCACCCGCTATCTCGTCGCGCAGAAATATGCCGCTAAGGGCCGCGTTGCCGCGATGGGCGGATCGGCGGGCGGGCTGCTGATGGGCGGCGTCGCCAATATGGCACCCGAGGATTACAAGGTGATCGTGGCACAGGTGCCGTTCGTCGACGTGGTAACGACGATGCTGGACGCCTCCATCCCGCTCACCACCTTCGAATATGACGAGTGGGGCAACCCGGCTCAGAAGCAATATTATGACTATATGCTGAGCTACTCACCGTACGACCAGGTCGCGGCCAAGGCCTATCCGGCAATGTATGTCGGCACCGGCCTGTGGGACAGCCAGGTGCAATATTATGAGCCCGCAAAGTGGGTGGCGCGCCTGCGTGACAAGAAGACGGACAACAATCCGCTGCTGTTCCGGGTGAACATGGAAGCAGGCCATGGCGGCAAGTCCGGCCGCTTCGAACGATATCGCCAGAATGCCGAATGGGGCGCCTTCGTGCTCCAGCAGCTGAACGTCGTGAAATAAGCGGCTGCCCGCCCGTCCCGGTCACCACCGGGAAGGGCGGGCCCGCGATCAGCCTTCGTTAGCCCAGAGTGTCAACAAAGTATGGGCGATGGCATAGGTCGGCGGCGCCACAAACGGGCCGTCGCCGGCCAGCGACGCGCGGACTTCCTCGCGGGTGAACCAGCCGGCCTTTTCCAGCTCGTTCTCGTCCAGCGTGATTGCATCATCGTCTGCCACGCCGACACAGGCGATCATCAGCTGTGACGGAAACGGCCAGGGCTGGCTGGCGACGTAGCGCACATCGGAAACGCGCACGCCGGCCTCTTCCTGGATCTCGCGCGCCACCGCTTCCTCAATCGATTCGCCCGGCTCCAGGAAACCTGCCAGCGCAGAATAGCGGCCGGCCGGCCAGCTTGGCTGCCGGCCGAGCAGCGCGCGCCCTTCATGCTCCGCGATCATGATGACGACGGGATCGACGCGGGGAAAATGCTCGGTGGAGCAGTTAGCGCACTTGCGACCCCAGCCGGCTCGGAACGCCTCCGTCTGGGTGCCGCAGTTCGCGCAGAAACGATGCCGCGCATTCCAGTCGAGCACCGCACGCGCCATGGCATATGTCGCCGCTTCACCCGGCGCGAGCTGGTCCAGCGCACGGAACAGCGCCGGCGAGCGCAGCGGGGGTGCGGGCACGCCCTCGGGCGCGGCAGCGAAGCGCGGGCGGCCCTCATCAAAACCCAGCAGGACGATATGGGCATCGTCCGGGGCCTCGGTCACCATCGTCCAGCCGAGGCGGCCGTCCTCGGTGATTTCGGGATCATAGCCGTCGAGCTTGAGCAGCCGTGCGCGCCAGTCGCCCAGCGCGGCGGCAAATGCCTCGGCATCGTTGCGGTGATCGGCGACGCGGGTCAGGGTGCCGCCGGTGAAGCCAGGGACGCTCATCGTGCGGCAAGCCGCTGCATGTCGCGCGCCAAAGCGGCGGGCACGCTCTGCCGCAGACCCCATTTCTCCGCCGGAAAATATTGCACCATCACCGTTCCTCGCATCTTCTTGACCGGATCGACCCAGGCGATGGTGCCAGCGGCACCGCCCCAGCCGAATGTTCCCTTGGAAGGTACGCCGCCGGGCGCATCCTCGAGATAGACTGACCCGCCGGCGCCAAAGCCCATGCGGGCCGACATGGCGCCGCCTGTTCCATCACCCAATCCGGCGAACGAAACGCCAGCGGGCAAGAGGTTCGACATGGCAAGCGCCGCCGTTTCCGCCCTCATCACGCGGCGTCCGTCCAGCGTGCCGCCATTGGCCAGCATGTGAAGAAAGCGGTCGTAATCGCGCGCGCTGGAGACGAGACCTGCGCCGCCATAGGGGAAACTGGGCGGCTTCAGGTACACCGAGGTCGCACCCGGGTCGATCGGCGCCCGATTGTCGCCGACGAAGACATAGTTGGTGGACAGGCGCCGAGCCTCACTTGCCGGCACGCTCCAATAGGTAGAGCGCATGCCCAACGGATCCAGCAAGCGCGCCTGCACGAAACGGTCGAACGGCATCCCGCTCGCCTTTTCGATAACCGCCCCCATCACGTCGAGTCCGATGGAATAGTGCCATTTGGTGCCCGGCTCGGCGATCAGCGGCACCGCGGCCACCCGATTGGCGAATTCGGCAAGGCTCGTGGGGCGCGTAAGGCGCGCCTTTACCTCCACCTGTGCATTCACCTGTGCCGGCACGATGCCGCGCCGCTCATAATCCTGCAGCAGCGGCCCCTTGGCGCTGATGCTGTAACCCAGGCCTGCCGTGTGGGTGAGCAAATGACGGATCAGGATCGGGTTCTTCGCCGGAACACTGTCGAGCGACGTATCCGGACTGGTCAGCACCCGCATGTTGGCAAAGGCCGGGAAGTATTTGCTGACCGGATCATCAAGACTGATTCGCCCGTCCTCGACCAGGAGCATGGCGGCGATGCCAGTGACCGGCTTCGTCATGGAATAGATCCGCCACAAGCTATCCGGGCCGGCGATCGGTGCGCCGGCATCATCGGCGATACGGCCGGCGGCAACGAACTGCGGCGGGGAATCCCCCAGTCCAAAGGCAGCAACGATGCCCGGCATCTTTCCACTGGCGACAAAGCCGTCGAAGAGCGCCTGGGTTGCAGGCAGCAGCGCATTGCGGGCAGGCGTCGCGCTGGCCGCGGCCGGCGCGGGCTGCACCGCCGGGCGGGCCTGCCGCGCGTCGCCGACCGTGGCAGCGAATGCCAGGAACGCGGCCGTGCCGCCAAGCCAATGCGCCCTCATCGCGTCCTCCCTATCGCCTCTGCGGCCTTTGCAAAGACGGTCGGCAACCCCGCTGACGCAAGATCATCGACCGGCCACCATTCGCCCTCGGCATGCGTGGAATGCGCGTCCCAGCGCCCCACGGCAAGCGCGAGTTCGAGGGTGAAGTGCGTGAAACCATGGCTGACGGCACGGTTCAACATCACCCAGTCGGCAGGCGCTGGCGCTTCGGCGAGACCGGGCGCCGAGAGCTCCCACGGCCCGGTCGGCAATGCCCGCATCCCGCCCAACAACCCTTTGGACGGGCGACGGACCAGCAGAAGCTCGCGTCGGTTTGCGCTGTCAGCCGCGCCCATCTCGCGCTCCAGCCAGAAGATCGTGCCGAAACGCGCTGGCCGCGCTTTCTTCGCCGGTTTGACCGGGAACGCTTCTTCCATGCCAGCGCGATGGGCAGCGCAATCATCAGCGAGCGGGCACAGCAGGCACTTGGGCCTTCTCGGCGAACAAATGGTCGATCCCAGGTCCATCATCGCCTGCGCAAGATCACCGGCGCGCTGATCGGGCGTCACCTGCTCCGCCGCGGCGCGTACCGCCGGCTTCCCGGCAGCGCAGAACAAGCGCGACACCACCCGTTCGACATTGGCATCGATGACAACGGCGCGCTGACCGAAAGCGATCGCCGCCACTGCCGCCGCGGTATAGTCACCCAGCCCCGGCAGGGCACGCAGCGCGGCTTCCGTCTCCGGCAAGCGCCCACCATGATCGGCAGCGATCACCTTTGCCGCCCGCACGAGATTGCGGGCACGCGCATAATAGCCCAGGCCTGCCCAAGCGGCCATTACCTCCGCCTCATCCGCCGCCGCCAGGCTGGCGATGTCCGGCCAGCGCGCGACCCATGCCTCGAAGCGCGGTTGCACCGTTGCGACCGTCGTCTGCTGAAGCATCACTTCCGACAACCAGACGCGATAGGGATCCGCGCGCGCACCAGGCGGCGCGCGCCACGGCAGGGTTCGGGCATGCCGATCATACCAATCGAGCAGCTTGTCGGCGATCGAGCGCTTGGCGTCCACGGCCCGGCTATGGCATGGGGCGCCAGATGAGCAAGCGGGTGCGAGCGTCCCAATCACAACCGGAACCCGCGCGGTCGAACCGTTCGCGCCCGGTGTCCGAACTGTTGCCCTCTGTGGGCGGCGCGGCATTTCGTCGTTTCGGCTTCGTGCAATCGTCCATCGTGACCCGCTGGCCCGAAATCGTCGGCGAAAAGCTGGCCGCCGCCACCGCACCCGAATCGATCAAGTTCCCGATCGGCAAGAAACAGGACGGCACACTGACCCTGATGGTGCGAAGTGCCCATGCGGTGATGATCCAGCATGTCGTGCCGGAAATCATGGACCGGGTGAACCTGTTC
The DNA here is from genome assembly GCF_020707225.1 of Sphingomonas sp. IC4-52. Taxonomy (NCBI): domain Bacteria; kingdom Pseudomonadati; phylum Pseudomonadota; class Alphaproteobacteria; order Sphingomonadales; family Sphingomonadaceae; genus Sphingomonas; species Sphingomonas sp. IC4-52. The sequence continues at coordinate 96,661 of NZ_JAJFEU010000007.1, read as the reverse complement.
TTCGGCTATCCCGCTGTCGCCAAGGTGGCCATTCGCCAGGGCGATCTGGCGCCCCGGCCCAAGCCGCGCCCGGTACCGGAGCCTCGCCCGGTCCCGGTCGAACTGGGCCACAGCCTCAAGACCATCGAAGATCCCGAACTCAAGGCCGTGCTGGAGGCGCTCGCCGCCAGCGTTGGCGCCTCCAGCGGACTGCCCATCGTCAAATGAAAAAGCTATTCGCGTTCGCCGCTATCGCCCTTGCCGCGCCGCTGACCGCCGCGACCCAGAAGCCGTGGACGGCGACTGCGGCTGTCGCGCCCTCCGGCAGCTATGTCATTGGAAATCCCAAAGCGAAGGTGAAGTTGATCGAATATGTCAGCTATACCTGCCCTCATTGCGGCCACTTTTCCCGCGATTCCGCCGCTGTCCTGAAGGGCAAGATGATCGCGTCGGGCTCCACCAGCCTCGAGGTGCGCAGCTCGATCCACGATCGCTACGATCTGGTGGCGGCTACGCTGGCGCGCTGCTCCGGCCCCGCGCTGTTTCCCAAGATCCATGACCTGCTGTTCACCCGGCAGGAGGCGTGGCTGAAGCAGGCCGCGACTTATGATCAGGCATCGGGGCAAGCCAATGCCGGCAAGTCGCAGACCCAGATCATGCGCGCGCTGGCCGACGGTGCAGGGCTGACTGCCATCGCGAAGGCGGCGGGCATGACTGACGGTGCGATCGCCGCCTGTTTCGCCAACGAGTCGAATGTCGCGAAAACACTGCAGGTGGCACAGTCGATTCAGGGCAAGATCAGCGGCACGCCCGCCTTTGAACTGAACGGCAAGCTGATCCAGAACACCGGTTGGGCGGAGCTTGAACCGATGCTGCGCGCCGCCGGCGCCAAGTGATTGATACGGAGTGATAGCATGAAACTGCGTTTTGCCGCGTCCACCCCTCTCCTGGCTTGCGCGCTCGCGATGCTGGCCGCGTGCGGAGAGAGCGGCAACACCAATGCCGCTGCGCCGAACTCCATTGCGGCAGCACCGGCACCCGCGGGCCAGGATTGGACGCAGGTCGTTTCCAAGACGGCAGACGGCGGCTTCGTGATGGGCAATCCCAACGCGCCGCTGAAGCTGGTCGAATATGGTTCGCGCACCTGCCCGACCTGCGGCAACTTCGGCCGCACCGGTACGCGCCCCCTCGAGGACAATTACATCAAGACCGGCAAGGTCAGTTACGAATTCCGCGACTTCCTGGTTCACGCGCCCGACCTTGGCGTTGCCATCCTCGGCCAGTGCGCTGGCGAGACGCCGTTCTTCCAGATCCTGGAGCAGATGTTCGTCGAGCAGGACCAGTTTCTCCAAAAGCTCGAAAGCGTGCCGGCCGACTTCCAGCAGCGGCTGCAAGGCATGAGCCCCGCCCAGCAGGCAACCGCGTGGGTGGAGCATCTCGGCTATGTCGATTGGGTGAAGCAGCGCGGCTTGACCGAGACGCAGGCGCGTCAGTGCCTGTCTGACAGCAAGCGCATCGAGGACCTCGCCAAGGTTTCCGAAGTCGCCATGCGCGACAAGGAAGTGACGGGCACGCCGACCTTTATCCTGAACGGCGAGAAGCTCGATGCGGCAAGCTGGCCGCAGGTGGAGCAGGCGCTGAAGGCAGCCGGCGCTTGAACCTGACGGTGCATAGCGCCGCTTGAGCCTTGTCGCGCTCCGCGGAACATGCGGAGCGCGACCGGGCGCTGGGCGCTTGGCCCGCGCGCTGGGCGCCGGGCGCCGGGGCGCCGGGCGCTAGGCGCCGGCGGGGCACGAAGCGGCGCTCGGGTGTAGCGACTAGCTAGATTGTCGCCCAGGCGGCGATTTCGTCCTCATGCCGGCGCGTTATCAGCAGACCGCTTGCCTTCCCCTCGGCCAGATCGACCGAGATTTCGCCGGTCCACTCAACCGTCGCATTGCCGCTTAGCGTCACCATGCCCGCTTCGCTGGCGGCGGCGCGCACCAGGCCGCCGCGATTGCGCACCGTTACGATCTGATTGAACGGCAAGCGCCCCGTCAGCCCCGCCACAAAGGTGGCTGCCCCCATCGCGCTGCCGCAGGCATTAGTCAGGCCGACCCCGCGCTCGAAGGTACGAACGTAAAGCTCTGCGCCATCGCGAACCTCAACGAACGACACATTGGCACGATTTGGGAGCCAAGCGGGGGCAGCCTCGCAGATTTCGCCGATGCGGATCAGCTCGGCCTCGTCCACGCGATCGACAAAGGCGATCAGATGAGGATTGGGCAAGGCGACCGCGGTAAAGCGCAGGCTTGGCGAGAGCCGCTCGATCACTGCTTCGCGGATCTGGTCGCCCTCACCCTCGAGTGGCCAATCGCGCACGCCCAGCGTCGCTGGCCCTGCCGTTTCACGAACCGTGTAGACGCCCGGGGCCAGATCATCGTCACGCGCAACCTCGGCCTCGCTCGTCTTCAGCCGCACGAATGCCTCACGCCGGCCAGTCGCCTCCAGCCCCGCCCGAGCCACGCAGCGCAAGCCGTTGAGGCACGTTTCCGGCTCCGATCCATCCGCATTGAAAATCCGCATGCCAAAGGCTGCACGATCATCCCCTTGCGTCAGCAGAAGGATGCCGTCGCCCCCGACCGGCCCGGCACGATCCGCAAGGGCGCGCGCGACCTGCGCCCACTCACCGTCCGACAACCCGATGTCGCGGGCGTCGATCAGAGCGAAATCATTTCCGGAGCCATGGCATTTGGTGATGTCGAAGCGCATGGCTGCGGCTTATCTGCGCCCCGTACCGATGCCGCAAGCCTTGTCCCAAGTCACCGCCCTAGCCGCCTCGGAACGCGCGGATCAATCGAGCCGGTAATGATCCGCCAATCGGTCGAGCGCCATGGTCAACACCAGTCGGCCGGACCGCGCGGGCCAGCCCAGCGACTTTTCCGCGACCGGGAGCCCTTCGCCCGCACATACCACCCGCCACAGCACGTCGCTGAGGCCGCGTCCGACCGCCGCCACGGCGGCATCGAAGCGACGCTTCGCGGCCAGGTGAGCACTCGTCGGATCCAATCCCTGCCCCGCGCCGCCATCAACCCGAACGGACCATCGCATCGTCACCGCGGGTGCCATTGCCGCCCGTTCATAATCGGCACGCAATCGCTCACCGGCGGCAATCTGCCGAGCGTCGAGCAGTCCGCGAGCGCCAAGCCATGACAGCGGCGATTCGGCGATGTTCACCGTGACACTGCGCCCCTGCTTGCGGGCGCCTTGCGGCAGAATACGGCCCGAACCGTCGATCCCACGCTCCACCAGCATCTGCATTTTTGTTCTCCTTATGTTCGATGCAGGTGCCATGACATGAAGCCATGCTTGTAGGACAGGCTCTTAGCGGTGAACCTTCCGCAGCCGCAGCCAGGAGCCGAGCGCCCACCAGGCGAGCGCCCAAAGCGCGCCCGCGCTCCACCCGGCCAGCACGTCGCTTGGCCAGTGCACGCCCAGATAGACGCGGCTGAACCCGACCGACCCGACCAGCGCGATCGCTGCAGCAAAGATGAACCAGCGAGCGGCGGCGCGCGGCACGATCTGCATCACCATCAGCGCGATGGTGAAATAGACGATCGCACTGTTACCGGCATGGCCGCTTGGGAAGCTGGCGGAGGCGACCTCTACCAGGTGATCGACCAGCGCTGGCCGATCCCGCCCGACCAGTTCCTTGCCCAACGAGATCGCGAGCGAGCCCGACACCGTGCCGCCCAAAACGAGCGCGGCGGTAAGGAAATGGCGGCAGGCGACGAGGAAGCCAACGGTGAGCGCGACGATCAGCGTCAGCACCGTGCCGCCGCCCAGCGCAGTGATGTCAATCATGGCCCCTTGCAGCCATGACGGGCCAATCGGCGTCGCGGCGTCGCCGGACGTACGCAGCGCGAGCATGATCGCATGGTCGAAATCGAATTGCGTGCCGCGCGCGATCGTCCCGCCGAGCAGCGTGACGATCAGCACCGCTCCCGCGAGGGCGGCCAGCGCGATGAAGGCATAGGGTGGGTGTGAGATGCCCTCGGGCGCGGTCTGGTCCGGCGTGGCGGGCGTGTCAGCGAGATGCTCGAGCGTGGATTCGGGAGGCATGTGGCGGATGTAGCAGGGATATGCGGAAAGGCTGCACTGATCGCGTAATGGTATGATGGCCGGCAGGATGGCATCGCCGCGACCTTTGCACAGCACGGCAGATTGCGGCAGGCCCGGTGCGAGAGGTGGATCCGGCGGGGCTTGCGCGCTGGCGCGACGTGTCGCCCTCCGCCTGGCGTAGCAGCCGCGCTGCTTCCTTGCTGCTTGAGACGGCGAGCTTGCGGCGCGCGTCGCGCAGCCGTTCGTTGATCGTATGCACCGACAGGTCGAAATGCCGCGCCATGGATTTGGCGTCGTGCCAGACGAGGAGCAGGCGAAGCCTCTCCTTTTTCCGTCAGCGCCTCAACTCCGGGGCCATCAAACCTAACGCCATCCAACCTGATCTTGCCGCCAAGGCTAGCGGGGCATCCGCCGGGCGTGACCCCCAAAACGATTGTACCCGCGGCTGGTGGGCCGCGGGTACGTGAGGTTCAGCGGTGTGCGGCCGGCCTAGTCATGCTCGCGGTCGCCGGCGCCCATATAGAGTTCGCGGCCGGTTTCCTCATAGACGTTGCTCATCTTGGCCATGCCGGCCTCCGCCTCTTGGGTGGCGAGGAAGCCTTCGCTGCCCTGGTTCTGCAGCCGAGCGAAGTCGCGCACTTCCTGCGTGATCTTCATCGAGCAGAACTTGGGGCCGCACATCGAGCAGAAATGCGCGGTCTTGGCGCCTTCCGCCGGCAGTGTCTGATCGTGGTACTTTTCCGCGGTGTCGGGATCGAGGCTGAGGTTGAACTGATCGCGCCAGCGGAATTCGAAGCGGGCACGGCTCAGGGCGTCGTCGCGCATCTTGGCCGCCGGATGCCCCTTGGCCAGATCGGCGGCGTGGGCGGCGAGCTTGTAGGTGACGACGCCGTACTTCACGTCGTCACGATCGGGGAGGCCGAGATGCTCCTTGGGCGTGACGTAGCAGAGCATCGCGGTGCCGTACCAACCGATCATCGCCGCACCGATGCCGCTGGTGATATGGTCGTAGCCGGGCGCGATGTCGGTCGTGAGCGGCCCGAGCGTATAGAAGGGCGCCTCGCCGCACGCCTCCAGCTGCTTGTCCATATTTTCCTTGATCTTGTGCATCGGCACGTGGCCGGGGCCCTCGATCATCACCTGAACGTCCTGCGCCCAGGCGCGCTTGGTCAACTCGCCCAGCGTGTAGAGCTCGGCAAACTGCGCCTCGTCATTGGCGTCGGCGATTGATCCGGGGCGGAGGCCGTCGCCGAGTGAATAGGCGATGTCATAGGCCTTCATGATCTCGGTGATCTCGTCGAACCGCTCGTAGAGGAAGCTCTCCTTGTGGTGCGCGAGGCACCATTTCGCCATGATGGAGCCGCCGCGGCTGACGATGCCGGTGACGCGCTTGGCGGTGAGCGGCACATACGGGAGGCGCACGCCGGCGTGGATGGTGAAATAGTCGACGCCCTGTTCGGCCTGCTCGATCAGCGTGTCGCGGAAGATCTCCCACGTCAGGTCCTCGGCGATGCCGCCGACCTTCTCCAGCGCCTGGTAGATCGGCACGGTGCCGATCGGCACGGGCGAGTTGCGGATGATCCATTCGCGCGTGTCGTGGATGTTGCGGCCGGTGCTGAGGTCCATCACCGTGTCCGCGCCCCAGCGGATCGCCCAGACGAGCTTGTCCACCTCAGTCGCGACGTTCGATGCGACGGCGGAATTGCCGATGTTGGCGTTGATCTTGACCAGGAAGTTGCGGCCGATCGCCATCGGCTCGGATTCGGGGTGGTTGATGTTGTTGGGGATGATCGCGCGGCCGCGGGCGATCTCGTCGCGGACGAACTCGGGCGTTACGTAATCGGGGATCGCCGCGCCGAAGCTCTCGCCGTCGCGAACGTATTCGCGCAGCATCTCGCGGCCGAGGTTCTCGCGCGTGGCGACATATTCCATCTCGGGCGTGATGATGCCGCGGCGGGCGTAGTGCATCTGGCTGACGTTGGCGCCGGGTTTCGCGCGCAGCGGACGCTTCACGACATTGGGGAAGGGCTGGACGCCGCCGGAGCGATCGGGGCCGAGCTGGCCGTTGTCCTCCGGGCGGATCTCGCGCGCGTCGTACGCCTCGACATCGCCGCGACCCATGATCCAGTCGCGGCGCAGCGGCGCAAGGCCGGCGTTGATGTCGATGCGGACGTTCGGGTCGCTGTACGGCCCCGACGTGTCGTAGACATTGAGCGGGGGCTCGCCGCAGCCCGGCTCCAGATCGATCGCGCGCATCGCGACCTTGAGCGGACCGACATGGATCTTGCGCGAGCCGCGGATCGGGCCGGTGGTGACGCCAATGGCGCCGCGCGCTGCTTCGATGGGGGAATCTACGTCGGCCATGTCTCACTCTCCAATAGCCGAAGAGCGAAAGACGGATTGCCGGTGGTGGCGCGCCGCTCCCTCCCTCCGCCGGTGTCAACCGGATCAGGTTCAGCGGGTCGGGGGCTCGTGCCCCCCTCTCAACCGCCGTCAGCGGTCCCCCGGGGATATGGCCGTTCTACGCGCCTTCACGGACGCGGTAAAGCCGGGCGCGACCGACGCCGCGCCCGGGAAAGCGGATCAATTGGCCGCGCTGGTCTTGAGGTCGCCGTTGAGGCCCGCCGGGAAGAACCCTCCCGACGAGACGGACGCCTTGTTCACGTACAACACGTTCAGCACGGCGGGATTGGTGCGGCTGAAGGCGATGCCGTTCCCATCGGCGGGGGTGATGTTCGCAGCGCCATCAATGGAAACGCCCTGATCCAGATCGCTGCTGCCATCCAGCGAGTCCCGAGCATCGCTGAACCGACCAGCCAGCGTGCGAAGCGCGGGGTCGCTGTAGAGCGTAGTGCGGATCAGCCCCGCATGATAGCTTTGCGCGCCAAGGAGACCAAAGAAGCCGGTGCGGGTATTGCCGATATTGATCAGCGGCTGCAGCCCCTTGTACGCGGTGACGATCACGTCCTGCAGGAAGAACGCACCCAGCAGGAAGTTGCCGTCGCCCGAGTAGGGATTGAACGTCTCCTTCAGCGCCGCGGAGAACGGGCCGTCCGCGGCGCCCGAGATGTTGATCGCCGGCTGCGCCACTGCTTCGGCAGTGATGATACCGCGCAGATAAGCGATGCGCCGCTGTGACTCAGCAGCGATCTCACGCGCGCAGGCGGCAACGAACGGGTCGCTGAAGGTTACGGGCGCGCCGCCGGTCACACCACCGGGGGTGCCGGTACCGGTCAGCAGGTCGGCCGACACGCCCGCGCCCGTCGTTGCGTAGGCGAAATATTGTGCCTGGAGATATTCCAGCTGCAGCGCGAAGTTCACAGCCGCGCGGTCGGCATTCGTCGTCGAGGTGGGCGTAGGCGTCGGAGTAGGGGACGGTGTTGGGGACGGCCCGGAATCGTCGTCGTCATCGCCTCCGCAGGCGGAGAGCAGTGCGAGCCCTCCAGCGGCGATCGAGGCGCCACCGGCGAGCTGAAGAAAGCGGCGACGCTCGGCGTGCCGGCTGGTGGCTTCGAGCGGCTGGGGAAGGTTGTCGTGATCGGTCATGGCGAATGGTCCTGGAAACTAAGGAAGCGGGCGAAGCGCGGTCGCCTCAGCTCGTCGCGGTTGACTTGATCGTGCCGTTCACCCCAGCGGTGAAGAAGCCGCCGCTCGTCGCCGTGCCACTGTTCAGATAAAGGACGTTGAGCACCTGCTGCGGCGTACGGCTGATTGCCAGGCCGTTGGCGTTCAACGGCGCGACATTGGCAATCGCCGCGCCGGAGGCCGAGGCACTCGGCCGTACGCCCTGATCCAGGTCGGCAGCGGCGCCGTCCAGCGTGTCGCGCGCGTTGGAGATTGCCTCGCTGGCATCGATCAATGACGGGGTGCTCAAGCCCCGGCGGTACAACAGGCCACGGATCGCGGCGGCATGATGCGCCTCCACGGCGAGCATGCCACCGACCGCTTCTTGATAGGCGCGGGTCGTGATCAGGCCCATGATGCCGCCATAGGCCGTGACGCTCACATCCTTTACCATGAACGCCGCGAGCAGGAAATTCTCCTCGCTCGCATACGGATCGAACGCTTGCCCTGCACCGACCAGCCCGGCCGCACGCGCCAAGCCGCTGAACGCGCTGGTGGGTGTCGATCCCAGATCGATCGCTGGCTGCGCGACGGCGTAAGCGGTGGTCAACGAGGATCGCAGGAACCGGACATGGGCAAGCGCGTCGGCCGCCATCTCCTTGGCGATAGAGCCGAACACCGCATCGGTGAAGGAAACGGCGCGTGCGCCACTGGCCGTACCTGCTGTCCCGCTGCCCGAAATGTCTGCCGTTGCCAGAGCGGCTCCACCGGTCGCAACCGCAAAGAAGTTCGCCTGCAGATATTCGATGTTCAGGACGAAGTTCAGCACGTCGACTTCGCTGGCGATCGTCTGTGCCGCAGCCGGCTGTGTCGTCAGCGCCAGGGCGCCCGCACCAACCGCCGCCGCCCCGAATGCGGTGGCAAAGAAGGCGCGTCGATCGGCGCGTTGCGGGCCGCGCGCCTCCGGCGTCTCGATCAACGTTTCCGTCTGCGACATCGCGGCTTCCTTCTTTCTCTAACGCGCACCGGGCGGCATGCCCCCGGGCCCGTGCGTAACTCGTTTCGCTGTCGGTTTCCTGAACGGATCGACAGGAACGCGCTAGCGCGAAAGTGCGCCCAAGGAAATGTCAGGAAGAGACGCACCTCAGCTCAGGCGTCGGCCCAGCGCCGCAGGAGATTGTGATAAACGCCGGTCAGCTGAATCACGGCGGGATCGCCCTGCCCCCGCTCCGCGGCAACCGACTGAATGCTGCGGTCAAGTTCAAAGAGGATGCGGCGATCGGCGTCGGCGCGCACCATGGATTGCAGCCAGAAGAAGGAAGCCACACGCGTGCCGCGCGTGACCGGCGTCACGCGATGCAGGCTGGAGGAGGGGTACACTACTGCATGTCCCGCCGGCAGCTTCACCTGCTGCTCCCCGAACAGATCCTCGATTACCAGCTCGCCGCCGTCATAGCTGGCGGGATCCGCCAGGAAGAGCGTGCAGGAAATGTCCGAGCGGATGCGAAAATCGGTGCCACGCTGGATGCGGATGGCATTATCGACATGCGTGCCGAATGTCTGGCCCTCGCCGTACCGGTTGAACAAGGGCGGAAACACCTTCAACGGCAACGTCGCCGCGAAAAAGAGTGGCGACCGGCCGAGCGCGTCCAGCACGATCCTCCCGGCTTCACGGGCAGCGCCTCCTTCTTCCGGCAGTTGCTCGTTGCGCTTGGCAAGGGCCGATTGGTGGCCGGAAGTGACATTGCCGTCGACCCATTCAGCGGCGTCGATGATCCGGCGCACTTGGCCGAGCTCATCGGCATCGAGAACATCCGGGATTGCGATCAGCATGAACGGCTCTTCCGACAAGGTGATGGCGCCCGTCTCGCCCGCGGCCGCCGACTCGCCCGGCCCTCCGGAAGGCGGCACGCACGCCGGAACGAACGAGCAATGCCGGGCACCTGCGACCGGTGCCAGCGCTGCTAACGGGCTTGAACGCCCGATGGCCCGCGAACTGCCGTCATGTCAATCTTGTTGCGATTGATTATCATCTAACCGCCGAATGCTGTCGTCGAGCAGCCAGGTTCGCAGGGCACTGGCGAGATTGGGAGGATCGGGCACGACGATGCGCACGGCGTCTATTTCGGCGACCAGAGCAGACAGCGGGAGTTGGTGCACAACCGCCGCCTGCTCCAATGCCTTCCAGAACAATGGTTCCAGGCTGATCGAGGTCGGGTGCCCGGCGATGGTGATCGACCGCTTGACGGGCCCAGTGAACCCGCCGCGCGGAGGACGTATGTCACTCCTCATCGCGACGAACCCTGCTCGGCAATCCCGTAGCCGGGGCGCCGGAGCGTTCCTTTGCCGATAGCGCGATGAACCCTTCGCTTCATGAAGGAAGGTCTTACGTGCGTAGGGGCATCGCGCAACCCGGCGGCGGGGCTATTCCAGATCCGATTCGCTCACCACGATCGGGTTCGCGTCGGAATTGCGGCCGAGCGCCGACAGCGCCGCCTCGGTCACTTGGTCAATGAAGCGGTTGAACATGTCCACTGCGTCTCCATCTGGACGATCGCCGCTCAACGCCTCCAGCAGATCATACTGAACCGCAAATTCGTAATCGTCCCCGTCGACCTCGCCCGTGAACTCCACGAGCTCGGCATCGATGTTGTCGAGGACGGAACTGGTGTCGATTTCCAATTGGCCGTCTGCCATCAGTTACTTCCTTCTGCTTTGGTGCGTGGCCGGCGGCTCAGGCCGGCAGGCGTTGTGCGAGATCGCCGATAGCTTCGCCGACGAACCTGTCGAGGGGCATGGCGCCGTCCAGGTGCACGGGCCGTTCAAGGGTCAGTACCGCGTCGCCCTTCATCGCATCGTCCAGATCCTGCCAGGCGCGCACGGCCGCCTCCAGGTTTGTCACCTCGGGAACCGCTTCGCCTGCGCGGGTCACGTCTTCGAGCGAAGCGCTCATCTTCCAGTCGATCGAGGGGTCGAGTGCATCGCCCCAGGTGGCTTCCGCCATGCTGCGTCTCCCGCGCGGTTCCGTTACTGCCCCCAATCGCCGGAACCCACGCGAGGGTTCCGCAACGGGGATGATTGCGCTGCCGGTGCCCCTGGCGCTGGTCGCCGGCCGTGCCATGCACTACGGGCGGGTCAACAAGGCGACGCGCGGAGGGGATTGTTGATGACGCGGCATCTTCCATGGATTGCGCTGGCGATGGTCGGCGCGGGAAGCCTGGGCGTGGTCGCGACCGTGCACGGCGAGCCGGTCAACGCCCTGTGGATCGTGGCAGCAGCCGTGTCGGTCTATCTTGTGGCCTATCGTTATTATGCCCTGTTCATTGCGCGCGCGGTGGTCGGTATCAACCCGTCCCGCCCAACGCCGGCGGTTCGCCGCGCTGATGGCCTGGACTATGTCGCGACCGACCGGCGCGTCCTGTTCGGTCATCACTTTGCGGCGATTGCCGGTGCTGGCCCGCTGGTGGGACCAGTGCTCGCGGCGCAGATGGGCTATCTGCCGGGAACGCTGTGGATTCTGGCAGGCGTGGTGCTCGCCGGCGCGGTGCAGGACTTCATGATCCTGTTCATTTCCATGCGTCGCGATGGCAAGTCGCTGGGCGAGCTCGTCCGCATGGAAATGGGCGCGATCCCGGGCACAATCGCGCTGATCGGCGCCTTCATGATCATGGTGATCATCCTGGCGGTGCTCGCCTTGATCGTGGTGCGTGCGCTTGCGGAAAGCCCCTGGGGGCTGTTCACTGTCATCGCCACCGTCCCGCTGGCGACGGTGATGGGCGCCTACACTCGCTGGATCCGTCCCGGTGCGATCGGCGAGGTGTCGATCATCGGCTTTATCGGCCTGATCGCTGCGATCATCTTTGGCCAGTCGGTGGCGGAAAGCCCGGTCTGGGGGCCGATCTTCACGCTGACGCCGGTACAGCTTTGCTTCGGCCTGATCGCTTATGGCGCCATCGCGTCGCTGCTGCCGGTCTGGCTGCTGCTGGCGCCACGCGACTATCTGTCGACCTTCCTCAAGATCGGGGCGATTGCGGCGCTGGCGATCGGCATCGTCGTGCTGGCTCCGCCGCTGAAGATGCCGGCCCTGACAGAGTTTGCCTTCACTGGCACCGGACCTGTGTGGGCCGGGCCGCTGTTCCCGTTCCTGTTCATCACCATCGCGTGCGGCGCCGTGTCAGGGTTCCACGCCCTGATCTCCAGCGGCACCACGCCCAAACTGATCGCCAGCGAGAGCGATGCGCCGTTCATCGGTTACGGGGCGATGCTGATGGAAAGCGCCGTTGCGATCATGGCGCTGATCGCGGCATCGATCCTCGATCCTGGCATCTATTTCGCCATGAACGCACCCACCGCGATCACCGGCGGCGATCCCGTGACAGCCGCTGCCGCCGTCACGGCCATGGGTTTCCCCGTGTCCCCCGAGACTTTGGCCACCACCGCGCGCGAAGTGGGCGAGGCGACGATCGTCAGCCGCGCCGGCGGCGCGCCAACCCTGGCGGTGGCGATGGCGGAAATCTTCAGCAACGTGCTGGGCGGCCCTGGCATGAAGGCCTTCTGGTACCATTTCGCGATCCTGTTCGAGGCACTGTTCATCCTGACGGCGGTGGACGCGGGCACCCGCTCTGGCCGTTTCATGCTTCAGGATCTGCTGGGCCTCGCCGCTCCCCGGTTCAAGGACACCTCCAGCTTCGTTCCGGGCCTGATTGCCACCATGCTATGCGTCGGCGCGTGGGGGTTCTTCCTCTACCAGGGGGTCACCGATCCGCTCGGGGGCGTAAACACGCTGTGGCCGCTGTTCGGCATTTCCAACCAGATGCTGGCGGCCGTGGCGCTGATGCTCGCAACCGTGGTGCTGATGCGCATGAAGCGGGAGCGTTTCGCCTGGGTCACGATCATCCCGGCGGGCTGGCTGGTTCTGTGCACCGGCACCGCTGGCCTGATGAAGCTTTTCCATCCCGATCCGAAGATCGGCTTCCTCGCCCATGCCGAGGTCTTCTCCAGCGCGATCGCGCGCGGCGAGGTGCTGAAGCCCGCCGCCTCCATGGCGGAGATGAGCCGTATCGTCTTCAACGATCGGATCGATGCCGCCCTATGCGCCATCTTCCTGGCGGTGGTGGCAGCCATCCTGATCTACACGGTGCGCACGTGCCTTGCCGCGCGTCGGCTGGATCGCCCCAGCGTGCGGGAGATCCCGCCCACGCTTGAGGTGGCGCGATGAGCATCTTCGGACGTCTAGCGGAAACCGCCCGGCTGATGGTCGGCTTGCCGGACTATGATGCCTATTGCCGGCACATGGCGGATCGGCACCCGGGCGCTAGGCCAATGACCCGCGCCGAATTCTTCCGCGATCGCCAACAGGCGCGCTACGGCAACGGCGGGGGACGCTGCTGCTGACCGTCCGACGATCATAACCGTCATGCCCATCACGCCGGAATGACCCGGGCATGATGGGCTATAACAGCAACCCGCGTTACAGGTCGGGATACCGTTCCATGATCGCGCTGGTCACGCCGTTGGTCCAGCCAAAGCCATCCTGTGTCGGATATTCTCCGCCGCCGCCGGGCTTGCGCTCCTCCACGTCATACTTTTCCAGCATCTTGCCCGTCTCGGCATAAGCGGTCGACACCGTGTCCAGCCACCGCTTCGCAATGTCGCGGGCCAGTTCGGGCTGCCCGCTACGCTCCAGGCCAGCGATCGCTACCCATTGCAGCGGCGCCCAGCCGTTAGGGGAATCCCATTGCTGGCCGGTACGGATCGGCGTGGTGCGCAGCCCTCCACTCGCCAGCAGGTCACGCCGCACGCTCTTCGCCACGGCGGCCGCCTGCTGCGGCGATGCTGCGCCGGCAAAGAGCGGATAGAGCATAGCGGCGGACACGCGCGGTGTCGGCTTGCGCGTAATCCGATCCCAATCGGCGTAGCGCCCTTCCTTGGCCACCCAGAAGTAGCGGTTCAGCGCCGCGCGCCGCTTGTTCGCCATCGCGGTGAACGACGCTGCGCCCGCCTGGTCGCCGGCAGCGGCGCTGCGCTTGGCAATCGCCTCCTCCATCATCAGCATCAGGCTGTTGAGATCCACCGGCACAATGTCCGTGGTCCGGATCGAGGCAAGCCGCTGCGGGTCGGACAGCCAGCGGCTGCTATAATCCCAGCCGCTTTCGGCGCCCGCGCGCAAGTGGCGATACAGTTCTTCGGCCGGGCGGCTCGGGTCTTCCTTGGCGGTGATCACGTCCTCGGCGAAGGATTCATCGCGCGGCAGCGGTCGATCATCCCAGTAACGGTTCAGAAGTGTCCCGTCCGGCATCCGCACGACTCGGCCGCAGGCGCCGCTCGCGTCCAGGCAGTCGGCGCCCTGCATCCAATAGGCATGTTCTTTCTTCAACGCCGCCAGCCGCTTGGCCGCGATCGCCGGGTCGGTGTTCTTCGAGACGTCCAGCATCAGCGCATAGAACGGCGGTTGTGACCGGCCCAGATAATAGGTGCGCATGCCGTTCGGGATGTGCCCGTACCGCTCGATCGTGTCGGTGAAATTGGCGAGCATCGATTCGACGAGCGGCTGCTGCCCATCCACCTCAAGGCCCAGCATCGTGAAATAGCTGTCCCAGTAATACATCTCGCGGAACCGGCCGCCCGGCACCACGTACGGCTGCGGCATCGGCAGCAACGATGACCCCGCCACGGCATCGTCCGGCTGGCGCACCAGCATGGGCCAGAGATTGCGGATATGGCGTCGGAGGTCCGTTGCGCCGCGATCATTGACACCTGGGACAGAGAAGTTCGCGAGAACAAAAGTGCGCAGCGCCTCCGGCGTTGCCGGCCGCTCACGCTGGTAATCCGCCATGATCGCCTGCGGATCGCGCTTCGGCACGGCATCGACGAACGTCTTGCCGTCCGGGAAAAGACGCCCCGTCTGCACGGCGCTAAACAAATCACCGTAGAGCGCCGCCGGCGATTGCTGCGCGCCGATCGGCTCCGCAACCAGCGCGCATACGGCCAGCGATGTTCCAACCAGCGATTGCCAAAGCTTCATCGTTACTTACCCTTATTCGCCGGAGCCGCAGCCCCGGTCCCCAGATGCCGATCGAAAAAGGCCGAAACAAGCCGGAAAGCCTCTGACGATTCTGGCATGTCCGGCCACACGAAAAAGGCATGGCCGAGGCCATCGAAGATCTGGAGTTCGCTTTTGACCCCCAGCGCGGACAGGCGACGGTGCTGCCACGTCAGGACGCTGGCAGCGAAGTCGCGGCTTCCGGCAAGCTGCAACGTCGGCGGAAATGCTCGCATCACCTCGTCCGAGCGAAGCGGATAGGCGAGCGGATCGGACGCCGGCACGCCCGTCATGTAGACGCTGGGCAGGTCGGCCGGCAGCGCGCCCTGCCGCATCGGCTTGCCCGCGGTCAACGGATCGGAAAGGTACGCGCTATCGCCGGCATAGGGGCTGCCGGTACCGCAAAAGGTTCCAATGGCGCCCGGCCGCGGCAGGCCATTGCGCTGAAACCAGGCGACGGACTGGGCGGTGATGATCCCACCCGCAGAGCAACCATAGATGCCGATATTCTGCGGACGAAAGCGCTTGAGCAATTCGCGATAAACCGCAGCCACATCCTGCGAAGCGGCGGGATAGCGGTGCTCGGGCGCCAGGCGATAATCGACGGTCACCACGGTAATGCCCATGGTTGCCGCGATCGGGATCGCTTCGACCAGCGCCCCGCTGCCGCTTCCCCACATGAAGGCGCCGCCATGCACGTTGATCAGCACGCGTTCCGCATTGCGGGCGGCTGGGCCATTGGCCGGCGTGACCACGTCCACCATCACGCCGGCCATACGCTCACGACGCTCAACCGTGCGGAAATGGCGCCGCATTTCCGCGAGACGATCGTCATTGTAGCGCCCCCAAAAGGCGCGCGCCGCGGCAATGTCGTTGCCGAAGTCGGGGGGGCGGATCGCCTGCTGCTGCACGATTACGCGCTTTGCCTCATCGCTCAGCAACGTCGATGGCGGCAGCGTCATTGCCGGCACGTTCACCGTCTGCGCCGCCACCGGCGCCGCCAGCATCAGCGCCGTCATCACCAAGCCTGCCTTCACCACTGCCTCCTCGTGAACTGTTGCAGAAAGGCTGCACTATATGCGGGATTGCGCAACACCCCTTTTGCACGCCTCGACGGGAACAAGCCTCGTTCCTATCTCGCGCGCATCAGGCCGCTACCGGGAGGAGCGGCCGAAGCAAAAGGGTAAAGATCATGCTTTCCACCTTCATGGGCCGTCTCATGATCGGCACTGCCGTCGGCGCCATGCTCGCCGCCGGGCCAGTTGCCGCGCAGACCGACACGTCTGCCGCTCAGTCCGCGGATAGCGCACAGCGCGCGCAGCCGGAAACCGGTCTGGTCGATACGTCCGCTCAGAACGGCGAGGATATCGTTGTTGTCGGCACCGCCGGCGGCGGCACGCGCCGTCAGGACGCATCCTTCGCCGTCACCACGCTTGGCAACGACGCGATCGAGCGCGCGGCCCCGAACAGCACGGCGGACCTGCTGCGCACCGTTCCGGGCGTCATGGCGGAAAGCTCGGGCGGCCAGAACGGCGCGAACATCTTCGTGCGCGGCTATCCCTCGGGCGGCGACGCTCAGTTCGTGACGTTCCAATATGCCGGCACGCCGATTTTCGCGCCGCCGACGCTGTCGTTCCTTGAAAACTCGCAGCTGATCCGCCTCGACGAGACGGTGCAGCGCGTTGAGGCTGTGCGTGGTGGCACGGGCTCGCTGTTCTCCAACGGCCAGCCGGGCCTGACCGTCAACGTCGTGCCGCGCATCGGCGGCAGCGAGTTCCACGGCCTCGCCAAGCTGTCCTACACCGATTTCGACGAAATCCGCGGCGACGCCTGGATCTCCGGCCCGATCGGCCCGGACACCGGCTTCATGATCGGCGGCTATTACGCGCAGAGCAACGGCATCCGTGACCCGCGCTACCGTGCGGAGCAGGGTGGTCAGATCACCGCGAACATCCACCATGATTTCGGCGACAAGGGCTCGGTGGAAATCTACGCCCGCTACCTGAACGACCGCGGCCAGTGGCTGCTGCCGATCCCGGTGGTCGTGGATGGCGATAACACCAGCCAATATCCCGGCTTCGATCACGGCACCGGCACGCTGAACGGCCCGGACACCCGCGCTGTGCAGAACGTCGTCGGCCGCACCGTCGATCTGAAGGACGGCCGTGGCGCCAAGGTCATCAACACCGGCTTCACCTTCGATTACGAGGTGCTGGACGGCCTGCGCGTGCGTGAGCGCGTGAGCTACATGGGCGGCAATGCCGACACGCTGGGCCTCGTCCCGACCGAAGCACCAGTGGCTGCTTCCGTGATGGCGACCCGTCTGGCGGGTGCTGGCGCGACGGTATCCTCGCTGGTCTATGCCAATGGCAGCGGCGCGCTGGCGACTGGCGCGAACACGCAGGTGCTGCGTGCGGGCATTTGGGAAGTTCGCAAGAAGATCTCGTCCTTTGTGACGGACTCCGCGCTGGAGTGGACCAGCGGCAACAACAAGCTGACCGGTGGCTTCTACTACACCAACTACACCTCGCGCGATCAGTGGGCGCTGGGCAACCAGGTGCTGCTGACGGCAGAGCCGAACGCGCGCCGGCTTGACCTGACGGTTACCAGTGCGGCCGGCACGCCGCAGCAGGCAACGCTGCGCGGCTTCACCAGCGGCCCGGCTTTCCAGGTGCGCGGCTGGTACGAGGGCCAGGATCTGGCCTTCTATGCGGTGGACGAGCTGCAGATCACGCCGGAACTGCGCGTCGATGGCGGCATTCGCTGGCAGCGCCACATCGTGGACGGCACGCTCAGCACCCCGCGCTCGGCGGCGCAGGGCGGCAACGTCAACCTCGATGGCAACCCGAACACGCTGTATGACAACAATGTCACCGTGCTCGGTCCGCTGCGCAACATCCGCTATCGCGACGATGCGTGGTCGTGGACGGCAGGCGTCAACTACGACTTCAGCCGCAACGTGGGCGTGTTCGCGCGTTACAGCCGCGGCAACAGCTTCCCGCAGTTCGACAACCTGCGTGAAGCCAGCGCGGCTGACATCGCCAACAACACCGGCCTGGCCGTTGTGGCGGAAGTCGATACCTACGAAGCCGGCCTGAAGGTCTCGACCGACATCGCGAACCTTTATGCCACCGTCTT
This sequence comes from Sphingomonas sp. IC4-52, assembly GCF_020707225.1. NCBI lineage: Bacteria > Pseudomonadati > Pseudomonadota > Alphaproteobacteria > Sphingomonadales > Sphingomonadaceae > Sphingomonas > Sphingomonas sp. IC4-52. The sequence goes on along the minus strand of NZ_JAJFEU010000007.1, from coordinate 78,837 downwards.
CCACAACCGCTTCGACGGTCTGGCGACCACGACGATCATCAACGACGTGCCGACCAGCTCCAACGGCGGCGCGAAGGCGACCGGTGTCGAGGTTGAAGGCGTGGTTCGTCCGTTCCAGGGCTTCAGCCTGGCCGCAGCCGGCACGTTCCTTGATGGCACTTACCGTGATTTCTTCACGGGCAACGGCACCATCGACAACACGGGCAATCGCGTGCAGCGCCAGCCCAAGTGGATGTGGCGCGTGACCCCGGCCTACGAACTGCCGATCGGCAGCGTGCGGCCGTCGCTGTTCGCTACCCTGCAGTACACCGGCGATCGTTTCTCCGATCCGGAGAACAACCAGATCCTGCCGAGCTTCTATCAGCTCGACGCCGGTGTCTCGGTGACGGTGGCGGATCGCATCCGTCTGCAGGTGACCGGCAACAACCTGACCGACGAACTGGGTCTGACCGAACAGAACCCGCGCATCATCGGTGGCCAGGGCCAGGGCGTGATCCTCGCTCGTCCGATCCTGGGTCGTTCGTTCCGCTTCAGCGCGGCGTTCGAATTCTGATCTGACCACTGCCAAAATCGGGGCGGCGCTTCACACGAAGCGCCGCCCTTTTTCTTTTCGCGGCACTTCCGACGGCTGTTTCCCGCCTTCGCGTGGATGATGGAAGACGCTATCGTCCGTGCCATGGACAGACGTAACGTATTGAAGGGCATGGCCGGAATTGCCGCCGCCAGCGCCGCCACGGCCTTTGCTGACGCCGCCGTCCTGCCGGGGAAGAAGCAGCGCAACGTCCTCCTGCTGATCTCCGACGATCAGGGCCTTGATCTTGGCTGCTATGGCGTTGCGGTGAAGACTCCGCGGCTCGACCGGCTGGCGCGGGGCGGCACGCTGTTCCGCCACGGCTATGCCGCCGTCTCCTCGTGCAGCCCCAGCCGCGCGGTGATCAACACCGGGCTCTATACGCATCAGAACGGCATGTACGGCCTGCAGCACGACGTGCATCACCAGTCGCTGCTGCCGGGCATTGAAACATTGCCGTCAATGCTGCGCCGTGCCGGCTATGCCACCGCGCTCGTCGGCAAGAAGCATGTCGGGCCCGACAGCGCCTTTCCTTATGAGGCGGAACTGGTGCCGGAGCGCGGCGGCATCCGCGACGTGCGCGAACTCGCCATCGCCGCGTCGAGCTTCATCCGCTCGACTGACGAACGGCCGTTCTTCGTCACCATCGCGTACAGCGATCCGCACCGCGCCGCCGTGGATTACGGCAACGATCGCGCCTGGCCGGGCGTGAAGCCCGAAAGCTACGATCCGCGCCGCGTGCAGATCCCGTCGCATCTGCCCGATCTCCCCGCGGTGCGGCAGGACATCGCCGAATATTATGAATCGCTGAGCCGCCTCGACGCCGGCGTCGGCATGATCCTCGACGATCTCGCCGCCACCGGCCGCGCCGACGATACCCTGGTCATCTTCCTCAGCGACAATGGCCGTCCGTTCCCCGGCGCCAAGACCAACCTCTATGAGGCCGGCCTCCACCTGCCGCTCATCGTCCACGCGCCGGGCAGCGCCCCGGCGGTGAACGACGCGATGGTCAGCTGGACGGACATCGCCCCCACCGTGCTCGACTGGGCCGGCGTCGCCCCGCCCGCCACCTACAAGCTGTCCGGCACATCATTGCTGCCGGTCCTCGGCAAGGCGGACGATCCGGCGCGCGACGCAATCGTCGCCAGCCACGATTTCCACGAGATCAATCAATATTATCCGATGCGCAGCATCCGCACGCGCACCCACAATTACATCCTCAACCTCGCCTGGCAGCTGCCGTACCCGATCGCCGGGGACGTGGCGGGCTCACCCTCATGGAAGGCGATCAGCGCCGATCCCGCGATCCCGCTCGGCAAGCGCAGCCAGGCGGCGTACCTTCAGCGCCCGGCGGAGGAACTGTACGATCTCACCCGCGATCCCGACGAGCTTGTGAACGTCGCCGCCGACCCCGCCTATGCCGCGATCAAGGCGCGGCTTGCCGAGCGGCTACGCGCCATCCGCGCCGAGACCCGCGACCCCTGGCTCGCCGGGCAGACCGATCCCTATTCCCACGTGGGCCAACATTGATGACCAAGGGTATCGACCGCCGCGGCGTGCTTCTCGCCGGCACCGGGGGCGCCTTCGGCCTCTACAGCTTCGCCGCCGGCGCCGCGCCTGCGACGAAGCAATTGAAGCTGCACCGCAAGGCCGGCGTGAAGCCCAAGAACATCCTCGTCATCCTCACCGACGATCATCGCTATGACGCGATGGGCTTCATGAAGGCGCAGGATTTCGGCGAGACGCCGACGCTCGATCGCCTGGCGCGCGAGGGCATTCATTTCCGCAACGCCTTCGTCACCACCGCGCTCTGCTCGCCCAGCCGCGCCTCGATCTTCACCGGCCTCTATGCGCACCAGCATCGCGTGGTGGACAACAATCACCCGATCCCGCCCGGCCTCACTTACTATCCCGAATATCTCCAGGCCGCGGGTTATGAGACCGCGTTCATCGGCAAGTGGCACATGGGGATCGAGACGGATTCGCCGCAGCCCGGCTTCGATCACTGGGTCAGCTTCAAGGGCCAGGGCTATTATCTGCCGCACCCCGACGGGCTCAACGTCAACGGCCGGCATGTCCCGCAGAAGGGCTATATCACTGACGAGCTGACCGACTACGCGCTCGACTGGATCGGCCAGCGCGATCGAAAGAAGCCGTGGATGATGCACCTCGCGCACAAGGCGGTGCATTCCGAATTCATCCCGGCGGAACGCCACAAGGGCCGCTACGACAAGGAAACGTTCCGCTATCCGGCGAACATGAAGCCGGGCGTTCCCGGCCGCCCGATGTGGGTTGAGAACCAGCGCAACAGCTGGCACGGCGTCGACTATCCGTACCACGGCACGCTCGACATCGGGGATTATTACAAGCGTTACATGGAAACGCTGCTCGCGGTGGACGAGGGCATCGCGCGGATCATGGATCTGCTCGACCGGCGCGGCGAGCTCGATGATACGCTGATCCTCTACATGGGCGACAATGGCTTCATGTTCGGCGAGCATGGCCTGATCGACAAGCGCGCCGCGTACGAGGAATCGATGCGCGTGCCGATGCTGATGCGCTGCCCGTCGCTGTTCGGCGCCGGCACCGTCGAACAGGTCGTCGCCAACATCGATGTCGCACCAACGATGCTCGCCGCCGCCGGGCTCGAGGCGCCCGAAGGGCTCGCGGGATCGAACATGCTGCCGCTGGTCACCGTCCCCCCGGCGAGTGGCGGCACGGCCGACGTGCCGTGGCGCAAGGAGCTGATGTACGAATATTACTGGGAACGGAATTTCCCGCAGACGCCCACCGTCCACGCGCTGCGCGAGGATCGCTACAAGTACATCCACTTCCACGGCATCTGGGATCTCGACGAGCTCTACGACCTCGCCGCCGACCCGCACGAGAACGACAATCTCCTTGCCCGCCCGGGCCACGAGGATCTTGCCGAACGGATGAGCGCCAAGCTTTTCCGCCTGCTCGAGGAAACCAACGGCATGCAGATCCCGCTCAGCGCGGACGCTGGCGAGCGCAACGAACTGCGCGATCCAAACGGCCCCGCCATGGCGCCATTCCCGCCCAGTTTCTTCCGTGCGCCGCATAAGTGATACCGATAATGCTCGTTTGCCGCGCGCGATGGCGCCGCGTCTGCACGGCTTTGTGGGCCGCGACCGCCCTCCTCGCCGCCGCGGCGCCGGCTGCCGCGCGGGAGAAGGCGGTCGATCTCGTCGATCCCTTCGTCGGCACGCTTGGCGATTTCGGCCAGCTCACTCCCGCCGCCGTCGCCCCCTACGGCATGGTGCAGCTGGGCCCGGACACGCATCCCAAGAATCACGCAGGCTATGACTTCGCCGCCCGCCAGCTGCGCGGCTTCTCGCACACCCGCGCGGTCGGCGTCGGCTGCGGCGGCGGCGGCGGGGACCTGCTCGTCTCGCTGCTCCCGGAGGGCGCCCCGCCGCTCGCCGCGTTCGACAAGGCAAGCGAGCGCGCCTCCGCCGGCCGCTACCGCGTCACCTACGCCAACGGCATCACCGCCGAGATGACTGCGACGCGCGGCGCCGGGCTGCTGCGCTTCACCGTCGCGAAGCCGGGCCGCTACGTCCTCCGCTTCGACGCGGCCAACGCCTATACCCGCCGCCACGCCGCCACCATCACCGCGGATCTTCGCGCGAGCATGACCGCGGGCACCGTGTGCGACGAGGGCGCCTACACCATCCACAGCGCCAGCCGCGTCACCATCGACGGCCGGCCGGCCCCCCTCGCCACCGTTACCGGCGCCGCCGCCACCCTGCCGCTCACCCTCAGGCGCGGTGCGGTGGTGGAGGTGCGCACCGGCCTCTCCACCGTCGATCCCGCCGCCGCGGCAATGGTGCGCGATACCGAGCTCGGCGCCCGCCCCTTCGCCACCGTCCTCGCCGCCACCCGCGCGCGCTGGCAGCACGAGCTCTCCCGCCTCGACGTCTCCGCCCCGCGCGAACGCCGCGCGCTCTTCTACACCTCGCTCTACCGCGTGATGCAGACGCCGGTCGCGATCCAGGATCCGGACGGCCGCCACCGCGGCAGCGACGGGCGCATCCACCGCTCCGCCCCGGGCGAGACGCGCTACGCCAGCTGGGCGCTGTGGGACAATTACCGAACCCAGCTCCCGCTCATCGCGCTCATCGATCCCGCCCGCGCCGCGGACATCGCCCGCTCGCTCGTCGCGCTCTACGGCGAGGGCAAGCAGCGCTGGGCGACGAAGACCGAGCCCTTCCTCACCGTCCGCACCGAGCATGCCGGCGTCGCGCTGCTCGATTTCCGCCGTCGCGGGATCACCGGCTTCGACGCCCGCGCCGCGCTCACCGGCATGGTGCGCGAGTCCGACACGCTCCAGCGCGACACGCCCGATCAGCAGATCGAGGCCGCCTATGACGACTGGGCCATCGCGGAGCTCGCCGCCGATCTCGGCGACGCCGCCACCGCCGCCCGCTTCCGCGCCAAGGCGCTCGCGTATCGCCCGATGTGGCGCGCCACTTTCGAGACCCTCGGCGCCGACGCGGACGTGGTGAAGGCGCGCGGCCTCTACCAGGGCACCTTGTGGCAATATCGCTGGGCGCCGGTGTTCGATCTCGACTGGATGGTGGAGACGCTCGGCCGGGACCGCTTCCTCAGCGAACTCGACACCTTCTTCGCCCGCGGCCTCTACAACATGACCAACCAGCCGGACATCCACGTCCCCTGGCTCTACGCCGCGCTCGGCCGCCCCGCAGCGACCAGCGCGATCGTCCACCGCTACCTCACCCAGCCGGTCGATCACCCTTATGCCAACGAGGGCAAGCGCCCGCAGCCGTGGCACGGCCGCAGCTTCGCGCTCGCGCCGCAGGGCTTTGCGGACGGCATGGATGACGACGCCGGCGCGATGACGGCGTGGTACGTCTGGGGCAGCCTCGGGCTTTACCCCCTGGTGCCGGGGAAGCCGGAATGGGCGGTTGCCGCGCCACTTGTGAACCGTGCCACGCTCCGGCTGGCGAACGGGCGCGTGCTGGAAATTCGGAAAAACGGAACGGACGCCCCAACGATCACCTTGGATGGCGTGCCGCAGGCCGGTGGTGCGCTGGCCCTGCGGTGACCCGCGGATCCGGCCCGCGCGGCGGCGTCATTGCCCCTGGTTGATGCGTGCCCAGCCAACCTCGCGCCAGCCGAGCCTGACCGCACCCCCGGTCCGCTAACTTGGGAAGAACGGGCAGCGGCACTCAGCTGAGGTTCGGCCGCAGCCAGCGTTCGACCTCGTCCTTCGGCCGCTCCCGGCGCGCTGCATAGTCCGCGACCTGATCCTGCCCGATTTGCGCGACACCGAAATAGGCCGCATCGGGATGGCCGAAGTAGAAGCCGGAGACCGCCGCGGTCGGCAGCATCGCCATGCTCTCGGTCAGCGTGATACCCGCGACATCGCCCGCCTCGTCGGCCAGCATTGCGAACAATTCGGGCTTCAGCGTGTGATCCGGGCAGGCGGGATAGCCCGGCGCCGGACGGATGCCGCGATATTGCTCGCGGATCAGCGCCTCATTGGTGAGCTGCTCGTCGGGCGCATAGCCCCACAAGGTCGTGCGCACATGCTGGTGCAGCCGCTCGGCAAAGGCCTCGGCAAAACGATCGGCCAGCGCCTTCAGCAGGATGTCGTTATAGTCGTCGGTATCGGCCTTGAACCGCGCGAGATGCGGGTCGATGCCGTGGATGGCAACGGCGAAGCCGCCCATCCAGTCGCCGTGTGGATCGATGAAATCGGCAAGGCACATGTTGGCCCGCCCTTCGCGCTTCGCGACCTGCTGCCGAAGGAAGCATAGCCGGCGGCTGTCCTCGTTCCGGCGATCGAGGTCGGGGACGCGGATATGCTCGGGCACGCTGCCGCCATCGGGAGTACGGTGATCGTCCGAATGGCGGTGCTGGACGAAGACGTCATCGCCATGGCGGTGGCAGGGCCACAGCCCGACGACGCCGCGCGCGGTGAGCCACTTCTCCGCGATGATCGTGTCGAGCATCGCCTGCGCGTCGGCGTAGAGAGAGCGGGCGCTTTCGCCGACGATCTCGTCATCGAGGATGGCGGGAAAATTGCCCGCCAGCTCCCAGGAGCGGAAGAAGGGCGTCCAGTCGATCACCTCGCGCAGGTCCGCGAGATCCCAATCGTCGAACCGGTGCACGCCGGGCTCGAGCGGCGCGGCAGGCTTCAGCGCCATGTCCGCCACGAACGCATTCTCGCGCGCCTTTTCCAACGACACCAAGTTCGAACCGGTGGCGTTGGCGCGCTTGACCCGCACCTCGTCATATTCGGCCTTCGTCTTCGCAACGAACTCGGTCGATTGCGTGTCGGAGACCAATTGCGTGCACACGCCGACCGCGCGGCTCGCGTCGAGCACATGGACCACCGCGCCCTTGTAGGCGGGGTCGATCTTCAGCGCGGTGTGGACGCGGCTCGTCGTCGCGCCGCCGATCAGCAGCGGCATCGTCATGCCGGCGCGCTGCATCTCTTCTGCGACCGTCACCATCTCGTCGAGCGAGGGCGTGATGAGGCCGGAGAGGCCGATCATGTCGGCATCATGTTCGACCGCTGCCTCAAGGATCCGGGTCCAGGGCACCATCACGCCGAGGTCCACGATCTCGAAGCCGTTGCACTGGAGCACGACGCCGACGATGTTCTTGCCGATATCGTGGACGTCGCCCTTCACCGTCGCGAGCACGATTTTGCCCTTGCCCTTGGCGCCCGGCTCCTTCGATGCCTCGATATAGGGCAGCAGGTGCGCCACCGCCTTTTTCATCACGCGGGCGGACTTCACCACCTGCGGCAGGAACATCTTGCCCGAACCGAACAGGTCGCCGACGACGTTCATGCCGTCCATCAGCGGGCCTTCGATCACCTCGATCGGCTTGGCCGCCTGCTGCCGCGCCTCTTCGGTGTCCTCGACGACAAAGGCGTCCAGCCCCTTGACCAGCGCATGTTCGAGCCGCTTCTCGACCGGCCACGTCCGCCATTCGAGCGCGGCGGTGTCGTCGGCGGCGGCGCCCTTCTGCCCCTTGTAGCGTTCGGCGATGCGGATCAGCCGGTCGGTCGGCGTCTCGTCCGCGCTGCGCGCCGGCCGGTTGAGGATCACATCCTCGCACGCCTCGCGCAGTTCGGGATCGATCTGGTCATAGACGTCGAGCTGCCCGGCGTTGACGATCGCCATGTCGAGCCCGGCGGGGATCGCATGGTAGAGGAACACCGAATGCATCGCGCGGCGCACCGGCTCGTTGCCGCGGAAGCTGAACGAGAGGTTCGACAACCCGCCCGAGAAATGGACGTGCGGGCAGCTCGCCTTGATCCGCTTCACCGCATTGATGAAATCGACGCCGTAATTGTTGTGCTCATCGATCCCCGTCGCCACCGCGAACACGTTGGGATCGAAGATGATGTCCTCCGGCGGAAACCCGATGCCGGTCAGCAGCTTGTAGGCGCGCTGGCAGATCTCGACCTTGCGATCCTCGGTGTCCGCCTGGCCGACCTCGTCAAACGCCATGACGACGACGGCGGCACCATAGGCCATGCACTTCCTGGCCTCGGCGAGGAACTTCTCCTCGCCCTCCTTCATGCTGATCGAATTGACGATCGGCTTGCCCGATACGCATTTCAGCCCGGCCTCGATCACCTCCCACTTGGAGCTGTCGATCATCACCGGCACGCGCGCGATGTCGGGCTCGGCCGCGATCCGCTTCAGGAAGGTGGTCATCGCCTCGACCGCGTCAAGCAGGCCCTCGTCCATGTTGACGTCGATGATCTGCGCGCCGTTCTCGACCTGGTTGAGCGCGACCGTGACCGCCGCGTCATAGTCGCCGGCCATGATCAGCTTCTTGAACGCCGCGGAGCCCGTGACGTTGGTCCGCTCACCGATGTTGACGAACTGGGTGGAGGAGGTCGGTTGGGAGGCCATGATATCCAGTATATTCCGTGCGTGCCGGGCATGCCCGCGACTCGGCCGCGCGGGGACGGCCGGCGACAGCGAAGCCGCGGCTAGGCGGCCATGGTGAACGGTTCGAGCCCGGCGAGGCGCGTGCGCACCGGCGGCGCCGGGATCGTGCGCGGGGCAAGGCCGCGCACCGCGTCGGCGATCGCCTTGATATGCGCCGGCGTCGACCCGCAGCAGCCGCCCAGCACGTTGACCTGCCCCGCCTCGGCCCATTCCCGGACCAGCCCGGCGGTCGTCTCCGGCGCCTCGTCATAGGCGCCCAGTTCGTTGGGCAAGCCCGCATTGGGATAGACCATGATCAGCGTGTCGCAGATCTCGCTCAGCGTCTTCACATGCGGGCGAAGCTGCTGCGCGCCGAACGAGCAATTGAGCCCGATCGTCACCGGCTTCGCATGGCGCACGGCGTGCCAGAACGCCTCCACCGTATGGCCCGACAGGTTGCGGCCCGACAGGTCGGTCAGCGTCATCGACAGCATGATCGGCACGTCGCGGCCGATCGCGGCGCCCGCCTCCTGCGCGGCCATCACGCCGGCCTTGGCGTTCAGCGTGTCGAACACCGTCTCGATCAGGATGAAGTCCGCGCCGCCCTCGATCAACGCGTCGGCCTGCTCGCGATAGACCTGCTTCAGATAGTCGAAGTCGATCTCGCGAAAGCCCGGGTCGTTGACGTCGGGCGAGAGCGACAGCGTCTTGTTGGTCGGCCCGATCGCGCCGGCGACGAAGCGGCGGCGGCCATCGCGCGCGGCATATTCGTCGGCGATGCGGCGCGCCATGGCGGCGCTTTCCACGTTGATCTCGCGCACCAAATTCTCGGCGCCATAATCGGCCTGGCTGATGCGGTTGGCGGAAAAGGTGTTGGTCTCGGCGATATCCGCCCCCGCCTCGAAATAGGCACGGTGGATCGATTCGGGCACCTCCGGCTTGGTCAGCGCGAGGATGTCGTTGTTGCCCTTCTGATCATGGCCAAGGCCGAGCGTGCCGGCATAATCCGCTTCCGACAGCTTCCAGTTCTGGATCTCGGTGCCGAATGCCCCGTCGGTGACGAGGATCCGCTCGCGTGCGGCGGCGAGCAGGGCTTCGCGGGCGCCCTCGGGCGCAGATGGGGCGTGGCTGGGCATGAAGCACAGCATATAAAGATATCTTTATATGTTCAAGCCAGGTACTCAGAGCATCCCGGCAGGCACGATCACGCGGCGGCCATCAGCCCGCGTGAGCACCTCCACGCCAACACCATAAGCGTCCGCGAGATGCGCCGGGGTCATCACCAGATCGGTTGGCCCATGTGCCAGGACGCGCCCGTCCTTCAGCAGCAGCACCGCGTCAGCGATTGCGGCCGTCTGGGTCAGATCGTGCAGCACCACCACGACGCCCATGCCGCCGGCCGCTGCCGCGCGCAGCAGCGCCAGTGTCTCCAGCTGATGGAGTGGATCGAGGCTGGCGAGCGGCTCGTCGGCGAGCAGCCAGCGCGGCTCCCCGGCGAGCACGCGGGCCAGCAAGACGCGGGCACGTTCACCGCCCGACAGGTCGCGCACATGTCGGCCCTCAAGGCCCGTGGTGCGTGTGGCGGTGAGCGCGCGCGCAACGGCGGCGGTGTCGTCGTCGCCGTGCGGCAGGCGGCCAAGCGCCACCAGATCACGCACGCGCATGTTCCAATTCACCACCGCATCCTGGGGCAGATAGCCGATCGTTCGCGCCCGATCGCGCGGCGGCAGCGCGGCGACGTCGACCCCCTCGATGCTCACCGCGCCAGCCTCCACCGGCACCAGCGCGGCGGCGGCGCGCAGCAGCGTGCTCTTGCCCGCGCCGTTGGCGCCCAGCACCACCGTCACCCGCCCGGGCGCGAAGGCAGCGTCGATACCGTGGAGGATGCGCCGCCGCCCGAGCGTGACGGCAAGGTTGCTGGCGATCAGCCCCATGACCGCCCCCGCTCGCCCAGCAGCAAGGCGAGGAAAAACGGCGCACCGATCAGCGCCATGGCGACGCCCAGCCGCACCTCGCCCGCGCCGGGGACGAGCCGGCACAAGGTGTCGGCGCCGAGCACCAGCGCCGCGCCGCCAAGCGCGCTCGGCACCAGCAAGGCCGAGGGCCGCGCACCGACGAGCGGGCGCAGCAGATGCGGCACGACCAGCCCGACGAAGCCGATCACGCCGGTCACTGCGACACCCGCGCCGACCGCCAGCCCCGTTCCCGCGATCACCAGCGCCTGCAAGCGCCTGAGGTCCACCCCGAGCGAGCGCGCGGCGTCGCTGCCCAGCGTGAGCGCGTCGAGGCTGCGCCCAGTGATGAGCAGCAGCATCGCGCCGGCCAGCATGAAGGGCGCGGCATGGGCAAGATCGGCGAAGCTGCGATCGGTCAGCGCGCCCATCAGCCAGTCGAGCACCTCGGCCACCACATAGGGGTTGGGCGCGACCGAGATGAGAAAGGCGGTGAGCGCGGCGGCGAGGCTGGCGAGCACCGATCCCGCCAGCACGAAGGCGGCCGGGCTCTCCGCGCGCCAGGTGAGCGCGGCCAGCAGCGCCATCGCGCCCATCGCGGCGGCCATGGCGGCGGCGAACACGCCCCATTGGCTCCCCACTCCCAGCACCAGCGCGGCAACCGCGCCCAGCGCTGCGGCGGAGGAGACACCCAGCAGGCCCGGGTCGGCGAGCGGGTTGCGCAGCCACCCCTGAAGCACCGCGCCCGACAGGCCCAGCACCGCGCCGAGCACCAGGGCGAGCAGGGCGCGCGGCAGGCGCAGTTCGACGATGATCATCCAGCGCGGGTCGCCCGACCACCACGCATCCAGCGGCACCCACGCCTTGCCCGCCATCAGCGAAGCGGCGAACAGCAGCAGGACCAGCAGCAGCAGCGCGGGGTTGAGCGACACGCGGCTCATGCGCCGTGGCCCCGGCGGATCGCGGCAAGCCGCTCCAGCGCCAGCGGGATCGTCGGGCCGCCGCAATTGACGAGGCTGCGGGGAAAGGGAAGGTCGCGCGTCGTCGCGCCGGTGGCGGCAAGCAGGCGGCGGCGCGTGGCCGCCGTGCGCCCGCCAGCGTCCGGCGACATGATCAGCGCGGGGGGATCGGCGATGATCGTCTCCACCGGCAACCGCCCGGTCATCGACAGGCCGTAATCGGCGGCGGCATCGCGCAGCCCGACATGGCGCATCATCTCATGCAGCAGCGTGCCGTTACCATTGGCCAGGTCGCCGCCGATGAACAGCAAGGCGGACGGCTGCGCCCCTTCCCCGCGGGTCGCCGCCAGCGCGCCGGCGATCTGTGCATCTAGCGCACGGCCACGCGCCGGTGCGCCGACGGCTGCCGCAACCTCAGCGATCTGCGCCCGGCTGGCCGCGATGGTGGTCGGGGAATCGAGGTAAAGGGTGCGGAGCCCCGCCCGGGCGAACGCCGCGCGGGTCGCGGGCGGCGTGAAGCTGCTGGCGATCACCAGGTCGGGGGCGAGCGCGATCACCTCCTCCGCAGTGCCCGCGGTGGCGCGGAAGCGGCGCGCCACGTCGAGCGGGAGCGAGGTGGCGCGGGGATCCTGCGAATAATGGCTGATCGCGGCGATCCGCTGCGGCGGGACCAGCGCGAGCAGCATCTGGTCCGCGCAAGGGTTGAGCGAGACGATGCCGCCCCCGCCTTCGCGATCCTGTCCGCCCCCGCGCGTCGGCGCCGCGCCGGAACAGCCAGCCAGCAACAGCGCAAGGAGCAGGATCAACCGCATCGATCGTCAGCCTACAGCCCCCGCCCCAGCCCCGTCGCGATCAAAATGAGCGAAAGAGGCGGGCACGGCGGCGGCGATGGCTCAATCCAGCTTCACGCGCAGGCCGCCATAGGCCGCGCGCCCGATCGTGCCGTAATTGGCGACCACGCGATAATCGGCGTCGAACACATTTTCGACGCGGCCATAGATCGACAGGCGATCATTCAGCGGCAGTTCGGCGCGCAGATTCGTCAATGTATAGCCGTCGAGCCGCACGCGATTGGCGGCGTCGTCGAAACTGTCGCCCACCGTCAGCACGGTCGCGCCCAGCGCGAGGCCGAAGGGGAAGCGATAATCCGCCGACACGCTGACGCTGTCCTCGGGCCGGCGCGCCAGATCGTTGCCGACAAATCCGGCGCTGCGGTTCTCGCTGTCGATATGGCTGTAGGATGCGTTGATCGTGAAGCGATCGACCGGACGCATCAGCAGCCCGATTTCCACGCCTTCCGCCTTGGTGCGCGCGATATTGCTGTAGGTGAAGGTCAGCGCGTCGAAATCGATCTGGTTGCGCGTGTGGCGGGTGAAATAGGTCGCGCTGGCGACCAGCCGGTCGTCGATCAGCCGCTGTTCCACCCCTGCGTCCCAGCTCCTGGCGGTCTCCGCGTCGAGCGTCGGCGTGCCGTAGAACGGTGCGTAGAGCTGGTACAAGGTCGGCGCCTTGAACCCCTCGGCATAGCTGGCGCGCAGCGTGGTGCCGGTGGGCAGCGTATAAGCGGCGTTGGCGGCAAAGGTGGTGCGCCCGCCAAAGGCATCGTCGTCGTCGTGGCGCACGCCGCCAGTGATGGCGAGGCCGGCGACGGGGGTCAGGATCACTTCGCCCCAGAAGCTGGTCGTGCCGCGGCTGAAGCGATCGGTGCCATCGGCGAGGCGGGTCGTCTCATGCTCCGCCCCCAGCACGACGCGGATTTCGTCGGTTGCCTGCAGATCGCCCTTGTAGGTGTAGCGTTCGCTACGCCCGCGCGACAGGAATTGCGGCGCGGCGCTGAGGTCGGGATCATAATTGTCGCGGTCGATATCGGCGATCTGGAAGGCGAGCAGGTTGCGGAATCGGCCGTCGAGGAAATCGGCGTTCAGACCGGCATAGCCGTACAATTCCTGCGCGGTCGAATATTCACGCGTATCGGCAAAGGCGAAGGTCGGCGCGGGAAAGCCATCGAGGTCGGTGCGGCTGTCCGCCCAATAGCCGCGCAGGTCGAGGCGGATGTTGGGCGCGAACGCCACCTCCACCCGCCCGCTGGCGCCATATTGGCGATAGCCGTCACGCTCGGTCCCGCGATCATAGGCGGAGATCCCATCGGTGCGCAGGTAACCGCCGGTGAGCGAGCCCGAAACGATCCCGCTGCCCCCCGAAATGCCGCCGCTGGCGAACAGCGTGTCCATCGCGCCATATTCGACATTGCCGCGCGCGCGCAGCTGCTGCGTCGGCGCCTGGGTGATGACGTTGACGACGCCGCCGATCGCCTGACTGCCCCAGGGGACCGAATTGGGCCCGCGCACCACCTCCACCCGCTCGACCGAGGCACTGAGCAGGTTGGCGAAATCGAACGCGCCGCCGGGCGAGGACGGGTCGTTGACGCGCACACCGTCGATCAGCGTCAGCGTCTGATCCGCCTCCGCGCCGCGGATCCGCACGTAATTGACGGTGCCGACACCGCCGTTGCGCGTCACCGTGACGCCCGGCGTCGTCTGCAACAGGTCGCTCAGCACCACCGTCTGCCGCTGCTCGATCGTGTCGCGGTCGATGATCGTCACCGCCTGCCCGGTGGTGTCGACATCCTGCGGAACGCCGCTCGCCGTCACCACGATATCGCCGCGCGGCGATGCGTCCTGCGCCCCCTCCTGTGCGAGCGCGGGCGCAGCGATCAGGGTGGCGGATGCCGCCAGCCAATAGATTGTCTTCATTGTTCTTGCCCCAACAACAGGGCTGCGGCCGGCACTATGCAGGCGCCGTCCGTCAGCCGATCCCTCTTGTCGCTCGCTCGAGGGTTTCGGCCTCGTCCGCCCGGCACACCCCGTCCGCGCGATGGATCGACGTGCGACCGGCAGGTCTCCTGGCTCTCGGGTCAGCGTGCCGCCCGGCCTTCCCGAGGTCAGAAGACCCCAGTGGCGCGGATGGGCGACACTCGCCGATCACAGTTGCGGGGGCAGCGCGGGATCAGGCCAGCAGCCTTTCCCGACTTCCCTTTTCATCCCGTCTCCGGGAACCGTTCGCGGCCGCGCCCCTAGAGCGGGTACGGCCGATCCGTCAATATTCGACGCCCTTTTGCGCGTTGAACCCAGCATTGAACGGATGTCTCACCTCGCCAAACTCGGTGACGAGATCGGCGATCTCGACCAGCTCTGCCCGAGCGCCGCGCCCGGTGACGCAGATATGCTTGGTCAGCGGCCGCTCCTTCAGGAACGCCAGCACCTCCGCCGAGGGCAAGGTCTCATCGGCGAGCACGATGTTGAGTTCGTCGAGGATCACGAAGTCGATCTCGGGATCGAGGATCAGCTCCTTTGCGCGATCCCAGCCGCGCCGCGCGGCAGCAATGTCGCGCGCGCGATCCTGCGTGTCCCAGGTGAACCCCTCCCCCATGCTTTCGAAAGTGACCAGGTCGGACGGGTGATCGGTGAAGAAGTTGCGCTCGCCCGTTTCCCAGGTGCCCTTCACGAACTGCAGGATCGCGACGCGCATCCCCCAGCCGATCGAGCGGATCGCCATGCCGAAGGCGGCGGAGGACTTCCCCTTGCCGTTGCCGGTGTGGACGATCAGCAGCCCGCGTTCGAGCGTGCGGCGGGCCTGCATCCGGTCCCGCGCCACCTTCATGCGTCGCATGCGTTCATTGTGGCGGGCGTGATCGTCGGTCGCGTCGGTCATGCGCGGCATATCTCCCGCTCACCCCAAGGAAGCAACCGCTCGCCAAGCAGACGGCCGACTTCTAGGGTGAGCGAAAAGGGGGACGCCGATGATCCGCAAGACGATGCTGATGGGCCTGATGCTTGGCCTCGCGCCGCTGCCAGCGCTGGCCGAACCGGCCAGGGATCCGCTGGCCGGCACCACCCGCATGGACGGCCTGCTGCCCGTTCATGTCGACCAGCGCGACGGGCGCATCCTGCTGTCGCTTCCTGAAGCAGGGGCAGACGGCGTCTCCGCCCGCCTGCTCTACATGACGGCGCTGCGCACCGGCCTCGGCTCCGCGCCGATCGGCCTGGATCGTGCCCAACCCGGCCCGGCACAGATCCTGGTCATACGCCGCCTGGGCAAGAAGGTCGCTTTCGAGCTCGAAAACCCACGCTTCCGCGCCGCTGGCGGCTCCGCGGCCGAGCAGGCGGCGGCCAGCGACGCCTTTGCCACCTCAATCCTGTGGATGGGCGATGTCATCCCTGGGGCCGATGGGCGCTTTCTCGTCGATATCGCGCCGTTCCTCGCCCGCGATACCAAGGGGATCGCCGATCAGCTGAAGGATGGCGGCGAAAAGGGTTGGAAGCTGGTCGGCGATCTCAGCGCGGCAGACGTCAATGCGGTCTGCGCCTTCCCGCTGAACCTCGTGTTCGAGGCACGCCAGACCTTTGCCAACGATTCCCCGGGGCCGGAGGTACGCAATATTGCCCCGGACTCGCGTCAGTTCACGCTGGTGGTCCGCCACAGCTTCGCCGCCTTGCCGCAGGGGGGCTATACCATGCGTGAATTCGATCCCCGCGGCGGCAGCTTCTCCAGCCAGATCCTCGATTTCGGGGCGCCGCTCGGCCGGCAGATCGTGCGCAACCTTGCCAATCGGTTCCGCCTGGAACGCGTGGACCCGGATGCGCCCCGTTCCCGCGTGAAGAAGCCGATCGTCTTCTACATCGACAATGCCGCGCCGGAGCCGATCCGGACCGCCCTTCTGGAAGGCGCGTCCTGGTGGAAAGCGGCATTCGAAGCAGCTGGTTACATCGATGCTTACCGGGTGGAAATCCTTCCCGACGGCGCTGACCCGCTCGATTTGCGCTACAATGTGGTCAACTGGGTCAATCGGGCGACGCGTGGCTGGTCCTATGGCTATGCGGTCACAGACCCGCGCACGGGCGAGATCCTGAAGGGGTCGGTGCTGCTCGGATCATTGCGCGTGCGGCAGGACATGCTGATCTACGAAGGGCTGGTTGGGGCCGCCGCCACGGGCCAGGGCGGCCCGAACGACCCGCGCGAGGTGGCGCTGGCGCGCATCCGGCAGCTCGCCGCCCATGAAGTAGGTCACGCACTTGGGCTACTTCACAATTTCGCGGGCAGCACACAGGATCGCGCATCGGTGATGGATTATCCCGCACCGCGTATCGGGCTCGTCAACGGCGCGCCCGACCTGTCGGACGCTTATGGCGTCGGCCTTGGCGGCTGGGACCTTTACGCGATCGACTGGCTGTATGGCGATCGTCCGGGCAGCGATCCCGATGCCCTCGCCCGTGACAAGGCGGCGGCGGCTCAGCGCCGCGGCCTGCGCTTCGTCGCCGACGAAAACGCCCGTGTCGTTTCCGCATCACAGCCCTGGGGCAGCCTGTGGGACGATGGCGCTGACCCCGCCGCCGAACTTACGCGGATGATGACGGTGCGCGCCGCCGCGGTCGCGCGGTTCGGGCCCGAAGTGCTGGCGGCCGACGAACCGGCTTCCAATCTGCGCCGCAAGTTCGTGCCGATCTGGCTGCTGCATCGCTATCAGGTGGAAGCTGCCGCCAAGCTGCTGGGCGGGATCGAGTCCCAATATGCAATGGCGGGTGACGGCCACGGCGCGTCACGCCACGTCGCTGGTTCGGCGCAGGCAGAAGCGCTGCGCGTGTTGCTGGCCACCCTTGAGCCGGCTGCGCTGGACGTTCCTGAGCGGTTGATCCCCTTCCTCTCCGCCGGCTGGTCCGGCGATCGCGATCGGCAGTTCGATATCGAGGTGATGCGCACCGCCGGCAGCACCGCCTTTGATCCCCTGGTGGCGGCACAGGTATCCGCACAGATCACGCTCGACGCCTTGCTGTCGCCCGAGCGGCTGGCGCGGCTCGCGGACCAGCAACGCCGCGATCCCGCGGTGCCAGGGCCAGGCATGCTGGCTGAACGGCTGCTGGCCCTGACGAACGCACCTGCCGCCAATCCGCGCCTCGCCGCGGTTCGCCGCGTCGTTGGTACCCGGATCGTGCTCAGCCTCGCCCGTGCCGCGCGTGCACCGGCCACCGGCAGTGCGGCGGCCAACCGGCTGGACCAGGCGCTGGTCGATTGGGCGACGGCGCAGGTCGGACGCCGCTTCGCCGATGCCGATGATCGCGCCTGGGCGCTCGCCACCGCGCGGCTGTTGCAGGATCGCGAAGCGCTGGCGGCAGCTCTGAAGGATGAGGCAGCCGAGCCGCGCATCCCGCCGGGCATGCCGATCGGCAGCGGCGGCGAGGCCGGCTGACCCTCAGCGAGCCGCAATCCGTTCCAGCGCCTGTCGGTCCAGCAGCGTGATCGCGCGATATCCGCGCGCGATCACGCCCCTACGCTCCAGTGCAGCCAGGTGGCCGTTCACGGTTTTGCGGGACAGGCCGGTCATTTCCGCCAGATCGGCCTGGCTCACCGGAACGTCATGCCCTTCCGCAAACTGAAGCAGCCGCATCGCCACCCGCCCGCCGGGCGTCTGGATAAGCAGATGCGCGGCCAGCCGGGTCATCTGCTCGAGCTGAGCGTAAACAAGTTCGTTGATCGCGCGCCACAATCCCGGGTCGCGTGCCGCCGCACGGTCCAGTGCATCGTCGGTGATCATCAGCACCCGTGAGGCGGTGTTTGCCCGCACCGTCAGCAAGCGTGGCCCGCCACCGCTCCGTCGTGTTTGCCCAAGGATGGCCGGCGCCGGCGCCAGCCCGATCAACACGTCCCGCTCGGCACCCAGCGCCACTTCGAGCCGCACCGCCCCTTCGATAACAGCGCATAGCCCGGTTCCTTCGTCGCCCTGGCTGTACACCCACTGGCCGCGCCGCAAGGTCACCATCCGCCCTGCCTCTGCCAACCGGTTCTGCAAGGCGGCCGGCTGTCGCGCGAACCAGCCATTGCGGGCCAGCGCCGCGACGGTGCCATGATCAACTGTCACCTTGGTGACATTATCCGCAAAGCCGATCCGATAAAACCGGCAACAGACATAAGCAGGAGTGGATCATGGCAACGCAGCTGAAGGATCGCGTCACCACGCGCCCGATCGGGGCCCATGTCGGGGTAGAGTTCGAAGGGGTCGATCTGAACCACCTGGACGACGAGACGTTCGCCGCCATGCGCACCGCGCTCGCCGACCACGGTCTCGTCTTCGTTCGCAATCAGCAGCTTACGCCCGAACAGCATATCGCCTTTGCTCGGTGCTGGGGCGCGATCGACATCAACAATTACTTCCCCGCCAACGGCGGCCACCCGGAAATCGCGGAGGTGCGCAAGGCGGAAAACCAGCAGACCAATATCGGTGGCGGCTGGCATACCGATCACAGCTACGATCAAGTTCCCGCGATGGGATCGATCCTGCTGGCCCGGGAAACGCCGCCGACCGGCGGCGACACGTTGTTCGCGAGCATGTCAGCGGCTTTCGACTCCCTGTCGGAGGGAATGAAGGCCACGCTGCGCACCATGCGCGCGGTGCATTCGGCGGATCATATCTACAGCAAGGACGGCATTTACTCGAAGACGGATCAGGCCGCCGATCTGAAGGGGCACGATCTGCGCACCCGTGCGGTGCATCCCGTCGTCATCAAGCATCCGCGCACCGGGCGGGAGATCCTCTACGTGAACCCGGCCTTCACACTGCACTTCGACGGGTGGACGCGCGATGAAAGCCTGCCGCTGCTCAGCTACCTCTATCAGCTAGGCATGCGCGAGGAGTTCCAGTGCCGGGTGCAATGGGCACCGGGATCGATCGCCATCTGGGACAATCGCTCAACCTGGCACCACGCCATGAACGACTATCACGGCCACCGCCGACTGATGCACCGCATCACCATCTCTGGCGAGCCGCTCAGTTGAGCGCGCTCGCCACCAGGGCTCAGCTCGCCTTCGTCCGCGTATAAGGGACAAAGTCACCTAGCACGACAAAGCTGTGGATCGCGCGTGAGCTGGAATCGATCAATTGCACAGTGTCGGCACCGCACAGCTGCGTGCCGACATTGCGGGTCAGCAGGACGTCGCGGTCATCCAGCTGGTCCGCACCGGACCGTGGCTGATTGACGTAAATCTTGCTGCCGACGCGGTAGATGATCGCCTTGCCGTCGATGATCTGGCTGGAGGTAATACCGCCCAGGCTGATGCAGCGGACGGGGGCGCCCGCCACTCGGCCGGCAAGCGCCTTTTCGAACTTGGTTTCGGCAGTGTCGCGGGCCGCGGCACCGGCGGGCGCGGCCAGGACGACGGCCGCAGCAAGCAGGGATGCGATGCGTTTCATGCATCGCTTTTACCCTCCGCCCGCTGAACCGCTGCTGACTGCTTTTCAACAGCGCCACCAGCGATTGCAGCATTGGCAAAGCGGGCTACACGGGGTTGTGCCGCTTACCCCCTCCCCCTTGCGGACGGCTCTTCGCCATGCCGCGCTCGCTTGCCTGCTCCTGCTTGCTCCCGCCGCTTCGGTGCTGCGCGCGGAAACCACCGCCTTTGATCTTGCCGGCCCCTCGCTGCGCGTACTGGTCACTCACGGCGACATCACGCTGCCGCTGTCGCAGGTGCCCAACCTGTCGGCGGGCGATCGCATCCGCGTCGTCGCTGACCTGCCGGCGGAGCAAAGCGCACAATATCGGATGGTGCTCGCCTTCCTGCGGGGCGCGACCAATCCGCCGCCCAAGGACTGGCTGGCCGAAGCACGCACGTGGAAGCCAAAAGAAGCGACCATTGACGTGCGCGTGCCGGAAGGGGCGCAGCAGGCGCTGATCTTCCTGGTGCCCGAGACCGGCGGTGCGATCGACGGCGTAGCCAAGGCGGTGCGCGAGCAGCCCGGCGCCTTTGTTCGCGCGTCACAGGAACTGAACCAGGCGATGCTCGATCGCACCCGGCTGGAAACATTTCTCGATCAGGTGCGCCGCCGCGAACCGGTCGAGGTCGCCCGCATTTCTCCCCAACTGGCCGATAGCCTCGCCATCAAGCTCGATTCCGCTTGCCTCCTGCGTCAGCCGGATCCGCGCGCCGCCTGCCTCGCGCAGAGCGGCAATGCCGCCGTTCTGGCGGACAGCCAGACCAGTTCAATCGCGCAGACGCTCGCCGGCGCCCCGGCCAATATCGCGCTTCAACTCAGTGCCACCCCGCAGGGCGGCTTTGGCTATTACAGCGGCTACATCGGCGTGGTCCGTGACCTCGCCCGCATGCTCGGCGCGTTTCAATCGGCGCAGCTGCGGTTCATCCCGGCGCTCGGCGTTCCGCG
The DNA here is from genome assembly GCF_020707225.1 of Sphingomonas sp. IC4-52. Taxonomy (NCBI): domain Bacteria; kingdom Pseudomonadati; phylum Pseudomonadota; class Alphaproteobacteria; order Sphingomonadales; family Sphingomonadaceae; genus Sphingomonas; species Sphingomonas sp. IC4-52. The sequence continues at coordinate 58,207 of NZ_JAJFEU010000007.1, read as the reverse complement.
CGAGGGCCGGATGGAATTGCTGCTCAATACCGTGCCTTCGTTCCGCAAGCCGCAGTCCGTGCTTGTCGCCGCGCTGCCGACGGTCGCGCCGCCGATCCTGCCGGTCCTGTCCGTGAAGGATATCGGACCGCGCTGTTTGACGGCGCCCACCCTCACCCTCCCGGTCGGCGGTGCGCCGCTGGTCTTTTCCACCGGTTACGCGCGGGCGATGACCCTCCGGGTGCCGACCGCCGCCGGAACAACGCTCGATCTGCCAGTCACGGCTAATCCGGCAGCCGGCGGCTTTGTCGTTGGCGATGTCGGGACACCGCCGGTGACGCTCGCTGAGGGAGCTGAGGCGCGGCTGCAAGGCTTTTGGGGGTTCCAGCCCTTCGACGGCCCACGCTTTCGCCTTGCCAGCCCGGCGCACGACGCATGGCGTGCGGATGGTGCCACCCTGGTGGTCGGACGCGACACGCCGCTTACCCTGTCCGGCGGTGCGGCAGCCTGCGTGGCGCAGGTCTGGCTGGAGCGTGATGGCGAGCAACGCGCCGTGACCTGGAACGCGGAAGCGAATGGCACGCTCTCGCTCAAGGTTCCGCTTGCCGGCATCGAGCCCGGCCCGGTGGCACTGCTGATCCGCAGCCACGGCATGGATCGGCCAAGGCGATTGGACCTACGGGCCTATGCCGAGGCCTCCCGCATCACCGGCTTCACGCTCCACGCCGGTGACCGCACGGGCATGCTCGCGGGCACTCGCCTCGATCAGGTGAAGGTGCTGGAAATCGGCGCGGTGATCTTCGAGGCGGCAAAGCTGGGCCGCGAAGGGACTGCCGACCGGCTTGAGATGGCCGCGGAAAGCGCGGCGGAGCAGTTAAAGCCCGGCGAACTAACTGGCCGCGCTACGCTGGCCGACGGCCGAACCGTGCGCGTTCCTGTCCGAATCCTTCCGGCGCGTCCCCGCTCCACACCCATATCCACATCGCTGGAACGCGTTGGACCTGCAGCGGCAGTCCCGCTGACGCTTGCCGACGCCGGGCTGGTGCCTCAGGATGCACGGCTAACCTTTTCGCTGCGCGCCGCCGGCTCCACCCGCTTCGCGGCAGGCGATCGGGTCGAGGTGGAAGCAATCGAGACCGGCGCCTCGACGCAGCTCCCCATCCGCCTTCAGGACGATCGCGTGGCGATCGCTACGCTGGATCCCGCTTCCGCGCTGGGCGAATCAGCGCGCGGGCCCCTGCGCTTCCGGCTGGTACAGGGCGACGTTGTGGGTGACTGGCAGCCGCTGGCGACCCTGGTACGCCTGCCGCGCCTCAGCTCGATTTCCTGTGCTGCGGACAACAACACCTGCACGCTCGCCGGCACCGGGCTATTCCTGATCAGTCGGATCACGGGGGCCGCCGACGCCGTTGTGCCCGATGGCTTCACGGGCAGCACGCTGCAGGTGCCGCGTCCCGCCGATGGCAAGCTGCGCCTCTACCTGCGCGACGCGCCCAGCGCCGCCGCAACCGTTGATGTGCCAGCGGCGACAGCGGCCTCGCGCAACAAGGTTCAGTGAACCGCCCGGCTCGGCATCGGCTGCGGCGGGACACCGCGCCCGTCCAGCGTGACCAAAGCCGCGTTCAGATGAAGGCTGGTCTCCGACAACCCGAGCCCGTCTGCCACCCGCAACGCCCGCCGTACCGCATCGATCAGATGCACACTCGCTTCCTTACGCATGGCGACGCCCTGCCCACTGTGGCTTCGACCGAAAAGGCGCCAAGATGGTTAAAGCGCCATCGCGGCTCCTTTCCACCCTTTAGGCGAAGGTTCCTCAGCCGCATTGCACTCCTTCGGCGCCTCCCCCACATAGTCGGGTAATACACCAACTGGGGCAACAATGGCGGATCCATATTCGACGCTCGGCGTGGCGCGGAGCGCCACCGAGGCTGATATCAAGAAGGCGTATCGCAAGCTCGCCAAGGAGCTGCATCCCGATCGCAATCAGGACAATCCAAAGGCGGCCGAGAAGTTCAGTCAAGTGACCGCCGCCTACGACTTGCTGAGCGACAAGGACAGGCGCGCCCGGTTCGACCGCGGCGAGATCGATGCCGACGGCAACCCGGCATCCCCCTTCGGCGCAGGATTCGGCGGTGCGCGTCCCGGCGGCGGCGGCTTTCGGAGCCAGGATTTCGGCGGCGCCGAGGGCGTTGATATGTCGGATATCTTTGAAGGGCTGTTCGGCGGCCGAGCCGGGGGGTCCGGGGGCGGTTTCTCTGGCGGTTTCGGCCGGCGTCAGCCACCACCCAAGGGCGCCAACGCTGCTTATCGCCTGCGCGTGCCGTTTGTTGACGCCGCCGCCTGCGCGCCGCAGCGGATCACCTTGGCGGATGGCAAGACGATTGACCTGAAGCTGCCCGCCGGCGTTGAGACCGGGACGCAGATGCGCCTGCCCGGCAAGGGCGAACAGGGCCCCGGCGGACCGGGTGACGCCATCGTCACCATTGACGTGCAGCCGCACCGTTTCTTCACGCGCGACGGCGACGACGTTCGCCTGAACCTGCCGATCACGCTGGCGGAGGCGGTCAACGGCGGCCCGGTGAAGGTGCCCACCGTCGAAAAGCCGGTGATGCTGACGGTGCCGAAGGGCTCTACCTCCGGCCGCACGCTGCGGCTCAAGGGCAAGGGCTTCCACAAGAAGGACGGCACGCGCGGCGACCAACTCGTCACACTGATGATCGATGTGCCCGCCAATGACGCTGCGCTTGCCAGCTTCGTGGAGGGCTGGTCCGGCGGGGGGAACCCGCGCGCCGACATGGGCGTCTGATCCCTATCACAAAGGGGCAGAGATCTTGAGCGACGAGACCGTCACGCTGACGCCCGAGGATCGCAGGCATCACGGGCCGGCACGGGTGCGGCTTGATCGCCAGCTTGCCAAGGTAAAGCCGGGCAGTTTCGCCTATGAGGTTCTGAAACGGGCCGGCACGGGCGTATACAACGACGGCTTCATCCATGCCGGCAACCTTGCCTATCTGGCGCTGATGACGGTGTTCCCGTTCTTCATTGTCGCGGCCGCCGTGCTTGCGGTGTTTGGACAGAACCATGAGACACGCCAGGCGGTAGAGTCCTTCCTCCATGTCCTGCCGTCGGACGTGGCCGAGATTCTTCGAAAGCCGATCGCGGACGTGCTGGCGGCGCGCACCGGATCGCTGCTCTGGTTTGGCGCCTTCGTCGGCCTGTGGACAGTCGGCAGTTTCGTGGAAACCATCCGCGAGATCTTTCGCCGCGCTTATGGCACCCGAAGCTCGCAATCGCTCTGGCGTGCGCGTCTCGGCCTCAGTCTTGGTATCGTTGCCTCGGTGATCGTCGCGCTGCTGTCATTCCTCGTGCAGGGCATCCTCGTTGCCGCGGAACAGTTCATCTACCAGCTGCTTCCCTGGGCCCGCGACATTGCTGGCTGGATCGGCATCAGCCGCGCCATCCCGGGCCTCGTCATGTTTGGCGCCCTGTACATGCTGTTCTACTTCGTCACGCCGTCGAAATACCGCTACTCGGACAGCCGCAAATGGCCCGGCGCGCTGTTCACCGCGATTTGGTGGGTCAGCATGACGGCGGGCCTCCCCTGGGCCCTGTCGAACCTCGGCGGCTACGACCTTACCTACGGCAGCCTCGCGGGCGTCGTGGTGATGCTGTTGTTTTTCTATCTCATCGGCCTCGGCATGGTGTTTGGTGCTCATCTTAACGCAGCACTGGCGGAACCCCCGGAGAACGGTCTAGAGGGGGCGCCCCCCGGGTCGGAAGCAAAGGCAGTGTTGTGAACGCATTGATGGCAGGCAAACGCGGGCTCATCATGGGGCTCGCCAACGACAAGTCACTGGCCTGGGGCATTGCCAAGAAGCTGTCGGAGGCGGGCGCGGAGCTGGCGTTCAGCTATCAAGGCGAGGCGATGGAAAAGCGCGTGCGCCCGCTCGCCGAACAACTCGGCACACCGCATCTGTTTGACTGCGACGTCAGCGACATGGCCGCACTGGACGCCACGTTCGCCAAGCTGGCCGAAACCTGGCCGACCATTGACTTTGTCGTCCACGCCATTGGCTTTTCGGACAAGAACGAGCTGCGCGGGCGCTTTGTCGACACCAGCCTCGACAACTTCCTGATGACGATGAACATCAGCGTCTATTCGTTCGTGGCGGTAGCGCAGCGGGCAGCGAAGATGATGCGGGACGGCGGCAGCCTGCTGACCCTGAGCTATTATGGCGCCGAAAAGGTGATCCCGCACTATAATGTGATGGGCCTTGCCAAGGCAGCACTGGAAACCAGCGTCCAGTATCTGGCGGTCGATCTCGGTCGCGACAATATCCGGGTCAACGCCATCTCGGCCGGCCCGATCAAGACGCTGGCGGCCAGCGGGATCGGCGATTTCCGCCTGATCCTGAAGTGGAACGAGCTGAACTCGCCGCTGAAGCGCAATGTCACGATCGAGGATGTCGGCGGCGCGGGCCTCTACATGCTCAGCGATCTCGCCAGCGGCGTGACCGGCGAGGTTCACCACGTCGACGCCGGCTACAACGTCATCGGCATGAAAGCGGAGGACGCGCCGGACATCGCGCTGGCCTGACCGGATGGCCATCGCGATCCGCCCCGCGGGTGCGGCCGACGTCGCTGCCATCGACGGGCTGCTACGGACCAGCTTTGCCGAGCCTGCAGAGGCCAATCTCGTTCGCGAGCTCTGCATCGCCGGCGATATGGTCCTGACGCTCGTTGCGGATGACGAGGATAGCGGTGCTATCGTTGGCGCCATCGTCTTCAGCCGCATGGAAGTGACGGTCGGTGGTCAGGCTGTTCCCGCGGTCGCGCTGGCGCCGCTTGCCGTTGCACCTGCTTATCGCCGCCAGGGCGTTGCCGACGCGCTGGTCCACGCCGCGCATGAGCGGCTGGAATCCGTCGGCGTGGTGCTCAGCTTCGTGCTCGGCGATCCCGAATTCTACGGGCGGTTCGGCTATGATCCCGCCGTCGCTCGAAACTTCGACTCGCCCTGTTCCGGTGAATATTTCATGGCCCTGCCGCTACAGGGTGGCTTGGTGCCATGCGGCGTTCGTGAAGCCGCCCGGCACGCGCCTGCTTTTTCGCGCTTGGGGGCAGCATGAGTTTCAACACGTTCGGCCGCGTCTTCCGCTTCACCACCTGGGGTGAATCACACGGCCCTGCACTGGGCGCGGTTGTGGATGGTTGCCCACCAGGGATTTCGCTGACCGAAGCGGACATCCAGCCGTGGCTGGACAAGAGGCGTCCAGGCACGTCGCGCTTCACCACGCAGCGGCGTGAGCCCGATCAGGTGCGCATCCTGTCTGGCGTTTTCGAGGGCCGCACCACCGGCACTCCGATCAGCCTGATGATCGAGAATGTCGACCAGCGGTCGAAGGATTATTCGGAAGTCGCCCAAGCCTATCGCCCGGGTCACGCCGATTACGCCTATGACGCAAAGTACGGCTTTCGCGATTACCGCGGCGGCGGGCGCTCCTCCGCGCGTGAAACGGCGGCCCGGGTTGCCGCGGGCGCAGTGGCACGGGCGGTGATCCCCGGCGTCAGGATCCGCGCGTGGGTGGAGGCAATCGGCGGCGACGCGATCGATCCCGCCGCGTTCGACGATGACCAGATCGACGCCAACCCCTTCTTCTGCCCAGACGCAGCCGCCGCTGCCCGCTGGGAGGAACAGGTGGATGCCGCCCGCAAGGCCGGATCGTCGCTTGGTGCCGTCGTCGCCTGCGAAGCGATTGGCGTGCCGGCAGGCTGGGGGGCGCCGCTTTATGCCAAGCTCGACAGCGAACTCGCGGCAGCAATCATGTCGATCAATGCCGTAAAGGGCGTGGAGATCGGCGACGGCTTTGCCGCCGCGGCGCTGCGCGGGGAGGAAAACGCCGATCCCATGCGTCCCGGCGCAAATGGTCCCGCATTTCTTGCCAACCACGCCGGCGGCATCGCAGGCGGTATCGCGACCGGGCAGCCCATCCGAGTTCGAGCCGCGTTCAAGCCCACGAGTTCGATCCTGACGCCGGTGCAAACCATATCGCGAACGGGCGAGGCCACCGAAATTGCAACGCGTGGACGTCACGATCCTTGTGTCGGCATCCGCGGTGTTCCCGTGGTTGAGGCAATGATGGCACTGGCGCTCGCCGATCAATTCCTGCTTCATCGCGCACAATGCGGATGAACAGGGCCCTCAAAATACGCTCTCTATTTTGATTCTGATCTTGAGATGAAACGAGCCTGATTGGAGACGACTGGGCGAACCTTTTCCGTCGCCGCGCATTTTACTCCTACAAGTTTCAGACTTCTCATAGGAGAGTAAAATGAAGACCTTTGGTCTTATTGCCGCCGCGGCGCTGGCGCTTCCGGGCGCAGCGCTGGCTCAGTCTACCACTAGCTCGCCGTCGCAGTCGACGACCACGGCCCCGGCAGGTACCGCGACTGACTCCACGCTTTCGACGCAGGATCCGACAACCGGCACCTCGTCATCGACGCGCTCGCCAAGTACGGCTCCTTCGTCGACACAGCCGAGCAGCGATCTGAATGATCCGAGTGCTGACAGCACGGCGAGCCCAACCTCGCCGTCGACCACCACACCTACGGTCCCGCCACACCGCTAAGACAGTTACTACGGGGCGGGAGCCCGGCAGCCCAGCTGCCGGGTTTTCGTTTTTGTGATATCATCGCCGAGAATCAGAGGGAGATGAGCCATGCGCCTCGCCATCCTGGTCGCCGTTGCCGCTTTCGTCAGCGGTAATGCCGCCGCCCAGGTTGCCGATCGCCTCTCCCGTGGGATGGGGCCGAACGCGATCGATCGGTCGCTCAGTTCCGGCAGTGCGATGCGGAGCCAATCTCAGTCAGCAAGTCCGGCCGAGGTGGATCGATTGCGCGCTGAACAGGCTGCGCGCGATGCCGCCGCACGCCGCGCACCGCCGACCACATCGACCCTGATCGACGGTCCCGCCGGCGTTCAGCGGCTCGGCTCGGGTGTGGCGCCGGCTCCTTCGGCTTCGCCACCCACGATCGTTTCTCAACCGAGATAGAGGGTCACTCACCATGCGCCTCGCTACCACTATCAGTGCTGCGCTGATCGCGCTGTCCACCGCCGCACTCGCCCAGGTTTCGGATCCCTCGCCACCTCCGGAGGGCAACATCATGGACAACGCCAGCGGTCCGGGCAACGCAACCATGCCGGTTCCAGGAACCGACAGTAACGATCCCAGCCGCAACATGCTGAGTAACTCGGCCTCGCCGCCGCCGACCGAGCCGAAATAAGGCATTTCGTGTTAACCTTCTTCCGTCCAACTATCGGACACTGCTGAATTCACCCGAGAAATCGCGCGACCGATTGCCTAGATGCGCTCGCGCGCGGCGCTTTTGCCGCGCGCGAAGGGGGAGGGTGGCCATGACGATCGCGCTGCATCCCAGCGAACGCGCTGCGCGGCGCCGATTGAGCGGCCCGGCGCGTCGGCGTGCCTGGTATCAGGCCGCCCGCATCGCTGCGCCGATCGTCGCTGTTATTGCAGGCGTGGTGTTTGCTACCCTGACCTTGTTTGACTGGCCTACAGCCGCCGCATCCAATCGCCCCTTCCTGTCGTCAGAAACCACGCTCCAACCAAGCAGCCGCGATCCAGAGGCCCTTGCCTCGCCGGGTGATGGCACGACCGGCACCGCGCCGCTGCCTCCGCTCCCCGCCGCGCTGCGCGGTCTGTCTGACACGCTTGCGAACGGCGTTGTGCCGGCTCGGCCGTTCGCCATGCGCGGAGCGTCCGCCCAGGATCGCAGCCGCGCGCTCGAATGCCTTGCCGCAGCAATCTATTACGAGGCCGCTTCCGAGGCCGACGACGGGCAACGCGCCGTGGCTCAAGTGGTGCTCAACCGCGTCCGCCACCCAGCCTTCCCCGCGACAGTGTGCGGCGTCGTCTACCAGGGTGCGGAGCGGGCGAGCGGTTGTCAGTTCAGCTTCGCCTGTGACGGCGCGATGGCGCGCGTTCCTGCCCGCGCGGCCTGGGCTCGCGCCACCCGGACAGCAGCGGCAGCACTGGCAGGCTATGTCTTTGCCCCGGTCGGCCTGGCCACCCATTACCATACTTACGCCGTCACCCCGACGTGGAACCGCTCGCTGGTGATGACGGACGCCATCGGCGCGCATTTCTTCCATCGCTGGAAGGGCGTTTGGGGTACCTCTGCTGCCTTTCATCAGGCCTATGCTGGTCACGAGCCCGTGCCGGGGCCGCCGTCGCGCACCGTCGATCCGGTGATCGCACTGAACCGCGCCGTGGCTGTCGCGCCGCCGCTCGCCGCAGCAAACGAGGTCCAGCCGCACCCTGCGGAAAATAGCCTGCCGCTGCCGCCACCCCCGTCTCAGGACAACCTGCCGGAATCGCAAATTCTCGATCGCTGGAAGGACAGCGGCAAGCCCTTGCGCTGATCCGCCGCGCTGCCGACCATCACGCACGTTCTGGCGCGGCTGTGGCCTTGGGGGCCGTGGCAGATCGGCGGACCGCCGACTTGGGGCGAACGCCTCAGCCAAGCCCTATGCGCGCTTCCGAACCGCAGACATTAGTGTTGGGGGCGACTTCGTACTCTAATCGTCCGTGGAGCAGCGCAGCGGTTATTCCATCCCGATACGAATTGCCGCCGCGCTGACGAACGGCGCCCCCGCGACCAGCAGAAGGCTGACGGCCCCGAGCAGCTTCAACCCGCCCATACCGCTCTCGATGGCGCCCGCGCCGAAGATCAGCAGCGGAATGGCGAGCGGCAGCAGCACCAGGCCGGCGATTGCCCCGGCTCCGCGCAGCCCGGCGGTAAGCGCGCCTGTCGCCACCGCCAGCGCGGCCAGCCCCGGCGTGCCAATAGCCAGCCCGGCCATTACCGCCAGGATCGTCGGGCCATCCAGCCCCAGCAGCGCGGCCGATAGCAGCGCCGCGCCCATCACCGGCGGAGCGAAGGCGAGCCAATGACCCGCCATCTTGGCCGCTGCCACGATCGCCAGCGGGTGTCCGCGCACCGCCAGTTGATCGAACACTCCCGTTTCAAGATCCGGCCCGATCAGCCGCTCAACCGGCAGGAGCGCCGCCAGCAACGTCGCCGCCCAGATCACACCGCCGCCGACCCTGGCCAACAGCTTGGCATCCGGTCCGATTGCAAAGGGAAACAGGATGGCGACAAGCAGAAAGAAGCCAAGCGTCAGCGTGGCTCCCCCGCTTGTATAGCCGCGACGAACGTCGCGCAGGATCAGGGCGATCATGCCACCTCCGCGCGAAAAAGGGCGAGATCGATCGTGGCCGCGCCGGGCAGGTCCAGCGGTTGGTGGGTCGCGATCATCGCGATGCCGCCTCCGCTTCGGTGCCGCGCCACCGCTGCTTCGAGCAACGCGACGGAGGCGCTGTCCAGCCCGGTCGCGGGTTCATCCAGCAGCCACAGGTCGGCACCGCTTGCGATTACCCGCGCGAGCGCAGCTCGTCTGCGCTGCCCCGTTGACAGCAACCGCACCGGCACGTCAGCGAGATCCTGCAGCGCCACATCCGCCAATGCGGCGGCAACCCTCGCGTGCTCGTCAGCCGACCCGTCGAGCTTCGCCCAGAAATTCAGCGCAGCGCCTAGCAAGCGATCGCCGTCCAGTGCGCTTGCCTCGCCCAGCAGCGCGATCCGCCCGGTAACCTGCACGTCTCCGGCAATTGGCGGCAGCAGGCCCGCGATCATGCGCAACAAGCTTGATTTGCCGCAGCCGTTCGCGCCCGTTACCACCAGCGCGCCGCCCGCGCCGGCGTCCAGCGACAGACCCGTGAACAACAGCCGTCCGCCCCGTCGGCAGGCTACATTTGTCAGCGCCAGTGCCGGGCTCAATCGGCCACCGCGTCCTCTAGCGCGTGCATGTCCTCATCACTCAGCCCGAAATGATGGCCGATCTCGTGGATGGTGACATGCGCCACCAGATCATCGAGCCGGACGCCCGTTTCGCACCATTCCGCCAGGATTGCTTGCCGATACAGATGGATGCGGTCGGGCATCGCCCCTGAATCGAAAGCTGATTTCTCCCCGATCGGACGGCCGTGATAGACACCGGTCAGCTCCAACGGATGCTCCAGCCCAACGCTGGCGAGCGTCTCGACATCCGCCTCCTCCTCCACCAGCAGCACAACATCGCCCAGATGCGCGCGAAACGCCTCGGGCAGGCGCTCGATCACGTTCCGCGCATGTCGCTCGATCGCCGCCAGGGAGGGCGGTTCGCCGGGAAGGTCTTGTCCGCTCATCGCTACCGCCATAGGCGTTGCGCCTCCCACGCGACAAGCTTGTCGGAAGGATAGAAACTGTGGTCGATCAACTGAGCGAAGCCGAACGGGCCGATGCGCTCGATAGCCTGCCCGATTGGGATTATGACGAAGGGCGCGATGCGATCACCCGCACCATCGTGTTCACCGATTTCGCGGAAGCGTTCGGCTTTATGACGCAGGTCGCGCTGATCGCCGAGCGGGCGGATCATCATCCGGAGTGGACCAACGTCTGGAATCGTGTCGAAATCACGCTGACGACGCACGACGCGGGTGGTCTGTCCGAACGCGACGTGGAGCTCGCTGCCGCTATTGATTCCATCCTGGACGGCTGATCGACGTCACCACCACCCCGCTTTGCCGGCCACCCGCGGGGCTGTGCCGGCGGCTCAGCTACGGCTGCGCACCCCGATCATCGCCGCTCCCCCCGAGAGGGTCAGGAAGGCGAGCACCAGCAGGACGGCGGCGAAATCCTCCGGCGTGGCGAGTGCCCAGGTAAGGAACGGGCCAAGCAGTGCGGGCAATGTATTGGCCAGGTTGAGCAGCCCCAGGTCCCGCCCTCGGTTTGCCGGAGTCGGGAGAAGCTGCATCGCGAAGGCTGAATGAAGCGCGAGGAACACCGCCGAACCGACGGCGTAAACGGCAAAGGCCACCGCCGCCCAGCGCCAGTCGCTCGCGAAGGCCATGCCAAGCAGCCCCGCCCCGGCGATCACTGCCCCGACCAGCAGCACCGCTTTGCGCCGGCCGAAGCGATCGGAAGCGCGCCCCGCCACCAGCGCGATTGGGAGGGCGAGCACATAGGCCAGGGTCAGCAGGTTGCCGACCCGCGGCGCGAGTTCACGCCCCGCCATGGTCGGCACGATGCTTTGAAAATAGTAGAGAAGATACAGGGACAAAGCGTTGCCCGCGACTTGCACCAGCAATCGCGCGCCCCATGCGCTGACGAGGTCGCGGCGTCGAATGTCGGCCTCGCGCGGAGGCGGCGGCGCAAGCGGCGTGGCCTGCGCCGGGATGAGCAGCAGCGGCAGGCACGTCGCAATCAGAACGGCCGCGACGATCGTCAGCCGCATGCCCTCGCCCGCCCAGGCAAGCCCCACGATCCCGGCTGAAACGGCCGACGCGATCGGGACCGCGGCCGACAGCAACCCGCCGGCCACCCCTTTCTGAGCATCCGGCACTTCGTCCGCCATGATCGCCGTCAATGGCGCGAGCAGCGCATTCACTGATGCCTGGAACAGCACGATTGCAGCGATGATCGTTGCCGCTGCATCAGCCAGGGCGACGCCAAGAAAGGAACAGCATGTCGCCGCCAGCCCGATAACGACCCACCGGCGTCGCCCTCCCCCGCGTCGCAGCGAGCGGTCGCTCAGCCAGCCAAACAGCACGTTGCACATGCTGGCCGCCAGCGAGCCGGCAATCACGGTGGCGCTGAACAGGCCGATCCGTTCCGCGCCAGCCAGCTGTTCCACCTTGAGCGGCAGCAGCAGCGTCAGCAGCGGCATATAGGCGATGACACCCCCGGCGTTGGCCAGGGCATAGGCCAGCAGGAATAGCCAGGATCGCTGCCCGGCATTGCGGGAGGATGCGGTAGTGATGGCAGGATTGATCATGGCAGGGCGCGGCACTTGTGCGCTGGCCCATGCCGGCACGCAATGCGCCCGCGGCCGCGGCGAATTATCTGATGCAACCGGGCAACGGTTCGCCCTCTTCAACCACAATCAGGGTTGCAGTGTACGCCAGATGGGCCATCTAGGGGCCAATCATGACATTTGACATTTTACCCGCGCCGCTCGCCGGTGCGCTCGCCGAGCGTGGCTACAAGGCGCCCACTCCCGTTCAGGCTGCCGTCATCGAACCGGACGCGGCTGGTCGCGATCTCATTGTTTCGGCCCGGACCGGCTCGGGTAAGACGGTCGCGTTCGGCATGGCGATGGCCGCGGAGCTGCTTGGCGAGGACGATCGCATCATCCCGTCCCGGGAACCGCACGCGCTGGTTATCGCGCCCACGCGCGAGCTGGCGCTTCAGGTCAGCCGCGAGCTGATCTGGCTCTACGGCCCGACGGGCGCGCGGATCGTCACCTGTGTAGGCGGCATGGATGCGTCCAAGGAACGGCGTAATCTCAACCATGGCGCCCATATCGTCGTGGGCACGCCGGGGCGGCTTCGCGACCACCTGGAGCGCGGCGCGCTGGAACTGTCGGCGCTGAAGGTCGCGGTGCTCGACGAGGCGGACGAGATGCTCGACATGGGCTTTCGTGAGGATCTGGAAGAGATCCTCGACGCGACGCCCGATGGCCGCCGCACCCTCCTGTTCTCGGCCACCATGCCGAAGCCGATCGTTCAGCTTGCCCGCCGCTACCAGAAGGACGCGCTGCGCATTTCGACGGTCGAGGAAGATCGCGGACACGGCGACATCAGCTATCAGGCTGTGGCGGTCAGCCCGTCCGACATCGAACATGCCGTCATCAATCTGCTGCGACTGCACGAGGCGGAAACGGCCATCCTGTTCTGCGCGACGCGCGATAACGTGCGCCACCTCCATGCCAGCCTCGTCGAGCGCGGCTTTGCGGCGGTCGCGCTCTCTGGCGAGCACAGCCAGAATGAGCGCAACGCGGCGCTCCAGGCGCTGCGCGATCGCCGCGCCCGTGTCTGCGTCGCCACCGACGTGGCCGCTCGCGGCATTGACTTGCCGAGCCTCAGCCTCGTCATTCACGTTGAACTGCCGCGCGACGGCGAAACGCTTCAGCACCGTTCCGGCCGGACGGGACGCGCCGGCAAGAAGGGCACAGCCGTGCTGATTGTCCCGTATCAGCGCCGCCGCTGGGCCGAATCGATGCTGCGCAACGCCCGCATCCCGGTGGAATGGGTCGACGCGCCCACGCCCGAGGACGTGCGCGCCAAGGATCGGGACCGCCTGCTCTCCCAGTTGCTCGCACCCGTAGAGGTGGAGGACGAGGATCGCGCCCTTGCCGAGAAGCTGATCGCTGAGAAGAGCCCCGAGGATATCGCGGCCGCGCTGGTCCGCGCGTATCGTGCCGCCATGCCGGAGCCGGAGGAGATCATCGCGGCGACGCCGGAGGCGCATCGCGCCGCCCAACGCGAAAAGCACCGCCCCGGCTTTGAGGACGTGCTGTGGTTCCGTATGAACCTTGGCCGCCGCCAGAACGCCGATCCCCGCTGGGTGCTGCCGCTGATCTGCCGCCGCGGCAATCTGACCAAGAACGATGTTGGCGCGATCCGCATTGGCCCGAACGAAACGGCGTTCCAGATCCCGCGGGCGCTTGCCAACAAGTTCATGGCCGCAGTGGCCAAGACGGCAACCGCTGACGATGATGTGCTGATCGAGCCGTCCGACCGCGCCCCTGTCCCGGCACGCGCGCCCGCCGGCACTCGTCAGCATGCGCCCCGTCAGCATGGCGCGCGTCAGCAGGGCGATGGCCCTGCCCGGGGCGGCCCCCGGCGTGGCAACAACGATCGACGCTGATCTGGCCGGTTGATCGCTTCTGCCCCACCCTGCCGGCGACTACCGCCAGCAGGGTGGCAGCTGCGGAAAGTGGCACTTTAATCGGTCCGACTTAATTGTCGTTGCGCCTCGTACGCGGGCCATCTACGCCCTCTCCCAAAGGCCATCAGTGCCAGGGAGAGATAGATGCGCACAATCCAGTTGCAGAAGCCCGGTGGGCTTGACCGCCTCCAGGTAACCGACACCGAGCGCCAGGCGCCGGGCCGCGGCGAGATCGTTGTTCGTGTAGGCGCCAGCTCGCTGAACTTTCATGATTACGCCGTTGTCACCGGCATGATCCCGACGCCGGACGGTCGCATCCCCATGTCCGATGGCGCGGGCGAGGTGGTCGAGGTCGGTGAAGGCGTCACCGAGTTCGCGGTTGGCGACAAGGTGGTATCCACCTTCTTCCCGCACTGGATGGATGGCGAGCCCGCCCGCGAAGTCATGGGCGATGTGCCCGGCGACGGCGCTGACGGCTTTGCCCGTGAATTCGTCACTGCTCCGTCGACGTCATTCACTCGCGCGCCCCAGGGCTTTTCGGACGCGGAGTCGGCCACGCTGACCTGCGCCAGCCTCACGGCATGGCGCGCGCTGGTCGTGAACGGACAGTTGAAGAGCGGGGAGACCGTGCTGGTTCAGGGCACTGGCGGCGTCTCGATCTTTGCGTTGCAGTTCGCCAAGGCGGCTGGCGCCACGGTGATCGCCACCTCTTCTTCCGACGAGAAGCTGGAGCGTCTGCGCGCGATGGGCGCTGATCACCTCATCAACTATCGTCAGGACGAAAAATGGGGTGAAACCGCACGCAAGCTGACCGGCGGCCGCGGCGTTGATCATGTCGTCGAGATCGGCGGATCCGGCACCATGCCGCAATCGATCGCCGCAACACGGATCGGGGGTCACATCTCGCTTATCGGCGTCCTCGCCGGGGTCGGCGGCAATGTGCCGACCGTCTTTGTCATGCAGGGCAACCAGCGCATCATCGGCCTCACCGTCGGCGCGCGCCGGCATCAACAGGACATGATTCGCGCCATCGAGGCGAACGGGATCCGTCCTGTGATTGACCGCCACTTCCCGCTCGAACAGATCGCGGATGCTTTCCGCCATCAGGAATCGGGCAAGCATTTCGGCAAGATCTGCCTCGACATCTGAACGATTGGCGTCACCCCGACGTCGTTGGGGTGACGCAGCTTTCCGCTGCGTCCGGTACCGGTCAGGCGGCCGGAATGACCTTGCGCTCGGCAAGGCGCCACAGCCACTTGGCGAACATTTCCTCCGTATCGATGCACTCGCCAAATCCGGCCTGCCGCAGCTTGATCGTGCTCACCAGCACAGGTGCACGGGCCGCATCCGCCGGCGCGTTCACGCCGAACAAGAGATCGGCATAATGATGCGATTCGCCTAGTAATTCAGGCAGCGGCGTGGCGCGCAATCCCTGCCGCCGGACAAGATCGTCCCACACGCCCTCATGCTGCCGCAGGTAATCGACCAGAGAGAATGGCTCGCCGAATGCCGGCTCCATGTTCAGCGCGCTGGCGATCGCCGGCCAGGTATCGGCCCAGGTGAAGACATCGCCATTGGTGATATTGAACGTCTCGTCCCGCGCCGCCTCTGCCTCGCCCGCCCATAGCAGCGCGTCCGCGATCAGGTCCGCGTCCACCGCTTCCGCCACGCCGCCCGGCCGGCCCGGATAGATCAGCGGCTGGCCAAGCTCGCGCTGGATCGCGGCATAGGCTCCGATCACCGGCACGATGTTCATCGCCACGCCCGTCGCACCGCCAAACACCACCTGCGGTCGCCAGATCGTCAGCGACCAGTCCGCCCGCGCGCGTCGCTCGCGCAGAAAATCCTCCTGCAACCAATAGAAATTGGCATGAGGATCACGTGCCGACCGTTCACGCGCCGGCACCGCGATCTGGTGGACGTGCGCGCCATATGCCTTGGTCCCCTGGAATACACTGACGTGCCGAAGCCCGGTCGCTGCGGCGATCAGCGGCTCCATCAGGTTGCGCATCATGGTGAGATTGGTGTCCATCTGGTCCTGTTCGAACCAGCCGGCGTACAGACCCGGCTTCTCGTAGAGCGCGGCGTAAACCACGTGCGTTACGCCGCCGAACTCACCAGCGGCTGCACGGCACCTGGCGCTATCGAGCAGATCCAGCGGCAGATGCTGAAAAGGCGTGTCGGCCGACACATCGGGCGCTCGCCGCGAAACCGCAATCACCCGCCACCCGGCGGCGGCAAAGCGTTGAACCGCCGATTGGCCGATCACACCACTTGCCCCTGCGATCAGCACCGTTCGCTCGCTCATCGGCCCTCTCCCAAATCGTCCGACGCCCGCTTTCGGTGCACCGGCGAACATTGACCGTACGGCATTGCCAGTTCGCCGTGCAGCCGGATAGTACGGCAATCATCTTGTCGTTTCCGGGGGAATTCATGAAGTTTTACGCGGCGTCGCTCGTTTCTCTGGCCGCGCTTGTTGCGCATGGCGCCTCGGCGCAGAGCGCGGACCGTACCTCCGCTGCCAAGCCGAAGTGGGATGTGAACGCTCCTCCGGGGGCCACCATTCGCCAGGTTCCGATCCGCGTGAACGAAGGCAGCTGGATGGACGTGGACGTCAGCCCCGATGGCCGCACGCTCGCCTTCACCCTGCTGGGCGATATTTACACCATGCCGATCACCGGCGGCACGCCGACGCGGATCGCGGAAGGGCTCGCTTATGAAGTGCAGCCGCGCTTCTCGCCGGATGGCCGGCGCATCGCCTTCACCTCCGATCGCGGCGGTGGCGACAACATCTGGGTGATGAACGTCGACGGCAGCGACAAGCGCCAGGTGACGAAGGAGGATTTCCGCCTCCTCAACCAGCCGAGCTGGAGCAAGGACGGCCGCTTCATCGTCGCCAAGAAGCATTTCACCACCGGCCGCTCGCTCGGCACCGGTGAAGTGTGGATGTACCATGTTTCCGGGGGCGCCGGCGTGCCGCTCGTCAAGCGTCCGAACGAGGCGCATCAAAAGGAACTGGGCGAGCCGATCTACGCCGCCGACGGGAAATCCGTCTTCTACACGCGCAACGTGACGCCGGGCCCGATCTTCGAATATGCGCAGGATTCAAACACCGACCTGTTCGACATCGAGCGCTACGATCTGCAAACCGGCGAAGTGACCAAGGCGGTGACGGGCGCTGGCGGCTCGGTGCGCCCGACGCCGTCGCCCGATGGCAAGAAGATCGCCTTTGTCCGCCGCGAAGCCACCCGATCGAAGTTGTACGTGAAGGATCTCGCCTCCGGCGAGGAGCGCAAGATCTATGACGATCTCGATCAGGACGTGCAGGAAACCTGGGCGGTCACGGGCGTCTATCCGAACATGGCCTGGCTGCCGGATAACAGCGGTCTGGTATTCTGGGCGCGCGGCAAGATCCGCCGCATCAATGCGGACGGCACCAACGCGCGCGAGATCCCCTTCTCCATCGACGACAGCCGCGGCGTCATTGACGGGCCGCACCCGCAGATTGCGGTCGCGCCTGATCGCTTCACGACGTCCATGCCGCGCTTCGCCAGCGTGTCGCCGGATGGACGACAGGTCGTGTTCGAGACGCTTGGCAAACTGTGGGTCAAGTCCGTCGCGGGCGGCGCACCGCGGCGGCTGACCCGCGGCGATGACGGGTTCGAACTCTTCCCCAGCTGGTCGCGCGACGGCAAGAGCCTCGTGTTCGTCAGCTGGACTGATGAGGGCCTGGGCCGCTTGCGAGTGATCGCTGCCACCGGCGGCACCGCGCGCGACGTGACCGGTCAGCCGGGCCATTACGCGCGTCCCCGCTTCTCGCCCGATGGCAAGACGATCGTCTTCGAACGCACCAGCCATGGCGGCCTGACCAGCCCAAAATGGGCGGAGGATGCGGGAGTGTACCGCGTCCCAACCACCGGCGGCGCCGTCGCACGCGTGGCGCGGGGCGCCGCTTCGCCGCAATTCGGCGCGGGCAACGATCGCATCTTCATGCTGGAGGATGAGCGCAAGGACGGCAAGGCCGTGCGTCAGCTCGTCAGCACCGATCTGTCCGGGCAGGACAAGCGCGTTCACGCCAACGGTGAACTGGCCACGGACTATATCGTCTCGCCAACCGGCGAATATGTCGCCTTCCGGCAGAACTACGCCGCTTATGTCGTGCCGCTGATGCCGGGCGGGCAGACCATTGCCTTGTCGCCGGAAGCGCGCGCCCTGCCGGTGACACGGGTCAGCGCCGGCGGCGCGGACTATATGAACTGGTCGAACGATGGCACACGTCTGCACTGGAGCCTCGGCCCGACGCTGTACACCGTGGAAACGTCCAGCCTGTTCGCCGCGGCACCGCGCGCCGATGGCACGCCTTCGTTCGTGCCCCCGACAACCGGCATTTCGCTGGCGATGGAGCAAACTGCGGCCAAGCCGACCGGCACCGTCGCGATCACCGGCGCACGGCTTGTCACCATGGCTAGCGAGGATGGCGGCATCATCGATGATGGCGTGGTGGTAATCCGCGGCGACCGCATCATCGCGGTCGGCCCGCGCGCGTCCACCGCCATTCCGGCGGGTGCGACCACCGTCAATGCTACCGGCAAGACCATCATCCCGGGCTTGATCGATGCGCACGCCCACGGCCCGGCGGGCACGGACGAACTGGTGCCACAGCGCAACTGGTCGATGATGCAGAACCTCGCGCTCGGCACCACGACGCTGCACGATCCCTCAAACCGCGCCAGCGAGATCTTCGTCGCTTCGGAAATGCAGCGCGCCGGGCTGATCCTCGCCCCGCGTATCTTCTCTACCGGTGAAGCGGTCTATGGCGCCAAGGCGACCGACGTTTACGCTCAGATCGACAGCTTCGACGATGCGCTCGCCCACGTCCGGCGCCTGAAGGCGCAGGGCGGGCATAGTGTGAAGAACTACAATCAGCCGCGGCGCGAACAGCGCCAGCAGGTGACGGAGGCTGGCCGGCGCGAAAACATGCAGGTCGTGGCCGAAGGTGGCTCGATCTACGGCCTGGACGTCACGCACATCGCAGACGGCAATTCTACCATCGAGCACAACATCCCGCTGGAGGTGTTCTACGAGGATATCGTGCAGTTTTTCTCCGGCTCGAAGACGAACTACACGCCCACTCTGGTCGTCACCTTCGGCGGACTCGCCGCCGATCCCTATTGGCGTCAGCACACCGACCTGTTCGCTCACCCGCTGCTTCAGGCGCATACGCCGCCGGCGCAGCTGAGGGCGGAATCGGCGCGGCGGCTGATGGCGCCGGAAAGCGACTATGTTGACGATGAAAATGCGCGCGAGGCCCACAAGCTCGCCAAGCGCGGCGTGCTGGTGTCGATCGGCGCTCATGGCCAGCAGGCTGGCATGAGTGCGCATTGGGAGCTCTGGTCCTTCGTGCGCGGCGGCATGACCCCGCTGGAGGCATTGCGCGCGGGCACGATCGTCTCCGCCCGATCGCTGGGCATGTCCAAGGACATCGGCTCGCTGGAGGCGGGCAAGCTCGCCGACCTGCTCGTGCTCGATGCCGATCCCACCGCCGACATCCGCAACAGCGACAAGGTGCGCCAGGTCATGCTGGGCGGGCGTCTCTACGATGCCGCCACCTTGAACGAGGTCGCGACTGGCTCGGCGAAACGCGGCCGCTATTTCTGGGAGGCCGGCGCCACCACCGAATGACCGCCGCTCTCCGGCTCTAACCGCTCACCCTTCCCGTTTCGTCCCGATCCGCTTCGGGACGAACGGGCAGTCCCCCCCCAGGAGTAAGAAACATGGATCGTCGCACCTTTCTTGGCAGCACCGGCGCTGCCGCTCTGGCGACCGCCGTTCCGGCTGCAGCGCAAAAGGCAGCCGCCGCCGGCACCAACGCGAACGACGCCCAGCTGCGCACGTTGCTGGACCGCTTCTTCTACGATCGCATCGGCGAAAACCCAGAAGGCGCCACTGCGCTGGGCTTGGACACCGGCGAGCGTGCCGGTCTCAAGTCAAAGCTGAACGACGGATCCGCCGCTGGCGCGCAACAGGATCTTGCCCGCTCCAAGCGCGAGCTGGCGGAACTGCGCAAGATCAACCCCGCCTCGCTCTCCCCGACGGCGCGGCTCGACTATGAGGTCGTGTCGTACCAGCTCCAGCGCAGCATCGCAGGTGGTGAGAAGTTCACGTACGGCGCCAGCATGGGCCGCTTCGCGCCCTACATCCTGACGCAGCTCACCGGCGCTTATCGCGAGGTGCCCGACTTCCTCGACGCGCAGCACCGCATCAAGGATGCCGCCGACGCTGACGCCTATGTCGCCCGTGTCGCCGCCTTCGCCACCGCGATCGATCAGGATACCGAGCGCCAGCGGGCAGACGCCGCACGCGGCGTGTTCGCGCCCGATTACATCCTCGACACCACGCTGAAGCTGATGGGCGGGCTGCGCGATCAGCCGGCAGGGTCCACGGTGCCGGTCACGGCGCTCGCCGGCAAGCTGAAGGCCGCCAACCTACCCAACTCGCGCGTCGCCGAGGTGACGAAGATCATGAACGATCAGGTCTTCCCCGCCCTCGATCGCCAGCGTGCGCTGGTGACCGAGCTGCGCGGCCGCGCGTCGCACGACGCCGGCGCGTGGCGCCTGCCCGACGGCGAGGCCTATTATGCCGCCGCCGTCGAGGCTGCGACCACCGTCGCCATGCCGGGCGAGGAGGTTCACCGCCTTGGCCTCGCGCAGGTGGCAGAAATCAGCAACCGGATCGACGGCATCCTCAAGGCGCAGGGCATGACGCAGGGCAGCGTCGGCGAGCGGCTGGTCGCGCTCAACAAGCGCCCGGATCAGGTCTATCCCAATACCGATGCCGGCAAGGAGCAGCTGATCGCGCAGCTCAATTCGCAGGTCATCGCCATGCAGAAGCGCCTGCCAGAGCAATTCTCGTTTATCCCGAAGGCGCCGGTGGAGGTCCGCCGCGTGCCCAAGTCGATCGAGGCGGGGGCTCCCGGCGGCTATTACCAGAACGCCTCGCTCGATGGGTCGCGCCCGGGCATCTATTACATCAACCTGCGCGATAGCTTCGACCGTCCGAAGTTCGGCCTTGCAACCCTGTCGTACCATGAGGCGGTGCCGGGCCATCACCTGCAGGTGATGACCGCGCTTGAATCGCAGGACATCCCGCTCATCCGCCGCCGCGGCGGCTTCAGCGGCTATACCGAGGGTTGGGCGCTCTACACCGAGCAGTTGGCGGACGAGATGGGCATGTACGAGGGCGATCCCCTCGGCCAGGTCGGCTATCTCCAGTCGCTGCTGTTCCGCGCGACGCGCCTCGTCGTCGACTCCGGCATGCACCACAAGCGCTGGAGCCGGGAGAAGGCGACCGATTACTTCATCGCAACCACCGGAATCGCGCGGGGTCGCAGCCAGAATGAGATCGATCGCTACACCTGCTGGCCGGGCCAGGCGTGCAGCTACAAGATCGGCCACACTGTGTGGGTGCGCCTGCGCGATGCGGTGAAGCAGAAGCAGGGCGCCGCCTTCGACCCGCGCAAGTTCCATGCGGTACTGCTCGACGGCGCGATGCCGCTGACCATCCTGGAGCGCATGGTGACGGAGCGGATGCTGAAGGCCTGACCACTCGATCCGTCATCCCCACGCACGCGGGGATCCATGAGCGCTACCGCACCGGCTTTTTCGCCAGCCTCAGCGTCTATGGATCCTCGCCTTCGCGGGGATGACGGACTTGGTTATGTGCGGAGGAAAATACGGGAGAGGCATCAATGCAGACCTATGACGACGTCGTGAACGGCCGCCGCAGCATCCGCGGTTTCAAGCCCGATCCCGTCCCCCGCACGCTGATTGAAGAAGTGCTGGCGCTGGCGATGCGCTCCCCCTCCTCGCTCAACACGCAACCGTGGAATTTCACCGTCGTCACCGGCGAACCGCTCGACCGCATCCGCCAGGGCAACACTGAGCGCAACCTCGCCGGCGTGCCCCATTCGCGCGAATTCCGCCTGGGCGAGGAATATGGCGGGGTCCACCGCGAGCGGCAGATCGAGATCGCCAAGCAACTCTTCGGCGCCATGGACATCGCGCGCGAGGACAAGGCGAAGCGCCACGACTGGGTGCTGCGCGGCTTTCGCCAATTCGACGCCCCCGTCTCGATCGTCGTCACCTATGATCGCGTCCTGCTCGGCAGCGACATTGCACCGTTCGATTGCGGCGCCGTCACCACCGCCCTCGTCAACGCCGCTTGGTCGCGCGGCCTGGGCTGCGTCATCAACAGCCAGGGCATCATGCAATCGCCGGTGGTCCGCGAACACGCCGGCATTCCCGACGATCAGGTGATCCAGACCTGCGTCGCCATGGGTTGGCCCGACGACAGCTTCCCCGCCAATGCCGTCGTCTCCCGCCGCAAGTCGGTCAGCGAAGCGGCGCGCTTCGTGGGATTTGCGGACTAGGCAGAGCGCTGCGCGCAAGCCGGGTATAGCACGAGCGAAATGGCGGCTTTTGGTTAGCTGCCGTGCCCGGGCGCGCGCCTATGCGATTTTGTGAAAGCAAGAGCGGCGAAGTACACCAGCGGGCAAAGCAGCATCAGCATGACGGCGGGTTCGGTAGCCCATCCTGTCAGACCATCATTGTCCGGCTCACCGGCGACCATCAGCATGATAGCAATGGCCCCGCGTACAATTGCGTAGCTAGCGGGCAAAAGAAGAAAGTGAAGAAGCCAGCCGCGGCGACTTCTTGTCGAGCTGAACCAGAAGGTTATCCCTATGATGGGTGGGGACAGCGTGGCTACTACTAGGCCGAAGACCCAAACGGTAAACGCCGGTCTGGTTAGCGTGTCACGATAGTAGTCAGCGATGCCGTCCGGGCGCGTTCCAAGAGCGATGAAGGAACCGGCGACGGCGGCAGCAACCGCAACTGCCAGCATCACACCGCGCGCCATTCGGTTTCCCCGCATCAACAAGTCCCTGCCAAGACGCGTAGGGTTCCCGCAAATGGGTATGTCCGCAACTGAACGTTTGCAGACCAACCCCCATCATCCACGCTTGTGCCCCCGGCAAAGGCACAGCCCGCATCGACAGCCATCCATCTGCCGACACGAGCCATACCCTCACACTCGCCGAAACGAGCCGAGCCTGCCGAAGTCAACCGCGTGGAGTGCCGCGGCCTGTACCTCCGACCGGCTCATCCGAACGGGCGGAGTTCCGCTCCTCCCCCCAGCTCAGCCCAGAATCAAGCAACCCGCCAAATGCTAGGCCCGAGACACTCGGGCCGACGGCGTCAGCCCGGAAACCTCTTGTCCAACCAACCAAGCAGCGCTCGGTTCACCTCCTCGGGAAATTCTTGCTGGGTCCAGTGCCCGGACTTCTCCACCAGCACCCGCTCCAGATCGGGGACGTAGCGCTCCATGCCCTCGGTCATCGCGGGGCTCAGCACCACGTCATTCTCCGCCATCACCATCAGCGACGGCACCTCGACCTTCTCGACCAGATCGACGGAATTCTGCCAGTTGCGGGTGAAGTTGCGATACCAGTTGATGCCGCCAGTGAAGCCCGTTTCCGCGAAGGTCCCGGCGAATGCAGCGATCTCGTCATCGCTCAGGAACTGTTGCGGATCGTTCGCTGGATCATAGAGCTTCAGCCCCTCGCCCAGCGCCAGCGTGCGCTGCTCGGCTGGCAATTGCTCATATTCCTTCAGCGTCATCTGCGGCTTGCGCATGAAGAAGCGCATCGACCGCTCCGGGTCCGCTGCCAGCGCCGCATCCGCCTCGCCCGGCTTCTGGAACCAGACGATGTACATGTCGTCGCCATAGGCCGCGCGCATGCCGGCGATCGGATCGATCTCGCCGCGGGGCAGGAACGGCGTGTTCACCCCGATCACGCCGGCGCATCGCTCGGGGTAACGCAGTGCGAACTGCCACACCACCATGCCGCCCCAGTCATGGCCGCAGGGGATCGCCTTTTCGATGCCCAGCGCATCCATCATGCCGGCAATGTCGGCGGTCAGATGCTCCAGGTCATAATCCTCGATCTTCTCGGGCCGGCTGGTCTGGCCATAGCCGCGCTGGTCCGGCGCGATTGCCCAACGACCTGCCTTTTCGAAGGCGTCCAACTGGTGGCGCCACGAAAAGGCGAGCTCGGGAAAGCCGTGGCAGAAGATCACGGGCACGCCCTGGCCTTTCGGCCCGACCTCGTAATAGGCCATGCGAATGCCGTTCGTTTCCACGAACTGTACCGGTGGCATTGCCTCCGCGAGCGCCCGCGGCGCTTCGATCACATCGTTCACGGCCGAGCTCATGCGGTCACTCCCGGTCGGACGACGACCTTGCACTGTTGTTCGGGGTCGGCGAGCGCGGCGAAGGCAGCGGCGACGCCGTCGAGGCCCACCTCGTCGGTAATTGCCGGGAGAACGTCGATCTTGCCGTCGGCGATGTTGGTCAGCGTCGCGGCAAACTCGCCCGCCGTGTAGCCAAGCACGAACCGGAAATCGATTTGCTTGTTGATGCACAGGAACGGCTCGATCGTGTCCGTTTCCATGCACACGCCCGCCACGATCACCTGGGTGCTGACCGGCACCGATTCGATGATGTTCTGGAGAACGCCTGGCACGCCGACGCATTCGAACACGATCGCGCGCTTGCCGGTCTGGCCGGTCATCATGGCGGCCATCCGTTCCGAGGACGTGCGCGGCACGCCCAGTTCACTCCACTTCGTGTGCGGCGATTCCCTCGCTGGATCCACGATGATGTCCGCGCCCATCTTCTCCGCGACCGCGCGCCGGGCAGGCGAGAAATCCGCCGCCACCACCGGCCCCAGCCCGCGCGATTTCAGCGCCGCGATCACCGCCAGGCCCACTGGGCCACAGCCGATGACCAGGTTCACCGTATCCGCGCCAGCCGCAGACATGGCGACGGCATGTTCGCCCACTGCAAACGGCTCGGTCATGGCTGCCTGCACATCGGACAGGCCGTTGGGCACTTCGAGGAGCATTGCCTCGCTCAGCACCATCTGCTCGCTGTAACCGCCCGGGTACGTGTTCGAATATCCGATCGCTTCATAGCCTTCGGGCTTCATCGCGATCGGCATGGAGACGACGCGCGTACCCGTTTTCAGCGTCTTGGCCGAACCAGGGCCGTGATCCAGGATTTCGGCCGAAAATTCATGACCGAAGATCATGTCCTTGGACGGATCCGTGCGCGGCTTTTCACCCGTGCGCGCGCCAAGCTCCAGCATGTTTTCGAATGAATGGACGGCGTGAAGATCCGATCCGCAGATGCCGCAAGCCAACGTCTTCACCAGCACTTCGCCCTGGCCCGGTACCGGATCGGGCACCTCGTCGCAGATCAATTGCTTGTTGCGTCTCACCACGGCCCGCATCGCAGCCCCTCCCTCTCCGATTGTCCGACGTGATCGCCGGATCGTTGCCGCATCGTGGCCCCTGCCGTTGGTGGGCGCAAGCCGCATATTCATAACGCGTTTGAATTTATTGCGGCTGATCGTTTTTGGAAATATATGTCGCCAAAATGTCGGAGGGATGAATGTCGGGCAGCACCATTTCAGGCGCGTCGGGCGAGCAGGTGATCGTCGTCGGGGCCGGCATCGCGGGCCTGTGCACGGCGCTTCGCCTCGGCGGCGGATCGCGTCAGGTTACCCTGCTGGAGCGCGACGAAGCGCCGCCGGAGGGTGGGCCCGATGTCGCGTTCGATCAATGGCAGCGCCGCGGCGTCAGCCAGCTGCGTCAGAGCCACGCCTTTCTGGCGCGATTGCGCAACATCATCCGCGACGAACATCCCCGGCTGCTGGAGGATCTCTACGCCGCCGGCTGCCGCGACATTACCTTTCAGGATATGCTGCCGCCCAAGCTGAAGGCGACCTATGTGCCGGCGCCGGGTGACAGCGATCTCACCATTCTCACCAGCCGCCGCACCACATTGGAGCTGGTGATCCGCCGCTATGTCGAGCGTCTTCCCGGCGTATCGATCCGCAGCGGCGTGAAGGTGCGCAGCCCGCTGTTCCACAAGAACATTGAGGGCACGATGGTGGTGACGGGCGTCGCCGCGGATACCGCGAACGGGCGCGAGGAAATCACCGCCGACGTGGTGGTCGACGCTGGCGGCAAGGCGGCGAACCTTATCGAACAGCTCATCAAGGCCGGTGCCCCGATCGCCGAAACGGCGGAGACGGCGGGCGTCCTTTATTTCACCCGCCATTATCGCCTGCGCGATGGGCAGGAGGAGCCGCCGCGGGGCGACGTGCCCGCCTCGGGCGATCTTGGCTATCTCAAGTTCGGCGTATTCCCTGCGGACAATCGCCGCTTCTCGATCACCCTTTGCGTGCCGGAAATCGAGCATGAGCTGCGCAAGGCGGTCATGGACGGCGACACTTTCCAGCGCATCTGCATGGCCATGCCCGGCATGGCCCCATGGGTGGATCCCGCCACATCGGAGCCGGTGGGCAAGGTCATCGGCATGGGCGATCTGCACAGCCGATGGCGTAGCCTCATGGTGGATGGCAGACCGGCAGTGCTGGGTTTCTTCGCCATTGGCGACGCGTTGGTGCGCACCAATCCACTTTATGGACGGGGCTGTTCGCTCGCCGCCGTCAGTGCCGGAGTCCTGCGCCGCGCGTTGGACAGCACGCGCGATCCTGCTGCCCGGCTGGGCATCTATGACAGCGGCATCCTGGCGGAGGTTAGGCCTTATTACGATCTCATGCTGAAGCAGGATCGCGCCGCCATTCGTCGCGCCCGCGCCACCCTCACACCGGACCATCGGCCACGGCTCAAGGCACGATTGGCAAAAAGCTTCGTGGAAGACGGCATCACGATCGCAGCCCGGTCCGATGTTCAGCTAATGCGGGCAATGATGCGCGGCTTCCACATGCTCGAACATCCTGAGGCTTGGCTGAAGCGTCCGCAGAATCTCAGCAAGGTGCTTGGCTATTGGGCGCGTGGGCGACGCCTCAACGCCGATGCCTATGCGCCGCAGCCTGGGCCTGACCGTCCAGAGTTGATGGCGACCATCGGCCTTGATGCCCGCGCCGATTTGCTGGAGGCCGCCTGAGATCGGCAAAGCGCGCTCCGAACCGACGATTTGGTACGCCGCGCCGCGCTATCCGGGCCGGCCGCGGCGGTGATCGGCCTGCATCGGGACGGTGCTCCAACGAACAACCGGTCGAGGCCAAGCACCTCCGGATCAAGGCCAATCACTCCCGATGTCGGTCCGAACGTCACCGGGACAGGCGCGCCCAAGCTGGGTCATTATCCCCGGGAAAGCCGTCCAACGTCTCGCGCGCCCGCGAAAGCCAGCCCTCAAGGGCGTTCAGCGCCTTGGCGGTCAGGGTAAGCGTATCGCTCAGGTCCCCTTCGCCGTCGCCGAGGATCAGCTTCTCTCGAGTGAGATACTCAATCCATCGGCGGCCCGTGGCGCTCACCCCGCCGATCTGCTCGAGTGCGGTGAAGCCGGTCAGCCGCTCGCCGCGCGCATCTGCCACGAACAGCACGAGGAGCAGTTCATAGGCGAGTTCGCCGCCGAACAGCTCCGCTGGCAATTCCCGGCGGCGATCGCGCCGAACCGCCAGTATCGCGCGCGCCAGCTCGGCCAGTGTATCGTCAGCCATGGTTTTCTCCCCCATTCAGGTCTGGGGAGCAATCGTTCCGGCATGACCACAAGACCGCTCCGCCGAGCGCCTGAGATCCCGACTTCGCAGATAAGGCAGCGGATGTACCGACGCTAATCCGCGATGCGCCAGGCTCCGGAACAGCAATCGAAGTGACTGGAACAAGCATCCGCGTCGGGGAGTCGTGCTGGAACATATGCCCACATCACCTCTACACGACCCGACGGACTTATATCGCGAACAATCTATTAGGTCACTTCGTTGCTCGAGTCACGCACGATTACGGCACAACTTCCCCTAAGGGCAGAGCGCATCACCAACGAAAAGCGGTACCGAAGAGAGGCCGAGTAACGGACTCGGTTCGAAGGAGCACCATTTAAACGCAGGAACGCGGTTGCCAGCGAAGGTAGTCGCCAACGCTGCTTCGCGGCAAGATAAGCACCCGTTTTGCCATGACTATTCTGCCCTCAACACGCACCGGAGCATGGGCGAGCGGCGCCGTTCCGCGCCTGCACCCGTGTTCAACCTGCCGTAGCGCCGATCGGGACCGGTGTGGCTGCGGCCACTTGTGCGTCGATCGTGGCAAACAATCGGCCTTCCGCCATCTCGTCGCGGGTCTGTTCCGGGTGCAACGTGGCCATATGGTCCAGCGCGACCAGCTCGCGCGGAACATACCAGTGCAAGCGATCGCTATGATATGCTTCCCAGACCGTCTCGGCCACTTCGCGCGGCGGGATCGCACGGAAAACGCCTGCCTTCGGTGCTGCTGCTGCTGCGCCTTCGGGAAGGATCGGCGTGTCGATCAGCGCCGGCAGCACGTCCGCCACGCGGATACCGTATGGCTTCAACTCGATCGCCAGCGCCTCGGTCAGCCCCTTCACCGCATGTTTGGTGGCCGAATAGACCGCGATCATCGGCATGCCATAAGTGGCCGACGAGGAGGATGTGGTGAAGCACATCGACTGCGGCGTAGCCTTCAGCAACGGGATCGCCAGGTGAATGCCGGTCAACACTCCGACGAGGTTCACGTTCACGACGGCGAGCACGTCCTCCCAAGGCTGATCCGCAAAGGGCCCGCCGCGGCCGATGCCGGCGTTGTTGTAGAGAATGTCGAGCCGACCCCCGCTGGCCGCGGCGAACCGATCCAGTGCCGCCGCATAGGCCGCCCGGTCGGTCACATCCAGACGCTGGACCAAGCAGTTGTCGCTGCCCAGCTCCTGCTCCAACCGTGCCAGGCCAGCCTCGTTGATGTCGACGCCGCCAATGAACCAGCCTTGCCGGGCGAACAGCCGCGCCGTTTCCAACCCCATGCCGGAGGCCGCGCCAGTGATGAAGATCGCCTTTCGGCCGTTTGCGGCGGCGCTCACTCCGCGGCCTCCGCCTTCTTGTCGAGGCCCATCGCGGCGAGAATTTCGGGACGGATGTTTTCCGTTCCCTTCTTCTGGATATGCTCCGCCAGCCGCGCCCCGACGGCAGCCTGCGCCTCGCCGATGAACCGTGGCCGGTTGGTGGCCGCCCATTCGATCGAAGCCTGGCGATTGGCGTTCATGCCATTCACCTCCGGCACGACATAGCGGGCGATCATTTCATAGGATTTCTTCTTGTTCTCCCATTCGGCCCAATTGTTATCGAGAAGGAGGAAGGCGCCAAAGCCACCTGACTGCTCGCGCAGGCGCTCGATCTGCTTCACCGCATCCTCCGGCGTACCCACAACTGCCATGCCGGAGTTGACGATCGCATCGACCGGATCCGAACCATCGGTGGGCGCCAGCGGCAAAGCCGCCACTTCGCGGAAATAATACAGCCACTTGTCCAGGCCGGCGCGAACCTGCGCGCGCGCCTCTTCACGGGATGCCGCCACATGCATGGGGCCGACGAGCCGCCACTGACTGCGATCCACCTTTGTCCCGCTTTCGGCGGCCTGCTGCTCCGCAATCGCCCAGTTCGAGGTCAGTGCGTTGAACCCGCCGGTCTGGGTCGCACCAATCGACAACAGCCCAAGCCCGTGCCGGCCAGCCGCCGTCGCGCCTGATGGCGACACCTGGCTGGCAACGCTGATCTCCACCGACGGGCGGCTGTACGGCAGCATCTGCAGCCGCGCCTCGTTCAGCTCGAACCAGTCAGTCTTCTTCGTCACCTGCTCGCCGCGCAGCAAGGGCACCAGCACGTCCAGCGCCTCGTCCATGCGATCGCGCTGCCGCGACACCGGAATGCCCATCATGAAGGCGTCGGAAGGCAGCGCGCCTGGGCCAATGCCGAACATCACGCGACCCCGCGTGATATGATCCAGCTGGTTGATACGATCTGCCAGCATTAACGGATGGTGATAGGGCAGCGACGACACGCCCGTCCCCAGGCGGATGTGGCGGGTACGCTCGGCAACCGTAGCGATGAACAATTCCGGGCTGGCGATCAGTTCGTAGCCGGCGGAATGGTGCTCACCCAACCACGCCTCGTCGAAGCCAAGCTTGTCCATATGCACGACGAGGTCGAGATCCCGCTCCAGCGCAAGCGTGGGATTTTCGTTCAGCGGGTGAAACGGCGCAATGAAGGCGCCGAAACGGATTTTGTCCCCGGCCATCTCTCTCTCCTCCGATCATCTTTGTGGCGGATGCTAGGGCGGGCATGCTCGCGTGACTAGACACTTTTTGAACGCGTTATGGTAATCAGGGGCGCCGCGGCGTTGCAGCCGGCCGCCCCGCAGCCTACTGCCCTGCAGATGCGAAGGATAAAGGGATGAGCCGGCGAGAGGACGCCAAGGCAGAACGTCGCCGTCGGATCATCGCCGCGGCACGGGATCTGATCAAGGAAACGGGCGATACGGGCCTGTCGATGCGCGCCATCGCGGCACGGGCCGGCGTGTCACTGACGACGCCTTACAACCTGTTCGGATCGAAGCGCGCCATTGTCATCGCGCTTCTTGAGGATGTTCGCGAATTCCACGAACGATTTTCGCAACTCCATCGTGTCGGCGCGATCGACCGGATCTTTCAGGCGGTGTCCATCTCGCTCGCCTACCTCGCGGACGATCCCGATTTCTATCGTACCTTGTGGACCGAGGCCTTGCGCTTCGACAGCAAGGAATTGCGCGGCGAACTGCAAACACCGCAACGCTACGGCTTCTGGTGGGCGCTTCTGAACGAAGCCAGCGGCGAGGGTGCGCTGCTCCCGGATCTGGAGATCGACCCACTCTTGCGCGCGCTTGATTCCGTCTATGTCGCGGCAATGCTGGCGTGGGTGCTCGGGAGCGTCGAAGTTCACGAGCTCGAAGCGCACGTTGGCTACGGCTACGCTCTCACATTGCGCGGCGCAGCAAGCGACGCGGCGGCAGCAAGATTGGAACGTCGACTGCATGGTTATCAAA
This sequence comes from Sphingomonas sp. IC4-52, assembly GCF_020707225.1. Classification (NCBI taxonomy): domain Bacteria; kingdom Pseudomonadati; phylum Pseudomonadota; class Alphaproteobacteria; order Sphingomonadales; family Sphingomonadaceae; genus Sphingomonas; species Sphingomonas sp. IC4-52. The sequence goes on along the minus strand of NZ_JAJFEU010000007.1, from coordinate 27,488 downwards.
AGGACCTGCTACGGCATCGTGTAACGCCGCTCGCCGCAGCCTGATGATTCTGCCGTCGCGCCGGTTTGCCCGGCGCGACGACAATCACGCGAGTTGCCGATGCGCGGCCTCAGCCGCTGATCGCGTCCAGGGCCTGGGCGAAGTCGGCAATCAGATCGTCCGCATCCTCCACACCGATCGAGATGCGCACCAGATTGTCGGTGATCCCCAGCGCGGCCTTGCGCGCATCCGGCACCGACAGGTGAGTCATGGCGGCCGGGTGGCTCGCCAGCGTCTCCGTGCCGCCCAGGCTCACCGCCAGCTTGGCGATCTTCAAGGCATCCAGGAACGCGAACGCCTCCGCTTCACCACCCTTCAGATACAGGGAGAAAGTGGAGCCGGCGCCGTCGCAATGGCGGCGGTAAATGTCGGCCTGCCGCTCATCGCTGCCGCCTTCGAGGAAGCCGAGGTAGCCGACCCTTTCAACCGCGGGGTGATCACGCAGGAAGGCACAGACCTTGGCCGCATTCTCGCCAGCACGGCTCATGCGCAGTTCCAGCGTTTCCAGGCTGCGCAGAAGCATCCAGGCGGTGTTCGGATCGCAGATCGTGCCGATCGTGTTCCGCATCAGCCGGATCGTGTCCATATGCGCCTTCGACCCAAGCACACCGCCAGCAACGAGATCGCTGTGGCCGCCGGCATATTTGGTGAGGCTATACACGACGAGGTCGGCGCCATGGCGCAGCGGCTTATGCCACAGCGGACCAAGGAAGGTGTTGTCGATGGCGATCGGCGGCTTGTTCGCGCCGGTGAAGATCGCGTCGCGGCTCGCCGCAACTGCCTCCACATCGACGAGCGCGTTGGTCGGGTTTGCGGGGCTTTCGAGATAGATCAGGGCCACATTGCCCGACGCCGCCTTCGACAGCACCGCATCGATTTCCTCGCGTGTCGCGCCGGCGGGGAAATCGAGCCAGTGCACGCCAAAGCGGCCGAGGATGCGGGCGATCAGCGTCTCCGTGGCGGCGTAAAGCGGGCCGGAGTGGACGATCGTATCGCCGGGCTTCACCATGGACAGGAACAAGGTCGCAATGGCCGACATGCCGCTTGAAAAGATCAGCGCATCCTCGGCATCTTCCCAGACGGAAAGGCGATCCTCCAGGATCTCCTGGTTCGGCCCGTTGAAGCGCGAATAGACGAGCCCTTCCGCGCCGCCCGGCCGCTTGCCGGTAACGCCCTCGAAGTGGCGCTTGCCGGCCGCGGCGTTGGGAAACACAAAGGTGGAGGTGAGGAAGATCGGCGGCTTCAGCGAGCCTTCGGACAAGGCCGGATCATAGCCATGCCCCATCATCAGCGTTGCCGGCTTCAGCTTCCGTCCGCCGATCTCGTCCACCGCCGGCTTGGGCGATACACGCGGCGCAACGCCGGTCAGATCGGCTTCGGTTTCCTTGGTCATTCTTTGGCTCCGCTAGGAAATAGGGGCGCATTCAGCGCCAGACGCTGCACCTAGCACCAACACCCCGAACTGGCGATCAACCGGCAGTATAAGGCGTGAACGGGCCGATGGCGCAGCTGCCGGTGGGAAAACGCGCTGCGCGGTCGACGGTGGTCGCGATATCGCCGCGGCACAGGCGAGGGCCGAACTGGCGCGTTACCAATGCGTCGCCCCTGGCGACATTCTCGCACCCGCCGGCGGTTTGAGAGACAAAGATGCGATTGCGGCTTTCGCGATAGATCAGCTTGTCACCGATCGCCCGAAGGGAGATGTTGCGGAAGCGCGTGTCGATGCAATCGACCGGCTGCTGCGGCTGCAGACGCGCAAGCTCCTTTTCCAGCCGGATCTGTTCGCGTGTGTAGGGACCGGGCCGGCGATCGTCGGCAGCGCTGGCGGCAGACATGGCAGCAGCCCCGGCCGCGGCCGCGAGCGCAAAGGAAATCAGTACCTTGGCCATCATCGTCACTCCTGCCCGCCGCTCATCCGCATAACGCCGTCACCCGCGGAAATTATCCTTCGCCGTGCGGCGTTCGCCCAATTGCTCGGCACTTTGCGCGCGCAGGAACGGGTTGGTGGCCAATTCCTCCCCGATCGTGGTCGGGATGGTCGCTTCTCCAGCGGCGCGCGCTGCGTCGACCCGAGTCATCCGTTCCCTGATTGCGGCGTTCTCCGGCTCCGCGACCAGCGCATAGCGGCCGTTAGACTGGGTGTATTCGTGGCCACAGTAAACGCGCGTTTCGGCCGGCAATCGGGCATAACGCTGCATGTTGCCGAACATGTCGGTCGGCGTACCCTCGAACAACCGCCCACAGCCCATGGCGAAAAGCGTGTCGCCGGTGAAGATGGCCGCATCGTCGGCGAAGTGAAAAGCGACATGGCCCTGGGTATGGCCGGGTACCGCCAAGACCGTTGCGCGATGATCGCCCAGCATCACCGTGTCACCTTCGCCAACACCCCGGTCGACTGCGCCGATCTTTGCGCGCTCGGCCTCCGGTGCGGTCACGCTCGCGCCCGTGGCGCTGACGATTGCCGCATTGCCGCCCACGTGATCGGGGTGCCAGTGCGTGTTCCAGATCTCGCCAATCGTCCACCCCCGCGCCGCAGCGGCATCAAGCAATGGCTGCGCTTCGCCCGGATCGATCACCATGGTGGCGCCGCTGTCCGGATCGTGGACCAGCCAGCTGTAATTGTCGCTCAGCACGGGCACGCGGACGATCTCAAGTGGCGATGGCATCATAGCCCCCTTCATTGAATTCGATCAGGCAAAAGCCGTGGCCGAACGGATCGGCAAAGGTTGCGATCCGCCCATAGGGTGCATCGCGCACGCCAGTTTCGTCCACGGCCCCTGCGGCAATCGCGACGGAACGGGCACGGTCGATATCCTCGACTGCCACGTCCAGATGCACCGGCGTCCAGTGACGGCGATAGTCCCGCACCGCCGGGGAAGCGCGGCTTGCCACACTGCCACCGGCCACCTCCAGCAGATACAGCGGCGCTTCCAGGCCAAGCAGTTCGACCGCGCCGCCACCAAGCCGTCGACCGACGGTCACGCCGAATACGTCGCAGTAGAAACGCTCCGCCCGCGCGAGATCGGGAACATCAAGGTTCACGATCAGTCGCGCGGGCGCCGGCATCACCAGGTGCCGGTGTTCGGCATCGACGCCCAGGGTTCCTGTGGCGGCTTCGGACCATTGAGCTGCAGCAGTTCGATCGAAATGCCGTCCGGCGTCTTCACGAACGCCATATAGCCGTCCCTCGGCGGGCGGTGAACGGTGTAGCCTGCGTCCAGCACCGCCTGGCACGTCGCGTAGATGTCGTCGCAATCATAGGCGAGATGCCCGAAATTGCGCCCGCCGGTATATTCCTCCGCCGGGCTGCCGTCCTCGGCAGGCCAGTTGTAGGTCAGTTCCACCTCGGCACGCGCACGCTCGCCTGGCCCGCGCATATCCTCCGGCGTCGCGAGGAAGATCAGGGTGAAACGGCCTGCCTCGCTATCCATGCGGCGGACTTCTTTCAGCCCCAGCACCTCAAAGAAGGCAATGGTCTTTTCCGGATCGGCGACCCGGATCATGGTGTGGAGATAACGCATCTATCCTCCAGGTTACTTCTGTTGGTCGGCAGCGAATTGCGTCAACGCACGAGCGGCGGATTGGCCCGCCGGGCGATCGGGCGCGAGCCGTGCAGCCTCGGTCCAGGCAGCCTTGGCGCCTGCTTCGTCGCCGCTCGCTGCCGCGATATTGCCGGCTTCCAGCTGCACCTGCGCGTCGTCAGCGGAGCGCCGAAGCGCCTGGCCGATATCCGCCTTGGCCCGCACCAGATCGCCGGTACGCCGCGCCAGCGTGGCGGAAAGCAGCCAAGCCAGCGGATCGTCCGCCGCATCCTTCAGCGCCAGATCAAGATCGCCACGCGCGGCTTTGACATCGCCCAGCGCCACAAGAGCGCGAGCCCGGTCGAGGGCAGCCTCCCCCCGCTCAAGGCCGGTCAGGGTTCCCGCCGCAAGAGCAGCGTCGAGCGCAGCGCGCGCCTTGGTCGGATCCTGTCCCGCCAGCCAGGCATTGCCCGCCTGCGCCCAGTATCGCGCTGCCGAACCGTCGCGGGCGAGTTCGGACACCCGGGCGGCCTCCTCGAATGCCGATGCCGCTTCAACGAAGCGATCCTGCCCCGTCAGCGCGATGCCCAGGCAGGCACGCCCGCTCGCGCTTCGATCGGCGCTCGCGCGCCGCTCTGCCGCCAGCGGGTCGCTGGCGGCCATTGCAGCACAGTTTTCTGCCGGCGGCAGGGCGGCGGCCTGCAAGGCAAGGCCGAGCAGGATCATCGCAGCACATCCTCGACCGTGCGGATCAACAAGGCGATGTCTTCGTCGCGCGACAGGCGATGGTCGCCGTCCTTGACCAGCGTCACCTGAACATCGTCGGAGCGGATCAGCTCTGCGAGCCGAACCGATTGCGCCCACGGCACGTCAGCATCGCGCTGCCCATGGATCAGCCGCACCGGCATGTCCAAGGCGATCGGGCCATGCATCAGCCGGCTGGCTTCGCCCGCCTGCCAGAAACGCCGGGTGTAGACCGTTGGCTGCGGACCGTACGGGTTCGGTCGCTCGAGCCGACCATGCTGAAGGATGTAGAGCTTTTCTTCCTGGCTGAAGCCCCAGTCGGTGAAGTCCGGCGCCGCGGCGATTCCTACCATGGCAGCGACTCTGTCGGCACGGGCAAGCGCCGCCAGAAGCATGATCCATCCGCCCATCGAGGAACCGACCAGTACCACCGGACCCTGAACCGCATGGTCGATCATTGCGAGGGCGTCGTCCCGCCAGTCGATGAGCGACTGTTCCTCGAACGCCCCCTCGCTGGCGCCGCAGCCACCATAATCGAACCGGAGAAAGGAACGGCCGCTGTCCTGCGCCCACTTTTCCAGCGCGAGCGCCTTGGTGCCGGTCATGTCGGAGGCATAGCCGGGAAGAAAGACGATGGTTGGGCCGGCGCCTTCGGTGAGGTGATAGGCAAGGCGGGGTCGCTGTGCGGAGGTCATCCTTCGCGATGTAGCGACGGGTAGCGGCGAGTGAAAGGCGAGAGGGCCGGGTAGCTGCGCCGAGCCACCCGGCCCACCCTCGTCAGATCACATATTCGACCGTCTTGAGCTGCGTTTCGGCGTCCCGCTTCGCCGTTCGCTTGGCCACCATCTCGGCATGCAGCTCAGCGATGGTGCGACTGCCGGTGGTTTTGAACGCAAATGGCAGCACGGCGTGGACCAGGGCACCGACACCGCCCGCCATCATCCGGGCACCAAAGCGTGAGGCAACGCCGAAATGCTCGGCATAGCTCTCCCCGACCGAGGCGGGATGATCGAGGAACAGGCGGCGCAGCATAGGAAGGGTTCCCTAGTGAATTCGTCGTCGTTCAGGCGATAGTATCACGCGCACCGAGCTGCGCCACCATCTCCGCCGCCAGCAGCGGCAAGGTGTCGTCGCGGGCGCCCATCACCACGATGCGATCGCCAGCACGCGCATTCGCAACAAGGTGCGCCGCGGCAGCGCCGCGGTCTGCAATGTGGCGGGCGTTGCCGCCGCCGATGGCAATATCGTTGACGATGTCGCCGCTGGTCACCTCCCGCGTCACTGTGCCGCCCTGGTAAACCGGATCCGGCAGGACAAGCAGATCGTCCGAGCCGAGGCCTTGAGCGAAGGTCTCAACCAGCTCTTTTCGCATGGTTTTCAGGGGCCCGTAGCCGTGCGGCTGGAACAGCATGAGCAGACGGCCGGGAAAGGCGTGGAGTGTCGCCAGGGTAGCGGCGATCTTGTCGGGATTGTGCCCGAAATCGTCGATCACCGCGACGCCGCCCGCCTCCCCGACGAGGTCAAATCGACGCTTCAACCCGGTATAGCGGGCGATCGCGGCTGCTGCCGTATCGAACGCAATGCCCGCCGCCAGCGCTGCACCGATTGCCGCCAGCGCGTTCGCGACGTTGTGTTTGCCGGGCACATTCAGCCGAATGCGCGTGCCACGCAGGGTGAAAGAGACCGCAAATGGCTCCTCCTCAATATCGAGCGGAGTCAGATCGGCCTCGCCGTTCAGCGCAAAGGTCGTGACGCGATCACGCGGCAAGCGCATCGCCAGGGCGGCGGCATCGGGGTTGCCGGCATTGACGATGGCATGAGCCGCCTTGCCGATGAAATCGCCGAACAGGACGTTCAGCTCCTCCAGCGACTTGTGATCCAGGCTGACGTTGTTCAGCACTGCGATGCACGGCGCGTACAGGGCGATGGAGCCGTCGCTTTCGTCCACCTCGCTGACATAGGGTTCGCCCGTCCCGACCAGCGCGCTGGCAAAAGGGCGATCCGCGCCGGCGAAATCCTTCATCACGGCGCCGTTCATTACGGTCGGATCAAGAGCGGCATCGTGGAGGATGCGCGCGATCATCCCGGTGACGGTGGACTTGCCGCTGGTCCCGGCCACGCCGATCGGCAAACGGCTGGCGTTGAACAGGGCAGCGTTCAGCTCCGCGCGGCTCATCCGGCGGCAACCGAGCCGGTCCGCCGCCACCATGTCGGCCACCGTGGCTTCCACCGCGGCGGAGGCGACGACGATCTGGTCGGGCGACACGATCCCACTGCCGTCCTGCGGAAAGAGGCGCACGCCCTTTGCCTCCAGATCCGCGAACTTCGCCGGCACCCGCCCCTGATCGAGCCCGCGATCGGATCCGGCAACGACTGCGCCGCGCCCGGCGAGGATCATCGCCAGCGGCATCATCCCGGAGCCTCCCACGCCCACGAAGAAGAAGGATTGTCCTGCGATGTTGCCGTCCTGCATGGCAGCGGGCTATCGCCGCCGGCGTATTCGGGCAAGGCGAAGGCGGCGACACGTATGAAGATCGGGCCCTCATGAAAATCGGGATCGTCGCGCCAGCGAACACGGCCAACCCGCAGATGGTGGCGCCGCTCACCGCTTACGCCGCCCTTGCCTATCCCGATGTCGAGCTGATCTTTCATCCGCAATGCTGGGAAAGCGACGGCCATTTCGCGGGGCCGGACGCGCGGCGTGCGGCCGCCTTTCTCGAATTCGCCAATGACCCGGGGTTCGAGGCGATTTGGTTCGCGCGCGGCGGCTATGGGTCCAACAGGATCCTCGATCACGTCATGCCGCGGCTGAACAATGCGGCACGGCGCAAGAAATATGTCGGCTATTCCGACATGGGATTCATGCTGGGCGCGCTTTACGCCCGCCGGATCGGGCGGGTGGCGCATGGACCGATGCCGACCGACATTCTGCGCAGCGCCGGCGGGGGCGATGCAACGGTCGCACGATCGCTCGGCTGGATCGCGCGGGGCGAGCGCCAGGGACTGGAGCCGGGGCTTGGCAAGCGCCCGGCCGCGGCCTTTAACTTGGCTATCCTGGGCGCACTGATCGGTACGCCCTGGCTGCCGGACCTCACCGACCACGAAATCCTGATCGAGGAAGTGTCGGAGCCGATGTACAACATCGACAGGCTGCTTTTCACCATGGCGAACGCGACGCAGCTGCGCGGCATTGCCGGCGTGCGGCTGGGCGCGGTGACTGGGGTGAAGGACAATAACCCGCCCTGGGGTGAGACGCTGTCGGTGATGATCGAGCGCTGGTGCCGCGACATGGGCGTGCCGTTCCTGGGGCAAGCGGAAATCGGCCATACGCAAACCAATCGGGTGGTGCCGTTCGGAATGGCGTGATGCGTGCGCGCAAGATCAGCGGCCGCTGCGCCTGTTGTAGCACGCGCATTTCACGATGCGCCTTCCTGTGGGTACGGTCTTCGACAAGCTGAGGGCCGGCGGTGCTGGGTGGGCAATCACCGCGAGTCATCCCCGCACAGGCGGTAATCCATGAGCTGACATAGAGCGCTCTCGCGAGACCGGCGCATATGGATCCGTGCCTGCGCGGGGATGACGGGCGGGCGGGAAGTTCCGGTCCGTCTACTCCGCGAGCGCCCCGGCCAGCCATGCGGGAATCAGCGCATCGCCGAGCGACTCGATGCGGCGATGCTCCACCATCAGGCCGAGCTCCGGATAGGTCGCGCGGGTGCGGCTGCCCGGCTCGCTTATCGGAGCGACTACCAGGCGCCGGTTTACCTTCGAGCGGTAATTCATCCGGGCCGTATTCTCCTGCCCGACATAGCAACCTTTGATGAAGCTGACGCCGTTCAGTTCGCGGGCATTGCACTCCAGCCAGAGCGTTTCTGCGCTGCCGAGCTCCGCCACGCCCTCCGTGACACCGAGCGACAAGCGATGGGCTACCCAGCCCTCCGCTGCCGTCCCGCTCGCTGGCGCGATCCACCGGCGACCCAGCGCCGCCAGACGCGGATCGGATACCCCCCGCTCGCCTTCTCGCGACCAATGGACAGCCAGCGTCTGATCGCGCGCAATCGTGATCGGACGACGCAGGCGATACAGCGTCAGCCGCTTGGCCAACGCGTCCGCCTGCTCGGCTTCACAGTCGAGCAGCAAGTCGTCGCCTTCTCCCCAGATGATGAAATCGAACAGCGCCTTGCCCTGCGGCGACAACAGCGCAGCCCAGACCGGCAGCGGGCCCGTAACGTCGTTCGTCACCAATCCCTGCAGGAAGCCGCGCACGTCCTCCCCAGAAAGGCGGATCACGGCGCGGTCGATCAGGGTCGTTGCAGGGGTGGTGGCATCAGTCATGCCGACAAGCTAGGGGATCGCGCGCGCATTCCAAGCATCGCAGGACCCGCATGACCGACCGCATCACCATCCGCCGCCCCGACGATTGGCACGTCCACCTGCGCGACGGCGCGATGCTGGAGCTGGTCGCAGCGCACACCGCGCGCCAGTTCGCCCGCGCCATCATCATGCCGAACCTGACCCCGCCGGTGACTACCGCCGATGCGGCGCGCGCCTATCGCGATCGGATCCTCACCGCCCTGTCGGCGAATAGCGGGCCGGCGGATGCCGGCTTCACGCCGCTGATGACCTGTTACCTGACCGATCAGGCCGATGCCGACGCGATTGCTGCCGCCCATGCCGAGGGCGTGTTCACCGCGTGCAAGCTCTATCCCGCGCATGCGACCACCAACTCCGCGCACGGCGTGACTGACATCTTCGCGCTCGCGCCCGTGCTGGAGCGCATGCAGGCGATCGGCATGCCGCTGCTGATCCACGGCGAGGTGACCGATCGCGACATCGACATTTTCGATCGCGAAGCGGTGTTCATTGATCGTATCCTGCGGCGGCTGGTCAGCGACTTTCCCGCGCTGAAGATCGTGATGGAGCACATCACCACTGCCGAGGCGGCGCAATATGTCGCCGAAGCACCCGCCAATGTCGCGGCGACGATCACGCCGCAGCACCTGCTGATCAATCGCAACGCGATCTTCGACGGCGGCCTTCGCCCCCATGCCTACTGCCTGCCCGTCGCCAAGCGCGAGATGCACCGTCTCGCCGTGCGTCAGGCGGCAGTGTCGGGGTCGCCCAAGTTCTTCCTCGGCACGGACAGCGCGCCGCACGTCGTGGAGGCCAAGGAATCGTCCTGCGGCTGCGCCGGCATCTTCAACGCGCCCTTTGCGCTCGAAAGCTACCTGCGGGTGTTCGACGAGGAAGGCGCGCTGGATCGGTTCGAAGCGTTCACCAGCGAGAATGGCGCACGGTTCTACGGCCTGCCGCTGAACGAAGGCACGGTGACGCTCAAGCGCACCGAGGTGCGCGTACCTGACCGGATCGGCGATGATGCACTATCCGTGGTCCCGTTCCATGCCGGGGAAACGCTCGGCTGGCGAATGGTGGCCTGAGCAGGCGCCCGCCGCCTTCACTAGAGCCGGCGACCGCCGCCGGTCAGCGCAGGCGATCGACCAGAGCGATCACATATTCGTAGGCGGAACGGTCCTCGGCGGCGAAGCGTGCCGTCAGCGCCCCGGCATCGCCGTCCACGGTGCGGGAGCGGAACAGTGCGATCTGGAACGCCTTCCGCTCCGCGGCACAGGCCCGTTCGGTCTGGAGCGCGATGGTCGCCGGCGTACCGGAACTCGCCATCGCGACCTGCGTGAAATCCTCAAGGCACGCGTACCAGGCGTCGCGCTCCGCAGCCGCGGGAGCCGCCGCGGCAAGCAACAATGCCAGGATCATAGCGGCCGCCCGGGGGCGATCAGGCCTTTTCGAGCGTACATTGCAGCGGATGCTGGTTGGCACGGGCGAAATCCATCACCTGCCCCACCTTGGTTTCCGCCACTTCGTAGCTGAACACGCCGCACACGCCGACGCCCTTCTGGTGAACGTGAAGCATCACCCGGGTCGCTTCCTCGGCATTCATGCGGAAGAAGCGCTGCAGGCACAGCACCACGAACTCCATCGGCGTATAATCGTCGTTGAGCATCAGGACGCGATACGGGGTCGGCTCCTTGACCTTGGCGCGGGTCCGAGTCGCCACGCCAACGCCGGTGCCGCCGCCATCCTCGCGACCGCCGTCCTCCCGTCGTTCCGCCATGTCGATCTGAAAGCTGGTCATCGTCACCGCCTGAAATATGGCACGTCGCCTATCGAGGGCAAGGGCCCAGCATTGCCGCCGCACGACAGAATTCTGCCGAATTCCGCCGCTCAGGCGAAGGCCGGCGCCTGCCGCAACTGCTGATACGCGGCAATCACCTTCTGCAACATTCCCTCATGACTGCGATCCCCGCCGTTCCGGTCGGGATGATATTTTCGCACCAATTCGCTGTACCGCTTGCGCAGCGCGGTGCGGTCGGCGTCGGGCGCGAGGCCCAGCACCTTCAGGCTCGCCCGGTCCTGTCCCGACAGCGGCTTGCCATCGGTACGTTCGGGCGCGACTTCGCGGCGGTACCGCGCGCCGATCGCATCCAGCGGATCGGCGAAATCGGCCCAGCGCGGCCCCTGATCACCGCCACCGGCACGGGCGAAGGCGCGAGTCTCCCGTTCCCAGCCGGCCATCGGCCGCTGCGCGCGGTTGATTTCCTCCGCCGTCATGCCGTCGAAGTAATTGTAGCTCGAATTGAACGCGCGGACATGGTCGAGGCAGAACCAGCGATAGGTGCCGGGCCCATCGCCCCCCGGGCCTTCCAGCGGCGGGGCGCGGAACTCGCCAGCCGCCTCGCATCCGGGCGCTTCGCACGGCCGGTTGCCCTCGATCCTCCCGTGAAAACGCGCGTTCGGCCGATCCTTTGCCAAAATCAGAACATCCCCAGCAAAACCGACTATATAGGCGCGATGACCACGCCTTCCACCGGCCCCGTTCAGCAAGCCATCACCGCCCGCCTCGCCTCGGCGCTCGAACCGACACACCTCGAGGTGATCAACGAAAGCGCGCATCACCGCGGCCATGCCGGGGACGACGGATCGGGCGAATCGCACTTTCGCGTCGTCGTGGAAAGTGCCGTCTTTACAGGGCTTAACCGGGTTGCGCGACAGCGATTGATCAATCAGGCCCTCGCCGATCTGCTGCGCGACCATGTCCACGCGCTGGCCATGAAAACCCTGGCGCCCGGCGAGCCGCGGTGAGCAGCGCGGGCGCCGCCGGGCAACCGCTAATCGCCCGGGTCGCGCGGCCGGCAGCGCGCATCCTGCTGGTCAACCGGAACGGCGATGTCCTCCTGTTCCGCTTCGCCCCCGGCGACGATCGCGCGCCGTTCTGGTGCACGCCGGGCGGCGCGGTCGACCCGGGCGAAAGCTATGCCGAGGCGGCCCGGCGCGAATTGTTCGAGGAAACCGGCATTCGCGCAGATCCCGGCCCTGAAGTGGCCCGGCGGCAGGTCGACTTTCTCACCATCGAACGCGTCGAAGTGACAGCGGACGAACGCTGGTTCCGCGTCGATGTGGACGTTGGCGACATCGACCCATCCGGCCATACCGAGCTGGAGCAGCGGGTGATGACGAAATGGCGATGGTTCCGTCGGGACGAGATCGCCGGCTGGTACGAAACGATCTATCCCGACGATCTACTCGCGATGCTGGAGGCAACGGACCATGACGCGTGACGAACTGATCGAATTGACGCTGCTGCCAGCGACCCACGACATCGGCGGGTTCAAGGTTCACCGTACCCTGCCGCATCGCGAACGAACGATGGTCGGCCCGTTCCTCTTCTTCGACCAGATGGGCCCCGCACACCTGCCACCGGGCCAGGGCATCGACGTGCGCCCGCACCCGCACATCAACCTCGCCACCGTCACCTATCTGTTCGAAGGCGCGATGGGACACCGCGATTCGCTGGGCACCGCGATCACCATCCAGCCTGGCGCGGTGAACCTGATGACGGCGGGCAGCGGCATCGTTCATTCGGAGCGATCCCCGGCAGACGTTCGGCCCGGCGGGCCGGCGCTGTCGGGCATCCAGACGTGGCTTGCGCTGCCGGATGGGCGCGAGGAGATCGATCCCGCGTTCGAGCATGTCGCGGCCGGTGACCTGCCGGTGATCAGCGACGGCGGCGTCAGCGCCCGTGTCATCATGGGCAGTCTGTGGGGCCAGGCTGCGCCGACCACCACTTATGCCGGCACGATCTACGCCGACATTTTGCTTCGCCCGAACACAAGCGTGCCCATCGACGCGGAGGCGGACGAGCGCGCGATCTATCTGGTGGAGGGAGACGCCACCCTGGAGGGCGTGCCGCTGGAGCCGCAGCGGCTGTACGTTCTTCGCCCCGGCATCGCGGCGATGCTGCGCTCCAGCGGCGGCGCGCGCGCGATGCTGGCGGGCGGCGATGCCTTTGCAACGCCGCGCCATGCCTGGTGGAATTTCGTCAGCTCTTCGCGCGAGCGGATCCAGGAAGCGAAGCGGGCCTGGATGGCGCGCGAATTCCCGGTCGTGCCCGGTGACGAAATTGAATGGATCCCCATCCCCGGTCAGCCGAACACAGTGAGCTACCCCTGACTGGCACGGGCGGGCCGGACGCGTTCGGCCCGCTCCTCAATCCCGCTCGTAGGGGCCGCGCCGCATCACATAGTCGCGCGTTTCATAGGGCGGGGACAAAGCCTCTACCCAGGCACCATGTGCATGGGTGAGCGCCACCAGCTCCATCGGTCGATCGCCGGGCCATGTCTGTACGCGCACTTCGTGGCGGTGAAGATCGCGGTTGGGCTCCATCATCACCCAGGCGAGCCGCCGCTCCGGCGTCGCGCGCGCGCCGGCCGCGTCCATCGCCTCGCGAATGCGGGCCTGTGATGCAGGTGGAAGATATTGCCAGACCACGGAGTGCATCAGCACGCGGGTCGTCCCGGCGGGTTGCGGTTCGGCAAGCCGCGCCTCCACCCACTCCGCTGCATCCCCCTGCGCCAGCGACACGCCATGCGCGCGGATCATGGCGATACCGCGCTCGATACGCTCGAGGCGCTCGGCAGCGTCCACCCACACGTAAGCGGCCAGCCGCTCCGCCTGGTCTGGATCGGCCACGTCGACCGGCGCGATGTCGACGCCCTGGACCGAGCGGATCGTCATGGCGGCGTCCGGCGGCGGCGGACCACGCCATTCCGGCGCGATGAGGACCGGCGAATCGATCGGCCCCAGCCGCATTCCGCCAAGATCGAAGGCGTAGCGATCAATCAGCAGGTTGAGCCCGGCACTCGACCCGATCTCCAGCAGATCCATCTCGGGGCCGTATCGCTCCGCGACATGGAGCAGCCCGGTCATCAACCCGGCTGATCTCCCCGCTTCATTCGTCTGCGGCGGGCCGTCCAGCCACGGCAGCAATGCTGCGTCATGCGCCCGCACCACCGATCGCAAGATCGCGGTCACTTCCGCCCCATCCGTGACTGCCCCGGTGAAGACCCGATCGAGCCCTGCGTCGCCCCCGCGCCGATGCAGCGCATGGAGTCCGCCGACCAGGCGCAGGACAAGCGCATCCGCCACCGGCTCTCCCGACCAGTCGAGCACCCGCCGCCCGGTCTCGCTGTCGCAATCCAGCGCATCGGCCAGCGCAACACAGACGCGCGCCGTGATCGGCGCGGCCATGGCCTCGCAATAGGCCGCCTGGACGTGAAACGACTCGCGGTTCTCTGCTTCGCTGCCCATGGTGACGTGTTGCGCCTGTTCCGGCCCGTGCGTAAAGCCCGCCACCATGGCCGAACCGCTCGTCATCGCCGTACCCAAGGGGCGGATCCTCGCCGAGGTGCAGCCCCTGCTCGCCGCCGCTGGCGTCGTGCCCGAAGCTGCTTTCTTCGATGAGGACAGCCGCGCCCTTCGTTTTGCCACCCAAGATCCGGCCATCGCGCTGATCCGGGTACGCGCGTTCGATGTTGCCACCTTCGTCGCACACGGCGCGGCGCAGCTGGGCATCGTCGGTTCCGACGTGCTCGGCGAATTCGCCTATTCCGAACTATATGCGCCGGTGGACCTCAACATTGGCCACTGTCGCCTCTCGGTCGCAGAGCCGAAGGAACTGGCCGAGGCGGATGACCCGCGCGGCTGGAGCCATGTGCGCGTCGCCACCAAATATCCCCACCTCACCGCCCAGCATTTCGCCAACCGCGGCGTGCAGGCGGAATGCATCAAGCTGAACGGGGCGATGGAGCTGGCGCCGATGCTTGGTCTTGCGCCGCGCATCGTCGATCTGGTGTCCTCCGGTCGCACGCTGAAGGAAAACGGCCTCGTTGAGGTGGAGACGATCGTCGAAGTATCGTCCCGCCTGATCGTCAACCGCGCGGCCATGAAGATGCGGGCCGGGCTGGTGGTGCCGCTGGTGGAGGCGTTCCGCCGCGCCGTGAATGAGGCGTTGGCGGCATGATCCGCCTTTCCACCGCCGATCCATCCTTCGCGCGCGATTTCGCCGCGCTGGTGGATGCGCGCCGCGAATCGGACGCCGACGTGGCGCGTGACGTCTCCACCATCTTGCGCAGCGTGCGCGATGAGGGCGATGCCGCGCTGAAGGCGTTCACGCAAAAGCTCGACGGCCATGACCTGGACGAGAGCGGCTGGATGATCCCGCTGTCGGACTGCGCGGCCGCGTTCGAGGCGCTGGACCCGGTGCTGCGCGAAGCGCTTGAGCTCGCGGCAACGCGCATCCGTGCCTATCACGAAAAGCAGCGTCCCGCCGATACCGAGTTCACCGATGCGGCCGGCGTGCGCCTCGGCGCCCGGTGGCGGGCGGTGGATGCAGCCGGCGTCTATGTTCCCGGCGGCCGGGCGGCTTATCCTTCCACGCTGCTGATGAACGCCATCCCCGCCAAGGTTGCGGGTGTGGAGCGGCTTGTGGTCGTGACGCCGACGCCCAAAGGCGCGATCAACCCGCTGGTCCTCGCCGCTGCGCATCTGGCCGGCGCAGACGAGGTGTGGCGGGTCGGCGGCGCCCAAGCAGTCGCCGCGCTCGCCTGGGGCACCGACCGGATCGCCCGCGTCGATGTGGTCACTGGGCCGGGCAACGCTTGGGTCGCGGAGGCCAAGCGCCAGGTTTATGGCGTGGTTGGCATCGACATGGTGGCTGGCCCGAGCGAGATCGTGGTGGTCGCCGATGGGGCCAACAATCCGGACTGGATCGCCGCCGACCTGCTCAGCCAGGCCGAGCATGACGTGACCACCCAATCGATCCTGTTCACCGATTCGCCCGATTTCGCCGACGCAGTCGTGGCTGCGGTTGAGCGGCAGCTGGACGACCTGCCGACGCGTGAAACTGCACGGATCGCCTGGGATCGTAGCGGCGCGATCGTGATCGTGCGCGACCTGGTCGAAGCGATGCCGCTGGTGGACGCGCTGGCCCCCGAGCACGTCGAGATTGCTGTCGACGATCCGCAGCCGCTGTTCGATCTCCTGCGCCACGCCGGATCAGCGTTCCTTGGCCGGCACACGCCCGAAGCCATCGGCGATTATGTCGCCGGACCCAACCACGTGCTGCCCACCGGACGGCGCGCGCGATTCGCCAGCGGGCTGGGCGTGACCGACTTCATGAAGCGCACCAGCTTTCTTCAGCTCGACGCTGATTCGCTGGCGAAGCTGGGTCCCGCAACGGTGGCGCTGGCCGAGGCGGAGGGTCTCCCGGCGCATGCGCAATCGGTGGCCCTGCGGCTTCGGAAGTAAATCACCGATCCAGAGAGCCGAGCATCCATGATGTCGCGGGCGCTCCGGCCGGGGAGACCAGCGATCGCGACTCGCAGCTCCTCTGGGAGGCCGGCGCAGGCCCGGAATGATTCACTTTCGTGCATACAAACACGCCGCCCGCAGCATTGCTGCCTCGCGCGGGCTTGCGTCGAGGGACTGGCCGATCCGCGCCCATCCGCGTAAGGGCGGCCGCCATGTCCCGTACCGCTGCTCGTTCCAAGGCCCGCGCCGCCGCGCGCCTCGCCGCCACCCAGGCGCTCTACCAGCATGAGATGGAGGGCACGGCCATGCAGGCCCTCCTTCATGAATTCCACCACCACCGCATAGGCGCGACCATCGAAGGCGCCGAATATGCGGAAGCGGACGTCGCCTTCTTCGACGATATCGTTACCGGCGCCCACGCCCGGATCGGCGAGATCGACAAGCTGATCGAAAGCAAGCTGGCCAGTGGCTGGACGCTCGACCGGCTCGACAAGCCGATGAAGGCGATCCTGCGTGCCGGCACCTATGAATTGTTGTCGCGCGTGGACGTGCCGAAGGGCGCGGTGATCAGCGAATATGTCGACGTCGCCCACGCCTTCTACGAGCGGCGCGAGGCCGGCTTCGTGAATGGCCTGCTCGACGGAATCGCTCGCGAGGTGCGCCCCTAAGTGGGGGAGGTGATCAACCTGCGGCGAGCCCGAAAAGCCCGCGCTCGCGCCGACGCCCAGGACAAGGCCGCCGCGAATCGCCTCGCCTTCGGTCGGACCAAGGCGGAACGTGAGGCAGCCGTTGCAGAGGCCGCGCGACACGATCGCCTGCTCGACGGGGTAAAGCGCGAAGACTGATCCCGCTGGCCCGTTACCCGGCGGCGCAGCGGCAACGGGCGCCGTGGTCAGCCGCGCGGCGCTTCCACAGGCGCAATCGTGAAGCTGCTCGTGCTCTCACCGCCCAGGACGATCGCCAGCGCCCAGCCGGCGAGCACGAGCGTCACGATCCACGTTGCCATGGCGCCGCCCGCCCGCATCGGATTGGGCGCGGACCGCCCCATGCCCAGCGGGTGAGCGATTCGCGCGACGACGAACACCGCGCCGATGATCCACAGCGCCACCTGCGGCCCACGCGCGAGCTCGATCAAGGCCATCAGGATCAGCACGATTGGTGCATATTCGACGAAATTGGCATGAGCGCGCATGCCGGAGAGCATCGCGGGATCGCCGCCGTCCCCGACCATCACCTTGCCCTTCAGCCGCCCGCGCACCAAGCGCACGGCCAGCCAGATGTTGATCACCGCGCAGGCCGCAGCGATGACGAGCGTGACTGGCAACACCATCCTATCCTCCCCCTTTTTGTTGCAAGGGAGCCTGCCAGCCTGCCACGCCGCTTGCAACGCCCGCGCGATCCGCTATAGGCGCGGGTCTTCGCGATGCGCCCGACTGCCCGGCGCGGCCGGTGATCTTCCGGCCTGCGCTGATCGTCGTCGGGCCAATCGTATTTGTTTAGAACAATATTGATCAAGGTGCCGCGATGGCCGTCCCCAAGCGAAAGACTTCTCCCTCCCGTCGTGGCATGCGCCGCGCCCATGACGCACTGTCGGTCGAGGCGTTCCAGGAGTGCCCGAACTGCGGTGAGCTGCGCCGTCCGCACAACCTGTGCACGTCCTGCGGCCACTACAATGGCCGCGAGGTCATCTCGGTCGAGGGCTGACGCCGTCTGCGGTGGGCCGCACACGCGTGCCCGCCGGAGATTCGGTTACGCTGACTAGAGCACGGAGATCGTCCCGTCATGGCCGATAGTTCCTGGATCGCCGTCGATGCGATGGGCGGCGACGAGGGGCTGGCGGTCATGCTGGCGGGCGTCGCGCGTGCGCGTCATCAATTCGAGGAGATGAAGTTTCTCCTCGTCGGTGATGAAGCAGCGATTCGCGACGGCCTGAAGCGCCACCCGAATCTCAGCCAAAATGCCGAGATCGTCCACGCGCCCGATGTCATATCGGGCGACGAAAAGGCTGGTCAGGCGCTGCGTCGTGCCAAGACGACCTCGATGGGCGTCGCGATTGATTGCGTGAAGCAAGGCCGCGCTGCCGCCGCCGTTTCGGCCGGCAACACCGGCGCGCTGATGGCGATGGCGAAGCTTGCGCTGCGCACCATGCCCGGCATCGATCGCCCTGCCTTGGCAGCTTTGCTTCCGACACTGGGCGAGAACGATCTCGTCATGCTCGATCTCGGTGCCAATACCGAGGTGGAGACCAAGAACCTTGTTCAGTTCGCGGTCATGGGTGCGGCTTATGCTCGCGTCACCATGGATCTCGAAAGTCCGCGTGTGGCGCTGCTGAACATCGGCAGCGAGGATCAGAAGGGCACGGAGGAGATCCGCGACGCTGCTGCCGTGCTGCGCAACGCATCGCACCTGCCGATGACCTTCACCGGCTTTGTTGAAGGCGACCGGCTGTCGCGCGGCGCGCATGACGTGGTTGTCTGCGACGGCTTCTCCGGCAACATCGCGCTGAAGACGGCGGAGGGCACCGCTCGGTTCGTCGCCGATTTGCTGAAACGCGCGTTCACCAGTTCGATCCGCTCCAAGATCGGCTTCCTGATCTCGCGCCCCGCAACCCAGCTGCTGCGCGACCGGCTGGACCCCAATAATCACAACGGCGCTGTCTTCCTGGGCCTGAACGGCCTGGTGCTGAAGAGCCATGGCGGCGCAAACGAACTCGGCGTGGCGACGGCGATTGGCGTTGCGGCCAAGATGGTGCGGGCGGATCTGACCCGGCGCATCGCCGAGGATCTGAGGAACTTCGAGAGGCAGGCGGCATGATTCGCAGCGTCATCACCGGCACCGGATCGGCGCTGCCGGCGCGGCGCGTTTCGAACGCCGAGATGGCCGAGATGGTCGACACCACCGACGAGTGGATCGTCGAGCGGACCGGCATCCGCTTCCGCCACATCGCCGGCCCGGAGGAAACCACCGCCACCCTGGCGCGCGACGCGGCGACGGTCGCGCTGGTGAGCGCTGGCGTGGACGCGCAGGACATCGACCTGATCGTTCTTGCCACCGCCACGCCTGACCAGACCTTTCCGTCGAGCGCCACCAAGGTGCAGGCGATGCTCGGCATCGACGACTGCGTCGCGTTCGACGTCGCAGCAGTCTGCTCCGGCTTTCTCTACGCCGTGCAGGTCGCCGACAGCATGCTGCGGGCCGGGGCACACCGCCGCGCACTGGTGATCGGGGCAGAAACCTTCAGCCGCATTCTTGATTGGGAAGACCGCACCACCTGTGTGCTGTTCGGCGACGGCGCCGGCGCCATCGTGCTGGAAGCGCAGGAAAGCGAAGAAGCCGACGGCCGCGGCATCCTTGCCAGCCGCCTTCATGCAGACGGCCGGCATAACGACCTGCTTTATGTCGATGGTGGTCCTTCCACTACCGGGACCGTCGGCAAGCTGCGCATGAAGGGCCGCGAAGTATTCCGCCACGCCGTGGTCAACCTTGCTGCGGTGATGGAGGAATCGCTCGTGATCGCCGGCCTCACCGCTGATCATGTCGACTGGGTCGTGCCGCACCAGGCCAATGCGCGCATCCTCGACGCCACCGCGCGCAAGCTTGGCCTGCCCGCCGAAAAGGTGGTGATGACGGTGGACCAGCACGCCAACACCTCGGCCGCGTCGGTGCCGCTGGCGCTTGATGCCGCGGTACGCGACGGGCGTATCCAGCCCGGCCAGATCGTCGTGCTGGAGGCGATGGGCGGCGGCTTCACCTGGGGTGCCGCCGTCGTCCGGTTCTGAGACGCGGCGAGTTGCCAGTTGCGCCTTCCGATTCCCGCATATTGATGATAACCTGACGCAATAAGCGGCGGGGAGTAGTTTACACATGAGTGATGCTGGCACGTTGACCAGGGCCGATCTGGCGGAATCGCTGCATCGCCAAGTGGGGCTGTCACGCGCTGATTCCTCCCGGTTGGTGGAACAGATTCTGGAATCGCTTTGCGGTGCGCTTGCCCGTGGCGAAAACGTGAAGATCTCCGGCTTCGGCACCTTTGTCCTGCGTGACAAGGGCGAGCGGGTCGGTCGCAACCCCAAGACCGGGGTCGAAGTGCCGATCGCACCGCGTCGTGTGCTTACCTTCCGGGCCAGCCAGATGATGCGCGATCGCATCGTCAATGCAGGCGCGTGAGCGTTAACGAAAAGTCTGAAGGTGCCTTTCGCACCATTGGGGAGGTGGCGACCGCGACCGGCGTCGCCCCCCATGTGCTGCGATACTGGGAAACGCGCTTCCCCGAACTTCGCCCGGTCACCCGGGCTGGCAACCGTCGCTATTATCGCCCGGCCGACGTCGCGCTGATCGAGCGTATCCAGCGTCTGCTGGGAACCGAAGGCTATACGGTGAAGGGCGTGCAGAAGCTGCTGGCGGCGGAAGGCCGCGGCGGCAAGATGGCGCCGTCGCCTGCGCCAGAGGCTGAAACGCCCGCGATCGCCCAACCGCCAGCGGCACCGGCGAAGCCCTCCGCCGATATGGTCGCGGCTCTACGCGCTATTCGCGATCGGCTGGAGCAGGCGCTGGACGCCGCCTGACGAAAGCAGCTGCCCCGAACGTCGGGGCGGCAGCAACGTCAGACGAGCCGCCACGGCGGGAAGCGCCGTTCCTCACCCGCGACATACAGGCACAATTTGTTGCCCGCCGGATCCGTCAGTCGCGCCTCGCGCCAGCCCCAAGGCTCCGCGCGCGGATCGGCAACCGCAATTCCTTGCGCGCGTGCTGAAGCGACCGCGCGGTCAAGGTCCGCGACCTCGACGAAGATGACGGGCCTGTCACCAATTTCGTCCACAGCTTCGACCGAGAGGGTGGTTCCCCCGACGCTCTCGAACCGGGCGTAGCGGCCGGCGCTTTCCACGATCATGGTCAGGCCAAGCGCCCGATAGAAGGATATGCTGGCGGCGTGATCATCGGCGGGCAGCGTCACGTGATTGGGCGTTGCGCCGCCGATATCGCAGTCCAGCCGCACCCGCTGGTGCCCCATCGGACCATGGCCGGCACCCAGGCCCGGCGCTTCGCGGAGCGCAACCCGGACGAAGCACCGCGCCCGTGCAATCGCGTGGGCCAGCGTCAGGCCACGGCCAAGCCCCTCCGCAACCGCGCTGGCGAGCGTACAGCCCGTGCCATGGGTATGTTGCGATTCGATGCGCGGGTCGGTCCACACCCTGTCCGTGCCGTCGGGGAGGATCAGATGATCCGCGACCAGATCACGCGCGTCCGCTTCCCTCGACCGCGCCTGCTCTGCCGCGCCGAGCGTCAGATGCCCGCCCTTCGCCAGCACTGCCGCGCCAGTCTCGCGCGCCAGATCACGGCCGGCCACCATCGCATCACTGGCCGTTTCCACCGCCCGGCCCGTCAGCGCGGCCAGTTCCGGGGCGTTGGGGGTAATCAGTGTCGCCACCCGCATCAGCCGGGCGAAGGCACCGATGGTCTCCGGGTCGGCCAGCACGGAACCCGAGGTCGCGATCATCACCGGATCGAACACGATTGGCACGCCGGCCTGCCCCAGCGGCTCCAGCACGTCGGCGACAGCGTGAACGGTCTCAGCCGATCCGATCATCCCGATCTTCACCGCGTCGGCGCCAATATCATGGAGGCAAGAGCGCATCTGCTCGACCACCATGGCGGCCGGAATGGCATGCACGGCCTGCACGCCCAGCGTGTTCTGCGCGGTCAGCGCCGTGATCGCAGTCATTGCATGGCCGCCCAGCATCGTGACCGTGCGTATATCCGCCTGAATACCAGCGCCGCCGCCAGAATCCGATCCGGCGATGATCAGGATGCGGCTGGTGCGCAGGGCTCCCGCGGGGGCTGCGGTAGAAGCGGCGGTTACGTCAACAGGCACGCCAGCGGCATGCCCGTCCCTGCACCGGCCCGCAAGCAGGCCGGTGCGTCAGCCGTCCGGTCCGTCAGCCCTGAAAGTGTCGCTTGGTCGATGCCGGATGCTTCTTCAGCGCGGCCCCAACTCGCGCCGGCCGGTCGAGCAACTCGCCCCCGCAATTCGGGCAACGTTCGTCCAGCGCCTCAGCGCAGTCCGCGCAAAAGGTGCATTCGAACGAACAGATGAACGCGCCGCCCTCATCGGCCGGCAGATCGGTACCGCAGCGTTCGCAGTCGGGGCGCATTTCCAGCATGGCGGCTACCTTACGCCACCCGATCGGGCTGTGCCACCATCAGGGCTTCCAGGAAGCTGCGCACTTCCCCCTCGATCGGCACCGGCCGGCCGGTCGGCAGATGGACGTTCACGCTCACCAACTCGATGATGTTGCACAATTCGCCGTGCTGGTTGGCGATCTCGAACCGCTTGGTAAGGCTGGATGAGCCGATCCGCTCGATCCGCACCGACGTATCCACCGTATCACCCAGCATGAGTGGCTTCAGATAATCGACATTTGCGCGGCGGACGTGAAACTCCATCTCACGCCACGTATCGCCCAACGCGTCGGCGATCCCGGTCCACTCCCAGAACTCGGTCACGGCGACATCGGCATATTCGAGATAGCGCGAATTGAAGACGACGCGCTGGCCGTCGATCTCCGCATAACGCACCTTGAACGCGGTCGAAAAGGAAAAGCCGGGACGGGGCATGGGTTCAGTCCTGAATCTTGATAGGCCGGTCGGGACAACGGGCGCGAGCGTGGCGCCGCAGCCCTTCTACGGCCAGGGTCCGAAACGAGCGGGAAGCACCTACAGGATCAGCTTGAGCCCGACCACCGCCAGCGTGGCCGCAAGGATCGGCGTCAGCACGCGGTCCGTCACGCGCGAGGCGACTAGGCTGCCGATCACAATGCCAGGGATCGAACCCGCCAGAAGCGACAGAAGCAGCATCACATCAACTGAGCCAAGCCACCAATGGCCAATGCCGGCAATCAGCGTCAGCGGCACCGCGTGCGCAATATCGGACCCAACGAGACGGCTGACCGGCGCTGTGGGATACAAAAGCAGGAGCGCGGTCATGCCCAGCGCCCCTGCCCCAACCGAGGTGAGCGAGACCAGCACGCCGAGCACCACGCCAAGCGCCACCGTCAACACGCCAAGCGTGCGCGGTGCCATCCCTCGAAACTTCGGGCCAATCGCCGCAACGATCCTCCCGCGAAAGAAGGTGGCCGCGGCGGTCCCCACCAAAGCCAGGCCAAGCACGAAGGCGATTGTCGCGCCGCTGTCCTTACCCCGGTCCGCGCTGCGGCTGAGCACCAGCAGGGTCAGGGCGGCGGCCGGCAGGCTCCCGGCAGCCAGGCGGCGAACGATCTTCCAGTCCACCGTGCCGCGCAACCCGTGCACAGCCCCGCCCACCGTCTTGGTGGCGGAAGCATAGATCAGGTCCGTGCCCACCGCAGTCGCCGGATGAAAGCCGAATGCGAGCACCAGCAGCGGCGTCATCAGCGAGCCGCCGCCGACGCCGGTCAATCCCACCAGCATCCCCACCAGGACTCCGGCGAGGGAATAGAGCGGATCATAGCCGGTCATGCGAGGCCCGTGGCGGGCGGCAACGTCGCGATCAACCGGCGTTCCGCGCAGGCACGTTCACGCCCATGCTGGCCAGATACTTCTTCACGTTGCGCGCGGCCTGGCGCAGCCGCTGCTCGTTTTCGACCATGGCGATGCGCACGAAGCCCTCGCCGTTTTCGCCATAGCCGACGCCAGGAGCCACTGCGACCTTGGCATGGGTCAGCAGCTGCTTGGAGAATTCCAGGCTGCCCATATGCGCCAGCGCCGGCGGCAGCGGTGCCCAGGCGAACATGCTGGCGCGGGGGCTTGGAATATCCCAGCCCGCGCGGCCGAAGCTTTCGACCATCACGTCGCGGCGCTTGTGGTAAAGCTTCCGGTTCTGATCCACGATGTCCTGCGGGCCGTTCAGCGCGGCACAGGCGGCGGCCTGGATGGGCGTGAAGGCACCATAATCGAGATAGGACTTCACGCGGGTCATCGCCGCGATCAGCGTCTTGTTCCCGACGGCGAAACCGATCCGCCAGCCCGCCATGGAATAGGTTTTGCTGAGCGAGGTGAATTCGATCGCCACATCCTTGGCGCCCTTCACCTGCATGATCGAAGGCGTCGGATTGCCGTCGTAATACAGCTCAGAATAGGCGAGGTCTGAAATCACCCAGACCTTGTTCTCCCGCGCCCAGGCAACCAGCCGCTCATAGAAGGAAAGGTCCACCGCCTCGGCGGTCGGGTTCGATGGGTAATTGACCACCAGAACGCTCGGCCGCGGTACGGTGAACGCCATCGCCCGTTCCAGGCTTTCGAAATAACGGTCATCCGGCGTCGTCGGCACCGCGCGGATCGTCGCGCCCGCAATGATGAAGCCGAACGTGTGGATGGGATAGGACGGATTTGGCGCCAGGATCACGTCACCAGGCGCAGTGATAGCCGTGGCGAGGCTGGCCAGCCCCTCCTTCGAACCCATGGTCACCACCACTTCGGTTTCGGGATCGACGTCCACGCCGAAACGGCGGCCGTAATAATTCGCCTGGGCACGGCGCAGGCCGGGAATGCCCTTGGATGCGGAATAGCCATGCGCATCCGGCTTCTGCGCCACTTCGACCAGCTTGGCGATCACATGCGGCGGTGGCGGCAGATCGGGATTTCCCATGCCTAGATCGATGATATCCTCACCGGCCGCGCGCGCCTGGGCCCGCATCGCATTCACTTCGGCGATGACATAGGGCGGCAGACGCTTGATGCGGTAGAATTCGTCGGACATGCGAACCTCGGTTGCGGAGTCGGTGGCATAGACCCTGCGCCGCCGCAGCGAAAGCAGGCGAGGACTATCGCCCACGTATAGCCACGCTATGGTGACGCGCGGAGAGGATCAGATGACCGACCAGCCCCCGCCGCCGAACCTCGCCGATCTGCAGCATTGGACATGGGTGATCGGCCGTGCGCAGCAGATGATGCTGGAACAGGGGCTCGCGATGCTGGACGCCCGGCCGAAGGATGAGGCGGCGGGCGGGGACGGCGGCGCCGCGAAAACGGGCGACTTCTGGTCCGAAAGCCTGTCGATGTGGCAGCAGTTCCTCGCTGCGAGCGCCCCATCCGCGCCGGCGCCGGAGCCTGGTGGAGGGCGCATCGACAAGCGCTTCACCGCCCCCGCCTGGCACCAGAACCCGCTGTTCGCCTGGATCCGCCAATCCTACCAGTTGCTCGCCGATCACCTGCTGCGCAGCGTCGACACACTGGAGGGTGTCGACGACACGAAGCGGGCGCAGCTTCGTTTCGCCATGCGCGGCTTCGTGGATGCGATCAGCCCGACCAATTTCCCCTTCACCAATCCCGAAGTGATCGAACGCACGCTGCAGACGCGCGGCGAGAATCTGCTGAAGGGCCTGCAGCACATGCTGGCCGACATCGGTCGCGGGCAAATGACTCACACCCCGCCCGACGCGTTCGAGCTTGGCCGGAACCTTGCCACCACACCGGGCAAGGTGATCCATCGCACGCCCCTGTTCGAGCTGATCCACTACGCGCCGACGACCAGCGAGGTGCTGGCCATCCCGCTGGTGATCTTCCCGCCGTGGATCAACCGCTTCTACATCCTGGATCTGACGCCGGAGAAAAGCTTCATCCGATGGTGCCTGGATCAGGGGATCAGCGTCTTCATGGTGTCCTGGAAATCGGCGGATGCATCGATGAAGGATGTCGTCTGGGCCGACTATATCTCGGCGCAAGTCGAGGCGGTGGACGTGATCCGCGACCTGCTCGCCGTCCCGTCGGTTCACACGATCGGCTATTGCGTCGCGGGCACGACCCTTGCCGCCACGCTTGCACTGCTCGCCGCGCGCGGCGAGGCCGCAAAGGTGGCGAGCGCCACCTTCTTCACCGCCCAGGTGGATTTTCGAAGTGCCGGCGACCTGAAGACCTTCATCAGCGACGAACAATTGCAGCTGCTCGCCTCGCTGTCGCCGGAGGGGTATCTCGATGGCCGCTACATGGCCGCGACGTTCAATCTGCTCCGCGGGCGCGACCTGATCTGGAACTACGTCACCAACAATTACCTGCTCGGCAACGATTACGTTCCCTTCGATTTGCTGCACTGGAACGGAGATACCACCAACCTGCCCGTCGGATGGCATCACAGCTATCTGACCGACCTGTATCGTGACAATTTGCTGGTCTCGCCCGGCGCGCTCACGATCGACGGCACGCCGCTGGACCTCGGCAAGGTGGACACCCCATGCTTCGTGCAGGCGGGGCGCGAGGATCATATCGCGCCGGCGGAGAGCGTCTGGGAAATCACCCGGCATTTCCGAGGTCCGATCGAGTTCGTGCTCGCCGGTTCCGGCCACATCGCCGGAGTCGTGAACCCGCCGTCCGCCGGCAAATATCAATATTGGACCAACACTGCGCCGGTGGCTTCCTTCACGGAGTTCGTGAGCGGTGCCACCGAGACCAAGGGCAGCTGGTGGCCGCATTGGCTCGCCTGGTTGCGGCGGCAGGGCGGAGCCACCGTTCCGGCGGACGGCGCCCGCGTGCCCGGCGCTGGCGCGCTACCGGCTCTTGAAGACGCGCCGGGCAGCTACGTGCGGGCGCGATAACTACCGTCATGCTGCACCGCACAATGTGCTTGAACAATAGCTTGCCGCATATTATTTTGCACCGCAGCATATCAGCATAAGGCGGCAGGCGATTATCCCGCACGAGACCGCCCTTAACGAACGCCCTCCCTGCAGGGGCGGTCCGCAGCGCGAAGGAACGGATAATGGTCGAAGCATTTCAGTCGATGACCGAACAGACGAAGGCGATCTTCGCTCAGGCGAACGAGCGTGCCAAGGCGCAGATGGAACAGAGCGCCAAGGCGTTCGAGGATATGAACGCCTTCCAGAAGGCGAACCTTGAAGCCGTGGTTGAATCCTCGAAGATCGCTGCCAAGGGCTTCGAGCAGATGGGGCAGAACGCCGCCAGCTATCTCAAGACCTCTTATGAAAGCGCGACCGGCGCGTTCCGCCTGCTGAGCGGCGTCAAGTCGCCAGCCGAGCTGTTCCAGCTGCAGAGCGACTTCGCCCGTGCGTCGTTCGACGCGTTCGTTGCCGAGACCTCGCGCTCCACGGAGACGGCGTTGAAGCTGGCCGGCGAGATCGCCCAGCCGATCTCGAACCGCGTCGCCATGGCGGTCGAGAAGGCAAAGACCGCCGCCTGAGCGGCATCTGATTTCAGAAGCTCTGGCACCCCGGATCTGATCGGGGGTCCCGCTCCTTTCGCCACGGCGGAGGTGAGCGGGACTCCAGCTCAGGCCCGGGGTGACGTTCGTTCGGGCATGGCGTCTATGGTGGCCTCTCGCCGCCACCCGGGCGCCTTTCGCTTCCATGCTCGAGGACGCCCGCGTCGCGGGTCTGAGATCCCCGGGGCGCCCGACGGCAGTAGCACTAGATGCAGGTGCTTCAGTCGCGAACGCGACGGCCCTGCCCCCCGTACGCCTCTACGGCATACCCGAAGCATCCCAGACATCGCGGACGAGCTTTAACAGGATCCGTTCGAGGTCAGCGGGCCGACGGT
>NZ_JAJFEU010000006.1:0-241244 GCF_020707225.1 Sphingomonas sp. IC4-52 | reverse complement strand
TTTCCAAACGGACACATTTGGTGACGCGGGGTGGAGCAGCCCGGTAGCTCGTCAGGCTCATAACCTGAAGGTCACAGGTTCAAATCCTGTCCCCGCAACCAACACCAACGCCATCCCCCCCCCACACACGGCGTCGGCGGCACCGCAAACAACCGCGAATATGAGTCAGCGCGACACCGCTGACCACACGCACACCGTCCCGGCTAAGGTCTGACCGGGCGCCTCCAACCCCCGCCGCACCTGCTGTTCACGGGAGGAGCGCCGACTGCAGTCCCCGACGCGCTCTCCCCAATGCGCGCGTTCGTACCGCCGACGTCACCAGCAAAATCAAGCCGGGCATTTGTCCATGAGCCGCCTGCGGCAACTACCCAACACCGCAAAGAGCACCTGGCGCGGTAGGGCGATGAGCATCGGTGCGCCCAATGATGGCACCCGATACCTGCCTCTAACCAGCCCGCGGAACCACGGTTAGCTCTGAAGGCCGACCAACCTCTCACGCCCAATTCTCCGCTCGCACCTGATCTTGGTGGCGACTTCACAGCCCAGAAATCGCAGTCCGCACCGTTGTTCTACGAACAGGCGGCTGGCTTCCCAGCAGCCTGGAAGCGATAGCTGGGGCTTTAAAGATGCCGAGCGCTTGGCGGAAGGCAGCTGTTCGTACGCCACTGCGCCGTTCTCAGGGACGTTTCCGGGAGAGCGCGCGGTTGGTAGGCCTACCCGTTCGAAGGTGCTTTGCGGGCCCACGGTTCCGCAACTCTTCGCATCGTCGCCAACGTGTGCCGCAGAGAACGTGGCTCAGCGCAATGCCCCGGATCGCCTTATCACGGCCTAGCGCCGGGGTGTGCTGTCCCACCGTTTCGGAAAGCTGCCACAGATAGGAAAGGCTGTTGGTGAAGTATCGAGGCACGCCGTTGATGGCAGTGCCCCGATAATTGAACGAAACAGGATCCCCTCGAGCTTAGCCCCGGGCGCCGGCAAGGCTGCCGCGGCGGCCAAAAGCGAAATAGATACCGAGCCCTACGATCTGCGCGACCGCGAAGTAGATCTGCGTGGTGCGTGGCAAGCTATAGAACAGATAGGCGCAGCCAAAAATGGCGATGGAGCCGACCAACGCAGCGGCAGGCACGCGGAACTTGCGTTCGGCGTCTGGTGCCCGCCGGCGCATGACGAGCATGCAGAAAGCCACTGCGCCGAACGCCACCAGGGTGCCTGCGTTGGCGAGGGCGGCGAGCTCATTCAGCGGGATGAGGCCTGCCAGGACGGCGACGATGGCTGCCGTGAACAGCGTCACGCGCGTGGGAGAGCCGCGGTCCGACACCTGGGCAAGGCTGCGCGGCAGGAGACCGTCCCGGGCCATCACGAAGAAGATCCGGCTCTGCCCGTAGAAGAAGGCCAGGATCACGGTGGGAAGGGCGATCACTGCCGAGATGGCGAGGTAGCGCGCAGCAAAGGGATGCTGCAGGTCACGAAGGATCAAGGCCAGCGGCTCAGGGCTGTTGGCGAAGGACGTATAGGCGAGAGCACCGATGGCGGCGGCCGCAACCGCCATGTAGATCAGCACGCAGATCACCATGGAGCCGACGATGCCGATGGACAGGTCCCGGCTCGGATTCTTGGTTTCTTCGGCCGCGGTGGCGATGGCGTCGAAGCCATAGAAGGCAAAGAAGATGATGGCGGCAGCGGCCATCACCCCGCGCTCCACGCCATCGGCAGAGACGGTCTTGCCGAAGCCAAACGGCATGAACGGATCGAAGTTCGTGCTGTTGAAGGCAGGAAGCGTCACAGCGACGAACACCACCAGAGCGGCGAGCTTCACGAGAACCAGCACGGCGTTCAGCGTCGCGCTTTCGCGTGTGCCGAGGATCAACAGGCCCGCGACGACAAAGATGATCACGATCGCGGGGATGTTCACGATCCCGCCAATTTCAGGCCCCTGCATCAACGCCATCGGTACGCCGAAGGCATCGTGAAGCAGCGGGGCGGCATAACCGGACCAGCCGACGGCAACGGCGCTCACGACCAGGGAATATTCGAGAATGAGGCTCCACCCGACCACCCAGGCGAAGAGTTCGCCGATGACCACATAGGAATAGGTGTAGGCACTGCCCGAAGCGGGGATCATCGTTGCCATTTCGGCATAAGCGAGGGCGGCGCAGGCGCAGATCAGCCCCGCAATCACGAATGACAGGATGACGCTGGGGCCAGCCTTATCAGCGCCAACGCCGATGAGGGTAAGGATGCCGGTGCCAACAATCGCACCGACGCCCAGCGCGATCAGATGCGGCCATGAGAGGCTTTGCGTCAGGCGATGTTCCGGCTTCACATCCTCATGTGAGACAGCCGATTTGCGGGAATTCCAGCTCACTTCATTCTCCCCGTTCGGTCGCGCTGAGCCGTTCGGCGCAACCTCCTTCCATATCAAAGACGTTTAAGCGGGCGTGGTCCGCTGTAACCCGCTGCGATGTATCGATCGACGACGAAGCAACACACAGCCCCTCTTGCGCGGTCCAGGTGGTGGGACCGGATCCGCCACGTCGGTAAGTCGGGGAATGGCGCGGCTGTCAAATCCTTTGACGTGCGCATGCGGGCGCCGCGTGCGCTCAGATCTCGCTATGCTGGCGCATGGGCCCATGGGCGCATGCTGTGGCCCTCAAGGAGTGCACGACCAATCGAGATTATGCTTGGGAGCCGTCCAACAACGGCTAAAGTCGGGCGTGAGTGGAGTCTTTGAGGCGTACCGTACAATGTCCCTGTTCAAGGCTATCGGCCGACTGTTGAGGTTCGGGCTTGCAAAGAGGCCGGACGAGGACATGATCTTCCGGTCGATCGTCGAGCAGAGCGGCGATGTGATCTGCCACGTTTCGGACGGACGGTTCACCTATGTCTCGCCGTCGGCAAAGGCGGTTTTCGGATGGTCTCCGGACGCCATGATCGGGTCCACCGGTTTCGAATTGATCTATGAGCCCGATCTTCCGATCCTGGAGGAGGTGCTTGCCCGCCGGGTGTCTGGTGAGGAGGTCGGTCCCGTCAGGCATCAGCTTCGCGTCGTGTGTGGCGACGGCTCGCTCAAATGGTCGGAGACAAGTGCGCGATCCGAACGCGCGGCGAACGGCAAAATCCTGCACACAATATTAGTGATCCGGGACGTTTCAGACCGGAAACGGCTGGAAGAGGAGCTTGAGGCACTCGCTCACAAGGATGGCCTCACCGGACTCGCCAATCGGCGCTCGTTTGACCGGATGCTCGAACGGTCGTGGCAACAAACGCTACGCGTTGGCAGCGAGATGGCGCTGATCCTGATCGATATCGATCATTTCAAACGCTTCAATGACTCCTATGGCCATCAGGCCGGCGACGATTGCTTGCGGGCCGTTGCGGCGGCCGTTGGCAGGTTTGCGCGTCGTCCCGGCGATCTGGCGTGCCGCTATGGCGGTGAGGAGTTCGCCCTCGTCTTGAGTGAGACTGGCCCATTTGCAGCTCTTGAGCTGGCAGAGGAGGTTCGCTCTGCTGTCGCAACGCTTAATGTGCCGCATGAGGGGAACTCCACCCGCGGACGCGTGACGGTGAGCGTCGGTGTGGCAACGGCGATCGCGCGGGCGGGAGGGTCCTTCCGCATGCCTGAAAGCCTGGTGCAGGCGGCTGACCACGCGCTTTACAAGGCGAAGGCAGGGGGGCGAAACAGGGTTGAGCAATCCGTCCTCATCGCGCCCTTCAACCAGAAGTAACCGCGCCTGTTTGTGGCTGCCGTCCGGCCGCACTGAAACGCGTGAAAAGCGGCATCGCCCCGCCGTTATCCGGTCTGCTGAACCGGTGTGGAAGGAGCGTCAGGGCATCACGACCGCCCGGCCCTGGATGCGCCCTTCCCGCAAGCGCTGGTACACTTCGTTCACTTCTTCCAGCGGGAATGTCTGCACGGCAGCGGCGATATGCCCAGCCTGAGCAAGCGCGATCACCTCCATCAGTTCGGTTCTTGACCCCCAATAAGGGATGGTAACCTGCGTCCCATAGGGCGGGTTATTGGCGGCATAGTGCAGGGTTCCGCCGCCAAGTCCGACAATGGAAATATGGCTGTTCCGTCCGACGACCTGTGCGGCAATATCAATCGTGCTTTGCGCGCCCACGAAATCGAGCGCAACGGTGATGCCCCTTTGTCCGACAAGTTCCCTGATCTCCTCGGCAGCCCGCCCGTCGCGCGTGTTGATGGTGACGTTCGCCCCAAGCTGTCGGGCATGCGCCAACTTCGTGTCGTCGATGTCTGCCGCGATCAGTCGGGCGGGAGTGAGCGCGCGCAGGATCTGAACTGCCATATGGCCCAGCCCGCCAACGCCCACCACCAACACGGTCGCGTCGGGGGAAAGCAGCGGCAGAGCAGCCTTGATCGCGTGATAGGGGGTGAGCGCAGCATCGCTCAATGGTGCCGCCTTGATCGGATCAAGGCCGCCCAGCGGCACGAGAAGGCGCGGCGATGGCACAATCATATATTCGGCCATGCCTCCGTCCGAGCCCAGGCCGCCGCCATAGGTGGGAATGCTTGCATGTCGCTCGCAGTAATTTTCCGCGGAGGTCTGGCAGGTGCGGCAAGAACCGCAGCCCCAAGGCCCGTAGACGGCAACCGCATCGCCCTCCTGCCATCCGGTCACGCCCTCGCCAAGCGCGGCGATCCAGCCCGTATTTTCATGGCCGAGGGTGAAAGGCCCCGGGATGCCGAGGCCATGATCCAGCACGTGAAGATCGGAATGGCACGCCCCCGCGCCGGCCACGCGGATCAGCACTTCGCCGGCGCGCGGGGAAGGGGTCGGAACGTCGACGATTTCGGCACCGCGCCCGGCCTCGATGAAACGTGCAGCCCTCATACCGACATCCTCCATTCTGCTGTTCTTGCGCTATGTTAACAGAAGCGATCGTCGTCGTTGACTGTGTTAATCGGGGCTGCGTTGACACCCCAATGTGCCTCGCTATCGCCGTAGGATGGCCAGCCTTCGTCAACTGCGTTCGCCGATCATCGTGATGATCATCGGCCTGCTCGCCACGTTGATTGCGGGGTTGCTTGTGTGGCGCGCGGAGGAAGAGCGGCAGCAAGCGCGGTTTGCGTCCCTGGCCGATGCAGCCGTGAATGCGATCGAGACTCGGCTGAGCGAGCAGCGGTTGCTGCTTCGTGGGGCGGCAGCGCTGTTTCAGGGATCGGGCGAGGTAAGCCGCGCTGAATTTTCCGCTTATGTGTCTCGACTGAAGCTGCCCCAGAACCACCCG
The DNA here is from genome assembly GCF_020707225.1 of Sphingomonas sp. IC4-52. Lineage (NCBI taxonomy): Bacteria > Pseudomonadati > Pseudomonadota > Alphaproteobacteria > Sphingomonadales > Sphingomonadaceae > Sphingomonas > Sphingomonas sp. IC4-52. The sequence goes on along the minus strand of NZ_JAJFEU010000006.1, from coordinate 235,994 downwards.
GGCGTGCTGGGCGTCGGATATGCGATGCGCGTGCGCAGCAAGGCTGACCTTGATCGCGCAACACGCGCAGCTCGCGCGGATGGTCTGGCGGAGTTCGCCCCTTGGCCAACGAGCAAGGGTTTGCCTCGCTCGGTCATCCTTTATCTGGATCCGGCAACGCCGGTGAACCAGCACGCGCTTGGCTATGACATGCAGAGCACACCCGGCCGGCGCGCTGCAATGGAACGAGCGGCAGAGACTGGCGAGGCGACGCTGTCCGGCAAGGTGACGCTGGTTCAGGACAGCAGCCGGAGCGACGCCGCCGGCCTCTTGCTCTATGTGCCGGTCGGGCGAGTGACCGGGGCACCAGTTGGTTCCGCGGGGTATAAGTGGGAAGGCTGGTCGTACAGCCCGCTGCGCGCGCGAGAGCTGTTTGCAGCAGCATTGGCGAAGCCAAACTTAGCGGGCGCTGCCGTCGAGATCTTCGACGGCAAGCCAGTGCCCGGCAATCTGCTTTACCGCGCCGCGAATTTTCCGGCCGACCCGCGGATCGCCGTGACTCGCACCCTGGAGTTTGCCGGCCGCACTTGGACCGTGGGCATAGCGGCGGCACCGAAATTCTACGAAAGCGCGCCGGTCACTTCCATATGGCTGGTTCTGGCAGGCGGGGCCCTGACCAGTTTGCTGCTGGCGGTTCTGGCCATGCAGCAGGCGCGCTCGGTTGCGCGAACGGAGGCAGAAGTACGCCGGGCCACGCACGAGCTTCGGCAGGCCAATGAGGCATTGATCGAAGCGTCGCGTGCGAATGCCGAGGCCGAGGCGCAGATCCGGCAAATGCAGAAGATCGAGGCGCTCGGCCAGCTGACTGGCGGCATCGCGCACGATTTCAACAACATGCTAGCGGTCATCCTTGGCAACCTCGACCTTGCCGCTCGCCGCTTCGACCAGCCCGACAAGGTCGAGCGCGCCATCGGCGCGGCCAAGGATGCGGCGAACCGCGCCGCCGAGCTCACCCGCCGTCTGCTTGCGTTCGGCCGGCAGCAGCCGCTCCAGCCGCGGGTACTCGATCCTAACCGGCTGGTCAGCGACATGTCCGAGCTGCTCCGTCGCACCCTGGGCGAAATGGTCAGCCTGGAGACGGTGCTTGCTCCTGGAGTCTGGCGGGTCGAAGCCGACCCGGGCCAGCTCGAAAACGCGGTGCTGAACCTCGCCATCAACGGCCGGGATGCCATGCCGGACGGCGGCCGGCTTATCATCGAAACGCACAATTGCGATCTCGATGAGTCATACGTCTCCCACCATGAAGGGGTTCAGGCCGGTCAATTCGTGCTGATCGCGGTCACGGACACCGGCCTGGGAATGGCGCCCGAGGTGCTCGACCGTGCACTGGATCCTTTCTTCACCACCAAGGAGATGGGAAAGGGAACGGGGCTCGGCCTCAGTCAGGTCTTCGGCTTCGTCAAGCAATCGGCCGGGCACCTGAAGATCACGTCAGATGTGGGGAAGGGCACCACGGTGAAGATCTACCTTCAGCGTGCGCATGGCGCCCTCGACGATCCGACTTCCCGCCCGCTGCAAGCGGAGTTGCCGCAAGGGCGCGGCGACGAACTGGTCCTTGTCGTGGAGGACGAGGAGGGAGTGCGCTTGACCACCGTCGCGGCGCTACGGGATCTGGGCTACACCGTGATCCACGCATCCAGTGGCCTTGAAGCCCTTGAGATGCTGGAGCGACATAGCGGGGTGACCCTGCTGTTCACCGACGTGGTGATGCCCGGCATGAATGGCCGCGAACTGGCAGAGCGCGCGCGACGTCAGTTTCCGCACCTTCGGGTGCTGTTCACCACCGGCTACACGCCAAACGCGATCGTTCACGACGGGCGACTGAACCGCGGCGTGCACCTGGTAGCCAAGCCGTTCACGATGGCTCAACTGGCGGTGAAGGTGCGCGAGGTGCTGGACCAACCTGCCGAGGGTCAAGGATGAAGGCACGGCTGCCGCCGACGTCGGTCGGCGGTGCTCGGTGCCTCATCGTTCTTTTGTGGATGTGATCAGGCGGCGCACTCTGCCTGCTGATTGACCTTCACAATCGTCAGCCGACGCTCATGGCCATCCCGATCGGGCCATATGATTGATTGCCCCTCTCGAAGCCCGATCAGGCCGGCCCCGACCGGGGTCAGGATCGATATGCGACCGGCGGAAATGTCGGCTTCCGGTGGATACACCAGTTGCACGCTGCGCCGCGATCCGGTGCCTTCGTCGATGAACTCGACGTGCGAGCCCATGGTAACGACGTCCTTCGGAATGCGGGACGCAGCATGAAGCTTCGCCCGGGTGGTTTCGCGCAGCAGCAGTTCGCTCACCTGCGGCGATCGATCCTGTATGCTCAACGCCAGGTCCGAAAGCTTGTCCGCTTCCGCTTCAATCATGTGGATCTGCGGCCGGGTTGCGGCCGAATGAGTAATGCTCACGCTGTTATCTCCATGGCGGCCGCACTCGTGCGCAGCGCCTGCTATGATGCGATGATGGAAGTCGCCCCCGAACTCTTCGGGGCGCACCCGTTCAGAGCCCGGGGCTAGTTGCCCGCGAGAAGCTGTCCCGCATGGACGCGGCGTCGGAGATGGCGCACGCAAAGTTGCATGGGATGATGATGTGCGGACGGCGAGCGCCTGTCAAACACTAGTCGGTGCAACGCTGAGGCGGGCGCCGAAGCGGCACACCAATGCGTACCGACAGTTCAGCCAGCTAGACATGAGCTGCCTAAACTGTGAACGCAGCGTCATGACCCAGCCGTTCCTTGATGTTCAGCCAACGCCAGATCCCGCCGTCTTCCGTCTCGAGGTGACGGATCAAGTGTGCGTCGGCCCTCCGGGAAACGTCTTCATGTTTGGCGGCGTGGGTCTGGGTGCCGCAACGATAGCGGCAGAGCGGGCGACCGGGCGCAGCGTCATCTGGTCGAGTGCGCAGTTCGTCTCTTATGCCCGCGTTGGAGACACGCTTGATCTTAGCGTCGAGGTGCTTTCCGGCGGGCGGAACATCAGCCAGGTTCGAGTTCTCGGAACTGACGCGGGCAAGTTGGTGCTGACCGTAAATGCCGCGCTTGGCGATCGGGAAGGCCTTCCGTCTGGCCAGTGGGTGACGCCGCCCGAGATGCCGCCAGCGGCGGAATGCAAGCCGCGGCAACTTTGGCCGGTGCAGGACGCAGCGTTGATGGACCGCCTCGACGTTCGCCTGGCGCCGGGGCGCTATGGCGCGGTGCCGCTGGATGGCACGCCTTCACCCGATGGCCGCATGGTGGTCTGGATCCGTGCCAAGGACGGCGCCCCGATCGACGCCAGCCTGCTCGCGATTTTTGCGGATTTTGTGCCGTCGGGGCTCGCATCGGCGTTCGGCCGGCGCGGGGGCGGGAACAGTCTCGACAATACCCTGCGTATCGCTCGGATCGTCCCGACCGACTGGGTCCTGTGCGACGTCAAGATCAGCGCTGCCGACCGGGGCTTCGGCCACGGCGCGATCCACATGTTTGCCGAAGACGGGACGATGATGGCGAGCGGAAGCCAATCCGCCATCCTCCGATTCATGGACCCGGCCTGATCGCAGTCACCGGCGAGGTCGCCGACTATGCCCCATGACGCGCGGAACTGATGAAGCGATCTGCGCGGTCACCCCAACCGCGACAAGCTGTCGCGCAAGGACCGGAAGGCTGCGCCACCTGGGCGCAGCCTGATATCTGATCGCTAGCTTGGGTGCGCTTCGCTCTCGCCTTCGCTTCCTTCGGACTGATCAGTCTGGCCTTTCGCCGCGTTCTGATAAGCGGCGCTTTCGTCGGCGATCCCGGCCTCCTGACTGCGCTGTGCAGCTTCCTTGAAGTCGCTGGGCTTGGGCTCTTCGGGCTTGTGATCTGCCATGATGGTCTCCGTTGCGTGTATCACGTCAACGCACAGGTCGACGGCAGGCTTCATGACAGGAGCGGTGAAGCGATCGGCAGATCGAACAGGTGAGCCGTGCCGAGAGAAGGCGATCTTCAGTTCGTTGCCCAGCTGAAACAGCCGTTCGGAAGTCCGGCGCCACTGACGAGGAGAGCCCCGCGCCGGTAGAAGCTCCAACGGCTCTCGGGCGGTACCTCGACGACCATCACTGCTGCACGACGATCAGTCCACAACAATCGCCCGCCACTTGCCAGCACGGCATCAAGGCCGGCGGCCGGCGTGGTCCAGGGTGCGAAGACGATGGTCGTGAACCGCTGATCGGCTGGCGGCTTGAGCGACCAGGCGGCGGCGCTGCCGGTAAGTAGGCTGACCATCAGTAGGGCCACGGATGGGCCGCGTGGGCTGTCGATACGTGGACGCCGGCGGGCGATGACCAGGCCGAGCAAAAGCGGCAACACGCCGAACCCTCCCAGCCACGCCAAGTCCCACAGCAACGGATTGGGGCTGTCGAGCCGGATACGGTGAATGCCGAGCAGCCAGTGGGAGAGTAGTGCGTCGGCGACGTGCCAGAGGCCAAAGCCAATGAGCAGGGCGCCAGCGAGCAGCCTGCCCGAGCGCTGTTCAGCAGCGCGATTGGCCCGCCAGAGGCCCCAAAGGCTCGCCCCGGCGATCACGTACATCAACGCGTGGAAATAGCCGTCCCAGAGCACCTGAGCCCGGATGCTGCTGACGCCCGGAACAAGGCTTAGGAGATGGTGCCATTGCAATATCTGGTGGAGGAGGATGCCGTCGAAGAACCCGCCGATCGCGAAGCCTAGTACGATGCCCCAGCGGAACCAAGACCGGCCTGCCATGCGAACCTCCGCTCCGGGAAACTCGCCAGGACGCTCTGGGCTCCGCCAGCCGCATCAGGACTTCACGCCCACTCTACGAAGTGTGCTCCGTAAGGCCGGCGTAGATCAGGGGTTGTTTGACTTTCGCTGCTGGGCGCGGCGCGCAAGGATGTTGAGCGCTTCCACCAGCACGGAGAACCCCATGGCCGCGTAGATATAGCCCTTGGGTACGTGCACGCCGAAGCCGTCTGCAATCAGAACGGCACCGATCATGAGCAGGAACCCGAGCGCCAGCATCACCACCGTCGGATTGCGCGAGATGAAGTTGGCGAGCGGATCCGCGGCGAGGACCATGGCGCCGACCGCAGTCAGCACGGCAATCACCATCACCGCGAGGTTGTCGGTCATGCCAACCGCAGTCAGGATCGAATCGATCGAGAAGACCATGTCGAGCAGAACGATCTGGACGAGCGCGGAGCCGAACGTGATGGCCGCCACCTGCTTCTTGTCGAGAAGGTCGTCGCTGGGCGTCGAATCCACGTTGTGGTGGATTTCCTTGGTTGCCTTCCAGATCAGGAACAGACCGCCAGCGATCAGGATCAGGTCACGCCACGAGAAGGCGGTTTCGAACGATGGCTGACCATAGTCGTTCAGCGGGCCGCGCAGCCCCAGGTCGAAAACCACCGCGGTCAGGCCAACCAGCCACGCGATCATCGACAAGAGAATGAGACGCATGCCCAATGCCAGGCCGATGCCCAGGCGCCTTGCTCGCGCACGCTGCTCCTCGGGCAGTTTGTTCGACAGGATCGAGATGAAAATGAGATTGTCGATGCCGAGCACGACCTCCATCACCACGAGCGCGACGAGCGCGGCCCAGGCGGTGGGGTCGGAAAAAAGCGCAAGCAGACTTTCCATCGCGTAATCCTATTCGTTCCTGCGGCCGGCGCGTCGGGTGCGCGCCTTCGAATGAAGTGGCTGCGTAACAACACTCGTATCAGCGCTTTTGGTTTCCTGCGGCCAAATTCGTATCCGTGGAGGCCAAAGGCGGCGCATCGGCGGCCGTTCAGCTCCGGCGGAAGGCCGGAGTGTGCTGGCGGCTATCCTCCCGGCGGCCGCTCGCCGGACATGCCGGGCCCGCATGCCGCGGTGGCGGTGTGCCTTTCTTGGGAGTCCTGCACTTTGGTCCTAGGAGCGGGCACTCTGGTGTAACGTTCAGAGTTTCCTGATGCTTCGTGCCCTCATCGCCGTCTTCGAACCGTTCGTTCTCGCGCTGGTCGGAACGATGTTGCTCGCGTCATTTCTGCCCGCCCGCGGCATGGCTGCTCCCGTTTTCGAATCGCTGACAACGGCCGGTATCGTGCTGCTGTTCTTCCTGCACGGTGCGAAGCTTTCGCGAGAGGCGATACTCGGCGGCGCCCGAAACTGGCGCCTTCACCTCGCGGTGCTGGCGACGACATTCGTTCTGTTCCCCTTGCTGGGCCTTGCATTCGTGTCGCTACCGATCCTCGAGGGGCCGATAGCGGCGGGTCTGCTGTTCCTGACCTTGCTGCCCTCAACGGTCCAATCGTCAATCGCATTCACCGCGATTGCGCGGGGCAACGTCGCAGCTGCGGTTTGCAGCGCGTCCTTTTCCAATCTGCTCGGCATCATCGTGACTCCCGCGCTGGTAGCGATCGTCATGTCGAGGCCCGGGGCATCTGCCAGCATTTCGATTGATTCGGTGCAGGCGATCGCGCTGGAATTGCTGCTTCCGTTCCTGCTTGGTCACGCCCTTCGGCCATGGCTGGGCAGCTTTGTCTCGCGCCACAAGAAACTGGTTTCGATAGTGGACCGTGGCTCGATCCTGCTGGTGGTCTATACCGCCTTCAGTGCAGCCGTCGTGGGCGGGCTCTGGCAGCGACTCTCCGGTGAGAGCCTGATCCTGTTGCTCGCCGTGTGCTGCGCGCTTCTCGCGGCGATCCTGCTGCTGACCCGCGCAGCGGGACGCCTTTTGGGCTTCAATCGTGAGGATTCGATCGTGCTGCTATTCTGCGGCTCGAAGAAGAGCCTCGCGACTGGCGTGCCCATCGCCGGCCTGTTGTTTCCGCCAGCGCAAGTCGGCGCGGTCATTCTGCCGCTGATGATCTTTCACCAAATCCAGCTGATCGCCTGCGCGGTGATCGCCCGACGGTATGCTGAGAAAGCGGAGAACGGAGAATCCCTGGTTTCGCGGCCGGATGGAACGATGGTGCGGCCGGTCAGGCGATAGCTCCGCCGCATCGTCGCCGGAGTTTACCGCATCGTGACCGACCAACGGTCAATCGACAAGCTACCGAGGCCGCGCACCGGCTCGACCCCGATGGCAATGCCGGACATCCACTCGTTGCCGGTGATTTTTCCCTTCTGCCGGAGCCATTCGAGCGCCGGCAGCATGTCGAGCGTTCCGTCGCGCAGATCACCTGGCTTCTCCGGTGCGAACATGCAGAACTTGTCCGCCATTCGCACCATCCACCGCCGCTTCTGATCGTCGACAAACACACCGACGGGCGCAGAGCCATCGAAGAATGCGCGCGTACTGTCCGGCATGTGAAAGAACCAGCCGATCTCGATCACTTTGGCGTGGACGTCCGTTGTGCTCGATCGGAGGTAGAATTCCGTCAGGACATTGCCGTCGCCGAAGCGATTGTCGATCGTCCAGCCAAAGCTTTGGTGGAGTTCGCGCAGGTCACGCATCCGGATGGGTGCGATCGGACGTTCCGGCTCACCCCCGTCGTAATTGCCATACATGACAGCGTTATAGCCCCAGACGCCGGGGCCGAAGCCGGCGCTCACCGGCGGCCAACGCCAGTGCACCTTTGTTTTCGCAGGAAAGCGATCGAGGTCGATGACGATCGAATCCGCATGCGGGGACCAAGGCTTCAATACCCTTACCATTTCGCCGCCCCAAGGCATGGCGAAGGCGAAATATGATCCTTTGGTGAACGGAGTTTTCGCCGGCAGCACAATTTGACCGGCACCCGGCGTTGGACGGGTTCCCCACACGAACAGACCGAGGCCCACGAGCGCCAATGCCAGGATTGCGAGCAGGAGACGAAACCACTTCACCTAGACATCCTGCTTGTTGCGGTTTGGAACTAACCTGGCGCTACAGTCATGGATCGTGAGGATCAATCAACCGTCGGCGTCATTCCCTTTGCGCCTCGGACCGCTGGACGCGCCCGTGCCCCGCCCAGCAGCAGACGCGCCGCGCGAGTGGCGGGAACTTCTACCCAGTAATAGGCCGCAAAGCCGATGGCGATTGAGCCCGCCACGATCAAGAAAGCCAACGGTAGTGCAAGATGGGGCGCGATGCTGATCGGCGTTAGGCACGCGAGCAGAAGCGGGTGAGTGAGATAGAGGCTGTAGCTGGAGTCCCCTAGGTAGCCCAGCACACCGAGCTGCGGCCGGCTGACATGCCGCTCCAGAACCACGCCGCCGAACACGATCAGGACGGCTGGCGGCGCGAAGAAGGCGACGCGAGGGAGCGGTGGATCGAGAAGGGCAAGTGCGGCAAAGCCAAGGCCGATTGCTGCGAGACCGGCGATTGCTGGTGCGCGCATGATCCGCGCGCGATAGTATCCGATCACCATGCCCGCGACGAACTCAAGCGGGATCGGACTCGTCATTCGCGTGAGGAAGGCGTTATCGGCCGGCGCCAGCGGGCGGAGGGCAGCGACGACGACGAACAGCACCGCCATCACGGCGATCCGTCTGGGCACCGGCAAACGGATTAGCGCCGCAAACACGAGATAGAAGTAGATTTCGTAGTTCAGGGTCCAACCCGGACCAAGGATCGGACTGGTGTCCTGCGCTCGCTCATTGAAGTAGAAAATGAAGAGGAAGGACAGGACCACCTCCTGAATGGAGGGGAGTGCCTGGCCGCGGAGCGCGATGATGCCGATCATCACGATCGTCGCCAGCCAGTAGATCGGCACGACGCGCGCGATCCGTGAGGCCAAGAAGGCTTGCGCGGTGACCGGGCGCGTGGCTGTGGACGCCACCATCACGAACCCACTGATAACGAAAAAGATGTCTACCCCGGACGCGAGCCAATGTGGCCGGCTACCCTCCGTGATGAGGTTCAGATCGTAGCCCGCATGGTAGAGCAGCACCATCAGCGAAGCGATGCCGCGCAGATACTGGACAGATAGAAACACACCGTCGTGGTGACCGATGACGAACGGAGCGCGATCCGTGCCGCCACGTTCGGTGGGAGATGTCATCAGGGGCCTCCGGGTGCTTGGTGCCGGCTTGTAGCCGATCAGCGCCCGCTGCCAAGGATTGCGGTTCATCCCCGGCCATGGCTTGGCTGATCCCGATCGAACCACATATTGTCCGCCATACAATAGCGACCAACGAACTCGAGGAGACGAATGTGGCTGTGAATGAGTTGTTTGAACCACTCACGCTGAAGCGCGGTCCGGCGATGAAGAACCGTTTCATGCTGGCGCCGTTGACGAACCAGCAGAGCCACGATGATGGTCGGCTTTCGCAGGAAGAGCACCATTGGCTCACCATGCGGGCAAAGGGTGGATTCGGCATCACCATGACCGCAGCAGCGCATGTTCAGGCGGCAGGGCAAGGGTTTGCCGGCCAGCTTGGGGTTTTTGACGATCGGCATCTCGAGGGATTGACCCGTCTTGCGTCTGCGATCCGTGCTGAAGGCTCGATCTCTTCAGTGCAGCTGCATCACGCGGGAAATCGTTCGCCCAAGGAACTGGTTGGAACGCCGGTCTGCCCATCGGACGACCAAGCTACGGGAGCCCGCGGTTTGACCTTGGCTGAGGTCGAACGCCTGCGGGAAGATTTCATTTCCGCGGCACAGCGTTCCGAGAAGGCCGGATTCGACGGCGTGGAGATCCACGGCGCTCATGGGTATATTCTCGCGCAATTCCTGTCGGCGGAGATCAACCAACGCGACGATCGTTATGGCGGTAGTCTCGAGAACCGGTCCCGGCTCCTTTTCGAGATTATCGATGGGATCAGATCGGCCTGCGGAAGTGACTTCCAGGTTGGCCTGCGGCTTTCTCCGGAGCGTTTCGGCCTGAAGCTGGCCGAAATTCGCGACCTCGCGGCCGAGCTGCTGCGCAAGGAGGACATCGATTACCTCGACATGTCGCTTTGGGACGTCGCCAAGGAGCCGGTTGAAGAAGAGTTCCAAGGCCGTTCCCTGATGAGCTACTTCACCGAACTGCCACGGGGCGAGGTTCGGCTCGGGGCGGCCGGCAAGGTGATGACCGGGCGTGAGGCGGCAGGTGTGCTCGAGAGCGGCTGCGACTTTGTGGTGATCGGACGGGGTGCCATCCTGCGGCACGATTTCCCCGAACGCGTCCGCCGCGACGCCGGCTATGTGTCGCCAGCGCTGCCCGTCACGGCCCAGCATCTGCTGGACGAGGGGCTTAGCCCGCAATTCGTGACCTACATGCGCAACTGGAAAGGCTTCGTGGAAGAAGAAGTCGCAGCCTGACCCGGACTGCCGACGCCGTCCAGGCGGCGTCGGCCTATTTCTGCTGGAACCGCTCGTTGATGCTTTGCGCCGCGGCGCGAAGCTCCGGCACGAGCTTTTCGCGCATGTCCTCGACCGGGAAGCGCATGGAAGGGCAACAGGCGTTCAGCGCCGCGATCACGTGGCCTGTGGCGTCGTAGATCGGCACGGAGAGCGACCGCACGCCGACCTCCAGTTCCTCGTCCACCAGCGAATAGCCGAGCTCTCGCGTCTCGGCGATGATGTCGCGTAATTGCTTCACCGAGCCGACGGTGTTGGACGTGTGCTTCTCCAGCTTGATGCGGTCGAAGTACCGCTCCAGCGCCTCGTCGCTTTCACCCGCCAGCAGCACGCGGCCCGTGGACACCGCATAAGCGGGCAAACGGTTGCCGATGTTGATGCTCACGGAAATCACGCGATCAGGCGTTGAGCGCGCGAGATACGTCACGTCATCACCGGTCAGGACGGCGGTGTAAATCGATTCCTGCGTCCGCTGCGACAATGCGTTCATCACCGGCTGAACGATGTCGAGAATGCCGACCGACGACAGCGCGGAATAGCCAAGCTGCAGTACCTTGGGCCGCAATGAGAAGTGGCGGTCACGTTTCTCCGCATAACCCTCCCGCACCAGGGTGAGCAGAAGGCGACGCGTGGTCGCGCGCGACATGCCTGTCACCTTGGCCACGTCGCTCAGGGTCATCGAGGGGGTATCGCGAGTGAAGGCGCAGATTACCTCCAGCCCACGCGCCAGCGAGGCGACATAGTCGCGATCGCCGTCATCTGACTCGCCGGAAAGCGAGGCGACATCGTCCTCCGCGATCTGGTCGGCGGCACTGGCTGACATGATGTACATCCTCCGGAATTTCTGCCGCGTGGCTAACAAGCCATCGCGGAAACGGGAAACACATTGAAGTATCAAGCAATAAACTGAGGGTCGGGCTTCGAAGCCCAGGGCCGAAACGGCACTATTTGTGTTCGCTATGGCAACGCACGTTCGCTATGCGATCAAAAATGCGTTGACAATGGATCTTTGTGCGGCAAATCCGAGGTGCGGCGGAGCGGGGAGCTTGCCGGCTTAAGGGGATGGGACATGCGAAAGACGTTCGCGGTCGGCGCTGCACTGGCGGCGCTGACGCTGGGGACGCATGCGTTGCATGCAGAGGATTTTCGGGTCGAGCTGTCGGCGCCCGCCGCGAAGGATCCCGCCTATGAAGGGCGCGTGATCCTGGTTCTGGCCGCGGACGACAAGAGCGAGCCGCGGTTCCAGGTCGATGCAAGCCATGACGCCGCGCAGGTGTTCGGCCTTCAGGTCGAGAATTTCCGCAATGGCCAGGCGCGCGTGATCGGCAAGGACGTGCTGGGCTATCCGGGGCGCAGCCTCGCCGACATTCCGGCCGGCACGTACACGGTGCAGGCCGTTCTACATAAGTACGACACGTTCAAGCTGGGCAACGGCAAAGTGGTGAAGCTGCCTGCCGCACGCGGTGCGGGGCAGAACTGGCGCAAGGAGCCGGGCAACATCATCAGCAAGCCGATGAAGGTGAACTTCGATCCGAAGCGGCCCGGCGAGATCAAGGTCGCGCTGACCGACGTGATCGGGCCGGTTGAGGAGCCGAAGGACACTGAGTTCGTCCGGCATTTCAAGTTTAAGTCCGAGCGGCTGTCAAAGTTCTGGGGCCGTGACGTCTACATGCGCGGTCACGTGCTGGTGCCCAAGGATTTCGACAAGCATCCCGAGGCGCGCTACCCGATCGCAATCTTCCACGGGCATTTTCCCGAGGACTTCGGCGGTTTCCGGACCACGCCGCCCGATGCAGACATCAAGTGCGAGCCGAACAAGCGCTTCAAGAACGAGACCTGCTACGCCCGGACCGAGCAGCAGGAAGCGTATGACTTCTACCAGAAGTGGATCTCGCCCGATTTCCCGCGGATGCTGATCGTCGAGATCGACCATTCGAACCCGTATTACGACGACAGCTATGCGGTGAATTCCGCCAACATCGGCCCGTATGGCGACGCGATCACCTACGACTTCATCCCCGCGCTGGAGAAGAAGTTCCGCGGGATCGGCCAGGGCTGGGCGCGGTTCCTGTACGGCGGATCGACCGGCGGCTGGGAAGCGCTGGCGGCGCAGGTTTTCTATCCGGACGAATATAACGGCGCCTTCGCGGCCTGCCCGGATCCAATCGATTTCCGTCAGACGATGGTGACGGACATCTACAAGGACAAGAACGCCTATTTCTGGACCGGCCCGTTCGGAAAGGTCGCGAAGCCGGGCAAGCGCGATTACCTCGGCCATCTGTCGCACACGATCGAGGACGAGAACCGGCTCGAGCTGGTGCTGGGCGACAAGACCCGTTCGGGCGGCCAGTGGGACGTGTGGGAAGCGGTGTATTCGCCGATGGGCGAGGACGGATATCCCAAGCGCATCTGGAACAAGGCGACCGGCGAGATCGATCCCAGCGTCGCGGCCTATTGGCGCGAAAACTATGACATGCGCTACATTCTGGAGCGGGACTGGCAGAAGCTGGCGCCCAAGTTGCAGGGCAAGATCCACATCTATGTCGGCGACATGGATAACTTCTATCTGAACAACGCCGTTTATCTGATGGAAGATTTCCTGAAGAAAGCGCAGCCGGCCTATGGCGGCGAGATCCTTTATGGTGATCGCGACGAACATTGCTGGAACGGCGACAAGACGCAGCCCAATTCGGTCGGCCGCCTGCGCTACAACTGGATGTACGTGCCCAAGATCCTGAAGCGGATCGAGGCGGCGGCACCCAAGGGCGCTGACCTTACCAGCTGGCGTTACAAATAAGGTCGAAAACCAATGTCGCCCCGCCGGCTGGGGACGCCGGCGACGGGCGCCATCCACAAGAAAGTTCAGGGAGTTTGATGATGGCTCACAGGTCACACTTGCGTCGATTACTGCTCTGCTCCGCCGTCCTGCTGAGCGGCGCCGCCATGCCTGCGTTGGCTCAGGAAAGCCCGGCCGAAGCAACCGCGACCGAAAGCGATGGCGACATCGTCGTCACCGGTTCGCGCATCCGCTCGCCCAACCTCGAAAGCGTCAGCCCGGTGACGACGGTTGCGGCCGAGGAATTCGCCGTGCGCGGTACCGTGCGGACCGAAGACCTCGTCAACCAGTTGCCGCAGGTGTTCGCGGCACAGGGCGCAGCGAATTCCAACGAAGCGACAGGAACGGCGCAGGTCGACCTTCGCGGCCTCAGCCCGTCGCGCACGCTGGTGCTGATCAACGGGCGCCGCCTGCCTTATGGCTCGCCCAAGAACATTCCGTCCGACATCAACCAAGTGCCGACGCCGCTGATCCAGTCGGTCGAAGTACTGACCGGCGGTGCGTCGGCGGTGTACGGTTCGGACGCGATCGCGGGCGTTGTGAACTTCAAGCTGATGGACAATTTCAGCGGGGTTCGCTTCACCGGTAGCATCGGCGGCTATCAGCATACCAATGATCGCGATGAGCTCCGCGACCTGCTCGACCGTAACAACGCGGCGGTGCCGGGCGCCTATCTGAAGCCCGACAAGAACGTGTGGAACGGCTTCACTACCGAAGTGTCGGCAGTGTTCGGCGGCAACATCGACGAGGGGCGCGGCAACGTCACCGGCTACGCCACCTATCGCAAGGTCAACGCGATCCTGCAGAAGGACTATGACTATAGCGCCTGCGCGCTCGGTGCGACGGGTCCGGGCGGCAGCCAGTTCTCGTGCAGCGGCTCCGCCACCAATGATCCGGCCAACTTCACCAACGCTGGACGTATTCCCGGGCTGCCTACCTCGTTCCGCGCGACCCGTGATGGCCAGTTCGTGCCGGGTTCGCTCACCTACAATTTCGCGCCGTATAACTATTATCAGCGGCCGGACGAGCGCTACACGCTAGGCGCCAACGCGCATTACGAGGTGAACGAGAATTTCACTCCGTATCTCGAAGTCGGCTTCATGGAGGACCGCTCGATCGCTCAGATCGCGCCGGGCACTAACAGCGCGGGTATCACCGTGGGTGCCGGCAGCATCAGCGGGATCAACTGCGACAATCCCTTCCTTAGCGCGCAGCAGGCCAGCTTCCTGTGCACCAGCCGTGGCCTTTCCACCGGCAGCATCTATGACGCGCAGGGTAATTATGTTGGGCCGCAGTCGGTCGCGACCGGCGTGCTGGTGGCGCGCCGCAACGTCGAGGGCGGAAACCGTCAGGACGACATCCAGCATCAGAGCTATCGCATCGTGCTGGGCGCGCGGGGCGATATCGGTGGCCCGTTCAAGTACGATGTGTACGGCATCTATTCGAAGGTGAACTATCGCAGCCGCTTCTCCGGCGACGCGAACCGCCAGCGGACGGCCAATGCGTTCAACGCGGTGCGCAATTCGGCCGGGCAGATCGTCTGCGCGATCAATGCCGATGCCAACCCGAACAACAATGATCCGCGCTGCTCGCCGCTTAACTATTTCAGCGGTGCCGCCAGCCAGGACGCGGTGGATTATGTCGCCGAGGTGAAGTCGATCACCGGCGACACCAACCTCGTCAACATCGTTGCCGCGGTGGATGGCAACCTGGGCGATTGGGGCATCACCTCACCGTTCGCCAACAACGGTGTCGCGGTCGCCTTTGGTTATGAATATCGCAAGAATTCGGTCGATTATCAGCCGGACGAAATCTATCAGGCGGCGGCCAGCCCCGAGCTGCCGATCAGCGGGTCGGTCGCGGTGAAGGAATTGTTCGGCGAGTTGATCGTGCCGATCGTCGAGGACAAGCCGTTCTTCCAGAGCCTGTCGTTCGAGGGCGCTTACCGCTATTCGGATTATGACAGCGGGTTCAAGACCGACACCTACAAGCTGGGTCTGAACTGGTCGCCGGTGCGCGATTTCCGCTTCCGCGGATCGTACCAGCGCGCGGTGCGTGCGCCCAACGTCATTGAGCTGTTCTCCAGCCAGCAGCTGTTCGAAGTCGAGCTGACCGAGAATGCCAATGGCTCGTACGACCCGTGCTCCGGCGCGAACCCGATCGCGACGTTTGCGCAATGCGCGCGTACCGGCGTGACGGCGGGGCAATATGGCAACATCGTCGACAATCCGGCGGGACAGTTCAACTCGCTGATCGGTGGCAATCCGGATCTGGATCCGGAAACCGCCAAGACGCTGTCGCTCGGCGCCGTGTTCGAGCCGCGCTTCGTGCCGGGTCTCTCGATCTCGGTCGATTATTTCGACATCAAGGTCGAGAACCTCGTCGGCAGCGTGAACCCGAACCTGTCGATCGCCAACTGCCTGGCGAACGGCGACCCGTATTTCTGCAGCCTGATCCAGCGCAGCCCGGAGAGCGGTTCGCTGTGGCAGGGCGAGAACGGCTATTTCCGCCGCTTCAACGTCAACACCGGCTCGCTCCAGACCAAGGGCGTCGACCTGGTCGTCGATTACCGGATGAACCTCAACGATCTCGGCATCAACGCCGGGCGGCTGAACTTCAACCTGGTCGGCACCTATCTGGACTCCTACAAGACGGTTCCGCTGCCCAATTCGCCCCAGGCGGACGTTTACGAGTGCAAGGGGCTATATGCCGGCCTCTGCGGTCGTCCGCGGCCCGAATGGCGCCACAAGTTCATGACCACTTGGTCGCCGGCTGATCGCTTCAGCCTGACCGGTACGTGGCGCTATGTGTCCTCGGTGAAGATTGCGCAGACCAGCAGCCAGCCAGCGCTGACCGGCAGCTTCTCCGAAGTGAACCGCGAACTTGGGTCGCGCAGCTACTTCGACCTCGCTGCCGCGTTCGAAGTGCGCAAGGACCTGACCTTCCGTGCGGGCGTCAACAACCTGTTCGACAAGGATCCGCCGCTCACCACCACCGCGGCGATCGAGGATGGCGGCAACGGCAACACCTATCCGCAGTTCTACGATGCGGCTGGCCGTTACTTCTTCCTGAGCGCCTCGGTCGGTTTCTAATAGATCGTGATGCTTGAACCGGGGGCGTGCGATGGTACGCCTCCGGTTATCGTTTTTGGGTGGGGATAAGGTGATGAAGGTGCGTTGGTATGCCGGTGCTGCGCTGGCGGCTGTTCTTTCCACGGCGGCAATAAGCGCCGCTGCCGCGCCCGTGACGGACGCCGATCGGGCGATGGCGCGCCAGATGCTGGAGGAGGCGATCGCGACGCCGACGGCCAAGGGCCGCGGGCAGGTGCCGACGCTGATCGAGAATTATTCCAAGCGGTTGCGCGAGGCCGGCTTCACGGCCGACGAGATCATGACCGTGCCGGTCGAGATCGATGGCGAAAAGACCGCGGGGCTCGTCGTCCGCTACGCCGGGCGCAACGCCAAGGCGAAGCCGATCGCGTTCCTCGGTCACATGGACGTGGTCGACGCGCTGAAGGAAAATTGGTCGACCGACCCGTATGTGCCGACAGAGAAGGACGGCTACATCTATGGTCGCGGATCGACCGACAACAAGGCCGGCGTGACGGCGCTGGTCGCCAGCTTCATTCGCCTCAAGAAATCTGGCTTCGTGCCGGAGCGTGACCTGCTGCTCGCCTTCTCGGGCGACGAGGAAAGCGGGATGATGACGACGCGTGCGCTGACCAAGCACCCGCTCGTCTCGCGCGCCGAGTTCGCGCTCAATTCCGATGCCGGTTCGGGATCGATGGGCGAGGACGGCAAGTATCGCTTCAACATTCAGGCGGCGGAGAAGACCTACGCCAATTTCGCGATCGCCGCGAAGAACCCGGGCGGGCACAGCTCCGCGCCGCGCGCCGACAATGCGATCTATGATCTCGCCCGCGCGCTGACCAAGCTGGAGGCGCTTCGCTTCCCGGTCGAGTTCAACGAGATCACCCGCATCATGGTCGCCGACATGGCGAAGGAGAAGGGCGGCGAGCTCGGCACCGCGCTGACCACGCTGCTGGCGAACCCGAACGATGCCGCGGCGCGCGCCGTGGCGGAGAAATATCCGCACCAGGCGAACATCCTGTGGACGACCTGTGTCGCGACGATGCTGCAGGCGGGCAATGCGCCGAACGCGCTGCCGCAGAATGCGACCGCCAACGTCAATTGCCGCATCTTCCCGGGCACGTCGGTGGCGGATGTGCAGAAGACGATCGCGCAGGCGATCGGCAACGACAAGCTGACCGTCTCTCTGGTCGGCGAAGGTGTGGCGAGCCCGGTGTCGCCGGTGAACCCGGCGCTGTTCGCGCGGCTGCAGAAGGCGATGGATGCGACCTATCCGGGCGTGACGCTGAAGCCGAGCATGTCGTCGGGCGGCACCGACGGCCGCGAGTTCCGCAGCGCCGGCATCCCGACCTACGGCGCGGGTGCGCTGGCGCTGGGCGCGGACGACAGCCGCGCGCATGGCACCGATGAGCGCGTGCCGATCGCAGGCTATCTGAAGCAGCTCGATTATTGGGACTTCCTGCTGCGCGACCTCGGGGGGCGCAAGTGATCGGCGCTCTCGCGCGGCGCGATGTGCTGCGCGGGGCGGCCGTGGGCGGGGCGCTCGCCGCGCTGCCCGCGGCAGTGTTCGGGGGGCAGGCGGCGTCAGCGCTTTCCTTCCCGCCGATCGCGCCGATTTCCCGCGCCGAGCGCGAGGCGCGGCTGGCCCGGATGCAGGCGGAGCTTCGCCGCCAGAACATCGGGGCCCTGCTGGTCGAGGCAGGATCGAGCCTCGTCTATTTCACCGGTGTCGACTGGTGGCGCAGCGAGCGTACCACGGCGGCGGTGATCCCCGCTGACGGCCCGGTGCTGATCGTCACGCCCTTCTTCGAGGAGCCGTCGATCCGCGAGATGCTCGACGTGCCCGGCGAAGTGCGCGTGTGGCAGGAGGACGAAAGCCCCTTCGCGCTGATTGCCGGCTGGCTGAAGGAGAAGAAGCTGGGCGCCGGCACGCTGGCGGTGGAGGAGACGGTGCGCTTCTTCATCGTCGATGGTGTTCGCCGGCTGCTGCCGGGCCTGAAGACCGTCTCGGGCGCCAGCGCCGTCAATGCACTGCGCATGATCAAGAGCCCGGCCGAGATCGCGCTGTTGCAGCGCGCCAACGACATCATGATCGCGGCTTATCGCGCCACCCACGGCCAGGTGCAGGCCGGGATGACCGGCAACGACATCAACGCGATCATGGAAGGCGAGCTGAAGCGCTTCGGCGGGCAGCGCGCGTCGAGCAGCGCGCAGGTGGGACCGGGCAGCGCACTGCCGCACGGCTCCAAGGAACGGCTGAAGCTGACCGAAGGCACCGTGGTGCTGATGGACTGCACCTGCAGCATGCACGGCTATGTCTCTGACGTCTCGCGCACCTTCGTGTTCGGGGAGCCGACCGCGGAGCAGCGCCGCGTGTTCGGCCATATGCGCCAGGGCATGAATGTGGCGATGGACGCGGCCAAGGTCGGCGCCCCGGCGGGCAGCGTCGATGACGCGGTGCGCAGCTATTACGAGAAGCTTGGCTACGGGCCGCGCTACGCGCTGCCGGGGCTGTCGCATCGCACCGGCCACGGCATCGGCCTCGACGTGCACGAGCCGGTGAACCTGGTGCATGGCGAAACCACGCCGCTCGCGCCGGGCATGTGCTTCTCGAACGAGCCGGGCATCTACCTGCCGGGCAAGTTCGGCATCCGCATCGAGGATTGCTTCACCATGACCGAGCAGGGGCCGCGCTTCTTCACGCAGCCGCCCTCATCGCTCGACAAGCCGTTCGGATAAAAGAGGAGGGGGCTGAAATGCCACGATTGAAGAGCTTGTTGGGCGGCGCTGCGGCGTTCGCCATGGTGGCGCTCGCGCCCGCGGCAATGGCGCAGGAAGAAAAGTCCATGTCGCCGGCGCTGCCGAAGATCATGAGCCTGCGCGATCAGGCGCAGCTTCGCGATGCGTGGCTGGAGCGCCGTTTCGAGACCGTGCTGCCGCAGCTGATGCGCGAGAACGGCATCGACATGTGGGTGCTGATCGCGCGCGAATATCTGGAAGACCCGGTCGTCTCGACGATGCTGAACGCGACGAATTTGCGCGCGCGGCGGCGGACGATCCTCATTTATTTCGATCCGGGCGAGGGCAAGCCGATCGAGCGGCTGGTCGTCAGCAAGCACGGTATGGGCAATCTCTACCAGCCGGTATGGGACATGGAGAAGCAGCCCGATCAGTTCGCGCGCGTGCGCGAGCTGATCGCCGAGCGGAACCCGAAGAAGATCGCGCTCAACATTTCGTCGCTGACGGCGTTCGGCGATGGCCTGACGCACAGCCAGTACACCGATCTGATGAAGGCGCTGACGCCGGAGCAGCAGAGCCGCATCGTCTCCGGCTATCCGCTGGCGATCGGCTGGCTGGAGACCCGCACGCCGGAGGAAATGAAGGTCTATCCAGAGATCGTGCGCGTCGCGCATGCGATCATCGGCGAAGGCTTTTCGCCCGCGGTGGTGAAGCCCGGCGTGACGACCAACGAGGATCTCGTCTGGTGGTATCGCCAGCGTGTCGCCGACCTCGGCCTCGCCTCCTGGTTCCACCCCTCGGTGGATGTCACGCGCAAGGGCGTACCGGGCGTGCTGCGCGAAAAGGCGAGCGTGATCCAGAAGGGCGACATGCTGCGTGTCGACTTCGGCATCCATTACCTGAACTTCAGCACCGATACGCAGCACGTCGCTTATGTGCTGCGTGACGGTGAGACCGATGCGCCCGCCGGGCTCAAGGCGGGCCTGCGCGACAACAACCTCGTGCAGGACGCGGTGACCAGCGAGTTCCGCGTCGGCGCGACGGGCAACGAAGTGCTGAACCGTGCGCGCGCCAAGGCGATAGCGGCGGGGCTGAAGCCGACGATCTATTCGCACCCGATCGGCTATCACGGCCACGGTGCGGGCAGCTCGATCGGCCTGTCGGAAGAGCAGAAGTTCGTGCCGACCGGCGAATACAAGCTGCGGCCGAACATCGCCTGGTCAATCGAGCTGATGGCGACCAAGGCGGTGCCCGAATGGGGCGGCCAGATGGTCGATTTCAAGAGCGAGGAAGACGCCTTCTTCGACGGCAAGACCGTTCGCTACATCGACGGGCGCCAGACCAAGTTTCACCTGATCGGGGCACGCTGAGGCGCCGCTGATCCTTAATCCCGTGCCCAAAACTGGGCCTCACCCGACGTAGGGTGGGGCCCTTCTTTTTTGGTGGGAGCAGGCGCCGCTCCTCTCGCCCCATGGAGTTTGCGAAAGCCTGGACCCCGGCACAGGGCCGGGGTGACGACGCGTTGTGGCTATGGCCGCGGCAGCAGGATGAATTCGTCCTGCGCACCGTCCAGGAAGCGGAAGGTGCCGTCCGCCGCGAGGAACCCGTCCTCCTCGTGCATGAAGCGGACCTTCTGGTTGCCCCATTCGGGCACGTTATGCTGGGCATTCAGCTCGATCGACCAGGCCGTGTTCGGATCGATGCGATAATCGCCGCGACCCGGCGCCGGCTTCTGGCTTTCCCAGGCGCCGATCCAGGTGCCCGCGCCATGGCCGTGATAGCCGATCGGATGCGAATAGATCGTGCCGTCGATTTTCTCCGCCTCGACCTGCCGGCGGGCCGCTGCCAGCACCTCGTTGCCGGTGCGGCCCGGCTTCAGCGCGGCGACGGTGGCGGCACGCACGCGGTTCATAGCGGCGAGCCCGTCCTTCAGGCCCTTGGGCGCATCGGTCTCGCCCGGCTTCAGCACATAGGCGAGGCGCTGGATGTCGGTGTTGAGCCCGAGATAGGTGATGCCGAAATCGACGTGCAGCATGTCACCCGGCATGATGATCGTATCGCCGCGATGGCCCATCTCCTGCACGCTGAACTTGCCGCCGTCGGCACGCTGGATCGCGACGCTGGGCTGGAACCAGGTGTCGAGCCCGAGCGAATTGATGCGGTTGCGGAACCACCAGACGACATCGTCCGAGGTGGTGACGCCGGGGGTGATGACGCGTTCGGAGAATCCTTCCTCGATGATCGAGTGCGAGATGCGCGAGACGATCGGATAGGTCGCCATTTCCTCCGGGATGCGCGTTTCTAGCCAGCCGAGCGCCAGCCGTTCGTGCGCGACGAGGCGCTTCGACATGTCCGGCCCGAGCGCGCGCACGATCGCCTCATAATGGGTGGAGCTGAGGCCATCGGCGAGCGGGAAGCCTTCCGAGCGGTTCAGCGCGATCGTCGCGGGATTGCGCTGGGCGATGATCTTGGCGAGCTCCGCCCATTGATCGGGCTGCTCGTCCGGGTTCCAGGCGGGCTGGAAATCGCCGACCGGATAACGGGCGAGGGCGAGCTTCTCGATCGGCTTGCCTTCGCCCGGATCGAAGAAGACGAGGATGGTGCGGCGGCGCGCGTGGAGCCAGGTGGCCGGCAGCATCGTCGCCATGACGGGATCTTCGTTATACTCGCCTGCGACGAGCACCCACATCTGCACCTTGTCACGGCGCATCAGCGTGGGGAGAACCTGTTCGAAGCGCAGCTTGAGCCAGCGGTCTTCGGTTTCGGCGCGCCGCTCGAGCGGCAGGATAGCCGGCATCTGAAGTTCTGCTGCCCGGGTGGTGGGCGCAGTTGGCGCGGCTGCCAGCGCCAGAGCCAGGAAAAATGCCGACATCGAACTCCCTCTTCAAGAATGTTCACATTACGAACTTGTGTTCGCTAATGTTACATTGCAGCTAAGCTGAAAAGGGGAATTCGCCGCCGGAGCACAGTCCGATCGGGCGGGCCATGCAGCAACTGCATCGCCGAAGAAGAGCATCGCGCTGGCGCAATGCCGGCGCGTCAGCGAAGCTATGACAAAGGGACGCATTTTTAGTAGCGGCTCGCTTGGGGGAAGCAGGGGGAGACGATGCGCTTGAGGCTTTTGATGGCGGCATTGGCGGTTGCCGTGCCGACAACGGTTCAGGCCGCGCCGGCAACCGAAGCGGCAGCGGCGGCGATCCTTTACCGGCACGCGACCCTTATCGACGGTACTGGCGGCCCGGCGCTGCCCGGCATGACGGTGGTAACGCGCGGGGAGCGCGTGGAGGCGGTGCTGGCCGACGCCAAGGTCACGGCGGATATGCTGAAGGGCGCCGAAATCGTCGATCTCACCGGGCGCTTTCTGCTGCCGGGCCTGATCGACAGCCACCAGCATATCGCCACGCCGCCCAACCGGCGCCGCGCCGAAGCGCTGATGCGCCGCGACCTGTACAGCGGCATCACCGCGACCCGCATCATGGCGGACGATCTTCGATCAGTGGCGGAGATCGCGCGGGCTGCGGTGGTGGGGGAAATCGCCTCGCCGGATCTACACTATGCCGCGCTGTTCGCTGGCCCCAGCTTCTTCGATGACCCGCGTACACTTGCCGTGAGCGCCGGGGTGAAGCCGGGCACCGGCGCCTGGATGCAGGCCGTGGATGACCGGTCGGACCTGCCGCTCGCCGTGGCGCGCGCGAAGGGCACGGGAGCGACGGCGATCAAGATCTACGCCAACCTGCCGGCCGATCTCATCGCCCGGATCACCAAGGAGGCGCATCGGCAGGACATGCAGGTCTGGGCGCATGGCATGGTGTTCCCGACCCCGCCTGCCGATGTGATCGCAGCCGGTCCGGACGTCGTGTCACACACCTGTTATCTCGCCTACCAAGCGGTCGACAAGCGGCCAGCCACTTACCAGCAGCGCGTCGCGATCGATCCTGCGCCCTTTATCGCGCGGAACAATCCCGTGATGGCCGGACTGTTCGCGACGATGAGGGAGCGCGGCATGCTGCTGGATGTGACCTTGCGCGTCTATCAGGAGGGCGAGAAGCGGGCGCGTACCGGAGGGGGACCGGCCTATTGCTCGCTCGACCTGGCCGCTGCGCTCACGGCCCAGGCGCATCAGGCGGGAGTTGAGATCTCCGCAGGCACCGATGGCGATACCGAAGCGGGAGCCCCTTATCCCGGCTTGTTCGACGAACTGGAACTGCTGGTCGGCAAGGCTGGCTTCAAGGCCGCAGAGGCAATCCGGGCCGCCACTCTCATTGGGGCGAAAGCGATGGGTCAGGAGGCGGATATCGGCACCGTCGCGCCCGGCAAGCTCGCCAACATGGTGGTGCTTACCCGTAACCCCCTGACCGAAATCGCCAACATGCGCAGTGTCTTGATGACGGTGAAGCGTGGCCGCGCGTATCACAGGGACGACTTCAAGCCGGTAACCGCGGAGGAACTGGGCCGTGACTGATCGTCGTTCGTTCCTGCAACTTGCCGGTGCGGCCATCGGGGCCAGTGCCATGCCGGCCATCGCGCAGCCGCAGACGAAGACAGACCCGCTGATCGTGAATGCGCTGGGCGGGTTCACCGATCCCAACGCCAGACGGGGTGAAGGCGCGGTGCCAGTGGAGCCACGAAGCCTCCTCAGCGACCGGGTGATAGCGGATGCGCGCGGATCGGGGATGGACGCAGTCAACATCACCCTTGGCCATGTGTCTGGACCCGAGGATCCGTTTGCGCTGACCGTTCGCGAGATCGGCGTGTGGGAGCGGCGGATTCGGGCGCGGCCTGATTCGCTCAGCAAGGTGGCGTCGGCCGCCGATATCCTACGCGCGCGGGAGACCGGCAGGATTGGCGTGATTTACGGTTTCCAGAACACAACCATGCTTGGTGACGACGCAAGCCGCGCCGACGTTTTTGCTGACCTTGGCGTGCGGGTTATCCAGTTGACCTATAATCCGGCGAACGCCGTCGGCAGCGGGTCCATGGCGCCGGAGAATGGCGGGGTCACGGCGTTCGGCCGAACCGTCATCGAGCGGTTGAATCATAATCGGGTGATGGTGGATCTGTCACATAGCGGTGAGCGCACCTGTCTTGAGGCGGCTCGGCACTCCGCGCAGCCGATCTCGATCAATCATACCGGCTGCCGTGCACTGACGGATCTGCCCCGCAACAAGACGGATGCGGAACTGCGATTGGTGGCTGAGCGGGGCGGATTTGTGGGCATCTACTTCATGCCGTTCCTCAATCCGAAGAGCGTCGCCAGCGCCGCCGATGTGGTTGCCCACATCGAACACGCCATCAACATCTGTGGCGAAGACCATGTCGGGATCGGCACCGATGGCGGCACCACCGCCGTAGACGACATGATCGCTTATCGTGCCGCGATCCGGCAGGAGATTGCGGAGCGCCGCGCGGCCGGCATCGGCGCGAAAGGTGAAAACCCCGACACGCTTCCCTTTGTCGAGGATCTGAGCGGGCCCGGGCAGTTCCGCAAGCTGATCGGGCTGCTCGAACAGCGCGGCCATAAAGCGGCGCGGATCGAGAAAGTCATGGGCATGAACTTCATCCGCTACGCACGCGACGTGTGGGGCGCATGAGCCCGGAAGCGATTGCCTTCGTCAATCAGACGATAGTGCCGTGCGGCCTCGCACTGATCATGTTCAGCATGGGGCTGACGCTGGCATTGCGGGATTTCGCGGCTATCCTATCCGGCGTCCGTGCGGCGGCAGCAGGATTTGCCACGCACCTTCTAGTGCTGCCGCTGCTTGGCCTCGCCGTGGGGGCATTGTTCGGCCTGTCGCCCGAACTGGCGCTCGGGCTGTTCATCATCTCCATCTGTCCTGCCGGTACGACCTCGAACGCGCTGACCTTTGTCGGACGCGGCAATCTGGCGCTGGCGGTGGTGCTGACGCTGATGACGAGCGTGGTAACGGTGTTCACCATTCCGATCCTGCTGCGCTGGGCGGTTCCCTGGTTTCTTGACGGTTCCAATGCGGCGGTGCCGCAACTCGACATCGTCAGCACCATGGGACAGCTTGCCAGGATCACGCTGGCACCGATCGCGTTTGGCATGGTTGTTCGACGGTTCGCGCCGGATGCGGCGGCGCGCATTGCCCAGCGGCTGCGGCCGACAGCTTTCGTCGTGTTGGTGGCGGTGATCGGCTTTTCCGTCATGGTCAGCTTCGACATGGTGGTGCAGAATCTGATCGCTGCCACGCCCGCGATCTATGCGCTCAACATTGCTGCCATGGCGTTCGGCCTGATCGTGGGGCGGCTCCTTGGACTCAACGCGCGTGATCGCATGACGCTCGCCATCGAGACGGGCGTTCAGAATGCGACGCTGGCACTGTTCCTGACGCTAACGGTATTGGGGAGCCTGCCGCTGGCCGTGACGCAGAATATCTACGGCGTCGTGATGCTGCTGAACGCAACACTGCTGATCCGCTGGTTCCGTCGGCGGATCGCGAGCGAGGCCGACGCCGCATGAACATCAGGTTCATCGACGCAGGCGAGGTCGCCCGGCGGCTGACCTATGAGGCGGCCGTCCCGCTGGTCCGGCAGGCGATGATTGCGCTGGCACAGGGGCGAACACGACAATTGCTGCGCGGGATCATCGATCTGGATGGTGGAAACGCATTCGGGGTGATGCCGGGCGCGATGGACCAGGGATCGTTCGGTGCGAAGCTCGTCAGCGTCTTCCCCGGAAATGTCACGCGCGGAGGCATGTCGCACCAGGGATTGATCGTCATGTTCGATCCTGAGACCGGCGCCCCGGTGGCGGTTGTTGACGCTGGGGAAGTGACGGCAATCCGTACGGCGGCGGCATCGGCTGCCGCAACGCAGGCGCTGGCGCTTGGCGACGCAAACCATCTGGCGGTGCTGGGCACGGGGGAGCAGGCGCGGCGCCATATTCTGGCGATCCGGGCGATTCGTCCACTGCAACGCGTCACCATATGGGGAAGGGATGCCGCTCGCGCGGCTGCGCTGGCGGAGGAGCTCGGGTGCGAGACTGCGCCCTCACCGTGCGAGGCGGTGGCCGATGCGGCCATCATCTGCACCGTGACGGCAGCTGCTGAACCGATCTTGTTCGCGCCCGATGTTCGCGCTGGAAGCCACATCAATGCTGTGGGTTCGAGCCGTGCCGGCCCTGCCGAAATCGCCACCGACCTTGTGGTGCGCAGCCGCTTTTTCGCCGACCACCGTGCCGGCGTGCTGAACCAGGGAGCCGAGTTCCTCCGTGCCAAGGCGGAAGGAGCGATCGATGACGATCACGTGCTGGGGGAGATTGGCGAGGTGTTCGCCGGCTCGCTGGCGGGTCGCATCGCGGCGCAGGACGTCACGCTCTACAAGTCGCTCGGCAGCATCGTTCAGGATCTTGCCTGCGCCGCCTGGCTGTGCCGCGAGGATGGCGGCTAAACACTGGTCAGCGCTTCGAGAGGACGATTCCAGCTAGGTTCTGCGTCCGCCTGATATGGCGCAGGCGAAACCGCGGCGGCCGGGGCAATGCTAGAAAGGCCTGGAAATGCTGCAAATGCACGCGCGGTACTTTAACCCGGCGGTTGGCCTGATCGATCACTGCGGCTGCATCGCCCAGCAGAACGGCGTCTGGAAGCTCCAGTTGCCCGGCCAGCCGCATGGCGGCGATCAGCGCCAGCCATTCCGCTTCCATGCTCGTGCCCGGCCCAAGCTCGCGCTCGACATGGCTGCGCCCGCCGGCAACCACCGCCAGCTCCATGCCGGCGGGTGCCGGCCGCAGTCCGCCGTCGAAGAAGATCTTCACGCCAGCGCGAACTCGCCGGGGCCCAGATCGGCGAGCGTCCAGTCACCAATACGCCAGCGTACCAGGCGAAGTGTGGGATGGCCGACGGCAGCAGTCATCCGGCGGACCTGGCGATTGCGCCCTTCCCGAATCGTCAGGGATAGCCAGCAATCGGGGACGCTGGCGCGATACCGGATCGGCGGATCGCGTGGCCAGAGCGCGGGATCGGCGATGCGCTCCACTTCGGCGGGACGTGTAGGGCCGTCCTTCAGGGTCACACCCTGACGCAAGCGGGCGAGTGCGCCTTCGTTAGGCTCGCCCTCTACCTGGACGAGATAGGTCTTGGGCAGTTTGAACTTCGGGTCAGCGATGCGCGCCTGCAGTCGCCCGTCATCAGTCAGCAGCAGCAGGCCCTCACTGTCGCGGTCCAGCCGACCGGCGGGATAAACGCCAGGCTGGTCGATATAGTCGGAGAGCGTGGCCCGCGCCTCGGGCACGCTGCGGTCAGTGAACTGACTGAGCACGCCATAAGGCTTGTTGAACAACAGCAGCGTCATCCAGCGACGATGCTCCTCGCGACGGCCTCTGCGGTCTTGATGCCGTCCACCGCCGCCGAAAGGATACCGCCGGCGTAACCCGCTCCTTCGCCGGCCGGGAAGAGACCAGCCGTGTTGATGCTTTGGCCATCCTCTCCGCGGGTAAAGCGAACCGGCGAGGAGGTGCGTGTTTCGACGCCGGTCATCACCACGTCGGGATGATCATAATCCTTGATCTGGCGACCGAACACCGGCAGCGCTTCGCGCATCGCGGCAACCACGAAGTCCGGCAAGCACTCCGACAAATCGGTCGGCTGAACGCCAGGGCGGTAGGACGGGGTTACTGACCCCAGCGACGTGGACGGACGTCCGGCGAGGAAATCACCCACACGCTGGGCTGGGGCCTTATAGTTGCTGCCGCCAGCAGCGAAGGCGCGCTCCTCCCAGTGACGTTGGAGCTTGATGCCGGCGAGGGGATCACCGGGATAGTCGCGTGCGGGATCGATGGCGACGACGAAGCCGGAATTCGCATTTCGTTCGTTGCGGGAATATTGGCTCATGCCGTTGGTCGCGACGCGGCCTTCTTCCGAGGTTGCCGCCACCACCGTGCCGCCCGGGCACATGCAGAAGCTGTACACGGTGCGACCGTTCGAGCAATGGTGCGAGATGTGGTACTCGGCGGCGCCCAGGATCGGGTTGCCGGCTTCATGGCCAAAGCGCGAGCGGTCGATCCATGACTGCGGATGTTCGATGCGAACACCGATGGAAAACGGCTTCGCCTCGACAAAGACTCCGGCGTCCTGCAGCAGGGCGAATGTGTCGCGCGCGCTGTGGCCGATCGCCAGCACGACGTGGCTGGCGGCCAGATACTCGCCGTTGTGGAGATGAAGCCCACGGAGCCGGCGGTTGCCGGCGCCGTCCGCCTCGATGTCGAAGCCGTCGACCCGCGTCGAAAAGCGATATTCGCCCCCGAGCTCCTCGATCGTGGCACGCATGCTTTCCACCATCGTCACCAAGCGGAAGGTGCCGATATGGGGATGCGCCTCCGTCAGAATTTCCGAGGGAGCGCCCGCCTTCACGAACTCGGTCAACACCTTGCGGTTGAGGTGCCGTGGGTCCTTGATGCGGCTGTAGAGCTTGCCATCTGAAAACGTGCCGGCACCGCCCTCGCCGAATTGCACGTTCGATTCCGGGTTCAGCTCGCTGCGCCGCCAAAGACCCCAAGTGTCCTTTGTCCGCTCGCGAACCACCTTGCCGCGCTCCAGCACGATCGGTCGGAAACCGGCCTGTGCCAGGATCAGCGCCGCGAACAGGCCGCAAGGGCCAGCACCGATAACGACTGGGCGGGGGGCATCGGCGGGCGCGGTGATCGGCGAATGGTAACGCGTGTCCGGGGTTGTCTGAACATCCCGGTCCTTTCGGAAACGCGCGAGAACCGCACCTTCGTTCTTGACTGAAACGTCGACGGAATAGACCAGCGTGATGTTGCTCTTGTCGCGCGCGTCGTGACCACGCCGAACGATTGTGAAGCGAATCAACTCGCGGGGCGTGATCCGCAAGCGGCGGCAAATGGCAGCCGGAAGCGCTTCGTCGGCATGATGCAGTGGCAGTTTCAAGTCACTAAGACGGATCATCGCCGCGCTCTACAACGATGAGCGGCGTCGCGCTAATCCGTCGTGCAAGACCGGCGAACTGCCAAATTGTTCGGATCGCGCCCCAAAGCCTCGAAACATGGTGGCGCCACGGGTGTTTGGCACGGGTGGCAAAGCTACTTCCCCAGCCCGAAGTGACCGAAGCCGAACGCGAGCGGGGGCTTCGCTTGCTGGTGATAGAGGCCGCATTCTCCGGCGGCACTGCGGCATTGACGACAGGCGTGATCCTGACCGCCTTCGCGCTTCACCTAGGCGCGTCGAACGCGATGGTCGGGGTGCTGGCGAGCGCACCCTTCCTGGCGCAGCTGCTTCAGCTTCCGGCGATCGGGATGGTAGAGCGCCGACGGCGGCGCAAGCAGATCGCGGTGGTCACGAGCCTGATAGGGCGCGCCATGCTGGCGGTGATGGCGGTGCTCGCCTTCTTTCACGGCACGGGCCCGCTGATGGTGTTCCTGGCGGCGCAACTGTTGCTCTGCGGGCTGGGTGCAATCGGCGCGTGCGCCTGGAACGCCTGGATGCGCGATCTCGCGCCCGAGGAGCAGCTGGGCAAGGTCTTCGCACAACGAACCGTGTGGCTGACGGCGATTAGCCTGGTGCTGGGCCTTGTCGCGGCGTTGGCGCTGGACTGGACGGCGCCCGGGTCCATGGCACGCAATGTCGTATTTGCCAGCATGTTCCTGGCCGGCTGCATCACCGGGCTGATCAGCGCGCGTGTCGTCGCGGCCATGCCCGAGCCGCTGATGCCGCCTGCACCGGGCGAGCTTCGCCTGCTGGAACTGCTCAGCCAGCCGCTCCGCGACCATAATTTCAAACGCTTGCTGGTTTTCGTGGCGAGCTGGCAGTTCGCCATCAACTTTGCGACGCCGTTCTTCACCGTGTTCATCGTGCGTCAACTGCACTTCAATGTCAGCTTCGTCATGGTGCTGAGCGTCGTCAGCCAAATCGCCAACATTGCGGCGCTGCGGATGTGGGGCACGTTGAGTGATCGGTTTGCGAACAAGTCGGTGCTGGCCGTCTGTGCGCCGACCTATATCCTGGCCATCGTGGGCATGATCGGCGCGTCACAACTGGGCGATCGCGATCTCGTGAAGATCTGGCTGATGCTGCTCCATGCTATCATGGGCGCGTCGATTGCCGGCGTTACGCTGACCAGCACCAACATCGCGCTTAAGCTGTCTCCGAAGGGATCGGCGACCGCCTATGTCGCGACCAATGCCATGGTGACCGCAGTCGCCGCGGGGACGGCGCCGATCCTTGGCGGGCTGCTTGCCGACTTCTTCGCGGCACGCGAGTTCGAACTCGTCGCGCGGTGGAGCAGTCCGAACGGGGTGTTCTCGCTGCCGCTGCTGGTCACTCAGTGGGATTTTTACTTTCTGATTGCCGGCATCATCGGCCTTTATGCGATCCACCGGCTTACTCTGGTGGAGGAGCATGGGGAGATCGAGCGCCGCGAGATGGTGGGACATGTGCTGGATGAGACCCGGCGCACGATCCGCAACATATCCAGCGTTGCCGGTCTCAGGGCAGCGACTGATCTGCCGGGTGCATTGCTGCGTGATGCGCGTCTGCGCTTGCGGCTGAAGCGGGCGCAGCAAGCGAAAACGAGACGTCACATGCAGGCGTGATCGCGGCGCACGGAGGTCTCATGAGTGACCGAGCGGCGCCGGGGATGTCAGGCCGTTTCGATCAGGCGATCCGCTTGTGCCCGCGCCTCTTCGGTAATGGTGGCGCCCGACAGCATGCGGGCGATTTCCTCCCGGCGCTCGGCCGCAGTTAGCTGGCGAACGCCGGTACGAGTGACAACCCCGTCATTGCGCTTGGCGATTAGGAGATGCTCCGCACCGCGGGCGGCCACCTGTGGCGAGTGGGTGACGACCAGAAGCTGGGTCTGGCGAGCCAGCCGGTGGAGTCGTTCGCCGATCGCGGATGCCACGGCGCCGCCGACACCGCGGTCGATTTCGTCGAAGATCATCGTCGCAGCCCCGCCTTCTTCCGCCAGCGCCACCTTCAGCGCCAGGATGAAGCGTGACAGTTCGCCCCCCGACGCGATCTTGATGAGCGGCCCGAAAGGCGCCCCAGGGTTGGTCGCGATCTCGAACTCGACCCGGTCCTGACCTGCCGGTCCCCATTGTTCCTCCGGCAGCGGCGTCACGGCCGTTCGGAAACGGGCTGCATCCAGCTTGAGCGGGGGCAATTCGGCAGCGACGGCGGCATCCAGGCGCTGAGCGGCGGCAGCGCGACCCTTCGACAGCTTCTGCGCTGCGACTGCATAAGCCTGGCGAGCAACGCTGGCCTTCGCCTCAAGCGCGGCGATGCCTTCCTCGCCCGCCTCCAACCGTTCGCGTCGGGCGCGAAGCTCGTCGGCAAGAGCGGCGAGATCATCGGGCTGGACGCGATGTTTACGCGCCATGCCGCGCAACTCGAAAAGTCGCGCCTCATCCTCCTCCAGGGCGCGTGGGTCGAACGCCAGCGCCCGGGTCGCCTCGCCGACCTGATCGCCGGCGCTGGAGGCCTCAACCATGGCGCGGTCGAGCGCGGCCAGTGCTTCCGCAAGCGAGGGGTGGTCCGAGGAAATCCGATCCAGGATCCGCGCTGCCTGCCGCAGGCGAGACAGCGCACCCTCCGAGCCGTCCAGCGCATCAATCAGGGCGTTGAGATCCTCCGAGATCTTTTCCGATCGCTGCATGGTGCGACGGCGCTCGGCCAGCGTTTCCTCTTCGCCGGGTTCGGGGGCGAGCGCATCCAGCTCGGCAACGGCATGGTCCAGCCATTCGCGGTCGCGCGCGGCGGTTTCGATTTCCTCTCGCGCTGCTTCGAGCGCCGTTTCGGCGCTGCGCCAACTTTGCCACGCGGCGTTTACCGCCACGGTATCGAGCCGGGCGAACATATCGAGCAGCGCCCTATGGCCGCGCGGGTTAAGCAGCCCGCGATCGTCGTGCTGCCCGTGAATCTCCACGAGCCGAGCGCCGAGCTCTCGCAACAGCGCGGCCGAGGCGGGCTGGTTGTTGACGAACCCACGGCTTCCGCCATCGGCCTTCACGACGCGCCTGATGATCAGCGGTTCACCCGGTTCCGCTTCGATGCCGTTCTCATCCAACAGGGCGGCTAGGTCGGCCGGCGCCTCGAACGTGGCGGTGACGCTGGCCTGGCTTGCTCCGTGACGAACGAGCCCGCTGCCGCCCCTCGCGCCCAGCGCAAGGCCAAGTGCGTCAAGCAGAATGGACTTGCCGGCACCGGTTTCGCCGGTGAGCACACCAAGGCCGGAGCCGAATTCGAGGTCGAGCGCCTCGATCAGCACCACGTCGCGGATCGAGAGCGCGGTCAGCATGGTTGCGCCAACGCCCGGCAAGCCGGGCGGTGCCTCACTGGTCCCGCGGCGCGTCGCTCGACGGCGCTGGCGGCGCGCCGGGCTGAACGCCGGTGGGCGTGGCGGTTGAAGGATTGTTGCCCGCCGGAGTCGAGCCCACGCCGCCCGACGGCGTCGCCGGGGTGGGGGCGCCCGGTGCCTCCGCGCGCGGCGTCGGCGAGTTGTCGACCGGCAGCACTTCGACTTCCTTGCGGATCGGCGTTTCCGGCCGTGCGACGGTCGCCTGCGGGATCACCTGTTCCCCCGGGGCGAGCGGGCGAACCGGCTGCGCGGGGTTTTCGCCAAGCAGATCGAAGGCGCGCTGATACCACCAGGTCTCCGGATAATTGGCGCCCAGCACTGCCGCCGCGCGCTTGGCTTCCTCCCGGACGCCGAGCGCCAGATACGTTTCGGTCAGGCGCATCAAGGCTTCGGGCGTGTGGGTCGTGGTCTGATATTCATCCACCACACGGCGGAACCGCAGGGTTGCAGCAAGCCATTGGCCCCGACGCTCATAGAAGCGCCCGATCTCCATCTCCTTGCCGGCGAGGTGATCACGGACCAGATCGATCTTCAGCCGCGCATCGGCGGCATAGCGCGAGTTGGGATAGCGGCGGGTGAGCTCACCCAGCGCGTCCTGCGCCTGCGCCGTGATCTTCTGGTCGCGGGTGACGTCGTTGATCTGCTCGTAATAGCTCATCGCGATGAGGTAATAGGCATAAGGCGCATCGCGGTTGCCGGGGTGGACCGACAGGAAGCGCTGTGCGCCCTGAATCGCCTCGGTGTAGTTCTTCGCCAGATAATTGCTGAACGCACCCATCAGCTGCGCGCGGCGTGCCCAGATGGAATAGGGGTGCTGACGCTCCACCTCGTCGAACAGAGCGGCAGCCAGCTTGTACTGGCGCTGATCGAGCTTTTGGCGGGCGGCGCTGTACAGAGTGCCCACGTCACGCGCGACATAGGGCAGGTCGCCCGAGGCGCGATTGCGGGCGCAACCGGCGATCGGCAAGGCCATGGCCGCGAGCAGCAGGGCGACGAGCGGGCGAGACGGAATATTACGCATCGGGGAGGCCTTTAGCGCAGGGCCGCGCATGCGAACAATGCTGAAACGCGCGAAGCAGGATCTGGCGGGAAACGCATTGGTTCGGACGGCGTTCACGAGTTAGAGACAAAGCTCATCTTTGCGGGGGTTCACATGACTGCAACCTTGCTGGCCACCAAGCGCGTGGAGAAACCATGGGGTCGCCACAAGCTGTATCCAGGATTTCCGGACCCATCGCCCGATGGCGAGCCGATCGGCGAAGTGTGGTTCCAATCGCCGCATCCCGAAGAGCCGGAGATGCTGATCAAGTATCTGTTTACCAGCGAAAAACTGTCCGTTCAGAATCATCCTTCCGATGAAGAGGCCCACAAGCGCGGGTTGCCGCGTGGCAAGGATGAGTGCTGGCTGATCCTGGATGCGGAGCCGGATTCGACCATCGCCATCGGCCCCAAGCAGAAGATGACGGCAGAGGAACTGCGCGCAAGCGCGCTGGACGGCTCGATCGAAGACAAGCTCGACTGGAAGCCGGTGAAGGCGGGCGATTTCTATTACTCACACTCAGGCGTTATTCACGCGATCGGCGCGGGGCTGACGCTGATCGAAGTGCAGCAGAATTCCGATACTACCTATCGCCTCTATGACTATGGGCGGCCGCGCGAGCTGCACCTCGAGGATGGTGTCGCCGTGGCGGACCTGGAGCCTTATGTCGCACCACTGCGCCCGGGGCTGGTTGAGCCCGGGCGTACCATTCTCGTGGAAGGGCCCAAGTTCGTGCTCGAGCGCTGGACCGGTGGCAAGCGGCAGATCGATCTGCCGGAGGGCGCAACGGGCTGGCTGGTGCCGATCCGGGGCAAGGGCGTTGTCGGCGGCGTGGCCTGGCGCGCGGGCGAGTGCGTGATGGTGACCGGCGCCGAGCTTCTCCACGCCTCTGAGGACGCAGACCTGCTGTTTGCCTATCCTGGCACCCGGCGGCTCTGAGCCGAAGCATCCCGCGGGCCTGCGCCGCGGTGCGGAGGGACGGCACTCGACAAGCGGCGCATGCGGCGCAAAGAGCCGCGGGTGCTTGATCTTGCTGCTATCGCGCTGGTTACCGGCGCCGGATTTCTCGGCGGCGCGATGAACGCGCTGGCCGGCGGAGGATCGTTCGCGACCATGCCGGCCCTGCTCGCCATCGGGCTGCCGGCGAATATCGCCAATTCGACCTCCAACTTCGCGGTGCTACCGGGCGCGGCCATGAGCAGCTGGTCGTTCCGGAAGGAGCGCGCGCCACTTGGCGGCGTCAACCTCAGCGTGCTGGGGTGGGTGACGTTCGTTGCAGGGCTGATCGGCAGCATGCTGCTGGTGCTGACTCCGGCGCAGACGTTCGACGTGATCGTGCCGTGGCTGGTGCTCTACGCCTTTGTCGTTCTGGCGGTGGGCAAGCGAGCGTCGGTGTGGCTGGCGCAGCGGGTGACGATCGGGGCGCGTACGCTGATCGCGGCACAAGCGCTGCTGGGCATCTATGGCGGCTATTTCGGCGGCGGAGTCGGATTGATGATGACCGCGACCTACGGTCTGCTCGCCGGTCTGCATCCCCGGGCGATGTTCGCGCCGCGGACGTTGATGCTGGCGATCGCCAATGCCGCGGCGGCGATCGTTTTCGTCGCCACGGGCATGATCCATTGGGCGTCGGCCGTGCCGATGCTGGTCGGTGCGCTGGTTGGTGGCTGGGCCGGGGCGGTGGTGGGCAAGCTGCTGCCGCATGCGGTGGTACGCTGGTGGACGTTGTTGTTGTCGGGAGCCACGACCCTTGTCTTTTTCTGGCGCGCCTACGGATAAGGACGGCCGCCTTTCGGAGCGTTTCGGCCGCTATCCGGAGCGGTTTGGCCGCGTGGGGAAGAGCGCCGGCCAGTAGGCCGCACATGTCCCCGGGGGCAGGTGTGGACCGGCCAAATTCATGGTAGCGTTCAGCCGATGCGCGTCGTTTTTCGCCACCGCCTTGCGACCCGATTGTGGCATTGGATCAACGCCGCCGCGATCTTCATCCTGATCGGATCGGGGCTGGGCATATCCAACGCGCATCCGCGATTATACTGGGGACGCTACGGCGCGAACTTCGATGCGGCGTGGCTGGAGCTGCCGCGCTTCCCCGCGTGGCTGACGATCCCCGCCAATTACAATCTGGCGCTGTCGCGGCGCTGGCATCTGTTCTTTGCAATGGTGCTCGGTTTTGGGCTGCTTGCCTATATGATGGTGAGCCTGCTGAACCGGCATTTCGCACGGCGCCTGCGGGTGCGGCGTGAGGACCTGTCGCGGCGGACCCTGGCGGCAGATGTGCGCGAGCATCTCGCGCTGCGCTTTCATGATCCCGCCAATCCGTCCGCCTACAACATCTTCCAGAAGCTGTCCTATATCGCGGTCATCTTCGTCCTGCTGCCGCTGGTGATCTTTAGCGGGATCGCGCTGTCGCCGATGATGAACGCCGGTTTCCCCTGGTTGCTGGACCTGTTCGGCGGGCGGCAATCGGCGCGGTCGATTCATTTCCTGTGTATGGTCGGACTGACGCTGTTCACCATCGTGCACCTGACCCTGGTGATCCTGGCAGGAGCGATCAACGAGATCCGGTCGATGATCACGGGATGGTGGCGTGTACCCGAGGAGCCGCGGCCATGATCCTTGCACGACGCAGCCTGATCGCCGGCACCGCCGCGCTGCTGGCGGGCTGCGACAAGGTGATCGAGCATCCCGCCGCACGCCGCATCCTGTTCATGGGCGAGGACATGCAGCGCGGGCTGCAACGTGCCTTGGTCGATCGCAACGCGCTGGCGCCGGAATTTTCCCCGGAGCAGCGATCGCCCTTTTTCCGCCCCAACGGCACCCGCGACCCAGGTACGCCGGAATATGCAGCGATGCGGGCGGGGAGCTTCGCGGAGTGGCGGCTGCAGATCGGAGGGCTCGTAGCGCGTCCCTTGTCGCTGGCGCTCACGGACCTGGCGGCGTTTCCGCAGCGCGCCCAGATCACGCGGCACGATTGCGTGGAAGGGTGGAGTGCTATCGCCAAGTGGCAGGGGCCGCAGCTCGGCGAAGTGTTGAAGGCGGCCGGTCTGCGCGATGCGGCGCGCTACATCGTGTTCACCTGCGCCGACCTGTACGGCGGCGCGCCTTATTATGAATCGATTGACCTCATCGATGCCTTCCACCCGCAGACGATCCTGGCCTGGGCGCTTAACGACCAATTCCTGCCGGTGATGAACGGCGCGCCGTGCCGCCTGCGCGTGGAGCGGCAGCTGGGATACAAGCACGCCAAATATCTGATGCGGATCGACGCCGTGGCGAGCCTTGCAGGCGTAGGCAAGGGCAAGGGCGGCTATTGGGAGGATAATGTCGATTACGATTGGTATGCCGGGATCTGATCGTTACGATTTCGATCCATGGCTTTGATCGATATCTTCCTTTCCCGCGCGGTGAAGCGTGGCACGCTCACGCTTCACCGCCCCAAGGCGGCGACCCGCACCTATGGTACGCCCGAGCCCGGTTTCCCCGACGTAACGATCCGCTTCGCCGACAGCGGCGTCGCGCTGACGATCGCGCGCAATCCGGCGCTTGGCGCTGGCGAATGCTTCATGAACGGGCGGCTGATTGTCGAGAAGGGCGACATTCGCGACCTCGTCGAGCTGCTGAAGCGCAATGATGCCTGGGAGAAGGGGACGAAGAACCTGAAGCCGGGGCTGGCCGCGCGCACCTTCAACGCGGTGAAATATCGCGCCGACCGGATCAACATGGAGCGCCGATCGAAGCGCAACGTGGCGCATCATTATGACCTGTCGGGGCGTTTGTACGACCTCTTCCTCGATCGCGACAAGCAGTACAGCTGTGCGTATTTCACCGATCCCGGCAACAGCCTGGAACAGGCGCAGGACGACAAGAAGGCGCATATCGCGGCCAAGCTGGCGCTGAAGCCGGGGATGCGCGTGCTGGACATCGGCTGCGGCTGGGGCGGCATGGCGCTGTACCTCAACAAGCATTTCGACGTCGACGTGCTGGGCGTGACGCTGTCCGAAGAACAGCTGAAGGTGGCGCGCGATCGCGCCGCCGCGGCGGGCGTGGCAGACCGGGTGAAGTTCGAGCTGATCGATTACCGCCGCGTCACCGGCAGCTTCGACCGGATCGTGTCGGTCGGCATGTTCGAGCATGTCGGGCCACCGCAATATCGCACCTTCTTCCGCAAGTGCCGCGAGCTGCTGACCGATGATGGCGTAATGCTGCTGCACACGATCGGGCGCATGGGCGGGCCGGGGATCACCGACGACTGGACCGCGAAATACATCTTCCCGGGCGGCTATAACCCGGCGCTGAGCGAGATCGTGACGGCCTATGAGGGGCTGAAGCTGTTCCCGACCGACATCGAGGTGCTGCGCGTCCATTACGCCTATACGCTCGACCATTGGTACGACCGGACGGTGGCGGCGAAGGATCAGATCGTTGCGCTGTATGATGAGCGCTTCTTCCGCATGTGGACCTTCTACCTCGCCGGGGCGGCGGCGGCGTTCCGCAACGGGGGGCTGTGCAATTACCAGGTGCAGCTGACCAAGGGGCGCTATTCGGTGCCGCTGACGCGCGATTACATGTTCGAGGGCGAGCGCAAGCTGCGCGCGGGGTGAGGGGGCTCCCCTCCCGCGAGCGGGAGGGGAGATGCGGCATCAGCCGCCGCCGTGAAGGTTGATCTTCTGCCCGTTGGCATATTCGCCGTCGGCCGAGACGAAATAGGCGACCGCGGCGGCGACGTCCGCCGGGGTGGAGACGCGGCCGAAGGGTGATTGCGCGGCGAGATCGTGGATGTCCGCGACGCCGCGCGTGGCCTTGGCCAGCCGCTCGCCCATGTCGGTGACGGTGAGGCCCGGCGCGACGATGTTGGTGCGGATATTGTTGCTGCGTTCCTCCTTCGACAGCACCAGCGCGAGCGCCTCGGCGGCGGCCTTGCCCATCGAATAGGGCGCGCCGTTCGGGGCGTGGTAGAGCGTCGCGACGCTGGAGATCATGATGATGTCGCCGCGGCCTTTTTCCTTTGCCCGCTCGCGCATCGAGGGGAGGACGAGCTTCGACATGTAGTGCGGCGCGAAGCAGTGCGTGCGCATGACGCGCTCGAACTCGGCCGGGTCGGTATCGGCGACGCTCTGGCCGCGGCTGGCGATGCCGGCGTTGTTGACGAGGATGTCGATCCCGCCGAAGTCGGCGACGACCGCGTCGACCAGCTTCTCGCAATCCTCGAACCGGTCGACCGAGGCGGCATAGGCCTTGGCACGGCGGCCGAGGCCCTCGATCTCGCGCACCACGTCATCGGCGGCCTCGACGTCGCGGCGGTAGTTCACCGCCACGTCGGCACCGTCACGCGCCAGGCGGAGTGCGATCTCACGCCCGATGCCGCGGCCCCCGCCGGTTACCAGTGCGACGCGCCCTTCCAATCCCCCACTCATGCAGCCTGCTCCTTCTTCTTGGTGTAATCGGGCCGGCGCTTCTCGAAGAACGCCTTGATGCCCTCGCCGAAATCGGGAGAGGTTGCGCACAGGATCTGGTTGCGGTCCTCCATCGCCACCGCCGCCTCGAGGCTGGGCGCGTCGATCGACATGCGCAGGCACTCCTTGGTGAGGCGCAAGCCCATCGGGGAGGTGGTGAGCATCTGTTCGATCAGCGGCGCGGCGGCTTCCTCCATCTGATCATCGGGCACGACGCGGCTGACGAGGCCGGTGGCAAGCGCCCGATCGGCGGTAATGAAATTGCCGGTGAGCATGAATTCCGCGGCCACGCTCGCGCCGACGAGGCGCGGCAGGAAATAGCTGACGCCGATATCGCAGGCGCTGAGGCCGATGCGAATGAAGGCGGCGTTCATGCGGGCCGATTCGCCGGCGATACGGATGTCCGACGCGAGCGCCATCGCGAAGCCGCCGCCGCAGGCCGGGCCGTGGACGAGGCTGATGATGGGCTGCGGGCAATAGCGCATCTTCATCACGATCTCGGCGATCGAGCGCTGGTGCGCGAGGCGATCGATCGTGTCGAATTCGGAGCGGCCGCCCTCCTGCAGATCGAGCCCCGCGCAGTACGCGCGGCCAGCGCCCTTCAGCACGACGACCCGGCAGTCGCGATCCTTGTGCAGCGCGCCGAAATAGTGGCTCAATTCCTCGACGTGGCGATCGTTGAGCGCGTTCAGGACGTGCGGGCGGTTCATCGTCACCCAATCGACTTCGCCCCGGCGCTCGACCGAGATCATCTCATATTCCACGCTGCCTCTCCCACTCATGCTTGTTGCGATGTTTGTTGACGGCGCACTCTACATAACTAAAGTTATCCTGCAATCGCGGACGGCCGACGGGGCCGCCGCTCATGAATTAGGGGAGAGGGGCGTGAAGCTCGGACCGGATATTGCTGCCGTTATCACAGGGGGTGCCTCGGGGCTGGGGCTGGCCACCGCCAAGGCGCTGCGCGCGCATGGCGTGAAGGTCGCGCTGTTCGACAAGAATGCCGAAATCGGCCCGGGCGTCGCCGAAGAGATCGGTGCAGTGTTCTGCGAAGTCGACGTGATGGACCAGGCGTCGGTCGACGCCGGCTTCGCCAAGGCGCGTGCGGCGAACGGGCAGGAGCGCGCGCTGGTGAATTGCGCCGGCGGCGGCTTCGGCGGGCCGAATAAGACGGTGGCGCGGTCGAAGGAGGACGGATCGATCGTCCCTTATCCGATCGAGAATTTCCAGAAGACGCTGGAGCTGAACCTCGTCGGCTCATTCCGCTGCATCGTCGGGTCAGTTGCCGGGATGATGACGCTGGACCCGACCGAGGATGGGGATCGTGGCGCGATCGTCAACACCGCCAGCGTGGCGGGCGAGGAAGGGCAGATGGGGCAGGTCGCCTATGCCTCGGCCAAGGCGGGCGTGATCGGCATGACGCTGAACGTCGCGCGCGATCTCGCGAGCGAGGGCGTGCGCTGCAATACGATCCTGCCGGGGATTTTCGACACGCCGCTGCTGGCGCGGGCGAAGCCGCAGGTGAAGGCAGCGCTGTCGGCGATGGTGCCGTTCCCCAAGCGGCTGGGCATGGCGGAAGAATATGCCGCGCTGGCGGTCGAGATGCTGCGCAACGGCTATTTCAATGGCGAGGACGTGCGGCTCGACGGCGCGATCCGGATGCAGCCGCGGTAAGCAAATCAACAGCTTCCCGTTCGTGCTGCGGCTTGCCGAAGCACGAACGGCGCGGGCGGGGAGAATGACATGAACTTCGATTATTCCGACGACCAGAAGATGCTGAAGGACGAGGCGCGCAAGTTCCTCGCCGCGAAGTGCGACGCCAAGGTGGTGCGTGGCGTCCTCGACAATGACGACCGTGCCTATGACGAGGCGCTTTGGAAGAGCGTGGCCGAGCAGGGCTGGCTGGGCGCCGCGATCCCCGAGGAGTTCGGCGGGCTGGGGCTTGGCCATGTCGAGCTGTGCGCGCTGGCAGAGGAACTGGGCCGTGCGTGCGCGCCGATCCCGTTCGCCTCGACCGTCTATTTCGTCGCCGAGGCGCTGATGAAGTTCGGCTCGCAGGAGCAGAAGGCGAAGTGGCTGCCCAGAATCGCGGCGGGCGAGGTGATCGGTGCTTTCGCGACGAGTGAGGGCAAGGGGCCGGTGACGGCGCGGTCGATCAAGACCAGCGTCACGGGCGGCAAGCTGAGCGGCGAGAAGATCCCGGTCACTGACGGCGATGTCGCCGACCTGATCGTCGTGCTGGCCAAGGACGGGCTGTACCTCGTCGAGAAGGGCGAAGGCGTGTCGGCCGAGGTGCTGACGACGCTGGACCCGACGCGGTCGGCGGCCAAGCTCACCTTCTCGGGTGCACCGGCGGAGCGACTGGGTGACGAGGATGGCATCGCGGCGATGCAGGCGGTGTTCGACCGGGCGGCGATCCTGCTCGCGTTCGAGCAGGTCGGTGGGGCGGACAAGTGCCTGGAGATGGCCAAGGCCTATGCGCTCGACCGGCAGGCGTTCGGCCGCGTGATCGGCGGCTATCAGGCGATCAAGCACAAGCTCGCGGACATCTACGTGAAGAACGAGATCGCGCGATCGAACGCTTATTACGGCGCTTGGGCACTCAACACCGATGCGGGCGAGCTGCCGCTGGCGGCGGCGACGGCGCGCGTCGCGGCGAGCGAGGCGTTCTGGTTCGCGTCCAAGGAGAATATCCAGACGCACGGCGGCATCGGCTTCACCTGGGAAGCGGACCCGCAGCTTTATTATCGCCGGTCGCGGCAGCTTTCGCTGGTGGCGGGTGCCCCGGCGACGTGGCGCGAGCGTCTGGTCAGCCAGCTTGAAATGAAGAACGCCGCCTGAGCGCGTGAGAGGATAGCGACATGGACTTCAACGATACCCCGGAAGAAGCCGACTATCGCGCCAAGGCGCGCGCCTGGCTGGAACAGAACGTCGCCGAGCACAAGGCGATGAACCATGCCGACGACATGGCGGCGGGCAAGGCATGGCAGCGGCGCAAGGCCGAGGCCGGCTATGCCCAGATCACCTGGCCCAAGGAATGGGGCGGGGCCGGCGGCACGCCGATCCAGTCGGTGATCTTCGGCCAGGAAGAGGCCAAGTTCCCCGTCCAATACGGCTATTTCACCATCGGCCTTGGCATGTGCGTGCCGACCGTGATGGCGTTCGCCGATGCGGAGACCAAGAAGCGTTTCGTCGGCCCGGCGCTGCGCGGTGAGGAAATCTGGTCGCAGCTGTTCTCCGAGCCCGCTGGCGGTTCCGACGTGGCGGCGATCCGTACCCGCGCGGTGCGTGATGGCGACGATTGGGTGGTGAACGGCCAGAAGGTTTGGACCTCCGGCGCGCATTATTCGGACTATGGCATCGTGTTGGTGCGCACCAACCCGGACGTGCCCAAGCACAAGGGCCTGACGATGTTCTGGCTCGACCTGAAATCGCCCGGTGTCGAGATCCGGCCGATTCACCAGATGTCGGGCGGGTCGAACTTCAACGAGGTGTATTTCACCGACGTTCGCATCCCCGATTCGCAGCGGCTGGGCGCGGTGGACGACGGCTGGAAGGTCGCGCTGGTCACGCTGATGAACGAGCGGCTTGCGGTCGGCGGGGCGAGCGGAGCGAGCCCGAAGGAGATCCTGGCCCTGGCCAAGGATCTGGACGCAGCGGACGGCCCGCTGATCAAGGACTCGGCGTTTCGCCAGCGGCTGGCCGACTGGTACGTCCAGTCCGAAGGCCTGCGGAACACCCGCATGCGCACGATGACTGCGCTGAGCCGCGGGCAGACGCCGGGGCCGGAAAGCTCGATCGGCAAGATCATCGCCGCCAACGTGCTGCAGGATCTGGGCAATGCCGCGGTCGAGGCGGAGGATCAGTATGGGATCATCAACGATCCGGCGCTGCTGCCGTTGAAGGGGCTGTTCCAGGGCGCGGTGATGAACGCGCCGGGCCTACGCATCGCCGGCGGCACCGACGAGATCCTGAAGAACATCATCGCCGAGCGCGTGCTTGGCCTGCCGGGCGAGATCCGGACGGACAAGGATGCGGCGTTCAAGGATCTGGCGGGCTGAGCCCGGTTCATCGATCGCTTGACGATTGACGCCGGGGTTGGGCGGCGGCGGTCAGACCTGCATAAGCGGGGATGATCGCCGCTTCACCTTGCGCTTTCGCATCGATCCCTGGCGCCTCGTTTCCAGCGGGGTGTCGCCCGGGCGCGGCGCGATGGACTAGTGGTTGCGGATCGGCTTTTTGCG
Organism: Sphingomonas sp. IC4-52; assembly: GCF_020707225.1. Classification (NCBI taxonomy): domain Bacteria; kingdom Pseudomonadati; phylum Pseudomonadota; class Alphaproteobacteria; order Sphingomonadales; family Sphingomonadaceae; genus Sphingomonas; species Sphingomonas sp. IC4-52. The sequence goes on along the minus strand of NZ_JAJFEU010000006.1, from coordinate 193,003 downwards.
AATGTCGGCGACTGACGGAGGGGAGCGACCGCGCAGCCTCCGCAGGGGGAAACTGCTCTGCTTCGCCTGAACCACGCATGCCCCAAGCAGCAGCCGGGACGCAGTTCAGGCACTCCGCGCTGAGGCGTGCGCGTCGGCGAGCGCCGGCTGCTGAGGAGGTGCCATTCACGGCAAGCGCATGCTGGTGATCGAGGGGGTCGGGGCGGACGGCGGCTCGTCAGTGGCCGCTTGGATACCGGAAGCGCCTCAGCATGGAGGCGCAGGAAACTGCCTGCTCGCGATGCTGGCGAGAGGGCGGCTCTTGCCCGCCCGCGATCTGCAGGAGGTGGCCGCTGGCTGGGCCAGCGGCGGGTGCGCGTCAGTCCTTCTTGCGGGTGAAGAGTACTGCCGCGGCGATTGCGGCGGAACCGATGCCGACGCCCAGACCGATCTTGCCCAGATCCCAGCCGCGCTTCTGACGCGCGGCGGTGGCGTCCTTGGCGGCGGTTTCATGCTGCTTGGCGGCAGCGGCGGCGGCGAGGATCTCATTGGGTTCGTCGGACACGCTTACTCTCCTTTGCCGCGCTGGTACCGCGACCGGAACGCATCGGCAAAGGCTTTGAGCCGCTGTTCGGCGATCGCCGAGTGCAGGTCAGCCATCAGCGTTTCGTAGAAGAAGATGTTGTGTTCGGTCATCAGCATGGCGCCCAGGATCTCACCCGCACGCACGAGATGATGGAGGTAGGCCCGGCTCCAGGTGGCGCAGGTCGGACAGCCGCATTCGGGATCGAGCGGGCCCTGATCCTCGTTGAAGCGGGCGTTGCGGATGTTGATCGGGCCGGTGCGGGTGAACGCCTGACCGGTGCGGCCCGAGCGGGTCGGCAGCACGCAATCGAACATGTCGACCCCGCGCTCCACCGCGCCGACGATGTCGTCGGGCTTGCCGACGCCCATCAGGTAGCGCGGGCGATCGGCGGGCAGCTGGCCGGGGGCAAAATCGAGGCAGGCGAACATCGCCTCCTGTCCCTCGCCGACCGCCAGGCCGCCGATCGCATAGCCATCAAAGCCGATGTCGATCAGCGCGTCGGCCGAGGTGCGGCGTAACCCCTCGTCAAGCGCGCCCTGCTGGATCCCGAAGATGGCGTTGTTCGCGGCATGCTCTCCGCCGCTGTCGAAGGCATCCCGCGATCGCTTTGCCCAGCGCATCGAGCGCTCCATGGCCGCCGCCTGCACCTCTCGCGTGGAGGTGGTCGGCACCAGTTCGTCAAACGCCATGATGATGTTGGAGCCGAGCAGCCGCTGGATCTCGATCGAGCGTTCCGGGCTGAGCAGGTGCCGCGTGCCGTCGAGGTGGGATTTGAAGGTGATGCCTTCCTCCGACCGCTTGGTCAGATCGGACAGGCTCATCACCTGATAGCCGCCCGAATCGGTCAGGATCGGCTTGTCCCAGCCCATGAAGCGGTGGAGCCCGCCGAGCCGCGCCACACGCTCCGCGCCGGGGCGAAGCATGAGGTGATAGGTGTTACCAAGGATGATGTCCGCGCCAGCGGCCTCGACGTCGGCCGGCTTCATCGCCTTGACCGTGGCGGCCGTGCCAACCGGCATGAAGGCAGGCGTGCGGATCGTGCCGCGGTGCATGGCGATGCTGCCGGTACGAGCGGCGCCGTCCGTGGCGGCGATGGTGAAGGTGAAACGGTCGGTCATTTACGGGGTGGCTTCCGCTTCTTTCCATCGTTGGGCCGGCTGTCGTCGCCGAACACGCGGGCGCGGATCGTCAGGAGCTCGGCGCGCGTCAGAACACCGTCCTTGTCCCGATCGTAACGGGTGAAATATTCGGAGAAGCGCGCCTGAAGTTCACGCAAGGCGACCCGATCATCGCCGTCGCGATCGACTTCAAACGGACTGGGCAGCGCATTGCGATCGCCCAGGAAGCGCTCGGCCCAGTCGGCGAACTCGATATAGCGGAGCGATCCCGCCTTTGCCGCGTCGATGAGGGCGAAGGAGGCGGCGAGGCCGTCTTCCATTTCTTCACGAGTCACGCGCGCGTCGCCATCCGCGTCGAACGTCGCGATCAGCATTGCGGCCGGTTCATAGGCCATGGTCGCGGGCGGCTGCGGCGCGCCGGGCTGCGGGCCGGTCACCACAATCGGGCTGGCCTGGAGGAGAAGGGAGAGGATCAGCATGTCACGCAGGTATCACGAAAGGCCCGCCATCGCGGCTAGAGGCCCAGTGCGTCAATGGTGTGGCGGCCTTTTGCGGGTCTGACGACAGGAATGGTTACGCGGCAATCGCCGATGAAAGCTGTGTCATCCGGCGTTCGCAACAGGACGGAACCCCGCGAACTGGCAGCCGAAGGAGGGCGGATGCGTCGACATCGGTCGGCTGTCGGATAGCCAAAGGTCCGCAGATGTTCGGGGGAGGTTGTGCTGGATGCCCGACAAGGATTCGAACCTTGATTGACGGAGTCAGAGTCCGCTCTCTTACCATTAGAGGATCGGGCAACAGCCGCGCCGCTGCGATGAAGCAGCAACAGGTGGGCGCCTCTAATCCGGCGGATCGGCAAGGTCAAGCACCTGATTGCGGGGGCGGGTTGCAGTGGGCCACGGCGCACGCTAGCTTCCCTGCCAAGCACCGAGCGGGGTTACCCGCGACGGAAGAACAAAAGAAAGAACGACGGCACGTGGCGCATCATCACGCCGACCTGCCGTACCGGCGCGATCGCCGCGCCCGTCCGGCAAGCGAGGGCTCGCAAAAGGCCCCCTTTCGCCAGCATTTCGCGCGTCATTATGCCGCGCTGGATCTCGGCACCAACAATTGCAGATTGCTGATCGCCCGCCCCCAAGGCGAGGGATTCGCGGTCGTCGACGCCTTTTCCCGCATCGTACGGCTGGGCGAGGGGCTGGCGACCAGCGGCCGATTATCGGATGCGGCGGTGGAGCGAACCATCGCTGCCCTGCGCATTTGCGCCGACAAGCTGAAGCGCCGCAACGTGACTTTGGCGCGATCCGTCGCTACCGAAGCCTGCCGCCGCGCCAGCAACGGCACGGCTTTCATCGAACGCGCCTATCGGGAGACGGGCATCCACCTCGACGTGATCTCGGCCGAAGAGGAGGCGCGGCTTGCCGTGCTGGGTTGCCATGTGCTGCTGGAGCCGGGCAACGCGCCGGCACTCGTCTTCGATATCGGCGGCGGTTCGACCGAACTGGTGCTGATCGACACTTCCACCACTGTGCCAACCGTGATCGACTGGCACTCGGCCCCCTGGGGGGTCGTGTCGCTGACGGAAAGCGCGGGCGGCGGCGAGGGGCCGGCCGGATTGGCCGCAGCCTATGATCGGATGCGGAACCTGGTGCGGGAAAGCTTTGCCCCCTTTGCGGATCGCTTGCCGAAGGTCGACGGCCCGCGGCGTCTGCTCGGCACGTCCGGCACGGTCACCACGCTGGCGAGCGTCCACCTGGGGCTCGACCGCTATGACCGCGCGCAGGTGGACGGCCTGATCGCACCGGCCGATTCGATGCGGGCGATCAGCCAGCGGCTGGCGCACCTGTCCATTACAGAGCGCGCGAAGCTGCCGTGCATCGGCCGCGAACGTGCGGACTTGGTGGTGGCGGGCTGCGCGATCCTCGAAACCATCCTGGATCTATGGCCCGCGGAGCGGCTTGGCATTGCCGATCGCGGCATCCGCGAGGGTATCCTGCGCCGCCTGATGACGAGCGCGGCATGAGGGGTGGGGGCGGACTTCGCACGCGCGTCAAAACCGCGCGGGGCCGGACGGCGCAATCGACGCGCTGGCTGGAGCGGCAGCTGAACGATCCCTATGTGAAGCGGGCCAAGGCCGAAGGGTATCGCAGCCGGGCGGCGTACAAGCTGCTGGAGCTGGACGAGCGGTTCAATTTCCTGCGCGGGGCCAAGCGCATCGTCGACCTGGGCATGGCGCCGGGCGGGTGGAGCCAGGTGGTCCGCCGCAAACTGCCGGGCAGTGCGGTGGTGGGTATCGACCTGTTGCCGGTAGACCCGCTGGACGGCGTGACGATCCTGCAAATGGATTTCATGGCGGACGATGCGCCCGAGCGGCTGATCGAGGAACTGGGCGGCGCACCCGATGTCGTGCTTTCCGACATGGCCGCGAATACCGTGGGTCATCCGCAAACCGATGCGCTGCGCACCATGGGACTGGTGGAAGCGGCGAGCGACTTCGCGATTTCGGTGCTGCGGCCCGGGGGCACGTTCGTCGCCAAGGTGTTCGCCGGCGGCGCGGATTCGGCGCTGGTGACCTTGCTGAAGCGCAACTTTACCACCGTGAAACATGCCAAGCCGCCGTCGAGCCGCAAGGGATCGGTGGAATGGTTCGTGGTGGCGCAGGGCTTCAAGGGGCGGCGCCAGGAATAGCCGCCGGGTGCAGGCGTGGGCTGTCGGCCCACGCCGATGCGCCAGTCCCGGTTTTTGCCTGCGATGGCGGGGTCTGGCTGAACGAGCGCAAACGAAAAGGCCGCAGCGTCGCCGCTGCGGCCTTTTCGTTGTTGCGGCTTCGACAGCCGCCATGCCCGGCATAAGCCGGGCGCGGCCGATCAGCCGTCGTAATCGGCGCCGAGGTTCTGATTGCGCGGCGGGGCAGCGGCAGTGAGGCGCAGCGCCTCTGCCGAAGCAGCCAGCGAGCCGACGGCATCGGCCTCTTCCTCGTCGTCGATCTGAACGCGCTGCAGGCTCTGCACCACGCCTTCGCGGAGATCCTCCGGCTTGACCGTCTGCTCGGCGATCTCGCGCAGCGCGACCACCGGATTCTTATCCCGATCGCGGTCGATCGTCAGTTCGGCGCCACCTGACACCTGCCGCGCGCGCTGAGCCGCGAGCAGAACCAGATCGAACCGGTTGGGGATCTTGTCGACGCAATCCTCGACCGTGACGCGCGCCATAGACGCTTCCTTCGCTAAACTACTGCTGGATGAAGGCAGGCGATCTAGGCCCAAGGGCCCGCCAAGTCAAGGAATCCGCATCCTTGCCGCGGTGGCCCGCGCAGTCCAAGTCAGCCCGCAATGAACGATGCGCGTCCCTTCACCGTCGCCGGCAACCGGCTGACCCTGCTGATCGAAGGGCCGGAGCGACTGAATGCCCTGATCGACCTGATCGAGGGCGCCCGCCGCTCGCTGCGGATGCTCTACTATATATATGCGGACGATCACGCGGGGGAGCGGGTCAACGAGGCTTTGATCGACGCCGCCAACCGGGGTGTCGAGGTGTCGCTGATCGTCGACGGCTTCGGCAGCGACGAGGCGGCAGACCGGCGCTTTTTCGATCCGCTGGAGGCGGCCGGGGTTTCGGTCTGCCGGTTCGTGCCCCGGCTGGGCCGGCGTTATCTCCTGCGCAATCACCAGAAGCTGGCGTTGGCCGATGCGGAGGAAGCGGCGCCGCGGATCATCGTTGGCGGCTTCAATATCGAGGATGATTATTTCGGCACCGCCGGCGACCAGGCGTGGCGTGATCTGGGGCTGCTGATGGAAGGGCCGGCCGCCGCGCGCATCGCCGGCTATTTCGATGCGCTGAACGCCTGGGTGCGGGAGCCGAAAGGCAAGCTTCGCCACCTCAATCGGGCGCTGTCGCAATGGAGCGAGCAGGAGGGCGAGGTGCGGTGGCTGATCGGCGGGCCGACTCGGCGCCTGTCGCCCTGGGCACGAGCGGTGCGCGGAGACATGCGCCGTGCCGAGCGGATCGACATCATCGCGGCCTATTTCACCCCCAGCCCGACCATGCTGCGGCAGATCGACCGCGCCGGGCGAAAGGGCAGGGTGGTGCGCGTGGTGACGGCGCGCAAGTCGGACAACAATGCCACCATCGCAGCAGCGCGCTTCACCTATCGCGGCCTGTTGAAGCGCGGGATCAGGGTGTTCGAGTATCTGCCCACCAAGCTGCACACCAAATTGTACGCGGTGGACCGGGCAGTGCACATCGGCAGCGCCAATTTCGACATGCGCAGCCTGTTCATCAACCTGGAGCTGATGCTGCGGATCGAGGACGTGGCCTTCGCCGACCATGTCCGCGCCTATATCGATGGCGAGATCGCCCAGTCGGAAGAAATCACCATGGATCGCTATCTGGCGGTCACCGGCCTGTGGCAGCGGGTGAAGCAATTTGCCGCCTATCTGCTGGTCGGGGTGGCGGACCCGATGGTTTCCCGCACGCTGAACTTCGGCATCGACGAGTGATCTGATCCGACGCTCGATCGGGCTGCGCCGCGATTGTCACGGCTTCGCAACATCACCGTCACTCCCGAGTCTCTGAACCTCCACTTGGCTGTCACGTCACGCGCCTAGCGGCACTCCTCAAGGGGGGACGGGCATGTGGCCCGGCTCGCCCGCGGTCCAGGGGAGGACCGATCAGCTCAACGGGAGTGAGACATGCTCAGCTTCAGCCGCCACCACTTTCTTGCCGGCACCGCCTGCCTTCTGCTCGCCGGGTGCGGCGCGGACGATGTCGCATCGCCGGGGGCGGGCAACATCGACGTGATCGTCACCCCGGCGCCCACGCCCACGCCGCCGACGACGGGTACGCCGACGCCCTCGCCGATCACGGCAGCGCAATTCGCCGTCGCGACGACGCAGAGCGGCGTCACCATCACCGCCGACGAGCAGTTCGCGCTGGTCAATGCGGGCACCAACAACAATGTGAACGGCGCCGCCGGGCTGAACGGCATCTACCCCGTCAACAACACGCCGCTGACCACGCCGAGCAACCCAACGACGCTGGGCAATTTCTTCGTGCCGGCGAGCTTCGTTGGGGCAGTAAGCGGGCCTGACGATACGTCGTTCCAGGGCTGGACCTGCAATTCCTCCTCCGCAAACTTCGGCGGCACCACGACCGCCTGCACCGCGGTGCCGAATATCGGCACGCTGGCGGCGGGCGCGGCATGCCCGACGGGAACGACCGACGACGGCCTGGTCGCCGGTTTCCGCGCCTGCCGCCTTCCGGAAAAGATCACGAGCAGCCTGACGCTGCCGAAGATCGCAGGCGTCTTCTACCGTTTCCGCGGCCAGACCGAAGTGGGCGTCGATGTCGGCTCGCAGGGGGCGGACTCGGGCGTCACGCTGACGATCGCGCCGGGCGTTGTTCTCGCCGCCGATTCGAGCGAGGCCTCGAACGACCTGATCCTGGTGAACCGGGGCAGCCGCATCAATGCGGTGGGCACCGCCGCGGCGCCGATCATCTTCACCTCGCAGCAGAACCTGACCGCCAATGGCGTGTCCGATTCGACGCAGGGCCAGTGGGGCGGCCTCATCCTGCTCGGCCGCGCACCGACCGCGGTCTGCGCGGCAGGCACCGGTGGCAACAATCAAGGTGGCACCACCGGCAACGACGCCGGCGGCACCAGCACGACCTGCCAGGCGCCGATCGAGGGCGTTCCGGGCCGCTTCTACGGCGGTACCAACCAGGCCGATAACTCGGGCACGCTGCAATATGTGCAGATCCGCTACACCGGCATCGCCATCAGCGAGGGCAACGAGCTTCAGGGCCTGACCCTGGGTGGCACCGGCAGCGGCACGACCATCGACCATGTTCAGAGCCACAATTCGGCGGACGATGGCATCGAGATCTTCGGCGGCACCACCAACCTGAAGTATTTCGTGGTGACCGGTGCTGACGACGATGGCTTCGACGTCGACAACGGCTGGCGCGGTTTCATGCAGTTCATCATTGCGGCGCAGAAGGCCGGCGGTGCGACCGCCGACTCGTTCGCGACCGAGATCGACTCGAACGGCGCCGAGGACCTGCTGCCGCGCACCTTTGGCCGCTACGCCAACTTCACCTTCATCCAGACGGCGCCTTCGGCCCCGGCCGCGATCCGCTTGCGCGGCGGCGCGGACTTCGCCTTCGTCAACGGCGTGGTGAAGACCGGCTCCGGCCAGGGCTGCATCAACCTGGTGGCAGGCGCCGGCTCGGGCGACACCCGCACGACCATCCGGCCGGCCGATGCCGCGCTGCAGGACGTGGGTCCGCCGACCTTCAACTCGGTCTACTTCCAGTGCCAGGGCCGCTGAGCCCCGGCCGCCACTGCTGACCGTAGCGGGCCCGTGCGTGTGACAAGCGCCGCGGCGGGCCCGCTCCTTGCCAATTCACCGGAAGACCTGATCATGCGCCAGCGCGCCCTCTACGCCTCCCTGCTCCTCGTGACGACGACGCTCGTGGCCCCAGCCGCGCTGGCGCAGGTCGCGCCTTCCGATGGCGCTCCGGCGGCAGGGCCGAGCACCGGCACCATCGCCCCGCCGGCCGATCCGGCAGGCACGGACACGAGCGCCGCCAGTCCGCAATCTGCCCCAACGGCCGCCGATGAGCAGAGCGCGGAAGTGTCCGCTCCCGGCGTGGATGCGGCGGCCGGCGGGGACATCGTGGTGGTCGGGCGGAACATCCCGAACACCGTGCGATCCACCGCCCAGGTGATCAGCGTCCTTTCCACGGCCGATATCGCACGAACAGGTGAAGGCGATATCGCGGGCGCCCTGACGCGCGTCACCGGCCTGTCGGTGGTCGGCAATGGCTATGTCTTCGTGCGGGGGCTTGGCGACCGCTATTCCTCCGCGCTGCTGAACGGATCGCCACTGCCGAGCCCGGAGCCGCTGCGCCGGACGGTGCCGCTCGACATTTTTCCCACCACCATCGTCGGTTCGGCGCTGGTCCAGAAGACCTATTCCGCCAATTATCCCGGTGAGTTCGGCGGCGGCGTCATCAACCTGACCACCAAGGCCATTCCGGACGAGAATTACGTCACCGTGGGCGGGTCGCTGGGCATCGACACCGAAACCACGGGCAAGCTCGGCAACACCTATTACGGATCGAAGACGGACTGGCTCGGCTATGATTCGGGCGAGCGCAAACTGCCCGACTTCCTGCGCAATGCGCCAAACGGATCGGGCGTGATCCCGACTGCGCAGGTCGCGCAGCTGTCCAATGCGCGGACCACCTTGCTTCAGCGCAATTTCGACATTCCGCCAAACTGGTCAGCCGATCTCAACCTGGGTCTTGTCGGCGAACTCGGACCGGGGCGCATCGGCATGATCGCGACCGGCAGCGTGTCCAACACCTGGCGCACCCGCGCCACCACGCAGCAGGATACGATCAGCAATGACGGCACCCTGCGGAACGACTTCGACACGCTGATCACCGACAATCGCGCGGTCGTGAACGGCCTACTCGGCTTCGGCTATGAATTTGACGAGAACCGCATCCGCTGGACCAACGTCTATATCCACGACACGTTGAAGCAGGGGCGCGCCTCCGCCGCGACGGTTTACAACAATTCGTCGGGCAACCCGATTTTCCAGCAGAACACCAACTGGTTCGAACGGCAGCTGATCGAGACGCAGCTGGTCGGTGAGTTCAAGCCGGTCGATGATCTGTCGGTGGATGTGCGCGGCGCCTATGCGAATTCGAAGCGCAACTCGCCCTATGAGCGCCAATTCATCTACACCTGCAACACCGGCCTCAACATTCAGGTGACCAACCCTGTTGGTGGCAGCGCGCTGAGTTGCCCGGGAGTGTGGCAGGCCACCAATGCGTTCGATCGCTTTGCCACCGTCGTCTTCAGCGAGCTGAACGAGGACCTGTATTCCGGGCAGGCCGACGTTGCCTACAAGCTGCCCGGCGACCGTCCCTTCACCCTGTCGGCCGGCTATTATTATTCGCAGAACGAACGATCGTCGCTTCGCCTGCCATTCACTTTCCAGACGGCCACCGGCGGAGCGATCCCGTTCCCCTGCAATCTCTTCCGCCCCGATTACCTCCTGTCCCCGGACGTGCTGAACGGCTGCCCGGTGGCGACGTCCGGCACGCCGGCGGAGAACGCCGTCCAGCTGCGGTTCGACTCGGGTCTGAACGGCTCCTACGCCTATGACGCGAGCCTCAGAATCCATGCCGGTTACGTTCAGGCAGAGGCCGAAGCGATCGATGGCATCCGTGCGATCATTGGCGTTCGGTACGAGACGGCGAAGCAGGAAGTGACGCCGATCGGTGCCGCACCGACGCGGCTGAGCAATGATTACTTCCTGCCAGCGGCGACGCTGACCTGGAACTTCGCACCGGACATGCAGCTGCGACTGGCCGCGGCGAAGACCATCGCGCGTCCGCAGTTCCGCGAACTCGCCCCCCAGGCGTTCCGCGATTTCGAGTCGGACCGCCTGTTCTTCGGCAACCCCAACCTGCGCGACTCCAAGCTCTACAATCTGGAAGCGCGCTACGAATGGTTCTTTGATCGTGACCAGCGGATCACGGCAGCAGGCTTCTACAAGCGGATCGACAATCCGATCGAGCAGGTTGGCTTCTATCCGACGCCAGACGCGCGGCTTCAGACCGGCTTTACCTACCTGCCCAAGGCGACTCTGTGGGGCGGCGAGATCGAGGTGCAGAAGTACCTGCCGCTCGACTTCATCTCCGAGGGCATGGCCGGCAAGCGGGCGGTGATCATCGCCAATTACACCTATACGCAGTCGCAGATCACCGCGGACGAGCAGTGCGTGCCCAGCGTGCTCGGCGTTTCGCTGGGCGGGTGCGGGGCCGGGTTTGCCCCGGCTAACCTCCAGTTCCGCGACGGAGCGCCGCTGACCGGCCAGTCCGACCATCTCGTGAACCTTCAGCTCGGCTATGAGGATCGCGACAACGACATGCAGGCGACGCTGCTGTTCAATTACGCCAGTGATCGCGTGACCAATCGTGGCCCGTCGCTATTGTCCGGCGTCGGCTTTCAGCCCGACATCATCGAGCGCCCCGGCATCCGGCTGGACTTCGTGGTTCGGCAGACCGTCGATTTCCTTGGTACGCGGCTGGAGCTGAAGGGGGAGGCCCGCAATCTGACGGGCACCCGTTACCAGGAGCGGCAAACCTTCGAGGACGGGCGGCGCGTGTTTATCAATCGCTACGAGCAGGGGCGGATGTTCACGCTGGGCGCCAGCGTCACCTTCTGATCCCACCTTTGCTGGCGAGGCCAGCGTTACGCCAGCACACCGCCCCCGGCCGGGTCGATCCGGCCGGGGCGAACGCTGAGCCTTCGTCACCAGCCGCAGGGCGCCGCCGATAGGAATGGCCGGCGAACGCCCTAGATATTACACTGGCTTGCAATGCCGCTGTAACATCGCGGACATAGCGGCGGCTGCGCGGGGATTGGCAAATACATGCGATTGAACTTCGACGCCCGCGCGAAGGCGATCCTGCGGCGGATGCCCGTCGTGAACGTCTATTCGCTGGCGGAACTGCTGTTGCTCGGGGCGCTGGCGATCCAGTGCGCGCGGCTGGTCTGGACGGTGGTGACGCCGGTCTCGCCCCTGGGCGAATGGCGACCGGCGGGCGTTGTTCTGCCCAACGCGCCGGGCGACGTGCTGCGCAGTTTCGACCCTTTTTTCCGCATCAGTGGCGGCGCAGCCCAGAACGGTGCCGGAGTCGTGACCTCGCTTCAACTGACCCTTTTCGGTACCCGGATCGACGAGGCGACGGGTCGCGGCTCCGCGATCCTGGCGGGACCGGACAATGTGCAAAAAAGCGTTGCGGTGGGCGAGGAAATCATGCCGGGCGTGGTGCTGAGAGCGGTTGCGTTCGATCATGTGACGATCGAGCGCGGCGGCGCGCGCGAAGACCTGTTTCTCGATCAATCCGCGGGTGCCGCCACGCCGACGCCCGTGCCGGGCGACGCCGAGCAGGCCACCGCCACGCCTTCTACCTCAGGGATCACAGTGCAGCAGTTTCAGCGTGAAATCGGTTTTGTGCCGCGTGTCGAAGGTGGGCGGATCAACGGCCTGGTCGTGCGGCCGGCAGGCTCCGGCGCGGCGTTCCGTGCTGCTGGCCTTCGCGAGGGTGACATCGTGACGGAGATCGGCGGCCGCGCGGTGCAGGGGCCTGGCGATATCGAGCGACTGGCCACTCAATATGCCGGTGGCGGCGCCATCGCGATCACGGTGGATCGCGGCGGGCAGACGCTGCCCCTCAGCATCCAGGTGGCGGGACAATGAAGCGCTGGCTGCTCGCGCCCGCGCTGGCGCTCGTCCTGGGCGTTCAGGCGCAAGCGCAAACGACGCTGAACGTGCGCGATGCCGACATCCGCGCGTTTATCGCCGATGCGGCGAAGGTGACCGGGCGCACCTTCATCATCGACAGCCGCGTTCAGGGCAAGGTGACGGTGGTTACGGATCGACCGCTCAGCCGGTCCGAATATTTCGAGGTGTTCCTCTCCACGCTGCGCGCCAACGGCCTCGTCACGGTGCCCACCGCCAATGGCGCGCTGCGTGTTCAGCCGATCGAGAATGCCGCAAGCCAGCCGGGGCGGATCGGCACCAGTGGCGCGGCACGAAACCAGTTCGTGACGGAGATCGTGCGGCTGAGTGCCATTGACGCGCAATCGGCCGTTGATACGGTCCGCCCGCTTGTTTCCGCGCAAGGATCGGTCAGCGCCAATCGGGCCGGCAGCTCGATCGTTATCGCCGACTTCGCCGATAATGTCCGCCGGGTGCGCGAAGTGCTGCGGCGGATCGATACCGATAACAATTCGACCCGCGTCATCGCGCTGAAGAACGCCGGTGCCCGTGATATCGCGACGGCGCTTCAGGGGCTGCTGGGGACGCCGGCGCAGGGGCAGACGGTGAGTGCCAGCGTCGTGCCCGTGGAGGGCGCGAACTCCGTGGCGCTGCGCGGCGATCCTTCAACGGTCGCGCGGCTGGCGCAAGTGGCGCTCGATCTGGACCAGAAGGCGAAGAGCGGCACGGAAATCCGCGTCGTCTTCCTGGAGCATGCCGATGCGGCGCAGCTGCTGCCGGTGCTTCAGCAACTCGTCGGGCAGACCCCCGACGCCGTGCCGCAAAACCAGCTCAGCCAATCGAACTTCGGGGCCTCCACCGGGGACAACGGGAGTGGCGGGCAGCCGAGCGCCAACGCCGCCAGCCAGGCGCAGAGCCAAAGCGCGCCGGGCGGCGGATCGAGCGGGCAGGCCGCCGTGCAGGCGCAAGGTGGCCGGGCGCCGGCCGTCGTGACACGGTTCGTGGGCGCTAACGCCATTGTGATCGCGGCGCCTGCCGACATCCAGCGGCAGCTGGCGGAGGTGGTGCGACAGCTCGATACCCGGCGCGAGCAGGTGCTGGTGGAAGCGATCGTCGCCGAAGTATCGGACGTGACGGCAAGCCGCCTTGGCTTCCAGTTCCTGCTGGGCAGCCTGTCCGGTGGGGCGTTCGGCGCGACCAGCTTTTCCAATTCCGCCCCCAATCTGCTGACCATCGCAGGCGCGATCGGCGCGCGTGAGGTGGGTGGGACGACGACCACGGTGGTGGCGCCCGACGGGACGCGGACGACCACCAGCACCGGGAATACCGCCAGTGACGCCCTGGCCCAGCAGGCGATCAACTCCATTCTGGGCGCCGGCGGCGGGTTCGCCGGGTTTGGCGGGAACATCGGTGGGGATACGATCTTCGGCACGATCATCAATGCCGTGAAGAGCGACACCACGTCGAACCTGCTGCAGGCACCCAGCCTGATCACGCTCGACAATCAGGAAGCGCGTATCCTGGTCGGGCAGGAGATCCCGATCACCACGGGCCAGGCGCTGAGCCAGAATTTCGACAATGCCTTTCGCACCGTTCAGCGCGAGAATGTCGGCATCCAGCTGGAGGTTCGGCCGCAGGTCAATTCCTCGGGCTCGATCAAGCTGTTCCTCCACCAGCAGGTGAGCTCCATCGCAGGGCCGGTCAGCGACGATAATTCAGACCTGATCCTGAACAAGCGCGAGGTGGAGACCACGCTTACCGTCGACGATGGGCAGATCGCCATCATCGGCGGCCTGCTGAGCGATGACGAGCGGCGCACCCTGGAGAAGCTGCCGCTGCTCGGGGACATTCCCGTGATCGGCAACCTGTTCCGGTCGAAGGCGCGGCAGCGGTCGAAGACCAACCTCATGGTCTTTATCCGTCCGACGATCCTTCGATCATCCGAGGATAATCGCCGGGTGACGGAGCAGCGCTACGGTTATCTGCGGCTCCAGCAGGGGCAGCACAACCCGGCGCGTGAGCCGTCGATCGACGAACTGGTGCGCGATTACATGGGGGCGGCAGCGCCAATCCCCTCCGCGCCGGTGCCGGGCAACATCGAGGATCCGCGCGTGAACGTGCCCGTGCAGCGCAACTCCACCGTCACCATCAAACGGCGGGACAAGTGATCAGGACCGGCCGCGATCTGTCTTCGCCCGCATTTCCGGCGGCGGCGGGTGGCGCGGGTGGAGCCATCGCGCCGATGGACGCGGGACAGGGATCGGGGGCATCGCTAGCCGGCCACGATCATGCGCCCGCGCTGGTGTCGCTTCCCTATGCTTTCGCACGCAAGTTCGGGGTCACGCTGTCCGGAGACGCCGTTGCCCTGAGAGAGGGGGCGGATCCACGGGCGCTGATCGAGGTGCGCCGCGTTCTTGGTCGCCCGTTTGACGTGACGGTGCTGGAGCCGGCGGCGTTCGACCGCCTGCTCGGCGACAATTACGCCATGGACGGCCAGGCGACGGCGCTTGCCGCGGTCGGCATGGGCGATGAGCTCGACCTGCTGGCCGACGGCATCCCCACTGCCGAGGATCTGCTGGACACGGCCGACGACGCGCCGGCAATTCGACTGATCAACGGCGTGATCGCGGATGCGGCCCGCAACGGCGTGTCCGACATTCACATCGAGCCTTATGAAACCGGGCTCGTCGTCCGCATGCGCGTGGATGGCGTGCTGCGCGAAACGCTGCGCATGCCGCCCCATGTCGCGCCGGTGGTGGTTAGCCGGATCAAGGTGATGGCGCGGCTCGACATTGCGGAGCGGCGCGTGCCCCAGGATGGGCGCATGGGCCTGACACTGGGCGGCAAGCTGCTGGACGTGCGTGTGTCGACGCTGCCGAGCCGGGCAGGCGAGCGGGTCGTGCTGCGTATCCTCGACAAGGATAATGCCGGCATCGACCTCGACGCGCTCGGCATGTCCAAGCCGATGCACGCCATGCTGGAAGCGGCAGTCAACGAGCCGAACGGCATCGTGCTGGTCACCGGGCCAACCGGCAGCGGCAAGACCACCACGCTGTATGCAGCGCTGCGCCTGCTCAACGACGGCAGCCGCAACATCCTGACCGTCGAGGATCCCGTCGAATATGCGGTCGAGGGGGTGGGGCAGACTCAGGTGAATGCGAAGGTCGGCCTGACCTTTGCCGCCGGGCTGCGTGCGATCCTGCGCCAGGACCCTGACGTGGTGATGGTGGGCGAGATCCGCGATCGCGAAACCGCGGAAATCGCGGTTCAGGCCTCGCTTACCGGGCATCTCGTGCTGTCGACGGTGCACACCAACGACGCCGTCGGCGCGATCACGCGTATGCGTGACATGAAGGTAGAGCCGTTCCTGCTTGCCTCCACGCTGCGCGCGGTCATTGCGCAGCGGCTGGTGCGCCGGCTGTGCCCGACCTGTCGCCGTGCCTTGTCGGCCGGCGACACCGTGGCACCGCTGCTGGGGATCGGGCGTGAGGCGGTGGTGTACGAACCGGCGGGCTGTGCGGAGTGCAACCACAGCGGCTTCAAGGGCCGGGTCGGCGTGTTCGAAGCCGTGAGGATCGACGAAACCATTCGCCGCATGATCAACGATGGCGCCGATGAAGCGTCCATTGCTGCCCATGCCTTTGCGCGCAGCGAAACGCTGAGCGCGGCTGCACGCCGGATGGTGGAAGAAGGCGTGACGACCCCAGAAGAGGCGGTGCGCGTGTCGCGGCGTGAAGACAATGACTGAAGAATATCAGTCTCTTGTCCGTGCCTGCTGGCATGCCATGAAAGCAACGAACGTGGCGAGCCCCGCTCGCACCATTGCCCGCGCTTGGCGCGCCGGTCGGGGGTAAGGCCGCGTGCCCGACTTCGATTATCTGGCCATTGATACGCGCGGGCAGGAAACGCGCGGCCATGTTTCCGCGGTGGACGTGGAAACGGCGCGGGCGGTGCTTGACCGTCGGCGGCTGTATGTGGTGCGTCTCGAGCCGGGCAGCGCCCCCGCCGCGCGTGGGCGACCATTGTTCGGTTTGCAGATCGGCAGGCCGAAAATGTCGGCCAAGCAACTGACCCTGTTCACGCGCCAGCTGGCGACGCTTTCTCGCGTGTCGCCGCTGGAGGAGTCGCTGCGCACCATTACGCGGCAGACGGAGCAGGAGAAGGTGCGCAACGTCGTTCAGACCGTGCATGCAGGGGTGGTGGAAGGGCGCCGCCTGGCTGATGCGATGGGACGCGAGCCGAGAAGTTTCCCGGCGTTATACCGGGCCATGGTCGCCGCCGGCGAGAGCTCCGGTACGCTGCCCGCCATTCTCGAGCGTCTGTCGGGGCTCCTCGAGCGGCAGGCAGAAATCCGCGGCAAGCTGCTGACGGCATTGGCTTATCCCACGATCCTCGCGTGTGTCGCCATGGGCGTCGTTGCCGCGCTGATGATCTTCGTGGTGCCGCAGGTGGTGGAACAATTCGACACGGTTGGACAGCAGCTGCCACTGCTGACCCGGATCGTGATCGGCATCTCCGACGTGCTGGTCGGCTGGTGGTGGCTGATGCTGCTGGTCGCTGCCGTGCTGGTGGCCGGCTTCGCGGTCGCGCTCCGGCAGCCGCCGGTTCGCCTGGCCTTTGACACCTGGCTGCTGCGTATTCCGCTGCTTGGGCGGCTGCTGAGGGATCTTCATGCTGCCCGAATGGCGCGGACACTGGCCACCATGGTGGCAAGCCGCCTGCCGCTTCTCGAAGGTCTCGCGCTGACTGCCGGCACGATCCACAATCGTCGGCTGAAGCTGGCCTCCGACCAGATCACCGAGTCGATCCGGGGTGGCGGCAGTTTATCCTCGGCCATGCGGCGGGCCGGAGTGTTCCCGCCGCTGCTCACCTATCTGGCGGCGTCAGGCGAAGCGGCGGGTCGGCTGGACGAAATGCTGGAGCGTGCTGCGGATTACTTGGAGCGGGAATTCGATCGCTTCACCGCCACCGCCATGTCCTTGCTGGAGCCGGCGATCATCGTGGTGATGGGCGGCATCGTGGCGACAATCGTGCTATCCATCCTGCTTCCCATCCTGCAGCTCAACACGCTTGCGGGGCAATGAGAGATATCATGCGCAAAGAACTGAGAAAGCGTCGGAAGCGGAACGGCTTCACGCTGGTCGAGCTGATGGTGGTGATTGTCATCATCGGCTTGCTGGCCACCATCGTGGCGCTCAACGTCATTCCTTCCGGGGATACCGCGAAGGTGCAGAAGGCGAAGGCCGACATCGCCACTATCGAGCAGGCGCTCGAACTCTATCGGCTTCAGCAGAACAGCTATCCGACGACGGCCCAGGGCCTCGATGCACTGGTGACGGCGCCTGCGGGGCTTTCCAATCCTGCCGCTTACCAGGCCGGTGGCTACATCAAGAAGCTGCCCGAGGATCCGTGGGGCCGGGCGTATCTCTATGCCTCGCCGGGCAAACATGGCGCGGCCGATGTCTGGAGCAACGGCGCCGATGGCCAGGAAGGTGGCGACGGGATCAACGCCGACATCGGTTCCTGGCAATAGGCGCACCTTGGCTGCTCGTGCCGCCTTGCGCCTTTGGGGTCGATCGCGGGCGGTAAGGCCCGGGGCGGCGCGTGGCTTCACTCTTGTCGAATTGATGATCGTGATCGCGGTGATTGGCCTTGCCTCCGCGGCGGCTGTTCTCGCCATGCCGGATCCGCGCGGGCGCCTCGCGGATGAAGGCGCGCGCTTTGCCACGCGCGTGCGGGCGGCCCGCGACGCTGCAGTGATTGGCGGGCGTCCGGTCAGCGTGTGGGTTACGCCGGGCGGCTATGGCTTCGACGAGCGGCGCGGCGGCCAGTGGATCGCGATCGCCGAAAAGCCGCTGCGCGTGTCGCAATGGAGCGAGGGTACGCAGGCGGTGCTTCCGGAGCGGGCGCGAGTCACGTTCGACACCACCGGCATGGCCGATCGGGTGCTGGTGGTGCCGCTGCGCCGCGAGCGCACCCGGCTGACGGTAACGGTTGGCGATGACAAGGGCGCGTGGGTTGATGGCTGAGCCGCGTTCCTGCCGGCGATCCGCCCTCGCGCGCCGCTCGCGTCGCGGCGGGGCAGCCGGCTTCACCCTGATCGAGGTGATGGTGGCCCTCGCCGTGTTCAGCCTTGCTGCCCTGGCGCTGATCCGGCTGGAAGGCGCGACGATCCGCTCCACAGCTGTGCTGGGCGACACGATCATGGCGCAGATGGTGGCCCGCAACGTCGCCGTGGATGCGATCACCGCGCCGGCATCGCCCGCCCTCGGACGGACCAGCGGCGTCGAGCAGAATGGCGGCCGTGCCTGGCGCTGGGCGCGCGAGGTGCGGCGCACTGGCGATGCCCAGATCTTGCGCATCGACGTGGCGGTGATGGACGCTGGCGGGCGAGCAGTCGGGCGGTTGACGATGATCCGGCCGCCGCAAACGACCGTGACCACGTCATGATACTGCCCGGGCCAACCACGCGCGGGCGATCGTCCGCAAGTGGCTCCCCCCGGCGGAGCGGTGGCACCCGTCGGCAGCGCGGGTCGCGACCACGAGCGCCGCGCGCTGAGGCAGGCTTCACGCTGGTCGAAGTGATGGTCGCGCTGATGATCTTCGGCCTGATCGCGTCGGCAGGGGTGGCGCTTCTGGCGTTCAGCATTCGCGCCCAGGCTGCCACGACGGCGCGGCTCGATGACGTGGGCGGGCTTGCCCGGCAATCGTCCCTGCTTGCCGCCGATCTCGCGCAGGCGATGAACCGACCGGCACGCGATGAGCGGGGCACGAGGTTCCCGGCCTTTGTCGGCGATGCAACCAGCGTCACATTCGTGCGGGCGGGGTGGAGCAACATCGATGCGGAGCCACGATCGACGTTGCAAAAGGTGAGCTACCGTTTGGCCGACGGCGTATTCCAGCGCGTTGCCTGGCCCATGGTCGATGGAGCCGCGCCCTTGCCAGCCTCCGCCGCCTTGACCGACGTCGCCGGTGCGAAGCTGAGGTACCGGATCGCGGGCGCGTGGAGCGAGAGTTGGAACGGCACGCAGGCTGCCGCTTTGCCGCAAGCGCTGGAACTGACGTTGCAGCGCCGCGACGGCGTGACTTTCCGCCAGCTGTTCCTGGTCGGCAGTGGTGCCGCGCCGGCCGTGGCGATGGCGCCTCCAGTGGGAGCGCCTGATGGCGAGCAATAAGCGGCCCGGGGAGCGCGGAGCGGCGTTGCTGACGGTATTGCTACTGGTCGCGATCGTTGCCGTCATGGCAGCCACGGCGATGGAACGGTTGCGCTTGTCCACCCGGCTGACCGCCAATGCCGTGGCGCTGGACCAGGCACGCAGCCTTGCTTTTGCTGCGGAGACGCTGGCAACCGGCAGGATTACCCAATTGCTGCGGCAGAGCCCGGACCGGGTCACGCTGGCGGGCGGCTGGAGCAATCAGCCTTTCTCCCTTCCGCTACCCGGCGGGGCAGCGACCGTTCGGGTAAGTGACGGCGGGAATTGCTTCAACCTCAATGGCCTGGTCACCGAACTTGATGGCAGATATGTCGCCGATCCCACCGCGGTGGCGCAGTTTGCGCGGCTGGCGAGGCTGCTCAACATACCCGGCGGGGAGGGGATCGCCGCGGCGGCCGCGGACTGGATCGACAGCGACGATGAGCCGCTCGGCGGGGGCGCTGAAGACGGCGCCTATACCGGACTTCCGACGCCCTACCGCACCTCGGGCACGCTGATGGTTGATCCCAGCGAGTTGCGCGCGGTGGCCGGTGTGACCGGCGAGGCCTATGCCCGGCTGCGGCCCTGGCTTTGTACCCTGCCGCAGGCGAAGCGATCGACGATCAACGTCAACACGCTGACCCCCGAACAGGCGCCGCTTGTCGCGATGCTGTTGCCGGACACCTTGAGCGTCCAGGCCGCGGCGGCAGGTCTGTTGCGGCGGCCCGCTGGCGGGTTTGGGGATACGCAGGATTTCTGGAAGATCTTCGCGGCCTCCGGCATCACGGATCCGCTTGCGGAACAACAGACCGGCGTGATCACCACCTGGTTCGACGTGCGGATAGATGTCTCCGTGGGGGACAGCGAGCTGCAGGAGCGGGGGGTGATCGATGCGACGACGCTTCCGGCACGGCTCGTCTCGCGGCAATGGGGCGAGATCCTATGAGTGCGACGATCATCTTCCTGCCGGCCCATGCCGATCAGCCCTGGCGATGGCTGCGGCTGGAGAACAATGCGGTGGCCGCGCGCGGCGAGGGTGCGCCGGAGCAGACGGGGGGCGAAACCATTGCCGTTGCGCCCGCCGACGCAGTGACGCTCCACTGGTCGAGCCTTCCCGCGCGGTCGCAAGCGCAGGCCGTGGCTGCGGCGCGGATCGTGGTTTCTGACGCGAGTGCCGCGCCAATCGACGGCCTCCACGTGGCGGTGGGTGAGGCGTCGGAAGACGAGCGGCCGATCGGCGTGGTCGCGATTGAACGTATGCGTGAGTGGCTGGCGTCGCTTTCCGGCCTCGGCATCGATCCAGGGGCGATCGTTCCAGCCCCGCTGCTGATCGCGCCGCCTGTGGAGGGATATGTTCGAGCCGAACTGGGCGGCCAACCAGTTATTCGCGGCGCGACGAGCGGCTTTGCCGATGAAGCCCGCCTGACCGAGCTCGTCACAGGCGGGCGACCGCCGGAGACCTTGGGCCGCGATGAGGTGGAGTTGAACATCATCTCCAGCGCGACGAGCCCGCAGCTGAACCTGCGTCAGGGGCCGTTTGCGCGGCGCAAGCGTCGCGCGGTCGATTGGCCGCTGATACGTCGGCTGGCAGTGCTGGCCGGTCTGGTCCTGCTGCTGACGCTGATGATCGATCTGGTGCGAATCACACGGTATGCGATCGCTGCCGATGCGGCGGAAGCGCAGGCCGAGGCGCTGGCGCGTGAGGGTCTGCCGCGCGGCGCGGATCAGGGAGATGCGGGGCGGCTGCTCAGTGAACGACTGTCGCGCCTGCGAGGCCCAGGCGCTGGGTTCAGCGCAACGGTTGCCGTGCTGGCGAACGCCACGCGCGAGGTTGAAGGGACCGAGGTGATCGCGATCGCTTTCGAACCCAGTGGAGAGCTGCGCGCCACCGTGGCCGCGAATGGCGAGGCTCAGGCCAACCAATTGCTGGACCGGCTAAGGGGGGCAGGCTTCGCTGTCACTGCGAGCACCTTCCAATCGGACGGGCAGCGTGTGCGCGGAGACGTGACGGCGGCCCTGCCATGAACGCTTTGCTGATCTGGTTCCGGGGCCGCACCCTTCGCGAACAGCGGCTGCTGATGGTGATGGTGGCGCTGTTCGTGATCACCCTGGTGTTCGCTGGCATCATCCGGCCGGTGCGCGACGGGCTGGAATCGACTCGCCAGCGCCATGCCAGCGCCGAGATCCGTCTGGGCGAAGTGAAGGCGCAGGTCGCGCAGGTGAAGGCGATCCAGCGCGCGCGGCCGCGAACGCCCGAAGGGTCGCTGACCGATGTGGTGCGGGCGCGAGCCGATGAGGCAGGGTTCGTCCTTGCGAACCTGGAGCCGGAGGGCGACCGGATCCGGATCGCCATTGCCACGGCCCGGCCCGGCCCTCTGCTGGGCTGGATCGCCGGGCTGGAGGCGGACGGCCTGCTCGTGGATGCCTCCACCATCAATGGGAATGGTGACGGCACCGTGTCCGCAACGCTGACGTTGAGGGGGAGGGCGCCATGAGGCGGATACGAATGGCGACCGGGCCCGGCGCGTTGTTTCTGGCTTTTTTCGTCGTGGCCTTGATCGCCTTCCTGCCGCTTCGCCTTGCCCTGGCGTGGTTCGGGCTGGCCGAGCAGGGAATGACGGCTCGGGAAGTCACGGGCAGTGTCTGGGCCGGCGAGTTGCGCGAAGCGGCATTCGGCCGGATCGCGCTGGGCGACCTTTCGGCAGGCGTCTCGCCGGTGCAGCTTGTCGTGGGGCGCGCGCGCGTCGATCTGGACGGTGTGGAGGGCGCGGCGGGCTCTGCCCCGCGCTTGTCGGGCGCGGTCGGGATCAGCAGGCACAGCTTCGGCCTGGACGATGTTACCGCGTCGTTGCCGGTCGGCGGGACCTTCCGCCCGGTTCCGGTGACGCTGCTGGATCTTCAGGACGTCAGCGTCCGCTTCCGCGGCGACTCGTGCGAACAGGCCGAGGGGCGGGTGCGAGCAACCATGAGCGGAGAAATCGGGGGAATGACGGTGCCGGCGTCGCTTAACGGCAACGCTCGCTGCGATTCAGGTGCCTTGCTGCTGCCGCTGGTCAGCGCCGCTGGGAATGAAGGAAGCACGATCCGGCTGTGGCCTGATGGACGATACCGTGCCGAGTTGACGTTGCAGCCGTCCGATCCGGCAGCCAGCGCCAGGCTGCAGGCCAGCGGTTTCATCCAGACGGACCGCGGGATGGAACTGGCGATCGAAGGACGTTTCTGAGCGCAGCGTGGGTAAAATTGGCCGGCGACGGGCGGAGCGTGGCCACCGGGCCAATCAATTCCGTTCAAAGCTCGAAGGAAATTGCGTGTCGAACCTTGACGCCTCAACCCCCGAGCCGTAGGGGCGCGCTTTCTCACGGCGATCGTAGCTCAGTTGGTTAGAGCATCGGTTTGTGGTACCGAGGGTCGCGGGTTCAAGTCCCGTCGATCGCCCCATTTTTTCCCCGGGAACGACATGACCGCGTGGGGCTTCCCCGACTTTGACGACCATGAGGGCGTCCACCTTTTCACCGATCCGGCATCCGGCCTGCGCGCCGTAATTGCGGTTCATTCCACGGCTCTCGGCCCGGCGGCCGGTGGTGTGCGGTTCTGGCACTATGCCGATCATACCGCAGCGATCACCGACGCGCTTCGGCTGTCGCGTGGCATGAGCTTCAAGAATGCCATGGCGGGCCTCGAGCTGGGCGGCGGCAAGGGCGTCGTGCTCGCCGATGCGCCTGGCGCCACCATCAGCGAAGCGCAACTGCGGGCGTTCGGCCGGGCGGTTGAGTCGCTGGGCGGCCGCTACGTCACGGCAGAGGACGTCGGCATGTCCGAAGCCCGGATGAAGGTGATCTCGGAAGAGACCCGCTACGTGTCCGGCTTGCCGGTGGCGAGCGGCGCCGCTGGCGGCGACCCGGGTCCCTATACGGCCATGGGCGTCTATTTGGGCGTGAAGGCGGCGGCTCAGCGTGGTCTGGGCGCGACCGACATGAAGGGCGTTCGCGTCGCCATTCAGGGTGTCGGCTCGGTCGGCGGCGGTCTGGCGCGCCTGCTGGCGGCGGACGGCGCGGTGCTGACGCTCGCCGACGTCAACCAGCAGCGGGCCGAGGCACTGGCTGCCGAGATCGGCGCCACGACGGCCCCGACGGAAGAGATCCTTTCGGCCGATGTCGATCTGGTGAGCCCGAACGCGCTTGGCGCGGTGCTGACCGAACAGTCGATCGGCGCCGTCAAGGCGAAGGTGATCGCCGGTGGCGCCAACAACCAGCTTGCGACCCGCGATGATGGCCGCCGCGTTCATGAGCGCGGTATCCTGTTTGCGCCGGATTACGTGATCAATGCCGGCGGCATCATCAACGTGGGCCTGGAATATCTGGGTCATGGGGATGAGGCGGAAGTGAAGGGGCGGATCGCACGCATCCCCGACCGCCTGATCGAGGTGTGGGACGAAAGCGACGCCAGCGGCGACCCGGCAGCGGATGTCGCGGATCGGATCGCGAAGCGGCTCATCGGCCGGGGCTGAAGCCGCCACAGGGGGCGAGCGGGGGGCATCGACCCTCCGCCGTGCCGTCAATCGTGAGAGGAGCGGGGTACGCGTCAGTCAAGCGATGACGACACGCGAATTTGCCCATATGGGATGACACCATCGTGCCCGCGCTCCATGCCCTCGCCAATCCTGCGCGCTTCCTGAAGATCGCGCGACCGCTCACCTCCCTGTTCGGGTGGATGGGCGTTGCGCTGATCGCGATCGGTTGCTGGGCCGGGCTGACGCAAACGCCGCCCGATTACCTTCAGGGCGAATCGGTGCGCATCATGTACGTCCACGTTCCCGCCGCCTGGCTTGGCATGGGTGGGTGGAGCGGCATTGCGATCTCCAGCATTGCCTATCTCGTCTGGCGCCATCCGCTGGCGGATGTCGCGGCGCGTGCCATTGCGGTGCCGGGGGCGACCTTCGCCGCCGTGTGCCTTGTCACGGGCGCCATCTGGGGACGCCCTACCTGGGGCACTTATTGGCAGTGGGATGGACGGCTGACCTCCATGCTGCTGCTGTTCTTCGTTTACCTCGCCTACATCGCTCTGGCGCGTGCCGATCGCGAGCGCGGCGGGGACGGGCGGATCGCCGCCTTGTTCGGCATCGCCGGTACGGTGCTGCTGCCGATCATCCGCTATTCCGTTGTGTGGTGGAATACGCTGCATCAGGGGCCGAGCATCGGGCTGACACGATCGTCGATCGACGCGTCCATCCTGTGGCCGTTGCCGATCATGCTGGCGGGCTTCAGCTTCCTGTTCGGCGCAATCGTGCTGATGCGCATGCGGACCCTGCTGGCGATTGCCAAGGCGGAGGCGCGGCTGCGCCGGAGGGCAACGACGTGAACGCCTGGCCGTTCGTCTTCTCCGCTTACGCAGTGGCATTGGGCACGTGCGCGATCATTGCGCTGGCCAGCCTTCGGGCAATGCGCCGCGCCGAAAAGGACCGGCGATGAAGGCGAAGCATCAACGATTGTGGCTGGCAGGTGCCGCGTTGGTCGCGGTTGCCGTGGCGGCGCTGCTTGCCCTGTCCGGCCTGAAGGATCAGGCAGCGTTCTTCTACGCGCCGTCCGATGTTACGCCAGAGGTGCTGCTTGCCGACCGGGCGGTGCGACTGGGCGGCATGGTGGCGGGCGGCTCCGTGGCGCGCGCGGCCGATGGCGTAACCGTGCATTTCCGCGTCACGGACGGGCGCGCGACGACGCCGGTGAGCTTTGCGGGGATCGTGCCCGACCTGTTCCGCGAAGGTTCGGGCGTGGTGGCCGAGGGCCGCTTCCAGCGCGACGGATCGTTTGTCGCCTCCAACCTGCTGGCGAAGCACGACGAGAAGTACATGCCGCCGGAGCTTGCCGGCAAGATGCACGAAACCAAGAGCCTGGATCAGTGACGGGCTACATCGCCCTTGCCGTGATCGGTGCGCTTGCCTTTGGTGCCATGGTGTTGCTTCGGCTGCCGCGCCTGGTGTGGTCCTTTGCCGGCGCCGCGCTGTTCCTGGGTGCGGCTGGCTACGCATGGCAGGGGCGACCGGCGCTTGCCGCGGCGCCAGCGAAGCCCACTGCAAACCCGGTCGCCGTGGAGCCCGAAAGCATCGCCCTGCGCGAGCGGCTGATGGGCCGGTTCACCGCCGACACCGCCTATCTGGTGGCATCCGACGCCATGTTGCGGGCCGGCGATCGGCGCGCCGCAGCGCAGGTGGTGCTGGGCGGGGTTCGCGCCATTCCGCAAAGCTTCATTCTGTGGACCCAGCTGGGGACCAATCTGGCCATTCACGACGGCGACCAGATGTCGCCGGCGGCCAAGCTGGCGTTCGGACGGGCCATGCACCTCGCACCCGAACATCCGGGCCCGCCTTATTATGCCGCACTGGCCTATATTCGCGCGGGTGACCTGCCGGCCGCGCGGCGGCTGCTCGCCCGGGCCGTATCCTTGTCGCGGGAGGGTACGGAATATCGTCGGCAGCTTGCGGGCCAGCTGATCGTGCTCGATCGCTACATGGCGGCCGTAGAGCAGGCGGGGCGGTAGCGCCGCGATCGCGGCGGATCCGGCAGCTTGCCTGCTCGTTGGCCAACCAAATGGCGCTATTTCCCTCGCCCGGTCTTGTCCTGGAGTGCGTCGATGCGTTTCGACGCCTCGGCCTTGGTCAGCGCCTCGTCGAACTCCTCACCTGCCTCTTCGCTCAAGGTCTTGAGATAACTGGCCTGAGCGCCGGTCATCGGCTCGTCACCCGTGGTCCAGTCATCCGGGTCCTTCTCGGCGTTCGAAAACGGTTCGCTCTTGGGATTGCTCTCAACCATGATGGTCTCCTTCGAGGAGTGGAACTCCCGCGTTCCTGCAATGTTCCCCTTGCGGCGCGGTTGCGAAGTGCTAGGCGCGCCCAGGCTTTTACAGGATGACGGTGGTTTTGTTGCCCTTGAACCTGGCGCTGGTTGATCGTCGGTGAGCAGTACCGCTCCCACCGCCGCGCCGGCCACCATCCCGCACGATCACCATAGCGACGGGCTCAGCAAGCTGGCGCTGGGGGCGATCGGCGTCGTCTATGGCGACATCGGCACCAGCCCGCTTTACGCGATGAAGGAGGTGTTCGTCGGGCACCACCCACTCGCCGTTGATCGCTTGCATATCTTCGGCGTGCTGAGCCTGGTGTTCTGGTCGCTCGTACTGATCGTGACGTTCAAGTACGTGATGGTCATCCTTCGCGCCGACAACAACGGAGAAGGCGGGAGCCTGGCCCTGCTGGCGCTGATCCAGCGCCGGAGCGGACCGGGCAAGCGATGGGGACCGAGCCTCGTTATGCTCGGTGTCCTGGCGACGGCGCTGTTCTTCGGTGACTGCATGATCACTCCGGCCATTTCGGTGCTGTCCGCGGTGGAGGGGCTCGCGACCGTGGAGCAGCGGTTCGACAGCTTCGTCATCCCCATCGCGGCGGCGATCATGATCGGGCTGTTCTACCTTCAGAAGGTCGGCACGGCGAAGGTGGGCAAGCTCTTCGGCCCGATCATGGCGGTCTACTTCGTGACCCTGTCGGTGCTCGGCCTGATTCACGTCGCCGCCCAGCCGGAGGTCCTGCTGGCGCTTGATCCGCGATGGGCGATCCGGTTTGCCGCTGCCGATGGCACGCTGGCCTTCCTGGCGCTAGGTTCGGTGGTGCTGGCGGTAACGGGCGCCGAGGCGCTGTACGCCGACATGGGGCATTTCGGCCGCCGGCCAATCGCGCTCGCCTGGCTGTGGTTCGTCTTTCCAGCGTTGATGCTGAATTACCTTGGCCAGGGCGCGCTGCTGCTGGGCGACCCCTCGGCCGCCCAGAACCCGTTCTTCCTGATGGCGCCGGAGCAATGGCGCCTGCCGCTGGTGATCCTCGCCACGCTGGCGACGGTGATCGCCAGCCAGGCGGTGATCACCGGCGCCTATTCGGTGGTTCAGCAAGCCGTGCAGCTCGGCCTGATGCCGCGCCTGCGCATCGATCATACCAGCGCTTCGGCCGCGGGGCAGATCTACATCCCGTCCGTCAACTGGGCGCTGATGGTGATGGTGCTATTGCTGATCTTCGGCTTTCGCGAGTCTTCGAACCTGGCGGCGGCCTATGGCATCGCCGTGACCGGCACGATGTTCATTTCGACCTGCATGGTCGCCGTGCTCATCCAGCGCGTCTGGCATTGGCCGATCGCGGCGGTCGTGCCGTTCGTGGCCAGCTTCCTGCTGATCGACGGCCTGTATTTCTCGTCGAACCTGACGAAAGTGCCGGACGGTGGCTGGTTCCCGTTGCTGGTCGCGATCATCGTCTTTGTTCTGCTCACGACCTGGGCGACGGGGCGCAAGCTGATGCTGGAGCGAATGCGTGAGGGCGCCATGCCGATCAAGGTGTTCATCGGCTCGGCGGCGAACAGCGCGACTCGCGTGACCGGAACGGCGGTGTTCATGACCTCAACCCCCGAAGGGGTGCCGCCCGCCCTGCTGCACAACCTGAAGCATAATCGCGTGCTTCACGAGCGCGTCATCCTGCTGACCGTGAAGGTCACGGACATGCCATTCTATCCGGAGCAAGACCGTTTCAACCACGAGGTGCTGGGCGAAGGCTTCCACCGCGTGATCCTCCGGTATGGGTTCATGGAATCGCCGGACATCCCAGCGGCGTTGAAGTCGTTCGACCAATGCGGCGGGGAGTTCCGGATGATGGAGACCAGCTTCTTCCTCTCCCGCCAGACGCTGCTCGCGTCGGCGCACCCGGGCATGGCGATCTGGCGTGAGAAGCTGTTCTCCTGGATGCTGCGGAATGCGGAAAGCGCGATGGAGTTCTTCCGGCTGCCCACGAACCGTGTCGTCGAACTCGGCAGCCAGATAGAGATTTGAGCGAGTCGCCGCCGGCACCGATCATCGTGACCGCCTTGCTTGGGCGGTCCGATCAGATCTGGTTGGACGGGCTGCGGCAGCGCCACTTCCCGCCAGAGCGCAACTTCCTAGCCGCGCACCTGACCATGTTCCATCATCTGCCGCCGAGCGCGGCTGAGGAACTGAAGTGGCGGCTGGCGGAGGAAACGCGCGCGGTGCCCCGTCCCAAAGCCGCGCTGGCGGCGCCATTCTCCCTCGGCCGGGGCGTCGCTTACCGCGTCGACAGCGCCGAGCTTGCCGCGATCCGCGCCAGCTTGGCGGAGGCGTTCGCAGGATTGCTGACGCCGCAGGACCAAGCGGGCTGGCGCCCACATGTGACGATACAGAACAAGGTGGAGCCAGCGACGGCAAAGGCGTTGCTTGCCGATCTGGGTAGGGAGTTTCGGCCCAGGCCGCTCATCATCGATGGGCTTGCGACATGGTGGTATCGCGGCGGCCCCTGGGAGCCGCTGTCGCAGCATCGCTTCCACGCTGGCTAGTCGCCGGTGCCTCCGGGCGTCAGCGCAGGCGGGCTGTCCGCCGCCGCAATGCTACGATCTTGAAGAAATGGTAGCGGAGGAGGGACTTGAACCCCCGACACGCGGATTATGATTCCGCTGCTCTAACCAGCTGAGCTACTCCGCCCCAAGGGCATTCACCGCGGCTTTTCCGCCGGGCGAGGCGCGCCTGATAGCAGCGCTTTCGCCGGGGTCAAGCGGGAACGCCAAAGAGATCGTGTTCGTCGGCATCCTCGATGGTCACGCGCACGATATCGCCCTCGGAAAGATGGCCGGCATCGCGCAGGTGAACTTCGCCGTCGATCTCCGGCGCATCGGCATAGGAACGGCCCGAAGCGCCGTCTTCGCCGACTGAATCGATGATGACCTCCATCGTGCGGCCGATCTTCGCCTGCAGCTTGGCAGCGCTGATGGCGGCCGTTCGCTCCATGATGCGGGCGTAGCGCTCCTCCTTGACCTCTTCGGGTACCTGATCGGGAAGGGCATTCGCGCTGGCGCCCTCAACCGGTTCGAACCGGAACGCACCGACCCGATCAAGCTGTGCCTCGTCCAGCCATTCGAGCAGATAATTGAAGTCCGCTTCGGTTTCGCCGGGAAAGCCGACCACAAAGGTGGAGCGTATGGCGATGTCCGGACACACTTCGCGCCAGGCACGCAGACGAGCCAGAACCTTTGCGTCGTTCGCCGGCCGCTTCATGGCGCGCAGCACATTGGGTGCCGCGTGCTGGAACGGGATATCGAGATACGGGAGCACCAGCCCTTCCGCCATTAGTGGGATCACCTGATCCACGTGTGGATATGGGTAGACGTAGTGGAGGCGGACCCACGGCGCGATCTTCCCCAGCTCACGCGCGAGATCGGTCATGTGCGCGCGCACCTCGCCGCCGCCCTTCAGCGGATAAGCGGCGTGGCGCAGGTCCAGCCCGTAGGCCGACGTGTCCTGGCTGATGACCAGCAGCTCCCTGGTGCCAGCGGCGACAAGCTTTTCCGCCTCGCGCAGGATCGCATCGGGACGTCGGCTGGCGAGATCGCCGCGCAGCGACGGGATGATGCAGAAGGAGCAGCGATGATTGCAGCCCTCCGAAATCTTCAGATAGCTGTAGTGCCGCGGCGTCAGCTTCAGTCCGGCGTCAGGCACGAGGTCGATATAGGGCGACAGGTTGGCCGGGGCGGCATCGTGCACCGCTTCAACCACCTGCTCATATTGATGAGCCCCAGTGATCGCGAGAACGCCCGGAAAGCGCGCCCGGATCGTCTCGGCCTCATTGCCCATGCAGCCGGTGACGATAACGCGACCGTTTTCCGCGATCGCTTCGCCGATCGCCTCGAGGCTTTCCTCCTTGGCGGAGTCCAGGAAGCCGCACGTGTTGACGAGCACGACATCTGCGCCCGCGTAATCGGGCGACATCTGATAGCCGTCAGCACGCAGCTGAGTGAGGATGCGTTCGCTGTCGACCAAGTTCTTGGGACAGCCGAGCGACACCATGCCCACGCGGGGCGGTGTAGGAAGACGTGTTGCCATGAGTGCGCGCGCACATAGTGCGGGACGGGCCGATTTGCCATATGCTCGCCGAATCAATCATCTTGCGCTAATCGTTGGCGCCTCGCAGGGGCGCGGGGAGTAGCGTGGGGGTTGTGCGATGCTGGCGATCGGGCTGATGTCCGGGACGTCACTCGATGGAGTGGACGCGGCGCTGATCGAAACGGACGGGGAGCGATTCGCCCGCCCGATCGCTTTTCGCGGCGAGGCCTATTCAGACGCCGCCCGAGCGCAGCTTGCCGCTGCAACGGCGCTGGCGCTAACCTTTGAACGACCACGCGCCAATCCCGAGGTGATGGCCGCGGCTGATCTTATCGCCCGCACGCATGTGCTTGCCGTGCAGAAACTGCTGCGGGACGCGGGACTGCGCGCAGGAGAGGTCGACGTGATCGGCTTTCACGGGCAGACCGTCGCTCATCGCCCGGATCGTCGCTGGACCTGGCAGATCGGCAATGGCCAGGCGCTTGCCGACGCGACGGGCATTACCACTGTGGCGGATTTTCGCAGCGCAGACGTGGCAGCCGGCGGGCAGGGGGCACCATTGCTGCCGGTGTACCATGCGGCGCTCACGGCGGGTCTGGAGCGGCCGCTCGCGGTGCTGAACCTGGGCGGCGTCGCGAACATCACGTGGATTGGAGGCGACGGCACTCTGGTCGCCTTCGATACCGGACCGGCCAACGGTTTGATCGACAGCTGGGTGGAAGCAGAAACGGGCGCACGGTTCGATGCGGATGGGGCGCTTGCGGCCGCCGGGCGGGTGGACGAGGCGGTGCTGACGGCGATGCTGGATCACCCGTTTTTCGCTCAGCCAGCCCCCAAGTCGCTGGACCGCAACGACTTCACGATCCAGCCGGCCCGCGGCCTCAGCCCAGCCGACGGTGCGGCAACGCTGACCGCCTTCACTGCCGCCACGGTGGCGGAGGCGTTCCTGTTGCTGCCGGCACGGCCCGAGCGACTGCTGGTCGCGGGCGGCGGGCGGCACAATCCCGTCATGCTCCGGATGATTGCGGAGAAAGTTGGCCTGGCCCCTGAGCCGGTCGACAGCCTGGGATGGAACGGCGACGCGATCGAGGCCGAAGGCTTCGCCTATATGGCCGTGCGAACGCTGAAGGAGCTGCCGATTTCATTCCCCGGCACGACGGGCGCGCCGCAGCCGATGACGGGCGGGGTGGTGCACCAGCCGCAAGCGCGCGCCGAGGCCTGAGCGCCGCCTGCGCGGCAGCGAGGAAAGCGTCAGCGATCGACGGTGACGGTGGCCGGATGGTGCCGGTCGAGATGACGCTTGATCGTCTTCAGGTTGCGGCTGTTCGAGCGGAAGAAGAAATCCGCGGCGTCGCCGACGATTGGCACGAGGCCCAGCATCGCGTCGAAGCCCACGCGCGCGCCCATTCGGGTGAGCTGGAGCTTGCTCATGCCCAGGTTCCGCGCCTCCCACACGATATAAGCGCCCATGGCGGCGGCAACGGCATCACCGATCACCGGGACAAAGCCGAGCAGCACGTCGAGCCCGACCTTGCGGTTCAACCCTGGCACAGTGACCATGCCCTCCAGCAACTGCTCCATCGCTTCCACGCGGCGACGGATGGAGGCCGGATCACGACCGAGCGGCAGGTTTGCCATATGGTCGGGAGCTGGACGGAAATGGGCGTTGGGCATGACGAATCAATTGGGGTCTCGGCGAACCCCGTTCAACGGGTGCCAAGCCCGCTCATTTGCCTGCCAAGTGCGGAGACGCGGCGCGACCAGGGACCAGCGCAGCGGCCGGGCGAGCGGCACAAAGGCGATATCTTCAGCAAGGAGCCGGTCCGCCGCGGCAATGGCCCGCGCACGTTCGGCGAGCGACGGCGCCATGCGTGCAGCCTCGATCGCCTGCGAGGCGCCCTCGCTGCAGGGCTGGCAGGCGTGGCCAAGGTACCACCGGCCGCTGTCGAAAGGCGCCACCGCATCGATCAGGCGCAGATCCGCTTCAGCGTCCCATGCCACTCGAATAGGCCGGATTCCGACTGCGTAGAGATCCGCGGCGATGCGCGCCCAGAGCAAGGTGCCGCCCGCGCTGGCCGGCAGCGCGATCCGGACCGTGGGGCTCTCATTCCCCGCACCAACCCATGCATCGACACGCGCACGTGCCGTCGCGCGCCGATCCGCGGCCGGCACGGCTTGCCACGGGGCTTTGGCGGGCGGGCTGGCGGAATCAAGCGCCGCGGGCAGCAAGTCCTCGGCGGACAGCCAATCAGCGGTGAAACCTTGAACCAGCGCCGCGCGATCGATCGCCAGCGCGAGCGCGCCTCGGTTCTCCGGCGTGGCGAGAAAGCCTTCTGGGCGCACGATGGCGAGGCCGAACAGGCCAGCGGCGGGATCAAGCCGGACCTCTGCCGCGTCGATGCCCGCGGCGGTGAGCAGTGGCCATTCTCCCACCGTGCCGCCGGTGAACAGATCGGACCGGCGCGCAGCGAAGCGCGCAACCCCGGCGGCGGGCCGCTCCGCGATCAACAGCACGTCGTCCTCGGGCTGTGGATCTTCCTGTTCATCCGCCGCACGGTTGGGATCCGGGATGGGGCGCAGCCGCGTGACCTGTCCGATCTTGCCGACCACCTGCATCGGGCCACTGCCAATGCCACGAACTGGATGGATGATGGCCATGTCGGGCTGCGCAAAGAGTTTCAACAGGTCAGGCCGCGGCCGGGCCAGTTCGACCTGGATCACCTCGGGTGTCATTTCGACGATTGAATCTAGCGCCGTCAGATAGGGAGCGAGGGGATTGCGCGCCCGCTGTTGCAGCCGGCGGCGCAGGATTGCGACAACCTCCGCAGCGCGCATCGGCCGACCATCCGCCCAGGATGTATCGCGCAGGCGGAAAATATAGGTGCGCCCCTCGTCCGTGACGATCCAGCGTTCGGCCACACCGGGGACGATCTGGCCGGCAGCGTCGAAGCGAACAAGTCCCTGTGCGGCGCTGTCGGTGAGCAACCGGCGCGCCATGTCGTCGTCGGCGATCGGGGCTAGGGACAGGCGCGGCTGGGAGCCGTTCGCGCTGACGATCACCGGCCCCACATCGGGCCGCCGCTCACATCCGGAAGCCGCAAGGGCCAAGGCGAGAGTGATGGTGCGGACGGCGGGACTCGAACCCGCACGCCTATACAGGCAGAAGATTTTAAGTCTCCGGCGTCTACCGATTCCGCCACGTCCGCGCATCACAAGCGCCGAAAAGCGGCACGGAGGCGCCGCCGTCAAGCGCTCAGACGTTCAAACGCTGGCGCATTTCCTTGCCGGGCTTGAAATAGGGCACGCGCTTTGCCGTCACTTCAACGACTTCGCCAGTGCGAGGATTGCGGCCCGTGCGGGCATCGCGAGCGCGCGTGGAAAAGGCGCCGAAGCCGCGCAGCTCAACGCGGCCGTTTTCGGCCAGGCGGCGCACGATCTCATCGAAGAAGGTGGAAACGATTGCCTCGACCTCGCGCACCGACAGACCTGGATTGGTCTCTGCCAGATGCTGCACCAGTTCCGATCGGATCATTTGCCCCGCCCTTGATGTGCCACGGAACCGTCGTGGCGCGTGATCGCCTTAATACAGGTAAAGTTCGCGCGGAATAGGACCGAAACGCGATTATCGACCGAAAGAATGGTTTATACCGCAAAAAAGAAGGGCCGGGCGGCTGATGCCACCCGGCCCCTTTGGCCCGGTACCGGGCCGTCGCATTACTGCTTGTTCTGACGGGCCTTCAGCGCCTCGCCAAGAATGTCGCCCAGCGACGCGCCCGAGTCGGACGAGCCATACTGCGCCACAGCCTGCTTCTCTTCGGCGATCTGCATCGCCTTGACCGAGAAGGTCGGCTTCTTGGAACGGTCGAAGCCAGTAACCATCGCATCGAACTTCTGGCCGACCTGGAAACGCTCCGGACGCTGCTCGTCACGGTCACGGCCAAGATCGGTGCGCTTGATGAAGCCAGTGGCACCATCGTCGCCAGCCTGCACTTCGAGCCCAGCGTCGCGGACTTCGAGAACGGTGACGGTGATGACCTGGTTCTTGCCCAGACGGTCGCCGGCCGCAGCCGAACCGCCAGCCACCGGTGCGCCGCGCTCCAGCTGCTTCATGCCGAGGCTGATGCGCTCCTTCTCGGGGTCGACATCGAGCACGATGGCCTGAACCATCTCACCCTTGCGGTGCAGGTTGAGCGCGTCCTCACCCGACACGCCCCAGGCGATGTCGGACATGTGGACCATGCCGTCGACATCGTTGTCGAGACCGATGAACAGGCCGAACTCGGTGGCGTTCTTGACTTCGCCCTCGACAGTCGTGCCGACGGGATGCTCGGCAGCGAAACGCTCCCACGGGTTCTGCTGCGCCTGCTTCAGGCCGAGCGAGATGCGACGCTTGTCGGCATCGACCTCGAGCACCACCACGTCGACTTCCTGCGAGGTCGACACGATCTTGCCGGGATGGACGTTCTTCTTGGTCCACGACATTTCGCTGACGTGCACCAGGCCTTCGATGCCCGGCTCCAGCTCAACGAACGCACCATATTCGGTGATGTTCGTGACGCGGCCCGACAGCTTCGCACCGACCGGATACTTGACCGATGCGCCATCCCACGGATCGCTCTCGAGCTGCTTCATGCCCAGCGAGATGCGCTGCGTGTCCTTGTTGATGCGGATGATCTGCACCTTCACGGTGTCGCCGATGTTGATCATCTCCGACGGGTGCTGGACGCGCTTGTAGGAGAGGTCGGTGACGTGCAGCAGGCCGTCGATGCCGCCCAGGTCCACGAACGCGCCGTAGTCGGTGATGTTCTTCACCACGCCTTCGATGATCTGGCCCTCGGCCAGGCTCTGGATCAGGCCCGAACGCTGCTCGGCGCGAGTCTCTTCCAGGACGGCGCGACGCGACACGACGATGTTGCCGCGCTTGCGGTCCATCTTCAGGATCTGGAACGGCTGCGGGATGTCCATCAGCGGCGTGACGTCACGCACCGGACGGATATCGACCTGCGAACCCGGCAGGAAGGCCACGGCGCCGTTCAGGTCGACGGTGAAGCCGCCCTTCACGCGGCCGAAGATCACGCCTTCAACGCGCGCGGTCTTGGCGAACTCGGTCTCCAGCTTGTCCCATGCAGCTTCGCGGCGTGCGCGGTCGCGCGACAGCATCGCTTCGCCATGCATGTTCTCGACGCGGTCGACATAGACTTCGACTTCGTCACCGATCTTCAGCTCGGCCTTCTGACCCGGCGCCGGCGCGAATTCGCGCAGCGGCACGCGGCCTTCGCTCTTCAGGCCGACGTCGATGACGGCGAGGTCATTCTCGATGCCGGTGACGGTGCCGAGCACCACGCGGCCCTCGAAGCTGTCGGCGCCGCCGAACATGTCATCGAGCATTGCCGCGAAATCGTCACGCGTGGGATTTGGCTGAGTTGCCATAAAAGTGGTTTGTCCTAGTCAGTTCGTTTCCGGCCAAGCGGTTGGTTCCGCTGGTCTTGGCCATCACCGCCACACCGGCCGCACGCCGGGGCAGCATCAGGCGAATTGGGGAGCGAGGGCCTCGACGCGCTTACGCGAAAAGGGCGCGAGAGGGCTGTCCCCCTGCGCCATGCCTCCGCGAGCCCCAGCCCGCCGGACGGCGCGCCATACTGCAAAGTGCCCTCTGGAGCAAGGCAGGCCGGGGCCCCGCAGGGGGCAAACTCCCTGAGAGACCCGGAAAAACGGACGTCGACGTTGTTTTTAATCGCGGCGGCGGCGCGACTCGACCAGGCCAATTGCCTTTTCGATCGACGCTTCGATCGACAGGAAGCTGGTATCCAGCAGTGCGGCATCCGGCGCGAGGACAAGCGGCGCGGTGGAGCGTGAGCTGTCGCGCTGATCCCGGGCGCGAATGTCGGCCAGCACCTGATCGAACGTGACCGTGGACCCACGGCTTTGCAGTTCGGCATGGCGGCGTCGTGCCCGGATCGTCGGGGTGGCCCGGACGAACAGCTTGGCGTCCGCGTCGGGCGCGATCACGGTGCCGATGTCGCGGCCGTCGAGAATGGCGCCGCCCTCCTGATGGGCAAACCGCTTCTGCCGTTGCAGCAGGGCGGCACGAACAAGGGGGTGGGCCGAGACGACGGACGCGAGCTTCCCGATCTCGTCCTCGCGAAGCACCGGATCGGCCAACGTGAGCTCGTCAAAGTCGCAAGCGGCGACGGCATCCGCTTCCCGGGTGGGATCGAAGTCGAGCCGCTTCACCGTGGCCGCGACTGCCCGGTACAGGAGGCCGGTGTCCAGGTGCGGCAGGTTATAGTGTTTCGCCAGCGCCCGGGCGATCGTGCCCTTGCCGGAGGCGGCGGGTCCATCAACGGCGATGATCATGCGATGGCATCCTGGCGCGCCAGCCAGCCGCGAAGCAGGGCAATGATTTCCGCCGGGCGATCATTGAACAGCCCGTGCGCAGCGCCGGGAACGACAGCGAATTCCGCGTCGGGTACCCGGGCGGCAAAGGCGCCCGTGGTAATGGGGCGGGCCTCGTCGTACTGGCCACAAAGGAACAAGGTACGCTTTCCTTCCAACTGGGCGAGCAACGGCTCGCCGTCATAATCCTTTAGCGTGCCGGTGGAGACGAATTCGCTCGCACCCCACATCGCCCGATACATGCGCCGGTTGCCGCGCACGTCCCGACCATAGGCTGCGACATCCGCTGCTGCCGGCATTCGCCGATTGAAGGCGGCGTAGAAGGCCCGCGTGGGCGCATCGCAAGCTGCCGGCGGCTCGGCAAGGGTGAGTGCGCCGCAGCGCTGCAGTTCATCACGAATAGTCGGCGGCAGGTTTGCGATCAGCGCCTTGGCATCCGCCAGCCAGCTGCGCGTCGAGATCAGCGGGCTTGCGAGGGCAAGGCCGAGGAGCGCGGCGGGGCGGCGGGCGCCATATTCCAGCGCGACCGTTCCACCCCAACTGGCGCCCAATACGTGCCAGCGTGCGACGCCCAGAGCTGAGCGGATCGCCTCCAGTTCATCGACGAAGCGGGACACGCGCCAGTTCGCGGGATCATCGGGACGGTCGGAACGGCCGGTATCCAGTTGGTCATAGAGGATCACGGCCCGCTCATCCGCAAGCGGCAGCGCCTCCAGGAAGCTGGCGTGGGTGCCGCCGGGCCCGCCATGGATCATCACGATCGGCGCCCGGCGCGCGGACAGACCGCCGTTGACGCGAACATAGACGCGGCCGCCGGGCACCGGCACCATCAATTCGCGGGTGGGGCGTTCGAGCGCACGGGCAAGCGCCGGTGCGGCGATCAGGCTCGCCCCGGCGCCGGCAATCAACGATCGGCGGTCGATCAGCCCCAAGTAGCCTGTCCCCCCAGCGCATCCAACAGGTCGAAAAAGCTGGGAAAGCTTGTCGCGACCGGGCTCGCATCATCGATGGTGATCGCGGTGCGCGCGTGAAGTCCAGCGATCGCCATGCTCATTGCGATACGATGATCAAGTTTCGAGGCGACCTGCGCGCCGCCGGCAATCGGCTCCCCACCGCTGCCGTCGATCGTCAGCCCGTCCTCATGCTCCTCACACGGCACGCCGTTCGCCACGAGCGCTGCCTTCATGACGGCAATTCGGTCCGACTCCTTGACGCGCAGTTCATCCGCGCCGCGTGCGATCGTTCGCCCTTGCGCAAAGGCGGCAGCCACGAACAGCGCCGGATATTCGTCGATCATCGAAGGGGCGAGGTCGTGCGGCACGTCGATGCCGGTCAAGGGTGCGTGACGCACCCGCAAGTCGGCGACCGGCTCTCCGCCAACGACGCGCGGATCGAGCTCCACGATGTCCGCTCCCATGAGGCGCAGCGCTGTTACCAGACCGGCGCGGGTGGCGTTCAGCCCGACATTCTCGATTACGACGTCGCTACCGCGCACGATGGTGGCCGCGACCATCCAGAAGGCCGCCGAGGAGGGGTCGCCCGGCACGACGATGGACTGCGGTTTCAGATCGGCCTCGCCGACGATGGAGATCGTCCGGCCGCCTTTATTCACCTCTACCGAGATGTTCGCGCCAAACCCCTCCAGCATCCGTTCGCTGTGATCGCGCGTGGCGATTGGCTCGATCACGCGAGTGATGCCGGGGGTGTTGAGCCCGGCGAGCAGCACCGCGGATTTCACCTGCGCCGAAGCGACCGGCAAGGTGTAAGTGATCGGCACGGCCGGGCAGAGGCCCCGCACCATGAGCGGCAGGCGGCCGCCGGGCGAGGCCGTGATCTCGGCACCCATGGTAGAAAGCGGATCGATGACGCGCTTCATCGGACGCGACGACAAGGAGGCGTCACCGACGAAGGTAGCAGTGATCGGATGGCTGGCAACCAACCCCATCAGCAGCCGTGTCGAGGTGCCTGAATTGCCCATGTCGAGCGCGGTTTCGGGCTGCAGCAGTCCGCCTACGCCGACGCCATGCACGCGCCAGATACCGTCGTCGCTGCGTATGATTGTCGCGCCCATTGCGCGCATGGCAGCCGCCGTGGCCAGCACGTCCTCCCCCTCGAGGAGGCCTTCGATGCGGCTTTCCCCCACGGCTAGTGCCGACAGCATTAGGGCGCGATGGCTGATCGACTTATCACCGGGGACGCGGATCCGCCCCTGCAAGCGGGATGCGGGATGGACCGTGACGGAGCGGGGGAGGGGATGCGCCATTGCGCGCCGCGCCTTGCCAGCGGGGTTGCGCTATGGCAAGGCGCCCACCACTTCGCAGGCTCAGGCTTTCTGAACCTGTTGATCCATCCATCCGAAAGGCACGAGACGGCATGATCAAGCCGGAATGGGGCACGAAGCGGACGTGCCCGAAATGCGCGACGCGTTTCTACGACCTGCAGAAGGACGAGCCCGTCACCTGCATCGAATGCGGCTTCGCCTGGGAGCCCGAACCGATCCTGAAGTCGAAGCAGCCGCTTCCCTTCGAGGCGAGCAAGTCCGAGAAGCAGGCCGCGGACAGCGACCTTGCTGGTGACGACGATACCGATCTGGTCGCGGACGAGGACGAGGAGCCCAGCGCTGACGACGAGGTTGATCTCGGCGGCGACGACGATCTGGGTGTGGAAACGTCCAACGACGACGACGAGAATAACTGATCGTCGAAAAAATTTCGGGTTTCGGCAGGCGGCCGTGAAAACGCCGCTTGCCAAGCCTGAAGCGCCCCGTTAGTGGGCGCCTTCCCAACGGAATGGGGCCGTAGCTCAGCTGGGAGAGCGTCGCAATGGCATTGCGAAGGTCAGGGGTTCGATCCCCCTCGGCTCCACCATTTCCAACTTGTCACAGATAGTGCACGAAGCTTCCCCGGCAGCTTCGAGCCTCCGCTGACCACCGCCACGGCGGTAGCCACGCGTTGATTGCCGCAGATGGCGGTTAACTCCCCCAGTGATGACCCGCGGTACTCAGGCCGTACTCGCGCGCGAGCTGGTGCGCCGTCGCGCACTGCCGTTATTGTAAAGGTCCACGTCAGGGCCCGTTCCTCGAACAGCCTCTGAACTGACACGCTAAGCCCGAGCGCGATTGTGGCCTCGGCTCCAAATAGCTTCGCCCAGAACAACGAAGTCGCTCCCATGAGTTGAGAGCGGCATGGCCAAGACATCTGCGCCCGCCTTGCCTCGGCTTTCGCTTCTGGAAACGGCAGCCGTTCTGGTGATTGCCGGCGGACCGCTGCTGGCAAAGGGAATCATGGTCCGGCGGCCTTGGGTCGTCAGGCTGCTCCAGGCGACCGGTCTCGAAGGCCGTGCCGTGAGATTGCTGCAGGAGATCCGCAGACGCCATGGTGCGGGCCTCGTGATGCTGCGCCTGCCCGGGCGTGAGCAGGCGGTGCTCCTGTCCGCCGACGAGGTACGGCGCGTGCTGGCGCAAACGCCGGTACCATTCGAAAGCGACAGCAGCGAGAAACACGCGACGCTCGCCCATTTCGAACCGGAAGGTTCGTTGATTTCGCGAGGATCCGACCGCGCAGAGCGGCGGACGCTCAACGATCTCGCGCTGGAAAGCGGATGCCCGAAGGCACTGGTGTGCTGATCCACGTGCCTTTCCTCCATCGGGACAACGAGCGTTTGCCATTCGCAGACCGATTTGCACCGGACGTGTGGTTGGAGGGGAAAGCGGCAGACTGGCCACTCATCCCGTTCAGCGGCGGACCAGGCGAATGCCCCGCGAAGAATCTGGTCCTGCTACTCGCCAGCGATACGCTGATGGCGCTGCTGTCGCGCAGGCGTTTTGCCTTGCCGCCGGGAACGAAGATCGACCCGATGTCTTTGCCGATGACTTTTGATCAATTCTCGCTGGCTTTGCGCCTGAGCTAGTTTGGGGGCCACTGGCCCTGGCTCGGCGCTCCCGGTTTCAACCTCGCCTCGTCATCAGCGTGCCGGATACGGGTGCTTGCATGGGTGTTGAGAACGGTATGCCACGACATTGGGTGACAGGCTGGATACTTGGCGCGGATGAGCGGGAGCGATTGCTGGAGCGGTTTACGCCACGCTTTCCCGACGTCATCGCTCATCATG
The DNA here is from genome assembly GCF_020707225.1 of Sphingomonas sp. IC4-52. Classification (NCBI taxonomy): domain Bacteria; kingdom Pseudomonadati; phylum Pseudomonadota; class Alphaproteobacteria; order Sphingomonadales; family Sphingomonadaceae; genus Sphingomonas; species Sphingomonas sp. IC4-52. The sequence continues at coordinate 152,403 of NZ_JAJFEU010000006.1, read as the reverse complement.
TGACCCTTCGCTTCGGCGTCGAGGATGGGACGCCGCTGCCCACGGAAACTCGAGGGGAGATCGTCGGTGAGATCGACGATGGCGCCGGTGTGCAGGCGCTGATCGTCGCGATCGCTGGCACCACGGAGCGTGGGGACGGGGGCACGTATCATGTGACATGGTCGCTGGACCGGAAACGAGGGCGCCGGCCGGTGGAAAGCAATGATGTGATCGCCCGGTTCGGCTGGCAGCCCCTGGCTGAACTCGTCCCGATCCGCCTTCAACCCGCGAGGTTTTGACCGATGCAGCTTTATCTCGATTGCGACGGCGTGCTGGCCGATTTCGACCGGGCTGCCACCGAATTGCTCGGCTTGCCGCCTCGCCAGTTCGAAAAGCGGTTCGGCCTGGGGGAGTTTTGGAAGCGACTGGCGCGTCATTCCGATTTCTATGGATCGCTGCCGCTGATGCCGGATGCTGTCGCGCTATTCGACGCGGTACGCCACCTTGATCCGATCATCCTGACCGGCTTGCCGCGTGGCAACTGGGCGGCGCCGCAAAAGGTGCGCTGGGCAGCCGAGCACTTCCCCGGCACCCGGATCATCACCTGCCTGGCGGCGGACAAGCGACGCCATGCGCGCGAGGGCGACATCCTTGTCGACGACACGCTGAAATATCGCGACTTGTGGACGGGAGCGGGCGGTATCTTCGTGCATCATCGCAGCGCCGCGGAGTCTATCTCGGAACTACAGCGCCTGATCCCGGAGGCGATGGCTTCCGCCGAGGCCTGAACACGCCTGAGCAAGGCGTTGGGCTCGTTTCAGCCGGCGGGCTCCTCTGGTCATCCGCGCTAGCGAACGTGCGCGCGTGGCGCACCATCACCCCTGGGCGTGTAGACGATCATCCGCCCGCCGCCGACCTGCCGACCAACTGTTTTCTATAATGCCTTCAAAGCGCTGCGCGTGCGGCGTCAAACAGAATGGTGCTGAACATGACCGGCGGAATCGGCAAACTGCCCCTCGCAACCAAAACCACCTTTATCACGATCCTTTCGCTGATCGTCCTGGCGATCGCGACTTTCCTTGTAAGTGACAGGACGTTGACGTCCGATGCTCAGCGGGTTGCTGCCGAGCGACAGGAAACAAACATGCGCGTCGCCTGGAGCGTGTTGCGCCAACAGGGGAGCAGCTTTCGACGGGAGGGCGACAAGCTTTACGTTGGCAATCGCCTGCTCAATGGCTGGTCTGCGCCGGTGGACGAGGTGAAGCGGCTGGTTGGCGGAACGGCGACCATCTTCAGCGGCGATCAGCGGGTTTCGACGAACGTGATCAAGGCCGATGGCACGCGTGCTGTCGGCACGCCGCTTGCGGCGGGGCAGGCGCGGGACATGGTCCTGGGCGAAGGCAAGCCGTTCCGCGGTGAGGCCGACATTCTCGGACAGCCTTATTTTACCGCCTATGATCCGATCCGCGACGATTCCGGCAACGTCATTGGCATCCTGTACGTCGGCATCCCGAAGGAAGAGGTGCTGAGCGCCATCAAGAGCGTGCGGACGTCCATGGCAGTGGCGGCCTTCATCATCGCTCTGATCGCCACCATCGTCTCGCTGTTCTTGACCCGTGCGATGTTCCGACCATTGACCCAGATGAACCGGGCCATGCAGACGCTGGCCGCTGGCGGAACCGACACCGCCATCCCGGGCATTGGCCGCGGTGACGAGATCGGCCGCATGGCGCAGGCGCTGGAAAACTTCCGCGACGCGTTGCTGGCGCGCAAAGCGGCAGAAGCGAGCAATGCCGCGGCCGAGGCAGGTCGCGAGCGGATGATGTCGCTGCTGTCGCATTCACTATCGGGCCTGTCGACCGGAGACCTCACGGTCGATGTTCCCGCGGATGTTCCTGCAGAATACCGGTCGCTGGCCCAGAACTTCAATGCCGCGCTCGCCAAGCTGCGCGAACTGGTCGCCGCGGTGCGTATGAGCACCGATGCCATCCGCACCGGCTCCAACGAGATCGCCAGCGCTTCGGAAGATCTTGCCCGGCGCACGGAGAGCAATGCGGCCAGCCTGGAAGAGACGTCGGCGGCCATCACGCAAATGACCGAACGTGCCGCCAGCACTGCCTCCGCGGCATCGGCGACCGTCGTGCGGGCGGGCGGAGCGACGGAAGCCGTGGCGACCGGGCGCGAAACCGTGGACGAAGCCGTTCAGGCGATGACGCGGGTGGCCGAGAGCGCCAAGGGCATCGACACGGTGATCGAGGGCCTCGACAAGATCGCGTTCCAGACCCGCGTGCTCGCCATGAATGCGGCCGTGGAAGCGGGGAGGGCCGGTGAGGCTGGCCGCGGATTTGCGGTGGTTGCCGATCTCGTCTCTGCGCTCGCGATGCGGGCCGAGGAGGAGGCGCGACGCGCCCGCGAGCAACTAACCGTGACTCAGGACGAAGTTGTGGTTGCAGTTGGCGCCGTTCAGAGGGTCGATGGGTCGCTTGACCAGATTTCGCGATCGGTGGCCGTTCAGTGGCCGATCAGGCGGTTCAGGCGATGGGCCGGGTGTCGGAAAGCGCCAAAGGCATCGACAGCGTGATCGAAGGATTGGACAAGATCGCGTTCCAGACGCGCGTTCTGGCGATGAACGCCGCGGTGGAGGCCGGGCGTGCCGGCGACGCAGGCCGCGGCTTTGCGGTGGTGGCCGATCTCGTCTCGGCGCTGGCCATGCGTGCCGAGGAAGAGGCCAAACGCGCCCGCGATCAGCTCACCGTGACCCAGAGCGACATCGTGTGCGCGGTGGAGATGGTGCAAAAGGTGGATGGCGCGCTGGCCGACATCTCCGGCGACGTCGGCCAGGTCCACGAGCTGCTCGCGACCATGGCAGCTGACAATCAGGCGCAATCCTCTGCCATCACCCAGATCTCGGCCGCGGTCGGCACCATGGATCAGTCCACCCAGCAGAACGCCGCCATGGTTGAGGAAACCTCCGCTGCCGCCCGCAACCTCACCAGCGAGGTTCAGGCGCTCAGCGAACAGGCCGCCCGCTTCAAGGTCGACGATCGCGCCCGCCGCTCGATCCACGCCCAGGTCGAGGCGATGAAGCCAAAGCCGCGCAGCAGCGCCTATGTCTCGCCCGTCAAACCCCTCGCACCCGCCGCCATCTCCGCCCTCACCAGGCCACAGGATGACGACTGGAACGAGTTTTAGGACAAGCCGGGCGGGGAGGGCGCGGCCACCCGCGCGCTCGCCGCTCCCGTAGTAATCGCCCGCGCCCTGACCGGTGCGGGCGGTGTGCGTTGAGCGGCCGCTCTGCCGCCTGCGAAGGCGGCGCAGCAGCTCAGCTTCGACGACCTTCCGCTTGCGTCGCGGCGCTCAGAACGCAATAACCATCCGGGGTGCTCGCTTCAGCGTCGGGGTGAGCAGGTCGTGCGTTGGTCGGGCCGCCAGCGCCGGAGAGCCGTGCCCCGATGATCCGCATTCGCTTTTTACCGACAGTCGCTGGCCGCCTCCTGCGCGTCGGCCCACCAGCGGCGGCGCTGCTTGTCGGGGGCCCGGTTTGCACCTGATCCTGCTTGCCTTGCTCCCGTTCCTGGGGTGCGCCTGGCTGGCCTCACTGCCGCGGGCGAGCCGAAACTTTCAGGCCGGCATCGCCGTCGTCCATGTCGTGGCCGCTCTCGGTTTGTTATTGTTCATGGCCCCCGGCGTGGTCGCGGGCGTTCCCGAGCAGATCCGCCATTCGTGGGTGCCCGCGCTCGACCTGAGCTTCACCTTGCGTCTCGATGCTCTCGGGTTGCTGTTTGCGGGCCTGATCCTGGGCATCGGCTTGCTCATCGTCTGCTATGCCCGTTTCTACTTGCCGGCAGACGAGCCGATGGGTCGGTTCCTATCTCTGCTTCTGTTCTTCCAGGGCGCGATGCTGGGGATTGCGCTTTCCGGCAACGTCCTGCTGCTTCTCGTTTTTTGGGAACTGACCAGCCTTTCCTCGTTCCTGCTGATCGGCTTTCGCCGCGATGCCGTAGAGGGACGGCAGGGCGCCCGAATGGCGCTGGCGGTAACCGGCGGGGGGGGGCTCGCGCTGATCGGCGGGCTCCTGCTGCTCGGTCATATCGCCGGATCTCAAGAACTGACCGACATCCTTGCCCGGGGCGAAATCGTCCGCGCTTCTCCGCTTTACCCGGTGGCACTGATACTGATCCTGCTGGGTTGCTTTACCAAATCGGCGCAATTTCCGTTCCATTTCTGGCTGCCGCACGCGATGGCTGCGCCAACGCCGGTAAGCGCCTATCTTCATTCGGCCACGATGGTGAAAGCGGGGGTGTTCCTGCTGGCGCGTTTGTGGCCTGTGCTCTCTGGCACGGAATGGTGGTTCTATCTTGTCGCCACGACCGGCCTTGTCACCATGGTGGCGGGGGCCGCGATCGCGCTGTTCAAGCAGGATCTGAAGGCAATCCTTGCTTACTCCACGGTTAGCCAGCTTGGCCTGATGACGATGCTGTTTGGCTTCGGCACGCCGGCCGCCGCGCTCGCCGGCATTTTTCATCTGTTGAACCATTCGCTCTTCAAGGCCGCGCTCTTCATGAACGCCGGCATTGTCGATCATGAAGCGGGAACGCGGGACATTCGCCGTCTCGGCGGGCTGGCGCGGTTGATGCCGGTCACGTCCGCGCTCGGCATCGTTGCCGCCGCCGGCATGGCTGGCCTTCCGCCACTGGGCGGCTTCCTTTCGAAGGAAATGATGCTCGAGGAGGCGGCGCATACCAGCTGGGGCGGGCTGCACTGGCTGATACCGGCGCTGGCCCTTTTGGGGGCGACATTCTCGGTTGCTTACTCGCTGCGGTTCATCGTGCGGCTTTATCTCGGGCCGCCTCGCGACGATTATCCTGCACAACCTCATGATCCGCCGTTCGGACTATGGAGCCCTTCCGCGTTGCTCGTTGCGTTGAGCGTGCTCGTCGGTCTGTTTCCGGCGATGCTGACGGGTTGGCTGATCATTCCGGCTGCGGCCGATATCACGGGCGGAACCGCGCCAGAATTCCATCCTGCCTTATGGCATGGGCCGACTCCGGCCCTGGCGATGAGCGTGGTGGCGATCGTTGTGGGCGGGTTCATGCTGTGGCGGCACGCACCGCTCGAAGCGGTGTGGAACCGGCTCGCCCTGCCAGACGCGAAGCGTCTGTTCGAAGCGGCCATCGAACAAACCGTCCGTATTGCGCGCCGGATCAGTGACACCGTCCACAATGGCTCCCTGCAGCGACAACTCGCGCTCATGTTCATGCTGGCGGTCGCTATCGCGGTCGAGGCGATGTGGTATGGTGGATATGCGCCTGGCACGCGCCCGCTGCTTCCCGCCCCGCCAGTGGCGATCGTCGCCTGGGTGCTTTTGCTCGCCGCCACGGCGGCGGTCGCGTTGATGCCCCGGCAGCGCTTCCTCACGCTCATCTACATCAGCGTCGTTGGCCTCGTGGTCTCGCTCGCCTTCATCTACCTGTCGGCACCGGACCTCGCCCTTACGCAGATTTCGGTCGAGGTGGTCACCATCCTGCTGCTGTTGCTCGCGCTCAATCTGCTTCCGAAGCAGCCTGTACAGATTTCGAGCAGGGCCGAACGCGGGCGCAACCTCTTGCTTGCGCTTGCCGGTGGATCTGCGACTGGTCTCGCCGCCTGGGCGGTGATGACGCGCCAGCCCAACGATCCGATCTCCTCTTATCATTGGGCGCATAGCTATTCCGGTGGCGGCGGCACCAATGTCGTCAATGTCACGCTGGTGGACTTTCGCGCCTTTGACACCTTTGGTGAGATCACCGTTCTTGGTATCGCGGCGCTCACCATTTTTGCGCTGCTTCAGCCAGCCGCCCGCGGCGTGGCGGGCCAGCGGCTGCGAATGTGGGTGGCGGATCTGCCACGCTCGCCAGAGCGTCACCCGATGATGTTCGCTGTAGCCGCCCGGCTCCTGTTGCCGCTGGCGATGATGGTCGGCCTCTACATCTTCCTGCGGGGCCACAATGCGCCCGGTGGCGGCTTCATTGCGGGATTGATCGTGTCAATCGCGCTGCTGATGCAATATATGGCGTCCGGCTTCGAGTGGGCCGACCAGCGCCGGCAAATCGACGAGCATGCGCTGATTGGCTTTGGCGTGATCATCGCGGCGCTTACCGGATTGGGGTCACTGCTGTTCGGTGCGCCCCTGTTCACCAGTGCGTTCGGCTATGTGACGCTGCCGGTCATCGGCACCTTTGAACTGGCGACCGCGATGCTGTTCGACATCGGGGTCGCCTTGGCCGTGATTGGCGCCGTGATGCTTGCGCTGGCCGAGCTCAGCCACATTGCGCAGCGCGCGCAGAAGGAGCCGTCCGAGGACGATGGCCCGATGGACATCGATCCTGCAAAGCTACGGGGTGCGAAGGGGTGAGCATCGAATTTCTCGTCGCCACCGCCATCGCGGCGCTGACGGCGGCCGGCATCTACCTTTGCCTGCGGGGACGGACCTTCCCGGTGGTGATCGGCCTCGCCATGATGTCCTATGCGATCAACCTTTTCCTGTTCGCCATGGGGCGTCTGGTGGTCGGCCGCCCGCCGATCTTCGACAAAAACGCCGCCGCTTATACCGATCCACTGCCGCAGGCGCTCGTGCTGACGGCGATCGTGATCTCGTTCGGCATGACCGCCCTTGCCCTTGTGCTGGCACTGCGGACCTTTCTGGAAACCGGAACCGATCAGGTCGATGGCGAGCCTGATCCCGAACTGCTCGACCGGGAACATCGCGCATGAGCGCGCTGATTGCCGCGCCGGTGCTGCTCCCTGCCTTCGCCGGCGTCGCCACCTTGCTGTTCCGGCGGCGGCGGCGCTGGATCGGGGCTGGCATGTCGATTGGCGCGACGGCTGTGCTGCTGGTCATTGGCGTGGCGCTGCTGGTTCGCGCCACGACGGGGGAGGTGTCGGTCTACGCCCTCGGCGACTGGCCGGCCCCGTTCGGTATCGTTCTGGTACTCGACCGGCTCGCGGCGATGATGCTGGTTCTCACCGCGGCACTGGCTCTGGCCGTGGGCGTGCATGCCACGCTTACTGGCCTCGACCGCCGCGGGTGGCACTTCCATCCGCTGTTCCAGTTTCAGCTGCTTGGGATCAACGGCGCGTTTCTGACAGGTGACCTCTTCAACCTGTTCGTGTTTTTCGAGGTGCTGCTGATCGCTTCCTATGGACTGCTTCTGCATGGACAGGGCGCGCGGCGGCTGACCGCGGGCGTTCAATATGTGATCGTGAACCTGGTCGGCTCGACGCTGTTTCTGATCGCGCTTGGGCTGCTGTACGGCATCACCGGTACGCTCAACATGGCCGATATGGCGGTTCGCGGGGCAGCTTTGGGGGCGGGGGACCAAGGCCTGTTCCGCGCCGGCGGGATGCTGCTGATGGCGGTATTCGCGCTGAAGGCCGCGCTGCTGCCGCTCCACCTCTGGCTTCCCCGCGCCTATGCGGGCGCGGCGCCGGCCGTTGCGGCGCTGTTCGCGATCATGACCAAGGTGGGCGCCTACGCCATCATTCGCACCGGCCCGCTGATCTTCGCGGGCGCTGCGGGCAGGTACATGGTTCCCGCGGCACTAGCCACGATGATCCTCGGTTTCGCAGGGTTTGTGGCGGCGCGACATCTGCGCTCGATGGCGGCGTTCGGGCTGATCGGCTCAACCGCGATCCTGCTGACCGCCGTGGCCCTGTTCGAAGAGGGTGCGATGGCAGCGGCACTCTACTATTTGCCACACACGACAATAGCGGCGGCCTTGCTGTTCCTGGTCGCCGATCTGGTCATGCGCTGGCGGGGCGCAGAGGGTGATTCGATCGTCAGCACCGGCGCTTATCAAGGGCGGCAGCTGGTGGCATTCCTGTTCCTCGCCGCCGGCGTGGCGCTGGCCGGGCTTCCGCCGCTTTCCGGCTTCATCGGCAAGCTTTTCATCCTCGATGCGGCGCTCCGCTCGGCATGGTGGCCGGCAATCTGGGCGGTTATCCTTGGCACCAGCCTGGTGGCGGTGATCGCGCTTGCGCGTGGCGGCAGCACCTTGTTCTGGAAGCGCGGCACGGGCCAGCAACCCGCGGTCGAGCGTACACCTCCCGCTCTGTTGGAAGCTGCCCCGGCTGGCTTTCTGCTCGCCTTGCTGGGGATGCTGACAATCGGCGCTGGCCCGGTCACCGCCTATATGGAGGCCACCAGCAGGCAGATCTTCAGCACGGCCGCCTATATCGGCGCTGTCCTTCCTGCGCGCCCGGGAACCGGCGCATGAGGCGCATCCTTCCGCACCCAGGGCTCAGCGCGCTGCTCCTCCTCATCTGGCTGCTGATGCTGAACGCGATCAGCGTCGGCGGATTGATGCTCGGCAGCCTCTTCGCCATCATCGTGCCGCTTTACACCGCGGCCTTCTGGCCCGATCGGCCAATGATGCGGTGGAGGCTGCCGCTTCTCGCCTTTCTGCTTCTGGTTATCCGCGACATCATCGTTGCCAATTTTCATGTTGCACACCTGATCATCTTTCGCCGCAGCCGGGATTTGCGAACCTGCTGGCTAGCAGTCCCGCTGGATCTCGATTCGGCGGAGGCGATCACGCTGCTCGCCGGCACGATCAGCCTGACGCCCGGCACTGTCTCCGCCGATATCTCGACCGATGGCCGTTACTTGCTGGTTCATGCTCTCGACGTTGCCGATCCCGAGGCCGAGATCGCCCATATCAAGTCACGCTATGAGCGGCGCCTGATGGAAATCTTCCGATGATTGCCTTCGCGCTTGCCGGTGCGATGGCGTGTGTCGCCGCAGCGACATTGCTGTGCCTCCTGCGGCTGTTTCGCGGTCCAACCGCCGCGGACCGCATCCTCGCGCTCGACACGATGGTCATCAACGCCATCGCCTTCATCATCCTGTTCGGCATCAAACAGTCCACGACGATCTATTTCGAGGCCGCGCTCCTGCTCGCAATGGTGGGGTTCGTCGGGACGGCTGCCTATTCCAAGTTCCTGTTGCGCGGCGATGTCGTGGAATGAACGGCATGATGGTCTTCGCCGATGCCCTGATCGCAGGGCTTCTCCTGCTCGGCGGCGCGTTCGCTCTGATCGGAAGCTGGGGGCTGGTGAAGCTGCCCTCGTTGATGAGCCGTCTGCACGGCCCCACCAAGGCGACCACTCTTGGGGTGGGTAGCTGCCTTTTCGCGTCGGTGGTGTATTTCCCGCTGCACGGCCAGACGTGGACGGCGCACGAGCTGCTGATCGCCCTGTTCCTGTTCATCACGGCGCCGATTTCCGCCAACCTGATCGCCAAGGCCTATCTGCATGGCCGGCGCACGGAGCCGGAAGAAGGGACGGGCGCTGCGTCGGGCGGTTTCACGGACATGCCCGATCTCCCGCCCGGCAAGGCGGATTGGGCCACCTTCGGCCACGATCTCGAGCAGTAAGGGACCGGTCGGCTCGGAAGCGAATGCGGGGCTATGCTCGCATCATTCCTTTACGCCGCGCTGTCGATCCCCAGTTCGCTGAGCTTGCGATAGAGCGTGGAGCGGCCAATGCCGAGGCGGCGGGCCACTTCCGTCATCCGCCCCCGATAATGCCCGATCGCCAGCCGGATCACGTCTGCCTCGATCTCGTGCAGCGCGCGCAAGTTGCCGTCCGGGTGGAACAGCGTCACCCCGCCGGATGTCGACATATGCTGTGGTTGCGGCGCGCGGACCCTGCGTGCGTTCAGGGTTGCGATCTGCGGGAAATCGGTGCGCGTCAGGGCGTCGCCCTCGCACAGTACCGCGGCACGGAAGAGGGCATTCTGCAACTGGCGAACATTGCCCGGCCAGTCATAATCGACCAGCAGCGCCAGCGCGTCATCGGTAATGCCAAGCTGCCGAAGCCCGGGCTGGAGCGCGATTCGCGCGAGCAGGTGCCGCGCCAGCGCCGGAATGTCCTGCGCGCGATCCCGCAGGGGAGGAATCGTCACGGGAACGATGTTGAGACGGAAGAACAGATCTTCCCGGAACCGCCCTGCCTCGACCTCCTCGGAAAGCCTTTTGTTAGTGGCGGCGATCACCCGCACGTCCACTTCGCGGGCATGCCGGCCGCCCAACGGCTGGATCAGCCCCGTCTGCATGGCGGTGTGCAGCCGATCCTGCGTTTCGAGCGGCAATTCGGCGATCTCGTCGATGAACAGAGTGCCGCCATCCGCCTCAACAAACTTGCCCACCTTGCGGTCGAAGGCGCCGGGGAAGGCGCCCGGCTCGTGGCCGAACAGCTCGCTGTCGATCAGATTTGCCGGCAGCGCGCCGCAATTCACCGTCAGCATTGGCTTTTTGGCGCGCGGGCTGGCGGCATGAACGGCTTCCGCCACCACTTCCTTGCCAACGCCGCTTTCGCCCTCGATCAGCACGGCAACGCGCGCGCGGGCCGCCTTCGCGGCGATGGCCAGGGCCGCGCGAAACTGCGGCTCCGATCCGACGATCTCGTCAAAGCCGAGCATCGCCGGGATCTTTTCCGTCAGCGGCCGCAGTTCGCCGGCCGCGGTGCCCTCGACCGCCGCATCCAGCGCCTGCAACAGGCGTTCGGGGGCGAGCGGCTTTACCAGGAAATCGGTCGCGCCCGCCCGCATGGCATTTACCGCATGGGCGACCGAACCATTGGCTGTCACCACCAGAACCGGAAGAGCCGGCCGCCGGACGCGCAGTTCCGCGATCAAGGTGGAGGCGTCCGCATCCTCGCCCCAGTGATCGAACAGGATCGCGTCGAGGCGCATCCCGTCCTGCGTACCCAACGTGGCGATGGCAGTTTCCGCATCGCCAGCGAAGATCGTGCGCCATCCCCCACGCGCGGCGAGCGCCGCCACCAGCCGCCGCTGCGCAGGCTCGTCGTCGATCAGCATCAGCAAGCGCTGGCCGTTGCGCGTCATCTTTGGTCCTGTCCCATCCCGTGTCCTGCTTTAGCGCGTGCAAGTAAAAGCAGGCTTAAGCAGGCTTGAGGGGTGGCCGTCGAGCGGACTAAGACGCTACACAAAGCTTTTTGGGAAAGAGGATGGCTATGGCTGACCATGGTACGACCGGCGGAGACATGAAGGCGCATGCCGCTACCTACGGCCGCGTGATGGGAATGCTGAAGTGGGGAACGCTGGCCTGCTTGCTGCTGGCTGCCCTTGTCGTCTGGTTGATTGCTTGAGCCATGAAGATCGCTGTCCTTAAGGAGGGGGCGGACGGCGAGCGGCGAGTGGCGGCGACACCGGAAACGGTGAAGAAGTTCATTCAGCTGGGCGCAGATCTGGCCGTCGAATCAGGAGCAGGGGCCGGGGCCTCGATCGCCGATGAGGCGTATCGCGATGCCGGGGCGACAGTCGGCGATCGCGCCGGCACCATTGCCGGGGCGGATATCATCCTGGGCGTACAGGGGCCCGATCCGGCCTCGCTGGCCGGTGCGAAGCCCGGCGCCTGGGTGGCTGCCGGACTGAATCCCTTCGGGGATCGGGCACGGGTGGATGCCTATGCATCCGCCGGGTTGGAGGCCCTGGCCATGGAGTTCATGCCGCGCATCACTCGCGCTCAGTCCATGGACATCCTGTCTTCGCAGTCGAACCTGTCAGGCTACAAGGCGGTGCTGGATGCCGCGGCCGAATATGGCCGAGCCTTCCCGATGATGATGACCGCGGCCGGCACCGTTTCGGCGGCCAAGGTGTTCGTGATGGGCGTCGGCGTTGCCGGGCTGCAGGCGATCGCCACCGCACGCCGCCTGGGTGCTCAGGTTTCCGCTACCGACGTGCGCTCCGCGACCAAGGAGCAGATCATGTCGCTCGGCGCCAAGCCGATCTTCGTTGAGAACGTCGCCGGGATCGAAGGCGAAGGCTCCGGTGGCTATGCCACGGAGATGAGTGAGGAATATCAGAAGGCGCAGGCCGAGCTGGTTTCCGGGCACATCGCCAAGCAGGATATCGTCATCACCACCGCGCTGATCCCGGGTCGCGCTGCGCCGCGCCTGATCAGCGATGCGCAAATCGCAACCATGCGGCCGGGCAGCGTCATCGTTGACCTTGCGGTGGAGCAGGGCGGCAATGTCGAGGGTTCTGTCGCCGGCGAAATCGTCGTGAAGCACGGCGTCAAGATTGTCGGCCATCGCAACGTGCCCTCGCGCCTCGCGGCAGACGCTTCGGCCTTGTTCTCGCGCAATCTGTTCAACTTCCTGTCCGCCTTCTGGGACAAGGAACAGGGCAGGCCGGTGCTGGACGAGGAAATCGGTGACGCGGTTCGGCTGACCCGGGACGGCAAGGTCGTCAATCAACGGCTGTTGACCGCCTGATGCTGTCCTACACGCCGCCATTAGGTCACAGGGATGATCGGCGGGCGGCGAAAGTTGAGGCGCAAGAAGAAAAAGCGCGCGGGTGTCTCAACTTTCTCAACATTCGCGTCGTGTGAGGAGGGGAAGTTGAGCTTCATCGCGATCCTGTCGATCTTCGTGCTGGCGTGTTTCGTCGGCTATTTCGTGGTTTGGTCGGTCACCCCGGCGCTCCACACGCCGCTGATGGCGGTTACCAATGCGATCTCCAGCGTCATCATCGTCGGTGCATTGATCGCTGCGGCCGCAAGCGGCTCGGCGAGTGCCAAGTGGCTCGGCCTGCTGGGCGTCGTGCTCGCCAGCATCAATATCTTTGGCGGTTTCGCCGTCACCCAGCGCATGCTGGCGATGTACAAGAAGAAGGAACGGCCCGCAGCGGCCAAGCACTGATCGCTGGCGTTGCCCGGCACCGGCCGGGGAACGCGAAGTGGCGCCCGCAAAAGGGTGATCCGGCGCTCGCCGGAAGACGGATAGGGGGAAGAGGATAGTGGAACACGTCGCGGACAATCCCTGGGTAGCGCTCGCCTACCTGATATCGGGCGTGTGCTTCATTCTCGCCCTTCGAGGCCTTTCCAGCCCCGAAAGCAGCCGTCGCGGCAATCGCTACGGCATGATCGGCATGGCCATCGCCGTGGTCACGACGCTTGCCACTCACGTTCCGGTAACGCCCGTTCTCGCGGTGGGTGAAGTCGCTGGCTACGACTATGCGGCGCTGTTGCAGCGGGTTGATTCGCTGGCAGTGTTCCAGATCCTGGCCGCCATTGGCATCGGTGCCGTAATCGGTATCGTCACGGCACGGCGCATCGCCATGACGGCCATGCCGCAGCTGGTTGCCGCATTTCACAGCCTTGTCGGCATGGCCGCGGTGCTGGTTGCCATCGCCGCTTTCCTAAACCCGGTGGCGTTCGGCATCGCCGATGTCGTCACGCCGCTGATCGGCGCGCCGTTTGCCGCCATTCACGGTGTGAGCCGGATCGAGATGATCCTGGGCGTCGCCATCGGTGCGATCACCTTCTCCGGCTCCGTCATCGCCTTCCTGAAGCTGAACGGCAACATGGGCGGCGCACCGATCATGTTGCCGGCGCGCCATGCGATCAACCTTGGCGTGGCGCTGATGATCGCCTGGTTCTCCTTCTCTTTCTGGCTGACGCAGTCGCCACTCGATTTCTGGATCGTCGTCGCGCTTTCCTTTGCCATCGGCTTCCTGCTGATCATCCCGATCGGCGGCGCAGACATGCCGGTCGTCGTTTCCATGCTGAACAGCTATTCCGGCTGGGCAGCGGCGGCGATGGGCTTCACGCTGCACAACACCGCGATGATCATCACCGGCGCGCTGGTGGGTTCGTCGGGCGCGATCCTCAGCTACATCATGTGCCGCGCCATGAACCGCAGCTTCATCAGCGTCATCGCTGGCGGTTTCGGCGCCGAAGCGGGGCCAAGCGGCGGCGGTGCGGCGAAGATCGATCGCCCGTGGAAGCGTGGCTCTGCTGAAGACGCCGCGTTTCTGATGAGCCAGGCCGAACAGGTCATCATCGTGCCCGGCTATGGCATGGCGGTAGCTCAGGCGCAGCACGCCCTGCGTGAGATGGGAGACAAGCTGAAGGAGCATGGCGTTCGCGTAAAATATGCCATTCACCCCGTGGCGGGCCGTATGCCGGGTCACATGAACGTGCTGCTGGCAGAGGCGAACGTCCCCTATGACGAAGTGTTCGAGTTGGAAGACATCAACTCCGAATTTTCGCAAACCGACGTGGCCTTCGTCATCGGTGCAAACGACGTGACCAACCCGGCTGCAAAGACGGATAAGTCGTCACCCATCTATGGAATGCCCGTCCTTGATGTCGAAAAGGCCAAGACTGTTCTCTTTGTGAAACGCTCTATGGGCGGGGTTGGGTATGCCGGCGTCGACAATGAGGTCTTCTATCGCGACAACACCATGATGCTCCTCGCGGATGCCAAAAAGATGGTCGAAGAGATCGTCAAATCCTTAGATTAATCCGCGCTGGTCCAATTTGGATGTGAAAATCAATTCGGCATGTATACCGTGCCATTTCGGATGTTAGACAACTGATAGACCGATAATGGTAAACACTTGGGTTCGATCGCGGATCGGAGTGATGCATGCATTTGATTGAACGAGAATATCAGGCTCAATTGAACTCACGGTTTGATGCCGTGCTGATCAATGGGGCGGGGGAGGATGAAACCGGCGGGGCAGGGGCTGCCGCTGCGGTCGCGCTTGCCGGCGGTCGCATCGTTACCTCGGCGCCGCTTGGTGATGCTGTTAAGCGGATCGCGGACATTGCGTCCCGGCCGTTGATCGTAATCGACGCCCGTTCTGCTTCGGATGATGATCTCGCCAGGTCCTTGTCCCGGCTCGACGGTCTGGCCGCCGGCCGCGACTTGCCGATGGTGGTAGCGATCGCTTCGGAACAGATCGATGTGGCCGCTGCCGGGTTGATGCTTTCCCGTCACCAGATTCTCTGTGATCCTGCGCCCTCGGATTGGATCGGGGCGATTGCCACTGCGCAGGGCGTCTCCAACCTGGCTCTGCATGACCGGATCAGCGAGAACGAGGCGGCTCGGCTGGCGAAGCTGAATGCCGAAGTCGCCCGAATCGCTGACGTGCTTGCGCGCCTGTCGAAGCATGAAGAGCAGCCGCTGGCGGGGCTGGTGGCGGACGCTAGAAGCGACTTTGCGCCGGAGCCAGGCGGTGAGCATCCAATCACGGCCGCCGACATCCGTCAGATCGTGCGGGCGCGGCGACTGCGGGATCGCTACGTCGGCTCGGGCCTGTTTGAAGATCCCGCCTGGGACACGATGCTGGATTTGTATGCAGCCCATCTGGAGCGCGCGCACGTCTCGGTATCCAGCCTGTGCATTGCCGCCGCCGTCGCGCCAACAACAGCGCTGCGCTGGATCGCTCGGTTAACCGAGGCTGGCCTTTTCGAACGTCGACCTGACCCCTTTGACCGGCGGCGCGCCTTCATGTCGCTGACGGAGCGTGGGCTTGGTGCCATGCGCAGCTACGTTTCAATGGCGCGCGCACTGGGGCTGCCGGTGGTCTGAGCGGCACCTCCAGCGAAACTGCGTCGCGCTGTACATGGGCAATGCATTGCACGAGCCTTGTGTAGCGCGCGCAGGACGCTTAAGGGGGCGGTCACCCCGAGGGGGCGCTTAGCTCAGCTGGTAGAGCGGCTCGTTTACACCGAGTAGGTCGGCGGTTCGAACCCGTCAGCGCCCACCATATCCTTCATCCAGTCCCGCCCGACGTCGCGACGCCATGAAGCGGGCTCGAAGGCAGGATCCCGACGGGGACACTTTGCGGTCCTCTTTCGCCGACGAATCGCCACGGTTGCGCCATCAGCAGCTGCGATATCGTGCCACATGAAGACCTTACCGCTGATTGCCCTTGCCTCCCTCTTCCTCGCGGCGCCTGCTGCGGCCCAGCCGGGCGCCATCCTGGGGCCCTATGCGGCACGCTGCGCGGCTGGAAACGCACCCGCGATTCTCGTCAACGTGGTCGGACTGAAGAGCCGGTCGGGCAAGTTGCGGGTACGGACGTTCGGCGGCCCGACCTCCAGCTGGTTCGAGAAGAAGAGCTGGCTGACGCGCGTTGAGGTGCCGACACCCGCAAGCGGGCCGGTTCGCTTTTGTATGCCTGTATCCTCGCCCGGCACCTATGCGGTCGATTTTCGCCACGACGTCAGCGGGAACGGAGGCACCGACCGCTCCGACGGGGGCGGCGCATCCGGCGACCCCAAGGTCACCCTTCTCGATTTCGTGCTCGGGCGTAAGCCATCGCCGAAGGTGACTGCCGTTCGGGTGGGCAGCGGTGTCACTGAGATCACGATCACAGCCATGTATCTGCGGAACGGTGCGCTGCGCCCGATCTAGAGTTGTTCTGGTTCAGGCCGGCGCCAGCCGCGCCTGCAACGCGGCGATTCGTTCTGCCTGGCTGGTGACCGCCGCGCGCACTCGATCGGCGGCACTGGTGAGCGGCTGGTAATCAGGGGCAAGGGAGAGCGCTCGCTCGCTGGCAAGATCATCCAGTGTAATGGCTATTTCCGAGGTCGCCGAGCGCAGCGCATCCAGTTCGGCCAGTGCCACGTGAGCGTCCAGCCACGCCTCACTACCCGCTGCTGCTCCTCTTGCGGCGGTTACCAGCCGCTCGGCACGGCTGCTCGCACTGTCAAAGGCATTGGTGCGCTCTTCCAGCGTTCGTAAGGCAGCGGCAACCTTCGCATCTACCGCTGGATCAGGAGCGCTTGGTTCCGCCGTTGCGGCCGCGGGCTCCTCCAAGCTCTGTGATTCGGCCGCACGCGGCAGGAGGGAAGGGTAGCTCGCGGGAGCGGTGCACCCCGCGATCAGCAATCCGGGGATCAGCGGGGCGAGGAAAGCTCGAAAAAACATGCAGGGAGCTTACTTTTTGAAAAAGTAGCTCGCAACGCTCTTGCGCAATCCGAAAGTCGCTTCTATCAGCGCCACTCCAACGCGCCCGTAGCTCAGCTGGATAGAGCATCAGACTACGAATCTGAGGGTCGGACGTTCGAATCGTTCCGGGCGCGCCACTTTCTTAGTGAAAGTTCAGGTACGGGGCGGCGCAAGCCGCCCCGAACTGTTTCTGCTCCTCTTAGCATTGAGCAGGCTTCAACGACATCAGCTTCAATTGCAAAGTTTCCTGTCCGCGGGCCGGCTGGTCCTGCGCGATCACAGGTGTGCGACGTTCGGTTTGCCGTCATGCAGGCTCAGATCCGGATCGACTCCCACAGCGGGCGACTTTGTCCATAGCCGCCTTGGTCCTTTGGACCGTCGTCCACTAGCCCCGGCGTGACTAATTGGCCCCACTCGGGGCAGGCGGATAGATCGACGCCCAGTCGGAGTCCGGTACCGAACCTTCCATGTACCGGATGCTTCGCCGCAAAGGCGCCATCACCGTGCAAGATGGGGCAGTCTCGAAGCGTTCGCTGCGGCAGCAAACCGCTGACGTAACGTTTTTCTGCGATACCAGACCATCCCCTCAGGTCCCGAAACGCAAATCCCGTGCGGAGTTGTTGCATCACCGGCATGAAACGAAAGACCAGCAGCACGAACGCTAGGGACAAACACGTCAACAGAACTGACGCCTGAACCGTTCGCTTGGATCATTGCCTTCTCCCGCGAAAGCATTGCGACGCAACGCTTTTGCAAGACTTGGCCGTTATTAATCCGCTAAAGCCCTGGCTGAAGGTGGAAGGTGTAGAGCGGCAATGTTCGGCAGCGGGCGTGCTTTGTGCGGAAGGCTGGTCGCATGAGGATCGGGCAACGTCTCGCGATGCTCGTGCTGCTGGCGATGGTTCCACTCACCATTCTCGAAGTGGTGGGGGTACGCTCCGAACGGCGCGAGGAGCAGGAAGAGGTTGCCGCCATCGCCTACCGGACGGTTCACCGGGCGGCGGCCGAGCAGGCGCGGATCGTCGATGGCGCTCGCCAGTTGCTCACTGCTCTCGCCCAGATACCGGCCGTGCAAGGGGGGGAGACTGCGCGGTGCAGCCTTATTTTGTCGCGGCTGCAGAAGCAGATCGACATTTACATGGCGATCGGCGTCGCCAATCCTGCCGGCCGCATCTGGTGTAGCAGCACGCGACCAGGAACCGACATTTCTGACCGGCCCTATTTCAAGAGAGCACTGGCCGAGCGGCGTTTTTCAACTGGCGGTTACGTGGTCGGCCGAGTGTTCCACCGACCCTCGCTGAATTTCAGCTTCCCGGTTAAGGACAGCAAAGGCAGGGTACTCGGCGTTCTCGTCGCGGGGTTGGACCTGAACAAGCTCGCCAAGGACCTGCGTCGAGCAGCATTACCTCCTGCAACCCGGCTCGCCATCATCGGCCCGGATCGCAAATTGCTGGTGGCGCTGCCGGATAATGCCGGCGTGGGCACAACCCTGCCACGGCAGTTCGACGACGCATTCAAATCTAGGGCGCCGGGTGTCACGGAAATGCCGTGGTTCGACGGAAGCGAGCGCATTGTCGCTTATGTTCCGCCGGGTAGCTATTCCGATCTGCCCTTCATGGTTCTCGCCGGCAGTTCCAAGGACGCGGCACTGGCCGATGTCGAGGAGCGGACGGGCTTGCGCCTGCTCGTGCTGCTCGCGACGATCGGTATCGCGCTGGTGTTGACGTCATGGTTTTCCGCGAAGTTCGTTCGAAAGCCGATGGCCCATCTCATGGCCACGGCTAGGGCATGGCAGCGCGGCGAGAGCAGCGCGCGGGTAGGCCGGATCGGGGACGGGGGCGAATTCGAGGCGCTAGCGAGCGTCTATGACGAACTGGCCGAGGGCTACGACGAGCGGCACCGGCGCCTGCTCGATGCTCTGGAGAGCACCAACGACAGCGTGATGACGGTCGCGCCCGATTGGACCGTTACGTTCATGAACAAGCGCGCCCGTGCCCGCGTCGGCGATCTGACGGGCGGAGCAGTCGGGCGCTCGGTCTGGGAGCTATTCCCCGAGCTCGCCGATCACCCGGTTGGCGACGAGGGGCGAACGGCAATGCTGGAGCGTCGACCGCTCAGCCTGCACTTCAATTATCCCCGACTGGACGGGCATTTCGAGGTCAGTGGCCTGCCGGTGGAAGACGGCAGCATGATGTTCTTTATCCGTGACGTAACGGAGCAGCAGCGCGCTCAGGAGGAATTGCGCAAACTGGCGCTCAGCGACTCTTTGACCGCTCTGCCGAACCGAGCACATGCAATGTCGCTGGCGCGTCAGATGCTCGAGGAGCAGCGTCTCGCGGCGCTGCTGCTGATCGATCTGGATGATTTCAAATACGTCAACGACAGCTTCGGTCACCAGGTCGGCGACGCGCTCTTGCAGCGTGTCGCTGCTCGGCTAGCCGCTTGCCTGCCGCCCGACGCGATCATCGCTCGCCTTGGCGGCGACGAGTTCATGGGCTTGATCGCGCGAGAGGATGATCGGGCAGCGCATCGCGGAAACGAACTTCTGCGCGCCTTGGCGTGCGAACCGTTCCAACTCGGCAAGCGCAGCCTTCGCGCCGCGGCGAGTTGCGGTGTGATGATGGTGCCGGAAGGGACCACTCCGCATGTGGAGGAGCTGTTCGCCAATGCCGATCTTGCGCTGTACCGCGCAAAGGCCGCGGGTGGCAGTGTTGTCCATGTTTATACGCCGGCCGACCGCGAGGATTACGAGGCGCGGCGTGTCCTGGAGGAAGAAGTTGAGCGCGCGGCGCTTGAGGGGGAGTTTGAGCTTCTCTTCCAGCCTCAGATCCGGCTGAATGATGGTGCGGTTGTCGGCGCGGAGGCGCTGCTACGCTGGCGCCATCCGCAACGCGGACTCCTCACGCCGGAGGCGTTCATTGGCGTATTGGCGGAAAGTCGCCAAGCGGCGGCAGTCGGGGACTGGGTCTTGGACGAGGCGTGTCGCCAAGCGGCGCGCTGGTGGAACGCAGGCCACCATATCCGGGTAGCCGTCAATCTTTTTCCCGAGCAGGTACGGTCGAATGGCTTGGCGGCGACCGTGCATCGCACGTTGAAGCGGCACGGCCTGCCACCGCGCGCGCTCGAGATCGAATTAACGGAAGCGGTCGCATTGGCTGGCGACGCTGGCACCAAGGCGAACCTGCTGGCGTTGCGGATGCTGGGCGTTTGGCTGGCGCTTGACGATTTCGGCACGGGATTCGCCTCGCTTACCACGCTGAAGGACATCCG
The DNA here is from genome assembly GCF_020707225.1 of Sphingomonas sp. IC4-52. Lineage (NCBI taxonomy): Bacteria > Pseudomonadati > Pseudomonadota > Alphaproteobacteria > Sphingomonadales > Sphingomonadaceae > Sphingomonas > Sphingomonas sp. IC4-52. The sequence continues at coordinate 132,408 of NZ_JAJFEU010000006.1, read as the reverse complement.
GGTCGATCGCTTGAAGATCGACCGTAGTTTCGTCGCGCACCTCCCGGGTAACGACCTCGACTTGGCCATCGTGGACGCCGTTCTCGCGCTTGCCCGCACCCTGGGACTGGAGGTGATTGCCGAAGGCGTCGAAACGGAGGGGCAGGAGGCCTGTCTGCGATCACGCGGTTGCCACGAGGCTCAGGGATATCGCTATGCTCGGCCGATCTCAGGTGAAGCGGTGGAGCACTTCCTTTCGGGGCGCGCGTGCGGAGCCGTCGCCGCGGCCGGGTGAGTTCCTCCTCACCGCTGTCATCGATCGCTGGGTCAAACCAGTGGACTGGCTCCGCGGTCTTCCGAGCCTGCACGCCCAGGTTCTCTGTCGTTGCTGCTCGGCCGGCGACTAGTCGCGGGAGCTGCTCGCCAGAGGTCAAGCAAGGTGTAGCTTGCGCAAGCTAAATCGATCGCGCTCTCCCCTGCGGCAGATTAGGTGGCATAGTCGACCAACGGAAAAGTCGGAGAGGATGCCCGCATGATTAATCGGCAATGGACTTTGGCGTCGCACCCAACCGGTGAGCTCACTCGGCAGAACTTCTCCTGGAGCGAGCAACCGCTGCCGGCGGAGCCACCAGCGCCGGGCCAGATCTTGCTTCAAACGGAACTTCTGTTGTGTGCACCCACGATCAGGAACTGGATCAGCGGTAATCGCAGCAGCTATTATCCGACAATTGAAGTCGGCAACCCTGTTCTGGCACCGGCGGTTTGCCGGATTGCGGCCAGCGACGACCCTGATTTTCCCGTTGGCGCGCGTGTGCTCGGCACCGCCGGTTGGCAGGACTATCAATGGGCGAACCCGGCACTTGGTTATCGCGTCATTCCCGATGGAGTGTCGTCCGTGGATGCTCTGGGCGTCCTGGGGATGAACGCACTGACGGCATATTTTGGCATGCTTGACGTGGCCAGGCCGCGTGCAGGTGAGGTGGTACTGGTTTCAGGCGCTGCCGGTTCGGTCGGCTCGATCGCGGCGCAGATCGGCCGCATCGTGGGTGCGCGCGTGGTGGCGATCTGCGGAGGCGCGGAGAAGGCTTCCTGGCTTCGCAACAACTGCCGAATAACGGACGTGATCGACTATAAGTCGGAGAATGTCACGGCGCGCCTGGATCAGCTGTGTCCCGGGGGTGTTGACGTGTTCTTCGACAATGTCGGTGGCACCCTGTTGCGCGATGTGGTGGCGCGGCTCAATCGGGGTGGCCGGGTAGCCTTGTGCGGGCAGATCGCGACCTATGATGGCGCCGCCGGTGATCCGCCGCTGGATATGATGCGGATCATTTACGGTGCAATCCGGCTGCAAGGCTTCCTGGTACCGGACTATGCTGACCGCTATGAGGAGGCGACCACGCAGCTGGCGCAGTGGCTCGCTGCCGGCGAGCTGGTCCATCGCGAGGACATCCGCGACGGGCTTGAACAGTTGCCCGAGACATTTGCCTCGCTCTTCCGAGGCGACAACAGCGGCACGTTGATCGCGCGCATCAGCGACGAGGAAGGTCACCCGCTCTGATTGTTCCCCGGCGCTCGATCCGGCCTGCCGCCAGCCCGCGCTGACCCGCGGATTGCCGATGCAACTGGGCGGACCGCGGCGTCGCTGGCGGCTGCTCAGGGGCATGACGCACTCGCGGTCTCGCTGACGTCACACTCGCGATGATCGCCTGCCAAGCTCCTGGCCCGGCGCGCCCGGCTGGCTTGGCAGCTCCTTCCAGAGATCGTGGCCGTTCACTTAGGACGTTCAACCTACCCGCGGGAGCTTAGGGACACATCCGTAATGCGTCCGGTTGGCAACTTTGGCAGCGTGGGCAGCAAGCTCCTGAGCGGGGGTGGCCCGGCGCAGCGGTGACATCCACTCCTCCGCCTGGCCGACGGAGGGTGGATATGGCCAGCAATGCCGCTGCGTCAGCGAGTGGCAGAAATACGCGCCCTGCGGAGCGGCCGGCGCTTGCATGGGCGGTTCTGCTGGGGTCTGGTCTTCTTTATGGCCTGACGGTCTGGGCGACCCCGATAAGGAGTGATGAACACGACGTGCTGGTCGCGGCGATGAGTCTCGCCCGCGACGGTGCGTTGCCGTTTTTGAGCGGTAGTCATGATTTAGGGGCGCTGTTGTCCGTCCTGGCAAGTTCCTTGTTGGAACTTGGCGGGGATCCGCCGATCGCGATGGTTCGCCTGCCATCCATCCTGGCGACTGCGGTGGCAGCGGCATGGCTGTTCGTCTGGTTGCGGGAGCACGCGGGCACCACAGTTGCTGGGATCGCGACCATATTGTTCGTGCCGTCGGGCTGGGCTTTGCAGGGCGCCCATTCCGCTGGCCAGGGCGCTCTTCTGACACTGCTGGTGCTTGTTTCAGCGACGTGGCTGTTCGATGCCAGCCGCTCCTCCGCCGGTGCTACACGCCGTCGCATCGCCGCCGCTGCATTGTTGCTCATCGCGTTCCAGCTTCAACCGTCTGCGGCCATCGCAGCGCTCGGGCTGCTGATCTGGTGTCTGCCGGGCATGCTGCGCGCGTTGGTCGATCAGCATTTTGCCCGCAGGACTCCGATCCTGATCGTCGCCGCGGCGGTTTTCCTGCCGCTCCTCGCGCTGATCGCGCCCGCCGTGATCGGCACGGTCACAGGCAGTCTGCTTAGCGCCACCGCCGAAAGTGAGGTGTCTGGCGACAATCTGTTCTACCTGCACGACCTGTGGGTCCAGGCTCCGTTGCTGACGTTGTTCCTGCCGGTGGCGGCGGTGTTTGCTTGGCGGCGTTCGCCTCCGCTTGCAGCCCACGCGCTCGTGCTGCTGATCGTTCCCCTGCTGGTTCACTCTGTAACGGGTTCAAAGGCAGCCGGTGCGTGCGCTTATGTCATTCCGTATCTGGCTATCATCTATGCTCTCGCCCTAGCGGGTCCCGCGAAGCAGCTTCGCGCGCATCTGTCTGCCACGCTGGCGAGGCAAGGTGCCGATAGGAAAGTTGCGCAGGTGCTGAGCACGGCTCTCCTGCTGCTGCTTGGCGCAGCCGCTATCGTGCTGGCCAACCCCGCCTACAGGCATACCGTTCAGGTTGTTCAGATGTCCGCAGGGAGCATGACGTGGGCCCGCCAACCCGCGGTGACGCGCGTGGGCGCAATCTGGAGCGATCATGCCGCGTCCGGCGTGTTCGGGGCACATCCGCCGCTCTCGTTGCCCGTCGATCTAAAGGAAGTTGCAGTATGACCGCGCTGGATGTCGCATGGCCGGATCTCGAGACCTCTTCCGAGGCGTTCGCGAGCCGGTTTGGCGATGAGGCTGGCGCCTATTTCCTCGACGTACAGCGTCGAGGCGTTGCAGGCTTGCTGCCGACCTCCGGGCTCAGCAGCATTCTGGATCTTGGCGGTGGCCATTGCCAACTGGCCGGACAGCTTGTTGAAACGGGCGCTGCCGTGATGATCTTCGGCAGCGACCGGCGGTGTGCGGAGCGGCTGGCGCGTGATCCGGTTACGGCGAAGGTGCAGTTTCAATCCGGGGACCTCCTGGCGACCCCTTATGATGATGCCAGTTTCGATCTCGTGACGTCGATCAGGCTGCTCGGTCACGTAAACTATTGGCACGTGCTGATCGCGGAACTCTGCCGTCTGGCTCGGCGCACTGTCATCATCGATTATCCCAGCATGTTCAGCCCCAGCGCGCTCCGACTGCTGAGCGGCGGGGCCAACCGGCCAACCGGGGGTGATCCGCGAACCTACCGCCGTTATCGTCCTGGTCAGATCTCGGCATGTTTCGCCCGGCACGGTTTTCGTCTCGCCGGGGAGTATCGCCAGTTGACCCTCCCGTTTGGGATGCACCGTCGCTATGGCCCGCGTGCATCTCTTGTCGAGGAGCGGCTTCGCGCGTGGGGTGTCACTGCCTGGATGGGCAACCCGGTGCTTGCCAGGTTCGATCGCATCGAGGGTTGATCTGCTGGTAATGCGATCCCCACGGCGTGGTTTGTTCAGCCATGGCGCAATGGGCCGATCACCAGCCTGTCGAGCAGCATAGCGACGTCGTCGGCGCTCCTGTCGGGCTCCTCGCACAGCCACCAATCCAACAGTTCAACCGTGCTTGCGACGGCGAGACGTAACGCCAATCGCTGGGGCAGCCATTCCGGCGAAAGGTCCGGCAGTTCGGCGGTCCGCGCGACAATGTGTCGCGCCAGCATGCCGCGGGTCTCGTCGCCCGCGCCACGTAGGAGCGCCAGAAACATGGTTCGGTGCTCCGCCACTTCGCGGGCCAGCATACGTGCCGCCGCGCTTGTATCTGCGGCGATCATGGCCGGCATCATTCGCGCGGCAAGCTCATCGGCCACAACCACGACGGTGTCGATCAGCAAGTCGCGAACGTTCGCATAGTGGCGGAAGTAAGTGGCATAGCCGACGCCCGCACGCGCAGCGACCTGGGCGCCCGTGACGTCCTCCAATCGCGTGTCGCGTAGCAGTTCGATCAACGCATCGCGCATCGCCGCGCGTGATCGTGCAACTCGTGCGTCCCGTCGTTGCTTTTCGTCTCGTTCAGCCACCGCTCACCGGAATATGATAAGTAACTTGTCATATCTTGTGGAGGACGAGCATGGAGATCGCGAAGAGCAACGTCCAGAGCTGCCCGGCCGGTGGCGTGGATCAGCGGCGCTCTGCCGCGCTCGCGCTTAGTGCGCCCCGGAAGGCGCGGTCGGTGACTGGTTACGATCCGGTCCGCCGCATCCTTCGCCATCCGGACGCACGGCAGGCCGGCTTCAAGGCAGATCTGATGGCGCGTTTCGGCGGCAGGATACGTCCGCCAATCATCTTCCAGTCCGGTGAAGAACATCGTCGGCAGCGCGCGGCGACCGCCCGCTTCTTTGCGCCGCGGGTCGTGAACGAACGTCATCGGCCGATCATCGAGGCGGAGGCCGACCGGCTGATCGCTGGCCTTCTCGCAACCGGTCGCGCACAGCTCGACAGCATGGCGCTGGATCTGGCCGTCACTGTGGCTGCGCAGATCGTAGGCCTGACGAACAGCGACAAGCGCGGGATGATCCGGCGGCTGGACGCTTTCTTCTCCCTCGGGATCACCGATGGTGACCGACTGATCCAACAGGTGCTCGCCAATCTGATTGGTCAGGCTAGGATCTGGCACTTCTACCTGCGTGACGTGCGGCCTGCCATCGAGGCCCGGCGCGCGTCGCCAGGGGAGGACGTCATCTCGCATCTGCTCGCGCAGGGCTATGAGGCTCGCGACATCCTGGTCGAATGCGTCACCTACGGCGCGGCCGGGATGGTGACGACCCGGGAATTCATCACCATGGCGGGCTGGCACCTCCTGGAGAATGGCGAGTTGAAGGCTCGTTTCCTCGCCAGCGATCAACCCGCTCGCATTGCACTCCTGGAGGAGATCCTGCGCCTGGAGCCGGTGGTCGGCGCATTGTATCGCCGGACCGAGGAGGGCGGCGAGCGGTTCGAGCTCGACATCCGCTCGGCCAATGGGGATCCTGCCGCGGTGGGTGCCTGTCCCCACGCCATTGACCCCGATCGCCGGCGGGCGGAGCGCGTCGGCGGCGCTGGCCTTGCGTTCGGCGACGGTGAGCACCGCTGTCCGGGCGCCGGGGTTGCCCTGGCGGAAGCCGAAATATTCCTGGACAAGCTGTTGCGGGTGCCGGGCGTGCGGCTGAAGCGTGCGCCCGACCTTGGATGGAACGACCTCGTCACCGGCTATGAGCTGCGCGATTGCCGGCTGGTCATAGATGGCGATAAGCCGTGATCGCCGGCATTCGCGAACTGATGCGCCCGCCCCCGGGCTTGGACTTCGATTTCGAACATCCCGCCGGCGAGCCGGCGCTGGCTCCTGCGGGCGGCGTATCCTGGCGCGTGTTCGCTAACCCCGTGTCGCTGTTCATCGGCGGCGTTGCGGCGGTGCTGCTTGAGCTTGCCGAACCGTCCGTTCGTTCGGGCGTGTGGGATCACAGCAGCTTCCGCCGGGATCCGTCCATGCGCCTGCGACGAACCGGCTACGCCGCGATGGTGACGGTCTATGGACCACGCAGCACGGCAGAGACGATGATCGCCCGCGTCGTCCGCATGCATGAGAAGGTGCATGGGGAGACCCCGTCCGGCAGGCCCTATCACGCCAACGATCCGGAGCTGCTCGACTGGGTACAGGCCACCGCGGTGTTCGGCTTTTGCGAAGCCTATAGTCGCTTCGCCCGGTCGCTGAGTGCCGAGGAGAAGTCCGCCGCCTTTGCGGAAGGCCAAGCGGCGGCGCGGCTCTATGGCGCCGCCCATGCTCCCACATCCTGGCAAGAATGGGAGCACCTGCTGGGCGCGATGGCTCCGCGTCTGGAGGGATCGCCGATCCTCACCGAATTCCTCGACATCATGGCAGGGGCCGCAATCCTGCCCACCGCCGCGCGTCCGCTGCAGCGACTGTTCGTTCGCGCCGCGGTGGAAATCACACCAGAGCCGGTCCGCTCGTTGCCTCAGCTACAACGGCGCGGGCTGCGCCGCGGCGAAGCGGCCTTGGTGAAGGCGTTGGGAGCTTTGGCGGAACGCGTGCCACTGCCCGGCATGCCGCCGTCGCTCGCGGCACGTCGGATGAAGGCGCTAGCGTGAACGAAACCGCCAGAGACCAGCGAATTCCGGGAATGGCGGCCAGGGATACACGCGTCCTCCCTCTTGCCTGATTGCGCAGCAGAGAAGAGCTCGATAGCTGAGCTTTGGCTGCAGCAAGTTGATCTTGTTGCACCGCTCGGCGAAGCAGGGGGGAACAGGTGATGACGGACGATCCGGTAGTGATCGTGGGCGGCGGCTTTTCGGGCACGCTCCTGGCCATCAACCTGCTGCGCCATGCCGGGCCGCGCACGGTGCTGGTTGAGCGCCGGTCGGATCAGCTCGGGCGCGGGGTGGCCTATAGCGCGGCGAACGAAGAGCACCTTCTGAATGTCCGGGCCGCGAACATGAGCGCCCTGCCGGATGAACCCGATCACTTTGTTCAGTGGTTAGAGGCTCACGGCCTCGGCAACCGAACCACCTTTGTGCCGCGCCGGATCTATGGCGCCTATCTGCGCGATATGCTGAAGGAGGCGCAGCGCGAACACGGCGATCGTCTGACGCTTGTCGAGGGTGAAGCGGTTGCCACCCGATCTGCCGGCCGCGGCCACGTCGTGTCGCTCTCCGACGGGCGTCAGGTGAAGGCCGGAACGATCGTGCTGGCACTTGGCAACCTGCCGCCGCACACGCCCCCGGGTATCAACCCGGGGAGCTTGCCGCCAGGCTGCTACGCCGGTGATCCATGGGCAGGGGATATCGTCGACGGCCTCACCAGTGAGGATACGGTCGTGCTGGTTGGCAGCGGATTGACCGCCATCGATGCTGCCTTGCTGCTCGATGCCGCCGGTTTCACCGGACAAGTGCTTGCGATTTCGCGCCGCGGGCTCGTTCCCCGCCCGCATGTCAGCATGCCGCCGGTCCTCGGCCTTCGCGAGCGACCGGGGACCAAGCTTTCGGCCCTGGTCAAGACGGTGCGCGCGCGCGCCGCCGAGGCCGGATGGCGCACCGCCGTGGATGAGCTGCGTCCAGTGACTCAGATGCTGTGGGGAGCCGCCAGCGACGCTGAACGGCTGCGCTTCCTGCGTCATCTGCGGCCCTTCTGGGATGTTCACCGTCACCGCCTCGCCCCCAGTGTCGCTGAACGGATCGATGCGCTGTGCGCGTCGGGCCGGCTGCGGTTCGCGGCGGGCAAGATCGTGTCCACGTCGGCCGATGGGGATGCCGTCGACTTTCGATGGCGGCCTCGCGGCGGGAGCGAGGTCATGCACACCCGTGCCCGCCGCATTGTTAATTGTACCGGCCCGCAAGGCGATCTGTTGCGATCTCCGGAAGCCTTGATCCGCCACTTGCTGGCCGAAGGGGCGATTCGCCCCGACGCGCTCCGCATCGGTCTTGAAGTGGACGCCCAGTCCCGGGTGATCGGGTCGGACGGAGCGACGTCTGACCAGCTTTACTGCATCGGTCCGATGACGCGCGGCGGCTTGTGGGAAGTCGTCGCGGTGCCGGACATTCGCCAGCAGAACTGGGCGTTGGCACGCCGCCTGGCAAATGCACAATGGGTCGGCGGGGAGGGGCTGTAACGGGTCGCCGAAGGCCCACATCGCCGTAACTTCCCTTTCGGGCAGGTCTTACCCCTCCCGGCTCGATCAACAATAGCGATGGGTGAAGGTTCAGGCCGCCGATATTTTCAAGTCCAAGTCCGCCTGGCCGATTTGGTCTGTTCTCCAGGGCGGCTTGGAGGGGCCATGACCACAGCCGCACTGATCGCCGAAACGATCGAAAATCAGGTAAATACTTCTGTTGCCGGATCGCAGACAGACGCCGCCATCGCCGCACTGTCAGATGGCGGCTATGTTCTATGCTGGACCGACGCCAGCAAGAGTGGCGCAGATGCCAGCGGCACGGCGATTCGACTGCGCTTGTTCAATGCGCAGGGTCAGGCGAGTTCGGCAGAAATCCTCGTCAATACCACTACGGCTGGGGCGCAGGATTCTGCCTCTGTCGCCGTGCTCTCCAATGGCAACATCCTGGTCAGCTGGACCGACGGCAGTCTGACGGCGGATAACAGCGCCCAAGGCATCCGCGCGCAACTCTTCAGCGCAACTGGTACGAAGATCGGCGCTGAACTTCTCGTCAACACCACGATTAATGGCGGTCAAACGGCATCCCACGTCACGGCGCTGGCCGGCGGAGGTTTCGTCATCGGCTGGGTGGACAGGAGCGGCACGCAGCCGGACGGCAACGGTTCGGGCATCCGTGGACAGATGTTCAGCGCTGATGCCACCAAGATCGGCAACGAGTTTCTCATCAACAGCACCACTGCTGCTGACCAGGCAGCCCCGGCTCTCTCTGCGCTTCAGACCGGCGGGTTCGTGGCCACCTGGGTCGACAACAGCAAGTTAGGCGGGGACGCCTCCGTTTCATCGATCAAGGCCCAGTTGTTCAGTGCGTCGGGCACAAAAACGGGCGCCGAGTTTCTCGTGAACACCACTGCGCTTGGCGCGCAGGATCAACCGGTCGTTGCCACCCTGGCAAATGGCCGGTTCGTGATTGCGTGGCGCGACGCCAGCGGCATCGGCGACAACAGCGCCGCCGGCCTCAGGGCGCAGGTTTTTGATTCCACCGGTGCGAAAGTTGGCCAGGAGATCCTCGTCAACGATTTCACGCTGAATACTCAGGCATTCGCGTCGATCACGGCGACGGCCGACGGCGGATTCGCGGTCGCATGGCAGGACAACAGCCTGCTTGCCCATGATGCGAGCGGCTATGGGATCCGGGCACAGATGTTCGATGCCGACGGCGTGAAGCTCGGCGCCGATTTCATCATGAACGCGAACGTGACCGGCAATCAGACTGCACCCGCGATTGTTGGTTTGGCCGGCGGCGGCATCGCTGCGGCTTGGGCAGATAGCGCGGCCAATGCGATCGATCCGGACGGCGGGCTCGCAAGCCGCGTGTTCAAACCGTATACCGGCACGTCTTCAGTAGTGGAACTGGTCGGGCCCGGCGTGGTGCAGGGGGCAATCGAGCACACTGGCGTAGGCCGCTTGGTGCCGGAAGGTCCGCTCAACGCCCAATATTCCTTCAACATCGTTGGCGACAGCACTGGCGGCGCGTTCCGGATCGAGGGAGACATTCTCACCGTAACGGATGCTGACCGCTTGGACGCGGCGGCAGGCAGCAATGCGTCGCTGACGCTTGAAGTGAGCGATGGTCTTGGCGGGCTGTTTACCTCCACGCTGACCTTTGCGGTCGCGGCAACCACCGACAGCCATCGCTTCAGTGCAGGCGCAGAAGCTCGCCTCAACGTCGAGACGACCGGCAATCAGCAGCAGCTGGCGATGGCGCGGCTCGCGGACGGCCGGATGATTTCCGTATGGTCCGATGCAAGCCTGGTCGGCGATACGAGCGGCACTGGTCTGAAAGCCCGCCTGCTCGATGCGGAAGGGAAGCCGGTCGGCCAGGAGTTCCTCGTCAACAATCAGACGGCAGGGGCGCAGGACACCCCATCCGTTGCCGGTCTGGCCGGAGGTGGTTTCGTAGTTGCCTGGACCGATGCAAGCGGCGCTCAGGACACCTCGTCGACGGGGATCAAGGCGCGACTGTTTAATGCTGATGGCGTGGCGACTGGCACCGAGTTCCTCGTCAACACCGCCACCGCCGGTATTCAGGCCCAAGCTTCGGTTGCGGCGCTGAAGGATGGGACGTTCATCGTCACCTGGCGGGATGAAAGCCTGACGGGAGGAGACGACAGCGTGTCCTCGATCAAGGCTCGCCATTACAGTGCCAGCGGTCAGGCGCTCGGCGATGAGTTCTTGGTCAATACGGCTACCGCCAGCCGACAGGAGGCGCCGGACATCACCGCGCTGGAATCCGGCGGGTTCGTGATCACCTGGTCGGACAGCAGCCGGGTGGGTGGCGACACCAGCAAGGACGCGATCAAGGTTCAGGTTTTCGACGCAGGGGCCGGCCGTGTCGGATCCGAACGGCTCGTCAACGTCGCAACGGCGAACAATCAGCAGCAGCCCGCGATTGCCGCCACGATCGGGGGCGGCTTCGTGATCGCCTGGATGGACGGCAGCTTTGTCGGGGGTGACAATAGCGGCTTCGCCATCAAGGTTCGCCGCTTCGACGACGACGGGGATGCGCTTGGTGGGGAAATACTGGCCAACACCACCACCGGTGGCAGCCAGATTGCGCCTACCATCACCGCATTGCCGGGTGGCGGCTTCGCAGTCGGCTGGGCGGATTACGGCGGCAGCGGCCTCGAATATGGCACGTCGGGCGTCAAGACTCAGCTCTTCGCGGCCGATGGCTCCCGGCTGGGTAGCGAAAGCGTCATCCCAATTCAGGTGCTCGGCGGGCAGGTCGAGCCAGTTTTGGTCACCCGGGCGGACGGCGGGTTCGTCGTCGGCTGGACCGATCTTTCCGGTCAGGACGGCGACATAAGCGGGTCATCCGTCAAGGCACGCGGTATTGCGGCCACTGCCGCGCCCACAATCACGACGACGCCCGATCAGTTCGCCGGGGTTGAAGATACGGTGATGATCATCTCCGGCGCGTCACTGTTGGCCAATGACGTGGGAAGCAGTGGATCACCGCTCAGCATCACTCGGGTGTCCGCAATCTCGGGATGTTCTGTCACGCTGAATGCCCAGGGCAACGTGGTGTTCACCCCGCTTCCCGACTTTGATGGCTCCGCCACTTTCTCCTATGTGGTGACCGACGCCAGCGGCACTCTTCAGACCGGCACGGTTACGGTGACGCTGGCGGGGGTGGCGGATGCGCCAAGGGGCGTGACGATGACGGGCGGGACCGTTGATGAGAACGCCGCTGCCGGTACTCTCGTGGCCACCTTCGCGGGTGTCGATCCGGATTCGGGCGACGTGCTGTCCTATGCGCTGGCGAATAACGCCGGCGGCCGCTTCGTCATTGACGCCGCGACCGGCGTTCTGAGGGTCGCGGGGGGCGCCGTGCTGGACTATGAAACCACGCCGACCTTGGGCGTGGTGGTGACGGTGACAGACTTGTCTGGCGCTTCGTTCCAGCAAGCGCACACCATCTCGCTAGCCAATCTGCCCGAGCCGAAAAGCTATACGGGCACGAACGGGATCAACAACTTCACGGCACCCACGGATGATCTGTGGACCATCAACGGGTTGGGCGGGAACGACGTTTTGAACGGCGCGGCATTCCGCGATATGATCGACGGCGGCGCTGGCAACGACATCATCGACGGCCGCGGCGGCGCGGACGTGATGACGGGCGGGATCGGCAACGACACTTATTACATCGACGATCCCCAGGATACCGTCATCGAACTTCCAGGTGAGGGAACCGACCTCGTCTACGCCCGCGCCAATTGGTCCATGAGCGCCAACATCGAGAACTTAACCATCCAGGGCACCTCCGCAGTATCGATCGTCGGCAACAATGCCACCAACACCATCACCGGCAACGACGCTGCTAACACCGTCTTTGCCGGTGCCGGCGGCGATCTCGTAATTGGCAACGGCGGCGACGATATTCTCGCCGGAGAGGACGGCAGTGACTTTCTGCAGGGCGGCGACGGAAACGACCGCCTAATCGGCGGGGCAGGCGCTGATGAACTGACCGGCGGTGCCGGTGCCGACATCTTCGTCATGGATGTCCTGACGACTAGCGTGGAGCGGGACAAGATCCGAGATTTTGTCGCCGGCCAGGACAAATTCGAGATCAGCCGGGCGGCGTTCACCGCACTTGCAGATGTGGCGCCCGGAGCGCTCAGCGCGTCCATGTTCATGGCGAATGGTGTGCAAGCAGTCACGGCGGATCAGCATTTCATCTATCAACGTGCTACCGGTAATCTTTGGTATGATCCCGACGGTAACGGAGCGGCGGCGCAGATCCATATCGCCGTGCTGAGCACATTGCCGACGCTGACGGCCGCTGACTTCATCGTTGCGTGAATGGCGCCGCCGCCTGATGAGCAGGAGGGATCGCTGTTGATCAAGAGCGGGTGAACCGACAGCTGACCGATCTAAGGCCGGTCAGCTGTCGATTATCTCGGTCCCGGCGAGTCGGGCAACGACTTGGGTACGGTTCTTCACCTTCAATCGGCGCATCAGCTCTTGAACATGGGCCTTGATGGCTCGTTCACTTATACCCAGCCGAGCTCCAATGGCGCGATTTGTCATTCCCAAACGCAGTCCATCCAGCACGTGTTTTTGCCGCGAAGTAAGGCCTTCAGCGATATCGACGTCGAACGTAGTTGAGCCGAGCCGTGCTTCGTGAACGGAGTGGGTCAGTTTGGGATATACGGTCCATCCAAGACCAACCAGGCGAAGAACGTCCGCAGCGACGTTCAGAGGCGTGTCGCTTGGTAAATAGCCGCAGATCCCGGCTCTCATCCCCTCGATCAGGTGTGCATCATCGTTCATGCTGGTCATGATGGCGATGCGACCGGTGGGCAGAAGCCCGTTCAGATGGTTGCGAAGGCTTGCCAACGCGACTTCATCGAAGGGATCGGCGGCAAGGTTTATGAGGGCAGCATCGCTGGGTGGCTGTCGGCTCAGTCGCAGAAGTGCGTCCTCTGCGGTCTGCGCGCTCGCCACAGTACCGATGAGTGGGTGAGCATCGAACGCTGCGACCAGACAATCACGAGTGAAGGTTTTACGATCGATCACCAGCAAGTTGGTGACAGCCTCTCTCTCCACCGGATCCGCGCCATCGATCACCGTGCGCCGATCTGGAGGCAGCCACTTCCCGGACTCCAGTAGATCGCCCCTTGTGGCTTCTTCAGCCGCCAAGGAGCCTTGCTCTTCGCTCTGCGGCAAGTGGTCAGGCACTCTCGGTCCAACCAAGGCGTTGGCGCCAGCCGTGCGGTTCGCCCTTATGATAGGGTGAATTACGCGGGAAGTGCTGGATCGCGTCGCCGTAAGAGAGACGGGCGTGCTTTGCGAAGTGGACGCGGTTGAAGATGATACCGCTGATCGGGGCATCGAACGCACTTGTCGTCGCTTGCAGCAGCTCCGGCGTGGTGTGGCCCCACCTCAGGATCAGGATCGTGGCGTCGGCAAACGCTGCGAGCAGCTCCGCATCTCCCACCGCCAGGATGGGCGGTGAGTTTATGATCACGAGGTCGAAGTCCTCGCGGAGGCGCGAGAACAGCGTTGCCATACGGGGCGAATTGAGCGTGTGACCCGGATCTTCTGCGGCCGCGCGGACTGGCACCGCCTTTAGCCCGCTCAGTGAGGGGGACTCCACGAGGATTTCGTCTAGCTCGGCTCGGCCCTCCAGATAGCCAACGAGGTCCTTTTCACATAGCGACCCGTCGAACACATCCGGAAGTCCAGGTCGACGAAGGTCGAGGTCGACCATTACGGCGGTTCGGCCGCTTGCTACCGCGGCTGCGGCCAGGCTGATCGCCATGGTGGTTTTGCCGTCGCCGGGGAGCGGCGAAGTGATCTGAATCACCTTGCCGTTCTGCGACGCAAGGTAACGCCGAAGTTTCAGTTCCGACCGCCGGATTGCTTCGGCGAAAAGAGTGAATGGCTCTTTCGCCACCCGCAGGTGCGCCTGCACGTGCTTGTGTCCTTGAATCTCGGGGACCATCCCGAAGGTGGGCAAATTCACGAGGCGCTGGACCTCACCAGCGTTTCTGACCTGATCCTGCAGCGCTTCCGCGACAAGCATCGCGATCATCCCAAGTATGAAGCTTGCCCCGACGGCAACGCCTGCGATCTGGCCAGCTCGCGGGAAACTCGGCTGAGTGGGGAGGAGGGCGGCAGAGGAGACCGTCGCGTCAGGCCGAACCGAGTCGCGCGCCTGCTCTGCTCGCTGCAAGCGCTGGGAAAGCGACAGGTATAACGCGCGTGTTGTCTCTGCGCGGCGTTCGAGATCAGCAAGAGCGACGGAGGCGATTCCGCGTTGCAGGGATTGACCGCGCATTGCTCCCAAGCTTCCCGCTAGCATGCTTGCGCGCGCGCCTTGCGCGCTTGCCTCGTCGCTCATCTGGCGTTCGATGCGTGCAGTTTCCGCTGCTATAGCGGTATCTACCTCAGCAAGCTCTGCTGTGGCCTTCTTAACGTCAGGGTGTTCCCGACCGTAGAGGGTGGATAGTTCTGCGCGGCGACGTGAGATTGTCGATTGTTGCCCGCGAAGGTCAGCCAACAAAGGGGACATGGCGCTCCCGCCGCCGTTTGCACGAACACGCGCTTCGGCGAGCCCGGCTCCTGACGCGGCAAGCTCGGATGCGAGGCGTGCCATCTGGGCAACATCGGCATCCCGGCCGGGGCCGGCATCGATGCGGTGATCGCGCCGGTAAGCCGCGATAGCCATTTCGTCGCCGAGCAATTCAGAGCGCGATCTTTGCGCAAGTTCCTGAAGTTGCTTTACTGCTCTGGTGCGAGCAGCTCTTCGTTCGGTGACTTGCAGGCGAATGTAGTTGCCGGCGATCTTGTTTGCTATCTTTGCTGCCTTGGCTGGGCTGCCCGAAGAGACCGTCACGTTGATGAAATCTGACTGGCCGTCCTGCGCCACCTTTACGGCTGATAGAAGCCTGTCTGTCGTGCGCTCAATCAGCTGAGGCGAAGGGCCATCATCTGCATCTGTCGGGTCGGACAAGCTTGCGTCGCCCGATGCTTTCTGGGCAGCCTCTTTAGCGCTGGCGGTCTTCCGTTTGGTTGGGTCCGCGTTGGGATTGAAGTCCGGATCATTATAGAGTGCCAGGTCACGAACAGTTTGCCGGGCAACCATCCGAGAACCGAGAAGTTGAATCTGAGTTTCGATCTGGTGCGTGCGCAGCTGCTCGGCCTCCCGGATAGACGCCGGGTTGTCGCTGTCGTCAGGCCGGAAGTCGTCGACCGCTACCCGCATGACGGTGGTGGCATCGTACCGGGGCTCTGCAAGTAAGTAGAACGCGAGAGCGCTCCCCATTACGGCAGCGGCGATCAGCAGCAGAAGTCGGGCGTGGCGCCGGAGCATCCGGATGGCATCGCGTGCCGACAGGTAGGACGGCGCGGAAGGCGTGAACGCGCCGGCTCCCATCGCTGCGCTCTGCACATTCATGTTCCACTCTCCCCTGCTCACCGTTTTGGACGCTACGCTGCTGGTGTCCCAACGGTACGTCGCAGGGGAGTGAGCGGTGGAGGCATGCGGGCGAGAAGAGGCGCAGATTGCTTGCACAATGAGCGAATGAGCTATCTCTCATGGCGTAGCCCTCGTGAAACATGGGAATATATCGGGCCGAGCGTCAGGGTCGCATTATGGCTCTGCTCCGCTTGAGAATGAATCGCCCGCACGATCGTCAATCACTGCGGCGCAGGTTGATACGCAACCTTTCGCATCTGGCCGCTGGAAAGGCTGCCTCCACGGCTGTTGGATTGGTAACACTTGCGCTGACCGCTCGCCTGCTTGGCCCTGCGAGCTTTGGAATTGTCGCCGTGATCGAGAGCTATTGCAGGCTTATCGATCAAGTCCTGCGACTGGAAACCTGGCAAGCGGTTATCCGGTATGGAACAGGTGCGCTGCTGGCGGAGGATAAGGTTCAGCTGGCATCATTGATCAAGCTAGGGATAGTCGTCGATGTGGCCGGAGCGCTTCTCGTAACCACCGTCGCAGTAGGGGCAGCGCCACTTGCCAGCGAGATGCTGGGTTGGAGCCATGAAGCGCAACGTCTTGCCCAGTTATATGCTCTGTCCCTGTTGTTCGGTGTCTCCTCGACCCCGGTTGGCATTCTCCGACTGTTCGGGAAGTTCGCACAGGCGGCTTGGATCGATCCATCGCTGGCCATGCTCCGTTTGGCTGGAGTGATAATAATTACCGTCACCGGGGGAGGCCTGAAAGCAGTGGTCGGGCTTCTGATTAGTTTGGTGATCGCTGAACGAGTTATTACGACAGCGCTGGCGTGGAAAACGCTACGCGCCGAAGGAATTACCGCTGTTGGTACAGCGTCCTTAAGTGGGTGGAACCGCAGGTTCCCTCAATTCGCGTCTTTTCTGTGGTCGGCGAACGTGTCGGTACTATTGCGTAAGGCCACTCAGGAGACCGACACATTGGCGGTGGGATTCTTGCTGGGTTCCACAAGCGCTGGCCTGTACCAGTTTGCTCGACGCATCATGCAGACAGTTTCCAAAACTGCCCAGATGCTGCAGCAGGTTGTTACCCCTGATCTTGCCAAGCTATGGGCCGAGTTGGCACAGTCACGGTTTTTGCGCTTGGTGCGGCGTGTCGAATTGGCGACCATCGGCGCGGCAGTTGCAGCCATTCTTATGCTGACGATCGCTGGGCCGAGGATCATCTTGCTGGTTGGCGGCCCGCAATTTACCGGCGCCTACGCTCCGTTGCTGGCGTACGCCGTGGCTATTGCCCTGTTCTTGGCTGGTACAACCATGCGCAGTGCTCTGATGGTTAGCGGCCATCAGCATGCAGTGCTGAAATCTGCCATGGCCGCAACCATTGTTTATCTGGCGATCCTCGTGCCAAGCATCAAAGCCCTTGGTGTTATTGGCGCGAGTATCGCCCAGATCGCATTTAGTGGGGTTGCGCTTGCAATAACGCTTCGCTCGTTTCGTGCACTGGTCGTGCGAACCCAGGCAGTACCTCTGCCTTGTCGAGGGTGACGCCGCGGCTGACCGCCCAAATTGCAGCCTGCGTCCGGTTGCTGACGCGCAGCTTGCGAAGGATCGCCTTGATGTGGACCTTTACTGTTGCGTCCGAGATCTGAAGGCGTCGTGAGATAACCTTGTTTGCATCGCCTTGGATCAGGCAAGCGAGTATTTCCAGTTCACGGGATGAAAGATTGGCGCCGTCAAGTGAGCCGTACGACCCCACCGCTGGTTGAAGAGAGCGCTCCGTGAAAGCGCTGATCGCTTGTGAGGGAAGCAAACGCTCGCCCATCGCGATCAGACGAAGCGCGCCGGCCAGGGGCTCACAAGCGATAGCCTTCACGAGAAAGCCGTCGATTGCACCGGAGGCAAAGGCAGTCGCGACGTAATCGGCACGATATTCGTCCATCATAAGGACAATGCGTGTGGTCGTGCACGCATTGCGGATCATCTGGCAGGTGGCGAGGCCGCTGTCGAATTCCTGTGCATCGACTATCGTCAGGTTCGGCGACCATGTTGATGACCAAGTAACAGCGGACGGCACCGCGTTGACTACGTTGAATCCCTGATCAACCAGAATCCTCCTCAGGCCCTCGCGAATGATTTCGTTCGGGCTGACGATGAATACGTCGTTAACGGTGTCCCCCAATGCCATACGATTTCTCCCCCAGAGCTTGTTAGTGATCGAAACTATTCTTCGGGTGCAGCGATCCAGCCTCTCTTAAAAGACAGTTACATCCGGCCTGATAGGACGGCATACGACCTTCCCCTTCCCTATGAGGTAGGAAAAGATTATCTGAGGTACTGTTTTCGTTGCATTGTTCTGATACTTGAGCAGGGCTATCGCTGCTAGCAGGTAGAAACCCGTATTGACCGAAGTTCTTATCAATTTGGATTAGGCTGCTTCCCCTTCTACTGTTCCACTATTGGACAGTAATGACCACAGCACCGCAAAATTCGGCTGTACTGCAAGAAAAGCGACGGTGCCGCCGCTTAGGCGGTTTCAACCAGGCTGCACCAGCGATCCACGATCCGGTCGGGAGAATAGCAAATCATCTGTCTTGAAGCGGCACTGCCAAGACGCTCCCGTCGTTGTGGGTCCAGTGCAAGGCTATACATGGCACAGGCGAGCGCATCTGTATCCTCTGCAGGTACCAACACGCCGGTGGCATCGTCCTTGACCATCTCGGCCGCGCCGAAATCGCAATCGAACGCAATTGCCGGAAGGCCTGCGGCGAGTGCCTCTGCCAAGGCGTTGGGCCAGCCCTCGTACCGCGACGATAGAACGAAGATGGACGTCTTATCGATCCAGCTTCCGGGCACAGGTGTGGCGCCTGGGAGAAGGACGCGATCCTGCAAGCCCAAGTGAGCGCGCTGGTGCTCGAGTGCATCTCGATCCGGACCTTCGCCAAAGATGATGAGCTGCCAGTCTGGCAGACTGGGCGAAATCGCAGCAAATGCTTCGAGAAGGATGTCGAAACCCTTCTGTTGAGTGAGTCGACCGACAGCGACAAAGGCTTTTGTTCGGGGGACTTTACGGAGACCGCTAGGCCGCACCGGATTAGGAATGATGGCGGCACGCGCACGGCTTGCTCGAGGCAGTGCTTGGCGGCTGCGCTCACTCATGATCACAATTCGTGAAGCGTGAGCGTACAGTAATGACGTCAGTTGATTCCAGGCGGGATGGGCCTTCTGCCGAAGCGGGTTATTCCGCTCGGATACGATGATGCTGCGGCCCAATCCCCAGCCTGCGGCCAGAGCTATGACGTTTATCTTTGTCAGAAACGCAATCACGGTGTCTGTTTTACGCTCACGCAAGATGCGGCGGAGGGCCGCTATTCGGCGTATGGAGCGAATGGCGCCTCGAACTCCGCCCCCCTGGTTCGGCAAAGCGAGTCGAGTGCAAGACACTCGCGGGTCAAGAGGGTGGTAGATAGGGTCGTCTGGATGATCAAAGGTAATGATCTCGACCGACCAACCTTTGGCCACCATCCCTGCCGACACTTCCGCCACGACTCGTTCCGCGCCCCCGGCCTGCAACGCCGCAAGAACGAAGGCGACGCGCATCAGCGGCGAACATCCAACAGATATTGTAGTGTCGCATGCAGATCCGCCAGCGTTGTGATGTGAGCTTCCGCGGCATGATCAGGATCAGGAGGCGTTCGGGGGTGAACTGCTGCGGGCCGATCGATCTGGATCGTTCGCCATCCAAGCGCCTTTGGCGCCAAGAAATCCTTGGCGGGATTGTCCGCCACGTAAACGATCGCTGAGGACTCGATCCGATGGCTTTCCATGACGGCCTCGAAAGCGCGACGGTGCGGCTTGTGGAAGCCGATACCTAAGTCACCTGTGGCAATGATTGGGTCGAAACCAAACCGCGACAGCCCCAATGCTTCGATTTTCTGCCGCTGCGTGGATGCAATTCCATCAGTGATGAGTGCAAATCTGTACTCGCTTCCGCTTGCAAGCAGGTCGAGCGCGTCATTGGCAAGTGCGATGACCGGAGGATGGTTTCGGTACGTTTCAACAAGCTCATGTATCATCGCTTGTGAGTTTGCGATGCCCATGTCTTGCAGAGTTGCATCGAACAACATCTGCCGGCGGCCGGCTCCCCAAAGGCGTTCTGCCGTTTCTGCAAATTCCGTTATTCCGGTGCGCTTGGCAAACCACTCCCCGACCGCCCGGATGCCGCTGCGTACATAATCTTGCTCTAGGTAGAGCGTGTCATCGAGATCAAAAACGATAGATGTTATGCGCATGGCATCCCGAAGACGGCTGCGTCGTACCGGAGCATCGTCATCCCTTCGATCCAATCGTCGGCAGCTTCGACCGGAAGACCAGCCGTTTCAGCAAGCAACCATTTGGCGAATGTGGCGCCGGCTTTGTCTGTAAGCGGGTAGCCACCGCCAAACCGAGCGTTGATCTCGAAGACGCCAATAGTTCCGTCCGGTTCGATGATGGCCTGAAAGCAGAACGGCCCTGCCGGAGACGGCAAATGGCTGACGATCTGTTCCGCGACGTCTCGAAATGCGGGAACCCGCTGCGTGACGCCTTTCTCCACTTCGCCTGCCCGCACTCCGACGCGCCTATGAGGAACAACTGTCCGCAGTACTCCGCGACTGTCGACAAAGGCGTTTACGGTCCACTCCTCGCCAATAAGCTGTTGCTGAACCACCATCGGTTCCGACCAAGCTCCGGGAAGATCATTCAGCGTGTGAGCGACGCTAACTCCTCGGCTTGCGCTGCCATATGCCGGCTTGACGATTGCCGGCCAAGTCATCGGCATCCCACATCTCACGGCTTCAATCGCCTGGGTGAGGGGAACTGGGACTCCAATGGCGGCTAACCAACGGGCAGTATCGAGTTTGTTGCTCGAAAGGGCGATCAAGTCTGGATCTGCCAGGATGCGCGTCCCGGCTCGTTCAAACACATCAAGCGCCGTCGCGTACACTGGTAGTTCGGGGTCAATGGTGGGCACTATAAGCCCTACGCCATATTGCTCGCAAAGCGCCGCCGTCTCCTCAACGAAGCGGGGATCTCCTGCCGCGGGGACTACTGCCGCGTGATCCGCGATCCGGCAGGCAGCACTCCATTGAGGGTTCATGTCAGTCGCGATAACAGTCAGTTCAATACCGAGTTCTCTGGCGCCAGATCGAAATGCTTCCAGAAGTGCAACCCGCCGGCCGGCAGAGCTTAGCAGGATGGTCACATGGGCGCATGTTTCCAACGGCATCATCGTATCTCTCGAACGACGCAGAAAGCCTCAGCGGCAGCACGGTAAACCGTCGCTCCTCTGAGCGTGGCTAAGGCTCTGATCGTCTCGGGCGATCTTTCGTCAGGGAATGGGCGGACCTGAGACCGGAAAGCGAGAAAGGCTTCGATTTTCCGGTTGAGGTAAGTTTCGATGTCGATGAAGCAGTTGGGCGAGAACTGAGGGTCAATTCCAGGCGCGCCCCAGTTTGTTTCAGATAAGGTTTCGTATGCCATGACGCAGATTGGCGCCGCCGAGGACCGCGGCCTTGCTGCGACAAGGGAGGAGCGAAATACAATTTGATGATCGACGTGAAGGTCGCCCAAGAACGGGATGAGCATTGTTGATGGACGAACACGGCGGACGATCAAGTCTATAGCGGCATTTATGTCGCCGTGCGAAACTTGGTCGAGCGCGGCCGCGGGTAGGTCGAGCCAGTGAGTCTCTTCGACGCCAAGCATGTCATGGGCAACGGCCGCCTCAGCGCGAACGGCAGCGGCCTGAGCCGGGTCGAATCGGGGGGGTTTGCCTGACGTGACGACCCCGATGTGGACAGAGGTTCCCGCGTCAGCCAGTCGGGCGATCGTCCCGCCACAACCGAGCACTTCGTCGTCTGGGTGGGGGGCGATGACCAGCACTGGGCCGGGTAGCGGTGCCGTCACGAGGCCGCTCGGAGGTGAGTGTGGAGGGGCGGTATGCCTGCTCCGCTGAACTCTAACACCCGCAACGCTTCGCCATCACCGCAACGCACAACGAAGGTGCTTTCATCCCGGTCGAGCACTTGGCCGGGAAGCGCATGGTAGCGATCCGTGCCCGCGAAGCGCTCCGTGCGCCAGATCGTCATCGGTCCGGTTGAACTGACCGTGGTCGCGCCGGGATACGGGCGCCCAACTGCGCGGACCAACCGGTCCACGTCGGCGGCCGCCCGAGTCCAGTCAATCCATCCGTCGGACGGACGTCGTCGCGCGGCCCATGTCGCAAGCCGATCGTCTTGTGGTGTTTCAACCGCGGCGCCCACCGCCAGTGCGGGCAGAAGCTCTTTCATCATCGATCCCAGCGCGGCCATGTGCTTGCTGTACAAAGATGCGGCCGTCTCATCGGGCGCGACGTGAAAGAAGCGTTGAGAGAGGATCGGGCCGCTGTCGACCCCATCGTCGATACGGAATAGCGTTGATCCGGTGATCTTTTCATCAAGCAAGATCGTCCAAGGAATCGTTGCTCGCCCGCGAAGTCTGGGCAGGGCCGCCGTATGATAACCGACAACTCGGTCATTCACTGCCTGACGGAGGGCTGGCCCGCATAGCTGCGACCAGCCAATCACGAATGTGAAGTCCGGCGCGATCGCTCGAACTTGTTCGATGAAATCCGCTGAGTTTCCATCCGTCACCCGGATAAGCTGCGCCGAGGCCGCGTCGGCTCCCGGCGCCAGATCGACGAAGTCCGAATGGCGGGACGCCCGTTCAATGGGCAGCGATGCCACTGCCGCGAGCGTCCAACCAGGAGCATTCGCGATCGCGTCCAGCGCCACTCGGGTCCCCTCAACCGCGCCGATTAGTAGCGCCCGCATAAGCCCTCTCTATAATATCTTTCCGTACGTGCTCGCCGAGAAAGATGGTGCCGATTGTTCGCAAGACGATGCTTAGATCCAGTCGCAGAGAGCGATTGGCGATGTACCACCCGTCCAGAGCCGCTTTCTCTGCGTCGCTTAGCAAAGTGTTTCCGTTTACCTGGGCCCATCCCGTTAAACCGGGACGAACTCTTCCGCGGATACGCCCCGCTTCGCCCAATGACGCCACTGTTTCAGGAAGTAGGGGGCGCGGCCCCACAAGCGCCATGTCACCCCGTAGTATCGCGAAAAGTTGCGGAAGTTCGTCCAGGCGCGTGCGCCTCAGAAAACGGCCAGTCGACGTCAGTCGAGCGGCATCCGATAGGGGTGCGCCCACCGTATCATATTCCTCGCGCATGGTCCGGAATTTGCGCAGAATAAACGGCTTGCCGTCGCGGCCGGTGCGCTGCTGCTCGAAGAATACAGGTCTGCCAAGCGATGCCAGAACCACAGCACCGACCGCGAACATGACTGGTAGCGCCAGGATCAGTGCCACGCCTGCCACAATCTTATCGAGTACGTGCCGCCGATCGATTCCGCGATCGCTCCCCTCACGATGTTTCGCGACCGCACGAACCAGCATTTCGTTCACGAGGTCCACCGCGTAATGGCGTTCAGCTCGAGCTCGCGCCTCTGCGCCCATTCGGGCAGCCAAACCGGGGTCACTTCGAAAGCGAAGCATTGCTTGAATGAGCGCAGCGGGATGGCGCGGCGGAATGACGAAGCCAGTAACCCCATCAACAACTGCGTCGCGACATCCTGGCATGTCGGTCGTGATGACTGCTCGGCCAGTAGCCATCGCCTCGAGGATAGAGCGGGGCAGGCCCTCCCGATAATAGGACGGCAGGACGAAAACTGACGCTTCGCTCAGGAAAGGCCGTACGTCCCGCGTCTCTCCCAAATACTGGACGACCCCTTCGTTTTCCCACGTCGCGATTTCTGCTCGTACTATACCTGTCGGATTGGTGTCGAGCGGACCTACGATCTGAAACACTGAGCCGGGCCATTGCGTGCGCAGAGCCCGAGCCGCCGCAACGAACTCCTCAAGTCCCTTATCGCGCATCAGGCGGGCGATAATCACGAACTTGAAGTTGCCCTGGGGGAGTGGCTGCAACGTGAAATGCGCGGTGTCTACTCCCGAACCCGGTACCTGCATAACCGGCTGCTGGAACAAGATCTTCTGCCGTCGAAGTTCGCCGGCGTCGTCGCTATTGAAGACGAAGACACAGCGCGCTCTGCGCAGAGCCTCCCGGTAGAGGATCGTAACGAGTTGCCGTAGAGCGCTTCTAGCCATTGTCCCGCCCTCGCTGAAGACATGGCCGAGGCCGCTAACCATGGGGTAAAAGTCGATGCCGCCAACCAGTCTGGCAGCGATACCGGAGTAGATGATCGGCTTTTGCGTATACGCAAGTACGACGTCCGGGCGTTCGCGTTGGAAGATCGCGGTTACAGCCTTCAGGGTCGCGAGATCCGAAAGCGGGTTCTTTCCGGTCCGATCCATCGGTACAGTAAGGAACTGAATGTTCCATCTCAGCAATGTCGCCATGACGGCTTCGTCTCGGTCAGGCGCGCACGCAATAACCTCATAGCCTTCGTCGATCAGTTTGCGCAGAAGAGCTCCACGAAAGTTTACGAGTGAATATGCGAGGCTTGCGACAACGATAATCTTCTTCATGGCAGTGCCGCCTGCGCTTGCGAGGCATTCTGCGCCGACAGTTGAGTAGAAGTGCGCGACCCATGAAGGACTGATTGATACAATCTTCTGTATCGAGCGGCGATAGCTCCAAGTTCGAAGTTCTCTTCGACTCTGCGCCGGGCTGCCATTCCACGCCGTGCCAGCTCTGTCGGACCGCCGTCGTACATGCGTGTAAGGGCTTGACTGAGCGCATCCGGATCGCAGGGAGGTACGATCAGGCCAGTATCCTCGATCACTAGTGAGCTGTCGCCGACATTCGTCGCCACGCAAGGCACCCCACACGCCATGGCTTCACCGAGGATGTTGGGAAAGGCTTCGCCCCAAGCCGAAGAAAGCATCAGCATGTCGACTCCCGGCAGCCAATCGGCAACATCGGTTCTCGCACCTACCACAGTGATGCGGTCACCCAGGGAAGCGATGGCGGATCGGAGGTCGGAAGGCGGGCTATCCATACCCGGACCAACAAGGAGCAAATGGATGTTGCGGCCGCTGTCGATCACACGCCGCGCGGCTTCGACGGCGGAGACATGATCCTTCATGGGATGACATCTCCCGATAACGGCGACGCATGTCCGCCCGTCAGGAACAGCGAAAAGGTTGCTCAGGAGCGCGCGACGTGCCTTGTCGGGGTGATAGGCTGTACAATCGAACCCGTTGGGAATGTAAACTGAACGAGCAGGATCGAACCCTATACGTTCGTGTTGACGCGCAGCGGTCTGCGAATTGTATAAAATCGCCGCTGTTCGACTTGAGAGCCGGGCACTCAGCGCCAGAAGCGCACGCGTGGTACGTGTTTCGACCGAGGCATCGGCAAGGGAGTGCCTCACGTTCCACAGAACCGGACCGGCACCGGGGCTTACGATGGACGCCAGCGAAGCGGCCAGGTTGCCGTGATACATCCAGCCCTGCAGGATCTCGGGACGCAAGCGATTGGTGATGCGCAAGAGTCGCATCAACGACGATATGCTCGGTAATCGTCCTCGCGGCATGTACAGCGAGTACACTGGGCATCTCGTGCCAACAGGTGAGAACGCTCCCGGCGGAAGTAGCGAAACAATGGCGTGAGACAGAGCGTCGGTGCGACCGTCAGAGTGACCCACCAGTTTGCGCAACATCGCTTGGGCGCCGCCGATGTCCAAGCTGGTGGCGAAATGTGCCACTGTTCCACCGGGACTGGCGCAGTGTAATTGATGATTCATCGCCAATATACATCCCAGAAGAGATCCATACTCGGTTTTAAAAGGCCGGTGTCAGCGGAAACCGAATAGGCGCTGTGAACTGGCAAACTAAGACCGAATATGGCGGTAAGTGCATTTACCGGTGAGTTCAGCTTTTCATTTCGATCAAAGTAAGGTCGGCGCCTTGGATCGAGAAAGCGGCATTTGGATCATCAGCCATTTGAGGTAGGATCGCGCTTCGTCTGATCAGTATGGGGCCGGCCGTGTGCGTCCATCCGATCGGGTACGGTTCATGGAACCATTTGAATCGTCCATTCGGACCGACAAAGATCCAAAGGGCTGATCTGAGGAATGCGAATGCGCTGACATCTGGTCCGATGCGCAAGAGTGGGACGAAGGGAGCGGATGTAGGCTGGCACCTTGAATGAGCAATGAGGTGCCTGGATGCTTAAAAACGAGCAACCCGAAGCTCTTCGCCCTCTGGCGCGCTCCTCCGCTGTGTTGGCCAGTGACCTTCTAGCGGCTGCAATAGCGCTTGTCGGGGCGATCGAACTTCGCGTCGGCGAGCCACTCGCATACGATATCTTGAGCAAGGCGCCGTGGTCGGTGCCATGCTTCATGCTTGTCGCCGCAGCGACGTTCCGGATGTTTGGCCTCCAGCGACGTCTATGGTCGTACTCATCCGTGGCAGATCTCGTCGCGATCATCGAGGCCGCGACGGTGGCGATTGTGGCCTTTGTAATCGGCCTGGTCGTTACTGGCCAAACTGGGTGGATGCCGCGATCCATCCCCATTATCATGTGGTTCCTGCTTGTTGTCCTTCTTGGGGCACCGAGGATGCTTTGGCGTCTCACCGGCAGCTTCCTTCGCGGCACCGTCAAGCCGCCAGTGCCCAGCTACAGCGCGACGGGTGCGCCTAGGCCGGCGCTGATCATCGGCGCGGGTGACGATATCGATGCGATGCTGCGGCACCTCGAAGCTCATCCGGAGAGCGGATTTCGGCCGATCGGCGTTCTAGGCGATCTTGGTATCCATCGACGCGCAAGAATCCGCGGCGTTCCGATCCTGGGTGGCTATGGCGAGCTCGCCAAGGTGGTCGATCGGCTTGAGTCCAGTGGCCGCCGCCCCGAGTGTCTTTTGTTCGCTGGTGATCCAGAAAGGCTGCGCGGCGCCGCGATGGTGGGGATCATCGCAGGCGCCCAACAACTTGGTCTTGCCGTGGCCTATCCCGTGGGTTTCGCGACGCTGGACCAGCGTCGGCGCTCGGAGATCGACTTCCGCTACTTCGACATTGCTGACCTTCTTGGTCGTCCTCAGAAGCAACTGGATGGTACGGCTGTGTCCGCCGCAGTCGCCGGCCGGCGGGTCATGGTTACCGGAGCCGGCGGAACGATCGGACGCGAACTTGTACGGCAGATAGCGGCACTCAAGCCTGCTGAGTTACTGCTCTTGGATGCAAGTGAGCTCGCGCTCTACGAAGTCGATATCGAGATGCGCGAAAACTTTCCGGATTTGCCTCGGCAGTCGCTGCTTTGCTCGATCCGCCAGCGGCAGCAAGTGATGCGTATCTTCGAACGCCATCGGCCTGAACTGGTTTACCATGCCGCGGCGTTGAAGCATGTGCCGCTGGTTGAGGCCAACCTCTCTGCGGGAATGCTGACCAATGTCGTTGGCACCCGTAATGTCGCCGATGCCGTCCGACGCTTTGGCGCACGCGCGATGGTGCAGGTGTCTACCGATAAAGCGGTTAACCCAGTCGGGTTCATGGGTGTCACTAAGCGGCTCGGTGAGCTTTATTGTCAGGCGCTTGACCTCGCTGGCGCAGGCCGCGGCGATGCGCCGCGCTTCATGACGGTGCGGTTCGGAAATGTACTTGGTTCCAGCGGATCTTTGATCCCCTTGTTCCAGCGGCAGTTGAGTCGCGGCGGGCCACTTACTGTCACTCATCCTGACATGTGCCGGTTCTTCATGACCGTTCACGAAGCAGTGCAGCTGGTACTGCACAGCTCTGCGCGCGGAATGGGTGGCGAACTGGAGCGTGGCAGGATCTACGTTCTGGACATGGGCAAACCCGTGAAGATCATCGATGTCGCTCACCGGATGATCCGCATGGCGGGACTTGAGCCAGACATCGACGTGGCGATTGAGATTGTAGGGCTACGACCGGGGGAGAAGCTTTACGAAGAACTCTTCGACAAGGACGAGGAGCAACTGCCGTCCACAATGCCTGGCGTGTTCGAAGCCATGCCGGATGCGCTTCCGATCAGTCTCTTGGCATCTACTTTCGACGCGATTGAGACAGCGGCCATCGCAGGTGACGACGCGACCTGCGGCACGTTGGCTCGCGACCTTCTGGCTGACGACGTCATCACCAATGTTCCTGCTGCCGAAAGAGAGCAGATACCCGCCATCCGGCTTGTCAGTGCAGGAGGACAATGATGTCCATCCACATGAGGGCATCGGTAGCTGTGGCGCTCGCTGACAGAGTAGCCGTTGAAGAAGCAGTTCGCATCGATCTTCAGCCGCGTCCCACTACCCCAATCACAAGCCGCTGGCCCGTTCATGAAACGGATGAGATCGGGATCGTTTCAGAGGTTCTACGCTCTGGCCGGGTCAATGCTCTGCATCATGGCGAGCGAACGGCCGCTTTCGAGACGGCGTTCGCCAGGCTCGTCGGTCTGCCGCACGCAATCGCCGTCGCGAATGGCACATTGGCGCTGGAACTTGCTCTCCATGCTTTGGGGCTCGGGCCGGGCGACGAGGTGATTGTTCCGGCCAGAAGCTTTATCGCTTCTGCGAGCTGCGTCGCTGCTGTTGGGGCGACACCTATTTTCGCAGACGTGGATTCGGACACGCAAGGGCTGACGGTGGAGAGCGTTGCGGCGGCGCTGACGCCAAGGACGAAAGCGATCATCGCGGTTCATATTGCGGGTTGGCCTTGTGAGATCGCGGCGATTGCGCGGTTTGCTGGGGAATTGGGGCTGAAACTTATCGAAGATTGCGCACAGGCGCATGGAGCGACGCTGGGGGGCGGGGTTGCGGGGTCGTTTGGTGATGCCGCCGCGTTTTCTTTTTGTACGGACAAGATCATGTCGACCGGAGGGGAGGGGGGGCTGCTTCTCCTGCGGGATGAGGAGGCATGGTCCGCCGCCTGGTCGCGCAAGGATCATGGCAAATCGCCCCAGTATGGATCCGTGAGCGGATCGCCCGGCGTGTTCCGCTGGCTGCACGAGCGACTGGGCACCAACCTTCGGCTTACCGAAATGCAGTCCGCGATCGGATTGCTGCAGTTGGGCAAGCTCAAGGAATGGCTAACGGCGCGGCGAGCCAATGCCGAACGCCTGAACCGAGCATTGGCGCATCTGCCGAGCGTGCGACTGACACTCCCGCCCGCCGACGTCGGACATGCCTATTACAAATATTATGCCTTTCTCCGGCCGGAAGAGCTGAGACCGGGGTATTCCCGTGATCTGGTGCTGTCGCGCCTGATTGCGGCTGGCGTACCGGCGGGAAGCGGGATCTGCCCCGAAATATATCGCGAGCGCGCCTTCGATGGGAGCTCCTCGGTTCCCGAGCGCCGATTGCCGGTCTGCCAAATGCTTGGTGAAACAAGCCTCATGTTCCCCGTCGATCCCACCCTTGATGCGGAGCAGATGGAGGACA
Source organism: Sphingomonas sp. IC4-52 (assembly GCF_020707225.1). Lineage (NCBI taxonomy): Bacteria > Pseudomonadati > Pseudomonadota > Alphaproteobacteria > Sphingomonadales > Sphingomonadaceae > Sphingomonas > Sphingomonas sp. IC4-52. Next base: position 103,389 of record NZ_JAJFEU010000006.1, on the reverse strand, counting down.
TGGCTGCGCGCACGGCCTCCGTGATCGCCGAGGCCACGCGCTGAGCTCCTTCAGGATAGTCGATAATGAAGCCTGAGATCCTCTGGACGCGAACGGCCGGCACGATCGGCCGTCAGCTTGATCGCAGCGCGTCCGCTCGGACGTGGCGATCATGCATCCGGCATCGGGGAGGAGCGCAGCCCGCCGGCTGGGTGAGGGACCCCGGCCATGAGGGCGCGAGCCGTACCCGCTCCGCCCCAGCGAACGGATCAAGCCGGCAAAGCTGGTCGCGCGACCTGGGGGATGCCGCATGAGGGGAGGTGCGGCTCCGGGCTGGCAGTATCAGCGCTTCGTCATCACGATGCGCGGTACTGGAGAGGCGCTGTTGCTCGCGGCGATCTTCTTCTCCGCCTATATCACCTGGCGCCCGGTGCCCGACATTCTCTTCACGCTGAGCGACAGTCTGTTCCTGATGGCGCTGCTTCTGAGGCTGGCCGGCGGAGCGCTCAACCCCCAGCCCATGCAGTCGTTGACGGTGCCCTGGCTCTTCGGGCTCTTCCTTCTGCTGGCCGGTCTTCTGGTGGGAAGCGTCGTCAACGACACGCCGATGCGCTGGATGATCGTTTCGCTGCAATATGCGACCGCTTATGCGTTGCTGCCGCTGGTGTGCATCGATGTGGACCGAGAAGTGATGCATCGTCGCTGCGTCGCCATCGTGCTTGGCGTCGTGGCCATGGAAGGCTTTGGAGCGCTGGTCTACTGGTACACGGGCGGATCCCGCGACGCGACGATGAACCTGTCGCATGAATTTATCAGCGGCGCGCATCGTCTGGGGGCGTTCATGGCGGACGCGAACTGGAATGCCGCCCTGATTGCCATGACGGTTCCCTTCGTTCTCTACCTTGGACGGCTGGGGCGAATCTCACCCTTCCTCGTGACGGTCTTCCTTGCGGTGCTGATCATCGGACTGTTGCTGTCCGGATCGTTCACGGGTTTTGTCGCCACAAGCTCTGCGACTGCGACATTTTGGGTCCTTGCGGGCGGGCGGCGTAACTGGCGACCGATCGCAGCATTGGTTCTGCTCGCCGTCGCCATCTTCCTGATCGGGGCACCGGTTCCGGCGGTCTTCCAGGCGCGGGTGGGCCTTGCTCTGGAGAACGGGGACATCGCGCAAGCGGGAACGTTTGTGGGTCGCTGGGAGCTGATGAAAGAGGCTTGGCTGCTCGTCGATTCGCACCCGCTGATTGGAATAGGTGTCGATCGGTATCGCGAGATCTCGGCGAGCAAGGCGCCCGTCCACAACATCTATCTGCTGCTTTGGGCCGAGGGCGGGCTGCCGGCGCTTCTTGGCTGGCTGATGATGATCATGGTTCCCATCGCCGCTGCATTGCACCGCTGGCGCGACGACCGTGCGGCCTGCGCGCTTGTCATGGCGGTGGCGCTACCCTTTATCGCGTTCTCGATGGCCTCTCCGCACATGTATGCGCGCAACTGGGCAGTGCCGCTCATCCTGGCGACGGGCGTTGCGCTCGCCCACCGGCGAACCGAAAGTATTACCCCGAACAGATTACTTCCTGCGAAACGGCAGGTGTCCGGATGGCCAGCTAGGGTCTGAATAGAAATCGCTTAGCATTGATGGAGAAAATCCCGATCCTGGAGGTTCCGTCATGCGCACGATCGCCGCTTCGTTGGCACTTAGCTTGCCTCTGCTGGTTTCGGGTTGTTCGAACGGCGTTTCGCACCTTTCCTCGATAGAGTCCGCGGCTCCGGGTAGTTATCGTCTGGGGCCGGGCGATGACCTGAGACTTGCAGTATTCGGCTTCGACCAAATGGCCAATGTCTACACTGTGGCAGACAATGGAACGATCTCTCTTCCCCTGCTTGGAACAATCAAGGCGGAACAACGCACGCCCGCGGAACTTGAGGCGGCGATCAGCAGCCAATTGCTTAGTCGCGAGCTCGCGACGAAACCAAGCGTTAGCGTACAGGTGGTGAAGTATCGCCCGATCTACATCCTGGGCGAAGTCCAGAAGCCAGGACAATATCCCTACGTGCCGGGCATGACCGTGACCACCGCCGTCGCGATCGCCGGAGGCTATACGTTCCGGGCCAGCACCAAGGCCGCAGCGGTAACGCGCAGCGGGACGGACGTTGAGCGCCGTGCCAGCGTGGTCACGAGGATCATGCCGGGCGATACCATCCGCGTGCCGGAGGCATGGTTCTGATCATGAAATCAGATCGGAAGCGTGGAGTGAGCGGCTCCCGGCTTGTCATGGCCGCGGTCGCGATTGGCCTGCCGATGGCGTCAGGCATCGCACAGACCACCCAGCGTGGCGGCTCACCGGCCAATCTTCCCAGGCCGGGCTTCGAGCCGATCGTCCACCATGTCGGGCCGGCCGAGATGCTGATTTCGGTAGACGGCTCAGCGATCTACGACACGAACGTCTATGCCACGTCCACCAGGGCGCAAGATGACGGCATTTTTGTGCTGCGACCCTCCATTGACGTGACGTTGCAGGATGCTGGTCTGTCCGCCCATGGAATTGCCTATGCCGAAGCGCGCCAGCATGTCAGCGTGACGCGCGAGGATGCCTTTCTGTTCGGCCTTCTGCTGGAAGGAGCAGCCCGCTTCTCCCCGCAACACGGGTTGGACGCGACGTTCAAGTTCGACCGGTCGGTGCAGCCGCGGTCCGATCCCGAAGCGCGCGCCCCGATCACGGTGCCGCCGCGCAAGATCAACGTTCTGTCGGCCGGGGTTGGCTATACTGCGCGCGCCGGCGATTTCTCGTTCAGGCTTTCGCCCGGTGCCGACCGGATCGACTTTCTTGACCCGGCCGAGCGCGATCGGGATTTGCGTGTGTATCGCTCCACCGCCCGCGCAACCTGGCAGCCGGCGGCGCCGGTGGCGTTCTTTCTGGAAGGCTTCATTACGCGCCGGGATGCCGATCTGCGCCGCGATTTTGCCGGTGTGGACCGGGACGTGACCACCTATGGCGCGTTGCTCGGCGCGAGTCGCGAGGTGAACGCGCGCGTGCGGGGGAGCATGGGCGTTGGCGTTTTCCGTTCCGAACCCGACGATCCTTCGCTTCGCCCCTACACTGGCTTCGCTGTAGATGGACAAGTCACCTGGACGCCGCGTGCGCGCACCCAGGTGACTTTTGCCGCCTTCCGCGGGGATGTTGCCACCGTTCGCGTTGGCGCGTCCGGGCGTACGGACACGCGGGTGTCGGCGTCGATTGAGCAGGAAGCTCGCCACAACCTCCTGCTATCCGGAGAAGTCGGCTGGCGCAGATCGGTATTCCGCGGCGCGGGTGACAAGCAGGATATTGTGCAGGGACGGGTGGGCGCCGAGTATCTCGCAACGCGCAGATTTTCGCTTTTCGGGGACGCGACCTTGTCCAGGCGCGATGCCACGATCCCGCTGGATGAGTTTTCGCGAGGCCTCCTGCAAGTTGGCGTTCGTGCCCGTTTCTAGCGGTCTCACGCAGCGGGCTCTGCCTATTCTGCTGCTGACAGCGCCCTTGTCGAGCTGCGATGCGCAATCCTCGCAAACCAGGAACGTGGCCGCGCTTCAGCCGGTGTCACCGGACGCGCCACTCGCCTTCCCGGGCGCAGAGGGGTTCGGGCGAGCGGCGAAAGGCGGGCGTGGCGGGCGGATCCTGGCTGTCACTACATTGGCCGACGCGGGCCCGGGTTCCCTGCGGGCCTGTATCGATGCCGAGGGACCAAGGGTCTGCGTGTTTCGTGTGTCCGGCCTGATCCGCTATACCAGCCTGCGGCCGATCATCCGAAACCCCTACATCACCATCGCTGGCGAGACGGCGCCCGGAGACGGGATCATCCTCGCGCATGCGGGCGGCAAGGGCGCCACCACGCCCTTCGTCGTGAAGAACACCCATGATGTGGTGGTCCGGCATATCCGCGTGAGGAACGACCGGGATGGCGAGCAGCGAGCGTCGGACAGCGCGTTCATCATCGAGGGGAGCAGGGACGTCATTCTCGATCACGTCAGCGCCAGCTGGGCGCGGGACGAAAATATGGGGGGATATGCCCAGAATGATCGGGTGACGATTTCATGGTCGATCTTCGCGCGCGGCACGCCCCGGCATGACAAATGCGCCCTGCTGTCCAGTGATCCCAAAGGGCCGCAGCAAGTCAGCTTTCTGCACAACCTTTGCGCGCATAACGGCGATCGCAACCCCGACGTGAACTTCGCGCCGGGAAGCTGCGTCGAGGTAGTCAACAACGTCCTTTATGATGCCGCGCTGCAATTCACCGAAGTGTGGGAAAGCTACGGCGGGACGCCCGCCAATGTGGTGGGCAATTATTATCGTCGCGGACCGAGCACGTCCGAGGTCGCTTATGTTCTCGATCGGCCGCGGGTCGGCTCCAAGGGAGAGGCGCGGATCTTTTTCGATGGCAATGTCATGGATGGTGCCGGCCTGATCGTGGCACCCGTGGCCGAAGAGGCGCGCGTGTCGGCGCCGGTTTGCCCGCTGACCGTGGTGCCGCAACCGGCACGCGAGAGCTACACCCAGGTGTTGGAGGGGGCCGGCGCCATGCCGCGCGACGGGGTGGACCAGCGGATCATCTATGAAGTGCGCACGCGGACGGGGCGGATCGGGATGCCGGATCGGACGTTGCCGGTGCTTGCGCCAGGCACGCCCTATCGCGACTCCGATCGGGACGGCATGTCGGACGCCTGGGAACGGAGCAACGGGCTGGACCCGACTCGCAACGACGCGTGGCAGGACCGCAACGGCGATGGCTGGGCGAACCTGGAGGCTTTCCTCGATTACGCGCATAAGGCCCGACTCGCGGGCAAGCAGATCGAGTAACCGCCAGCCTGCTCCCGTCGGCTCGCGGTGTGCCGGATCAGGCGGATCGTTCGCTGGCGGTGAACAGATCCTCCACTTCCGAGCCGGCGCCATAACGCTCGACGACCTCTAGCTCGCCATTAGCGGCAACCCGAAAGAGGGTGCCGTGATGATCAGCGGCATTGTGGGTGCGAACGACCAGCAGCCAGGCGCCGGGCCCGCGTAGATAAGTGCGGACGTTTGCGACTGCCTTCGCCATCTCTTCGGCGGAGAAATAGTGGCGGTTCAGCAAGTTCGCGGCCCGGATCAGATCGAAACGGCCGATCAGGCCGGGGTTGAGCCGGGTGACGTCATCCTCGATCAAGGTGACGTTCTTCATCCGCGCGAGGTGGGGGGAGACGAGGGCAACCGGCGTTCCGGCGGGTGCGTGTGTCACGTGCGGGCCGAGCAGCCGGTTGGTTGCATTTCCGAGCGCGGCCATGCCGGTGACATAATCGAGCCGCCGCCGCCAAGGACGGATGGGGGCGCCGAACACGTCATATTGAAGAACATGCCCACCAGGCTCGACCAACGCGCGGCAGCCCCAGGGGAGAGAGACGAGATTGGCGTGGATCAGCCGATCAGTCCCAGTCACCCGCGGGAGCTGCCCCGCCTGGCGCAGTGCATTGATCAACTCGATTGTCGTCGTTCCCGAGGAAACGCCGAGGTCGAGCAGCTCGGTGATACGGCTGCCCGACGCCGCCAGCCGTCGCACGACCTGCGCGTCGACCGCTGCCATCCGGCCCGCCTCGGTTCGCTTGAAGGTGGCATTGGCGGTCTTGAGCGAACCAAAGAAGCGCGCCTCGTAACGCTTTGACACGCGTTCTAGTGGTCGGCCGAAAAACTGGGTTGCGGTAGGCACGGACCCTCCCGTCGCGCGATGAAACATGACTGTCCGAAACTAGGCCAGAGGCGCGCGCCGCGCGCCGGTTCGGACGGGCTAACCCGCCTGAACTCTGCACCACGGGATGTTTGTATCTACACCATGGGGCAAGTTCAGGAGCTCTACACATGCAGGACGCGCCGATCATCGTTGCGGAAAGCCCGCGGCCCAGCGTGAGCGAGCAAAGGGTCCGGTTCATCACGGTGATGATCGCTTGCGGCGCGCTGTTGCTGGTCATCGCGCGCGTTCTGACCTTTCCGCTGAAGCGCGACGAGCAATTCTACATCATGGGCGGGGTGCTTTTCTCTCCGGGCATGTACGAGAACTTCGGCTTCAGCCACCTGCCGAACCTGCCGTTGCTGTTCAGCATCGTCTTCGATGCGCTTGGTACCACCCATTACGTGCTGGTTGCCCGCCTGATCATTGCGGTCGGCTGGATCGCGGCAACGCTTGCTGCGTGGCGTATCGGGCGGGACATTGCCGGCAGCACGTCGGCCGCAGCGATCATCATGGCGGCGCTACTGTTCAACCCCGTGTTTCTTGACCAGACAGGGATGGCGGCCACCAACAATTTCCTCCCGGTTCCGCTGATCCTGTGGGGATTGTGGGCGTTTGTCCGGTTGGTCGACGAGGGCGGCCAGCCCAAGCTGGCGTTCCTGACCGGCCTGCTGCTTGCGACGGCGGCCGGGATGAAGGCCAATTACGCCGTGGTCATCGCCCCGATGGGCGCGGCCGCTCTGTTGATGCCGGCTCAGCTTCCCTGGCGCCAACGGCTGGTGCGGTTCGCGCTGCCGATGGCGGTGGGAGCCATCATTGGATTGCTGCCGACCCTGTATTTTCTGGCGCAGGATCCCGCGAGTTTCTTCGTTCACACCGTCAGCTTCCATCGAGGGCCACAGCTTGGCTTCTGGTCCCAAATCTCACGCGAAGCTGTGCCGGCGATCACGCCACGCGCCAAGTTCATCGTGGCAAGCGGTGTCTGGCTGGGCGGTGCCTCGCTCGTCCTGATCGCGGTCTTGATCTACTCGGCCGTGCAGGCGCGGCTGTTGCGATCACGCGACGGGATCCTCGCGACTCTGCTGGCCATGCTGTTCCTGGCAGCCGCAATCTCCTTTGTGCCGACGCCCGCGTTCAGCCAATATTATACGCTGCCGATCCCGTTCCTGCTGATGGTATTCGCCGTGACGGTACGCCGGATGAGCGCGGCGGAGCGGGCATTGGCCGCGCCGGTGTTCTGGTCTGCCGCAGGTGCAATCACGCTGGCGGGAATTCCGGTGACACTGCCCTCGCTATTGGACGGGGTTCGTCCGCAGCGCTGGACCGGAATTGCGGTCCATCGCGAGGCGGAGAAGATCGCGGCTCTGGTGCAAGGACCAGGCCCAATCGCCACCGCCGGGCCGTTGCATGTGGCGGAGGGCGGTGGCAGCGTCTATCCGCAGCTGGCGCTCGGGCCGTTCGTCCTGCGTGCCATGGAGTTCGTGCCGGCAAACGAGCGCGCCTATTTCCGTCACCCGGAATCACGAGCGGCCATGGACGAGGTGTTCCGGCAGGCGAGACCGGCCGCGGTCCTGACCGGATTCGACGCAACGCTTGATCCTGGACTGGCGGCGTTTGCGATCAAGACCGGTTACCGGGCGGTCGCCCTGCCACCGCGCCGATCTGGCCGCGAGGATCGCGACGGAAGCGTCCTCTATGTCAGGCCGGGCGGCGCTGCTCGGTAGAAGCGGGGCGCAGCGGTACGACTTCCGGATCAAGCGACAGCGGCCCCGCACCATTGAGTTGAACCTCGACGATGGGCGCGGGCCGCCCTTTGATCTCCAGGAACATGCGGCCGAGATATTCGCCGATGATGCCGAGGAAAACGGCGTTCAGCGTGATACCGAGCAGCAACAGAATGGTGGTGGTCGCAAAACCTGCCGGCCATTGCTGCCCGAACAACAGGCGGCCGGCGAGGTAGCCGACCATCAGCAGAATGGTAGCGACGCCGACAGCGATGCCGACGCCCGACGCCATCCGGAGCGGCACCAGCGAATGGTTGAGCAGGCCATCCATGGCGAGCGCGACCATCTTGCGCATCGGGAACTTGCTGTGACCCGCAGTGCGAGCGACGCGATCATAAGCGAAGCCGACCTGGGAGAATCCCATCGAACTGATCATGCCGCGAAGATAGGGGCTGGTGTCCCGAACGGAGCGGAGTTCGGCCAGGATCCGTGCATCGACGAGCCGGAATTCTCCGGCGTCGATGGGGAGATCATCGTCGCTCAACGCGCTCAACCCGCGATAGAACAGGCGGCGCGCGGCGGCGACTGGCGCGGGATCCGCCAAAGAGCGCCGGATGCCGTAAACCACCTGATGCCCCTGGCGCCAAAGCGCCAGCATCTGCGGGATATGCTCGGGCGAATCCTGAAGATCGCAATCGATCTGTACTGAGCAGGCGCCGCGCGCGTTCTGATATGCGACCAGCAGCGATCGCTGGTAACCGTAGTTGCGTGCGAAGCGGATCACCCGCACGCGGGGATCCCGGCTGGCGAGATCACGCAAGATCGGAAACGTGCGATCCGTGGAATGATTGTCCGTGAAAATGATCTCGCACGCGTAATCAGGCAGCTGATCGAACACAGTGGTGATCGCGTTATACGCCTTCTCGGCGTTCTCCTCCTCGTTGAAGGCAGGAACGAGGACGGAAACAAGCGTGGCTTCGGTCATGCCGCTACCTTTTCGTTGCGCAGCGCATCGACCGTGCGCCGCAGCCCGGCTTCCAGAGAATAGCAGGCGCGCCAGCCCAGGGTGGCGAGCGCGCGGGCAGTGTCACCGAGCACCACTTGGGGCGCCATGTCCGCGCCCCATCCACCGCGATCATCGGCGATGCGGATGAGTTGAGGGTCGGATCCGCAGCAGCGGGCGACGATCTCGGCAGCTTCGGCCATGGTGGGGGCAATGCCGGTGGAGAGATTGACCAGGCCGGCAGCGGGATGATCCGAGCGAGCCGTGGCTATGAGCCCGCTTACCACATCCTCAACGAAGATGAGGTCACGGCGTTGTTCGGGAAACCGGATGAACGCAGGCTCGCCCGCGAGACACCGCTCGATCAGCCACGGGATCAGGAACGTGGTGGCCTGATGCGGGCCATAGGTGAGGGCCAGCCGTGCGGTCCGCACGGGAAAAGGCAAATGGCGCCCGATCGCGGTCGCGAGTTGGGATGCCGCCACCATCGTGCCGGCGTAAGCGCTCTTCGGCCGTTCACGCTGGCTTTCCCGCGACGGGATCGGCCCGTCGCCATATTCCGCCAATGTGCCCGCGCGCACGAACGCGCGCGGCGGGGCAGGAAGGGCGGCGGCGGCCGACAACAGGCCGAGCAGTACATCGAGATCCCGAACAACGGTAAGCCGATCATTGGCAAGATCAGGAGTCGGCGTGCGGCCGGTGGAGGTGGCGAGATGGTAGACGATCGTCGGTGATATCTCTGCCAGCTTCTGACGAACGGCGGCATGATCGGACAGGTCGAGCCGGTGGACCGTGGTGCCGGGAACCAGCCGATGAATGGCGGTGCCCGGGCGGACGAGCGCGTGTACGGACGCGCCCTCCGCCACGTGGCGGGCCGCAAGCGCGCTGCCGATGAAGCCCGCCGCGCCGGTGATGGCGATCCGGTCCACCATGGCCGGCGCTACGACACGAGAACGGGCTCGGGCAGCGGCACCAGGAACCGGCCACCACGTGCCGCAAAACCCGATTGCTGCGCTCGGATTTCATCGAAGAAATTCCATGCGAGCACCATCAGTACGTCAGGCTGCTCGGTCTCGATTGCCTCCGGAGAGCGCACCGGGATCTTCATGCCAGGCGAGTAGAGACCCTGTTTCAGCGGATTGCGATCAACCAGGAAGTCGAGATCTTCAGCGCCGATGTTGTAGTAATTAAGAAGCGTATTCCCTTTGGCCGGGGCGCCATAGCCAGCGACCTTCATCCCCTGAGCGCGCAGGTCACCGAGCATGGTCGTCAGACGGCGGCCGATGTCGGCAACGCGATCGGCAAACGCGTCATAGGTGGCTGCGACCAGCATACCGCCGGCTTCCTCCTCCTGCAGCATGTCGGCCACTGCCGGAGTAGGCGTGCTGGTGCCGCTGCGCTGCAGGAACACGCGCATCGATCCGCCGTGAACGGGGAGGCGCGTAACGTCCACCACTTCCAGATCGAAGAAAGCCCCAAGTTTCTGGATCGAGAGCAGGCTGAACTCGGAGACATGCTCCTGATAGATCGTGTCGAACTCGTTGCGCTCCAGCAGTTCCTTCGCCCAAGGCACTTCGATCACGAACGTACCGTCTGCGGCGAGCAGATCGGCGACACCCGACATGAAGCTGTGGAGATCACCGATGTGATTGAAGGTGTTGGTGGTAACGATCACCTTCGCCTGGCCAGTGTTCGACACCATTTCCGTGGCCGTTTCCGGACCGAAATAGGCGACGTGCACCTGCACACCGCGCGAGGCCGCAATCTCCGCAAGGTTGGCGGCGGGATCGACGCCCAGCGTCTTGCAGCCCAAGGCGTTGCACGCCTGTAGCAGCAATCCGTCATTGGCGCCGATGTCCACGATAAGGCCGTCGCCGGCGCGCTCCGACAGAACCTTCGCCAAGCCGCCGAAGTGGGTGTGCATCGTGTCGGCGCCCGAGGGCACGTAGAGATAGTGGCGGAAGAAATCCGCCGGGATCTGGTCCGCCACCTGGATCAGGCCGCAGTGGAGGCAGGCCTGGGTGTTGAGCGCGAAGCTGGGTTGATGGTCACCCAACTCGCTTTCGCGCACGAACATGTTGGCGGGCGGATGGTCGCCCATCGGCAGGAACAGATAGGGCTGCGGCGCAAGGCAGGCACGGCAGGTGTTGAGGCGGTCAGTCATGAAAGGTCCCCCCGTTCTTGTAGATGTCAGGCAATCTTGAGCTCAGGCGCGGCCCGGTTCGGCAGCTGGCTGGCGAATTCCTCGAAGCAGCTGTGGATGTAGTCGATCTCGGCGTCCGTCAGGCCGTGGTGGCAGGCGAGCAGGATGCCGCCGCGCATCACGCCATCCGCCACGGGATAGCCGCCTTCCGCGGTGCGGACCTCGACGTTCATCATCGCCGGCTGGCGCAGGATGTTGCCGGTGAACACTACGCGGGTCTGGATGTTGCGCTCCTCCAGGAAGATCTGAAGCGTGCGGCGGTCGAACGGTGCGTCTTCCCGGATCGTGAGCGCAAGCGCGAGCCAGCCGGTGCGCGCCTCGGGCAATTGCTCGGGAAGAATGAACCAGTCGGCGTAACGCTCGAAGAAGGCGCGGTGCCGGGCGAAGTTGCGTTCGCGAAGGGCGATGTTGTGATCGAGTTTGTCGAGTTGGACGAGGCCGAAAGCGGCGCCCACCTCCGAAGGCTCCAGGTTGTAGCCGAGCTCCTCGAACACGAACTTCGCGTCGTAAGGGATGCCCTGCAGCGACACGTCGAAGCGACGGGCGATGCTTTCCGAATCCACGAATAGCGAGGAGGAGCGGCCCCACGAGCGGAGCAGCCGGGCGCGATCCGCCAGCGCATCATCGTTGACGCAGAGCATGCCGCCGTTGCCGGCCGCGTTGATGACATGGCTGCCGTAGAAGCTGGTGGTGCTGATGTCGGAACGGGTGCCGGTGCTCGTGCCCCGCAGTGTCGCGCCGAGCGTGTCGGCGCTATCCTCGATCACCACCAGATTGTGGCGTTTGGCGATCGCGTGCAGCTTGTCCCAGTCCGGCAGGTTGCCGATGAGCGACGGGACCATCATCGCCCGGGTGCGCTCGGTGATCAGCTCCTCGATCTGATCTTCGTTGATGTTGTACGTGCCTTCACGCACATCGACGAAGACCGGGACCAGGCCTGCGCGGATGATCGGCGCGACCGTGGTGACGAACGTCAGCACCGGAGTGATCACTTCGCTGCCCGGCGGGAGCTTCAGCAGTTCCACGGCCAGGTAATTGGCCGAGGAGCCGGAGTTCACCATGATGCCGTGCTTTTTCTCGAAGAGCGCGGCAACGCGGGATTCCATCTGCCGGACACGCGCGCCCATCTGCGTGGAGCTGCGCAGCACCTCGACGACGGCGGCAATCTCCGCCTCGCCGTGTACTGTCTGACCGTAGTTCACGCGCATGCCGCAATCTCCGTGGATGATTCCAGAAAAGGATGGGGGACGGGGCGCACGAGGCCCGTGTCCCGGGTGTAAAGATCGATCTGTCGCTGGGTGTAGGCGCGCATGTCGGTGCCGCCGCGAAGATAGGCCTTGTACCAATCGACCGTCAGCGAAACCGCGGCTTCGAAAGACAGGCGCGGTTGCCAGCCAAGGACGGTCCGCGCCTTGGTGCTGTCGAGGCGCAACACGCCGGCCTCGTGTGGCGCGGCGACCTCCTGGCCATAGCGAATGTCCGGAGCGCCGGCGCCCCAGCAGTCCACAAAGGTCCGTGCAAACGTGCCGACGTCGACAGCCTCCGCGGGATCAGGGCCGAAGTTCCAGGCACCTCCGGCGGATCGATCGCCTTCCAGCAGCGCGGTCGCGACCTGAAGGTAGCCGGCCAAGGGTTCCAGCACGTGCTGCCAGGGCCTGATCGCCAGCGGATTGCGGATGGTGAGCGGCAAGCCGGTGCTCGCCGCCCGGACAATGTCCGGCACCAGCCGGTCGACGGACCAGTCTCCGCCTCCGAACACATTACCGGCGCGTACGGTGGCGACCAGCGGCGCACCCGGCCCGCTGAAGTAAGAGCGGCGAAATGCGTCCGCGACCAGCTCCGCGCATCCCTTGGACGCACTATAGGGATCGGCCCCGCCCATGGGATCGCATTCGCGATAGCCCCAGGTCCATTCCCGATTGTCGTAGCATTTGTCGCTGGTGACGATGACGATCGCGCGGAGCGACGGCATCCGACGTGCCGCGTCCATGATCGCCGCCGTGCCCATGACGTTCGTCTGGAAGGTGCCGAGCGGGTCTGTGTAGGACGGGCGGACTAGGGATTGTGCCGCAAGGTGGAAAATGACCTCGGCATCAACGCCGGCGAGTGCCGGGACGAGCGCTGCCGGATCGCCGATGTCGGCGATGCGGTGATCCAGCAATTCCCCGACCCGGGCCGCTTCGAACAAGCTGGGTGCGCCGTCGCACGGGGGGAGCGCGACGGCGCAGATGTCGGCGCCCAGTCGCCGGAGCCAGAGCGCCAGCCAACCGCCCTTGAAGCCGGTGTGACCCGTCAGCAAGACCTTGCGGCCGGAAAGCGCCTGACCCGCCCGGTGGTCGGCGGCCGTTGCCTCACGCATTGGCTGCGATCCGCCCCGTCACCGAACCAGCGCTTTGATCGAGGGGGCTCAACCACGGCGCTTGCCCGGACACACATAGTCCCGAGAGATGATCCCGATCGCGCACCGTATCCATCGGGTGCCAGAAACCGTGGTGGCGATAGGCGAACAGCTCGCCATCCTCCGCCAGGCGAGACAAGGGGCCCTGCTCAAGCGGCTCGGCATCGCCGGACAGATAATCCAGCACCTCCGGCTCGAAGACGAAAAACCCGCCGTTGATCCAGGTTTCGTGCTTCACGACCTTTTCGGTGAACTCCGAGACGCGATCGCCGGTGAGTTCGAGGTTGCCGAAGCGGGCCGGCGGCTGAACCGCCGTAACCGTGGCCAGCCCGCCGTGACTGCGGTGAAAGTGCAGGAGCGCGTCAATGTCGATGTCGCCGACGCCGTCCGAATATGTGCAGAAGAAGGGTTCGTCCCCAATCCAGTCCCGCAGTCGAAGCAGGCGCCCGCCAGTCATGGTGGTCTCGCCCGTGTCGACCACGGACACGTTCCAATCCATCGTTTGGCTGGAACGCAGCGCGATGGCGCCATTGTTCACATCAATCGTGAAGTCGTTGGCCATGAAATGAAGATCATGGAAGAACTTCTTCATGATCATCGCCTTGTATCCGCAGGCAACGACAAAATCGTGGAAGCCGGCACGGGCGTAAATGTCCATGACATGAAGGATGATCGGTCGGCCGGCGACCTCGACCATCGGCTTGGGGATCCGGGTCGTTTCTTCCGCAAGGCGCGAGCCGAGCCCGCCCGCAAGCAACACCGTTTTCATGGCCTGGGCCTCCACTGCCAACGGTGTTAGATTAGCCGCGGCGAGGGAGGCTGCGCATGGGGGCACTCGGGTAGCGCACTAACCCGTGCGGATAGGCCCTTCGGAGCGCCCTCCCAACCCCATTTGGAACCAGTGCGGGCGACGATTTGTGGGCGCGCAGACACATGGAACGCGCAAGCCGCGCGAGGTTTCCCTGGCTGGTTTTTTCAAAACCGATTTCGTCCGTGGACAGCCGATCAGGCGAGTGCCGCAACCTCTTGCGGACAGGCCTGCTCGGCCGTCGGCACCAGTTCATCATAGATGGCCATCACCGCGGCTGCATGACGGTGCGCACCGAAATGATCGAGCGCATGAGCGCGGGCGGCAATCGCCAGCCGGCGATATTCTCGATCGTCGGACAGCAGGCGAAGCGCGGCCCGGGCCATTGCGGCGGGATCGTCCAGCGGCACGAGCGGGCCCAGCCTACCGTCGCACAGCGCCTCTATATTGCCGCCCGAGCGGGTCGCGACGACCGGGGTGCCTACCAGCATGGATTCGATCAGAGTTCGTCCGAAGGGTTCGTGCTTGGCTGGCACCATCAACAGGTCGCACCCTGCGATCCAGCCCGCGCCGGGATAGCGGTAGCCCATCAGACGAATAGCATTCGCCACCCCGAGCCGTTCCGCGTGGGCCATCAGCTCCGCTTCGCTGATGTCCAGCGGGGTCCCGAACAGCAGCCCGAAAACTGGGCGATCGGGATCCAGATCGCGCAGTGCGGCAATCATTTCGACGAATTGGAAGGGCCGCTTGCGCGCGATCATGACGCCGAAGAACCCAAGGAATCGGGTGTCAGGAGAGCAGCCCAATTCCGCCACAAGAGCGGCCCGCTGCGCCGATCGATCGACCTGTACCTCCGTGTCAAAGGGGCTGTGGATCACTTGCGTCCGGACCTTTCGGGTATCCAAACCACCCAGCGCGAATGCCGAGACGGAGACAATGGCATCGGCAATGCGTGGCGCAACGAGGCGCAAGCCGCGAGCATCGGGGCCGCTGCGGTGGTGCCAGACGAGGCGGGCTCCGGCGAGTTTTGCCGGAGCGGCCCAGATGGCGTGAGTTCGTCCATCATTGGTGTGGACTATGTCGGCCCCGACCTGACGAATCATGTCGGTGCAGGCACGCGAGGCACGGGCGATCGCAACGGCGTCGCGAAGGCCGGCTCTTTCACCGTGCCGAAGGGAAGGAAGAAAACTCGCGTGTCGCACCGGCACGTCTGCCGTCCACATCAGGCGAGCAATCTCGCCGTCCTCCTGCTGAACGATCACGACGGGTTCGAAGCGTTCGCGATCCAGGTTGCGCAACAGGCCGTGCACGGAGATGTGGCTCCCGCCAATCGCGTCCCCGCAAAAGGGGAAACAGATCCTCGTCCGTCGCCGTGCCACGTTTGCCCCTCAGCCTGTGCCCGATCCTGCTCTACTCCACGGCGGCGCGGTGACTTCGGGCGAATAGGAGTTACGCAATAGTCGGCGTCACGTGCGCGGAGGAAGATCAGCCTGACCGCAGCCCCGATGCCGGTGTCGCGCGCAAGGCAGGCAAGCTGCTCGCCACGCCGATGCCAAGCGTGGTCACGATTGATGCAGCCAATGTGCCGGCAATTGCCAGCCAATCCGGCGCCCAGTGCAGTTCAAGGACAGCGGTGACGACGTACCAGCCAGCTAGGGTCCCAAGCAGAAACGCGACCATCGCGAGGAGGAAGGCGAGAAGGGCATATTCGATCGCTTGTCCTGCGAGAAGCTGTCGGCGGCTACCGCCCAGGAGCTTCAGGACGACCGTGTCGTAGCGCCGCGCCTGGCCGGATGCCGTGACCGCGCCGACGAGCACCACGATTCCGGCGGCCACCGTTACAGCGGCGGCCGCCCGGATCGCCAGCGCGATACGGCCCAGCAATTCGCTGACCTGACCGATCACATCGCCGGTGCGAAGCATGGTGACGGACGGAAGTGCCTCGGCAACGCCTGTGGCGACGGCACCGTCGCGCGTGGCCGGCGCGTAGACGCTGGCCAGCAGGCTGTGCGGCGCTTCCTCGATGTAGCCCGGCGAGAAGATCAGGGCGAAGTTCAGACCAAGCCCCTGCCAGTCAACCTTGCGCAGTGCGGCGATCCGTGCCGGGATCTCGACGCCAAGCACCGCAACGGTGACAGAGTCACCAACCTTCAGCCCGAGGAGTTCGGCGGCGCGATCCTCCAGCGAGATCAACGGCGGACCCCGATAGTCGGCGGGCCACCACTTACCGTCCACCACTTCGTTGCGAGGCGGCACGGTTGCCGACCAGGTGATGGTGCGATCGCCCCGCAGGATCCATGCGCCCTCTGGCAGTGTCTTCATGTCTGACACGCGTTGACCCTTCAGCGCGACGATCGAGCCGCGCAGCGATGGAACCGCCTCGATCGTGGCCGTAGGAGCGGCCCGACGCACGGCGGAACGGAAGGTCGGTTCGTCCTCGGGCTGAACATCGATGGCGAAGAAGCGTGGCGCCTTGGCAGGAGCGGTGCTTGCCAACTCGTTGGACAGGCTCGTGTTGATCGCCGCCAGCGCCACGAACAGCGAGAAGCCGAGCCCGAGTGCGACTACCAGGCGATCGGTCTGAGCACCGGGACGATGAAGGTTCGTGAGCGCCAGGCGCATAAGCGGCCGGCGCGGACGGGGGAGGCGCGCAAGGAGCCAGCGCAGCCCGACCCCCAGCAGCCAGAGCAGCACCACCAGCGCGCCTGTTGCCGCGACGAAGCCGAGAGCGATCGCGCGATCGCTGGCGGTCAGGACGGCCAACGCGACCAGCGCTGCGAGGAGGATCGCCATCGCCAGCAACACGGCCATGGTCGGGCGGCGCGCCACCGAGACCTTGTCGCGCAGCAGGCTCGCAGCAGGAATAGCGCGGGCACGGGCCAGCGCCGGAAGGGAGAAGAGAAGCGCAACCAGCAGGCTGAGGCCGGCCGCGACCAGCAGCGGTGCGGGGTAAAACGAAAGCTGCGGCGGGATCGGCAGGGCGCTGCCCGCCAACGTCCCGACGATCCACGGCACGGCGGCACCGAGGGCGAGGCCTGCGGCTATGCCGATGCCAGCGACCAGGCCGATCTGGAGCAGGAACACGGCGGCGATCGTGCCCGAACGCGCGCCCAGCACCTTGAGGGTCGCGATCATTCGCCCCTTCCGCTCAAGATAGGCGCTGACGCCGCTGCCGATGCCGATACCCGCGATGGCCAATGCGGCAAGACCGACGAGAAGAAGGAATTGTCCTAGCTGGTCGATGCTGCGCTTGACGTTGCCGGCGGCGTCCTGCGGCGTTCGCGCGGCCCAGCCGGCGCTGGGATAGCGCCGGACGAGGGCCTCGCCGGTTCGGTCCGGATCGAGGCCCGGCCGCAGCAGAATGCGGGTGCGGCTTTGATAAAGGCTGCCCGGTTGGATCACTTGAGTGGCGTCCAGTCCTGCCATGTCGACAAGCGCCGTAGGCCCGAAGCTGAAGCCAAGGGTGTCGGGCTCCGTTGCGATCACGCCCATGATCCGCATCCAGGAAGCGCCGATGCGTACCTGATCGCCGACCTTCAGGTTCAACCGTTCGGCAAGCGCCGGAGCGATCGCGATATTTCGTCCGTACGGGCGGGTTGCAAGAGCGCCGGGAAGAAGCTCCAGCCGCCCGATCAACGGCCAGCGTTCGTCGACGGCGCGCAGGTTGATCAGCGTCGATGCGCCGCCAGCCCGTGCCTGCGCCATGGTGTTGACTGCAACGCTTTCGGATGTGCGGCCATAACTGGCGAAGGCCGCGCTTTCCTCAACGGTCGGCCGCCGCTGTGACACGCGCAGTTCCAGATCGCCGCCCAGCAAGCGGCGGCTCTGCGCGTCCAGGGCAGCGGTGATGGATGATGAAAGACTACCGATCCCCGCCAGCGCCGCCGTGCCGAGAAACAGACAGACGAGCAGAAGCCACAGGCCGCGCCCGCCCGCGCGCAAATCACGAACGGCAAGCCGCCACGCGTTCGTCATGCCGGGCGGCTATCCCTGACGATCTGCCCGTCAGCCAGGGAGATCACCCGGCTGCACCGCTCGGCAAGGGCGGGATCGTGGGTGATTACGAACAGCGTGGCGCCGGTTTGCGTGTGACGGTCGAACAGCAAGTCCATGATGGCTGCCCCCGTCGTGCCGTCGAGATTGCCGGTCGGCTCGTCAGCGAACAGGAGCGGCGGGCGCGGCGCGAGCGCGCGTGCGATGGCGACGCGTTGCTGCTCGCCTCCGGAAAGCTGCGCGGGATAATGAGTGAGGCGATGGCTGAGGCCAACCGCGTCAAGTTCTGCCTGCGCGGTGGCAAAGGCGTCGGGCTGGCCGGCGAGTTCCAGCGGCACTGCCACATTTTCCAGCGCGGTCATGGTGGGAAGCAAGTGAAACGCCTGCAGGATGATCCCGATGCGACCGCGACGCGCAACCGCCAGTTGGTCTTCGTTCAGCCGGTCAAAGTCGAGGCCGGCGACGCGCACGCTCCCGCCGCTCGGCCGCTCCATGCCGGACAGCAGAGCCATCAGCGACGACTTGCCGGATCCCGATGGGCCGAGCAGCGCCACGCTGTCACCTGACCGAACCGAAAGATTGATCCCGCGAAGGATTTCAGTGCGGGCGGGCGCACGACCCAACGCCAGCGTCAGATTGCGCGCTTCGATGACGATGCTATCGCCGTTGGCGGGGGAGGGGGCTGGCGAAGGAGAAGCGGATGCTGTCACATACGCGCGGATACAGGGCGATCGGGGTGGCTGTCCAACTGCTGCTTGCCTCTTTCCTGCTGGGGGCTATTCCTGCCGCGGCGCAAACGCCGGCCAGCAAGCAGGCTCCGCTGGTTTGGGCATTCGGCGATAGCCTGACCGCTGGATACGGCCTGCCGCCCGCTCAAGGCTTTCCGGTGCAGCTGCAGGCCACGCTGCGCCGTTCGGGCGTCGCTGCCACCGTGCGGAACGGCGGCATCGCCGGCGACACCTCCGCTCAGGGGCGGGCGCGGCTTGCCTGGGGGCTTCGCGGGCTTGGTCGCAAGCCGGATCTGGTGATCGTGGAACTTGGCGCGAACGACATGCTGCGAGGCATGCCGCCAAGCGCCACGGAGAAGAACCTGGACCTGATCCTACGCGAACTGAAGCGGCGCGATATCCCGGTGCTGTTCGTCGGCATGCGGGCCGCGCCGAACCTGGGCGCCACCTATCGACGGGCATTCGAAACCCTTTATCCGCGGCTGGCGCAACGCCACCGGGTGCCGCTCTATCCCTTCTTCCTGGAGGGAGTGGCAGGCAATCAGGCGTTGTTCCAAGCGGATGGCCGCCACCCTAATGCGCGTGGGGTCGAGATCATCGTGAAGCGGATCCTGCCCGCGGCTCGGAATGCTCTGCGGAAAGGGTGAAGCCGCTCCCGCCTTCTCCGAAGCGCAGCAGCGCCGCGGCATCAGGTGCCGGGCGTAGACTTCAGGGCCTTCATGAAGTGCGCTATCGCTGGCTGAAGCTCAGCGAATAGCGGATGCTTGCGATGCCGCAGCATGGTTTCGGCGAAGAGTTTGAGGCCAATGGCGAAGCTCGCAGCCTCGTCGTCCGGAACGATGTTCTTGCTGCGGATCCGGTCGGTGATGGCGAAGAGCTCATCGTGATTGCTTGTTTCGAAGACAAGCGGTCCGCCGGTGTTTTCTTCGCCGATCGCTTCCACGGTCACGCGATAATGATGTGCCATCGGGATTGTGCCCTCGCGAAATGCGCTGCCGGAGTGACCCGGAAAAAACGGTGATCAGGCGACGTCGGGGAGTCGATCCAGGTATTTGTCCAGGGTGATCGGATAGTCGCGCACCCGAACCCCGGTGGCATTGTAGATCGCGTTGGCAACCGCCGCGCCCACGCCGCAAAGCCCCAGCTCCCCGACCCCCTTTGCCTTCATCGGATTGGCCCGTTCATCTGCTTCATCAAGGAAGATCACCTCCTGATGCGGGATATCGGCATGAACGGGCACTTCGTAGCTGGCGAGATCATGATTGACGAAGAAGCCGAAGCGTTTGTCGACAGCCAGTTCCTCCATCAGGGCGGAACCCACCCCCATGGTCATCGCGCCGATCACCTGGCTGCGTGCCGCCTTGGGATTGAGGATCCGCCCGGCTGCGCAGACTGCCAGCATCCGCCGAATGCGCGTCACGCCGGTATAGGCGTTCACGCCGACTTCCACGAAGTGCGCGCCGAAGGTGGAAAGCTGCCATTCCTGGCCAAGCTTCCCGAATTCGATATGATCCTCGGCGACCAGATCGCCGGCAGCCGCAGCGTCCCGAAGCGATGCAGAGCGATTGCCGCTTGTGACCTGACCTGCTTCGAACACCGCGTCGGCCGAGTTGAAGCCGAGCCGCTGCGCCACCTGGTCACGCAGCTTCACACAGGCGGCATAGACGCCCGCAGTGGAGTTGGCGGCGCCCCACTGGCCGCCTGAGCCGGCCGATGCCGGGAAGGCAGAATCGCCGAGCTTCACCACCACCATTTCAGCCGGCACGCCCAGCATCTCGCCCGCGGTCTGGGCGATGATGGTGTAGCTGCCCGTGCCGATGTCGGTCATGTCGGTTTCGACCGTGACCGTGCCGTCGCGTCCCAGGCGGACCCGCGCCGCGGATTTGGTGTTGAGGTGGTTACGAAAGGCTGCCGCAACACCCATGCCGACCAGCCAGTGCCCGTCGCGGACCTGCGCCGGCGTCGCGTTGCGCTTGCTCCAGCCGAAGCGTTCGGCCCCGTCACGAAGGCAGCGGACCAGCTGACGCTGAGAGAAGCGACGCTTCGGGTTCTCGGGATCGACTTGCGTGTCGTTCTTGATGCGGAACTCGATGGGATCCATGCCAAGCTTATCGGCCATTTCGTCCATCGCGATTTCGAGAGCCATCATGCCCGGTGCCTCACCCGGCGCGCGCATGGCATTTCCCTCCGGCAGATCCAGCACTGCCAGGCGCATCGCCATCATCCGGTTGGGGCCGGCGTAAAGCAGCTTCGTCTGCTGAACTGCAGTTTCCGGACCGCCATCCGGCAGATCGCCCGAGCCGCTTTCATGAGCGATGGCGGTGATGGTGCCATCCTTACCCGCGCCAATGCGGATACGCTGGTGCGTGGCCGGACGATGGGTCGTGTTGTTGGTGATGAAGGGGCGGGGAAGGGCAACCTTGACCGGCCGCTTGGCAGCCTTAGCGCCCAGTGCCGCCATGATCGCATCCGCGCGGACGAACAGCTTCCCGCCGAACCCGCCACCGACATAGGGGGAGATCAGGCGCACCTTCTCCAACGGCATGTTCAGCGTGAGGGCCACGTCACGCCGGCTCCAGGCGATCATCTGGTTGGACGTCCATAGCGTCAGCTCGTCGCCGTTCCAGGAGGCAATGGAAGCGTGCGGCTCCATCATCGCATGGGTGTGATCCGGCGTCCGATATTCCGCATCGAGCTTTACCGGGGCAGCGGCAAAGGCCTCCTCGAACTTGCCGACCCGGTCGATTGGTGGCGCGCTGCTGTTTGGCCCGCCCGATCCACCCACCAGTGGGGCGACCTTCAGTTCCTCCGTCAGATCGTAGCGACCGCTGGCACGAGCATAATCGACGCGCACGAGGGACGCGGCAGCGCGCGCCTGCTCGAATGTCTCCGCGACCACCAATGCGACGGCCTGATGGTAGTGATCTACCTCCGGCCCGGCGAGCAGCTTGGCGGTGTTGTTCTTGCCCTTGCCCAATGCGCCTGCATCGGCGGCGGTGACGATGGCGATCACGCCGGGAGCCGCCTTCGCCGCCGCTGTGTCGATACGGGTGATCCGCCCCTTTGCCACGCTCGACCCGACGATGTAGCCGTAAGCGACGTCCGCGATATCCTTGTGCTCATAGGCATAAGGAGCCAGGCCGCTTGTTTTCAGTGGGCCGTCGATACGGTCATGCGATTGGCCGACCACCTTCATACGGTCGATCGGGTTGATGCCCTCGGCGGTTTCAAACTTCATGAGCTTAGGCCTTGGCTTGGGCGATGACGGACGCCAGCGCGCGGGTGGCGAGCGGGAGCTTGAAGGCGTTGTCGGGGGTAGGGGTCGCGCCTCGAAACGCGCGGGCGGTGACGGCAGCGGCGCCGTTGGGCAGCAATGCCTCAGCCTCGGGCACCCGCCATGGCTTCGGCGCCACGCCGCCAAAAGCGACCCGGCCGGTTCCGTCTGGCTGGATAACGGCCGCTACCGAGACCAGCGCGAATGCGTACGAAGCGCGATCCCGGACCTTCTCGTAGAAATGCTTGCCACCGGGGGGCGGGGGCAGGACGACATGGGTGATGAGCTCCCCCGTTGCCAGAACTGTATCCTGCTCGGGCTTTTCACCCCACAAGCGGTGAAAATCGGCGATCGGGATCGACCGGCGCTTGCCCTTGCCATCGATCGTTTCGATCACGGCATCAAGGACTCGCAACGCGACCGGCATGTCGCCCGGGAACGTGGCAATGCATTTGTCCGAGACGCCGATCACCGCCAACTGGCGCGAATAGCCGCCAATGGCCGCGCAACCGGTGTTGGGCTTGCGCTTGTTGCACGGCATATTGGTGTCGTAGAAATAGGGACAGCGGGTACGCTGAAGCAGGTTTCCGGCCGTTGATGCCTTGTTGCGGAGCTGTCCGCTGGCGCCGGCAACGATGGCGCGGGCCAATACGGCATAGTCGCGCCGCACGCGTTGATCAGATGCCAGCTGCGTGTTGGTGACGAGAGCGCCGATCCGCAGGCCGCCGTCGCTGGTCTGCTCGATCCTGTCGAGGTCCAGATCCTGTACGTCCACCAGGTGAGTAGGCGTCTCCACCTCGATCTTCATCAGATCGAGCAAGTTGGTGCCGCCGGCGATGAACTTTGCGCCGGGTCTGCTCGCAACGATGCGGGCTGCGGCCGCGGCATCCGTCGCACGTTCGTAGGTGAAGGGCCTCATGCCTTGGCCCCCGCCACTTCAGCCATGGCGTCGGCGATGTTCGAATAGGCGCCGCAGCGGCATATGTTGCCGCTCATCCGCTCGCGCAATTCCAGCGAAGTGAAACCCGGCGTGGCCGCGATATCCGCCTGCACGTGGCTGGGTATGCCGGCCTTGATCTCCTCCAGTACGGCGACTGCCGAGCAGATCTGGCCAGGCGTGCAATAGCCGCATTGATAGCCATCATGCTTCACAAAGGCGGCCTGCATCGGGTGCAGCCGCTCCGGCGTGCCCAGGCCCTCGATCGTGGTGATCGAGTCCCCTTCATGCATCACCGCAAGACTGAGGCAGGCGTTGATACGCTGGCCATCGACAAGGACCGTGCAGGCACCGCATTGGCCATGATCGCAGCCCTTCTTCGTGCCCGTGAGTTGCAGGTGCTCACGCAATGCGTCCAGCAAGGTCGTGCGCGTATCCACCGATAGGGAATGCTGTTGACCATTGACGGTGAAGCTGACGGACATCATCGGCGGCTCCGTTGCTGTAATGGCGGGCCGGGTAGCGCCCCGCGCTGGCGTGTTGGCGACCGCCACCGTTGCCATGCTCCCGGCGAGCAGCCCGCGGCGCGACACTCCGGGCTCGAGAAAGTCCGACATGGACTGCACTTCCTTCTAAACTGGCGACTGGCGGCACAGCGGCAGACGAAAATAAGCCGGCCGAGCGGCACAACGCGCAAGATGGCAGTTGGAGCCAAGCCTGCTCGTCCCCGCGCCCCAACGGGCGTGGATGAGCGGTCAGCGAGTGGATTGCCGAGATCAATCTACGGGATCGCTGGTGGGTCCGCCGGGGCTCGAACCCGGGACCTCTCGATTAAAAGTCGCTTGCTCTACCGACTGAGCTACGGACCCGCACCAGCGACGACGCGCCTAGGCACAGACCGGCGGCGGGTCAACCGGGCATGCAACTGAACCATGGTGAGGCCAGTCACGGGATCGCGCCATGCCGGCGCTAGCCGGACGAGTGGTGCAAGCACGAAATCGCGCGTGCGGAAGGCGGGGTGAGGAACCTTGAGATCCGGTTGGTCGACCTTGCCGCCGGACCACAGGATGATGTCCAAGTCGATTACCCGTGCGCCCCACCGCCGGCCGCGACGGCGGCCAAACTGCCGCTCGATAGCCTTCAGCGCGCGCAGGAGGTTGGCTGGTGACAGTGACGTGCTGACAATGGCGGCCGTGTTCGCGAAACGGCGAATGGACGGCCCTACGGGGGCACTGGTGATGATCGGGGCGACCGACACGACGCCGGGGAGGGCGCGAATCGCCGCAGCGACTTCGGCGGCGGGCGCACCATGGCGCCCCCTCCGATTTGATCCCAACGCCACGACATAGGTTGAGCGCATCATGCCTAGCGGCCTATCGGGCGCGGATGAACTTTGCACCTTCTCCGTTGCCGGCGAGCGAACCGCCGCGCGACTGCCCGCTATGTCCGCGCCTCGTGGGGTTTCGTCACGCGCTCCAGGCCGAATATCCCGAATGGTGGAATGCGCCGATCCCGGCATTCGGCGATCCGAACGCCTGGCTCGTGATCGTGGGTCTGGCCCCGGGCAAACATGGTGCGAACCGTACCGGCCGGCCCTTCACGGGTGATTACGCGGGCGAGTTGCTGTACGCGACGCTGGCCAAGTTCGGTCTGAGCGAGGGGCAGTTCGAGGCGCGGCCAGACGACGGGCTGCAATTGCGGGGCGCAATGCTGGTCAACGCCGTCCGCTGCCTTCCGCCGGCCAACAAGCCGACGCCGGAGGAGATACGCACCTGCCGTCCGTTCCTTGAAGCGCCGCTTTCGGCCTTGCCCAATGCGTCCGTGTTCATCGCCCTGGGCCAGATCGCGCACCAATCGGCGGTCAAGGCGCTCGGCGGCAAGTTGCCGAAGGCGAAGTTCGGCCATTTGGCAGAGCATCGAATGCCGGACGGCCGCATATTGATCGATAGCTACCATTGTTCGCGGTACAACCAGAACACGGGCCGGCTTACCGCCGCCATGTTCGAGGCGGTGTTTGAACGCGCCTTGGCGTCCCGGGAGGCCTAGCGCGAGAGAGCGCCGGCAGGAGGCGCCGGAAAGGGGAGGAGCCCTTTGCCAGATATGCCTCAGCCTGGTTGCACAGGGTCCTGCAGCGTCGCAGCGATCCGATCCGCGAGCCGCCTGGCGACATTTGCCTTTGGCATATGTTCCCAGGTCTCGACGCCGCCGGCGGACACCAGATGAACGGTATTGGTGTCGCCGCCCATCACGTCGCCGGACACGTCATTCGCGATGATCCAGTCCGCGCCCTTGCGGGCAAGCTTGTCCCGGGCGTGAGTAACGACATGCTCGGTCTCGGCCGCGAAGCCGACCAGAAGCCGCGGCCGATTGGGGGAGTGACCCAACGTCGCGAGGATGTCGGGATTTTCGACGAGTTGAAGGGAGGGAATGCCGCCAGCTGCCTTTTTCAGCTTCTGCTCGGCGGCACCCTCGGCTCTCCAATCAGCAACTGCGGCCACCATGATCGCCGCGTCAGCCGGCAACGCCCGATCTACCGCAGCGGCCATCTCCCGCGCGGTTTCGACGTCGATCCGCGTTACGCCAGCCGGGGTGGCGAGCGCGACCGGCCCGGCGACCAGCGACACGCGGGCACCGAGAGACGCAAGCGCTTCCGCTACTGCAAATCCCTGCTTTCCCGAGGAGCGATTGGCGATGTACCGGACCGGATCGATCGGCTCATGCGTCGGCCCCGCGGTGACCAGAATATGCTTGTCGACAAGCGGACGATGCCCGGTGCCAAGAGCCTGCGGCGCCGAGCCTCCCGGTCCGTTCGCCAGGAGCAATTCAATGCGTGTTATAATGGCGGTAGGCTCGGGCAAGCGCCCCGGGCCGAACTCGCCGCAGGCCATAGCGCCTTCGTCCGGCTCCATCACGGTGATGCCATCCGCACGCAGCTGACTCACGTTGCGCTGGGTCGCGGGATGCAGCCACATGCGTACGTTCATCGCGGGCGCGGCCAGCACGGGTTTGTCAGTCGCCAGTAGCAATGTGGTCGCAAGATCATTTGCCAAACCTGCTGCCATGCGCGCCAGCAGGTCTGCGGTTGCCGGCGCGACAACGATCAGATCGGCCTGTCGGCTGAGCTGGATGTGGCCCATTTCGGCCTCATCCTTCAGGTCCCAAAGCGTGGTGTGTACTTCCTCTTCGGACAGGGCGGCCAGCGTCATGGCAGTCACGAAGTGGCTGCCGCCCTCCGTCAGGACGCAGCGGACGCCGTGCCCTGCCTTGCGCAAGAGGCGCACGATTTCGCATGCTTTATATGCGGCGATGCCACCGCCGACGATCAGAAGAACCCGGCTCATGCTGCCGTTCTTGTCACGGTGATGCGCCGTCTGTCGAGCGCCGCCCGGGAAAGATCGCGCAGTGCGTCGGGGAGGAACACCATCCCGACCGGCACGATGGGAGCGATCAGGAAAGCCCATTGGACCTTGTCCGAGGCCCCCAGGAACGACATCAGCAGCAATTGAGCGGCGATGGTCGCGAGTGCCCGTGTGGCGAGCGGGTCTCGCCACGCGGACCAGCCTGCGATGGAGAGCGTCACGACAAGGGCGCCGATCGCCGCCGGGATCAACGACCAAGCCGTGGCGGCGACGATGGCATGAATCGCAAAGCCGAAGCCCGCCGCACCGGCCCATGCCGGCGAAGGCTGGTCCAACGGCCCGACGATCCCGGCAACTGCCTGTGCATGGAAGGCGACAACGACCGCGAAGATGACCAGCAAGGCCGCCCAGCCAGTTGCCTCCCGTCGCTGCCCCTCCAGCAGGGCAAGGATCATCATGATGATCGCGTATAGTGCGGCCGTTTCCCGGATCAGCGCCGCTGAAAGCCCAAGCGCAGCGGCGGTGACCCAATGGCCCGGCCTCCGAGAGACCAGAGAAAGGGCGATGATCAGCCCCGCCCAAAGATCATGCGTGGCCACCAGTTGGCCGAGGATCGCGCTTGCCACTCCGGTAGCAGCGAGCAGAACCGCGACGATGCGGACGCGCCGAGCCGGCAGCGCCGCCCGAAGCCTGTTCCACCAGCCAAACAGCGTCAGCACGGCAAGCACGTAAAGGATCAGGGCAGATGTGACCTGGCCCAGGTGTGCCTGAGCCACGGACAGGGTCGGCAGGCGAATGGCGAAGAACGGGTGCATGGGCGCGCCGGCGGAGCGAAGCGCCTGCGCCGCGGCGGAATAATAGTCGGCGCCGTGACGAATGTCTTCGACGATCCCGTCGTACAGGATTTCGGTGGGCTGATCCGCTGAGCCAGCACTCACCGCTGCCGACCCGGGGTTGCCCGGGGAGGCAAGCGACACGAGTAACAGCAGCGCCAGAACGGCAAGCAGCCAGCGGGCATGGAGGCGTGAACGCCCGGCATAACGCGACGGTGTCGCCAGCCAGAGCGGCCGGGCGGCAGCTCTAGTCATGGTCAGGCAATCATCGCCCACGTTGCCCCAACGCCAGCCGCGGCGCTGGCCAACGCGATGGCGAGATATCGCCAGCCGCCACCGATCCGCACCACTTCAATCTCGCGAAGCGGTGGGGCAGGGGGCGCGCCGCCCGGAGGCGGGAATCGCGCCTCGATACGGCGGACGAGTTCGGGAAGGCGATACAGCGTCTTCACGTCAGCCACGATCCGGTCCGCGATGGCCGCCTCCGGGCCCAGCTCCGTCCGAATCCATTCCTCGACGAACGGTCCCGCGGTGTCCCAGAGGTTGATGTCGGGATCAAGCGCCGTCGCCACGCCTTCGACCATCACCATGGTTTTCTGCAGCAGCAGAAGGTGTGGCTGCGTGACCATGTCGAAATCGCGAGTGATCGAGAACAGTCCGTCCAGCATCATGCCGATGGACATTTCCTTCACGGGCAGCCCACGCATGGGTTCGCCAACCGCACGCAAAGCGGTGGCGAACTCGCGCACGTCGTGATGCGCCGGGACGTATTCCGCCTCGAAGTGGATCTCCGCGACGCGGCGGTAATTTCCGGTGATCAGGCCGTAGAGGATCTCTGCCAGCCAGATGCGCGCCCTGCGGTCGATGCGACCCATGATGCCGAAATCGACCGCTGCGATGCGGTTACCGGGCAGGGCGAACAAATTGCCTTGGTGAAGATCGGCATGGAAAAAGCCTTCCGCGATCGCTTGCCGCAGAAAGGCATGGACCAGCGTTTGTGCAAGGCGCGGAAGATCGTAGCCAGCCTCCACCAATGCGGCCCGGTTCGACAGCTTGATGCCGTCGATCCATTCCAGGGTGAGCACCTTCCCCGAGGTGCGCGGCCAATCGATTTCCGGAACGTGGAAGTTCGGCTCTGCCGCCATCCCTTCGGCCAACTCGCTAGCCGAGGCGGCTTCGCGCCGCAGGTCCAGTTCCCGTGCCGTCCATCGCTTGAAGGTGGCGATAACCAGACGGGGCTGAAGACGGGCGATCTCGCCGCCCATCGGCTCAATCTGGGCGGCGGCCCATTCATAGGTGTCGATGGCGCGTTCGAAGTCCGCTTCGACGCCGGGGCGAAGCACCTTCACGGCAACGGGTCGACCGTCGATCGTTATCGCGCGGTGGACCTGCGCGATTGAGGCGGCGCCCACCGGGGTTTCATCGAAGCTGGCAAACATAGCCTCGATGGGCCGGCCAAGGCTTTCCTCGATCTGCGGCCGGATCACGTCAAAAGGCAGCGGCGGCAGCGCATCCTGAAGCCGCAGCAAATCCATGGCTGCTTCATCCCCGACGATGTCGGGACGGGTGGCCAGCGTTTGGCCGAACTTGACCGCCGCGGGGCCGATAGCCTCGAACGCATCGGCATAGCGCGGCTGCTCCGGAACGCGCGCGCCCAGCCGTGCCAGACGCAGAAGGCGCCGCAGCCGGGGCGGGGTTTTCGCGTCGCGCTCCAGCCCCCGCAAAGCGCCATGGCGTGCCAGGGTCCGACCCCATTTGAGGAGTCGCCACGTGTGAACAACGGCGTGCGTCATTCTCCGCTGCCCCGTGAGGGGCGGCTGGCGTCGATCATATCTTCCAGCCCGAGTGGATCGCGACCAGCCCACCGAGTAGCGGCTCGACCTTCGTCTGCACAAACCCGGCATCCCGGATCATGCCTTCGAACATTGGCATGTCAGGGAAGCGACGGATTGATTCGATCAGGTACCGATAGCTGTCCGCGTCATGCGCGAGCAATTGGCCAAGCTTCGGCACCAGGCGATGCGAATAGGCATCGTACACTTCCTTGAAGCCGGGCCAGGTGGTGGTGGAGAACTCCAGGCAGAAGAAGCGACCGCCGCGGCGCAGCACCCGATGCGCTTCGCGAAGCGCGGCGGGAATGTCCGTCACGTTCCGGATGCCGAAGGCGATCGTATATGCGTCAAAGAAACGATCGGGGAAGGTCAGCACCTCAGCGTTGGCCTCTGTCCAAACCAGGCCATCAATGCCGCGCTCCTGCGCGCGCTTCATGCCCACCTCGAGCATGGCCGGATTGATGTCCGCCACAGTG
The DNA here is from genome assembly GCF_020707225.1 of Sphingomonas sp. IC4-52. Taxonomy (NCBI): domain Bacteria; kingdom Pseudomonadati; phylum Pseudomonadota; class Alphaproteobacteria; order Sphingomonadales; family Sphingomonadaceae; genus Sphingomonas; species Sphingomonas sp. IC4-52. The sequence continues at coordinate 74,106 of NZ_JAJFEU010000006.1, read as the reverse complement.
ACCGACGCGCCTTCGCGCTGCAGGCGGAACGCGATGTCGCCCGTGCCCCCCGCCATGTCGAGGATCTGTTCTCCGGCGCGCGGCTTTACCCGGCGCACGAAGCGATCCTTCCAAAGCCGGTGCATTCCACCGGACATGGCATCGTTCATCAGATCATAGCGGGACGCGACATTGGTGAAGACGCCGCCGACGCGGGCGGTCTTCTCCGATGCGGGGATATCCTCGTAGCCGAAGGAGACGGTTTCGCTCATGTTCGCGGCTCTAGCGGCGGGGCGCGGGCGGGGCTAGGCCTTCTGATCGCCCCGGGGCCCTTTGCGGCGGCACTTCGACAAGCAGTGGTACCACGCTAAAGGCGGTGTATGCCCGAGCTACCAGAAGTCGAGACCACCGTCCGTGGCTTGCGCCCCGTGCTGGAAGGTGCCCGTCTCACGAATGTCGAGCTTCGACGCGGCGATCTGCGGCGGCCATTCCCGGCCGACCTGCGGCAGACCATGACCGGCGCCCTCGTCACGGCGCTTGGCCGCCGGGCGAAATACGGTCTCATCCATACCGATCGCGATCAAACCATGATCTTTCACCTGGGAATGTCCGGCCGGTGGCGAGTCGATCCGGGGAAGTTGCTGCCGCACGACCATCTCGTGATCGATACCGATACGGGTCGAAGGGTCGCGCTGAACGATCCACGGCGTTTCGGTTCGGTCGATCTTTGGCCAACGGCCGACCTGGAGAGCTTCCCCGCCTTTGCTGCCCTGGGCCCGGAGCCACTTGGCGCGGAGCTGAGCGCGGCGTGGCTCAAGAAGGCGCTGGCCGGACGCAAGGCATCGATCAAGGTGATGCTGCTTGACCAGCGGATCGTGGCGGGACTCGGCAACATCTACGTCTGTGAGGCGCTCTACCTGGCGCGAATCTCTCCAAAACGAGCCGCTGGCAGCATCAGCCTTGTGCGGCTGGAACGCTTGGTCGCGGCGATACGGGAGGTTCTGCTCTCGGCGATCGAGGCGGGCGGTTCGACGCTGCGCGATTACGCCCGTCCCGATGGCGAGCTTGGCTATTTTTCGAAGCAATTTGCGGTATATGGCCGCGAAGGACAGCCATGCGGATGTGGCGGTGTGGTGCAGCGCTATGCCGAAGGCGGACGATCCACGTTCTGGTGCCCGACGTGTCAGCGTAGTTGACCGGAAGCGGGAATCCCTTTAAAGGGCGCGGCTTCCAGGGCGATGGGTGTTCCCGCCGCCCTTTTTTCATCGACCGACTTTTAGAAGCAAGGACCGTCAATGGCGAACACGCCGCAAGCGAAGAAGCGCATCCGCCGCAACCAGCGCCGGGCCGAAATCAATGGTGCGCGCGTCAGCCGCATCCGCACCTTCGTGAAGAAGGTTGAGGCAGCGCTCGCAGCGGGTGACAAGACGGCGGCTTCGGCCGCTCTCGAAGCGGTCCAGCCGGAGCTGGCGCGCGGCGTTGCCCGTGGCGTTCTCCACCGCAACACTGCCAGCCGCAAGTTCTCGCGCCTGACCAAGCGCTTGTCGGCGCTGGCCTAATCAGGCCTAACCGGCCCGAGGGGTCGGTAATGCACGAGACGAAAGACCGGACGGCAACTGCCGCCCGGTTTTTTGTCATGTCCGCGGCAGGCGCGCCAGGGGTTGCGTTCGCCGCGGAAGTGTCCGGCTACAGGAAGGCTCTTCCGCCAGTGACTGGAATGGTTGCGCCAGTGATGTAGCTCGCCTCGTCACTGGCGAGCATGACATATGGGGGCGCCAGCTCCGCCGGCTGCGCCGCGCGGCCGATCGGCGTGTCGCTGCCGAAGGACTTCACCTTTTCTGGCGGCATGGTTGAGGGGATCAGCGGCGTCCACACGGGACCGGGCGCAACCGCATTTACCCTGATCTTCCGCTTGGCCAGCATCTTTCCGAGGCCGGCGGTAAAGTTATAGATCGCACCCTTGGTGGTGGCATAGGCGAGCAACTGCTCGCTCGGATCTTCGGCATTAATGGACGTCGTGTTGATGATCGAGCTGCCTTCCTGCATGTGCGGTAGGGCCGCTTTCACCAAATAGAACATGGCGTGGATGTTGGTGGCAAAGGTGAGCTCCCATTCCTCGTCACTAATGTCCTCCACGTTTGCGAACGTGGCCTGATGGGCGGCGTTGTTGACCAGGATGTCGATCCTGCCAAACGCCGATGCTGTTTCCTCGACGATCTTTCGGGCATGTGCGGGATCGCTGATGTCGCCAGGCAGCAGCAGGGCGCGACGGCCGGCGTCTTCCACCAATCGCTTGGTCTCCTGCGCGTCATCATGCTCATTGAGATAGCTGATCGCGACGTCGGCGCCTTCGCGCGCGTAAGCGATCGCTACCGCACGCCCGATGCCGCTGTCGGCACCGGTGATCAGGGCCCTGCGATCAAGCAGCCGGCCGTGCCCGGTGTAGCTGCGCTCGCCGTGATCCGGCCGGGGATCCATCGCCTCCGTTTTGCCTGGCATCGGCTGCTGCTGTTCTGGCTGCGGGGGTTCTGGACGGTAGGTCATGATGCTCCTCGGGGGTTGCTCGTTCTCACAAGTCCCCGACGCGTCTGACGTTCCGCCCTTCGTGGCGCTTCTGCACTGTTCTCGCGGCAGCCTTAACCAGGATTAGCGCGAAAGCCGCGGCGTGCGTGTGTGGTCAGCCGCGGCCGCGCCGCGTTTGCTTCATGAAGGGGGAGGGCGGCCGCTCACCTCACCAGCATCCAGATTGCCATGCCGACCATGAAGAGGTTTTCCGTCAGCGAAACGAAGCCGAGCGGCACGCTGCTCGATCCGCCGACGCAGGCGCACTTCAGGGTGCGGCGATCGATATAGACGGCCTTGAATACCGACACCGCGCCGATACCGCCGAGAAACAGGGCAAGCGGCACGGAAATCCATTCGGCGACCCCTGCGGTCATCAACACCCCTGCTAGGGCTTCGCCGAACGGGTAGATATAGGCGTAAGGCACCCAACGACGTGCGAGCAGATCGTAGTTCAGGAACATGGTGGAGAATCGTTCCACGTCCTGCAGCTTCAGCAGCGCCAGCACGCACATTGAGAGGCTGATGAACCACATGGCGGCATGCTCCGTCAGCGGCGTGCCGAACGCCGCCGTGCTCGCTGCTAGCGCCATCAGCGCTGTTATGGCGAATACCGCGACCACCGGCCGGTAGCTCGTCTCACCCGGCGTGGCGATGTGCTTGCCCAGGAAGCGTGCGAGATCGTCGTTTCCGCCGATCCTCTTCCCGTCGATGAAGGTCTGAGGAGTGGTGGCAACGCCATGTTCCGCCTTGAAGGCGTCGGTTTCCGCGCGTGTGCGCAAGGGGCGATCATCAACCCGATATCCGTGACGCTGCAGTCGCCATTTCGATTTCAGTCCCGACGGACAGAGATGGTCGGGCAGGACCATGCGGTACAGGATGGCGGTTTTGCCCTTGCCGCTGTTCATTGAAGCACCTCCTGCCGGCGATCGGTTGCCGACGCGTTGATGGCTGCCTTATAGCGTCCGTACCATGGTACGGAGTCAAGTATGACTGCGCTGACGATTGCGGGCCTGGCGCAGGCGGGCGGCGTGGGTGTCGAGACGGTTCGCTATTATCATCGGCGTGGCCTGCTCGCTCAGCCCGATCGCCCCGCACGCGGGGTGCGCCGCTACGACGTCGACGATGTACGTCGCCTCCAGTTCATTCGCGCAGCACAGTCGGCCGGCTTCTCGCTTGAGCAGATCGGCGAGCTTCTTGAGCTCGACTCGTCCCATGATCGCGAGCGGGCCAGGGCATTGGCGCGTGCGAGGATCGAGGAACTCGAACAGCGGATTTCGAGCCTGCAAGCAGCACGGGACTGGCTGAGCGATCTGGAGCGTGATTGTGCAGACAATGCGACTGGACCGTGCCCGATCCTGAAAGCGTTCAACGAACGCGCGGCTTGATCAGCGCATGCGTGGTGCCATTAGCTTTCATGACCTGCCGCCTCGCTTTGAATGATTGCAGCGGTCGGGCAAATAGCACACCGCCAACGCGCATTTACAGCATCGTCAGCGCTACGGACCGGCATGAACAAGATATATTCTTCTGCGGCCGCTCCAGTCGCGATTGCTTGTGCCGCCATGGCCATGCTCGGCGCGGGCGCTGCGTCGGCCCGTGTGAAGCAGGATCGGCAGCTTTGGATCAACTTTTCCGCGCAGGGGAAACTCGGCGGCGGTAAGCTGTGGACCGCCGAACTGCACCCGCGGATCGGCAAAAACCTGTCCGCGCCAACCGCGCTGCTCGGGCGAGTGGCCGTCGGATTTGCCGCCAGCAAGCGCGTGACGCTGCACCAAGGTCTGGTGTATCAGGAGATATTCGATGGACAGCCTCGGCGCGAGAATCGCCCTTATCAGCAGGCTGATCTGGACATCGCGTCTGGCGATTGGGGTGCATTGACCGGGCGCCTTCGACTGGAGCAGCGCTGGTTTTCGACGGGCAGCGACATGGGGCTGCGCTTCCGAGAGCAGATACGGTTTGAAAGACCGTTGAGCGATGCTGAGAGGTCCCCCACAGGCGTCCTAGCGGCGGAAGCGTTCGTCAACGTGCTGAACACAGACTATGGAGCGCGACGCGGTTTCGAAGCTGCGCGCCTGTTCGCGGGAGTGCGTCTCCCGCTGGCCGAACAGGCAGTTGAGGCCGGCTATCAGGCGCAGATCAGCGCACCGCCCGGGAGCGACAGCCGAGTCGATCACATTCTGTTGCTGACGTTCCGGCTGAGGCCCTGAGTTCGCGGGTGCTCTTGAGACGTCATGCGCCGCGAGAGAGGCGTCGCCGACGCGGGTATAAGTGCACCTTGTTTGCCCAGAGCGCGATCAGCGAAGGCGATGCCTGGCTCGCCACGGTGGCGTAGCTAACATCTGAGGGGTACGCGCGGCGTTCTTGACCTCGTCGGCTCGTTCACTCGCCTCGAAGTCGAGCAAGCTTTTCCCCTGCGCCTCAGCGCGGGCAACGGCTACCGACATACCGCCGTCCGACTTCGACTTGATGATCGTTGATCGCTCGAAGTCGCAGCCATTCAGGCAACTAACTGCCCGGGCTGCAACCCTGCAGCAGTGGCGGCGCTGGTGACCCCTACGGGACTCGAACCCGTGTTTTCGCCGTGGACCAGAAAACTGGCGCGATTTCAACGGTCTTTGCCGCCTTGGCTAATGGTTCGTGTCCGTTGCAGATCAATGGGTTACAGCCGCGGGGGTAAAAAACAGGCGCTACCGATCTGGCTTCGCGCAAGCTTTGGAACTCGATCGTTGCGTATGTCAGAGCCACGCCACGACGGCTTCCTTGCTCCCAAAGCGGACGTTCCGCTTACGCCCGCAGCCGGACATTGCGCCAACCGTGTTCGGGGGTATGCTAAAGCTACTGACGCGAGACTCGGATGCATCCCGCTCTAATCATCGCCTTATTCGCTACAGTATGTGCCGTAGTCGCGGCAGCTATTTCAGCGGTAATGTGCAAAATGTATCGTGGCATCGGCGCGAACCTCGTCGTGCTCGCATCATCTGCTCCGATCCCAATTCTTCTACTCGGATTTGCTGCTTTCCAAGCGATTTGGATGGCTGTCTTCCCAGACCAAGCATACGCACTTGAAATCGATAGCATCGCCATCATGCAGCGCGTCTATGAAGGACTGATTGCTGCCGCGTTCGCGCTGATTGTAGGCGGCGCAGTCAGTTCGTTTCTGACGCGACGCCTTCGTGCGAACGGCAGCTAACCTCCAGTCTCGGCCGTTCCGCATCGGCGCTGTCGATCCAGAAAGCCGCCATTCCGCTCACGCTCAATTGCGGAAGTCCAGCGCTCAACCGTCGAGCTCGGAAAGCGGACGCGGACGGCCGTCAGTCTGACCAGCGCGTGCGCGGCTCTTTCGCGGCGAGCGCAATAGCGTTCGCGTCTCGGACTTCGATGTTGATCACGTGCTTGGCGGAGAATGGAAGCTCGCTGCCCAGCCAAAACTCGTCGTTCTCAGCGATGGCGTCGGGCTCGTTGTCGAGAACGCCGAGGTATCCGTCTGCCGTGCGCTCCCGGACAAGAACCCACATGCGCTCGACAGCGACGTTTTCCTCGCCGTTGTCCACGCTGATCCGAAAGATGAGTTTAGCAAGATCGCCGGGTTCCAAGCCCTCGCGCTTATGCCGCTCAGGTATCCAGAACGTAGCGGGCGCTTCGGCGTGGTAAGCCTCCCCGTCCTCAAGGCACCACCCGTCGGTATCGAAGTCTGGATCACGCATGAGGCCAGCTTAGCGTCATGACGAACGTCTGCAATGTGCCACCGATCCCCTCAAAGCGGACCGTCTGCTCACCTCCCAATCTCGGACATTGCAGATAGGGCTGCCGAGCCGGAAAGCGGACATTCATACGTGCCGTCCGCGACCTCTGCAGTGCGATTGCTCCCGATTCTGCACCTCGCGCGAATTTGCCGAGAGAGGCTTCACCAAAAACCTTGTTCAGGGTACGTGATTGTGATCGTTTGCGATACCAGCGCGATACCAAAAGCGGTGCTCGATTACCTCCGCAGCCGAGCTCCAGTTCGTGCTTTCAAGTATGTTGCGCCGAAGGTCTTTGAGTTCGACCGGCCTTCCACGATTACGAGTTGGCATGGCGTAGCGGAGCGGGTCTGCTGGAACCCACTATCTAGCCTGATACGCTTCCTCGAAGTCTCCTGAGAAATAGCGGACTCGCCTGCTCAGGCAATCTTGAGGCCGTCGAACAGGCTTGGCGGTGGAGCAGGCGGTTTACGGATCGTGAGCGTGCCTCCGCCGGGCTTCCTGATCTTACCATCTAGCTTCAACAGAGCGCCGTCGAAGGTGTGGAACTCGGCGACGTCCGCTACGACGGCGGTCGCCAGGTGTACAGCGTCGGGTGGTCTCAATCCCGCGTGGCCATCCTGCATAAGCTGTCGCGCTAAAGTTCCGACGTATCGGTCAACGGGAACGATAAGGATGTATTCGTTGCGGAAAAAGTCGGCAAGAACGTCGCCGTCCTCTTGCTTGACCTGCGGGTCTTTACAAACCTCTGCCAGCGACAGTCCCGATGTGGCTATCTCGACCTGCTTGCTGGAAGCGAGACCGATAACATGATTGCACAACGCAGCGCGGTCTTCGACTCCGCCGCCCTTCGTCTCTGCTTTTTCCTGGATGATTGTGGCGATCCAGGTGCACGCGTCCCATGCAACGCGCCTAGGCTTCGCCATTCCTCACCCTCTCCAGATATTCATGCGAAGAAAGCCCATCGGTGAACCCGAGGTCAATTATATCTTTAAGCTGAGGCAGGCTTTCGTCGGGATCGGCAAAGTCAAGGCGCGTAACCTCGGCTTGGCTCAGCCGTCCGACAGACCGATATTTCAGAACACCCACCGCGGTGACGCGACGGTTGCGCCAGACTACTTGTGCAACGGGCTCATCTTCGAGCGCACGCAGCGCTTCTCCGGACAGGTAGCACTTCACATCGGCTCCCGTCACGCGGCTCTTCACGATGATAAAGGGCCGCTGCCAACCGTCAGTCCCAACGTTCTGGATGTAGCCTTCGAAGCTGCCGAGTTCGCGATAGGGGTGCACAGGTTCGGCCTCCCTGACAATCTCCACATGCCTCAACGCCTCAATGGCCGCCACCGTGCCGACAGTTACCTCGGTAGCTTCCGCGTCAGAGGAGCCCACCGTTGTGGCGCTTAGCTGGCGGGTCATGCGGCGCAAAAATCGATCCGCAGCCTCAATCACGTTGTCGCTAAAATATAAGGGGCGTTCGCCCTTGGCGATTAGCTGGCGCAAGCCGCCAACGGTTATCTCTCGTGCCCGCTCCGCGATTTGGGGACCGTCAGAGTGGCCGGGTAGCGGGATTGCTTCGACCGTAATCCGAGCGGGGCTGTTCTTGCTCAAACCCACAACCTTCCAGTCGAAACGCTCTATGGCGTCACCAGTAAGAGTTTCGGTAACGCCGTTGAGCATGGCGAAGAAGTCTTGGATCTGCTCGATTAGGTCACCAAGAAGCGGTGCATCCGCGTCCTCGCGGCCGGCGATACTGATCTCGACGGTGGTGGCCATGGCGCCCCCTACTTCTGGTTTTCAGGATTGCATAGAGCCCGACAATTTAGGCTGGGTAAAGGCGTTAAGCTGACCGAAACGAAGGTCTCTACATCCCAATATTCGGGCGCATCGTGCTCGCCTGCTCCGGGAGCCGCAAAGGCGGCTGATTGTCGCCGGTCGGCGAAAGCTACAACCGCTATGCTTGGAGCCGCTGGCTATGCGCGTGATCGCCGTTCGCCTCCCATCCGCCAAGTATGGCTCCCTCGAACATGATCCGGCTAATCTCGTCCCGCCAGGTGATCTGGATAACCCCCTTGCGGTCGTCGAGGCTCACGATCGCCCCATCCCAGTGTTTGCGGTACCCGTTGCTCATGCCGGCGACGATGGCCGAGGCATAGCCCCACGCCAGCAGCAAGCGCTCCATTCGCCAATTCTCGTTCTTCGCTACCGGATTGGCCGGCCCGCATGACGGCCGAGATCGCGGCCGCGTACATGGGGATCTCGAAGACGACCTTCCTTACGCGCTACGGCTTTGCCGGCGTGAAGGAGGGATCGAACACCCTGTGGGCGAAGATCCAGCTGGATAGCATGATTGCCAAGCAGTTCTCGATCAAGCAGCCTCGCGCGGGCGCGGAGGATCGAGACACGTCATGGGACGACTTTCGTTGAAGAACGTGACCGAGCGGAAGGGCCTGCTCTATTTCCGTCGCAAGATCGCAGGCAAGGACACTTACATCCGGCTACCTGCTATCGACGATCCCGACTTCCACGCCGAGTACAAGCGGCTGTCCGAGGACGGTGCCAAGCGGCAAGGGCCGGCTCCGGGCAGCATCGCCGCGCTGGTCGCTGCCTACAAGGCCAACCCCGAGTTCCAGGCGCTGGAGCTGAGCACCCGCACGAACCAGATGCGCTACCTAGAGATGATCTCCACAGAAATCGGCGAGCGCGGCGTGAAGGGGATCCGGCCGACGCACATCTACACCATGCGCGATCGCATGGCCGAGACACCTGGCAAGGCAAATGCGTGGCTCAGCGTCCTGCGCGCGCTGCTCGCCTACGCCACCCGCTTGGACATGCGCGCCGACAACCCCGCCTCCGGCATCAAGCGCCTGGAGCTCGGCGAGCACGAGCCATGGCCGGCGGACCTGCTGCACGTCGCGCTGGAGGAGACGACGCCCATGACACGCCTCGCGATCGTCACCGGCCTGTGCTCCGGCCAGCGCGTCAGCGACTGCATCCGCATGCAATATGGATGGATCGAGGGCGGCATCATGGAATTCGCCCAGAAGAAGACGGGCAAGGATGTCGCGATCCCGATGCATCCGTTCTGGCACGAGGAGCTGAAGAAGCTGCCGCGCCGCGCGACCACGCTGCTCTACGAGCGCAGCGGCGCGCCCTTCAAGACGACCGGCGCCATTCAGGCGCGCCTGCGCGACTTAATGGCGACGAAGGCGGTGCGCGAAGTGCACGCTGACCTGGTCGCGCGCGAGGTGATCGACGAGGACGCCACCTTCTCATTCCACGGCCTGCGCAAGAACGCTTGCTGCTACCTGCTCGAGCTCGGCTTGAGCGATACCGAGGTGGGCTCAATTCTCGGCATGTCGAGCGAGATGGTGCGGCACTACGGGAAGCGGGCGAGAGCGCTGATGATCGCACGCGGCGCGGCCGAGCGGGTTACGCAGGGCGTGATAGTGCCGATCGTTGCGGCGAAGATTGCCGGTCAGGCGCCGTAGAACGGCTCCCGATCCGGGACGCTTACAAGTCGACCGAAGCCGAAAGCGATTCTGATGAATGCTAGGAAAGTCCAGACGAAGAGGGCGAACCAGGCGGTGAGCAGATAGAACGCGAACTTGGTGGCCGCCGGATCTGGGCCGATAGCTGTTATCGGTATCGACGCGATCGTGAGCAGGAAGCCTCCAAGGGTTCCCCGACGCACATATGTTATGAAACGTTTCATCGCGATCGTGCCGCGCACTTCTCCTACGAACCCGTCACTCTTCGATAGAATGAAACCGTACACTCCGAAGGCGAAGCCTACCTGGATTGCTGACCAATTGAATATAGCGCCGTAGAGGTTCGACGGTTGGATCTTATGGATTGCGGCTTCGACAAGAAGTGCTTCCCGCCAGTGCACGAAAGCGGCAGCGACCAGCGCCGACACGAGTAGCGGTCCGAACCGTTCGATCAACAATCCGATACCAAAACGCATGTGTTTTCCTAGGCTTGGCGCTCCAGAACTCGTCGCAATAGCCTCTGTCTGGCTTCAAAATTCTCATCCAAGTCTCGGGGGGTGTCCACGAGTTCCTTGTGCGAAAATAACGAGTCCAGCAGATTGACCTCTTTGGCTCGTCCACCTCGTGCATCGCCGGGAACGGCCCGAGCGGCCCGAAGATCCTCTTCCGGCGTCTCCCGTATGATGCCCAACAGCATCCGCTTTGCACTTTCTGCCAAGAAAGAGCGAGAGGTTCCGACGCTCATCTCCAGTGTCACAGTAGGCGCGTTATATGCCTCGCCCAGCTGGCGGAAGGATGACGCGGCGGCGCGCATGCTGTCCTCTGTGCTGGCTACCTCAGTAGGGTTGGCGACTTTGATCGTCACCTTCTTCAGAGGTTGTGATCTGAACCGCTCCATCTCCTCCTCATCGAGGACAGGATGGCTATCGAACAAAGCGCCATCGACCAGAACTTCTATGTAGTCGAGAAAGCGGCCGGCACTCAGGATGCGATCGTCATATTGAAACGCCAGACGGTGATCACGAATCCGGTAGCGAAAAGCGACCCCGTCGCCGATCGGAACCTGCACATTCAGCGGTCTTGCTCCGTCGGGGTGGACTTCGCGAGGGTGATCCTCGTGACGGACGCGGGTCATTTCGCCGATGATTGTACCGCCATCTACCGTTAGCCGCTCGAGACGACAGCGTACGCCAGGGGCCAACTGCCGCTCGCGCGCGTCCGGGTCGCCCAGTGCCCAGATCTGCTCCAGTGCAGCTCTCAAAGACACGCCACGCTCATGACGTTTTCCGATTTGCCAAAGCCTTACGGACATCATCCGCGGCATATTCGTCCCCCGACTGTTATGCCGGGATGATTGCTGATGAGGTGAGTTGAGTCACGCTGCAAAATACCCTGGGCAACGAGCATTGTCCGACAAGGGGGCAACTCATACGCATTCTCGGGGGCAACCGCCTCGCGCCGCGCTTCAAGAAATGGCTGAATTCTGCGGCTGGTGACCCCTACGGGACTCGAACCCGTGTTTTCGCCGTGAGAGGGCGACGTCCTAGACCGCTAGACGAAGGGGCCGTGCGAGCGGGAGCGGCGCCTCTACGGGTAACGCGGCGGGCCGTCAACCCGCCGCGTCGCCTTTTCTTCAAGCCGCCGCGCGGCGACGCTCCGCCATCTCTGCGTTCAGCATTTCTGCCAGCAGGAAGGCGAGTTCAAGGCTCTGGCTAGCGTTGAGGCGCGGGTCGCAATGAGTGTGGTAACGATCGGCCAAGCTCTGCTCGGTGACGTCGACAGCGCCGCCGGTGCATTCCGTGACGTTCTGGCCGGTCATTTCCGCATGAATTCCGCCGGCATGGGTTCCCTCTGCGCGGTGGATCGCGAAAAAGCCGCGAACCTCCGCCAGGATCCGATCGAACGGACGGGTCTTGTAGCCGTTTGCGGCCTTGACGACGTTGCCGTGCATCGGATCGCAGCTCCACACGACGGGATGGCCCTCGCGCGTTACCGCTCGCAGAAGGCGCGGGAACGAGCCCTCGATCTTGTCATATCCGTACCGCGTGATGAGCGTCACCCGCCCCGGAACGCGCCCCGGGTTGAGCGTATCCAGCAAGCGCAAGAGTACGTCCGGTTCCAGGCTGGGCCCGCATTTCACGCCGATCGGGTTGCCGATGCCACGAAGAAATTCGACGTGAGCCGACCCTTCGAAACGGGTCCGGTCACCGATCCACAAGAAGTGGGCCGATGTGTCGTACCAGTCGCCCGTCAGCGAGTCCTGCCGAGTCATCGCCTCTTCATAGGGCAAGAGCAGCGCTTCGTGGCTGGTATAGAAGCTCGTCTGCGCCAGCTGCGGCACCGTTTCCGGATCGATTCCGCACGCGGCCATGAACTCGAGCGCTTCACCGATCCGATCGGCGGTTTCCGCATATTTTTTTGCCCAGGGCGAGCGACCCATGAAGTCGTGCGTCCAGCGATGCACCTGAGCCAGGTTGGCGTAACCGCCTTGTGCGAAGGCGCGGAGCAGGTTCAGCGTAGCGGCCGACTGCGCATAGCCCTGCACCATGCGCTGCGGATCGGGCACGCGGGATTGCGGCGTGAAACCGATGTCGTTGACGTTATCGCCACGGTAGCTGGGCAGTTCCACGCCATCGATAACTTCAGTGGGAGCGGAACGTGGCTTGGCAAACTGGCCCGCCATCCGCCCAAGCTTCACCACAGGAAGTTTCGACGCAAAGGTAAGTACCACTGCCATCTGGAGGATGACGCGGAACGTGTCGCGAATGTTGTTCGGGTGGAACTCGGCAAAGCTTTCCGCGCAGTCGCCGCCCTGAAGCAGAAAAGCCTCACCTGCCGCGACACGTGCCAGCTCTGCCGTCAGGTTCCGGGCTTCGCCGGCGAACACTAGCGGCGGATGCGAGCGGAGCGTGTCTGTCGCTGCCTTCAGTGCGGCGGCGTCGGGATAATCGGGGAGCTGACGCGCTTCATGCGCAGTCCAGCTGTCGGGGGCCCAGTTGGCGGCCATGGCAAAGTTCCTTTCGGCGCGCGGACATGCGGGAATTTGCCCCGCTGCGCAAACAAGCTGTGCTTTATAGCACTCCGGGGAAGGCGCCGCCATCGATCAGCAGGCTTTGTCCCGTGATGAACCCGGCTTGGGCCGAGCAGAGGAAGGCGCAGGCGGCGCCGAACTCCGCGGGATCGCCGAAGCGCCGCGCGGGGATGCGCTCGCGACCGCGTGCCTCCGCAGTCTCAACGTCGATCGACTGTGCCTTTGCGGCAAAGGCCATCACACCGCCAAGGCGTCGAGTCGCAAACAGGCCGGGAAGAAGGAAGTTTATCGTCACGTTGGCGCTGGCCACCTCGCGCGCCACGCCTGCGAGGAAGCCGTGCAGGCCGATCCGGGCGCCGCTGGAAAGATCGAGCCCGGCGGCAGGCGATTTGACCGAGCCCGAAGTGATGCAGACGATCCGGCCGAACCGCCGCTCCACCATGCCATCGATGACCTGCTGAACCAAGCGGATCGGCGTGACCATGTTGGCATCAAGGCCGGCATGCAGCGCATCGCTGTCGAGATCCCTGAACCCTCGCGGAGGCGGACCGCCATTGTTGTTGACGAGGATGTCCGGCGTGCCCGCTGTTTGAATCAGCGCGGCCTGAACTCCGGGATCGCCGATGTTGCCGGCAACCGTTTCAACGATCGCGCCAGTTTCAGCCCGGATCGCGGCGCCCGCTTCGACCAGTGCCTGTTCGTCCCGGCCGTTCAGGACGACGCGGCAGCCGGCACGTGCAAGCTCTTCGGCGCAGGCCCTGCCCAATCCCTGGCTCGAGGCGCAGATGATGGCAGTCTTTCCGGCAAGGCCGAGATCCATGACAATTCCCTCCCGATCGTTTCAGTTGGCCTTATGCTAGTCGCGCGGGAGAACGAACCGCCATCTTTCGCGCGCCCTGCCGCCGTGGGGCCGGTCCGGCTTGCTGCAAGACGCTCGCGGACCTAAATCCAGATCATGCCAAACGGTCACCACCATCACGAACCGCAAGGTGCGGATCTCGCGCAGGCTGCACAAGCGACGCTGGAACGCGCCGGCGAGCAATGGACCGCGATGCGGGCGAGCGTTTTCGGAGCACTAGCCGGCTTCGAGAAGCCGGCCAGCGCGTATGACATCGCCGATGCGGTGTCTAAGGCGGAAGGTCGGCGTGTTGCGGCGAATAGCGTCTACCGGATCCTCGATCTGTTCGTTGGTGCGAACCTCGCGCGAAAGGTGGAGAGCGCCAACGCTTATGTGGCGAATGCGCACCCTGACTGTCTGCACGATTGCATCTTCTTGGTATGCGATTCATGTGGGCAGACCACGCACCTTGACGATGATCGGCTGACCCGTGGCGTTCGCGATGCCGCATCCGCCGCCGGTTTCTCACCGGTGCGTCCTGTGATCGAGGTACGCGGGCGGTGCGGGGCCTGCAGTTCCGACTGACCCTTTTTGTTCGCTGGTGCCGAAGCGGTAGCATTCGACACAATCGACCCGCTGGAGTAAGCCTCGCAGAATGACCGATCTGCCCTCGACGCCGCTGCTCGACACCGTATCGACGCCGGCCGACCTGAGAAAGCTTGCTCCCGAGCAGCTTCGCCAACTCGCGGACGAGTTGCGCACTGAAACCATCAGCGCGGTTGGCACGACCGGCGGGCACCTTGGCTCGGGGCTTGGGGTAGTCGAACTCACAACGGCTATTCATTACGTGTTCGACACCCCCCGTGATCGGCTGATCTGGGATGTTGGCCACCAATGTTACCCGCATAAGATCCTGACCGGGCGCCGTGATCGGATCCGCACCCTTCGCCAGGGCGGTGGGCTCAGCGGCTTCACCAAGCGGTCGGAAAGCGAGTATGATCCGTTCGGTGCGGCCCATAGCTCTACGTCGATCTCGGCGGCGCTGGGCTTCGCGGTCGCGAACAAGCTTGCGGACCAGCCCGGCAAAGCGATCGCCGTGATCGGTGACGGGGCGATGTCGGCGGGCATGGCCTATGAGGCGATGAACAACGCCCAAGCTGCAGGCAATCGCTTGGTCGTGATTCTGAACGACAACGACATGTCGATTGCGCCACCGGTCGGTGGCCTGTCAGCCTATCTGTCGCGCATCGTTTCGAGCCGCGAGTTCCTGTCCGTTCGCGAGCTGATGAAGCGGGTCGCGCGCCGCTTACCCCGCCCGATCCACAACGCCGCGCGAAAGACTGATGAGTTCGCCCGCGGCATGACGATGGGCGGGACGCTCTTCGAAGAGCTTGGCTTCTATTACGTGGGGCCGATCGACGGCCATAATCTGGAACATCTAATCCCAGTGCTCGAGAACGTGCGGGACGCTGAAGAGGGACCGATCCTCGTTCACGTCGTGACGAAGAAGGGCAAGGGCTACGCCCCGGCTGAAGCAGCTTCGGATAAGTATCACGGCGTGCAGAAGTTCGACGTGATTACAGGCGCGCAGGCAAAGGCACCGCCGGGGCCGCCGGCCTATCAGAACGTCTTTGGCGACGCGCTTGCTGACGAAGCCGATCGAGATGCGCGCGTTTGCGCGATTACCGCCGCCATGCCTTCCGGCACCGGCATCGATCGTTTCGCCAAGCGGCATCCGGACCGCGCATTTGACGTAGGTATCGCCGAACAGCATGCGGTTACCTTCGCGGCGGGCCTCGCCGCGCAGGGAATGCGCCCGTTCTGCGCGATCTATTCCACGTTCCTGCAACGCGCCTATGATCAGGTGGTGCACGACGTCGCGATCCAGAACCTGCCGGTACGGTTCGCGATTGACCGAGCCGGTCTGGTAGGCGCGGATGGCGCGACCCACGCGGGGTCGTTCGACATCACCTATCTCGCCAGCCTTCCCAATTTCGTTGTCATGGCTGCGGCTGACGAGGCGGAGCTCGTTCACATGACGCACACTTGCGTCGAGCACGACGCGGGGCCGATTGCCGTGCGTTACCCCCGCGGTAATGGCGTTGGCGTTCCGTTGCCTGGCACGCCGGAGAAGCTGGAGATCGGCAAGGGTCGGATCGTCCGTGAAGGCAAGACGGTGGCGATCCTTTCGCTGGGCACGCGGCTTGCCGAGGCGATGAAGGCAGCCGATCAACTCGACGCGAAGGGGCTGTCGACTACGGTGGCAGACTTGCGGTTTGCGAAGCCACTGGACGAAGCGCTTATCCGCAAGTTGCTGGCCAGCCATCAGGTGGCCGTGACGATCGAGGAGGGAGCCATCGGCGGATTGGGCGCCCACGTGCTGACCATGGCCTCCGACGAAGGTCTCATCGATGGTGGGCTGAAGCTTCGCACGCTTCGCTTGCCGGACGCGTTCCAGGATCAGGATACGCCCCAGGCTCAATATGCCGAAGCGGGTCTGGACGCAGACGGGATTGTCAGGACCGTTCTGAAGGCGCTGCGCTGGAACGAAGCTGAGGCAGTCGGCGCACGCGCGTGAGCGGCTGGACCAAGGTTTTTCTCGCGACCGGACTGATGGTGGTAGCGCTCGCCTGCTTCAACCTGGCCCTGTGGCGCAGGCTGAAGGAGGCCCGCCGCCTTGCAGACGTGCAAAACGATCAGGAGCAGGCGCCGCCACAACCCTGATGGCCGGCAGCACGGCGGCCGATCGAGGATGAACGGATCTTGGTTCGGCGGGGGGCGAGTAGTCGATCCCGCCTTCTACTCAGGCGTGGATGCCGGACGGAGACCCAGCTGAGGCCTGCGCCAATATCGCACGAGCGTCTCCAGGCGCCCGAACCTCGCCGTGCGGGCCACCAGAGGCGGCGATGACCCGCTCCAGCAGTTCCTGCCCATCCGGCCACCAACCAAGCCCGCTCGCAGCGTTGAGGTGACCCTGCGCACCGGCGTCGACGAAGTGGCTGCCCCAATCCGCGGCAAGACTGTGCGCCCGATCAATCTCGATCCAGGGATCGTCGGTACTCGCCACCAAGATCGAGGGAAACGGAAGCGGCGTGCGCGGTGCCGGCGCAAAGGTCGACAGTTCGGGCGGTATGCCGGCGCGATCGACATCGGCAGGGGCAACCAAAAGCGCACCGGCCACTGGCCAGCCATAGGGCTGCGGGCTCAGTGAAGCCCACCAGGCGATCGCTTGGCAGCCGAGGCTGTGGCCCACCAGGATGACGGGAGCCTTTGCCTGCGCAATTGCCTGATCCAGTTTAGTCACCCAGGCATTGCGGTGGGGGGTGTCCCACATGCCCAGTTCCACGCGGCGGGTATCCAGCCGTGATTGTTCCCAGAGGGTCTGCCAATGCGTTGGCCCAGAGTTGCCCAGGCCAGGAACGGTAAGAACGCTGGGGTTCAGCCCAAGCGAGGACGAATAATGGCCCATGGATGGGTGCTCCTCTTCGTCGGCGAGGCCGCGTTACCGGTGCTCTAGGGGGACGCCCGGCATCGCGACCTCGCTACGTCAACTATACTCTACTAAATCCATAGGCAATAACTCAGTTCCGAGCCGAAGACGGAGCGAGCGGCGCTTGCGACGAAGCGCTCGGCGCCCGATAGGGACCCAATGCCAAAGGTTCGCGCAGACCAATTGCTTGTTGACCGGGGACTCGCCGAGTCGCGCACACGCGCCCAGGCGCTGATCATGGCCGGCCTGGTTTTTAGCGGCGATCGGAAGGTGGAAAAATCCGGGCAGACCCTCCTGAACGACGCGATCATCGACGTGCGCGGGCGCGATCATCCGTGGGTTTCACGTGGTGGCATCAAGCTGGCGCACGGGCTGGAACACTTCCGGTGGGATGTTGCCGGAGCCATCGCGATCGACGTTGGCTCTTCGACGGGAGGCTTCACCGACGTGCTGCTCACCCGCGGGGCGACGCGGGTATATGCAGTCGACAGCGGCACCAATCAGCTCGCCTGGAAGCTTCGGCAAGACGACAGGGTCGTGGTTCACGAGCAGACCAGCGCACGCCTGCTCACGGCGGACCACGTGCCGGAGCCAGTCGACCTGATCGTCTGCGATGCTAGCTTCATCAGCATCGCCAAGGTTCTCGACGTGCCTCTTGGCTTCGCCAAGCCGCACGCCCGAGCGATGACTCTGGTGAAGCCGCAGTTCGAGGCCGGGCGAGAGGAAGTGGGGAAGGGCGGCGTAGTGCGCGACGAGGCCGTCCGCCGTCGAACATGCGACGAAGTGGCTGACTGGTTTGAGGGCAGGGGCTGGCACGTTCAGGGCGTGGTGGAGAGCCCGATCACTGGGCCGGAAGGCAATGTGGAGTTCCTGCTCGCCGCTGTCCGTAATTGAGGCGATTGCCGCCCACACAGACGATTCCACCCGTTTACCCGTTCGGCGCGGCGTGATTATGCCGGGGAAACGAGGATGGAGGGCTTGTGGGGGGCATCGCGTCGAGGGAGCAGTTGCGGATGTCCTATGCGCGATGGGCACTGCTTTGCGTGCCGCTCATCCTGCTGCTGGGATTCCTGTCGGGCCGCAGTGTGCCGTCGGGCGAGAATAACGCCTGGTATCAGTCGCTTGCCAAACCGGCGCTGACGCCCCCCGACGCCCTGTTCCCGGTTGTGTGGACGGCGCTTTACATCATGCTCGGTTTGGCACTGGCCATGATCCTGAACGCGAGGGGAGCGCTCGGCCGCCGGCTTGCCGTTGGCCTGTTTTCGGTAGCGTTCGGCCTGAGCCTGGCCTGGACTCCGGTGTTTTTCGGCGCACATCGGATTGGATCGGCCTTGTTGGTTCTGATCCTGATGCTCGTTCTGGCAATCGCCACCACGGTCGCTTTTGCGCGCATCCGGCCATGGGCCGGGTGGTTGATGGTGCCCTATCTCGTCTGGATCAGCTTCGCCGGTGTGCTGACATGGCGGATCGGGCAGCTGAACCCTGACGCGCAGGCTCTTGTGCCCGGCGCTCGAACCTCCCAAGTCATCGGTTGATTCTCTACCCGAAAGGCTTGGCTCCATGCAGTCCGAAAACCGGCTGTTCGACGATCTGGTGAAGTTCATGAACGGAGCCGCTGGCACCGTTGCAGGCGTGGGGCGCGAAGCGCAGGCCGGCGCGCGCGAGCGGGCTCGCGAATGGATCGGCGGACTGGATTTCGTCAGCCGCGAGGAATTCGAGGTCGTGAAGGCGATGGCGGTGGCCGCGCGGGACGAGGCGGATGCGCTGCGCGCGCGGCTGGACGCCATCGAGGCACGGCAGCAGGCCGATTCATCCACAATCGGCTAAGCTGCGTGCTTTGCGTCATGACCCCTTCCCGTGCGATAAGGCGGTGATGCTCGACGAAGCCGATAACGAACACGAACCCGAAGCTCCGCTGGACATGCTCGAGAGCTATTTCTCGGCGCATGGCTGGTCCTATGACCGGCATGAAGACGAGATCAGCGCCAGCATGAAAGGCAGCTGGACCGATTATGAGCTGCGCGCGCTCTGGCGTGAGGAAGACGGTGTCCTGCAGTTCCTGACCTTCCCAGACGTGAAGGTTGCGGAGCACGCGCGTCCTGCGATTTACGAGACCATCGGCCTCGTGAACGAGCAGCTCTGGCTGGGGCATTTCGAGCTTTGGTCGTCCAGCGGCATCCTGCTGTATCGGCACGCAACGCTGGTCGATCAGTCCGAAGACGAGGCGACCCTGTCGCTGGAGGCGGCACAGGTGCTGGTCGATACCGCCATCGACGAATGCGAGCGGTTCTACCCGGTGTTCCAGTTCGTGTTGTGGGGCGGCAAGTCCCCCCGCGACGCCATTGCCGCCGCGCTGATCGAAACACAGGGCGAGGCTTAAAGCATCATGACACTGCCGAAGTCGCTCTGGCTCGTCGGAGCCGGGAACATGGGCGGCGCCATGCTGCGCGGCTGGATCGCAGCGGGCCTCTCACCCGCTGCGGTGACGGTGGTCGATCCCGGGGCGCCGACGGTGCCGGAGGGGGTGAACCTCATTCCGGCGCCGGCGGGCCAGGCACCGGAAGTGATTGTCCTCGCCGTAAAGCCGCAAATGCTGGACGCGGTGGCGCCGACACTCGCCGGCGTTCGTCCGGCCTTGCTGCTGTCGATCCTCGCGGGCGTGGAGGAAGCTGCGCTGGAAACGCGGATCACCGCCGAGTCCATCGTTCGTGCCATGCCGAACCTGCCGGTGGCGATTGGGAAGGGCGTAACCGCGCTCCACGCCGCCAAGTCCACGGATCAGGCGCGCGCGATCGCGGAGGCGCTGGTGCTGCCGCTCGGGAAAGTCGAGTGGATTGGCGACGAGGCGATGTTCGACGCGGTGACGGCGCTGTCCGGTTGCGGGCCGGGCTTCGTGTTTCGCTTCATCGACGCTCTTGCCGCCGCCGGAGCTTCGCTGGGCCTGCCGGCCGATCAGGCGGCGCGGCTGGCGCTTGCCACGGTGGAAGGCTCCGCAGCGATGGCTGCGGGGGCAGGGGAGAGCCCAGCGATATTGGCAGATCGGGTCGCGAGCCCGGGCGGCTCCACGCGGGAGGGACTTAACGTCCTTGATCGCGGGGACGCGCTGCAAACGCTGATGAAGGCGACGTTGGCAGCCAGCCGCCAACGGAACGCGGAACTCGCGGCCGCCGCGCGGAACTGAACCGCGGCGGCTTGTCGGGATACTAGACTGCGAACGGATGAAGCGTCCGATCAGTCGCTCTCCCGCTGGCCGCAGCGGGTTGGATCGCCCCCGCACCGCCGCCAAATGCTGCTTGGAACGAGCAAGTCAGAATGTCTGGTGGGCCTGCCGCAGGAACGCCGCGCGCACGTCGGAACGCTGCCTCAGCCGCGTAGCGCTTCGACCCGCGGGCGCTCTTCCTCTGGCACCAGACCTTCAAGCACGGCCCAGAACCCGCTGACGGCGCCCTGGCCGGCCTCCGAATAGGCCGCCGCGAATCGCTCACGCAGCGCGTTGTACAGATCGGCCTCGAATGCCTCGCCTTCCTTGGTGAGGCGAAGAAGCCGCTGCCGGCGGTCTCGCTCGCCCGGACGCGCCTCGACATAGCCGCGGTCGGTCAGCTCGCCCAGCACGCGGCCAAGTGACTGTTTCGTGATGCCGAGCAGCGCCAGTAGATCGGACACCGCCATGTCCGGCTTTCGAGCGATGAAATACAGCGCGCGGTGATGCGCCCGTCCCATCCCCTTGCGGGCCAGGCCACGATCGATCGAGCGCGTGACATGAGTGCTCCCGAAATAGAGCAGCTCGATGCCGCGCCGAATCTCAGGCTCGCGCAGGAAGAGCGGGGATGCGGAGGAGGGTGTGGCAGCCATGTTGACCGGCATTGCCATCCGCCCTACCCGACCGCAACCCTCTCAACGGCGCGTAATGTCGTGCCCTCCAGGAGCTTCCACTTGTCGACTCCCGCTCCCTTCGTTTTCGAGCCAAACCCCGCGCCGGTTCCGGCATCCGAGCGGGTCGGTCGCATCGCGGACCCGGCGTTCGGGCGGGTCTTCACGGATCACATGGCGCTGGTGCGCTGGTCCGAGGAGAAGGGCTGGCATGATGCGAAGATCACGGCGCGCACGACGCTGACGGTCGATCCCGCAACGGCAGTGCTCCATTATGCGCAGGAGATTTTCGAGGGTCTGAAGGCGTATCGTCATGACGACGGCAGCGTTGCGCTGTTCCGTCCCTATGCCAATGCTGCCCGGTTCCGCGATTCGGCCCGTCGCATGGCGATGCCGGAACTGCCCGATGACCTGTTCATCGGTTCGATCGAAGCACTGGTGAAGGCCGATGCCGACTGGTTTCCCTCTGTAGAGGGCGGCTCGCTATACCTTCGCCCGTTCATGATCGCCAGCGAGGTGTTCCTGGGCGTGAAGCCGGCGGGCGAGTATCTCTACATGGTGCTCGCTTCTTCAGCCGGATCCTATTGGAAGGGCGGGGTTCGCCCCGTCTCGCTGTGGGTGAGCCACGATTATTCGCGTGCTGCGCCCGGTGGCACCGGCGCCGCCAAATGCGGCGGCAATTACGCCACCAGCCTGGTGGCTCAGCAGGAAGCGATCCGCCGTGGCTGTGACCAGGTGGTTTTCCTCGATGCGGCCGAGCGCCGCTGGATCGAGGAACTCGGCGGCATGAACATCTTCTTCGTGTTCGAGGACGGATCGATCCGGACGCCGCCACTGACCGGCACGATCCTTCCCGGTATCACCCGCGACTCGATCTTACAGATGGCGCGGGACGCCGGGCTCACCGTGCGGGAGGAGCTGTATTCGATCGAGCAATGGCGTGCCGATGCGGAAAGCGGACGTCTGACGGAAAGCTTTGCGTGTGGCACGGCAGCCGTGGTGACGCCCATCGGGAAGGTGTCGGGCCCTGATTACAGCTTCACCATCGGTACCGGCGGCACGGGGCAGACCACGAAGCGCTTCCTCGATACGCTGACCGGCATTCAACGCGGTCACTTGGCCGATCCGCACAATTGGCTTCACCCGATCCTTTGAGGTGATTGCACTTCGCGCCGGCTCGTTATAGGGCCGCGCGCTCTGCTGGGGCGTCGCCAAGCGGTAAGGCACCGGTTTTTGGTACCGGCATTCGCAGGTTCGAATCCTGCCGCCCCAGCCAGCATTCAGCGGTTATTGCCGTGCGGTACTCTCCGTCACCGGATCGCTTGCGCATTTGCCTGTCCCCCCATCGCCTTAGCGGACACGGACACGGACACGGACACGGACACGGACACGGACACGGACACGGACACGGACACGGACACGTCAGGGCTGGTCTCGCGCGCGGCGTTTCTGTTATCGACCTGTCATAAATAGAACTACGTACGCAGCAGGGACGGAACGCGACAGGTCCGGGGGCGCCATGAATCTCCGTCATATCGAAGTTTTCCACGCCGTTTATTCGGTCGGGTCGATCAGCGGTGCCTCGCGCCTGCTCAACGTTTCGCAGCCCTCGGTCAGCAAGATTGTGAAACACGCCGAGTCCCGACTGGGATTCCCGTTGTTCACGCTGGTTCGGGGGCGGCTGACGCCGACCGAGGAAGCGCACATCCTGTTCCGTGAGGTGGACGATCTGCATAGCCGGATCGACACCTTTCAGCGCGCCGCCCGCAACCTCCGCTCCACGTCGGAGGGGAATATCCGCGTCGGCGTGCTGCCGTCACTAGCGCTGGCAATGGCGCCGCGCGCGATCGCTGCCTTTCGCCGCAAGCTGCCGCGGGTGACGTTCGAGGTGTCCGCGATCCACCATGATGATTTCCGTGAGGCGCTGGTTTCCCGGGACTGTGATTTCGTGATCGGGCACCAGGCGTCCACAGACCCGGACATTGCATCGGCACGGCTGGGCGCTGGGCGGGTAGGGGCACTCTTCGGGGCGGGACTGCTCTGTAGCGAGTTGTCGTCGATCCCGCTGGACCTGCTTCGCGAGCATGAGATCATCGATCTTGCGCCCAGCGTGGCAATTGCGGATCTGGTGTCGCCAATCCTCTCGCGCGCGACCGGCAACTCGCCGGGTATCCAGGTCAAGTCGGTCTATATTGCGGCGGCACTCGCCCGTAGCGGCGCTGGCGTGGCGATCGTGGATGAGTTCACGGCCGAGGCCTTTGTCGGGCCGGACCTTCATTTCCGGCCGGTTGCGCCAGCGGCTGAGTTCGAACTGTCGGTCCAGCATCTCGCCACGCATCCACTGTCGCGGCTCGCGCGCAGCTTCCTTGATCTCATGCGCGAGATGATCCGTACCCGGCCCGCAGACGTGACCCCACACGTCAATTGCCTAAATGCTATGGCTGCCTGCCAACACTGAAGGGTTGTGCCTGGAGGTCGGATGATGTGAGTCTTTCCCGTCTGTCTGGAACGGGGGAGCACATGATCGATCGCGCGTATGTGGCTGGGATCGCCGATGCGTTTCCTGTTGCCAGTGCGGCGCACGCTCGTCCGCTGGCGGCGGATGCGCGCAATCAGGTGCCGCGCAAGGCTGGCCCCAAGAAGTTTGAGGACATTGGCTTCACGCTGACCATGGGCGTGGTCGGCGAGGCCCCCGCCTTTGTCGCCAGTTACCACGCTGGCGCTGCGGCAATGGCGCAACAGCAATAGATCATCGGAACACAGCAGCCTGGAATGACGATCCCGCCCAGAAATTGGACCAAGAGCAGGAGTTTGACACCATGAACCTCGCGAAGTTCGCGCGCCGCCGCTACACGCCGGGCGCCACCGCGATCGAAGCCATGCCGCACCTGACCAAGGCGCTCGGCGGGGCGGAACTGTATATCAAGCGCGACGACCAGCTTGGGCTGACCGGCGGCGGCAACAAGACGCGCAAGCTCGAGTTCCTCGTGGCCGAGGCCCTGGCCCAGGGGGCGGACACGCTGATCACCGTAGGCGCAGTGCAGAGCAATCACTGCCGCCTGACGCTTGCCGCGGCCGTTCGAGAGGGGCTGAAGTGCCGTCTGGTGCTCGAACAGCGTGTTCCCGACAGCTATGACCGGAATGCGTCGGGCAACAACTTCCTCTTCGACCTGCTCGGCGTGGAGGCGGTCACCGTCGTGAAGCTGGGTGACGATCTGCAAGCGGCGATGGAGAAAGTCGCCGCTGAGCTCGAGGCCGAAGGGCGCAAAGGCTACATCATCCCGGGCGGTGGCTCCAATCCGCTGGGAGCGCTTGGCTATGTCGCCTGTGCCGAAGAGATCCTGGCGCAGTCTTTTGCAAGCGGCATCGCCTTTGACCGCATTGTCGTGGCGAGCGGAAGCGCCGGGACCCATTCCGGGATCGTCGCTGGCCTGATCGGCAACAGTGCCGGCATTCCGGTGACCGGTATCAATGTGCGGCGTCCGCGCGCGGAGCAGGAAGGCAATGTCCATAGGCTGGCGGTTGCCGTCGGCGAGCTGGCGGGGGTTGTCCCCGAAATCACGCCCGACGCAATCGAGTGCCGGGACGAGTGGGTCGGGCCGGGCTATTCGCTCCCGACGGCTGAAATGGTCGAAGCGGTGCGCATGTTTGCGTCTCTGGAAGGTGTGCTTCTCGACCCGGTTTATACCGGCAAGGCGGCAGCCGGCCTGATCGCGCTGGTGCGGTCCGGAGAGATCGCAAAGGGCGAGCGGGTATTGTTTGTTCACACGGGCGGATCGCCTGCGCTTTATGCCTATCAACCCGTGCTGACCGGCGCGGTGGCGATCTGATGACGGCCCTGCCGCTGACCATTGGCGTGCTCGGCGGCATGGGGCCGGCGGCCACGATCGACTTCATGGCCAAGGTGTTGCGTCATTCACAGGCAGGCGCCGCGCGCGAGCAGGACAATGTCCGGCTGATCGTGGACAGCAATCCGTCTCTGCCAGATCGCAATGCCGCCGTTGCCCGAACCGGGCCTTCGCCGGCGCCAGGGCTCGCGGCCATGGCGCGCGGCCTTGAGGCGGCGGGCGCACAGGTGCTGGTGATGCCCTGCAACGCGGCCCACGCCTTTGCGGATGCGGTAAAGGATGCCACGCCGCTGCCGTTCCTTCATCTGGTGGAGGAAACGGTGGCCGCGGTGACGCGCGACCATGGACAGGCACGCCGGATCGGCGTGCTGGCCGTGAACGGGGCGGCGGAAGCCCGGCTCTATGAGCGTGCGCTTGAGGCACGCGAGTTGCAGCCCGTCATTCCCGACCAGGCGACCCGCGCTGCGTTCATGGAGGCGGTGTGGCAGATCAAGGCAGGCGATCTCGCACGCGGGCGGGAAGGTGTTCTGGGAGCGGCGATGCGCCTGATCGAGCAAGGGGCAGAGGTGATCATCGCGGGTTGTACCGAAGTGCCGCTGGTGGTCGGACCAAAGGATCTGCCCGTCCCTTTGGTCGACTCAACCGACATTCTGGCCCAGCGGGCGGTCGAATTTGCGCGAGGTGCAGCATAGGTGTGGTGCTTAGGCCGACCTCAAGGCGCTGAACCGATACTGATCGGTGCCGCGGCCGACGGATTATTCCGAGAGCCTTCCATCGCGAGGTCGGCGACCTGGGCACCGGCATGGCGACAGACCTTAGCGCTTTCGTGTCCGTCAACAACCTGATGGGCAAGTGTGGTGGGAGCGGGTCAGTTCGCCAGCCATCAATTGAGATTTCTATGCCTCGACGGGACCGCATACGGCGGGCATCAACGGACGAAATGGTTTTCAGTGAGGGGGCCGCACCGATGAAGAGATTGATGACGCTGGCGCTGCTGGCGGCCACGGCGGCTATGCCGGCAAGCGCGATCGCGCAGAACAGGGATGCCGAGGCGAAGAAGCTGCTCGCCAGCCCGAAATTTGCCGCGGCGAAGGCGAAGCTCGCGGCCGATCACGAGCGGATCGTGGCTGACGTGATCAAGCTGACCGAAATCGCAGCGCCGCCCTTCAAGGAAGCGAACCGCGCGGCAGCCTTTCTGGAGATGCTCCGGGCGGAAGGGCTGACGGATCTCACGACCGACGCGGAGGGCAATGTCTATGGCATGCGCAAGGGTTCGGGTGGCGGGCCGCTGATCGTTATCACTGCGCACCTCGACACCGTCTTTCCAGAAGGCACCAACGTGAAGGTGCGGCGTGAGGGCAATATGCTCTACGCGCCCGGCGTGGGCGACGATACGTCCAGCTTACCAGTCCTGCTTGCCTTCATTCGGGCGATGAACGCGGCCAAGTACACCACGAAGGCCGATATCATCTTCATGGGCAACGTGGGGGAGGAGGGGCCAGGCGACCTGCGCGGCACCCGCCACCTGTTCACGAAAGGCCCGCTGAAGGACCGGATCAACTATTTCATCTCGCTGGAGCCTGGCCGCGCAGGCCGGATCACCAATGCGGGCGTGGGCTCCAGACGGTACAAGGTGACGTTCACCGGGCCTGGCGGCCACTCCATGGGCGACTTCGGCATCGTCAACCCGGCCTATGCGATGGCCAATGCGATGGTGGAGTTCGGCAAGATGAAGGTGCCGAGCGAGCCGCGCACCGTCTACAATATCGGGCTTTTGGAAGGGGGAACGTCCGTCAATTCCATTCCCTTCTCCACGGCAATGACAGTGGACATGCGCTCCGTCGGCAAGGCGGAGCTTGATGCCGAGGAACAGGCGTTCCTCGCGATCCTGCCGCGGGCGGTGGAGGCTGAGAATGCCGCACGCTCAACGGCCAAGGGCAAAGTGGCATTTGAGGCGAAGAAGGTTGGCGACCGGCCGGTCGGCACGACAGCGACCAATGTCGACATCGTCCAAATCGCGACTGCAACGACGAAGGCAGCGGGGTTCACGCCGTCCTATGGCGCTGGATCGACCGACTCCAACATCCCGATGAGCCTTGGCATTCCCGCAGTGACACTTGGTTCCGGCTTTCAGACGCAGCGCGCGCACTCGCTGGAAGAAGCCATGGTGATCGACAAGGAAAAGGACGTGGAGAGCATGGCGGTGAGCCTCGCAACATTGCTGATGCTCTCCGGCGCGAAGTAAGCGAGGAGCAAGGACCGTGCATTGATCCTGGCGGCGATCGGACTGTCGCTCCTGATGATGACGGGAGGCCAAAAGTCCGATCGCGGCCGATCACCGACCCGGCAAACGTCTTCAAGGCAACGCCGCGTCGAAGCATTTCCCAGTCGATTACAACTGTATTGCGAACTGGCTTCAGAACGGTTCCCAGCACAACCGGTGGGCGAGGCTCGCCAGCATCCGCAAGACACCCGCCGCGGCGAAGCAAGCAAGTTCGATTATTTCATCGCCAAGGACATCTACAACGTGGAGAGCCACAGGCGATCCTTCCGCAAATCGCGGCCGCTATGCCCTTCCAGCAGGTCAACTTGGTAGTAAGGCAGGCCGGCGCGGCCAGTGCAGTCAGATGTGGCCGGAGCTGGGATAAGCGACCGCGCGGAACACGCCGCGCCGGTCGAAGGGTTTCCAGCCATCTTCTGGCTGAGCAAGCCGATCTGCAATCGCGTAAAGAACGGCAGGGTTGACGGGCAGGCCGAAATGGCTGCCGAATACTTCGATATTGTCGCTGGTTGCGTAATGCGGTTCGACACAGTTCGCCCAGGGAACAATGCCGTCGTCGCGGCTCCAGATCGCGGTGGATGGTACCGGTAGTGGCGTTTCGCCCTCATGAAGATAGGCGCGGGCGCTATCGCCATCGACCTTTTGGCCGGTCAGGAACTCATACATGCGCCACACGCGCGTGTCTCTGGGCGCTCCAGCAAAGGGGGCGCCGAGCGTGATGACCTGGCGCACGCGTTCAGGCACGCGACGGCAGACGGCACGGGCCATGATCCCGCCAAGGCTCCATCCGATGAGACTTACGCGCCGTTGCTGACGATCGTAGATCGCCTCGACCCGTTGGATCAATCGTTCGCCCTCGTTCCCGATCGAACGAGGGCCGCGATTTCGGCCAAGCGCCCACCCATGTGCATCGTAGCCGAGGCGTCGAAGGTAACTGCGCAGGACATGCGTAGCCCGGTCCGAGGCGTTGAAGCCCGGGATGACAAGTACCGGATGTCCGTCGCCACGAGGCACGCTGGCGAGTGCCGGTGCAGCCCAGGGGAGCATGCCGAACTCGAACAGCGCACGGGGTATCTCCGTCAGTCCCAGGAGCGGCGACGGCCGCTTTCCCGATCGTTTTCCTGGCGAGTCAGCCATCCCGGTTCGCCCTTCGTTGAGCCACAAACACCGGGCAACAACGTGTTGCCAGGTGCGTGGTTCTGCAAGGCCGCCGGGAAACGCGCCTGCGGCGATCAGACCTATGGCTGTTGAGGTGACACAAGCGCGGGCGCGGGCACGGCGCCCGTAGGCGCCACCGCAAGCTGCGAATCTCCGCCCAGAGCGCGATACAGCGTAACGAGATTGGTCGCGCGGATCAGCCGCGTCTGCACCAGCGACTGTTGCGCCGCGTAGAGAGAACGCTGGGCGTCCAAAGAGGAAAGGAACGTATCGATGCCCCCGCGATAGCGCGCCTCAGTCAAGCGTAACGTGTCGGCGGCGGCAGCGGTGAATCGTTCAGTGGCAGCGAGTTCCTCAGTGATCGTGCCGCGGCGGGCCAGTGCATCCGCTACCTCCCGGAACGCGGTTTGAATTGCGCCTTCGTAATTGGCGAGTGCCGCGCGCTGTTGCGCTTCCGTCTGTGCCACGCCGGCGCGCCCGGCTCCGGCACGAAATAGCGGATAGGCGAGATTGCCGCTGGCCGTCTTGGTAAGGGAGTCGCTTTCCAGCAGGGATGAGAGGGCGGTACTCGCGAGGCTGAACAGGCCGGTGAGCGAGATAGTCGGGAACAGCGCTGCCCGCGCGGCACCGATCTCGGCGTTGGCAGCGCGAAGCTCATACTCCGCTTGCACCACGTCCGGGCGCCGCAGCAATATTCGGCTGTCGAGCCCCGCCGGCAATTCCGCTACCGTGGTCGCAGCCTTTTCAATCGGGGGCGGCAGAAGGGCTGGATCGATGGGCGCGCCGACCAGCAGTTGCAGCGCGTTGAGATCCTGCGCCAGAGCCGTGCGCTGGCTGGCGATATTCGCTTCCGCGTTGGCCAGCGTCTGCTCGGCCTGCCGCAGGTCAGTTCTGGGGGCGACACCTCCTTCAACGCGCGCTCGCGTGAGTGCGACGGAGCGCTGCGCCACCGCGGCTGTGTCCTCGGCAAGCTTCAGCAGGCTTTGATCGGCAGCATGGGTGAGCCATGCGCTCGCTATGTCGCCGGTCAAGGTCAGACGAACAGCGCGCGCGGCGGCCTCCTGGCCAAAGTAGCGAGCAAGGGACGCGTCGCTGAGCGAGCGAACGCGGCCGAACAGGTCGATCTCGAAGGCATTGACGCCGAGCGACGTCTGGTAGGTGGTGCCGCGGACCGCGAACGCGCCACCGGCGGCTCCTGCGCCAACCTCCCGGCGAGTGGCGGTGGCGCCGACATCGACTTGCGGGAACAACTCCGCGCGCTGAATGCGGTATTGCGCGCGGGCGGCTTCGATGTTGGCCACGCTGACCCGCAGATCGCGATTGTTCGCCAACGCCTGATCGATCAGGCGCTGCAGTCGAACGTCTTTGAAAATGTCGCGGTAGGTGACGCTGGGCAGAGTCGCTTCGGCCTGGCTCAGGTAAGCGTCGCCGGTCGGCCATGAGGTGGGAACCGGGAGGTCCGGCCGGACATATTTGGGCGCCATGCTGCACCCGGCGAGTGCGCTGCCAAGCAGCAGGGACAGGACTGCACGCATCACGATTGCTCCAGCCGCGGCGTGCCCGTGGGCGGCTCGTTCAGCCCCTCCGGCGGATGGAAGCCGGGCTCCTCGCCGCGCACCTTCGCCATCGCGTCCCGGAAGCCGCGGCGAACCAGCACGAAGAACAGGGGAATGTAGAAAATCGCCAGGACCGTCGCGGTGAACATGCCGCCGATCACTGCGGTGCCAATGGCAATGCGGCTGTTGGCGCCCGCGCCGGTCGAAAGCGCCAGCGGCAGCACGCCGAAGATGAAAGCGAGGCTGGTCATGAGGATCGGACGCAGGCGGATGCGTGCAGCGGTCAGCGCAGCATCGATCACCCGAGCGCCCTTTCTTTCCTCCTGCTCGGCAAATTCAATCATCAGAATGGCGTTCTTCGCCGCCAATCCCATGGTCGTGAGCAGGCCGATCTGCAGGTAGACATCGTTTGTCAGACCCCGCAGCGTCACAAACGCCACTGCACCGATCAGACCCAGCGGAATGACGAGCAGCACCGCGAGCGGGATGGACCAGCTTTCATAGAGCGCCGCGAGGCAAAGAAAGACCACGATGATCGAGAGCCCGTACAGCAGCGGGGCCTGACCCGAGGACAGCCGCTCCTGATACGAGATGCCCGCCCAAGCGACGCTGGTGCCAGGAATCTGGCTGGCCAGTTTCTCGATCCGTGCCATGGCTTCACCCGAGCTTCCGCCGCCCGATGCCTGGCCCTGGAATTCGAAGGATTGAATGCCGTTGAAGCGGGAGACGGTGGTGGGGGCCTGAGACCAGCTGGTCGTGGCGAAGCTGGAGAACGGCGCCATCTGGCCGTTCGAGCCGCGAACGAACCATTGGTATAGCGAGTCCGGATCATCGCGGTACGGCGCGTCACCCTGCACATAGACGCGCTTCACACGACCGCGGTCCACGAAATCATTGACGTACCGGCCGCCCCACGCAGTCGACAGCGTGGTATTGACGTCTGTCTGCGAGATGCCGAGCGCGGCAATTCGCTGGGGATCAGTATTCACGCGAAGAGTGCCGATGTCAGGCAGTTCGCTCAGCCGCACGCCGGTGAGGCCAGGATCCGCATTGGCAAGCGCCAGAAGCTTGTCGCGCGCGGCCGCGAACTCCTGCGTGCTCAGCCCGCCAGTGTTCTGAAGCTCCATCGTGAAGCCTTCGGACTGACCGAGGCCGCGGATGGCAGGCGGGATGAGGGCGAACACCTGAGCATCGCGAAACGCCCGGAATGCACCGGCGGCACGGGCAACGATCGCATCCGCAGTGTTCTCCTTGCCCTTACGTTCGGCCCAATCCGTCAGGGAAATGAAGCCCTGACCCGTATTCTGGCCCGACGCGCCGCCCCCGCCGCCCGAAACGGTCAGCATGGTGCGAATATTCGCCTTCTCATATTGCTGGAAGTAGCGTTCGACCGACTTTTGCACCTCTTCCGTGCGCGCACGCGTGGCGCCGGCCGGCAAACGGAACTGAACGGTGGCACCGCCCTGATCCTCCGTTGGGAGAAAACCAGTGGGCAGCCGCAGGAACAGAACCGCTAGCAGGGCCACCACCAAGAGATAGACACCGAGGAACAGCCACTTGCGATCGACCACGCGAGCGACCCAGCCGACGTACCGCTCCGTTCCGCGTTCGAAGTTGCGGTTGAACCATTCGCTTGCGCGCGTCAGGCGGGATGAGACGCCTGAAAACCGACGCTCGAACCACCCCTTGTCTTGATCGGCGCCCTTGCTGTGTCGTTGTTTCAGCAGCGTAGCCGTGAGCGCCGGGGACAGGATGATGGCCACCGCGACGGACAGCACCATGGCGGAGATGATCGTCAGCGAGAACTGGCGATAGATGACGCCGGTCGATCCCCCGAAGAACGCCATCGGCAGGAATACGGCCGAAAGGACAAGCGCGATGGCGACGAGTGCGACGGTGATTTCGCGCATCGACTCAATCGTCGCCTCGCGCGGCGTCATGTCAGGATTCTCTTCGAGGAGGCGTTCGACGTTCTCCACGACCACGATCGCGTCGTCCACCAGCAATCCGATGGCGAGCACCAGGCCAAACAGCGTCAGCGTGTTGATCGAGAACCCCGCCAGATAGAAGATCGCGAACGTTCCCAAGAGCACCACGGGAACGGCGATCGTCGGGATGAGCGTCGCCCGCCAGCTCTGAAGAAAGACGAACATCACGATCACGACGAGAATGACCGCTTCGATTAGGGTCTTCACGACCTCCTCGATCGACAGCTTGATGAAGTCAGTCGAGTCATTCGCATAGGCAACGCGGATGTTCGGCGGGTAGGTTTTCGCGATGCGCGCGATTTCCGCCTTCACCAACTCGGCGGTCTCCAGCGCGTCGGCGCCAGGCGCGAGCAGGATGGCAATGCCAGCACCCGGGTGACCGTTGATGCGGCTGCTCGCGTTGTAATTCTCCGAGCCGAGTTCCACTCTGGCCACATCACCAACCCGAACCGTGCCGCCGGACGGTAGGGTCTTCAGGATGATGTCCCGGAACTGCTGCGGCGTTTGAAGGCGGGACTGGGCCGTCACCGTCGCGTTCAGCATCTGCTCGGAAGGCATCGGTTGTCCGCCGATTTCACCGGCGGCGACTTCGGTGTTCTGCGTCTGGATTGCAGAGACAACGTCGCCTGGCATCAGCTGATAGCTGGCAAGGCGTGCCGGATCGAGCCAGATGCGCATCGCATATTGTGAGCCGAAGACGTTCGTATCGCCCACGCCCTGAACACGGCCCAGGGGATCCTGCAATGTCGAGGTCATCAGATCCGAGACGTCGCGGTTCGTCATCTGATCGCTGCTGTCATAGACGCCAGCGATCATCAGAAAGTCCGGATTGGACTTCCGCACCACCACCCCCTGCTGCTGCACTTGTGCCGGCAGCCGGGTGATCGCCTGTTGAACCTGATTTTGAACCTGGACCTGCGCGATGTCGGGGTCAGTGCCCTTCTCGAAGGTGGCTGTGATCGAGACCGAGCCGCGCGAGGTGGAAGAGGAGGAGAAATACAGCAGTCCGTCGATACCGGTCAGCTGCTGTTCAAGGATCTGAGTGACAGAGTTTTCAATCGTCTGCGCGTTCGCGCCCGGATAGTTGGCGCGGATCGAAACTTGAGGCGGCGCAACGTCAGGATATTGCGCGATGGGCAAGCCCAGGATCGCGCCGGCGCCGGCCATCATGACGATGATGGCAAGCACCCAGGCGAAGATCGGTCGATCAATGAAAACGCGCGACACGTTAGCCCGCCTTGCCTTTGGCCTTTTGCTGCTGTTCCAGCTGCTCGGGCGAGGGAGGCTTTGGCTGCTGGGGGGCCGATGCGGGCACCGGACGGATGATCGCATCCGGGCTGAGGTTCGCGGTTCCCTGGGTGATCACTTTATCGCCGGCCCGCAGACCACCGGTGACGACCCAGTTCGCGCCCTCCGCGCGGACGGTCTGGATCGTGCGCTGTACAGCCTTGTTGTTCGGACCAACAATCCACACGGTCGCGTCACCCTTAGGGTCGCGTGACACCGCAGTCTGGGGCACGAGGAACGCGTTCGTTTCGATCGCCTGAGCGAAGACCGCGCGCACGAACATGCCGGGCAGCAGCAAGCCGTTGGGATTGGGGAAGCGGGCGCGCAGGGTCACTGTGCCGGTCTGTTGATCGACCACGACCTCGCTGAACTCCACCGTGCCGGTGGCGCCATAGTCGCTGCCGTCCTCCAACTTCAGACGCACAGTTGCACTCGCCGGCAGAACGCCGCCCGATGCCATGCGGCGGCGGAGCTGAAGCAGGGATGCAGCGGATTGCTGAATGTCCACGTAGATCGGATCGAGCTGCTGGATCGTGGTGAGCGGATCCGCCTGGCTTGAGGTCACAAGCGCACCGACCGTGAACAGCGACCGGCCGATCCGACCCGTGATTGGGGCAGGAACGGTGGTAAAGCGAAGGTTGATCCTGGCAGTTTCCAGCTGCGCGCGGTTTTGCGCGATGCTGGCCTCGGCCTGCCGCTGCGTTGCGAGCGCGTCGGTATAGTCCTGCTTGCTCACGGCCTCGATCGCGGCGAGCGGGCGGAAGCGGTCTGCCCGAACGCGTGCCGCCTCCGCCGTAGCGCGCGCGCTTGCGACGTTGGCAGTCGCTTCGTTCACAGCAGCACGGTAAAGGCTGGGATCGATCTGATAAAGCGGTTGTCCGCGGCGAACGATCGAACCTTCCTCGAAGAAGCGTTTCTGAATGACTCCGCTTACCTGCGGGCGAACCTCGGAGCTTTGATAGGCAAAGGTACGAGCAGCCAGTTCGGTGACGAGCGGCACGCTGGTTTGTTGTACAACCACATAGCCGACCTGTGCCGGGCCACCGCGGCCCCCCCCGGGGCCTCTTTCTTCACCCTTCTCGGGCTGGCCGCCGCACGCCGCCAGAGCCAACGCGCCGCACAACACAAGCCCGCGCGCGTTCATGAGCGACATCAATCCTGTTTGCTTAGCAATTCGTAGATCAACCCCGAGGCGCCGGGGCGCACGAACTGTCACGCGATGCATTATAACGTGATCTCCGCAACGTGCGATGAGGACAAGGCGGGCGGCGGTCGCCGTGCCTGTTGCGAAGGCGGGTAATCACTTTTCTGGCGGGTTGCCACCCTCAACATGTCGCAACATGTCGCAGCGGTGCAGGTTCCTGAACGAGGAAACTTATCTTCCAAGAAGGCGTTGGACGGAACGGGGACGTATCGAAAGATCGGGCGGCCCCGAGTGGAAAAGGGGCAATCGTGAGTTTCAATTCGGGGTGTCACCGCTGGCTGGCCTTCGCGCTTATAGCGGCCTCGTCCGGGGCGGGCGCGCAGATGGCGAAGCCGGGCACTGCGCCAGCGCGAGGGCCCGATGCTCCTCGCGAAGAAGTGACTCAGGCTCCCGCCGCAGATCCTGACGCGGGTTCAGCCATCGTGCCGGATGCCGCCTTTGATGCGGCTCTGCCAAGCTTGTCGAATGACATCAACGCTCCGCTGGAGCCGCTGCCGCCCATTGGTGATGCGCGCGCGCCCGCTCCGGTCGTGCCCCCGGGGACGATGCCGCCGGCAACTGCCGCTGATCCCGAACTTGACCAGCCATTACAGCCGCTGGCGAACACGAATACGGTTCCGCTTCAATCCGCCGCTGACGTTGCCGAAAATGACCGGCCCCAGATCCGATATGAGCTGGCCGTGCGTGGTCTGAAAGAAATCGGGCTCGAGGATGAATTCAAATCCCTCTCAGCGCTTGAAGATGGAGACGGAAAGGCGACCAACGCCACGCAGGTGAATGCGCGGGCAAAGGAGGATGAGCAACTCGCCATCCGCCTGATGAAGTCGCTGGGGTATTACGACGGTGTCGCCAGTTCTACCATCGAGACGGTCGGGACGGAGCCAGGCCGGCTTCGCGCCGTATTAACGGCCACCCCTGGTCGGCTGTACAAGCTCGGCGCGATCAACGTCGTGGCTGGGCCAACGGTGCCGCCGAACCTGGTGCGCGAGCAGCTTCCGCTCAGAACAGGCGATCCGCTAGAGGCCGCGCGCGTTCAGGGGGCAGAGGCGAACGTGGCGCTTGTGCTTCCTCAGCGCGGCTACCCCTTCGTGGATGTCGGCGACAGGGACATTCTCCTCGACGAACAGACGGTTACCGGCGATTATACATTGCCGGTGGAAACAGGTCCGCGTTCATCCTTTGGCGTACTCCGCACCGAAGGCGACGCGGTATTCGACCTCGATCACCTGAGCATATTCCCCAGGTTCAAGCGGGGGGATCTGTACGACACGCGCAAGCGTGACGATCTGCGCGAAGCGCTGGTAGCCACCGGACTGTTCGATACCATAGGGGTGGAGCCGGTTCGTACCGGTCAGCCAGGCCCGGACGGAACGGAGCAAGTCGATCTCCTGGTACGTCAAACCAAGGGGCCGTGGCGTAGCCTGGCGGGTAGCGCCGGTTACGGTACCGGCGAGGGCATCAAGGTGGAGGGGAGTTGGACGCACCGGAACCTCTTCCCGCCCGAAGGTGCGCTAATCCTCACAGCCATAGGCGG
The DNA here is from genome assembly GCF_020707225.1 of Sphingomonas sp. IC4-52. Lineage (NCBI taxonomy): Bacteria > Pseudomonadati > Pseudomonadota > Alphaproteobacteria > Sphingomonadales > Sphingomonadaceae > Sphingomonas > Sphingomonas sp. IC4-52. The sequence continues at coordinate 38,249 of NZ_JAJFEU010000006.1, read as the reverse complement.
TACCCAGCAGCAGGGTGCCTCCGCGACGTTTCGACGGCAGAATGCGGGAAAGCGCGATCGGACCTTCTCGGCTGGCGTTTCGGCCAATCACGCCGATTATGATGCGTTTGATGCGTTCACCGGCACTGCCTTCGTGCGCTGGGCCTATGATTCCACCCCGATCTGGCAGAAGCGCTTCACCTATGCGTTCGGCGCGGAATTGACCGGCACGAACGAAAGCGTCTTCGACTTCGGCCGCAACGAACGTGTGCGGCGCACCTACGGTATTGCAGCAATACCTGCCCAGGCAGTGTGGGACACGTCGGACGATCTGTTGAATCCCACGCGTGGCTATCGTTTGAAGTTGAACGTCAGTCCCGAGACGTCGGTGCAGGGCTCCGTTCGGCCTTACGCGCGGACGATGGTGGAGGGTACGTTCTACTATCCCGTCAGCGATAAGTTGGTGATCGCCGGTCGGGCGCGTGCCGGATCCATCCTGGGTGTGGATCGCGATGATATCGCTCCGTCTCGCCGCTATTACGGTGGCGGCGGCGGATCCGTGCGCGGCTACGGCTTTCAGCGTCTCGGACCGTTCGAGCCCGTTTCCTCTCTCGTTCCTGATGAAGACGGCAAGATCGACATCGGTGACTTGCGCCCAGTCGGCGGCCGCAGCTTGAACGAGTTTGCGCTGGAAGCTCGCTATCGTTTCGGAAACTTCGGCATCGTGCCCTTCATCGACGCGGGCAATGCCTATGAGAGTACCTTCCCGAAGGCGTCCGATCTTCGTTTCGGTGCCGGCATCGGCGGGCGCTTCTACACCAACTTCGGGCCCATGCGTGTCGACGTGGCGACGCCCTTAAACCCGCGTGAGGGCGATGGCAGAGTCGCGCTCTACGTTTCGATCGGACAGGCGTTCTAATGGCCGAAGAAACCGCCTCCGTGCAGACGGTGATCGTGCATCGGCCCTTGTGGCAGCGGATCCTGAAATGGCTGGGCATTGCCGTTCTGGCGCTGTTGCTGCTGCTGCTCGCAGTGGTCTTCGGCATCAATACCGATCCCGGGCGACGCTTCGTTGCAGACCAACTGGGCAATTACACCACCGCCGGCGGCCTGAACATCAAGGTCGGGCGGGTTGATGGCTCGCTTTATGGCCGAATGGTACTGACGGATGTTCGCGTCAGTGACCCGAAGGGCGTGTTCATTTCGTCGCCACGCCTTGATGTCGACTGGCGGCCATTCGCGTTCATCAATAATCATGTGGATGTGAAGAGCCTGCAAAGCGAGCTCATCACCATGGCCCGCAACCCGGAGTTGATTGCGCAACCGAGTGATCCGAACGCCCCGCTCTTGCCGGATCTCGATATCGATATCGATCGCTTGCGCGTTGCGCGCTTTGTCATGGAACCGCCGGTTGCGGGCCGGCGCCATGTCGGCCGGATCGAAGGCTCGGCTCACATCGCGGACAGGCGGGCGCAGCTTGCCGTCAACGCCGCCGCGCTGCGTGGCCCAGGCGTGGCTGGCGGCGACACCCTTCGCCTGCGCCTCGACGCCGTGCCGGAGGACAACAAGCTTGATCTCGACGCGCGGCTGTTTGCGCCTGCTGGCGGTGTGGTAGCGTCACTCGCCGGAACCAAGGCGCCGCTGACGGCCACGATCGGCGGCAGGGGCAGCTGGGCTTCCTGGCAGGGCAAAGCCGTCGCGAGCCTAGGCGGCGGACAGCTCGCGAACCTTGGCGTCATGGCCCGGAATGGCCATATCGAGGTGCGCGGCTTCACCCGGCCGGGGCTGTATCTCGAAGGGCCTGTGGAGCGGCTTACTGCCCCGCAGTTGAAGGTGGCGATCGACACCACGCTGCAGGAGCGGCGTGCCGATACCCGCATCAAGCTGCAATCCGATGCGCTTGCTGTCGATGCAGGCGGATTGATCGATCTCGCCAACAGCCAGTTCGGGAACTTCGCCGTTGACGCCAAGCTGCTGACGCCAGGAGCGATCGCGCCCAACTTGCGGGGCCGCGATGTCCTGGCCCGGGTGGTGCTGAACGGCGCTTTCGGAACGCCGACGGTGGACTACAAGGTTCGGGCCACGACATTGGGGTTCGGCGAGACCACCGTCGAGAATGTTTATGCTGAAGGGTTGGCGCGTGTTGATGCCGATCGAATTCTTGTCCCGGTAAAGGCACGGGCGCGGCGCATCACGGGTCTTAACCCTGCGCTTGGCGGGCTGACCACGAATGCGCGCATCGAGGGCGATATTGCCATCGATATGCCGACGATCCTGTCCGACAATTTGCGCATTCGCTCCGACACGATCGACGCGACGGCGATTGTCGCCGCCAATATGGAGACTGGTCGCTATACTGGTGCCATCAAGGGCCGGGTTAACAACTTTCGCGTAGACGGTGTCGGCATCATCAATCTGAACACCGACGCAGAACTTGTGGCGAAGCCAAATGGCGGCTTCGGGATCATTGGCCGCGTCGGTATCCAGACACGCCAGATTTTCAACGACGGGGTGCGTACCTTCCTCGGGGGCAACGCCGTTGCAGTCGCGAATCTCGGGTACGACACGGATGGGCTGGTCACCTTCCGCAACGTCCGGGTCACGGCACCGTCATTCAAGATAACGCGTGGCAACGGGCGATATGACCTGAACACGGGGGCCGTGCTCCTCGAAGCGGACGCATATTCCTCCCAGTACGGACCTCTGTTCGCACGCGTCACGGGGAGCGCGGCCGCTCCTGTCGTCAACCTTCGGGCGCCGCGACCGGGCCTGGGCGTAGGCTTGGCGAACCTTGACGCACGCATCGTGGGACGGGGCGGCGCCTATGCCGTAACGGCGACCGGCGGGACGAGCTACGGGCCGTTCAATGCCAACGTGCTCGTTAGCCCGGGCGCGCAACTTGCAATCGATATCCGTCGCGTGGTCTTTGCGGGCGTAAACTTCTCGGGTCGGGTTGTACAAACGGCGGCCGGGCCGTTCGCCGGAAGGGTGCAGTTCGCCGGTTCTGGCCTGTCCGGCGCAGCACGCCTGGGGGCACAGGGCCGTTACCAGCGGGCGGACGTGGATGCCCGGGCCTACGCCGCCCAGATCCCCGGCGACGTCGACTTTGTAATCGGCCGGGCGATCGTGAAGGCCAGCGTTGTTCTTTACGACAACCCGCAAGTCATTGCCGATGCGCAGGTGGCCGACCTTCGCTACGGGCCGACCGTGATCCAGGCCGGTCGCATGAAGGTGAATTATGCGGGCGGTCGCGGAACCGCTCAAGCATTGCTCACCGGCTCCAATAGCGTGCCGTTCCGTCTGGCAGCCAATGCCCGGCTGTCGCCGGACGAGTACCTGGTGGCGCTGCAGGGGCAGGCCAACAACATCAACTTCCGCACCGGCAATCCTGCGCGTATCAGCGCCACCGGCGGTACCTACCGGTTGGCTCCGACGCAGGTGATCTTCGATCAGGGGCGTTTGCGGATCGCGGGTAGCTATGGCGCTGGCCTGTCCGCGCAGATGCGCCTCGACAGCCTGGACCTGTCGATCGCCAACGCCCTTGTTCCGAACCTCGGCCTTGGCGGCAGAGCAACGGGCAGCCTTGATTTCGTGCAGAGCAGTCCCAGCGCGTTCCCGCAGGCGGACGCCCGCATGACGATCAATGGGTTCACACGGTCCAGTCTGGCCAGCGTTTCGCAGCCGGTCGATGTCGTAGTGGCTGGGCGGCTGGTGCAGAATGGCGGTGAGCTACGCGCATTGGTGAAGCGCGGGGTGACCACCGTCGGACGGGCGCAAGCTTTTCTGCGCCCCGCGGGTACCGGCGGCTCCTGGGCGTCGCGCCTGATGGCGGCGCCGCTGAGCGGCGGCATTCGCTACAATGGTCCTTCTGGCGTACTCTTCAGCCTTGCCGGGCTGGCAGAGCAGCAGTTGAGCGGTCCTGTTGTGGTCGCGGCGGATTTCACGGGGCGGGTTTCGGCTCCACAGCTGAATGGCGTCATCCGCGCCGACAGCCTGACGTATGACAATGAGACGTACGGCACACGCCTGTCGAACATGGCGGTGCGGGCGCGGTTCACGGCGGATCGATTGCAGCTTGACAGTCTGACCGCGAAGGCGGGCGATGGCTCGGTTCGGGCTCAGGGCTTCGTCAGCCTTGCAGCAGACCAAGGCTATCCCATGCAGATCGACGCTCGGCTCAACGACGCTCAACTGGCGCGTTCGGACGCGGTTGGCGCGACGGCAAGTGGAACAGTTTCTGTCACGAACGGGCGGGGTGGTGGCCTGATCAAGGCGAACCTGACCATCCCCGAGGCGCGATACGAGATCATTCGCCAGGGTGCGGCCGAAGTGCCTGAATTGACCGGTGTGCGCCGCAAGAGCGACATCAGACCCGCCAGGATCACCGACCGCCCTCCACCTGCATCGCCGCCGGGATTGTTCCGCCTCGATATGCGGGTGCGCGCCGATAACCGGTTGTTCGTTTCCGGCATGGGTCTGGAGAGTGAATGGGAAGCCGATATGCGGATCGGCGGCACCTCGGCCGCGCCGACGATCGCCGGCGGGCTGGATCTCGTGCGAGGCACATACTCCTTTGCCGGCAAGCGGTTTGAGGTGGAGCGCGGCCGTATTCGCTTCCGGGGCGGCGAGATGACGGACCCCGACCTCGATATTCGTGCAACCACCGAAAACGACGGGGTGACGTTCGTCATCAACATCACTGGCACGGGTCAGCGTCCGCAAATTGCGTTTACGTCTAATCCCGCCCTTCCGCAGGATGAGGTGTTGAGCCGGCTGCTCTTCGGCACGAACCCGGAAAACCTGTCCGCAACCGAAGCTATCCAGTTGGCAGCGGCATTGAACTCGCTGCGGGGCTCGGGCGGCGGACTAAATCCGCTAGGTAAGCTGCGGTCCGCAACCGGCTTTGATCGTCTGAGGGTGCTTGGCGCAGACGAGGCGAGCGGCCGTGGTACTGCGCTCGCGGCCGGCAAGTATCTGACGGACGACATCTATATCGAGATCGTCACAGACGCTCGCGGCTTCACCGCGACGCAGCTGACGATCGCGCTCACCCGGTCGCTCAGTGTGTTGACCCAGGCAGGATCATTTGGCGGATCGAACGCGCAGCTACGCTATTCCAAGGATTACTGAGGAGAAAGGTAGGAGCACCGCCGGAGGGCGGTGCTTCGACTACGATCTGCCGTCGTACACGAGCGGTGACGGCGTTTCAGCAGTCACGAGGGCCCTTGGTGCCTGTGAGTGCGGCCGGTGCGCACGGCCAAGCGCAGCGCACCGGCAGAAATGTTCAGCGGATCGGGGAGTTCGGGTCCAGCCGCATATCCAGATAATTGTCGACCGACTTCATCAGGTCGTCCATTTCATGCTCAAAGAAATGGTTCGCGCGCGGGATCACGTCGTGGTGGATCGTGATGTGCTTTTGCGTGCGAAGCTTATCGACGAGCTTCTGGGTGGCCGGCGGGGTGGCCACTTCATCTTCGGCGCCCTGAATGATGATCCCCGAGGAGGGGCAGGGTGCAAGAAAAGTGAAGTCGTACAGATTGGCCGGCGGAGCAATGGAGATGAAGCCACGTATCTCCGGCCGCCGCATCAGAAGCTGCATGCCGATCCAGGCGCCGAAGCTGAAGCCAGCAATCCAGGTCGTCGACGCCTCTGGATGGAAGCTCTGCACCCAGTCAAGCGCGCTGGCAGCATCAGAGAGCTCGCCAACGCCATTGTCGAAGGTGCCCTGGCTCTTGCCGACGCCGCGAAAGTTGAAGCGCAGCGTCGCGAAACCACGGCGCTGAAACGTCTTGTAGAGGGCCTGAACGATGTGATTGTTCATCGTTCCGCCAGCCGTCGGATGCGGATGAAGGATCATCGCTACCGGCGCACGCGGCTTGGGAGCAGGGGCAAAACGCCCTTCGAGGCGGCCTTCTGGGCCAGGAAAGATGACTTCGGGCATCGTTACTCTGTTAGTTTGTTGCCGCGGATGTGGCGCGTTGAACGATCGGCTATATAGGGATCGCACCCGAATATGGAACGAGTTTTGCCTCAGCGTCTCTATCTGGATCACGCCGCCACGACTCCAATGACTTCACGAGCGCGTGACGCCATGCTGCGGGGTGTCGAAATATGGGCAAATCCCTCATCTCCTCACGCCGAGGGGCGCTCCGCGCGTGCAGCGCTTGAGGAGGCGCGTTCTGCGATCGGCGCAGCTTATGGCTGGCGCGGTGAGGTGCTGTTGACGAGCGGTGCCAGCGAGTCGCTTTGGATAGCGCTTCGCCGAGGCATTGTGGGGCGCCGGCTTGTTTCCCGGGTTGAGCATGATGCCGCGATGCGAGCGGCGGGGGATCAGGCCGAGTATGTGTCGGTCAATGGTGATGGGCGCGTCAGCCCGGAGGCGGTGCGCGAGCAGCTTCGTTCGGGCGCGGAAAGAACGAATTCGAAGTCGGCACGACCGCTAGTGTGCATCCAATGGTGCAACAGTGAAACCGGTGTGCTCCAGCCGCTCAGGGAAATCGCCGAGGTCGTGCACGAGGCCGATGGGCTGTTGTTCGTTGATGCGGCACAGATGCCGGCAACTTCAGAACTGGCCGATTTGGCTGACTTCGTAGCGCTTTCCGGGCACAAGCGCGGCGGGCCGCCCGGTATTGGGGCGTTGTTGGTTCGAGATCTTGGAACGCTGCTTCCGACCGGGGGACAGGAGCGCGGTTACCGAGCGGGGACGGAGAACCTGCCGGCCGCACTCGGCTATGCAGCTGCCTTGGAAGAGCCCGAACCGGATCACGCCGCCCGCCGCGCGCGACTGGATGACGCGATACGTCGCTCCGGCGGCCTGGTGGTGGGCGAGAATGCTCCGCGAAATCCTGCGATTGGCAGCTACCGGCTGCCTGGCGTGAGTGCCAACGCGCAGCTAATCCGCCTCGATCTTGAAGGAATTGCGGTGTCTGCGGGCAGCGCCTGTGCCAGCGGCAGCCTCAAGCCGAGCCATGTGCTCCGGGCCATGGGCTGGACCGAAGAGCAAACCCGAGAAGTGGTGCGCGTCAGCTTCGGGCGCACGACGACGGAGGCAGATATCGATCGCTTCATTCATGCGTGGCGCAGCTTAGCGCGCGGCGCCCGGATCCTTGCTGCATGATCTATCTCGATTATCAGGCATCCACGCCTTTGGCGCCAGAGGTGTTCGAGGCGATGGTTCCGTGGTTGCGAGACCAGTACGCCAACCCTCACTCTGCAAGCCGGCTAGGTCGTGCAGCCAAGGCGGCGATCGAGGTCGCGCGTGAGCAGGTTGCGGCGCTGCTTCCCCATGGTGGCCGCGTCGTCTTCACGAGCGGTGCCACCGAAGCGCTCAACTGGGCCGTTAAGGGCACCCGCGGTTCCGTGGTCACCATCGCAAGCGAACATGCTGCGGTACTGGATACCGCGCGAGCGGAGGGGGCGCGTGGCCGGGAGATTACGGTGCTGCCGGTGCGGCCCGATGGCCGGATCGACCTCTGGGTGGCGCGCCGAGTTCTGGGGCAGGGGGCCGGTTTACTTGCCGCCATGCTGGTCAACAATGAAGTGGGCGTGATTCAACCTATTCCGGAGCTGGCGCGTATCGCGCGTCAAAATGGTGCCTTGGTGCTCTGCGATGCGGTTCAGGGCTATGGCCGCGTCGCCATCCCGGAAGAATGCGACATGATTGCGCTTTCGGCGCACAAGATCCACGGCCCCAAGGGCGTCGGTGCGCTGTGGATCAGGGACGGCGTGACGCTGGAGCCACTTCTTCACGGCGGGGATCAGGAACTTGGCCGTTCGGGCACGTTGAGCCCCGCCTTGTGCGTGGGCTTCGGCGTTGCTGCCCGGCTCATGATGGAGCGGCATGACGCCGATTCGGCCCATGTCGCCCAGCTCTGGGAGATCGCAACGCAACGGTTGAGCGGATGGACGATCAACGGATCGGAGGAGCACCGCTACCGCGGCAATCTCAACGTGCGACGGCGTGGACTGGACGTGAACAGGCTGATGAGTGACTGCCGACACGTCGCCTTTTCAGCGGGTTCGGCCTGCGCCAGCGGTTCAGGTCGACCGTCTCATGTCCTGAAGGCGATCGGATTGCTTGATGCCGATGCCCGGTCTTCAATCAGGTTGGGGTTCGGGCGCTACACGACGGAAACAGAAATGCGCGAAGCGTTGGAGACGATCGTCGCTGCGGCCGACGCACAACAGGTTGCGGCATGAAGGTTCGCTTCGAGGCACCGGATGGGTCCGTTGTGGAAGCCGATGCGTCACCGGGCCAACGATTGCTGGAGGTAGGGCAGCGGGTCGGAATGCCGCTTGAAGGCACTTGCGAGGGCCAGATGGCATGCGCGACCTGCCACGTTATCGTTGCGCCCGATGACTTCACCCGCCTGCCGAAGGCGACCGAAGAAGAGGAAGATATGCTCGATCTCGCACCGAATGCGGCACGAACCAGCCGCTTATCATGTCAGATCGTCCTGAAATCGGAGCATAATGGCCTCACCGTCCGCATTCCCTAGCCAAGTCACTGACGGGCTTGAACCGCTCGCCTGGCTCGGCCATATGGCGCGCGGGAGTCGGGCGGACGTGGTCGTCGCCAACCTGGTCAGATCCTGACGGAAGCAGCCACAACGATTTCGCCGCGGGTCGTTCCGGCTCCCACCGCAGCATTCTCCGACATCGATATGGACGGTCGTAGGCGCCTTGCCTGACGGGACCGCGCGTGTGCCGACCGGCGTTGCCCCTTCGACAAGCATGGTCTGTGCGCCTAGATAGGCTGCGATGACCGACTCCCTTCTTGGCCTAGACGAACCGGTTCAGCCGAAGCGCGGTGGCGAAGCCTATCGCGTGCTGGCGCGCAAATATCGACCGCAGACGTTTCAAGCGCTGATCGGCCAGGAAGCGATGGTTCGTACCCTGGAGAACGCCATTCGCCGCGATCGGATCGCGCATGCGTTCCTGCTCACCGGGGTGCGAGGGGTCGGCAAGACGTCGACCGCACGGCTGATCGCAAAAGCGCTCAACTGCGTGGGCCGCGACGGAACCGGCGGCCCCACAATCGACCCGTGCGGCGTTTGCGAGCCGTGCCGGGCGATTGCGGAAGGCCGCCATATCGATGTGATCGAGATGGATGCCGCGAGCCATACGGGCATCGACGACATTCGTGAGATCATCGAAGCCTCACGCTACGCCGCGGTTTCCGCCCGGTACAAGGTTTACATCATCGACGAAGTTCACATGCTGTCGAAGGCGGCGTTCAACGGCCTGCTGAAGACGCTGGAGGAGCCTCCCGGTCATGTGAAGTTCCTGTTCGCCACAACTGAGGTGAACAAGGTGCCGGTGACGGTATTGTCACGCTGCCAGCGCTTTGACCTGAGGCGTATTCCTGCCGACAAGCTGGCGGAGCATTTCGCGGCTGTCAGCCAGCAGGAAGGCGTTGCAGCCGAGGCGGAGGCGCTGGCGCTGATCGCCCGCGCCGCTGAGGGCTCCGCTCGCGACGGTCTGTCGATCCTTGACCAGGCGATCGCCCATGCCGACCTGCAGGGGGGTGGGGTCACGGCAGGGGCGGTGCGCGAGATGCTGGGCCTTTCCGACCGAAGTGCCGTACGGGACCTGTTGGCGCTTTTGCTCGCGGGAGATGCGCCGGGCGCTTTGGTGGCGCTGCGCCGGCAATATGACTTCGGCGTTGACCCGCAAGGCGTGTTGCGGGCTTTGCTGGAAGCCGTTCACGGCGTGACGTTGGCCAAGGTCGGCAGTGCCGAAGATCCCGCCCAGCCCGCCGAAGAGCGGGAGGCTTACCGCGACTGGGCGGGGAAGCTGTCCTTCCCGATGCTGCATCGCTTGTGGCAACTGCTCCTCAAGGGGCATGATGAGGTCGCCAAGGCTGCGCTCCCGATCGAGACGGCTGAAATGGCTTTGCTGCGGATCGTTCATGCACGGAGCCTTCCGGATCCGGGCGAACTCGCTCGCGTTTTGAGCGAGGGCGGCTCTGCTCAGCCATCTGCTCCCCCGCCGGCGACCACGCCGGCTCCGCCTGAGAAGCCGGCGTTGCCAGCCACCTTCGCCGCGCTTGTGGAGGAGATGGAGGAAAAGGGGCATCATTTGCTGGCCGTCCGGCTGGCCCATGGCGCGCGGGTCGTCAGCTATGACCCGCCGGAGATCGTCTTCAGCGGCACGCGGCCTATTGCCGCCGATACGCTGGCGGAAACGACCACGGCCTTGCGCGGAATGACCGGTATCGCGTGGAAGCTTTCGATGCTGGATGCGCCGGGTGAGGCGACGCTGAAAGAGGCCGCCGATGCGGCTGCGGAAGCACAGCGGCAGGCGGTGCTCGCGTCTCCGCTGGTAAAGGCTGCTTTTGAGGCGTTTCCGGACGCCGAACTGATTGACTGGCCCAAGAAGAGGAACCACGCGTGAAGGATATCAACGAACTTCTCGCCGCAGCCCAGAGCGCGGCGGAGAACGTCCAGAAGCAGATGGACGAGGCGCAGGCCACGCTCGACACGATCGAAGTGGAAGGCGTGTCCGGCGGAGGGCTGGTGAAGATCAAGGCGACGGCCAAGGGGCGTATCCTCTCCGTCTCCATTGATGATTCGCTGATCGTGCCTGCCGACAAGCAGATGCTGGAGGATTTGGTTGCTGCTGCCTTCAACGACGCGCGCGCGAAGGCAGATGCCGCGTCGTCGCAGGAGATGGCGAAAATGACCAGTGGCCTTCCGCTGCCGCCGGGCTTCAAGCTCCCGTTCTGATCCGGGTCCCGGAGCGGGTGGAGGTTCCACCCGTTCCGCAAAGGGAACAACCAAGATTGGCCCTGCGTTGCGGCTCATCGGTAACGATGGAGCGTAACATGACCGACGAACGTGTAACTGAGACGTCGACGCCAAATACCACGATCATCGAACGGCGCGGCGGCGGCGGAAGCGGTATGTTGATCGGGCTTGCCGTTCTACTTGCCGTCGTGGTGGCCGCATTCTTCCTGTTCAATCAGTCGAAGAACGAGGGCCTGGAAACCAAGGCGATCACCTCGGCCGCTCAGAGCGTCGGCGAGACGGCGGACAAGGCAGGCGCGGCGATCGACGGCGCGACCAAGTAATCGAGCTGGGCCCGGCAAGTCACCGCAGGCAGGCGTCCAGTCCCTGGCGCCGAACAACCCCGACATGCCGGGCTATCGCGTTGCCATGGCGACGCACGAAGCCGGTGGGCGTGACAGCTTCCCGCTTCTTCGGCAGCGGAAGAACCGCTGCGATCCGCGCCGCCTCGGTGGCCGACAACCTGTTTGCCGAGTGATTGAAGTAGCGGATGGCGCCGGCTTCCACCCCATAGGTGCCGATTCCGGTTTCCGCGACGTTGAGGTACACCTCCATGATCCGGCGCTTACCCCAGATTGCTTCAATCAGGACGGTGAACCAGGCCTCAAAGGCCTTGCGTACATAGCCGCCGCCCTGGAACAGGAAGACGTTCTTGGCGGTCTGCTGGCTGATGGTAGATCCGCCTCGGATCTTTCCCCCTTGCGCATTGCGGTAGGCAGCACCGGCAATCGCGCTAAAGTCGAAGCCATGATGAGTGCAAAACTTCGCGTCTTCCCCGGCAATGGCGGCACGCGCCATATCAGGGTCAATCTGTGCCAATGATCGCCATTCCTTGGTGATCGAGCGTCCTGACAGCAGGTCGCCCATCATCGTGAAGGTGATCGGCGGCGGCACGAAACGAAACAACGCGACGAGCGCGAGCGACAGACCCACGAACCAGATCGCTATCTTGATCGAAAGGCGGAGAACGTGAGCGGCCATCCGGCTCTGCTAGCCTCGAAGGTTCAAGCAAATCAACGTATGGTACACGTCGAGATCGTGACATTGTCCGGTAGCCGGAGCAATGCGAACGGGTGGCGCAGCCAGGAGAGCAAAGGTGAGTGACGCCACAAACTCCTTCGCGCTTCGGCGTGCCAGAGCGCGGGCGGGCGCAAGGGCGAAGGAGCGAACCAAGGCAAGAGCTCAGCGAAGGCTTCAGCGCTCGCCCTCTGAGGCGCCGCTGCGCTTGCTGTTTCACCGCGTCTCCGGCCGCCCGGACCAAATCCTGTCACCTGCGGAAACGCTGGCCCAGATCGAAGAGAGCGTTCGCCTGACCTCTCGAAACATGGGCAATCTGGTTCACCTGGAAGCGCCGCAGAAGTTGTTCCGACACAAACCGGTCGCGCCGGATCAAAGGGCGACAGATGCCGCCGAACTTGATCGTCGTTTCGACGCCATCGTGCTGGGATATGCCAACATGATCCGACCCCGGGAGGCAAAGGATAATGGGGACAGCCGCAGTATTGGCGCTCGGGGTCGCGAAATCGCACTCTTAGCGGCGACTCGTTGCGAGATTGTCGCGCTGGGGATCGGGATACAAGAAGCGCTCGAGCCTACCCCTGATGTAGTGGATCCGAGCCTGTTCGCGCTGCTAAGCACAATCAATCGGCGGGCATCTATCTTTGGGGGCCGCGGAAGAGAAACCGAAACATGGTTGCACGCCGTCGGGTTGACCAATGCGCGGGCGCTGGGTTGCCCGAGCCTGTTCGTTTATCCCCGTAACATCATGAGCATACGGAGCCCCGCAACGGTGGGCCCCTTGTTGCGGGTGGCAACCGCCGGGCGCCTGACACGTCAAGACGACAACAGGCGCCTGGAAGCCGTGGTGCGGATCGGCCAGCGTTTCCAAACGAGCTATGTGTTCCAGAACGACTTCTTCAGCACGCTGCAAGCAGCTGATCCGCAGGGAGTTATCTACAACGATGCAACGGGGGAAGTTTCGCCTGAGGAGGTGAGACGGCGCGGGGTCGAGCTTGGGTTCAACCTGCCTTTTAACGATTATTGGATGTTCCGCAGCACGGAAAAATGGAGAGGCTTCGCCACAGGCAAGGAAGCATTTTTCGGCGACCGCTTCCACGGCGGAGTGGTCTTCATGCAGGTGGGCAAACCGGCGATCATCGTTCAGGCGGACGCGCGGGTGCGGGAGCTCACCTCCTTCTACGACCTTCCCACCGCTACCGTCGACGAAATGCTCAACAACGATCCTCAGGACATCATGCGCGAGCGGCTAAGTGAAGCGGCTTTGCGGCAGATGCGGGAGACGTATGCGAAGCGCTACCGCGTCTTCTATGATGTTGTCCGCGAGGCGGGATTGGAGTTCTTCAACGACATTCCGCCCGACGAGATCGACAGAATGGTGGATTGATCAAGCGGTTGTTTTTGCAACCTGATCGAACACGGCTGCATAGCGCTCGGCCATTTCAATCGGGGTCGGCGGCGTTGGGAGCGCGCTCTGAAGCTTGGCCAAAAGCGCCTCATCTGCGGCCTGTGCGATGCGGTCGGCAAGGTCAGCAGGGTCGTTGCGAGCGAAGTGGAGCCCGGTTTCGCCGTCGATGATTTTTTCAGCCATGCCGCCGATGCCGGTGCAAATGACAGGACGACGAGCGCCCAAGGCTTCCTGAATCACGACCGGGGAGTTCTCCCACCATGTGCTGGGCATGACGACGTAATCGCAGGCAGCCATCAGCGAAGCCACGTTCTGATTGTCGTAAGCCCCTAGGTAGGTGAGGAATGGATATTCCTCCACGGCGGCATTGAACCTGTCGATAAAGGCGGCTGGCTGTCCGATGAAGTTTCCGTGGATGGCGATCCGTATCCTTGCGGCAAGATCAGGACGGCGCGCCAGCACTGCACAGGCGTCCAGGAGCACGCCAACGCCCTTGAACGGGTTGATCTGGCCGAAATATCCGAACCGCCAGTTGTCACGCGAGTGCCGGGAGGAGGGGGGGCGTGCCGGATGTGGCACCCCATTCTCTATGATGCTGACCCGCGCGGCAACGACGCCCTGCTCCACCATCTTGTCGGCAAGAAACTGGCTGGGGGCAATGAACGCCGACACCTGATCAAGTGCAGCCGCGAACTGGCTTTGCCGTACTGCGAATTGCTGCCTGCTGTGCTCCGGATAGCATCGCTGACACGCGGAGGGTGACGGGCCGTGACAAAGTGTCTGGCCGGGTCGTGTGACGAGTTGGCCATGATTGTGACAGATGGCCAGGAACTCGTGCATGGTGAACACCACGTCGATACCCGCCGAAACGATGTCCGAGAATGCACCGATGCCGATGTGCAGGAAATGGTGGGCGTTGAAGAGCGTGACGTTCTGTTCTTGGAGCAGCCTGACGAGCGATCGCCGGACTTCGACCGAAGAGATATGGTAGAAGTGATCGTAGATGCCGCCGCGAACCGGCAAAGCGAATTCGTTCGGACCGAGATCGATCTTGTCTCTCAGGCTTTCGTCGCAGGCAGCAATCAGGATTGCATCCCACCCAAGAGCGCGGAGCCCGCGGAACAGGTTGTATGCTGAGATCTCCGCCCCGCCCGACGTAAGCGAAGGGTGCGTGTGGCTGTAGATGGCGATCCGTTTGTTGCCGGCAGGCACACGGATATCGCCGCTATCCATGAGCACGATGGAGCGCCTCATTGATCTTGAGCGTGAACGACGAATGGCCGCGCCGCCCCAAAGACAGCGCGGCGTCGGGTACGACCGGCAAAGGCGCGTTTTGCGGTGGCAGCTGAATTCCACCGATTTGGGGCGGCGCTATGGAACGCAAGCGCTTCCACTCGGTGACATCGCCAACAAAGGCACTGAGGTTGGCAATAGCCGGTGAGTTTTCGAGCGGGTCATTGATCGCGAGCAGCGCGAGACTGGCGGATTGCTCGCCCACTTCGCGCCAGCCGTTGCTGGTCAACGACACCCGGCCGTCTACCCACGCCAGCCGTTCGCAAGAAAGCGCCGCTGCGACTCTCTCAATTACGTCGGAGGTGGGATCGGTGTCGCTGGTAAAAAACAGGCTGCAGGGGCGGCTTGTTGTTCGTTGCAATTGCGCGAACAGCGTCAGGACGAGACCTCGGGTGTCATCCGGACGTGCGACGATGGCGATGCCCCAATCCTCAGGCAACGAGGCAACGTGCTGGCACGCTTGATCAAACAACAGGAATATATCGGCTGGTTGCCTGGGCGCCGCCAGTAGCAGCACTGATCCGGCCGGGTTCAAATCATAGGGTTGAACACGCTCAGCCAGGGATTGTGCATGGATGGCCGCCTGACGCGCAAAATCGGCAAAGAAGTGCTCTACCTCGACCGCCGGGTAGAAGCGGGAAATCGAGTCGAGCGGTGAGGTCAGCCCCAGCACGCGTACAACCGCAGGGGCAATGGCTGTGTTGGTGATGGTGCCATCGTCCCACACAACTCTCAGCGTAAGTCGGTCCAACAAAGCGCGATCGATGGGGCCACGAAACAAGGTGACGAAAGCCGCCGTCTCCAGGGCATGTTCGACGTTAGGAAGCGCTTGGATCAGGTCGGTGCGGGTAAACCGAGATTGGCTGCGGGGGTCGGCCGGAATGATGTGAGTGCCTGCCTTGAGAATGAACTGTTCGGCTCGTCTGCGCGGGCTGAGCGCCCAGCCGTTTACAAAGGCGCCAAAGCCCGGCAGCACGGCAATCTCGTCCACCTGCACGCGATCGACGGTTGATTCCTGCGGCGACCAGTCGCGGTTGGCTTGCACCAACTCCAGCAGTGCGGCGCGGTGAGGCCCTGTGGCTCGGTCGAGTGTATCTCGAATGATCGGTAAGACCGCATCCGGGGAGGTCAGGGGTGTTGGACTCAAAGGCTCCAGGTAGCGTCCACTCCCGTCCGCCAGCACAATCTGGGGTGGCAGGTCAGGATCAGCCTGCCACGCGCAGCTCATCACGGCCACAAACGCCTTTGCGCCGGGCGCGAGATCCGCACGCGGGGCCAAGCTAAGAGCAATGCCTCCCGGGGTTCGAGCAGTATCCAGGATGATCACCGACCGGTCCAGCACAGTGTCTTCGATCATCCAGCCGACCAGCCAGCAAAGGCCCGACCTGTCGGTCCAAATGCCTTCGACATAGCCTGCCTGGTTGATGGGTCGCGCGAGTTCGGGCTGGTGAACCAGCTCTTTGGCCTGTGATAGATGCTGGTTCAGCGTAGCGAGCAACGGTGTGTCGACGTGATTCTTCAACGCAAGGGCGAGGGTGCTCATGTTGAAAGCGCACCGTCAGCGGCATGTCGAGACTGTTCGTGAGGCGGCGTACGTCCGGTCTCGCGTCCACGCTCGTACCACTGCTTGAAAACACTGTGCATGGTATCCGCCATGGTGACCGGTTTGGCGGCCATAGCTCAGTCTCCTCTGCGCCGACGAGGCAAACACACCGCCGCGGAGATATTTGTCAACAGCAGCGGGAGTGATGCTTCACGCGGTGCGGCATGCGGCTCCCGCTGTCACGCCTCTGAGCGCGCAGTGATGATGTGCTCGCTTGACTATTTAAATGCTATGCAAAGCTCACCGTCGCCTCTCCCGCAGAACGCTCGGAGGGCGGCAGTCTCAAGAAGCGAATGTAAGGATTAGATGGTCGGGGAAAGAGGATTCGAACCTCCGGCCCCTGCGTCCCGAACACAGTGCTCTACCAGGCTGAGCTATTCCCCGACCAGATGCCAACCGGTTGGAGCCGGCGGCAGGCGGCGGCTTATATCAGCGAAATCCAGCGCAGCAAGAGGCTAATCGCCGTATTTTCCTGCCACCCCTCGAACCGCCTGAAACTGGTGATCCGCAGGTCGCGGGCCCTCTCCGGCCATGCACTAGAAGACGCGTCGTGCGCGACGAGATCGGCCTGCTGCGGAGCGGAGCGAGGATTTTAGAGACCGGAACCTCGAAATGGACCGGCTGAGGCGTGCGATGATGGTGGGGCGGACGGCTGCCCGCCCCACTCGAAATTACTGCGCGCGTGGAGCAGCAGCTGCGGCGTTGGCCGGAAGACCGCCCAGCTGGGAGACCAGTTTGGTGTAGGCGTCTAGGTAGCTCAGCACGATCACTTGGCCGATCGCCGTATCCTGATAGCCGCCCCCGGCAGCACCGCCAAAGGTGCCGCCGGAGAAAACGCCGCCGCCCGCGCCGAAGCTGATGTCAGACTTGCGGGCATAGCCCTCGGTCATGGCTTCTTCCTCGGTGGTGCGCGCGTTCACGAGGCTCAGCGTGGTCTTCGCCTCACCCTTTTTCACATTGATGCCTCCGGCGATCGCACCAATCGCGCGGCCAGCCCCACCGAAGAGTCCGCCGACGCCGCCAATCACGCCTCCGAGGCCACCGCCGCCGGAGTTGCGGTTTGCGGTGACAATATCGGGCTGCAGGAAGTAGTCCGCGGCGCGAACCTGGCCTTTGCCCAGGTTCGAATTGGCCTGCAGCTCTCCAGAGTCGGCCATGGCGCGTTCCATGTTCCGGCTGACCATCGCGCGGCCGCGGTTGACCATGGTGAAGCAGCCGGATTTCTGGACGAAGATTTTGATAATGGCTTCGGGGCTGCCGAGGTTCAATTCTCGCCACCACTGATTGTCCGGCTCAACGATCGCCAGCGTTCCCAATCGCTTGGTGCACACCGGGATCTGCGCTTCACCCTTTTGCTGCGCCTGGTGAGCAGACGAGCCCTTGTTCTGTGCCGTAGCCGGCACCGCGGCAAGCAGCGTGGCGGCTGCAGCGATGGTGAGTGTAGTGCGCATCCTCAATTCCCCCTGTTGTTGTTACCGCATCGCTCCCGATCTGCGGTGTGATGGATTGTTCCGTACCGCCAACTTACCACTGAGCCATTTCACTCGCCAGCGTCGACACGTCATGCGACCTGCTGAAGGACGATCTCTTGAGGAATGTCCGTGGATAGCGTGGGGACGAGGCAGAGGGCGCTGGCGGCGAAGGCGGCCATTAGCGAGAAGAGAGTGCGGGTCATCGATTTGCTCCTGATCTGATGCGGCGGATCTAGCCGCGTGTTCGGAGCGCCGCATCGGTGCCGCGACGGGGCTGATCATCGCGCGACGAAGGTGGTGCGCGGTGCGACGAAGGTGCCGCTTTGGCATTGCGGCGGGAGGTGCTAACGCGCGCGGCAATCTCTCATTCTGGTAGACGTACGTGGCGACCGAGCTTTCCAAGATCCGTAACTTCTCGATCATTGCCCATATCGATCATGGCAAGTCGACGCTGGCCGACCGGCTGATCCAACGCACGGGGGGCCTCTCCGAGCGCGAGATGTCGGCGCAAGTGCTTGATAACATGGAGATTGAAAAGGAGCGCGGGATCACCATCAAGGCGCAGACGGTGCGCCTGGAATGGAAGGGCCATGTCCTCAATCTCATGGACACGCCGGGGCACGTCGATTTCGCCTATGAAGTGAGCCGCAGCCTGGCCGCGTGCGAGGGCGCGTTGCTGGTGGTGGACGCGGCGCAGGGCGTCGAGGCGCAGACGCTGGCGAACGTGTATCAATCGATCGAGCATGACCATGAGATCGTGCCCGTCATCAACAAGATCGATCTGCCCGCGGCCGAACCGGAAAAGGTGAAGGCCGAGATCGAGGAAGTGATCGGGCTGGACGCGAGCGGCGCGGTGCTGGCCAGCGCGAAATCGGGCATCGGCATCGAGGAGATCCTGGACGCGGTGGTCGAGCGGATCCCGGCGCCCAAGGGCGATCCCAACGCGCCGCTGAAGGCCATGCTGGTCGATTCATGGTATGACCCGTACCTCGGCGTCGTCATCCTGGTGCGGGTGATCGACGGGACGCTGAAGAAGGGCCAGCAGGTGACCTTCATGCAGGCGGGCACGCAGCATCTGGTGGACCGCGTGGGATGTTTCCGCCCCAAGATCGAGCAATTGGCGGACCTGGGGCCGGGCGAGATCGGCTTCATCACGGCGCAGATCAAGGACGTGGCGCAGGCGCGCGTCGGCGACACGCTGACCGATGCCAAGCGGCCCGCGGCCGAGGCGCTGCCCGGGTTCAAGGAAGTGCAGCCGGTGGTGTTCTGCGGGCTGTTCCCGGTGGACGCCAACGATTTCGAGAAACTGCGCGAATCGATCAGCAAGCTGCGGCTGAACGACGCATCGTTCAGTTTCGAGATGGAGACGAGCGCGGCGCTGGGCTTCGGCTTCCGCTGCGGCTTCCTGGGGCTGCTCCACCTGGAGATCATTCAGGAGCGGCTGACGCGCGAATATGACCTGGACCTGATCACTACTGCGCCGAGCGTGGTGTACGAGATCGACCTGACGCATGACGGCGGGCGGATCGAGCTGCACAACCCGGCCGACATGCCCGATCCCAACAAGATCGCGATGATCAGCGAGCCGTGGATCGAGGCGACGATCTACGTCCCCGACGAATATCTCGGCAGCATCCTGAAGCTGTGCCAGGACCGCCGCGGCATCCAGAAGAACCTGACGTATGTCGGCGGGCGCGCGCAGGTGACGTACGAACTGCCGCTGAACGAAGTGGTGTTCGATTTCTATGACCGGCTGAAGAGCATCAGCCGCGGCTATGCCAGTTTCGACTATCACCAGATCGGCTATCGCGAGGGCGACCTCGTCAAGATGAGCATCCTGGTGAACAACGAGCCGGTCGATGCGCTGTCAATGATCGTCCACCGCGGCACCGCGGAGACGCGCGGGCGCGGCATGTGCGAGCGGCTGAAGGACCTGATCCCGCGCCACATGTTCAAGATCCCGATCCAGGCGGCGATCGGCGGCAAGGTGATCGCGCGCGAGACGATCGCGGCGCTGCGCAAGGACGTGACCGCGAAATGCTATGGCGGCGACGCGACGCGCAAGCGCAAGCTGCTGGAGAAGCAGAAGGAAGGCAAGAAGCGCATGCGGGAATATGGCTCGGTGAGCATACCGCAGGAGGCGTTCATCGCAGCGTTGAGGATGGGCGACGACGCCTGAATTTAGCGCGGCATCGCCGCGCTAAATTCAGCAAAGCGTCGCGCCCGGCCGACGGCCGCCCGGCCCCACCGGGCGTGTCGATCGACGACGCGGCTCTGCCGCGGCGCGGGGCAGCTATGCGCCCCAATCTCGGCCATTCGACCGATCCGCCGTCGATCCCGGAAGCCGCCGTTCGTTCATCTCGCCAATCAGGCGTCCTGGACGGCCGACATTGGGACGTTCCTGCCGGGCAGCTATGCAGCATCTCAAGACGGATAGCTGCCGCTCGTCATAACCTAAATGGTCCCGCGGCGCGGTCTTCGGAAGTGCTCATCTAGGCAAGTCTGGGGGCGATTCCGTAGCCCAGTCAGCAGAGGGCTGGTGGACAAGTTGCTGATCTAGCACTGCTCAGAGATCGGCCCGTTCGTGGATCACGCGCCCGATCGCCTGCGTCACCCGCCTCGTATCGATCGGCTTCTCGCATCGGACGATCTGCTCGAAGCGCAAAGGAATTGCGTTTGCATAACAGCCAGTAAGGGCAACACGCGCAGACCAGCGGCAGCTATCTCACGCCCCGCAGCCTCGTCGAGACCGGAGACGGGAGCGGACCACTCAGTCCCCGCCGTAGCTCATCACGGCCGGTCCGAGGTGCAGCGTCTCTGGCCTGCGCTCGGCCACGTCGAGGGTCTCATTCCCCTCCGTGGTCGCGGCGTTCCGCGCCCGCGCGTCCTCCATGGTGGCCTCGATGGCCGCATAGTCCTGGAAGTAGCGGCGGACCGCCGCGGCGACCCGCCTCGCGTCGGCCCGTGTCAGGTCGGGACTGGTAAGAGCGGCGGCCACGGCCTGATTGAGCAGCGTCTGCGCGCGGTCCGTATCTCCCTGGGCCCTAGCGTTGATCGCGTCGTCAAGCGGCTTGCCGATGGTCCCGAGGGACTGCCAGTCGTCGCGCGTGGTGGTCAGCTGAATCTGGAGCACCACGTAATCCTGAGGATCGGGCGCCCGGAGCCGGCCGGCATCCGGCCCGAAGCGCACGCCGTCGTCGGTCATCCAGGCCATCGTGGCGCCGGACTGCGGGAGCGCCGACGCCTCCACGGCGGACAGAAGGACGTAGCCGGATGTCAGCGTTCCGTCGGCGCCGCTGCCGAGCAGCAGGTCGTGAGCCGCGAGCCTCGTCGAGCTCTCGCCGGCGCCCAGGAGCGACTGCACGCCGCCCGCGACGGCCGAGGCCATGTTGGCGACCGCTACGACCTGGCCCAGGCTGACCGCGCCAGCCACCTCGCTCACGGTCTTCGCGAAGGCCTGTGCGAGGTCCGAGGCCTTCAGGGACACCAGCCCAAGGTCGATCTCCACCTCGCCGCCGCGGAACGGCAGGAGGGGGGTGAGCGGGTAACGCCGCAGGATCGAGCGGTTGAGGTCGGCCTGCTTAATCTCGAACTTGCTCTTGCCGGAGACGTTCGGGAGCTCCAGCTTGGGCTGGTCCCCGTAGGTCATCGCGATGAGGGAGTAGACGACGGGGAACCGTTTCGTGAACCACTGCGTGTTGCTCTTCAGGAAGAGTTCGCTGAGCACAAGGCGCACGTAGTGCTGGTCGGCGACGGCTGTCGTGCCGGTACAGCGCGTGAGGTCGCGCTCGACGGGGATCCGGACCCTTGCGCGCTGCCGTGCGTCCTCGTCCACGAGACGGCCGAGGAAATCGAAGAGTCCCATGTCAAACTCCTTGAGAATGTGAAAAGAGAGAGAGCCGCGACGACGGCGCAGCCGCCGGAGCGCCCGTCGGAGGAGGCACCGCACAAGCGCGGCCCGGACTAGAGCCGAAGGTCCGCAAGTTCCTCGATGGGCAGCACCACCGGCTCCCTTCGCGAGAGGGCCGCCTCGGCGACCGGCATCGCCCGAAGCGGGTCGGCGTCGACGTAGGCGGAAAAGTCATAGCCGGTCGCGTCCGCCAGATCGGAGACGGCGAGCTGGAACGTCCGGTAGGCGCCGAGCGCAAAGCCCTCCTGCGCCTCGCGCCGGCCGCGCTTCTCGAGGAGTGACCGGATGAGCTCTCCTTGGCTCAGCAGGTACGCCGTCGCATGGAGGCGCGACGGGTCATCGGCCAGCGTGACCACCAGCTTCCAGAACTCCCTCGGCACCACCGCGCCGTCGAGGACGGTATCCGCATCGGCGTCGTCCCGCGCGGCCAGAACGGGTCCGGTGAACACGCACGCCCGGAAGCCGTGCGTGCGGGCGCTGTCGAGGATGTAGTTTTCCAGGCCCTGCCAGAGCGCCTTGCCCTGGTTCAGGCGCGAGTGCTGGGCGATCGCGTTCACGTAGTGGAAGGTGTCCTCGTCGGCCATGGCGGCCTCGGCCTGTGCTCTGGCGTCTTCGACGGCGGCGGACCAGTTCGGGTCCTCGCGCCTGACCATGTGCCCGCGGTCGATCTCTAAATCGCGGAAGTTCCCCTCCCCGAGCTGGATTTCCCGCGGCAGCCGTCCGTCCGAGCACCAGACGTCCCGCCCACGCTTGATCCTGATCGACTGCTTCCCGTCGATGTTGACGGCGGTCACTAGCGCCAGCCTCTTTGTCGCCGAGTACTTTACGCCGAAGTGGGTGTAGGCGATCTCGTGGGGCTCGCTCGGGCCGGGAGGTTCCGGCTGGGCGAGATCCGCCGTCAGGTCCGTGCGCGGAATGGGCCATGGGGTCGCCAGCGGTCCCCTACCGAGATGCTCCTGATCGAAGCCTGTCCTGCCGGCGAAGTACTCGGCCGAATGGTGCCGGTCCGGCGCCTCGACGTCCGACCCGCGCATCATGAGGGAGTGGGTAGGCAGGGAGCCGCGCAGCAGATCGAGCACCACCCTCGCGGGAACCGCGCTGTTCGCCTTCCCGTACACCCCGGAGAAGTGCAGCCCGACCGCCCCGGCGTCAGGCCCCAACCTGATGAGCGGCCCTCCCGAACTTCCACCGAGGCTGGTGCAGTCGTGGGACAGCTCTTCGGCACCTTGCCCGGACTGCGTGATCCTGCCGGGCGAGAAGCGCTTCACCTCGTAGAGGTCGCGGAAGTAGCGGGACTGATCGGAATCGTCGTTCCTGGAGTCGTATGCGGGGTAGCCAATTAGCGCGACCAGCTCGCCGACCTGGATCGGCGACGTGTCGAGGTCAATCGGCCGGCGGTCGCCGACCCCCGCCGCGTCTATCGCGAGGAGAGCGACGTCGGCGTCGATCTCATCGGCGAGGTAGGTGACATCGGACACGGGCACCGTCGCGCTTTGATCGCCCGCAACGCTGCCGTGCTCCTCCTTGAAGTCCAGCCTCGCTCCGAGGCGGGCACCGGAGGGAGCCCGCATGAAGACGGCGACGCCATCGGCCCGGCGGCGAGCCACGATGCCAGCGACGTGCCGGTTCGTCACGACGATCGACCGTCCGCCGCGCCGGTCAACTAGCCAGCCGGTCCCGCCCCAGCTCTGCCCGCTGTTCACGAACTCCACGCGTCCGACGGAGCGAAGCCGGAACTCGGCGGCCTTGATCAGGACATCCGTGTCCGGCGGGAGGTCAACGAGCGGCTCGAGCACGACCGCGTCGTTGCTGACCAGGAGGGGCGGGCGGCCATAGCGCTGGACGATGGCCTCGAGCGCGGCCGCATGGGCTGGCAGCGCCTCGAGCGCTGCCTTGCCCCTAGCCATCGACTCGGCCGCTGCCGGCGAAAGCCCCTCCAGGAGCGGGCGCGGCGCGGTCCCGGCCGCCACCGCTTTCAGGTAAGCCTCAAGTATGGCGTCCGTTGCCCTCCTGCGGACCCTCTCAAGCCTCTCCTCGTTCGTCACGGCAGATCTCCAGCAATGAGGTTGTGCTGCAGGATCGCGAGCGCCGGCGCGACTGCGGATGGGACCCGGTGCGCGAGCAGACCGGCGAGGGCTCCCCTTGGCGTGTCCTCGTGGGTGGCATGCAGAAGCGCGCGCCACCAGCGGCGGCGGAGACGTCGGGCCTCCGACCGGCCGATCGTCAGAACGTCGTCCGGAGATCCTGCCGGGCGGCCGCTCCAGACGGCCAACTCGATGAGCGCCTCCTGCAGCGGCTCGGGGCTGGCGCGGAGCGCATCCAGCCGGCCGGCTAGCTCGGCGTCGGGGCGCTCGGTGCCGCCGCGCGGGCCCGCCGGGTAGGCCCAGTCGCCGGCGGCGGAGCGCCGCCAGCGCTCGGCCGCGCGGGCGATCAGGGCGAGGTCGTCGTCGCGCACGTCCTGCGCCGCCACGCCCGCCCATTCAGCGAGGAGCCCCATCTCGGACAGCGCGGAGATCGGGTTGGAGACGGAGGAGGCAGGCCGGGCGGCCACGACGCCTAACGCTAGGCTCCGCGACCCCAGCACACCGGAGACGACCGCGCCGGCGTGCAGCGCGATGGCGGCTCGGCTCGGATCCAGCGCGAGCGCGGCGATCGGCGTCGCGTATGGCGTGAGCGCCGCTAGCGCCCGTGCGTCCGACACCTTGCCACCCAGCCATCGGGAGACTCGCTGGCGACCGAGTTCGAGCGCCGCAGCCCGCTCGGCGCTAGCTCCCTGCAGCGCCTCGGGCGCAATGGCGGCCGCTAGGTCGAAATCGCCCTCGCGCGCGGCGACGAACGGGACGAGCGGGCGGTCGCGCCGAACGAAGGCGAGCGCGCCGTGCCGGGCCATGTTGTCGTTCGCCCGGATCGCCTCCCGTCCGAGTTCGTCCGCCCGCTCCGGAAGGAGGTTCGGCATTCGCCTCGCGGCCGCTGGATCCAGTTCGGCCCGCATCTCAAGCCTGGCCAGCGCCGCCTCCGCGGAAAGGTCGACGATGTCGCCGTCGCCCGGCTCGACCCGATCGCGCTCGATCAGCGACAGCCGCGCCTCAGCCCATCGACCGGCCCGCCACATGGCGGCCCGGAGGAGGTCGGATGCGGGGGACGCCGCCGCGAGGATCCGGGCCTGCGCGACGCGGTCGAGGACGTAGCCAGCCTCGCGCCAGTCACCGCGCTGCAGGATGGCCCTGAGCTCCTGGATCAGGTCCTCCTCATCGAGATCCCCTCCGCCCACCCGCAGCGAGTCGCCGCGATCACCAGTCGCTTCGAGCACGAGTCGGCGCGCCTCCTCTGGAAGCTCGCGCCTCGCCTCTGCGTCCAGACGACCGAGTACTCGGGCCGGTAGCAGAGGCAGGCCTGGCCGGGCGCGCATGAGCTGCAGGCGGTGATACGCCCCCTCTACGTCTGCCCATCCCTCCGATCGCCTCGCGTACCATCGCACCGCCGCCTCATCGATGGCGGCGGCCTGCCTGGGCGCGCTCGCGTAGATGTGCGGGAGAAGCAGCGCTCGGACGTCTGGTCGATGGCGCAGTACCCCGTCCGGCCCGGCGGTCATCAGCCAATGGTGAGTGGCGAGTTCGGAGAAGGCGCGGTCTGCCTCGGCCGTGGACAGCCGGATGCGCAGCGCCGGCCCGACGACCTCCCGAAGGACCTCGGCGTCCACACGTCTCAGCACCAGCCCGGGATGAGCGAGCCGGCGGAGCAGCGGATCGGCAATCCTCGAAAGGAGAAAGCGGTATAGGAAGCCTTCGTCGACGGCGCGCCGCCGGCGGGGCAGCAGCGGCAGGTCTCCCCTGCGGGCGACCTCCGCCGCGAGCCGCAGCTTCAGCGGGCTCCCAGCCGCGAGTGCGACGAGTTCTTCGCGGAGGTGCTCGGCGACGTCCAGGTCCGCGAGCACCTCACGGGCCTCACCCGGGTTCAGTCCCGCGAGGTCGACGGGCTGGCCGTAGCGCTCACTGCAGCTGTCCAGCGCGTCGCCCCGGCCCGCCGCGAGGACAGCCATGCCCCCGAAGGCCGCGGCGTAGCCGTCCAGCAGGTAGAACAGGGTGGGCGGTTGAGCCTCGCCGCGGCCACGCAGCACCTCCAGGGTGTCGAGGAGGACGAGCACCTTCCGGCCAGCCCGTCCAACGTCCTCTGCCATGCGGTCCACCAGCGGCTGCGGCCCAGTCGGCGACTGCGCGATCTCCGAGGAGCTCTCAAGCACGTCGGGCGCCGCCCCGACGAACTCCGTGGCGCTCATCCGCATCTCCAGTAGACCGCCGCCCGCCCGGCCCAGCTGCTGGCCGACCTGGCGCGCCGCCTCTAGCGTGAAGCCGACCGGGTCGGACGGATCAAGTCCCGCGCGGTCGAAGTCGAATCTGAGCAAGATCCAATCTCCTCCGGCCGCCAGGTCGAGCGCGACCCGGTCCAGCAATGCGGACTTGCCGATCCCGGGCGGACCGGTGACGAAGGCGCAGCGAACGGTGCCAGGGAAGGTGGAGCGGGCGAACGCGACGAGGTCGCCCACTTCGCGCCTGCGGCCCCTGAAGGGGGTTGCGGCGAACGCTGCCCGCCGAGCCCGCTCGTCCCATGCGGCTATGGCGCTGCGGACCGCATGGCCGAGATCGGCGGGCAGGGGCGCTAGTCCGCCGGCGCGGTCGATCGCGACGGCGATGCGGGCGAGTTCCTCCCGCGACGAGGGCTTCGCGATTACGCGCTCGATGGACGCCAGGTCCATGGGCTCGCGGCCAAGCAGTACGGCGACGAGGTCCCCCGTCTCCCGGTCGCCTCCGTCGACAGCGTGCGCGCGGACCGCGTCCAGAAGATCGGCCCGTGGATCTGCGTCGATCTCGCGGAGTACCCGGGCCCGCTCGGAGGTTCGGATCAGCCACTCCCCGGGCCGGTCGGGCGGGCTGGTGTCGCACGACTCGGCCAACGCGGTCGCGAGTAGGGACATCGCGACCGGGTCCGTCGCGGGCGAGGGGCTGCCGGTCCCCGCGGCGGCCGAGTCCGTCGCGACCCGAAGCGCGTCCGCGGGATGGAACGGCCCCGAGAGCGCCGCGAACCTCAGCGCGGCCGACAGCGGCGCCTGCGGAACGGAGAACCCCGCGCTCATGCGGCCGCCGTGGCGGCCGGCCCGGCCCGGGTCGCGGCCTCCTCGGCGAGCCTTGCCGCCAGGATCTCCAGCTTGGGCCGCAGCCGCTCGCCGACATCACGTCCCAAGGCCGGCGCGAACGTGCCGTCGCGGCCGACCGGCAGATCCTCAAGTGCTTGGTCCGCCCAATCGCTGACGCGCTGGGGATGCGCATCCTCCCCAAGAGCCGCGCACGCCGTCGCGATCAGCCGCTCCACCTCCTGCCGGGTGAAGCCGCGCAGGAACTCCACCATGAGCCCGGGCGGCCCTGCGCCCTGCGCATCCCCCAGGACCTGGAGCTGCGCCCCGGCGAACTGCATGGGCTCGTAGCCCGCGAGCACCACCCGGATAGCGTCGAGCTTCAGCACCGCCTCGGCGAACGCGGCCACCGCCCAGCGCGCGGCATCGCCGAAGACCACGTTCGGGTGCTCCAGGAATACGAACAGCCGGACGCCACGCCGCCGCGCCTCCTCGTCGATGGCCTCCGCAAGAAGTCGCGCCCGGACGGCGACCACCGCCTCCGGCTGCGTCTGGCCTTCGGACGTGCCGGGAGGCGCCTCGGGGTTCGGAACCGGGAAGCCCGCCTCCGTCACCCTGCGGGCGACCTCCTGAACGTGGTCGGAGACCAGCGCGTCGAAGGACACCAGCACGATGCGCACGTCGGGGGTGCGCGACACCAGGTACCCGAGCACGCGGAAGGAGAAGCCCAGCCCCTCGAGACTGCGCCAGTTGGTCCGCTTGATCCAGATTCCCCGAGCCCGGGAGGCGGGATCGGTGCTCGCGCGGAAGGCATCGACGAGGATGGAGCGCCCGATCACGAGCGGCGCGTCGGGCGTCCCGCCCAACGACCAGAGCGGAGCGACGTCCCCGGTCTCGATCCGCCGGACCAGTGTC
Organism: Sphingomonas sp. IC4-52; assembly: GCF_020707225.1. Taxonomy (NCBI): domain Bacteria; kingdom Pseudomonadati; phylum Pseudomonadota; class Alphaproteobacteria; order Sphingomonadales; family Sphingomonadaceae; genus Sphingomonas; species Sphingomonas sp. IC4-52. The sequence goes on along the minus strand of NZ_JAJFEU010000006.1, from coordinate 10,737 downwards.
GGCGGGAACCGCGCGGTGGGGACCATGCGCCCCAGGCTCGGGTCCGCCGCGCGGCCCTGATGAATGCCGGCGAGCAGGAAGCTCGTGTCGAAACAGCCCCCTCCGGAGCTGCCCGCCGCGCCTGCGGCGTCATGCGCCCAGCGGGCGGTGAGGCCCCTGATCTTCTGCGTCCGACCGAAGCTGATCCCACGGTACTCGCCTTCCGGGTACTGCAGGATCGTGAGCCACTGGCGTCCCGGCCAAGGCCTGTCGGACGCGCCGAGACGGGCGAAGCCGAACGTGGCGCCGGCCGGCTCCCGCAGGCGGAGCAGGGCGACGTCCGAGTAGTCGGTGAACTCTTCGTCCGTCCCGGGGATGGCATTGCGCCATTCGGGCAGCGTGCAGGACGACTGCTCGGTCGCCGGGTACTCCGCCGCCACCACCCTCCCATCCGCGAGCCGAACCTGGATCAGCGGCGCCGGCTCCTGGTCCGCCCCGGGGGGGCCGACCGCGATAACGTGCCACGCAGTCAGCACCAGCGCAGGGGCGACCAGGACGCCCGATCCGGAGGGTTCCCCATTCTTGAGAATCAGGCACCGGATCGCGCGGCTGCGGACCAGGAACCGCCCGAGGGCCTCCTCGTCGAAGTAGCCGGGATCCGGTGTCGGCAGCAGATCCCCAGTACGAACGCCCTGAGTCTCGAGCGCGGTGCGGAAGCTCTCCACGAGCTGGAAGCGCAGCAAGGTCGAGGCCAGGAGATCGTCGGCGTCCTGACCGAGGAGATCAGCCGCGGCGCGCAGCCCGTCCGCGCTCGGCAGCGTGTCGGAGATGCCCACCCGCACGGTCGACCAGGCAGTCCAGGCCGCGACGCCCGCGTCCCTGATCAACTCTGCCAGTTCCGGCTGGTGGGGCATCTACGGCGATCCGAAGGAGATCAGGCCGTCGGCCGCCAGGGCCTTGAGCATTACAGCGGCGCCGCACTGCCGGGAGACCGCGTTGGGGTCGTACTTCCCGTCGCGGACGAACTTGCCCTTCTCGTAATGGTTCGAGAAGCTCCAGAGATAGGGCGAGTTGATCCCCCGGGCGTAGTAGCCGTAACCGTTGAAACCCTCGAACCTGTGAAGCGAGCGGGCGACACTCCAGTCCTTCTGATGCGCGTGCCTGTCCATCGTGATCGCGTCGACCGCGCTGGACTCCCAATCGCTGGGCGGCAGCCACACCTTCGGCCGCCCGGCGGGGACCTGGACGGTCTGGGCGGTGAGCGGGTCGCCGTTGTGGAGGTGCGAGGAGAAGCTGAAGGATCCCTCCAGCCCGTGGACGATGCCGATGAACCACCAAGGAGCCTCGACCGCCGCTGCGACCGCCTCGTAACGCGCGCGGCCGGCGAGCAGCTTGGCCCTGTACCATGCCACCTCGGACCGCTTCTCTGTCCTGACCCGGCAGCCGGCCCAGAGGGCCTCGTAGTTGGCGCGCAGCGCCGCAAACGAGGTCGCCGCGCCCTCGGTGGAGTCAAGGGGTGCGGATGAAGGAGACGGATCGCGTATCAGGGGAACTAGCGCGTCGAGTTCGTCGCGAACGTCGGCGAGGAACCTGATCGGATCGTCGGTGCCGCCCTCCGATAGCGCCTCGAGGGACTCCCTTATCGTGGCGATCGCATCGTCGGGAGCGCTGCGGGCGACCCCGGACGCGCCCTCCGGCCGCTCCTCATGCCGCGGTAGCGCCCAATCGCGGTTGTCGTCATAGAGGTGCTTCTCCGACCGGACTGAGAGGTGGCAGTGATGGTCGTGCGGGCTCGGGCCAGAATAGGTCCGCCACGCCCAGGCGGGCCAGGCGCCAATCGGAGCGTGGTTGGCGATCCTCCTGTTCCAGATCAGGTACTTGATCCGCGGGTCGCGGCTCGCCCTGAGCGCCTCGACCAGCTTGCCCGCGTCGCACGTCGCGGGGTCGTGCGTGACGTCAACCGCCGTGACGACGCCGAGACCGTCATCCACGATCCAGGGATTGTGGTCGGACGCGCGGCTCTGGTGGGCCTTGTCGCCGATCGTGCCGTCGGACTTGCGGCGGCGGTCGGGATAGGCGGCGTCGAGCTGCCCCAACAGCCTGAGAATCGACTTGGCGACGCGCGTCTGGCGCTGCGGCCCCTCCGCGGTCAACGCCTCCGCCGTGTCATCGGGCGGAGGGTCGAGCGGATCGACGTGCCAGTGCTGGTTCGAGATGTCCGGAAACTCCCCGCCAGCTCCTTGCGCGTCCTGCTCCGTCCCCAATGCTCCCACTCCCTCTAGTGGTGCACGCATTACCGGCGGCCTCCCGAGTCGTGGGTCAGCCGTCCACACTGGAGGAGACACCGTGACCGCCCCGGAGTCAAGGCGGACGGGCCTCGCGTGACATTGCGGCGAGCACATGCTCGGTTCCGCCTCGTTCCAAGAGACTCGTCGGCATCCGATCAATCGCCCGCGTGCTCCGGCAGGCAATTCCGCCGGCGCAAGGCGCTGGACCCGTTTAACGCGGCCTGGGACGCGTCATGGGATCGCTGGACCGGAAACGGACGGTACGGACCGTCGCGGGACTTCCTGGTCGTTCGTGAGCGGGACGCGGCTGCGATCGCCATGTTCACCCTTCTTGGCAGACCGCTCTCCACCGGCGTGCGCGGCGGTCTACGCGACCAGCAGGCGGATACCAAGATCGATATCGCCCGCCTGCGTGAATGAAGTTGGCGGGGACGGAAGATCAGGATCGGCTATCGCGGCGAGCATGGGGCCGTCTCCGAGCGGATCGTCTGGCCCTTCCTGGTCGGCTATGTCGCCACGGTCCGGACTGTGATGGCGTGGTGCGACTTGCGCATCTTCCGCACCGACCGGCTGACCGCGCTCGACTTTAATCGACGCGAGGTATCCCGAACACTCGAATGTGCTGCGTCGGCGCTGGCTGGTCGCGATGACCGAAGCGCGCGGGCGCCAAGCCAGCATAGAGTGGAGAGGCGGAGTGAAGACTGATGGCTAGACGAGCCACTATCCAACGTTAATCAGCACCAAGGGTTCGCTGCCGGCCAGCGAACCGTATCTATCGATGATGGCCGACATGGACGTGGTTGTAAGGCTGTCGGCAGCCGGAATACCCGAGCCGCTGCGAAAGGTCGTTGAACCCCGCACCGCTGGATTTCCGGTGACGATCGAGACGATCACGCGTTTGAGCGCCCGCGGCGTTGCCTGCGGCCTCCGTATCCAACCGATCTTTCCCGGTTACGAGGAGGAAGCGCTTGGCATGGCAAGCGCGGCAGCAGTGGCCGGGGTGAAACAACTGTCCTTCGAATACCTGAAAGTGCCCGGTGAGTCGGTTAATACCGGGATCGCGGCGGCCAGCCGGGCGCTCGGATACGACATCGTCAAGCGCATGCACGAGCAGGGCGTGGTCCGGCTCGGCCCTGACTGGACTTTGTCCCGAGACGCCAAACGCCCTTTTGTGCGACGCGCGCGTCGCCACAGTCATGCTCTCGGGGTCAAGTTCGGCGCCGGCGACACAGAATTCATTCCCTGGAGTGACGGCAACGGCTGTTGCGGCGCATCCGAACTCACGCAGCCCGACGCCAGTCACTTCACCGCCAATTTCGTGGGCGCCATTAGGGCATCGCTTGCTCGCCCGGACAAAGCTGTGCGGTTCGAAACCCTGCTGGATCTCTGGTCGCCCGCCCATTCGGTCGGGAACTACATGGACTGGCGGCGGCGCCTCACGCCCGAGCAGCGCAATGGTCGCAGCGACTGGCTCGCGTTCATGGCCCGACGCTGGAACGGCGGCAAAAGCCCTTATTCCCCGGCATTTTTCGATGGGGTCGATGCGACCGACGATATCGATGAGGCCGGCTTCAGGGTCTATGACTCGTCCCGGCTCGCCCGCGAGCTGTCGCGCTGACCTTCCGCCGTCCGAGTCGGGTCTCGGTCTGCAGCATATTTACTGCAGCGGCGCAGCCATCCTCAAGCGAATGAGTAACAACGGAAGCGATCGCGTTGAGCATGGCGTGATCATGGACGTTGCCGTCGCGCTCGCGCACGATGACGATCGGTACCCGAAATGCATTCGCCCAGAACAGCTCGCCGATCGCGCCGATCGAAGCGTGGTCGGCTGCCAGCAGGTTGGCCAGTACCATATCGGACGACTGGATAAGATGCTTGTTGCGGTCGACAACCAGCATTCCGTGTCGCAATCGCTCGAACGCCGCTGCGACGGTTTCCGGCTGCGCATGTGCCAGTGTGGCATCATAGCGAGCGAGCGCAGGGTCGAAAACCTCGATGCCGGACGGCAGGAGCTCGAGTGCCTGCCTGCGCCAATCGACGATCGACGCGTCCGGCGATCCGCTGATGGGTCCGGAAAGATAGACCTTCATCCCGGTCCGTTAGCACGGATGCCAGCCCGCGCCAATTAAGGCGCATTTCAGCTGCCGGTTGCGGAGATATGCGCGCGTCATAAGATAATCCGCTTACGGCCAATTGGAGTTGGTGGGCGCTCAACCCTAGATGTGTCCACTTTTGAGCTCGGGCGGCCAGAAGCTGTCAATCCGCTCACGGCCCATGAGCCGCAGGGCTGGTTTGAGCAAGAACTGCCGTTCAGCAAAGCGCCCCATATCAGTCATAGCGGATCGCCTGACGATCGCCTGAAAGCGGACATGCTAGCCGATCGACCGCGGTGGCCGAATATGTGGACTCAGCTGCCATTCGGGCGGGTAAGGCGGAATGGCTGTTTTCAGGATAAGCGGGCATTTAACGTCTGAGTGGCGAACAACTCGGGTCCATCAGCCGACAGCTCGGGAGGCAAGATCGGCCGCGGCGTCACGCTTCGCCTGTGCGGCCTTCCGTTCGGAATAGCGATCAACGAGCTGTGCGGCGTGGCTGCGAGTCACGATCGTGAACCGGACCAGCTCCTCCATCACGTCGACGATCCGGTCATAGTAGCTCGATGGTCGCATGCGGCCTGCTTCGTCAAACTCCTTGAACGCCATCGCCACGCTCGATTGGTTGGGAATGGTAATCATGCGCATCCAGCGGCCGAGCAATCGCAGTGTGTTGACCGCGTTGAACGACTGCGAGCCGCCCGACACTTGCATGACCGCAAGCGTGCGACCCTGGGTGGGTCGCATGCCGCCGAATTCCAGCGGCAGGTGGTCGATCTGCGTCTTCATGATGCCGGTGATCTGGCCATGTCGCTCGGGGCTGCACCAGACCATCCCTTCAGACCACAGCGCATGCTGGCGCAACTCATGGACGGCGGGATGATCGTCGCCCTTCACCTGATCGGGGAGCGGCAGGTCGCTAGGATCGAATATCCGCACCTCCGCGCCGAATAGGATCAGCAGTCGAGCGGCTTCCTCGGCCGCGAACCGGCTGAACGAGCGTTCGCGCAGCGACCCGTAAAGCAGCAGTATGCGCGGCGGCGGCTGATCGTCGCCGAGGCCCGCACCCGGCCGGGTGATCACAATGCCCCTATCAAGCGCGGGGAGATGATCGGGATCGGTCAGCGCGCGGAGACGGGTCATCCAAGGTCCTTGACGAGATAGGTCGCGCGTGGACCGCACAGCGATGTGAACTGCGCGGTCGCGGTGATGAACGCCGGCGCGGCGTCGCGATCGGCGTCGACATAACCAAGCCCTCGGAAGAACTCGGCGCTACCATTGGTGAGGAGGTGCAGCCGCTCGACCGCACCATCGGTGACGCCTTCAAGGCGCTCGACCAGCATGCGGCCATATCCTTTGCCGCGCCGGCTTGGCAGCACGACCAACGAGCGGAGCAGCCGGTCAGCGCCGTTGCCTTCCAGACCGATGAACCCGATCAGCCCCTCATCGTCGAACAGGCTGAAGAACATCTGGTCGGGACCGCCGAGATCGTCGGTTGGGAGCTGCGCGGCGCCGAGCGCGAGCCGCAAGACATCATCGGAATGCCGAGCCTCCGCGAAATAGATCTGGGTCATGCCGTCGCTCTCGCTTCGTACCAGGGCCGCGTCCGCTTCACGATCGCGACGACTGACAGCATCACCGGCACCTCGACCAGCACGCCGACGACCGTCGCCAGCGCCGCGCCCGAGTTGAGCCCGAACAGGCTAATCGCGGCGGCGACCGCTAGCTCGAAGAAGTTGGAGGCACCGATCAGCGCGGCGGGCGCCGCCACGCACCACGCCACCCCGATCCGGCGGCTCAGCCAGTAGGCGAGCCCTGCGTTGAAATAGACCTGGATGAGGATCGGCACCGCAATCAATGCGATGACCAGCGGATGGGCGATGATCGCCTCGCCCTGGAAGCCGAACAGCAGCACGAGGGTGGTGAGCAGCGCCAGCAGCGAGACGGGCCCGAGCCGGGCTAGTAGCCGATCCAGCGCGGCCTGGCCGCCCGAGGCAATCGCCGCGCTGCGGACGATCTGCGCGACTATCACCGGCACCGCGATGTAGAGTATCACCGAGATCAGCAGCGTATCCCACGGCACGGTGATCGAGGCGACGCCAAGTAGCAGGCCGACCAGCGGTGCGAACGCGAACACCATGATCACGTCGTTCAACGCGACCTGGCTCAGCGTGTAGGTTGGCTCGCCCTCGCAGAGGTTGGACCAGACGAACACCATCGCCGTGCACGGGGCGGCAGCCAGCAGGATCAGGCCGGCGATATAGGAGCTGACGTCGCTTGCTGGCAGCAGAGGCCGAAACAGCCAACCCAAGAACAGCGTACCGAGCAGCGCCATCGAAAAGGGCTTCACCGCCCAGTTGATGAACAGGGTGACCCCAACGCCCTTCCAGTGCTGGCGGATCGAGCCGAGCGCGCGAAGGTCGATCTTGAGCAGCATCGGGATGATCATCAGCCAGATGAGCACCGCGACCACGAGGTTGACCCGCGCCACCTCAGCTGTGGCGATCGCGCCGAACAGACCCGGCAGCGCGTAGCCGAGCGCGATCCCGACCACGATGCACAGCGCTACCCAGAGGCTGAGATAGCGCTCGAATGTGCTGATCGCCGGCTTGGCCGGAGTGGCGATGGTCACCCGCCGATCCTGTTGCCTGCGTCGTCGATGACCTTCTCGCCATCTTCCTTGGTGAAAGCACCGCGCTGCCGAGCCGGCAGCAGGTCTAGCACCTCTTCCGAGGGACGGCACAGCTTCACACCAAGCGGCGAGACGACGATCGGCCGGTTGATGAGGATCGGATGCTCGATCATTGCGTCGATGAGCTGGCCATCGCTCAGCGTCGCGTCGCCCAGGCCAAGCTCGGCATAGGGCGTGCCCTTATCGCGCAGCAGCGCGCGGGGCGTGATGCCCATGAGCGCGATCAGCGAAACGAGACGCGAGCGGTTGGGCGGCGTCTTCAGATACTCGATCACGTGCGGCTCGATGCCAGCGTTCTGGATCATCGCCAGCGTGTTGCGCGACGTACCGCACTCGGGGTTGTGATAGATTATGATATCAACCGTCATGGCGGCCCTCAGCAGCAGGGGTTAAGCTCGGCGATTAGCGGCGCACAAACCTCCGCCTTCCCGCCGCAACAGTCTTTCACGAGGAACACGGTCAGCGCCTTCAACTGGTCGAGATCGGCGCGATAGTTGATGATGCGGCTGCGCCGCTCGGATCGGACCAGACCGGCGCGCGCCAGCGTCGCGAGATGCACCGACATTGTGTTCTGCGGCACGTCGAGCGCCTTGGCGACTTCGCCGGCGGCCAGGCCCTCAGGCTCGTGACGGACCAGCAGGCGGAATGCATCGAGGCGCGTGCCCTGCGCGAGCGCGCCAAGAGCGGTTATGGCTGAATCGTTGCCCATACATCCATAATAATAGATATATGGATTTAATCAAAGAGCGTCTGACTTTTCCAGAAGCCCGCCTTTGCCGCCTCGTCACGGAAGACCGGATCTGGTCGGAAGCGGTCGTGCCTGGCGTGCTGACCGACGGCGGCAGCAGTGCGCCCAACCTCGGCCGTTCAGCCTGACCCTGTCCGATCCTGAAACCTGCCGTTCGCTAGCCGGGCTGTGAGCGCCCGACTTTGGGACAAATCCGTCGTTCTCCTACGCTGCGGCGTATGACGGCTTCCAGCAGTAGCTGACTTACGAGGGTTTCCACTATCCGCTGCCGAGCGAGCAAAGCCGCTTGGTAGCGGTGGCTTATTTACTCCCGTAAGGCATATTCCGCGAAACGGCAGTTCAGCATCTTTTGCCCGACGCCGCGCGTGTCTGCGCCCACCTCGCTAAGCAGCGCCATGTGCGAGATCGCTTTCACAGTTTCGGTGGCATCCCACAGGTCCGTGCCGGAAAGCACTTGCTCGTCGCGGTCGGTTCGATGGGCATAGTGGTTGCGGGTCGCGGCGACGCGTCCAATGAACCCCTTACGCTTCTCTGAAGGGCGCAGCGTCATGATCTCCGTCTCGAATCGATCCCAGTAATGTCGCAACCGCTGCCTCAGTCCGGGCTCATGGGCGTGGGCCAGCACACCTCTTACCCGATCGACAACGTCACTTGGAATTCCACGTTCTCGCAGGGTTTCGACAATCGGAATGCTATCGATCGCTTGGGCAGCGGTCGGTGCGATGCGTCGGTGCAGGGCCTCTAGCGACTGGACGAAGATTTGAAACCTGAGCTCGGTCGGAAGTCGCCGCTGCTCAAGGCCGCTCAAGTGTAGGCGGATCGCGTCGCCGAGTTCGTCGTATCGAGACAGCCAGCAATCGATAACTGCTGCCAATATTTCGGGCGTAATCTTTGGCAGGACAGGTTCGGTCGGTTTCTCAGCCCTGTCGGTCATAAGAAGCCCGTGAATCGGGACCTCGTGCGGGTTGCTCTCGCCCGGCATCTTTATGGAGGCGCTAGTGATAGGAAGCACGCGCCCCATCACTAAGGAAAGTATCTGCCGGACCCGATGCATAGTGCGGACCGCAACCTCGATGCTGACGTCTTCGGGGAAAACCAGGTCGATCGGATATGTGAGACTAAGTGTCGGCCCATTAATTGGATCGCCGCCCGATCTAATGTGCTGGCCAAGTCGCAGGGTCAGTTGGGCCGAGGGGCATTCGAGGGCTACCGCCGGCGGGGATGCGACAGTGTAAGTCACAATTAATCCGCCGGTCTCCGGCATGATCATCTGCTGAATGACGCCGTTGACGTGAATAATCTTGGCGACGTCGTCGACGATCATGCTCCACGTCGTCGACCTGATCTCGTCCTCGGTTTGGAAGTGGGCGCTTTCGAAGGCGAGCCTTACGCTATAAGTCGATAGCCCACCAACACCCAGCCTCATGTTGTGGTTCAGCCGAAACAGGTTGGTAAGCGTGAAGTAGCCGGTGTTGCTTCTGAACCGAATGATCTCAAGCCGCTCGGGCATCTTGTGAGCCTGATCTGTGCTTGCGATGTCGAGGGAAACGCCCCCTGGTTCGAGGGTGAGCGTAGCGCCAAGTTCCAATTTGCCAAGTTCGACGTGGCCGCGATGGACTGTGTTGGACATAAAATTGAGTTTATGCCGGGAGCGCTGCCACGCAAGGCCAAGGAGCCAAATTGATGTACAATGGGCCGGGCGATGCGGACAGATGCTGAACGTGCGAATAACCGGTTCCGGCACAAGGCGACGTTGCCGCAGCCGGATCGGAACGGCGAGATTTGGTAGCTAGCTGCCGGCCACCGGTAGAAACTCGAACGGCGGCTACGCGCGTTCGTGCGGCTGGGAGCTGCCAGTCTGCAACCGGCCCAGTTGCCGCCCTCCAATCTCCCCACCAAAGCCGCTTCCTCGACCGGCACGCCCCGCGCCGCCTGGCGGACGCCGCCCGCAGCCGCTTCTGCGACGCTCGCCAAGCCCCGCTCACCGCCCCGAAGCGGCCTTGAAGGCGGCCCAAGTCTCCTCATTCGCTGACGCCTCCCACACCGCCTGCGACTCCGCGATCCGCCGCTGCGCCTCGGCGCGCGCGTGCTGGCGTTCGCGCGCCGTATCCCCCTGCTGGTTCATGGTGGAATAGGGAAGGAACTCGCGCAGATCGATCGGCGGGCGGGGTGGCTCGCCGGCGGCTTCCCAGATCTCGCGGCGCATGTCGTCCAGGATGCGGGTGAGCGGGCCGCAGTTGATCTGGCGGGTGTACATGCCCTCTTCGCCGCTCTGCATGGTATGCATGTCGATGATGTCCATGCGGTGGCCGCAGCCTTCGAGGATCAGCTCGAAGAAGTTGAGCTGGCGCAGGTAGAAATCTGCGGCGGCCCAATCGCCGGCGAGGCGCTCGCGGCGCTCGGACTGCACCTTGATCTGATAGGTGCGCATGAGGTGGACGAGAAATTCCTCGTTGCTCTGCTTGGCGGCCTCCGCCTCGGCGAAGGCGCGGCGGGCGGCGGTTTCCTCGCGCTCGCGGCAGACGGGGCATTGCTGCGCCGCCTCGCGGGCGATCGTCTCGGGATGCCGGGTGCCGGGGGCGAGCGCGGGGGTGTTGTAGCGATCGGGTTGGTGGTGCTTCAGCATGAACATCAGCAAGCGATCATTGTACCAGCGGCGCTCGCCGACCTGCTCGCCCTTGTGAAAGACGGGGATGGGGACGCCCTCCACCGCGCGCTCCATGGCGATATCGGTGAGGCGCTGGACGCCGCTGGCGAGCGCGGCCTCCCACGCGGCGCGGAAGCTGTCGGCGCCGGGCTGCAGGCGCATCTGGTACGCGCCCTCCGTGGTCTTGCCGATGCGGCGGGCGGCGGCCTTTACCGATCCGGTTTCGGCGAGCGCGCGGATGAAGCCGCGCTGCCGCTCCGCCGTCCAGCCATCGTGGCGGTAGCGGCGGA
>NZ_JAJFEU010000005.1:0-284188 GCF_020707225.1 Sphingomonas sp. IC4-52 | reverse complement strand
GACAGCCTCCCCCGGAACAGCCATCGGCCGCCCGGAAACCGCTGCCCGCCAGATTCACGCGGGTTCGACAGCCCTCGCTTCCAAAAGCCCGGAAAGGCGCTGCGCCACGATCGCGTCGGCTTCCCCGATGATCCGGTCGATGAGTTCCTGGACACTGGGAATGTCGTGGATCAGGCCCTGCGCCATCGACGCCCAGTAGATGCCGGCGTCCAGATCGCCCTGCTCGATCACGATCTGCCCCTTCGCGCCGGACACCAGGTGCTGGATGTCCGCAAACGTGGAATCGGGCTGTGCGGTGATCCGCACCACTTCATCGGACACGGCGCTCTTCCCTACCCGCGCCGTATTGTGGAACTTGCGGAAGATAAGGTTGGTGCCGCGCTCGTCATTGTCGACATACGCCTGCTTCACGCGCGGGTGGATCGGCGCCTCCTGCGTTGCGCAAAACCGCGTCCCCATGTTCACCCCTTCCGCGCCCAGCGCGAGCGCCGCGACGAAGCCGCGGCCGTCGGCGATGCCGCCGCTGGCGATCAGCGGGATCTTCACCTTGTCCGCCGCCGCGGGGATCAGGATCAGGCCGGGAATGTCGTCCTCGCCCGGGTGGCCCGCACATTCGAACCCGTCGATCGAAATAACGTCCACGCCCTTGCGCTCGGCCGACAGCGCGTGGCGCACCGACGTGCACTTGTGAAGGATCCGGATACCGTTCGCCTTGAACATCTCCCACAGCTCGGCGACGGCGGGCGTGCCGGCGGTTTCCACCGCCTTGATCCCCGCATCGATGATCGCTTGCGCATAGGCCTTGTAATCGGGCGAGTTGATAGTCGGGAACACGGTCATGTTCACGCCGAATGGCTTGCTCGTCATCGCCCGGCAGCGGTCGATTTCGTCGCGTAGCGCCTGGGGCGTTGGCTGGGTCAGGCCGGTGAGGATGCCGAACCCACCTGCATTCGAGACGGCCGCGGCCAGTTCCGCCCGGCCCACCTGCTGCATGCCGCCCTGAACAATGGGATGCTCGATCTCGAGCAGCTCCGTGATCCGTGTATGAAATGCCACGTTCGTCCCCTCCTGTGTCGCCCCCGATCTGGTGGTCCTGCGTTGAGGTCGCAAGGAAACAGGTGGCGGGCAAGAGGGTTCGCCTTGCGAGGTCCCAACCTCAGCTCCTGTCGCTGAACCGCGCACAGGCGGCTGCGAAATCTACCAGATGGTTCCGTCCGCCGTGCGGCCGTTCCCGGCGCAATTTGGTCGTCGTCGTCGCGGTTCGATCAAGCGCTCCCGCTTGATCCCGTACAAGACGCGCATCGCAGGATCTGACCTGCTAGCCTTCATGCCCAAGGGATTTGCGATGAAAACTCTGCTTGCTGCTGCGTTGCTGCTCGCGCCTGTCGCGGCGACCGCCCAATCCGCCGTCGTGATCCCGGCGGCATCGCCCAATGTCTTGCGCGCGGGAACGCCGGTCGCGCTGCGCCTCATCGAGGGACTTACGACCAAGGAGAAAATCGCGCGCATCAACGATCGCGTGCGTTTGGAGGTCGCAGAAGCCGTCACCGTCAATGGTGCGGTTATCATTCCGGTCGGCAGCCCGGCAATCGGCGAGCTGACCGATGTTCGCAACAAGGGCATGTGGGGCAAGTCCGGTCGGATCGTCGGCCGCGTGCTGAGCGTGAACGCGAATGGCCGTACCATCCGCTTGTCCGGCACGTTCGACAGCAAGGGCGGATCAGGAACGGCCGGCGCCGTGGCAGTGTCGGCCGTGGTGTTCGCACCCGCCGGTTTCTTCATGACGGGCAAGAGCGCGGAGATGCCGGCCGGCACCATGCTGCGCGGCTTTGTCGAGGAAGACGTACCCTTCGCCCTCGCCCGCGCATCGGCGCCGGTGGCCGCTCCGATGCTGGTCGCTCGCTGAGCGTCGCGGCGCCTTTGCTCCCAGACGGGCGCCGCGACACTCAGGTGATCAGTCTATCCAAAGGGTATGCGCATCGATGCGCAGCTTGAGGATCAGCCGCGCGGCCGCGGCGCGGGCCGTGAGTTCCTGAGCACGCGCCTCGTTCGCCTGCCGCTCGGCATAGAGTCGGTCGGCTAGGTCGATGGCGCCCAACTGCTGGCCACGCGCAGCCAGCGCGGCGCTGCGCTCGGACCGTTCGACCGCCGCCTGCGCCGCGAGCCAGGCACTATGGCGGGCACGGAACTCCGCCACATCGGCTGCGGCATTGCCGCTGACCTCGCGCTCCACCGCGACTCTCTCCGCCTGCGCTGCGCCGGCCTCGGCGGTGGCCTGATCGGACAGCGCGCGCCGGTACCCGCCACCTAGCGGGAGCGAGGCGAAGAGGCCGGCGCCCTGTTCCTCGCCGCCGCGCTCACTGAACAGGCGGACGCCGAGCGAGGGGTCAGCGACGCGGTCCGCCCGTGCGCGCCTGGCGAGGATCGACTGACGCTCCGCCGTACCCGCGGCGGCGGCAATTTCATGGCTGCGGGCGACGATCAGGCGCTGAAGCTCGAGCAGGCCCTCTGAGGGGATGGTGGGAGCGGCCAGCACCGGGGCCTCGGCGGGCAGCGGCAGGTCGGGGAAGCGCGTTTCGAGCAGCGCGCGGGCGCGATCGCGGCCGGCGGCAGCCTCGGCCACTTGCGCCTCGGCCAGCGCGAGCGCGGCGCTGGCCTGTTGCAGATCCAGTTCGGCCGCGTCGCGCACCTGTACCCGCCGCTCGGTCGCGGCGACCAAGGCGCGCTGGTTCTCGACCAGTTTCGTCGCGTTGCGATGAAGGTCGGCGGCGAGCAGCCAGTCGTACCACAAGGTCGCGAGCGACAGCGCGGCCTGGTGGCGGGCATCCTCCATCCGGTTCTGCGCGACATCAACGCCAAGCGCGCCGGCCCGCCGATCGAGTGCGGCCTTGCCCGGCAGGCGGAAGGCGCGGCTGATCGTGGCGTCATACTCTACGAAATTGCCCTCGCGATCGACGCGGCGGCGCGACAGCGTGCCCTGCGCGGTGATTTCGTGCGGGCCGCGGCGAAGCGCGTCGGCCTCCGCCTCCGCCGCGCCGATCCGCGCGGTCGCCGCAGCGACGCCGGGCGCATTGTCGAGCACGCGGATGACGAGATCGGCGGGGGGCAGATCGCTGGTTTGCGCCATCGCCGGCAGTGCAGCGCCGGCGAGCAGCAGCCATGCCCATTTCATGCGATCCGCCCCGCATCGAGGATGGCGACACTGTGCCAGCGGAACGGCAGGCGGCGGCGGGCAGCGGTGGCGATGCCCAGCGCCTGCGGCACCTGATCCGCCGGAATGTCGAGCGTGATGGCGATGCGGGCGAGCGCGCCGGCGACCCGCTCCACCGTGCCGGCGTCGTCGAAGTCGCGGCCGAGCACTGTTTCCGCGCGCTGGTGCACGGGGACGTGGAGCCCGTCGCGCAGGCCCGAGGCGATCGCCTCCGCATCGGCGACCCCGCAGGTCAAGGTAAGCAGCACGCGGCTCATGCGGCCAGCTCCTTCCGGCTTTCGCCAAATCGTTCAAAGAGGATGGGAAGAAGGACGAGCGTCAGCAGCGTCGAGGTAACGAGGCCGCCGATCACGACGATCGCGAGCGGACGCTGGATCTCCGATCCCGGCCCGGTCGCGAAGAGCAGGGGCACGAGGCCGAAGCCAGTGATGCTGGCGGTCATCATTACCGGGCGCAGCCGGCGTTCCGCCCCCGTCCGTACCGCCTGCGCCATCGGCATGCCGTCTTCGCGCAGCTGACGGAAATAGGCGACCAGCACGAGCCCGTTCAGGACCGCGATGCCGAGCAGCGCGATGAAGCCGACCGAGGCGGGGACCGAAAGATACTCGCCGGTCAGCCACAAGGCGACGATCCCGCCGACCGCGGCAAAGGGAATGTTGGCGAGGATCAGCAGCGATCCCCGCACAGACTTCAGGGTCACGAACAGGACGAGGAAGATCAGCAGGAGCGCGATCGGGATCACCGTCGCCAGCCGGGCGGAGGCACGCTGCTGGTTCTCGAACTGCCCACCCCATTCGAGGCGATAGCCCTGCGGCAGCGGAACCTCGGCGGCGACGCGCGCGCGGGCATCGTCGACATAGCCGACGAGGTCGCGCCCCGACACGAATGCCTGCACCAGCGCGTAGCGCGAGCCGCTTTCGTGATCGATGCGGATCGGCCCCTCGGTCTTTTCCACGCGCGCCAGATCGCTGAGCCGGGCCAGCTCGCCGCTCGGCGTCGTAACCTGAAGATCGGCGAAGCGGGTGGCGTCGTCGCGGGTGCCGTCGTTGCTGCGGATCATCACGGGCACGCGCTTCTGCCCCTCGGCGACGATGCCCGCGGGCAGCCCCTCCAGCTGCGCACGCAGCGTGTCCTGCAACTGGTCGATCGGCATGCCGGCGCGGCCCGCGGCGGTGCGATCGATATCGAGCTGGAGATAGTCGATATTCTCGTTTGCGACCGTCAGCACCTCGGCGGCGCCCGGGGTGGATTGCAGGACGTGCTGGATGCGTCCCGCCAGCCCGGCCAGCGTCTTCAGATCAGGGCCGAAAATCTTGACCGCGAGGTCGCCGCGCGCGCCAGTAAGCATTTCGGCGACGCGCATCTCGATCGGCTGGGTAAAGCTGGGATCGAAGCCCGGCATCCCTTCGAGCGCGCGGCGCATCTCGGCGACGACGAACTCGCGGTCGCCGCGCCATTCCTTCGACGGCTTCAGCGTCACGAACAGGTCGGTTTCGTTGAGGCCCATCGGATCGAGGCCGATCTCGTCGGTGCCGGTGCGCGAAATGACGCCGGTGACTTCGGGCACCTTGCCGATCAGCTCCCGCTCGACGCGCGAGGTGAGATCGAGCGAGCGGTCGAGGCCGACGGTCGGCAGCTTGGTGATCTGGATCACCACCGAGCCTTCGTCCATGGTCGGCATGAACGTCTTGCCGACCGCGCCATAGGCAAGGCCGGCAATGACCAGCCCGACGCCGGCGAGGGCATAGACCAGCTTCTTGCGCCCGAACGCACCGGTCAGCAGCCGATGGTAGCGGGGCGCGAGCTGCCGCATCACCCATGGCTCGCCATGATGACCGCTCTTGAGGCCGTAAGAGGCGAGGACTGGCACCAGCGTCAGCGCGAGCAGCAACGAGCCGGCGAGCGCGAACATGATGGTGAGCGCGACGGGGGCGAAAAGCTTGCCCTCCAGCCCCTGCAGGGAAAGCAAGGGGAGGAAGACGAGCGCGATGATGACGAGGCCGGCGGTTACCGGCACGACCACCTCCGCCGTCGCGCGATAGACGATGTTGAGCCGCGGCGCGGTTTCCTCACCGGGCCGGTTCAATCGCTCGACGATATTCTCGACCACCACGACGGCACCGTCGACCAGCAGGCCGATCGCGATGGCGAGGCCGCCGAGGCTCATCAGATTGGCCGACAGCCCCATGCCGCGCATGAAGAGGAAGGTCGTCAGCGCCGCCATCGGCAGCGTCGTCGCGACGATCGCCGCGGCGCGCCAGTCGCCGAGGAACAGGATCAGCAGCACGACCACAAGGATTGTCGCCTCGATCAGCGCCTTCTGCACGGTCTGCACCGCGCGGCCGACGAGGTCGGAGCGGTCGTAGAAGATCGTGATCTTCGTCCCCTTGGGGAAGCTGCGTTCCAGCTCCGCCAGTCGCTCGCGCACGCCGTCGACCACCTTGCGCGAATCCGCGCCGCGCAGTGCCATGACGAGGCCCTGCACCGCCTCTCCCTTGCCGTGCGCAGTGACCCCGCCATAGCGGGTGAGCGAGCCGGTGCCGACGGTCGCGACGTCGCCGATCCGCACGACGCGGCCATCGCGCGCAACGACGGCCATCTGCTCGACATCACTGGCGCTCTGAATCGCGCCCACCGCGCGGACGATCAGCGCCTCCTCGCCCGCTGCGATGCGCCCCGCACCGTCGTTGCGGTTGCCGCGCATGATCGCGTTGCGAAGGTCGTCGACCGACAGGCGCGCAGCGGCGAGCGCCGCGGCGTCAGGACGGATTTCGTAGGTGCGCACGAAGCCGCCCAGCGCGTTGACGTCGGCGACGCCCGGCACCGTGCGCAGCGCGGGGCGGATCGTCCAGTCGAGCAGCTCGCGCTTCTCCGCAAGCGACAGCGGGCCGTCGATGGTGAACATCAGCACGTCCGACAGCGGCGTCGAGATCGGTGCCATGCCGCCCGTCACGCCCTCAGGCATGTCGGCCATGACGTTGGCCAGCCGCTCGCCGACCTGCTGGCGCGCCCAGTAGATGTCGGTGCCGTCGGTGAAGTCGATCGTGATGTCGGCGATGGCGTATTTGGCGGTCGAGCGCAGCGTCGCCTGATTGGGAAGGCCGAGCGTTTCCAATTCGATCGGCGCGATGACCCGGGTTTCTACCTCCTCCGGCGTCATGCCGGGCGCCTTCAGGATGATCTTCACCTGAGTTTGCGCGATATTGGGATAGGCGTCGACCGGCAGCGCGGCATAGGCAAGCGCGCCGAGCACGCCGACCACCAGCGTCAGGCCGATTACGACCAGTCGGTAAGATAGCGACCAGGCGACGAGCGATCGCAGCATCAGTTCTGCCCTGCGATCGACTTGAGCTCGCTCACCCCGGCGACCGCGATCTGCTCACCCGCGCGAAGCCCCGAGCGGATGACGATGCGGCCGTCGGCGCGGTCGCCGGTCGCGACCGTGCGGACCGCTGCGCCCTGCGGCGTGCGCACGAATACGCTCGGCTTGCCGTCGACATCGGTGACGGCCGCGGCGGGAACGGCGATCGCCCCCCCGTCCGCCGCGGGTGCATAGAGGGTCGCGGAGACCGCACGACCGGAGACCACCCCGGCGCTGGCAGGGAGGCGCGCGCGCAACGTGGCGGAGCGGGTCTGTGGGTCGATCACGGTGCCGACACTGGTCACCTCGCCGCGCACGTCCTCGCCGGAGGAGGCGGGCACGCGCACCTTCATGCCGGGGCGGACCTGCCCCAGCAGCCGTTCGGGCAGCTGCGCGGTCAGCTCGTAGCGGCCCTGCGCGTCGATGACATAAGCGGAGGTCGCCTCGCTCACCGGGCTGCCGGTGGTGATCGTGGCGGAGGTGATCTTGCCGGCGATCGGTGCGGTCAGCGTATAGCTGCCGCGGTTGGGCGATCCGTTGACGAGACGGACGATGCGGCGCTGTTCGTTCAGCTCCGCCTCCGCCTCGCGCAGCGCGGCGCGTGCCTCGTCAGCGCGCGAGCCGGCGATCACGCCTTCGCGCGCCAGCTGACCCAGGCGGCGATCGTTGGCGCGGGCGACGGCGACACGTGCGGCGGCCTGGTCGATCCCGGCGGCGAGGGTGAACATCTCGCGCGCGGCGACGGTGGCGAGCGGCTGGCCGGCGCGCACGCTGTCGCCCTCCACCACCATCGTGCGGGTGACGACGCCGGGGATGACGGCGGCGACCGCGACGCGGGCGTTGGGCGGGGGTGCGAGCGTGGCGGGAACGGTGGCGACCGGGAGCTCGCTGACGCTTTCGACCGGAGCGAACGTGACACCAATCCGGGCGAATTCGGCCGCCGACAAGGCGAGGGGGGGCTTTGCGGCGGCCGCGGCGTTGCTGGTGGCGGCCAGGTTGTCGCCGGCCGGTACCGCTTCATTGCCGCCGCACGCAGCGAGCGTGCCGAGCAGCGCGAGAAGCAGCGGCTGTCGCCAGTTGCCGACCATGAAAGACGCCCCGATGTTGTTATCCTGGGCGCGCCGGTAGCTTCGCAACCTGACAGGAACCTGTCAGGATGAGCCATGCGAATTCTCCTGGTCGAAGATGAAGCCGCGCTGGCCGAGCGGGTGGTCGCCAATCTCGCGCGGCACGGCATGACGTGCGAGTGGCTGAGCCGGGCAGAGGATGCGGTCGATTTTGCCAGCGACGGCTTCAGCGTGCTGGTGGTCGACGTCGGCCTGCCGGGCATGTCCGGGATCGAGCTGGTCCGGGCGCTGCGGGCAAAGGGCATCGCGACGCCGATCCTGATCCTGACCGCCCGCAGCGGGTGGGAGGAAAAGGTCGAGGGGCTGAACGCGGGCGCGGACGATTTCATCGTCAAGCCAGTGCGCACCGAGGAACTGGTGGCGCGGATCCACGCGCTGGCGCGGCGGGCGGCGGGGCATAGCGCGACGCGGATCGCCGCCGGTCGGATCGCGATCGACACGGCATCGGGCGAGGCGTGGCTGGACGACCGGCCGGTGCCGCTGACCGCGCGTGAGTTCCACCTGTTGCAGCTGCTGCTCTACAATGCCGGGCGCACGCTGACGCGGCAGAGCATCATCGACAGCCTGTATCCGCTGAGCGAGGAGCGCGACGAGAATGCGATTGAGGTGCTGGTCGGCCGATTGCGCCGCAAGATCGGCCGCGAGCATGTCTTGACGGTGCGCGGCCTCGGCTATCGGATCGGGGCATGAACCAGCCGCTACACAACAGCCTGCGGCTGCGGCTGATCGTCGGGTCGGCGCTGGGCGTGATCCTGGCGGTGCTGCTGGCCGGGCTGTTCATCGGATACCTCTACCGCAGCCACACCACCGACCGCTTCCAAACCGAGTTGGACCATCATCTCGACGAGCTGACCGCGCTCATCGATTTCGATCCGCAAGGTCGACCGGTGGTGCGCCAGCCGCTGTCCGACCCGCAGTTCAACGTCGGCCGGTCCGGCCTTTACTGGCAGGTCAGCGGCCCGGGCGGCAGCGCCCTCTCCCCGTCATTAGCCGGCGGTCCACGGCTGATCCCGGCGCCGGACGACGCCTGGCACCAGGGGCGCGCCGGCGAGGAGGACGTGCTTCAGCGTAGCGCCCATATCGTGCGCGAGCGACAGCCGCTGACCGTCACGATCGCCTCCGCCCAGCATCTGCTGGAGGAACAGGTCGATCAGTTCCGCCTCGATCTCACGCTGTCGATGGCGGTGGTGGGCCTGCTGCTGCTGGGCGGAGCCGGGCTGATGGTCCGCTTCGGCCTCGCGCCCGTTCGCCGGCTCGGCGAGGAGGTCGACCGGCTACGCAACGGTGAGATCGAACGGCTCGATCCGCATGTGCCCGCCGAATTCGTGCCCGTCGTCACCCGATTCAACGCGCTGCTCGAGGGGCAGGCGCAGCTGATCGCGCGGGCGCGGACGGAATCGGGCAATCTGGCGCACAATCTGCGCACGCCGCTGGCGCTGATCGCCGACGAGGCTGAGCAGCTTGAGATTGCCGGCCAGACGCAAAGCGCCGCCTTCCTATTGGAACGGTGTCGGACCATGCAGCGCCAGATCGACTATCATCTCGCCCGCGCCGCCGCTGCCGGTACCCGCGGTGCTGGCACCCTGACAGCGGTCGAGCCGCTACTCGCGCGCATCCTCGAGGCGATGCGACGGCTGCACGCGGATCGCGCGATCGAGGTGACAGCGGAGCTGCCCCCTGCCCTTCGCCTTCCCTGTGATGGCGGTGATCTGGCGGAAATGCTGTCCAACCTGATCGACAATGCGTTTAAATGGGCCCGAACCCGCGTCACGATCACGGGAAGCGCCAACCGGATCGAGATTTCCGACGACGGCCCCGGCATTCCCCCCGATCAGCGTGCCCTGGTGACGAATGTCGGCACCCGGCTCGATCCGGCGACCCCCGGCACTGGTCTGGGCCTCGCGGCCACGGCCGACCTGCTGCGCTTCTACGACGCGCGGCTGGTGCTGGAAGATTCGCCGGAAGGAGGGCTGCGCGCCGCCATGCAGTTCTGATGCCCGGCTGCCCGGTCGGTGGACATGCGCAAGCGTTCGATCCCGCCGCAGGCCAAGCACGGCGAAGACCGCGGGGCTGGTGATCGCAAATCTACTTTATCAGCCCTCACTTCCAGGATCGCGCCCGGCGCCAACCAGGTATATATTGCGCCAATCGCCACCGAAGGTGCCGCGAGCATGATGGCGACAGAGGGCATGATGCCCCCGCTTGCAGAACGCGAGTGCCTGCCATGATCAGGAACACAGTTTTTCCATCCGATACCATCGACACCGAAGCCCTGCCCGCCGTCCGCAGGATCGAGCCAGCGCACCTGCGCCGCGCGCTGCGGCTCGGCTGGGATGATTTCCTCGCCAAACGCGGTGACCTTCTGTTCGTGGGCGTGCTTTATCCGCTCGTCGGCCTGCTGGTTGCGGTGGTGACCGTCGGCGACCGCTTGCTGCCGCTCTTCTTCCCGCTGGTGGCGGGGCTCTCGATCCTTGGACCGCTGGTCGCCGCCGGCTTTTACGAAATCGCGCGGCGACGCGCCGATGGCGACGAGGCGGGCTGGTCGCATTTCCTCGACCCGCTTCAGCCGGCGAGGCGGCACGGCGTGCTGGCGATCGGGGCGATGCTGATCGTCCTGTTCTTCGCCTGGCTGCTGATCGCCTGGACCTTGTACGAGGCGACGCTCGGCCGGCTGGAGCCGCAGGGCGTCGAAGGCTTCCTGCGTGCCCTGTTCACCACGCCAGAGGGCTGGACGCTGATCCTGCTCGGCAATGCTGCCGGCGCGCTGATCGCGGCGCTCACCCTCGCGCTGACGGTGGTGTCGGTGCCGATGGCGGTGGACAAGCCGGTCAGCGGGGTCGCGGCGGTGCGAACCTCGATCCGCGCCGTTACCGCCAATCCGGGCGTCATGCTGCGCTGGGGGTTGATCGTCGCCGCCCTGCTGGTGGCGGGCACCATTCCGCTGTTTATTGGACTTGCCGTCGTGCTCCCCGTTCTGGGTTACGCGACGTGGCACCTTTACGGCATGCTCGTCGAGCGATGATCCGCACTGCCGCTTCGCCATGAAGGTTGGCGAGGCGGCCGACCCGGCGCCTGACAGCGCCCTTACCGCTTGTCCCTTGCGACATGCCGGCAGGGCTCGCTGCGCTCGTTGAGGGCGAGCTGAGCGGATCCTAGGCGCCCTGTCCGGACAGTGCGGGATGACCGCTTTGAGCGGAACGCGACCACCGTGATCGCGGCGCTTCGGACCCGCCCCGAAAGCCGCTCACCTCCGTCAAACCTCGGCCCGGACGCTTACGCCGGGGCCTCCTTGATGCAGTGGACCTGAGAGGACATCAGGCGAATTCCGCACCAAGCCGCTTGGTCACGACGGCAGGACGTGGCTATCACCGCCATATGACCAGCAATCCTACCGCCATCGCCAAGCCTGATTTCCGGTCCCGCGTCGCGGAAGGACGGCGTGACCGGATGCGCGCTCGCCTGCTCGCCGCGACCATGAAGGTGTGCGGCGGCGCCAATCGCGGCCGTGCCGTGATCGACGATGTGGTGCGGGAGGCAGGCGTGTCGCGCGGCGCCTTTTACCGATACTATCCCTCCCTGGAGGCGGCGATCGGGGAACTGATCGATCAACTCGTGGCCGAACTGGTCGATGCCGCGCGCCTGACGTTTTCCGACGTGGACGATCCGGTACTCGGCTCGGCAATCGGCTCCCAATTGCTGCTGGGGCGCGCCAGCGGCGACAGGGAATGGGCGACCTTCGTATCGAGCTCCAGCCAGGTGCTGGACACACCGCCACTGCGCGCCGTGCTCCACGACACGATCGGTGCGGGGGGCAGGACCGGCGTGTTCGAGTTTCCGTCGCTGGATGTCGCGACGGACCTGTTCGCCGGCGGGTTGCTCGGCGGGATTCGGCGGCTGGCGTCGGATCAGGCGGCGGGGGACAGTTACGTCGTGGACCTGAGCCTTCAGCTGCTGCGCGGGCTCGGCACAACGCCGGATCGTGCCGCGGAGGCGGCCCGGGAGGGCGCCGACCGCATCGCGGCGGCCGCGTCCCGCCTTCCCTGGGCGCGCTGACCCGGCTTACGCCACCATCTTCACGTCGGGCAGGTCCATCACGAACCGCGCGTGGGTTTCGTAAGCGATATCGCTGACGAACATATGGGTCGCGGCGGTTTGAAGGTCGCGCAGCGTCCGCTCGAAGCGATGGCCGGCCCGGATCCCCTCCCCGCCGGCATAAGCGACGATCCGGTTCATCACCTCGACGGTCACGTCGGAGCAATAGGTGCCGACCGCGCGCGCCTCCGCTTCGTTGCGCTCCGGGCTGTTGCCCAGCCGCTCCGCGTCGGCAAGCAGCCGTTTTCCCATGTCGATGGTGAGCGCGCGTGCCGCCTTCAGCTTCAGGTCCGCCGCGCCCAGAAACGCCTGAAAGGCCCCGCGCTCGGCCAGCGTCGTCTTTACGGCATACCCGCGTGACTTTGCCGCTGCCATCGCGCCGAGATCATCGAGCGCCCGGCGCGCCGCGCCCACCATCACCGCCGGCATGCAAAGACCGGCATAGCCGAACGTGCCGAGCCGGAACAAAGCGCCGCCGCGCCGCGCGGTGCTGCCCGCGACATAGGTCATCTCAGCCGGCACGAAGATGTCGTCAGCGATGAAATCACAGCTTCCGGTACCCTTGAGGCCCATGACTTGCCAGTTGTCGACCAGCTGCAACTGGGCACGGGGCACGACGCACTGGATCACCTCCGGCCCGCCGCCGACCACACGGGCGGTCATCTGCACGAACTGCGCCTGGTGGATGCCGCTGCCGTAGATCCAGCGGCCGCTGAGACGATAGCCGCCCTCCACCGGGGTCAACTCGCCCATCATCAGACCACCGCCGCCGCATACCGCCGGGAGCGGCCCGCCATCACACAGCCGCGCCAGCCCTTCGTCGGGCAGGAAGGCCGCAGCCTTGCCGGTGTTGTCGACGTAAAGCATCAGGCACCAGGCCGCGGCGAGATTGTGATAGGCGACCTTCTCGAACACCGCGATCTGTAGCGGCCAGTCCGCTTCCGCGCCGCCCACCTCGCGCGGCGCCTTCAGATCCATCAACCCGGCGTCGCACAGCGCTTTCACCACCTCCGCCGTCGGCTCCCCCGACAGCTCCGCCGCCGGTGCGCCGCGCTCCAGCTGATCCACGATCCCGTCGACGGCGTTCAGCCAATGCTCGCGGCTGGCGATAAGGGTGGTCACGTCTGCTCTCTCCTGATGATCAGCATCAGGTCGCACAATGTCGTCACAATGACAATTCTGTTTACTGTCAGGTGCGCAGTCGGGATCCTGTCCCCCGCCAGCGTTGGCAACACCCCGCACCGCCCCCTATGGCCAGGCCGATCGAAGGGCTAAGGACACGGCATGAGCGACGATGACTATGTGTACGACGAGGATAGCGGCGAGTGGGTGCCCGCGTCCGAACTGGCCGCCAAGCGCCAGTCCGAAACCGAGGTTGAGGTTAGGGATGCGGTCGGCAACGTGCTTGCGGACGGCGACCAGGTCACGCTGATCAAGGATCTCGACGTCAAGGGCGCCGGCCAGACCCTGAAGCGCGGCACGCTCATCAAGTCGATCCGCCTGACCGGAGACCCGCAGGAGATCGATTGTCGGTACGAGGGGATCAAGGGCCTCGTTCTTCGGGCGGAATTCGTCCGCAAGCGCTGACATCTTTCCTCGCGGCGCGCGCCACAGCCCTGGCTTGGTGCACCGCCTGGCGTCGAGAAGCCGCGGCCCTCGCGGGCGCTGAGCGGTCGCGCAGCGCGCCTCCGCTGCGTCGCACAAAACCTATGTCGTATCCTGGCTGCCACAGAACGGATCTATCCGTCAGCTTCCGGAACTTTGCTGCCCCCTCGCGTTCCGCCCTTCGGATCAAAGCCGAGTTTCCAACCGGCAGGCGCGATCCCCGCTTCTGCCGCGTGGGACTGAGGAGGCGTATCATGTTCCTCGCTTGCCGCCGTTCGCTTCTCGCCACCACCTTCCTTGTCGGGGTCAGCGTCTCCGCCGCCGCCGCTGCGCAGGACGCCGCCAGCGCGCCGCCGCAGCAGCCGCAACCACCCTCGACACAAGTCGCCCCGACGACCACCCCGCCCGCCGCCGACCAGACCGGACAGACACCGGCGGGGAACACGGATACTGCCCAGGCCGGCGGCGCAACCGAGGAGGGCGGCAGCGACATCGTGGTCACCGGATCGCGCATCGCATCACCGCAGGCGGTATCCGCCTCGCCATTGCAGGTCGTTGGCGTGGAGCAGATCCAGCAGGCCGGCGCGATCAACGTGCAGGACGTGCTGCTGGAAAACCCGGCGTTCGGCAATCCGGGCATCAGCCGCACCAATTCCAGCTTCGCCACGCAAAGCGCCGGCGCCGCCACGGTGAACCTGCGCAACCTTGGCGAGGATCGCACCCTGGTGCTGCTGAACGGCCGCCGCTTCGTATCGGGGCAGCCGGGCAGCCAGGCGGTGGATCTCAACGTCATCCCCACCCAGATGCTGGAGCGGATCGACGTGCTGACCGGCGGCGCTTCCGCCGTGTACGGCTCGGATGCGGTCGCGGGCGTCGTTAACCTTGTCTACAAGACGCGGTTCGAGGGCATCCAGATCGACGGTCAGGTAGGCATTTCGGAACAGGGCGACGGCGCGGACCGGCAAGTGAACCTGCTGGTCGGCAAGAATTTCGCCGATGATCGCGCCAACGTCATGCTGTTCGGCGGCTATTCCAAACAGGGCACCGTGCTGAAGCGCAACCGCTCCACGCAGGCGGGCAGCAGCGCGATCGACACCACCAGCCTTGGCGGCAGCATCACCGGCGATCCCAGCGAGTTGTTCACGCCCACGACGCTCCTGTCCGGCTTCACGCCCGGCGGGCGCTTCTATGCCGGTGATTCCGTCTTCACTTATGGCTCGGACAATGTGCTGCGCGATTGCACCGACACCAGCTGCGGCGGTTTCAACCGTTCGGCACAACGCTATCTCGCGGTGCCGGTTGAACGCTATGTCGTTGCCGGCCGGGCGAATTTCGAAGTATCGCCAGCGTTCAACGTGTTCATCGAGGGCAATTACGCCCGCACCCAGGCCGACACCAATATCGAGCCCTTCCCGCTCAGTTCCGATCTGGTGGTGATCCCCACCGGCGGGCAAGTGCCGATCGAAACGCTGGTCGGCGGCCTGCCGGTGCGCAACCCGTTCGTGCCGGACGCGATCTTCAATGCCGCCACCGACACGGACGGTGATGGCCTGCGCGACATCTTCTTCGATCGTCGCCTCGCGGATCTCGGCTCACGCTCGCAGTCGGCCAAGCGTGATCTCTATCGCATCGCTGGCGGCGTCACCGGCAAGCTGCTGGACGATCGCGTCAGCTACGAAGTTTATGGCATCTACGGTAAGACGAAGGAGCGACAGGTCGGCACCGGACAGTTCAACAGCCTGAACTTCACCCAGGCGCTGAACGCCGTGGTTGATCCAGCGACGGGCACGATCGTCTGCGCCGATCCGGCCGCCCGCGCCGCGGGGTGTATCCCGGCCAATCTCTACGGCATCAATTCGCTTGCCCCCGCCGCCTCCTATATCGCTGCGCCAACCACGCTCGACGCGCGGGTTTCGCAAACGGTGGCGGGCGCCAACGTCTCTGCGCAGCTATTCTCGCTATTCGGCGCCGATCCCGTTGGAATCAGCATCGGCGGCGAATATCGGCGCGAGAGCAGCAGCAACGATTTCGACCCGCTGACCCAGCAAGGGCTCAACGGCAACAATGCCCTGCCTTCCACGCGTGGCAAGTTCCACCTGTGGGAAGGTTTTGGCGAGGCCATCGTCCCCTTGCTTCAGGACCGGCCGTTCTTCCACTCGCTCAGCATTCGCGGCGCGGTTCGCGTGTCGGACTATTCGACGGTCGGCACCACCTTCAGCTACAATTACGGTGGCGAATGGGCACCTATCGAGGACATCCGCTTCCGCGTGATCCAGGCCCGCTCGGTGCGCGCGCCGAACATCAACGAGCTGTTCCAGGCACCGCAGCAGGATTTCCCCAGCGGCCTGCAGGATCCCTGCGCCGGCATCACGCTCGCCTCGACGGGCACCCTGGCCGACAATTGCCGCGCGGCGCCCGGCGTGCTCGCCAATATTGCCACCAACGGCGCCTTCACCGTCAACCAGGCGGATCTTCAGGGCATTACCAGCTTCGGCGGCGGCAACCCGAACCTTCAGGAGGAAAAAGGCGATTCCTTTACCGCTGGCGTGGTGGTCAATCCGCGGTCGATCGACGCGCTGCGCAACCTCGTCCTGACCGTCGATTACTTCAACATCCGGGTGAAGGACGCGATCGTTTCCACCCCGCTCCAGTTCATCCTCACCCAATGCTACAACGCCTCGATCCAGTCCTATTGCGACCTGATCGTCCGCCGCCCCGCCCCGCTCGGCCCGAACAGCGCCGGCTCGCTGGATGAAGTGAACACCGGCCCCAGCAACAGCGGCGGCCTGAAGACCTCCGGCATCGATACCACGCTGACGTACCGCCAGGATCTTTCGCAATGGGGGTTGGGCGGAACAGCCAGCATCCGCGCCTCTTATACTCACCTGTTCAAAGGCTATGCCGTCCCGCTGCCGGGGTCGGATCGCGATTATTTCGCCGGGGAGATCGGCGCGGCCAAGGATCGGTTCACGACCAACCTGTCCTATGACAATGACGGGTTCGGCCTGACACTGACCGGCACCTATATCGGCGCGTCCTATCTCGACGATCAGTTCGTGATCTCGAACTTCCCGGATCTGTCGCGTACCGACCGCGCCTTCCGCATCGCGCCGGAATTCTATCTGGATGCGCAGGTGCGCTATCGCGTGCAGGACCGCTTCGAATTCTATCTGGGCGTCGACAACCTGTTCAATAACAAGCCGCCCTATCTGGCCGATATCGGCGCATCGACCGGCCAGGATACCGAGGCCGGCGTCTATGACGCGTTGCTGCGGCGCATGTATGCGGGCGTCCGCCTGTCGTTCTGAATGGCGGGCGCGGCGGTGAGGCGATCTGCGTGGAACGGGCCGCGGGTGGCGCCGTGGCCCGTTGCAGGTTATAATCGTGGCCCATCTGGATAGGAGCCACTCTCGTGAACAACCGGAAGATCAGCGCAGCCCGCCCTGTTTCTCCCGCCTGTTCCGGTGTCCATGTCCAGCTTTCTCACGCTTTCGCGTCTTTCCGCCGCCACCCCTGAGGGCCGCACCCTCTTTCACGACCTGACGCTATCGATCGGGGCCGAGCGGATCGGCCTTGTCGGCCGCAATGGATCCGGCAAGTCGACGCTGCTTGGCATCGCGGCGGGCCATGTCTCGCCCGCATCCGGCAAGGTCAGTCGCGCCGGCACCGCGGGGATGCTGGTCCAGCACTGGCCCGATGAGCAGACCATTGCCGAAGCGCTCGGCGTCGCCGAGCCGCTCGCCATCATCCGCCGCATCGAAGCGGGCAGCGGCAGCGAAGAGGATTTCGCAGGCGCCGACTGGCAGCTTCCCGGCGTTATCGAGGCGGCGCTGGCCGATGTCGGGCTGGCCGGGATCAACCCAGACCGCCGCATCGCCAGCCTGTCCGGCGGCGAGCGGACGCGCATCGGCATCGCCCGGCTGGCGATCGAGCGGCCGGACCTGCTGTTGCTGGACGAGCCGACCAACAACCTCGACCGGCCAGGCCGCATGGCGATCGAGCGGCTGGTTCATGGCTGGCGCGGCGGGGTGCTGGTGGCAAGCCACGACCGGCAATTGCTCGAGGGCATGGACCGGATCTTCGAGCTGAGCCCCATCGCCATCAGGATCGTCACTGGCGGCTGGTCCGACTTTGCCGCCATCCGCGACGCGGAACTCGCCCGCGCCGCGGCGGAGCGCGAACGGAGCGAGGCGGCATGGCAGGCGACCCGCCTCGCCGCCCAGGCGGCGCGAGAGGCGAAGGATCGCCGCGACAAGGCCGGCCGCGCCTTTGCCGCCAAAGGCTCCGAGCCGAAGATCCTGCTGGGTGCCCGAGCCGAGCGGGCGGAAAACAGCGGCGGTGACGCGCGGCGCCTGGCCGAGAGGCAGATCGAGGAAGCGGCGCGCCATCGCGACGATGCTCGTGCCCGCGTGGAGGTGCTCACCCCGCTCACCATCGATCTGCCGCCCACCGGCTTGCCGTCGCAAGCGGACGTGCTGGCCATGAAGGAGGCCAGCGTTGATCTCGGCGGCCGCCATTTCGGCCCATGGACGCTGGCGATCCACGGGCCGGAGCGGGTGGCGATCATGGGCGAGAATGGCGCCGGGAAATCGACGCTGCTGCGGCTCGCCACCGGCTCGCTGGTGCCGACGGCTGGTATCGTGCGGCGACGTGCCGAGCGGATTGCGATGCTTGATCAGCATGTCGCCTTGCTGGATGCGGCAGACACGATCGTCGGCAACCTGCGGCGGCTACATCCCACGCTTGACGATCAGGCCGCCTTTGCCGCCTGCGCCCGCTTTGCCTTTCGCAATCGTGATGCGCAGCGGCTCGTCGGCAGCCTGTCCGGCGGCGAACGGCTGCGGGCGGGGCTGGCGGCGGCGCTGTCCGGGCCACAGCCGCCGTGGCTGCTGATCCTCGACGAGCCCACCAATCACCTCGACGTGGACTCGATCGACGTGCTCGAACGCGCGCTTCAGACGTTTGACGGCGCCCTGCTGGTCGTCAGCCACGACCAGCGCTTCCTTGATGCGATCCGCATCGACCGCACGTTCGAGATAACGCGGCCGCCAGGCAGCGCCCGCTGATTGCCGCCGGGCCGGGCTGCCGTCGCGGCGGCACCGGCCCGGCTCGCATCGGATCACCAGATCCGGACGCGCTGCTCCGGCGCCAGGAACAGCTTTGATCCGGCGTCGGGCTGGAACGCCGGATACCAGGGATCGAGATTGCGGACGATCCATGCGCGCTGCTGGGAAGGCGAATGCGGATCGGTCAACAGGCGCTGGCGCAGATTGGCTTCGCGGTAATTGCGCCGCCAGACCTGGGCCCACCCAAGGTAGAAGCGCTGGTCCGCGGTAAAGCCATCGATCACCGGCGGCGCCTTGCCCTCGAGCAAGGCCATATAGGCATCGTGCGCCACGGTCAGCCCGGCGAGGTCGGCGACATTCTCGCCCAGCGTCAAAGCGCCCTTCACCTTCATGCCGGGTAACGGCTCGTACGCATCATATTGCGCCACCAGCGCGTCCGTCCGCTTCTTGAAGGCGGCGACATCGGCCGGCGTCCACCAGTCCGTCAGACGGCCTTCCTTGTTGTACTTGGCACCCTGGTCGTCGAAATGGTGGCTCAGCTCGTGGCCGATCACTGCGCCGATGCCGCCATAATTCACCGCCGGATCGGCGTTCGGATCGAAGAACGGCGGCTGCAGGATCGCGGCCGGGAACACGATCTCGACCATGCCGAAATTGGCATAGGCATTCACCATCATCGGCGTCATGCCCCATTCCCAGCGCTGCAGCGGCTTGCCGAGATGGCCAATGTTCCATTCATGCGCCCAATGCGCCGCCCGCACCTTGTTGCCGAACGCGTCGCCGGAAACGATCTGGAGGTTGGAATAATCGCGCCAGCGGTCGGGATAGCCGATCTTCGGGGTGAAGGCGGCGAGCTTCTCATGCGCCTTGGCCTTGGTTTCCGGCGCCATCCAGTCGAGCTGGTCGATACGGCGGTCCATGGCGGCGATGACGTTGCGGACCAGCGCATCAGCGGCGGCCTTCGCTTCCGGCGGGAAGTAGCGGGCGACATAGATCTTGCTCACTTCATCGCCCAGCGCCTCGCTGGTGAAGGACACCGCGCGCTTCCACCGCTCCTCCTGCTCGGGCGTGCCGGACAGGACGGTGCCCTGGAATGCGAACACCGCCTGATCAATGGCGGCGGGCAGCACGTCGGCATAGCCTTCGAGGCTGCGCACGATCAGCTGGTCCTGCAACACCTTGACCGGCGTGGACGCGATCAGCCGCGCTTCGCCGGCAATGGCGGTCGGCTGCGCAACCAGCAATTCGCTGACGGGCGTGCCGATCCCGGCGAGATAGGCTGCGAAATCGAAGCCGGGCGCGGTACGTGTCAGCTCGGCGACGCTCAGCTTGTTATACGCCTTGTCGCGATTGCGGCTGTCGATCCGCGTCCAGTGCACCCGCGCGATGCCGGTTTCGAAATCAAGGATCGCCTTTGCCCGCGCCGCGGCATTGGCTTCCCCGGCCAGCGTCAGCATCCGTGTCAGATGGGTGAGATACGCCGCGCGCGTCTCGGCAAGCTTGGCGTCGCTCGACAGGTAATAATCGCGGTCGGGCATGCCGAGCCCGCCCTGACTGAGCCGGACGATATAGGTTTCGGGATTCTTGTCGTCCTGCCCGACATAGCTGCGCACGGGCGTCGCGATGCCCATCCGGTCCGCTTCCGCCAGCAGCGCGGCATAGCCGGCCTTGTTGGTCAGCGCCTTGATCTTGCCCAGCCACGGCTGAATCGGCGCCAGCCCCTTGGCATCGATCGCGGCGCGGTCGAGATAGGTCGCATAAGCGGTGCCGATCTTCGAATCGCCCTTGGCCCGCGCTTC
Organism: Sphingomonas sp. IC4-52; assembly: GCF_020707225.1. NCBI lineage: Bacteria > Pseudomonadati > Pseudomonadota > Alphaproteobacteria > Sphingomonadales > Sphingomonadaceae > Sphingomonas > Sphingomonas sp. IC4-52. The sequence goes on along the minus strand of NZ_JAJFEU010000005.1, from coordinate 263,927 downwards.
GTCCAGCAACCCGCGCGTGCGCTCCGTCGACAGATCGTCCAGCACGGTGAACATGCCGTAATTGGACTTGTCGGCCGGGATCGGCGTGTTCGCCGCCCAGGTGCCATTGGCATGGCCGTAGAAATCGGTGCCTGGCGCGATCGAGCGGTCCATGCCGGCGACATCGAAGCCGAAGGTGCCGATCTGCGGCGCATTCGCCTTGGCCTGCGCCGATCCGTCGGTGCCCGTCTGCGCCGCAGGTGCGGAGGCGACGGGACGATCGGCATTGGCGCAGGCCGCCACCAGCGAGACGGAGGCGAGCAACGCGCCGGTACGGATTAGGGTCAGCATGGAATTTCCCAATTCTTTTCGGTCGTTCGCCGCCGGCTGTAGACCGAACTGGGCGCGAGGGCCAACATGGTAACATTTATTACCATGCCAGCGCCTCGCTGATGGAGCGCGATCACACGTTGGCGACGACCACCGCGCGCGTGTTCAGATATGCGTCCAAAGCCTCCGGCCCGCCTTCGGTGCCATAGCCGGAATCCTTGATCCCGCCGAACGGCAGCTCCGCGCTGCCCGCGGCCGGCGTGTTGACCCAAAGCATGCCGACCTCGACGCGCCGGGCGAGCAGATCGGCATTCGCCAGCGACCGGGTGAAGGCATAGCCGGCAAGGCCGTAGGACAGGCGATTGGCTTCCGCGATCGCCTCGCCGAGATCGTCATAGCCGCGGATGCCGGCAACCGGGCCGAACGGCTCCTCGTTGAACAGCTTCGCTTCCAGCGGCACGTCCGCCAGCACGGTCGGCGCCCAGAAGTTCCCGGCATCCCCGATCCGCCCGCCGCCAGCCAGCACCGTGGCGCCCCTTGCCACGGCGTCCTCATGAAACTCGGCCATGGCGGTCAACCGCCGCGGGTTGGCGAGCGGCCCCATTTCAATGCCTTCCTCAAGCCCGTTGCCGACCTTGATCCCTTGCGCCAGCGCCGCCAGCGCCTCGGCGAACGGCTGCTTCACGCTGTTGTGGACGAGGAAGCGGGTGGGCGAGATGCAGACCTGCCCGGCATTGCGGAACTTCGCCCGCCCGACGCTTTTGACAGCGAGGTCGAGATCCGCGTCCTCGCACACGATCACCGGCGCATGCCCGCCCAATTCCATCGACACCCGCTTCATATGCTGCCCGGCCATGCCGGCGAGCAGCTTGCCCACCGGGGTGGAGCCGGTGAAGGTGATCTTGCGGATGATCGGGCTGGCGATCAGATATTCGGAAATCTGCGCTGGGTTGCCGAACACCAGGCCAAGCACGCCTTCGGGCAGGCCGGCGTCCTGGAACGCCCGGATCAGCGCGGCCGGGCTCGCCGGCGTTTCTTCCGGTGCCTTGACGATCATCGAGCAGCCGGCGGCAAGCCCGGCGCCGATCTTGCGCACGATCTGGTTGATCGGGAAGTTCCACGGCGTGAAGGCGGCAACCGGCCCGACCGGATCCTTCACCACCATCTGGCGAATGGACAGGTTGGTACGATGCGGGACAAGACGGCCGTACACGCGGAAGCCTTCTTCCGCGAACCATTCGATGATGTCGGCGGCGGCCATTGCCTCGCCCTTGGCCTCCACCAGCGGCTTGCCCTGTTCCTGGGTCAGCAGCGCCGCAATGTCACCCGCGCGCTCGCGCATGAGGCCGGCGGCCTTGCGCATGATGCGGCTGCGTGCGGCGGGGGTGTAATCGCGCCAGATCTCGAAACCGCGCTGTGCCGCGGCCAGCGCCTGGTCGAGATCGGCGACATCGGCATGGGCGACCCGGCCGATCTCCTGACCCGTTGCCGGATTCTGCACCGCCAGCGAGCGGCCATCCGCCGCATCCTGCCAGCGGCCGTCGATGAAAAGCTGTGTGTCGGGATAGGTCATTGGCACTCCGTCGGGTCACTTGGTCGTCAGGCCGGCCAGCGAGAAGCGCCGCCGGTCGTATGGGACGGAGCAGAGATAGCGGGTGAGCGGCCCGCCATGTAGCCCATCCGCCGCTCTTTTCGTCATCGCCGCCGCATCGGCGGGCGTGCTGCCGGTGAGGATGATGAGGAACTCCTCCCCGCCATATCGAAACCCGGGGGGCGTGCCGGGCCGCGCTGGGTTTGACTTTCCCCTCCAAAGGTCCATGTTCAATTCATGTCCTTCACGGCCATCATCCCGCACATCGGCGTGCATCCGGGCAGCAGCACCGAACGCCTGCCGGCCCTGGGCGGCGCCGTCGCTTAGGCGCCCGACCTAGGGCTCTCCTCCAGCCGGTGATCGCACCGGATGTCTGCAACTTGAACGATGCCGCGCCCTCTCTTCCGGCGCGCCGTTCGCTTGTTTGGAGGTGCATGATGGACAGGTTTCTTGTCGAAGCGGACAGACGGCCCGTCGGCGTCGCGGTACGGGTTCCCGGTGGCTTCCGGTTCTTTTCCTCGGATCCCGAGTTCCGCGCGATGGACAGCAAGATCTTCCCCCGCGCGCGGGCCCTTACCAGCCGGGTACAGCAGCTGGCGCGCATGCGGCGCAGCGGCATTCGCGCGCCGGCCGAACATTGAGGGGGCGGATCATGGATGCGATCTGCCCCACGGCCGTCGATTCCCTGGTCCGGATCTGGACCACGCTTCACGCCGATCTCTCCGTCGAGATCGAGCCGGCGGAGGTGCGCCATCTGCACCGCGTCGTCTTTGGCATGGATGACGAGCTGTTGGCGTGCCTGCTCGCCACCAAGCTTGCCATGTCGCGGCGCCCTCGCAGGAACTGGCCCGGCGATGATCTCGCCCGGTTCGGAAGCGAGATCCTGTTCTCGGTTCAGGGGCGGCAGCATCGCGGCAGGCTGATCCACGGCGCCGCGGACGAGGCCGGCGTGATCGGCATCGAAAGCCGCTATGGCGCCGCGCTCCTCGGCCTGCGTTCCGGCCAGCAGATCCTCTGGCCGCACGCTTCGGGTCGCCTCGTGGAAGTCCGGGTGCTGGAGGTGACGGCACCGCGAATTCTGGGGAGGCCGGATTGCGCCGCTGGCAGGCCGGGGAGGGCCGCGCCATGCGCATCTGGGTAACAAGAACGGCCCCCGAGAATGCAAAAACGGCCGCCAAACTTCGCGATCTCGGGCACGAGCCGGTCTGCGTACCGGTTCTTGATGTGCGCCCCACACCGGCGGAGCCCCCGCTCACGCCGCCCCATGCGATCGTCTTCACCAGCATCAACGGCGTCAGGCACCATCCCCGCCAGACCGCCCTTGTGGACATTCCTGTCTTCGCGGTCGGCGACCGTACGGCGGCAGCGGCCGTGCGCGCCGGCTATGCTGACGTACGCTCCGCCAACGGCGATGTTTTCGCCTTGCAGCGGCTGATCCGCGAACAGCTCCCTGCCCCCGGCCGCCTCGTCCATTTCGGCGCGCGCGACGTCGCCGGCGATCTGCGCGCCATGCTGCGGCGCTTCGGCTATCTGGTTGATCGCAGGGTGGTTTACGCAGCGCATTCGGTGGCGCTGCGCTGGCTGCTGCAGGTGAGAAACGGGCTCGGCTCGATCGACGGCATCGTCGTGCATTCGCCCCGCGCCGCTGATCGGGTGGCGCGGGTGCTCGCCGGCACGACCTGGCGCGGCAAGGTGTGGTGCATCTCGGAAGCCTGTGCCCGCAGGTTCGCCGGCATGCCGGGCGTGCTGACGCGGCATGCGGCGCAACCGAACGAGGCCGCCCTGCTCGACCTGGTTCAACGCGCGGAACCGCCCCGATTGCCGTTTCGCACTCCGCCTTCAGCGGAGGGCTCCCCCTCGCCTGCCCGGCCGGGAAAGCCGGCCAATGACAATGACAGGCCACCCGGCGGCGGCAACGGCAAGGGCTTCGATCCCGGCGAAGGTCCCCCGCCCGCCGCCTGACCTGCAGTCGCAGGGTCCTCGCCCGCCGGGATCCGTGCTACGGCGTGAGCGCCTGCGCCACGCGGCGGCGCAATACCGGCAGCACCTCCGCCTCGAACCAGGGATTGCGCTTCATCCAGCCATTCGACCGCCACGACGGATGCGGAAGCGGAAAGACGCCAGGCAGATGCTGGCTGAACGCCCGCACCCGATCCGTCATCTTGCCCGGCCCCAGCACATGGTTCTGCGCATAGCTGCCGACCAGCAGCGTCAGGCGCAGCTGCGGCAAAAGGTCGAGGAGCGGCCGCCGCCATAAAGTCGCACATTCGCGCCGCGGCGGGGCATCACCGCCCCCGCTCCGGCCGGGATAACAGAACGCCATCGGCACGATCGCTACGCGGCTGGCGTCATAGAATATGTCGTCCGGCACGCCCATCCAGCGCCGCAGCTGTTCGCCCGACGCGTCGGAAAAGGGCACGCCGCTCTCATGCGCACGCGTACCCGGCGCCTGGCTGGCGACCAGCAATGTCGCGCTCGCCGACACCTGCAGGATCGGTCGTGGCCCGAGCGGCAGGTCGCGGCAGGCGGTGCACGCCCGCACCCTGCGCAACAGTTCAGGAAGATCGTTCGCAGGATCGGAGACTGCCATTCTGCGGCTCGATGTGGGGGCATGGGGGCGCGTTCGCCACCGTCTCTCACACGGCGGCTTCGCACCTCGCCTGCACGCCCACTTGCGCCCGGTGCCACGCGACGACAAAGTATCGCCAATGGCGGCGCCCGCGAAGGCATGCCGCGCACAGGCCGGGCGGGATCTGCCGATCACTGACCTGAGCCACGGGAGGGGTATCGGCAATGACCGAAGACATTCTGGATCCGGATCTGCGCATCATCGATCCGCATCATCACCTCTGGGATTTCTCCCCTGCGCTGCCGCGAATGCCGGAGATCGCCCATCCCTTTGGCCGTATCACCCGGCAGAGCCCGCGCTACTTGTTCGACGAGCTGCTCGCCGACTGCCGCGGTTCCGGGCACAATGTGATCGGCACCGTCTTCCTTCAGTGCGGCGCCTTCTATCGCGCGGACGGCCCAGTCGAGCTGAAGCCCGTGGGTGAGGTCGAGTTCGTCAACGGCGTCGCGGCCCAATCGGCCAGCGGGATCTACGGCCCGTTCCGCGCCTGCGCCGGGATCGTCGGACAGGCCGACCTGACGTTGGGCGCGCGCGTCGGCGCGGTGCTGGACGCGGAGATCGCCGCTGGCAACGGGCGCTTCCGCGGCATCCGGCATATCGGAGCGCATGATCCCGATCCGGAAGTGCTTGGCCCCTTGGCGCATGCACCGGCCGGTCTCTACTCGGACCCAACCTTTCGCGAAGGCTTTGCGGAACTCGGCAAACGCGGGCTGACGTTCGACGCATGGGTGGTGGAGCCGCAGATTGGCGACGTAACGTCTCTCGCCCGCGCCTTTCCCGAACAGCCGATCGTGCTGGATCACGTCGGAACGCCGCTGGGCCTTGGCACCTATGCCGGCCGGCATGACGAGCGTTTCGCCGCGTGGAAGACAGCCATCGAGGAACTGGCGACCTGCCCGAATGTCACGGTCAAGCTGGGCGGGCTTGCCATGCCCTTTTGCAAGCTGGGTGAGCTCGGCCCCGACAACCGCACCACCTCCGCACGGCTGGCGGAGCTGTTCCGCCCCTATGTGGAAACGTGCATCGCCGCGTTCGGGCCCGCCCGCGCGATGTTCGAAAGCAACTTCCCGGTCGATCGCTGGGGTGCCGATTACGGCACGCTGTGGAACGCTTTCAAGCTGGTAGCCAAGGGGGCCAGCGCCGACGAAAAGCACGAACTGTTCGCCGGCGCCGCCGCTCGCTTCTACAAGGTCGAGGATCTGCTCGCCTGAAAACATAGCTCGCGCGGGCACGCGGCAACCGCGCGCACTGCTTCCCTGGTGCCGCTGGAACGGGACGTGCCGTTCCAAGCCGCGCTAATGTCAGTCACAAGTTACGTAGCGGGAGTCAGCTGCGCGCGGCTCACGGCCAGTTCGTCCTTGCGAAACGGCTTTGTCAGCCGCGGCAGGTCCGGGTCGACCCCCTCGGTTTCGGCATATCCGGAGACCAACAATACCGGCGTAAGAGGCCGGGCGGCCCGCACCTCGCGAGCCAAGTCGGTGCCACTTAGGCCGGGCATCAGGTGATCGGTCACGAGGAGGTCAAAAGGCTCGTTGCCCCGTAGCAAGGAAAGAGCTTCCTCTCCTGATGACGCTTCGATCACCGCATAGCCGAAATCTCCGAGCATATCGGCCGTGCTCATGCGGACCAGCTCTTCTCGGCGCGCGCTGTCGACCGCCACTTTCACCCGTTCGCCAACTTCGCGGAAAAGCCCCCCTCGGAGGACGTCCATGTGCGAGGGGTAGCGCTTTGCGGGGCGAGCAGGCTTACCCAAGGCCCTTTTTCGAACAGGACCACATCGAAATAGGCGCCGACTTGCCGCGCCTGGAGCCCTGCGCGGGCTTGCTTATTAAAGCGCGGATCCGTGCGAAGGTCGTCGACCTTGACGATCGGGCATTCGCGGTAGGCGAGTGTGGCCATGACTCCAATGCGCCGAGCGGCGAGGCGGACCAGTCATGACTCGCGATCATCCGCCCGTTCCCTCCGCCGAACACGCCCAGTCGGTCAGAGAAGGTGTAGGCCCCGGTTGAGCCCGGGGCGGTCCTTTCCGGGTCGTTCCCGGGCAGAAAGCTACTCATTGGCCATACACTTACCGCAGGACGTCGGCGCAGTCATGGTCGAAGCGTCTCGCACCGGTGGCTATCGAGGCAAGTGGTTGAGCCTCTGTCCGCCCCTGATGTCGTACGCGCCACGGCACGAAGGTTTAGGCAAACGTCGCCCTGGTTTCGCTGCCGGCGTTAGGGCTCGTGGCATTCGCCTGCCGCGACCCGCGTCAGGAACGGCATGCCTTTACGGGCTGGCATGAACCTTGACGCGCTTGACTGCGCACCGTCATGCAAGCCGCGGAGCGAGCCGGCTGCACGCTCCAAGACTGGAGTACGACAGGGCGCGACGAATGCAGGATGGCTCAACAAGGCGCGTCAGGGAGGAACGGGAACTCGTTCGATCGATACGGCTGTCCCCGATCGCTTCGATCGTCACCGATCCGAAGGCGCCAGACAATCCGATCATCGCCGCGAATTGTTCCTTCGAGCAGCTGACCGGCTACACCGAGGCAGAGCTACTCGGCCGGAACTGCCGTATTCTCGCGGGGCCCGAGACGTCACGCGCGCAATCGGCATCGCTCAGCCGCGCTGTCGCGTCGGGCACACCTGCCGTGGTCGAACTGGTCAATTATCGTAAAGACGGCAGCGCGTTCCTGAACGCAGTGATGGTTGCTCCTCTCTTCGACGAAGAAGGCAACCTAGCCTACTTCGTTGGCAGCCAGATGGAAGTCAGTGGCACGCAGCCCGGCGAAGCCCGGGCAATGGCGGTGGAGCGGATAAGCGGCCTGACCAATCAGCAACGCGCCGTGCTGCGGCTGATGGCACAAGGCATGCGCAACCGCCAGATCGGTGAGGCCCTTGGCCTGGCCGAGAAGACCATCAAGATGCATCGCGGCGCCCTGGTGAAGCGCCTGGGGGTATCCACAGCGGCTGAAGCCATGCGCGTAGCGATCGAGGCGGGCTTGTAAGCGTTGGAAGACGCTCGGGAAGATGCATGCGAAATCCCGTTGCACGCTCCTCTCGACCCACTATGGACTTTGGTCTGGGGTGTGAGCCGGGAAGCTAACACGGGAACAGATCTTGCCGACGTCCGAGTTCCAAAAGCAGCCACCTGCGGAAACGTTTCAGCGGCTCGTCGACGCGGTCACTGACTACGCGCTCTACATGCTTGATCCGGACGGGCGCATTGTGACCTGGAACGCGGGCGCTGCGCGATCCAAGGGCTATGCTCCGGACGAGATCATCGGCGAACATTTCTCGCGCTTCTTCACCCAGGAGGACCACGATGCCGGCCTCCCCGCTCTGGCGCTTGAAGCGGCAGCACGAGAAGGTCGCTTCGAGGCGGAAGGCTGGCGTGTTCGCAAGGACGGCACCCGTTTTTGGGCGAACGCCATTCTCGACCCCATTCGCGATGATGCCGGCCAGCTGATCGGCTTCGCCAAGATCACCCGCGACATCACCGAACGCAAGGAGCGCGAGCGGGCCCTGCGCGAGAGCGAGCGTCGCTTCCAGCTGCTCGTCGGGTCGGTCGACGATTACGCCATCTACATGCTCGACCCTCAAGGGCACGTCGCTACATGGAACGCCGGCGCGCGTCGTTTCAAAGGCTATGAGGCCGAGGAGATCATCGGCGAGCATTTTTCCAGGTTTTTCCTTCCGGAGGACCGACGCGACGGCCTTCCCGCCCGCATCCTCAAGACAGCGTTTGAACAGAAGCGCTTTGAGATGGAGGGCTGGCGGCTGCGCAAGGACGGTACGAAATTCCTCGCGCATGTCGTGGTGGACGCCATCCACGAAGATGGCGAGTTCGTCGGCTTCGCCAAGATCACCAGGGATATCACTGACAGGCGGCGCCTCGAGCAGGAGACCTACGATAGCGCGCTGCAGCTTCGTATGCTCGTTCAGGGGGTGCGCGATTACGCCATCTACATGCTCGATCCGCAGGGGAGGATCACGAGCTGGAACTCGGGGGCACGCGCCATCAAGGGCTATGAGGAAGACGAAGTGCTGGGTCAGCACTTCTCGCTCTTCTACACGGAGGACGATCGAGCGCTCGGCAAGCCTGCGATAGCGCTGGAAACCGCGTTGCGCGACGGCAAGTTCGAGGCCGAGGCGCGCCGCGTTCGTAAAGACGGGTCGCTATTCTGGGCGCACGTCCTCATCGACCCGATCTACAACGAAGCCGGCGAGCACGTCGGCTACGCCAAGATCACCCGCGACATTACGGAGCCCAAGCAGGCTGAGGCTGAGCTTCGACAAACCCAGGAAGCGCTGCTCCAGTCGCAGAAGCTGCAAGCGCTCGGTGAACTCGCGGGCGGTATCGCGCACGACTTCAACAACCTGATGACGGTCATGCACGGCTCGGCGGATTTCATGTTGCGCCAGCCTGACCTGCCGGTCGACAAGCGCAACCGCTACCTGAGCGTCATGCTGGAGACGGCAGAGCGGGCAACCAGCCTGACCTCTCAACTGCTCGCCTTCGCGCGCCGCCAACCGCTCGAGCCCGAGGTCATCGACCTCAGCGTGCGCCTGGATGCCTTGAGCGAGATGCTCCAGCGCACGCTCGGCAGCCTCTATGATCTGAAGCTAGATCTCGCGCCAGCCCTATGGCTGGTCGAGGTCGACCCTACGGGGCTCGAAGCCGCCCTGCTCAACGCGGTACTCAACGCACGCGATGCCATGCCGGACGGTGGGCGGATCACCGTCGCAACCAGAAACGTCACGCGCGACGAAGCCGAAGGTGTCACGCTGTCGATCAGTGATACCGGCCACGGGATCCCAACCGAAACGCTCCAGCGTGTCCTTGAACCCTTCTTCACAACCAAGCCCACGGGCAAAGGAACCGGCCTCGGCTTGTCTCAAATCCATGGCTATGCCGTTCAATCTGGCGGATCGGCCAAGCTGGAATCCGAGGTAGGGCGCGGCACCACGGTCGAACTTTGGCTCCCCCGCACGAGCAAGCAGCGGCGCGGGGATGCTTCGCCTACCGGCCAGGCCGTGGTCCCGCCGGGGCTCAGGGTTCTCGTCGTGGAGGATAGTGAGCACGTTCGTTACTTCGCACGACAGTTACTCGATGATCTCGGCTGCGTGGTCATCGAGGCGACGGACGGCGACGAGGCGCTCGAGCTCATGAAGCATCATTCGGTAGATCTGGTATTCTCCGACATCGTGATGCCGGGAATGAGCGGCCTTGATCTGGCGAAGCAGATCAGGGAGGCCTACGGAGACGTGCCCGTGCTCCTGGCCAGCGGCTACAGTAGCAAGCAGTTCATACCGAAGAACGAGCGAGAGTTTCCGATCCTCCGCAAGCCGTACAAGATCGAGTCGCTTACTGCAGGAATAAACCAGCTTGTGGGGCCCACCTCTCCTCCCGAGTGAGGCCGCTGGAACAAGCGCGGGCTTACTGAGTGAGGCGAACCTCGATGCGGCAAAGTCGAAGGATGCGGGTTGATCATCAGCGTCTTCGAACGCCCGGAGGTGCAGCCATGGAAGGCGCAGACCCATATCGCCTTCGTGGATACAGTGATATGCTCGCGCAGGAAGGCGCGCACGGCTTCGAGCTTCTCCACAAGCCATATTCGATCGAGGACCTGGCCCGGGTTCTACGCCGCATGAGCAGATGAGCTCTTGCCAAAAAATACCAGCTGGTACAGAAAACCAGTTGACGCAGAGCAGCACGATTTCTATACCATGCGGTATTGAACGAGCGCCGTCTTGGTGCTCCTGCCGAAAGGGCGCTGAAATGCTTCCTTGTTCCAATGGGGCCGCCGCCGGGCCGTAGCCCGCGCGTTCCCATCCTCATCTTCTCGCGACCTGCCGGCTGCGCGCTCTGCGTGGCGGTGATCGCTCCTGCGCGTGTCAGCCGCTGATCCGGATTGCCGGAGGTTCGCGCGCGCCCATCAGACAAAGGGGAATTTTCATGGCCTATCTCGCGTTCGACGCGTTCGGTGCCGTCCAGAATGCCGCAACTGCGGGTCGGGAGACCGGCGCTCGTCTTTCGCCGCTCGAATGGGCAGTGGTGGTGCTGGCGCGCCGCGACACGCCGGCATCGCTGCGGGAGCCGGGGCGGCTCTCCGTGGCGCTCGGCAACCTGTTCGGCCGGCGACCCAATCCGCGCCTTGCCGATCCTCGGCTGGAGGCGCTGCGACGGCTCGCCGTGCTGACGTGGCAGGACCGCAACACCGTGCCGGAACGCGAGATGGCGGACTTCCTCGCCGCCGGCTTCACCACTGGCCATTATCACACCATGCTCGCCAGCATCCGCATGGCGACGTTCAACAAGGCGCAACGCGCATGAACATGCACAGCAGGATCGAGGCCGCTGCCGAAGTGACGTCTCCCATTGAACGGCGGCCCGCCAGATGGCGGATCGGCGCGGTGATGGCCGCGCCCGTGCTGGCCATTGCCGCTGCCGGCATCTTGCTCAACCGCGAACAGCCGGCGGTTGCCGCACCCCCGCCCGCCACCGTCACCGCGGCAACACCGCTCGTCCGCACGATCACCGAGTGGGACGATTATGTCGGCCGGTTCGAAGCCAGCAACTCCGTGGAGGTGCGGCCACGCGTCTCGGGCGCCATTACGGCCGTTCACTTCACTGATGGCGCCATCGTGAAGAAGGGCCAGTTGCTGTTCACCATCGATCCGCGCCCATTCACGGCCGCGCTGGCGGAGGCGCAGGCCGGGCTCGCCACGGCGCAGAGCGAAATGGCGCTCGCCCGCGCCAATCTCGACCGCGCAAACCGCCTCGTTGCCGACGATGCCGTGTCGAAGAACGACCTTGATCAGCTCGGCGCGCGGGTCCGCGCGGCAAGCGCCGCGCTTGCGGCCGCACAGGCGCGCGTGCGTGCCCGGGCGCTGGACGTGGAGTTCACGCAGGTGCGCGCGCCGATCAGCGGCCGCGTCTCGGATCGCCGCATCGACGGCGGCAATCTGGTCGCTGGCGGAGACACCAGCGGAACGTTGCTTACCACGATCAACGCTCTCGACCCGATCCATTTCACCTTCGACGGCTCGGAAGCCCTGTTTCTGAAGTCGAAGCGGGCGCAGGCATCGGGCGCCGCCCCATCGACGGTCGAGATCAAGCTTCAGGACGAAGGCCAATATCGCTGGTCCGGCCGGCTCGACTTCACCGACAACGCGCTTGATCCGCGCTCGGGCACGATCCGCGGACGCGCCGTGTTGCGCAATCCGGACATGTTCCTGACACCCGGCATGTTCGGCAACATGCGGCTGGCGAGCGGCGGTGCGGCCCCGGCGATGCTGGTGCCCGACGCGGCGGTGCAGACCGATCAGGCGCGCAAGACGCTGCTGACGGTCGGCGCCGACGGCATTGTTGCGGCAAAGACGGTGAAGCTCGGCCCGGTGGTCGACGGCCTGCGGGTGGTGCGCAGCGGTCTGGAGCCCAGCGACCGCGTCGTCATCAGCGGAACGCAGATGGCGATGCCAGGGACCAAGGTTCAGGTGCGCGTTGGCCGAGTTACGCCGACACGCGAAACGGCATCCGTCACGATCGGTGAGGGCACCATCCCCGGCCAGGCAACCTTGGCAGCGCGGTAGAGCCGCCCCCGAGCGGTCCGCAACGAACGGACCCATGATCTAGCTCGGCTCTCAAAGGCCGATCCCTTCCATCCTCGTTTCCGGGGAGCCTGCCATGCGCCTGTCGCGCTTCTTTATCACTCGCCCGATCTTCGCGGGCGTCATCGCGGTGATCATCACCATCATCGGTGCGATCGCTTATTGGCAACTGCCGGTCGCGCAATATCCCGACATCGTGCCGCCGACCGTCACGGTGACGGCGACCTATCCCGGCGCATCCGCCGAGACCGTGGCGGAAACCGTCGCCGCGCCGATCGAGCAGGAAATCAACGGCGTCGACAACATGCTGTACCAGTCGAGCCAGTCGACCGGCGACGGCGTCGTCACCATCACCGTCACCTTCAAGATCGGCACGGACCTCGATGCCGCGCAGGTGCTGGTGCAGAACCGCGTCGCGGTGGCCGTGCCGCGCCTGCCCGAGGAGGTGCAGCGGCTGGGCGTCGTAACGCGCAAGACCTCGCCCGACTTCCTGATGGTGGTGAACCTCATCTCGCCCGACGGGTCACTCGATCGCGGCTACATTTCCAATTACGCGCTGACGCAGGTGCGCGACCGGCTTGCCCGTATCGACGGCGTCGGCGATGTGCGCCTGTTCGGCAGCCGCGATTATGCCATGCGGGTGTGGATCGATCCCGGCCGCGCCGCCGCGCTGAACCTCACCGCGGGCGACATCGTCTCCGCGTTGCGCGCGCAGAACGTGCAGGTCGCCGCGGGCACATTGGGCCAGCCGCCTTATGCGCAAGGCAATGCCTTCCAGCTTAACGTCGAGACGCAGGGGCGGCTCGTCGATCCGGCGCAGTTCGCCGACGTGATCGTGCGCACCGACGCCGATGGCCATCAGGTGCGCGTGCGCGATGTCGCCCGCGTCGAGCTTGGCGCGCAGGACTATAATTCGAACACCTATCTCTCGGGCCAGCCGACCGTCATCGCGGCGGTGTTCCAGCGCCCGGGCACCAATGCGCTCGCCGCCGCCGAAAAGGTGACGGCGGAGATGGAGGCGATGGCCAAGTCCTTCCCCAAGGGCCTGGAATATCGCGTGATCTACAACCCGACCGAATTCATCGCGCAATCGGTGGATGCGGTGATCGATACCTTGTTCGAGGCGATGATCCTCGTCGTCCTCGTGATCCTGGTGTTCCTGCAGAAATGGCGCGCGGCGATCATTCCGATCGTGGCGATCCCGGTGTCGCTGGTCGGCACGTTCGCGGTGCTGGCGGCGTTCGGCTATTCGCTCAACACGCTGTCGCTGTTCGGCCTGGTGCTGGCGATCGGCATCGTCGTCGACGACGCGATCGTCGTAGTCGAGAATGTCGAGCGCAACCTCGCCAATGGGCTGACACCGCTGGAGGCGGCGCGCACGTCGATGGACGAAGTGTCCGGCGCGCTGGTCGCGATCGTGCTGGTGCTCTGCGCGGTGTTCGTGCCGACCCTGTTCCTCACCGGCATGTCGGGGGCGTTCTATCAGCAGTTTGCGGTCACGATCGCGACCGCGACGATCATCTCGCTGATCGTGTCGCTCACCCTGTCGCCCGCGCTCGCCGCGATCCTGCTGAAAGGGCATGAGGCGGAAGGGCACGGCAACCGCGTGACCCGCGCGCTTGCCCGCGCCGGCGACTGGTTCAACCGCGGGTTCGAGCGGATGAGCGATCGCTATGCGCGGCTCACCGACCGGCTGGTGCGCCGGCCCAAGCGGATGATGCTGACTTATGCCGGCCTCATCGCCGCGACGGGGGCGGTGTTCTGGGCGACGCCGACCGGCTTCATTCCGGCGCAGGACCAGGGCTATTTCCTCACCGTCGTTCAGCTGCCCGCCGGCGCCTCGGTCGAGCGCACCGATGCGGTGGTGCAGAAGGTGGCAAAGCGGATCCTGCCGCTCGCCGGGGTTAAGGGCGTCGTCATGCTCGCCGGCTTCGACGGCCCGTCGCAGACGCTCGCGCCCAACACCGCCGCCGCCTACGTTCCCCTCAAGTCCTTCGAGGAGCGCGCCGAGCTTGGCGTCACCTTCGCCGGGCTGATGGACGAGGCACGCAAGGTGACGGCGGACATCGACGAGGCGCGCATCCTCGTCATCCCGCCGCCGCTGATCCAGGGCATCGGTTCTGCCGGCGGCTATCGCATGATCGTGCAGGATCGTGAGGGCGCTGGGTACCAGAAGCTGGGCGAGGAAACCCAGAAGCTGATCGCCAAGGCGAACGAGACGGAAGGGCTGGCGCAGGTCTTCACCTTCTTCGACACCGCCACGCCACGCATCTTTGCCGATATCGATCGTGCCAAGGCCGACATGCTGGGCGTGCCGCCGGAACGCGTGTTCGAGGCGCTGCAGGTCTATCTCGGCAGTGCGTTCGTCAACGACTTTAACCTGCTCGGCCGCACGTATCGCGTGACCGCGCAGGCCGACGCGCCGTTTCGCTCGACCCCGGCGGATATCGCCAACCTCAAGACGCGGTCGAACGCCGGCAGCATGGTGCCGATCGGATCGGTGGCCAATTTCGAGGACAAGACCGGGCCGTACCGCGTCACGCGCTACAACCTCTTCCCGGCGGTCGAGGTCGATGGCGACACCGCGCCCGGCTATTCCTCGGGTGCCTCGCTGGTCGCGATGGAGAAGCTTGCCGCCGAGACGCTGCCCAAGGGCTATGGCACCGAATGGACGGGCATCGCCTTCCAGGAAAAGGTGGCGGGCAGCACCGCGGGGATCGTCTTCGCGCTGGCGGTGGTGTTCGTCTTCCTGGTGCTGGCGGCGCAGTATGAAAGCCTGTTCCTGCCGCTGTCGATCATCCTGATCGTGCCGATGTGCCTGCTTGCGGCGATGATCGGCGTGAACCTGCGCGGCATGGACAATAACGTCCTGACGCAGATCGGGCTGGTCGTGCTGATCGCACTGGCGGCCAAGAACGCGATCCTGGTGGTCGAGTTCGCCAAGCAGGCGGAGGAGCAGGAAGGCCTGTCGCCGGTCGAGGCGGCGGTGCGCGCGGCGCAGGACCGGCTTCGTCCGATCCTGATGACGAGTTTCGCCTTCATCCTGGGCGCGGTGCCGCTGCTGATCGCCACCGGCGCCGGCGCGGAGCTTCGCCAGGCGCTGGGCACGGCGGTGTTCTTCGGGATGATCGGCGTCACCGGCTTCGGCCTGATCTTCACCCCCACTTTCTACGTCGTCTGCCGCGGGCTGGCGGAGCGGATCGGGCGCGGCCGTCGCCGCCCCGCCGCCGATACCGACCCCGCGCTGCAGCCGGCCGAATGAGGAGCGAAATGATGCTCATGCACTTCACCAAGTTGATGGTGGCTGCGTCCGCGCTGACGCTGGCGGCCTGCGCGACCGGGCCGGATTATGCCCGGCCTGCCACCCCGGCCGCTGCTGCCGCGCCGTTCGTATCGACCAGCCCGGCCGTCTCGACCGCCGCGCCGGCGGAGGATTGGTGGCGGCTGTACCAGGATCCGGTGCTCGACGGGCTGATCACCGACGCGCTGGCGGCGAATACCGACGTGCGCGTCGCGGTCGCGCGGCTCGCCCGAGCACGCGCAGCGCTGCGGGAGGTGCGCAACGATCGCCTGCCGCAGGCCAATGTCGGCGCCGGCGCGACCTACAACCGCTTCTCCCAGGTGCAGCGCGCACCGGGCATCGACAGCGAAAGCTGGCTGACCGATGGCGGGCTGGACGTCTCCTATGAGGTGGACCTGTTCGGCCGCGTCAGCCGCAACGTCGAGGCGGCGCGCGGTGACGTCGGCGCGGCGGAGGCGGATGCCGACGCAGTGCGCGTGTCCGTCGTCGCCGAGACGACGCGGGCCTATGCCGATACGGCATCGGCGGCCGAGCGGCTGGCCGTGGCGGAGCGGATCGTCGCCTTGCTCGATCAGTCGCTGCGCGTGACCGAGCGGCGCGTCGAGGTGGGCATGACGACGCCGCTCGACGCGACGCGCATCGCCGCGCTGCGCGACCAGCGGCGCGCCGACGTGCCGACGATCGCCGCCGAGCGGCAGGCGGCGCTGTTCCGGCTGGCAACGCTGACCGGGCGCACGCCGCAGGAGCTGCCCCCGATCGCCGCGCAGCGGGACCGGATGTTGCGGCTCGATCAGCCCATTCCGGTGGGTGACGGGGCAGGGCTGCTCGCCCGCCGGCCCGACGTGCGTGCGGCCGAACGGCGGCTCGCCGCGGCCACCGCGCGGATCGGCGTCGCGACGGCGGATCTCTATCCGCGCATCACGCTGGGCGGATCGATTGGCCAGACCAGCACGGGGCTGGGCAACCTGTTCGGTGGCGGGCCGCTCAACTGGCTGATCGGGCCGCTGCTGAACTGGAACCTCAATCAGGGCCGCGCACGGGCGCGGATCGCCGGGGCGGAAGCGGACACGCAAGCCGCGCTCGCGACCTTCGACGGCACCGTGCTGACCGCGCTGGAGGAAACCGAGACCGCTCTGTCCAATTACAAGCAGGCGATCGAGCGCCGCGCGGCACTAAGTCAGGCGCGCGAGGCGGCGGAGCGGGCGGCGCGGATTACCCGCGCCCAGCGGCGCGAGGGGCAGATCGACAGCCTGTCGCAGCTCGATACCGAACGCACCTTTGCCGATGCGGAAGCCGCGCTCGCGCTGGCGGACGCGCAGATCGCGCGTGCCCAGATCGATGTGTTCCGCGCGCTGGGTGGCGGGTGGCAGACCGCTGATGGCGGCAGCAGTGTCGAAACTGCCGCCATATCCGCGTCCACGCCCTAGCCGGCTCGCGCGCCCACCCGCCGTCGCCAGTGAAGAAGGCCGGTCACGAACAGGATGGCCGGCACCAGCCCCAGCAGCACGGCAAGGACGCGCGTCGCCATCCCGCCGATCGTCCCGTCATGAAGGGTGCGGACCCACAGCAGCACCGCCGCGCCAAGATTGCTCCGCCGCACATCATGCACCGCCAGCACATGGCCGGCGCGGCGATCAACGAAGACGAAGCTGCCGGGAAAGCGCGAATGCGGGTCGCCCGGCACCTGGTAGCGCGCGCGGATCGGGGCATTACCGTCGACTGGCACGTCAACGAACACCAGCCGCCCGTCCGGCAGCGCGCGCTGCGCGGCGGCGAGTGCCCGGGCGATGGACACCGTCCGACCCTCACCGCCGCGATTAGCGGAAACCGGCGCCGGCACCGCGGTGGGCGCCAGCAGCGCCTGCGTCACCGCTGGCAGCGCCAGCAGCACCCCCGTCGCCACCAGTATCAGGAGCAGCATCATGCTCCACACCCCGAACAGCTTGTGGATATCGCGCAAGCGGCGGATCGGCGCGGCATCACGCTTGAACGCCAGCGCCTTCCGCCAGCTGCCGCGCGGCCACCAGGCGAACAGGCCGGACAGCAACAGCAACAGCATGGCAACACCGGACCACCCGACGATCTGATGCCCGACGTCGCCGGCGAGAAGCTGCATGTGCAGTTGATACAGCCAGCTCATCAGATAGCCGCCCCATGGCTCGGCGCGCAGGATATGGCTCCCATCGGCGGAAAACCAGACCATCAACCGATCCGCATGATGGCCGGGGGCGGGGTAATAGCGCGCCGGTATGGCGCCCCCCTCCCCCGTCACTTCAAACGTCCACTTGCCGCCAGGATGGTGCCAGCGCGCGCTGCCCGTCGCGAGCGCCCGATCCCACACGGGGGATTGGATGCCCGGCGCGGGGGCGCCATCGCCGGCTTGCACCACCGGATGAAGCGCCGCGTCGATGCCGGTGTAGAAGACCAGCGCCGAGCCGGTGATACCGAGCAGTACGAACAGCAGCCCGAGCGTCAGGCCAAGCCACAGGTGCACGCGCCGCACCAGAACGCGGGCGCGCGAACCGAAGGCCGACACGGGCGGCCACGGGTGCGAAGCCATCGGCACCCTCAGAACCGCGCCGCCAGCGACAGCTCGAACGATCGCGGCGCGCCGATATAGACGTTGGTGGCGGGGTAACCGGAATATTCGCCATAAAAGGCATTCGTCAGGTTGCGGCCGCGCAGGGTCAGCGTCGCTTCCGGCGCGACCGGCACGGAAAGGCTCGCGTCCACCACCCGGTGGCCAGCAACCCGGATCGTATTCGCCGTGTCGGTGTAGAAGGCGCTGGCGTGGCGCAGGAACCCGCCCAGCGTCACCTTGCCGGCGATTGTATAGAGCGCGGAGGCATTCAGCGTCGTAGACGGCACGTTGATCGGGCGATTGCCCGCGCGGTCGATCCGCACGCCGCCGATCAGCTCGGACAGCTCGTCATATTGCGCGTCGGTGTAGGATGCGCCCGCCGACAGGCGCAGCGCCTTCACCGGCGAAATTACGGCGGTCACCTCCAACCCTTGCGAGGATTGTCGCCCGCCTTGTACGGTCAGCGTCGGATTGGCGGGATCACGAGTCAGGATATCGCGCTGTTCGATGCGATAGGCGGCGCCCGTCACGCTGGCCCGCCCGCCCCATCCGCTCGCCTTGAACCCCGCTTCATAGGCCCGACCCTTGGTCAGTCGGAACCGGCTGTTGGCGATCGACGCCAGCAGGATCGAGGACACGGGTGAGACGGCGGTCGTATATTGGGCATAGAGCGTCAGCCCCGCCGCCGCATCCCACGTGGTGCCCGCCCGCCAGGAAACCGGGTTGAAGGTGGGGCTGTTGCGATCCACCGCTCCGGTCACGTTCTGGATCGTGGCGCGGCGCAGCGCGATATAATCCCAACGCACACCGCCGACCAGCAACCACTTGGGCGTCAGGTTCAGCGCATCCTCCGCAAAAACCGAGGTCTGCCGCAGCCGTGAATCAAATGTGACATTGCCGCTGGTGAAGATTGCGGTGCCCGTCGGCAGCGGCACGATTGCGGGATCGCGCACGTCCACCTCGGGCAGCGCGGTTGTGGGCGCCTGTTGCCGCAGACTGACGAAGTCGGTTTCGTTATGCTCCACGCCCAGGGTGAAGCGATTGCGGAAGGCTCCGATACGGCCATCGTTGCCGACAACGCCCCGCGCATTCCAGAACTGATGATCGTGGCGGAAGTCCTGATAGCTTTGCCGGAAGCTCCCAACGGGAAAGGCGGCGCTAGGCGCGACGAAGCTCTGGCTGTCCGCCAGCAGGAAGGCCCGGTCGGCGGTATAGCCGGTCACGTCCAGCGCCACGGACCAGCCATCACCCACTGCCCAGTCCAGCCGCGAGCGGACGGTGGTTTCGTCGGCTCCGGAATAGGCGCCCCGGGGATTGTAATTGCGCCGCCGAAGCGCGCGATCCGCGATCAGGCCGCTGTCGCTCCGCACCGCATCGGTCGGGCGCAAGGCATAGCGTTCTGGGATCAGCGGCAGGCCCTGGTAAGTGGACGTGTAACGGTCTTCGAAATGATCAACCGCCACCAGCAGCGACAATCGATCACTCGGCCGCCAGAGCGCGCTTGCCGTCAGCCCGGCAGAGAACGTGTCGTTATCCTCCACGTCGTAGAGGCTGTCGGACCGTTGGTAGCTGGCATCGGCGCGCACCGCGAGCGTTGAGGACACCGGCAGGTTCACGCCGCCAGCCGCGAACAGCGTGTCGAAGCTGCCGACCGAGACCAGGCTGTCGAGGCGCCTCTCGCCCAGCACCGGCTTGCGCGTTACCTTGTTGATGACGCCGGCCAGCGCGCCCTCGCCATACAGGACGGACGCTGGCCCCTTCAGCACCTCGACCCGGTCAAAGTGCCAATTGTTGCTGTCCCGCTGAACCACTGTGGAGGTAGAAACGCGCACTCCGTCCTGCAGGATCGACACGCTGTTGCCGGCAAAGCCGCGCAGTGACACGACGGCGGGATTCCCCGGCACGTTGCCGGCGATGGCGCCCACCACTTGGTTGAACGTCTCGCGCGCCGTGCGCACGCCCTGGAGCTGGAGATCGTCCTGCGTCAGCACTTCGACGCTGGCTGGGGTTTCGCGAACCGACAGGCCAAGCCGGCTGCTCGCCTGCGGCCGCTCGTCAAGGCGCAGAGGATCGCGCTGGCCGGTGACGATGATCGCGGCGCCGTTGCCCTCTTCGGAATCGGCCGGCCGCGCACTGGCGGCGACCGGAAACAACAAGCTCGATGACAGGGCCAAGGTCAGGCAGGGCGCGGCAACGCCCGCCAACAGGTGGGAACGGAACATGGACATACCTTTGACCGGCCCAGCGCCTATGGCGTGGGCCGCAGTTCATGGACGCGCCTGTTGCAGCAACGGCGCGAAACGACAGGTCAGAGGTAGGCTGGTGGCCCTCTCAGCGGCGGCCGCAGGTAGCCATCGCGCGCAGGCGTCGGCAGGACGACCGGCACAAAGCCGATCGCCAGCACGAAGGCGATCAGTGCGGCAAGCTGGATCGGATCGATGGCGCCGAGCGCCGCGGCCGAAAGCCCGGCAAAGGCGCAGGGCATCTTTGCCCAGCTATGATCGCCCGATTGGTCGTGGTGATCTGCCTTGGCATGGTCGTGCATGGATGCATGTTCCGCCATGTCGCCATGCGTCGCGGCAGCGGCAGCCACCGGCGCGGGACGCTGGACCACGCCCGAACATTCGATGATGGCAAGGCGCCCGTGATCAGCCTGGATCATGTAGCCGGTCGGCACCAACAGCTTCAGCACCAGCGCTGCCCCGCAGATCAACAGGGCAAGATGGCGTTGCGCAAGAAGGAGCCGGATGGCCTGCACTGGCTCGCGGTATCGGCATCGGGCACCCGTGTCACTTGGACATTCTGCCCAACCGCCTCCTCCGCCGCAGCGCTGCCCGCTCCCCTGTCGCCCGCCTCACGGCGGCATCAGCCCGTCAGCAGCCGAGCTGGTCGGCCAGGTCGATCAGGCTGTCCGCCGACCATTCCCAATCCTGCGCCAGCTTCGCATCAGGCGCGGGCCGGCCGCCATATTCCATCGGCCGGGCAATGAACGCGGTTTTCAGCCCTGAGGCGCGCGCGGCGGCAAGGTCGCTGTGATGCGCGGCGACGAGGCATATCTCGCCGGGTGCGAGGCCCAGGACCTCCGCCGTGCCGAGATAGGCGCGGGAATCGGGCTTGTAGGCGCGGGTGACTTCCGCCCCCATGATCGCATCCCATGGCAGCCCGCCGCGCCGCGCCATCTCCAGCATCAGCGCGATATTGCCGTTCGACAGCGTGACGATCGGGAAGCGGCGCTTCAGCCGGGTCAGCCCCTCGACCGAATCCGGCCATGGCGCGAGACGGCGCCAGGCGAAGGTCCAATCCTGCAACAACGCTGCATCCAGGGTGGCGGGATCGATCCCCTCGTCCCGCAGCCTCTCTTCCAGCATTTCCCGGTGCAGCACGTCGAGAATGGTGAAGTCCCGGCCCGATTTCGCATAGGCGGCCATGCCGGTCAGATAGCGGCGGCGCCAATTGTCGGTGAACGCGGCCGGATCGATCTCCGATCGGCCGATTTGCGCCAGAAACGATCCGGACTCAGCCGAAATGCTGCTGCGCCAATCCACGACCGTGCCGAACACGTCGAACGCAAGCACCCCTGGTAAGTCGTTGGCCGCCATCGATCCCCTCGCGTCCGGTGTCGACGCGTCGCCACGCGCCTTCCCGAACGGGTGCTAAGGGCGACGCGCCCCGTGGACAAGCCGCGCCGATCCCGCCACTCCGTTGCCCGGCAACAACAAGGCAGGTCTGGATGGCGTTCACGGCAACAATCCTTCTGCTCGGCTCGGGCGAGCTTGGGCGCGAGTTCGTGATCTCGGCAAAGCGGCTGGGCTGCTATGTCATTGCCTGCGACAGCTATGACGGCGCGCCGGCGATGCAGGTGGCGGACGCGCGGGAGGTGTTCTCGATGCTCGACGCCGACTTGCTGCGCGCGGCAGTCGAGAAGCACCGGCCCGATTTCGTCGTGCCTGAGGTGGAGGCGATCCGCACCGAGGTGCTGGCCGAGCTGGAAGCGGCGGGGACGACGATCGTGCCATCCGCGCGCGCGACAATGATGACGATGAACCGCGACGGCATCCGCGAAGTCGCCGCCGTCGAACTGGGGCTGCGCACGTCGCGCTATCGCTATGCCGAGACGCTGGACGAGGTGCGCGCGGGCGCGGCGCACACCGGGCTGCCGTGCGTGATCAAGCCGGTCATGTCCTCATCAGGCAAGGGGCAGAGTACGGTTCGCAGCGAGGCGGAGCTGGAGGCGGCGTGGGACTATGCCGTCGCTAATATGCGGGGCGACCGGGCGCGGGTGATCGTCGAGGAGTTCGTCGATTTCGACTATGAGATCACGCTGCTGACGGTGCGTACGCGCGAGGGCGTCGTCTTCTGCCCGCCGATCGGCCACCGGCAGGAACGCGGTGATTATCAGGAAAGCTGGCAGCCCGCCGCCATGTCGAACAAGGCAATCGCCGACGCGCAGGACATGGCGCGCAAGGTAGTCGATGACCTGGGCGGTTATGGCCTGTTCGGGGTCGAATTCTTCGTCAAGGATGACGAGGTGATCTTCTCCGAACTGTCGCCGCGGCCCCACGACACTGGGATGGTGACGCTGATCTCGCAATCGTTGAGCGAGTTCGACCTGCACGCCCGCGCGATTCTGAGCCTGCCGATCCCGACGCTGACCAGCTACGGCCCGTCCGCCTCCGCGGTGATCCTGGCGGATCGTGCGTCGGACACGGTGCGCTATGACGGCCTTGCCGAGGCGCTGGCGACGCCGGGGGGCGAGGTGGACGTGCGGATCTTCGCCAAGCCGACGACGCGGCCCTATCGCCGCATGGGCGTGGCGCTGGCACGCGCCGCAACTACCGACGGGGCCCGGCGCATCGCGGCGGAGGCGGCGTCAAAGGTGCGGCTCAGCTACGATCCTGCATGACCATTTTTCCGCGGTTCACCTGCTGCTGCTGATCTTTTGGGGGGAGAAAGAATATGCGTCCGAGCCGATCTGTTGCCGCCGCGCTGGCGACCGCCATGCTCACGTCGCCCGGCCTGGCGCTCGCGGGTAAACCGAGCACCACAGCACCTGCGGCCAACCCTGCGGATGATGGCGCCAAGGGCCGGCTGAAGGCGGATGCGATTGCCGGCGTCGAGCGCCAGACAAAGCTGGTGCAGGAGATGGTGGATTCTGTCTTCAGCTTCGCCGAACCGGGCTTTCAGGAATTCCAGACCATGGAATATCTGACCGGGATCCTTGCGAAGAATGGTTTCAAGATCGAGCGCGGCGTCGCCGGCATCCCCACCGCCTGGACGGCGACATGGGGAAGCGGGGGGCCGCTGATCGCCCTGGGCAGCGACGTGGATGGCCTGCTGGGGCTGAGCCAGGTGCCGGGGTCGCCGGAATTGAAACCGCAGGTCGAAGGCGCGCCCGGCCATGGCGAGGGGCATAATTCCGGCATGCCGCTGGTGATCGCTGCTGCGATCGCCGCCAAGCAGGTGATGGAGAAGAACAAGATTCCGGGGCGGCTGATGCTGTGGCCGGGCATCGCCGAGGAGCTGCTCGGCTCCAAGGCCTATTACGTGCGCGCGGGCCTGTTCAAGGACGTGGACGCGTGCATCTTCACCCATGTTTCCAGCGAATTCAGCACCGGCTGGGGCGACATGGGCAATACCGGCATGGTCTCGGTCGAATATACCTTTCGCGGCAAGACTGCCCATTCCGCCGGCATGCCTTGGGAAGGACGCAGCGCACTGGACGCCGTGGAGCTGATGAACGTCGCCTGGAACATGCGGCGCGAGCATCTGCCACTGACCCAACGATCGCATTATGTCGTCACCGAAGGCGGCGGCCAGCCTAACATCGTGCCCGGCAAGGCCAGCGTCTGGTATTATTTTCGCGACAAGGATTTCGCGAGCGTTCGCACCCTGTTCGACACTGGCAACACCATCGCCAAGGCGGCGGCGATGGGAACGGGTACAACGGTCACACAGCGTACTTTGGGCTATGCCGCGCCCAATTTCGGGAACAAGCCGCTCGCGGAAGCGGCGTGGGCCAACATCAAGGCCGTCGGCATGCCGCAATGGACCACGGGCGATCAAACCTTCGCGAAGTCGGTGCAGCAGGCCAATGGGCGCGAGTTGAAGCCGCTTGCCGGCGAGGTGGCGCCGCTCTCCACGCCGGACACGAGGGAGAAATCCATGGGTGGCGGGTCGGACGACATCGGCGACGTGATGTGGACGGTGCCGACGATCACCGTGCGCTACCCATCGAATATCCCCAACATGATCGGCCATAACGTGCTGTCAGCGATCGCCATGGCCACCCCGATCGCTCACAAGGGCGCGGTGCAGGGCGCGAAAGCGGTGACGGCGACCATTATCGACCTGGTGACCACGCCATCACTGATCGCGGAGGCCAAGACGTTCCAGCAGACCGTTCAGTTCAAGGACCAGAAATACGATCCCGTACTGACCGCGACCGATCAGCCGGCAACTCATCTCAACGCCGATCTGATGGAGCGAATGCGGCCGAAGCTGAAGCCGTTCTATTATGATCCGGCCAAGCACCGCAGCTACCTGGAGCAGATAAAGGTCGCTTATCCCGAACAATAAGTCGCTCGCCTGCCCCCGCGCCACTCTCAACTGGCGCGGGGATCCAGCGAGCGGACGACGTCATGTAAGTTCATTGTTCACTATTGCTGGGAATGGTGCGCCATGGCCCAGGCATCCCGTTTTACACCTTCCTCGATCCTTCTCCTTGCCGGCATCATTGGCGTGGCGGGCGGCATCGGCTCCGTCGCGGCAACGCCAGAGGGCCGGAAGATCGTGAGCGAGAAGGCGAGCGGCCTTGCCATTGCGACCGGCCTGAAACGGGCCCGCGAGCCGCAACCCGGTGATTATTGGCGCGGCTGCAACGAAGCGCGCGCTGCGGGTTCCGCGCCCATCTACCGGGGTGAACCAGGCTATCGCCCGGCGATGGACGGGGACAATGATGGGATCGCGTGCGAGCCTTATCATTAAGGTGATGTGGGCGGCGGGATTGCCGCTTCAGATGAGTGTGCCGCCTTCCGAACCGCCCATCGGCCCTGCCATCACCAGCCGACCGTCGAGCAGCTCGATCCGGCGGCGGCAGCGCGCGGAGATTCGCTCGTCGTGAGTGGAGATCAGGAAGCAAGTGCCAGTTTGCGCGTTGATCGCGCCGATCAGGTCCATCACCTGGTCCGCGGACTCCCGGTCGAGATTGCCGGTCGGCTCATCGGCAAGCACCAGCGCGGGACGGTTCATCAAGGCGCGTGCCACGGCAACACGCTGCCGCTGTCCGCCCGACATGGCGGCAGGGCGATAGTCGCGCCGTGCCGCCAGACCAACGGCTTCCAGCAGCTCGCCGGCACGGTCCCGCATCGCCGGCGTTTCCCGCCCGGCCTGAGCCGCGGCAGGCATCATGACGTTCTCCAGCGCGGTCAGATCGGGCAGCAAATGGTGAAATTGAAACACGAATCCGATGTTTTCGGCCCGAAACCGCGTTTTCTCGGCCTCGCTTGCCGTGGCGAGATCGACACCCAGCATCCAATGCTCGCCTCTGGTCGGCTGAAGCAGCGTGCCGAGGATCGTCAGCAGCGTGCTTTTGCCCGACCCGGATGGTCCAAGCAGAGCGGCAAGCTCGCCTCGCGCCAGATCGAGGTCGATGCCGTAAAGAACGGTGGCAGCGGCTTCGCCCTCGCCAAAGCGTTTCACCAACTGGCGAACGGAAAGTAGCGGCGCGTCGGTCATTGCCCGATCGCCTCCACCGGATCGATCCCCGCCGCACGTCGCGCGGGCAGCACGGAAGCGAGCGCGGCGGCGAGCGTGGTCAGCACGATGGCGAGCAGGAACTGGCCCTGTGCCCGGTCGACCGGCAAGCCACCGGACTGAACCTGCTCGATCGGCGGAAATGGCGCCAGCGCCGCCCAGGCGACCGCGGCGCCAAGCACTGCGCCGCTGGCGCCGATCAGCGTTCCTTCCAGCACGAAGATGGTCGTCACCAGTCGCTTGCCTGCGCCCATGGCGCGCAGGATGCCGATCTCGCTGCGGCGGCGGACGATCGACAACAGCATGGCACTGGCGATGCCAACCACGATGGTAATCAGCGCAAAGGCCTTGATGATCGTGCCGGTCCGCCCCTGCGCATTCAGCGCCTCGAACAATTGGGCGTTATCCTCGGTCCAGGGCGTTACCTTGAGCCCGGTGGCGCGCCGCAGGGTAGCGGCGATCTGCGGCGCGTTTTCCACCGGCATCACCTTTGTCTCGATGCGCGAAATGCCGCTCGGCAAGTCGAACAGCGCCCGCGCGGCAACGAAGTTCATGTACAGTGCCTGACGATCCGCACTGGCGATACCGAGCGAGAAGATACCGCCGATGCGAAAGCTGCGTTCGCGTCCGCGATCGGAAACGAGGCGCAGCACCTGACCGACGCGAACGCCCAGGTCTTCCGCCAGCGTGCGACCGATCAGGATGCCGTCCACTGGCAGATCGGCACTGCCGCTGACGATCGCACCGCGGATGTTGGCAATTGCCGAAAGGTTGCCGGGCGTAACGCCAGTGACGCCGACCGGTGCGATCGCCTGGCCGCGCTCGATATAGGCGCTGCCGCGGATTTGCGGAGACACGGCCGTGATGCCGTTGGTGCTGGCGATGACCGGAAGGAACGGCTGCCACACGGCAATCTGTTCGCGTCGACTGAGATCCTTTTGCACGACTGCCTGGGCCGCCGTTCCGCCGAGCGGCGCCGGGTCGCAATCGCGCATTTCAAGCGTCACATGGGAAATGCTGCCGACGGTGCGCTGCGTGAGCAGGGTTGCGAGGCCGCCGATCAGTGCGCTCATGAAGATGAACACCGTGACGCCGAGCGCCACGCCAACGGTCAACAGCGCCGTTTGCCCAGGGCTGGACAGGAGGTGCCGAAACGCAATCTTGGCGGCGTAGCGCATCGGTCAGTCGCGCAAGCGAACGCGGGTGCCGGGTGCGGCCGCCTCCGGATCGGCGAGGATGCGGGCGCCCGGCGCGAGCCCCTTGGTGACCGTCACCGTTTGCGCCGGCCAATCAACGAACCGGATCGGACGCTCGACGACGTTTCCGTCTGCTTCGACGACCCGCACCTGCGGATTGCCCTCCGGCTGAAGGATGGCGCTGCGCGGGATGCTGATCGCCGACGGCTCGCGGGCGACAATCAGGTTGACCGACAGAGTAAGGCCCGCGGGCACGTCCGTCAGTGGCTGAGCGACGCTGAGCCGTACCTCGCGCGCGCCCGTCGAACGGTCGACGCGCGGCTCGACAAAGACGATGGTGGCGCGCAGCGGTGCCGAACGGCCGGGTACGGAGACCAAGGCTTCCCCGCCCGGACGCAGATCCACGGCATAGGTTTCGTCCACATCCGCCGTCACCTGCGGCGCGGAAAGGTCGGCGAGGCGATAAAGCACGCTGGTGGCAAGAATGGTCTGGCCGGGATCGACCGGGCGTTCCATGATCACCCCGGCAAACGGCGCGCGCACCTCGTAGCGCTGCTGCACCTCGCGCGTCTGGACCAGGGCGGCGCGGCGGCGGCGTAATTCCTGCTGACCCTGATCGACGGCGAGGCGCGCTTCCTCCTTGCGCTGCCGCGTGACGAACTCCCCGAGCGCGAGGAAGCGGGCGAGATCGCGCCGGGCCTGCGCCAGAACGACCTCTTGCGCTGCCACCGACGCCTGTGCTTCGCCGATCGCCGCGCGCTGCGGCGCATCGTCGACCCGAGCGAGGAGCGCGCCCGCAGTCACCCGATCGCCGACGTCGAGCGGAAGCGCCGTTAGCGTGCCGGCGACGGGCGACTGCACCTCTACGGACAGGCGCGGGCGGATGGTGCCGTTCACCGCCAGCGTCCGCACCGCGGGCGCGCGCTGAACGAGGATCGTCTCAACCGGAACGGCACGCGGCCACAGCAGCCACGCCCCCAGTGCGGCGAGCACTAGGACGGCGACGGTGGCGACAAATTTCCTGGATTTCATCCTCACGGGACGAGCGATAGCGCAGCTGTTGCCGATCGGGCCAGAGCGGCGCACAGGCGACACCCGGCGAGTGTTTCCGAGCAGGGCGGGTGACGGCGAACGGGCATGAACATGGCCAAACCGCGCTTATTCCGGCGGGTTGCCTGCTACTCCATCTTCACGGGATTGAATGACGGCGGCGATCGGATAGCATCGGCGCACAGGAGAGGCGGCCATGACCGACACGAAGACGCTTGCCGCGTCGATCGAGGGCAATCTGTGCATCATCCGGCTTCAGCGCCCGGAGGTGCTCAACGCCTTCGATTACGAAATGCTGGAGGCGCTTCGGCGCGCGGTGGACGCGGCAGTGGCAGACGAACGGGTCTTCGCCATCGTCATCACCGGTGCGGGGCGTGCCTTTTGCGCGGGCATCGACGTGTCGCTGCTGCAACGGGCGGCGAACGAGGGAGCGAGTGGCGGAGGAGCCGGGGCCGGCGACGGGTTGCCACGGCCCGAGGGACCCGCGCTGTTTGCCTTTCTGCTACACGCGCCCAAGCCTGTGATCGCGGCGGTCAATGGCATTGCCGCGGGCGGCGGCTTCGTCCTGTCCATGATGAGCGACCTTCGCTTCATGGCGGCGGACGCCAGCTTCACCACCGTATTCTCGCGCCGCGGGCTGGTGGCCGAACATGGTATGAGCTGGCTGCTGCCACGCCAGCTCGGCACCAGCCGTGCGCTCGACCTGTTGTGGAGTTCGCGGCGGGTGGGCGCGGACGAGGCGCTTCGCCTGGGGCTGGCCGACCGGCTGACGGCACCAGACGCGCTGCTGGACGAGGTCCGCCGCTATGTCGATGACATGGCGGCAACGGTAGCGCCGCGCGCGATCGCGACCATCAAGCGGCAGGTTTATGATCATTGGGCGCAGGATTTCCTCGCCGCCTCCGCCGCCTCCGAACGGCTGATGCAGGACGCGCTGGCGCATCCCGACGCCGCCGAGGGCGCGCGCAGCTTCATCGAACGGCGACCGCCACACTTCCGGCCCTTGGGGGAGAACCAGCCATGACCGATTACAACAGCATCCGGCTGGCGGTGGAGGGGCGGGTCGCCCGGCTCACCTTTGCCCGGCCGGCAGCGCGCAACAGCCTGACCGGCGAATCGGTACTGGAGATTCATGACGCCGCGGCACGCGTGGCGGCGATGAATGAGGTCCAGGTGCTGGTGGTGCGCGGCGAAGGGCGTGACTTCTGCCCCGGCGCCGATGTGAAGGGCTATAATGCCGCCGATGCCGGCGGGAGCGATGCCACCAACGCCGGACCCGCCGGATCGTCCGCCCCTTCCCTGCTGCCCTACCAGACAACCGTGCTGCTGCACGAGATGCCGGCAGTGACCATTGCGGCGATCCAGGGCGGCTGCGCGGGCGCGGGCTTCGGCTGGGCATGCGCGTGCGACATCCGGGTTTGTGATACCGGCGCTCGGTTCAACACCGCCTTCCTTGACGTGGGCGTGGCTGGCGACATGGCGGTGCCGTGGCTGCTGCCGCGCATCGTCGGTGCCGGGGTGGCGCGTGACCTGTCCTTCTTCCCGCGCAAGTTCGACGGGGTGGAGGCCGATGCGATGGGGCTGGTGTCGCGTCTGTGGTCGCCGGAGGTGTTCGACGCTGAGCTGGAAGCCCTGGTCGCCCGACTGGCCGGCGCGGCGCCGCTTGCGCTCAAGGCCTTGAAATCGCACTATGTTCAGGCAGAGGGAATGGGCCTCGCCGATTTTGTCGCGGTCGAGAGCGAGCGCCATCACCAGCTGTTCGCCACACAGGATCGGGCCGAGGCGTTCGCCGCCTATGTGGGAAAGCGCGCGCCGCGCTTTGCCGGCCGGTGAGCGGGGTGGCTGACCTTCGCCTGCGGCAGATCGCCTTTGCCGCGCACGACATGGACTTAGCCGAGGCGCAGCTGCGGGCCGCGTTTGGCCTGCCTGCCGGCTACCACGATCCGGGCATCATCCATTATGGCCTGCGCAACACGGTGCTGCGCGCCGGCGGCGATTTCCTGGAGATCGTGGAGCCGGTGCGGGCCGACGCTTCGGCCGCGCGCTATCTGGCGCGGCGCGGCGGGGATGCCGGCTATATGGTGATTTTCCAGGCGGAAGATGCGCTAGCCCATCGCGAGCGGACACGCACGCAGGGCGCGGCGATCGTCGACGTGCTCGACCACCGGGAGCACCAGGCGACGCACTACCATCCACGCGAGTTCGACGGCGTGCTGGTGTCGATCGACGCCGCGCCGGGGGTGGCGGACTGGCGACGGTCAGACAGCTTCTGGCATCCCGCCGGGCCAGATTGGCAGGGCGCGGCGGCGGGCGATGTGGTGGGCATTGCCGAGGTGGCGATCGCGAGCGCCGATCCCGCCGCCACTGCCGCGCGTTGGGGCCGGATGATCGATGCGGTGCCGCGCGAGACCGAAGAGGGCTGGCAGATCGACCTGCTGCACCACGCCGCAGTGCGTTTCGTACGGGTCGCTGACGGTGCGGCGCCGGGTATTTCCGGCCTCGCCCTATATGTCGCCGGCCTGCCTGCGGCCTGTGCGCGGATCGCATCGGCCAGCGTGCCGATGGCGGGTGACGCAGCGCTGATCTGCAACGTGCCGGTTCGCGTGGTGGCGGCACCCTGACCCCCGCAGATGCCCGGCCAATCGAGCGTTGACTCCGCGCCGGGTTAGGCGGAACCTGCCACCCGATCGAACCGGCAACAGACCGGAACGGCAGGAGAGTGATGATGGCGACGGTCCTACGCCCCCCAGCGGCGGCGCCCGAGGCGTCCACGCGCACGTCCGACGCAGCCCGGCAGCAATTGCACGACGAGGGCTGGTGCGTGATCCCGGACGTGATCGACCCGCAGACGACGCAGGCGGCACTCGACCGGCTCCACGCCGCCGCCGCACGCAGCGAGGCACGGGGCATTTCCACCTTCATGCCGGTGCTGGATCCCAACGCCAGCAACGTGCGCGTTTTCTACCTGCTGGAGCATGACGCGATCTTTCGCGACCTGATCCGCCACCCCGAAGCGCTGGCGCTGGTGCGCGAGGTGCTGGGGCGCAACTTCCTGATCTCCAACTTCACCGCCAATATCGCCCGCCCGGGTGCGCGCTCGATGGCGCTTCATTCGGATCAGTCGATCGTGGTGCCGGAGCCATGGCACGAGGCCTGGTCGGTCAACATCATCTGGTGCCTGTCCGACGTTCGGTTCGAGAACGGCGCCACCTTGTTCATCCCGGGCAGCCATCACTGGCGCACCCATGGGGACGTTCCCGCCGACGCCAAGGACCGGCTGCGCCCGTTTGAGGCAAAGGCCGGCTCGATCGTCGCGATGGACGGGCGGCTGTGGCACACATCGGGAGCGAACATCACGGCGGACGAGGAGCGTGCGCTGTTGTTCGGTTATTACAGCAAGGCGTTCCTGCGGCCCCAGGTGAACTGGAATGCCGCGCTGTCGCCCGAGACTCAGGCCGCGATCGACGGTGAGTTGTTCGACCTGCTGGGCCTGGGCGTGACCGCCAACACCGGCGAGGCAAAGCATATCAGCCAGCTGGAGCCGCGCGCATGAGGAAACAGCCCGACATTCACGGCGAGATCATTCATGTCGAACTGGCGTCGCCGCCGACCGCCGCGCCCTCCCCTGCCCGCGCGCCCGACCCGGTGATCCCGCCGCCGACCCGCGACCTGGCACAGGGCCTGCGGAACATCGCCGACCATGGCCTTACCATCGTGCCGGACGTGCTGACCGGCGACGCGCTGAAGGCGGCACGCGATGCGCTGTACCGCGCCGCGGCCTCCGACCGGGCGCGTGGGCGCGAGCAGAAGTTCGGGCTGGACTATGCGCATGACGACAGCAACCAGCGCGTCTGGAACGTGCTGAACCGCGATCCGGTGTTCGAGGACATGGCCTTTCACCCGCTCGCCATCGCTTATGTGAAGGCGGTGCTGGGCTGGCCAGCGCTGCTCGGCAACCTGTCGGCCAACATCACCGGGCCGGGCGGCGGAGAGATGGTGCTTCACGCCGACCAGATCTTCGTTCCCGAACCCTGGGCGGCCGAGCCACAGGGGCTGAACGTCGCCTGGTGCCTGGACGATTTCACCGAGGCGAACGGCGCCACCCGCTTTGCGCCCGGCAGCCATCGCTTCAACCGCGCGCCCACTGCCGCCGAAGCCGACACCGCCACCGTCCCGATCGAGGCGCCGGCGGGCTCCATCGCAATTTTCGAAAGCCGCGTCTGGCACAAGACCGGCTTCAACCGCACCCAGGATCAGCACCGCGCCGGCGTGTTCGCCTGGTACACCAAGCCGATCTATCGCACCCAGGAAAACTGGTTCCTGTCGCTCCGTCCCGAGATCCGCCAGTTCGCCAGCGATGATGCGCTGGTGCTGCTTGGCTATCGCGCGGAGGGGCTGGGCCTCGTGAACGGCGCCTCGCCGGCCTGACGCCGAGTGCAGGAGCAGGTGGACGATCGGGTTGCCGAGCCGGCGTGAGGTGGGCGAGAGGCGAAGAGGCGCCTTGTGTTGCTCAAGGCGCAGGCCTGATCACGCGGACCGCCGGCTCACCACTGTGCGGTTGCGGCCGCTCCGTTTCGCATCATAGAGGGCGGAATCCGCCGCTCGGACGAGCGTGGACCCGTCGCGTGCCATTGTGGGGTCCCATGTCGCGATGCCAAAGGACATGCTGGTCGAGCCCAGGGTTCTGCCGTTCTGCGCGA
Organism: Sphingomonas sp. IC4-52; assembly: GCF_020707225.1. Classification (NCBI taxonomy): domain Bacteria; kingdom Pseudomonadati; phylum Pseudomonadota; class Alphaproteobacteria; order Sphingomonadales; family Sphingomonadaceae; genus Sphingomonas; species Sphingomonas sp. IC4-52. The sequence continues at coordinate 231,220 of NZ_JAJFEU010000005.1, read as the reverse complement.
TGTTCAGCTCCGAAATCGCCTGCCGAACAATCTCGACCCGGTGCAGCAGGGTCTCGGCGTTGGTTCCCGGGGCAATGATCGTGAACTCCTCGCCACCATAACGGCAGACGACATCGCCGTCGCGGAAGCGGCTGCGCATCTCGGCGGCGACAGCCTGGAGCACGGCGTCTCCGCCGTCATGTCCGAACTCGTCGTTGAACCGCTTGAAGTGGTCGACATCGCACATGACCAAGCTGAGCGGGTTGCCCGAGCGGGAGGCGCGCGCGATTTCGAGCGTGAGCGCTTCCTCCATGTAGCGGCGGTTGAACAAGCCGGTGAGCGGGTCGCGGATCGTCTGTTCGCGCAGCGATCGCTGCAGGCGATGATTGACGAGGGCGGAGGAAATATTTTCGGTCAGCACAGTGAGGTGGAAGCGGGCTTCCCCCTCCACCCGTCCGCCCAGCGACAGGACGCCGATGACCTCGCCACCCGCAAGCAGCGGCTCGCAATGATAGACCTCGCCTTCATGAGCGTGGCCGCAGACGATATCGCTGCCGGGCGCGCTGACGAAATGGCTTTGACCGAGGCGCAACGCCCAGCATTGGTCCGGGGCAAAACCGCCGCTCAAGGGGGTGGCACCGCCCCAGTCCGCGATCGGGAGCAGCAGGTTACGCGAATTGTTGTGAGCGTAAAGCGTGCCGGGAAGGTCCGGCATGATACGGGGCACGAACGCGCGAATGATCGCGGCCAGTTCCTCGTCCGTGCGGGCCGCCTGCATCCGATGCGCCATGCCGCCAAGGATCTCGATCGCCTCTCCGCGCTCCTGCAGCGTCGCGGTCTTGCGCAGCAGCTCCGCATTGGCGCCCTGCAGATGCTGCTCGCTCTGCTCCTGTTCATCGATCGCGTGTTCGAGGCGATCCGCCATGTCGTTATAGCCGCGCGCCAGCCGCCTGAATTCGATCGACCCCATGCGGGCGCCGACCCGCGCGCCTCGTACGCCGTGCCCAAGGCTGGTCATGGCCAGGAGAATGGTATCGAGCGGTTGGCGAATGCTGCGGACCAGCAAGGCGAAGCCAGCGACGACGATCAGCCCGACGATCGTTGCACCGAACAGCGCCAGCCGCTCGCCGCGCGTCACCCGCTGCTCGGCTGCCCTGCCCCGTTCCTTTTGGAACATGCGTTCTTCGTCGAGGAAGGTTTCGGCGCGGACGTTGACGGCGTCCATCAGTTCGCGACCGTGACCGCTCTGGATCGTGCGGACCGCGGCGGCGAAATCGCCGCGTTGCCCGAGATCGAGCGGAACGCGTAACGTCGTGGCGCGGCGCGCCATCAGGCCGGCCAGTTCGCCGGCCCGGGCATGTTGGGTCGGATTGTCGCGGGTCAGCGCCACGACGCGCGCGATCGCCACTGCGGACTTGCGCAGGCTGGCCTCGAACGAGCGGGCATAGGCGGGTTCACGCGTGACGATAAAACCGCGCTGACCCGATTCGGCCCCGCGGAGATGATCCAGCGCCTCCTGCGTCGCGTCGATCACGGCAGCGGAGTGGGCGACCCAGCGAAAGCTGTCGGTGGTCTGACGCGAAGCATCCACGAGCAGCCCCGCCAGGGATGCCAGGGCCAACAAGACCACCAGACCCAGCCCGGCGATCCTCCCGGAGATCGACGCAAACATGCCCCTAGGTTAGGGCCGAAATCTTTAGAGGAGATTACCCGATCGCGGCCCGGACGGGTCGGCGGCGTGCGAGCGGAGGGGCAGATGCGATCGCCAGCGGCACGTCCGCTGGCGGTTTGATCTGGGCGAGACCCAGCCTTGCAGAGGCGATCCGGCCCCTCTCAGGAGGCACTCAGTTCACTGACCCGACACGGGTTCGTGCGCTTCGCGGGCGGCCTGAGCGGCGGAGGTGCGGGGCATCGCCTCGATCGCGCGTTCCACTGCATCGGCGCCGGCGGGCGAGGCCGTGGCAAGCGCGAGCGGCCTTCCGCCGAGGGCGGGATCAGGAGTGTTCAGGAACAGGCGGGCGGCCTCCGCGCCAAGCCGGTCAAAGGCGATCCGCACGATCCGGCCTTCGCGTGCAACCTCATCGCCCGACAGGCGCGACGCGGTCTTCGCGGCGCGAAAGATGCGACGCGGCCGCCCGGTCGCGGCAGCGCCGGTCGCCGCCGCCGCCGCCGGGTCATTGCCGGCCGCGCTCATGCCTCGATACCCTCACGCAGCGGCTGGCGCGCAGCGGCCTGCGCCTCCTCGATCCGACGGCCGTAGCCATTGGCGAGTTCGCGATGGGCGTAGCGCGCTTCGACGCTTGCCGCGCCGGCGGCACGGGCAAGGGAAATCTGCTGCCGGAAATACAGCTCGTTCAAATCCATCGGACATTCTCCACACGCGTAAGCGGGAGCACGATGGTCTCTCAGTCAACGGCGCCTACGGATCGGAACTGCCGTCGATCACCCTGATGTGGGAAGCGGGTTCCCCATTGGCAAGGCAGCGGCAATTTCGCGCCGGGGCCCGGGAAATTGCCATGGGCGGCGGGACCTAAATTAATATCAAGCGTTAGGGGGCGATGACTGACAGCCGGATCGTAGCGGTGGGCCTCCTAACCCGGCGGGACCTCGAAGTCCTCGGTACAGGGTTCACGCGCGCCTTCCCGGTGGAGGATCTTTCCGGCTTTGAGGACGTGCTGGCAAAGCTCGACCAGATCGAGGCGCTACCGCCACGGGAGGAACGGCGGTCATAATCCTGGCGCGTGGCGCCAGGGATCCATCAGGGGAAGCGAGGCGATGGATATCGAGGTCACGGCGGTTGACGGCATGGTCCGCCTGAATGTGGGCCAGCCGGTACTTCTGACACCAATCGAAGCCCATGCGTTGACGACGCGGCTGGTGGCCGTGCTGGCGGACCTTGCCGAGCCGCCGTCGCGGCCCGCGCCGTCCAGCCCCTGCACGACCCGCCGGGGACATCTGGTGCTGGTGGCATCCTCAGGATCCGCCGTCTCCGCCTGACCGGGGGGTATCGGCCGGATCTTTCCCCGCCGCGCGATCCTGTCCGATCCTCCCCGGCCTGCTGAACCGACCCCGGCAACGGGGTGATCCGTCGCGGCCGGACGAACAAAGCGTTGACGATCATGACCCCGGCCCCCTAGCCGGCGGCATTGTCCCACCCGCTCCAACCGTCCCGAAGGCACATGCGCCATTCCCGACCCTGTTCCTGCTGATGACACCTGTCGCCTGCGCTTACACAGCGGCCGACGCCCGTGCGGGGATATCGCCCGACACGGCCAGGCATAGCCGGGATACGAGCGCCGCTGACGCGCCGGTTGTGGCAAGGGGACGGGGTCATGGCTGACGTTCTGATCGAGATCTGCGTCGACAGTCCGGACGGGCTGGAAGCCGCCGTGGCGGGCGGGGCGGATCGCATCAAGCTCGCCTCCTCGCTGCCGCTTGGCGGGCTCAGCCCGTCCGCCGGCCTGCTGGCGATGGCGGGCGATTGCCCGGTGCCGGTGCGGGCGCTGATCCGGCCGCGGGAAGGCGGCTTCGTGTACGATGCGCGCGAGCGGGTTGCGTTGTTCCGGGATATCGACGCAGCGCGCGCCGCCGGGCTGACCGGCGTGGCGATCGGCGCGCTGACGCCGGAAGGCGAACTCGACGTCGCGCTGATCGAAGCGTTGGTCGCCCACGCCGACGGGATGGAGGTGGGATTGCACCGGGTCGTCGACCTGCTGCCCGATCCTGCCGTCGCCGTGACGGTCGCCGTCGATCTCGGCATCGCCGGGATCGCCACCGCAGGCGGCGCCCGGGTGGCGCCTGAGGGGGTGGCGACGATCAAGGCGATGCAATGGATAGCCGGCGACCGGGTGGAAATCATCGCCGGCAGCGGGCTTCATCCCGGCAATGTCGCCGCGCTGGTCGCGGCCACTGGGGTGCGCGCGATCCACGCCTCCTGCTCGCGGCCGAACCGCAATGCCTCGTCCCGCGCCATCGAGCTTGGCTTCGATTCAGAGCTGGCACGCGTGACGGACGGGGCGGAAGTGGCGGCGATGCGGGCGGCGCTTGGCCGCCCTGCCCCCCTGCCCGCCAACCCGGAGGCGGAGGCGAAGCCGGTGCGGCGCGCGCCCACGGACACGTTGATGTATGCCGAGGCGGGCGAGGCGCCGGACGTGGTCGCGCGGCTGGTGGCGCGCAATCGCGCCGCGATCGATCGCATCGCCGCACGGCTGCGCGACCGCCCGCCGCCGTTCATCGTGACGTGCGCGCGCGGCTCATCCGATCACGCCGCCACTTACGGCAAATATCTGTTCGAGACGATGACGGGCATTCCCGTGTCCTCGGCGGCGCTGTCGGTGGCATCGATCTTCGGCGCGCCGCTGCGCGCGGACGGTGCCTTGTGCCTGGCGATCTCGCAATCGGGCCGCAGCCCCGATCTCCTCGCCAGCGTGGAAGCGTACAAGGCGGCGGGGGCGTTTGTCGTCGCGCTTGTCAACGACGAGAGCTCACCGCTGGCGAATGCCGCGCATGAGGTGCTGCCACTGTGCGCCGGGCCGGAGCGGTCGGTGGCGGCGACCAAGTCCTGCATCGCCGCGCTCGCCGCGCAAGCGGCGCTTGCCGCTGCCTGGGCCAGTGACGATCGACTGCCGCCGCAGATCGCGGCGCTGCCTGCCGCCATGACGCGCGCCTTTGCGCTGGACTGGCGGGGCGCGGATCTGCCGCTGCTGGGCGCGCGCAACCTCTTCGTCCTCGGCCGCGGCTATGGCTTCGGGGTGGCGCAGGAGGCAGCGCTCAAGTTCAAGGAAACCTGTGGCCTGCATGCCGAGGCATTTTCCGCGGCGGAGGTCCGGCACGGGCCGATGGCGATCGTCGGGCGCGGCTTTCCGGTGCTCGCCTTTGCGACCTCCGACCCGTCGGGCGAGGGGGTACGAAGCGCCACCATGCTGTTCGCGGAGCGCGGCGCGCGGGTGATGCTGGCCGATCCCGCCGGGCAGTCGGGTGGCCGGGGGAACCTGCCAGCCATCGCCGCCGCGCCGGCGCTGGAGCCGATCCTGATGCTCCAGAGCTTCTACCGCTTCGCCAATGAGCTCGCGCTCGCGCGCGGCATTGATCCCGACGCGCCGCCGCACCTAAAGAAGGTGACGGAAACGCGATGACTGACCTGGTCTTCGAGAACGGCACGATCGTGATCGACGGTGGCCCGGATGGCGGGCGGCGCACCGCTGACCGGCTGTACGTTTCCGATGGGCGGATTGTCGCCGATGCGCCCGCGGGTGCGGACAGGACCGACCTGGGCGGTGGGTGGCTGCTGCCCGGCTTTATCGATACGCAGGTGAATGGCGGCGGCGGCGTGCTGTTCAACGACGATCCCAGCGTGGAGACGATCCGCCAAATCGGCGCGGCGCATGCGCGGTTCGGCACCACCGCGTTCCTGCCGACGCTGATTTCCGACACGCTGGAGCGGGTGGACCAGGCGATGCGGGCCACCGAGCAAGCGATCGCCGAGGGCGTGCCTGGCGTAGTCGGCATCCATATCGAGGGTCCGTTCCTGAACCCGGCGCGCAAGGGGACGCATGACGCCAATCGCTTCCTGGCGCTCGATGCGGAATCGATCGCGCTGCTGGGCAGCCTGAAACGGGGCAGAACGCTGGTGACGCTGGCCCCGGAGATGTGCACGCCGGCCGATATTGCGGCGCTGGCCGCCGCGGGCGTGATCGTGTCCGCCGGGCATAGCGATGCCGATTACGACACCATGCGCCGGGCGTTCGACGCCGGGGTGACTGGCGTCACCCATTTGTTCAACGCCATGTCGCCGCTACACCATCGCGAGCCGGGCGTGGTGGGCGCTGCGATCGAGAACCAGCGGATCTACGCCGGCCTGATCGTGGACGGCCACCATGTCGCGCCGGCCGCGCTGCGCATCGCGCTGGCCGCGCGGCCGCACGATCGCTTCATGCTCGTCACCGATGCCATGTCGCCGGTCGGCACCGATGCGACCAGCTTCACCCTGCAAGGCAAGACGATCCGGATCCGGGACGGGGCCTGTGTCGAGGAAAATGGCACGCTCGCCGGGTCGGCGCTCGACATGGCGACAGCGGTGCGCAACGCCGTGGAGATGCTCGGGCTCGACGTTGCCGAGGCCGCCGGCATGGCATCGGCGTCACCGGCTGCATTCCTGTCGCTGGCGGATCGCGGTTCGCTTCGGCCCGGTGCGCGTGCCGACCTGGTGTGGCTGGACGAGAAGCTAATGCCGCGGGGTACCTGGATCGGGGGCGTTCCGGCGAGTGCCGGCTAATCACTGAGAAAGCGGCGTAGCGCCGGCGGCATCCCGCGCGATCGGGACGTGATCAGGGTCGGCTGCGGGATGCGGCGTTTCAGACCGATAACTGGGCCAGGCTTGCTGCCAGTTCATCCTTGCGGAACGGCTTGGTCAGGCGCGGCAGGTCCGGGCCGACATCCTCACGCTCGGCAAAGCCCGACACCAGCAGAACGGCCACGTCCGGCCGCTGCTGACGCACCGCGCGCGCCAGTTCGGCGCCGGTCAGCCCAGGCATCAGGTGATCCGTGACCACCAGGTCGAACGGCTCGCCGCGATTGATCAGCCGCATCGCCTCCTCGGCAGAGCCAGCCTCCGTCACGGAATAGCCGAGGTCGACCAGCATGTCCGCGGTGGTGATCCGCACCGCTTCCTCGTCATCCACCAGCAGCACCAGCCCACCCCCCACCGGTGGCGACACATCGGCGGGCGCCATGTCGGCCCGGTCAGGGGCAACGAGGCTGCGCGGCAACCACAGCTCCACGTTCGTGCCGAGCCCCTGGCGGCTCTGGATCGTCAATGCGCCGCCCAGTTGCGAGGCGAGCCCATGCGCCATGGACAGACCAAGGCCCGTCCCCTTGCCAATGCCCTTGGTGGAAAAGAACGGCTCAATGGCACGGCCCAGCGTTTGTTCATCCATGCCGATGCCGGTATCGGCGACCGACAGGCGCACATATTGGCCGGGCCGCAGCTTCGCACGATGGCCGGTCCGCACGTCCTCCGCCGTGGCGGAAATGCGCAAGGTGCCGCCGTCCGGCATGGCATCGCGTGCGTTCACCGCCAGGTTGAGCAGCGCCATTTCGAGCTGGTTCGCATCGCATTCGGCGGGCGGCAGATCCGGCTCGGCATCCACCACCACCTTGATCTGCGGCCCGGTGGTGCTGGACACGAGATCGCCCATGCCGGACACGAGCTCCACGATGTCGACCGACACTGCGCGCAGCGGCTGGCGTCGGGCAAAGGCGAGCAGCCGCTGCACCAGCGTCTTGGCGCGGTCCGCAGACTGGATGGCGCCAGCGATCAGCCGTTGTTCGCGCTCCGAGCCGACGCCGCGGCGCTGAAGCAGGTCCAGCGAGCCGACGATGGGCGCGAGCAGATTGTTGAAATCATGCGCGACGCCGCCGGTCAGTTGGCCCATCGCCTCCATCTTCTGCGACTGGCGCAGCGCTTCCTGCGCGGCTTCCAGTTCCGCCTGCCGCGCCTTTTCCGCCGTCACATCCCGAGTGACCGAATAAAGCTTTCCGCCCTCTGGGACGGCTACCCAGGACAGCCAGCGCCATTCCCCGGTCTTGCTGCGATAGCGGTTATCGAAATGAAGGACGGCGTTGCCGCGCCGGACGTCCTGAAACGCGTTGGCGCTGGCGTCGTGATCGTCGGGATGGACGAAATCCGTGTAAGGCCGGCCCTCGATCTCAGCGATCGACCAGCCCAGCGCCGTGGCCCACGCCGGATTGACGGCGTCGAACCGTGCCGTCGCGACATCGATAATCGACAGCAGATCCATGCTGTTCTGCCAGATAAGGCCACGTTCCCGCGTGCGCTGGATCACCTGACGCTCCAGATCCGCATTAAGCGCGGTCAGCGCCTCCTCGGCCTTTTTCCGATCGGTGATATCGATCGAAACGCAGGCCATGCTTGTGACCTCGCCCGCGGGGCCGCGTAGCGCGGTCACGCTGTTGTGCACCCAGACGATGGAGCCATCCGGGCGAAGATAGCGCTTCACGATGTCGAACGGGCCGGCGCCGCTCGCCGCGCCTGCGAACAGGTCGACGTTGCCGGGAAGATCATCGGGGTGCGTGATGTCCTGCATGCGCAGCTGCATCAGCTCCTCGCGGGTGCGGCCGACAATTTCGCAATAGCGATCGTTCACGCGCACGAACCGGCCGGTGACATCGCCTTCGGAAAGACCAGCGGCGGATTGGTTGAAGATCGCCGACAAATGCATTTCACTGGCCCGAAGCGCTTCCTCCGCAGCCTTGCGATCGTTGATGTCGACCGAAGCGCCGAACCAGCGAACGATCTGCTGCGTATCGGCATCGCGATACGGCTCCGCGCGAACCAGGAACCAGCGATATTCCCCCGACGCGGATCGGATGCGATGCTCGGTCTGGAAGGTGGTGCCGGTGCGGCGCGCTTCGTCAAAGGCGGCCATGGTGGCGGCAGCATCATCGGGGTGCAGGTGGTTGTTCGACACCTCCGCCGCCGTGGTCGGCTCCGGCGGGGCGCCGGTATAATCCCACCAATGTTTGTTGAAGAATTCGGCGCGGCCATCCGCATCCGTGATCCAGGTGATCTGCGGCACCGCGTCGGCCATCAGGCGGAACCGCGTTTCGCTCTCGCGCAGCCGCCGTTCGCCCAGCACCCGTTCCGTTGTTTCGTTCAGGATGCACAGCACGCCGCCGGGCCGGCCGCTTTCGTCCAGCACCGGCGAGTAATCGAGATCCATCCAGACGGGCTCGGCAACGCCGTTGCGGTAAAGCGTCAGTTCCTGATCGCGGTAGCGCAGCGTTCCGCCGGCAAGCCCCACCTTCATCACGTGATCGTTGAAGTCGGCGACCTCCAGCCAGCCTTCCCGCACGCGCGAGCCAAGGAGTTGCGGGTGATTGCCGCCGGCGAACAGGGAATAGCTGTCATTGTACAGCATGATCCCCTCCTCGCCCCACAACATCACGATGGGCACCGGCGAGCGCAGCAGGATGGACGTCGCGGTGCGAAGGCTGGGCGGCCAGGCTGAGATCGGGCCGAGCGAGGTTGCCGACCAGTCGCGCATGGAGATCAGACGCCCGCACTCGCCCCCGGCCAACAGGCTTTCCCGGAATATGTCCACATCAGCCTCTGCCAAATGAACCTCGTTTATGCCGGAGCTGGTGTCCCACGAACGCATCAACGCTGCGAATGGTGGCGGGAAGGCCCCAATACCTCCTCGGCGCCGCCGAGGACGCACGCTCGCGCTACGGACGCCGGTGCGCGGCGGCAAGCGGGCGGTGAGCGTTATCTGGCAAGCGACGGCGGCTGCCACGCGATCCGAGGTTCGCCTTCCTCGCGCGAGCCCGGCATCCTTCCGGGGCGGCTGGAAGCGCCACCGGGTGTCAGCGTCGGGTGGGTCAGACGAGCGTGGGACGGGAGCGAATGGCGTTCAGGACCGGCGGGTCGACCCGATAGACCGCCAGGCGCCGGCCGCCCCGGTTGCAATGATCGGTGATGCGGCCGGCGTAGTGGCGGCGCACGAGCCCAGCGCGGACCAGATCGGATACCGCGCGGCTGACATTGGCCTTGCCGATCGCCAGCGCTTCCTCCGCGAGAGCCGCCTCGACGCGATCGGGATCGTTGCTGCCGAGCCGAGCCGCTACCTTTGCGCGCAGCCCGGCCCGGCGACGATCGCGCGCCGCCAGCGGCAAGAGCTGACGCGCGAGCCAATCACGCAGCGAGACGCGTTCGGCCCCCTCCTCGCCGCGCACCTGGACCCAGGGGCCAGCCTGGCCATCGGCACGCGCGGCCTCCGCGATCAGGCCGAGGACGAGAAAGGCGTAGCGGGGGCGGCTGGACGCAGCCGCGAGCGCGGAGAGGATCGAGCCGAGATCGGGACGGGGGGTGGTCGCAGTCATGTTGGAGAATCAAGCACAAGCGGAACGCAACGTGAATCCCCCTTCGTACCGATTGTTGTGACTTTGTCGTGCGTGACACTTTGCCGCGGGCCCTCGGCAGAGTGTCATCCGTGACCTATCCGGGAGTTTTTCGAGCGGGCGGCTCCCCCACTTGCGTGCGCCCGGATGGCACTCGCCCAAAGGCTGCTACCGCCCGCTGACTCCCTCCCCTTACCCGCCGGCAACAAGCAGCGGCGCCCCGAGGCAAAGTGTCACACCTTCCACTTTATGGGCCCCGTCCGCAGGGGTTGGGCTTGCGCGGCGTGAGATGCACGAGGGGCGGCAGTTTGCGGTCAGCGAGTTGACGGAGAGATCCCGATCCGGCCGTGGCGGCGCGTCACGCGAACGGGACCGGAGGTCTCTTCAACCAGACGGTTTGATGCAGCGCTTGCGACAGCGGCGCTTGGGGGCATGCGGGTTAGGGTCGCTGCGGCGCCGGGACTGACTGGCCGACTTACGTTCTGCGGGATGCGGCCCCGGTTCTTTGATCAGGCAGGAGCGCGGTGGCGAGGTGGCCCCCTCCCCTGCCCCCGTGATCAGGCTTTCGGGCCTAGCCACTTTGCCATGAGCACGCGCGGTACGTCCTCGTAGCCGAGCCGTTCGTAGAATTGCGCGACGCCAACATTGGTGGGGCGGATCATCAGCTGGACCTTGGGCACGCCGCGATCCTGAAGCCAGCGTTCGCCGGCCTCGACCATGGCCCGCCCGATGCCGTGGCCCTGCCGCTCCGGCATGGCGGCGAGATAGTAGAGCCAGCCGCGATGCCCGTCATGGCCGACCATCACGCTGCCGATGATCCGACCGCCCTCCTCCCCCACCAGCACCATCGAGGCCGGGCCGGCCAGCGCGAAGCGGAAGTCGGCGGCGGGATCATTGTGGCTGACGACCAGATCGCACGCGCGCCACAGGGCGGTGACTGCGGCTTCATCGGCAGAGGTTGCGGCGCGGATCGACGGGGGCATGGCGAGTAACCTGGCTTGATGGCGCGGCGCCGAACCAGTCAGCGCCGAGCCAGTATCGGCGGTTCAGCAGGCCGGCGCCAGCGCCAGCGGCACGTCCAGTTCGATGCGGTTGCGACCGCGCGCCTTTGCCAGATACAGCGCCCGATCGGCAGCGGACAGCAGTTCGCCCAGCGTGGTGCCGCCCATGCCATATTCGGCAACGCCAATGCTGACCGTCGCTTCAAGCCCCGGGGAACGCGGGTCACCCGGAACGGTGTCGGCGAAGCGGGCGGCGAGAACACGGCCGATCTCACGGGCGTGATTGCGCCCGAAGCCGGGCAACAGCGCGACAAATTCCTCGCCGCCGATCCGCGCCAGCGCAGCGCCGGGGCCAAGCGTGGTCCGCGCGATACGGGCGAACGTCTTCAGAACCTCGTCGCCGGTAGCATGGCCATAGCGATCGTTGATCGACTTGAAGTGATCGAGATCGAACGCGAGCAGCGACACCGGCTGATCGGCGCCGCGCTGGTGGAGCAGCCGCTCGCCATGTTCGAAGAACCATTGCCGATTGCCGAGGTCGGTAAGGAAATCCTTGCGCGATGCCTCCAGTAACTGGGCATGCGATTCCTCGCGGACCACGGCGAGGAGCGCCATCGGCAGACCGACGGAATATAGCACGCCCTCATACATGGTGAGCTTTGCCACCACCGACATGATCGAGGGGCCGAGCGTGGCCTCCAGCGCCGGCAGCACGAACAGCCGGGCCGAATAGAACAGGGTATGCATCGCCAGAACGGCGACCACGAGGCGATGGGAACGCAACGCGCGCAATGCCCGGCTGCGGATCATCTCCCAGGTCGTCAGCCCCCCGGCCAGCGCGATGGGAATGCCGCCGATATAGCTCCACAGGCCCTCCGGCCAGGTCGCGCCACCGACGATCCAGGCCAGCGCAAGCGAAACCAGCATGATGGCCGAGAGCTGACCATAGCGGCGCCCGTTGAACGAAGCCGCCGCGTTCAGGATCAGCAGATAGCCGCTGACAAAGGTGAGATTGCCCAGCGCCGAGCCGAACACGCCATGAAGTTCGCTGCGGATGGTGGCGATCACGCACCCCGCGGCCAGCATCAGATAGCCAGCGGCAAGCAGCCGCAATTCCCGCCGCCGCTGCGGACGAGCCTGGCACTCCCACACGGTCAACGCTGCACTCAGGAGCAGCGTGCCGACCGCCAGAAAGTAAAGGGTGAACAGATCGAAACGCATCGCGAGGCCAAAGTTTCCAATGCCACCATTTAGGCGCCATTTCGAAAGAACTCCTTAATTGTTGAAGATGCCGCGCTGCCGGTGTTGGCTGTCCGAAAAGAAGGCTCGTCAGCGGGCGGCGTGCCGGTGCCGGCAGGCATGGCGCGGCGCGACCCGGCCAGCCGCACAAGCCCTTTCATCCCGCGAACTTGCTGATATTAGGCGCGCCGCAGCCGCCTCTTTCGGGTTTCCGGCCGCTGCCCTCCCCAGTCAGAGCCCGCGCAAGGAGAACGCTTTTGGCGTGGGTCATACTTGGCTGTGCCGTGGTTACCGAAATCATCTGGGCGCTGAGCTTGAAATGGGCAGCGATGGGCGGCGGATGGCAGAGATCCATCATTCCGGTGGCGCTGAGCTTCGTGAACATGGGGCTGCTGGCGCTCGCGATGCGCGGGCTTTCCGCGGGCACCGCTTATGCGGTCTGGACGGGGCTTGGCGCCGTGGGCGTGACCATTTTCGGGGTCATGTTGTTCGGCGAGCGGCTGAGCGCGGTGCAGATCGGGTTTCTGGCGCTGATCATCATCGGCGTGGTCGGCACGAAGCTGTTCGCCCAGCAGTAACCCCGCGGTCGCTGGAAGGGCGAGGCTGGGTCAGGCGATGCTGCTCCAATGGCCGAGCGCCATCGCATTGTAGCGCTTCATCGCCTCCACCATCCGGCCGCGCAGATCGACATCGATCAGCTCTGCCGGCAGCAGCGGATCGGAATTGATCGCGCGAAGCACGGACTGGCCGAGAAGATAGGTTTCGCGAGCAGCGTCGCGGGTCGCCATATGCTCGACCCGCGCCGCGCTCGCCGCCATTTCCCCCAGCCAATGACGATAGCCCTGCTCCAGCGCATCCACGGGCCAGAGGGCACGGTAGCTGCGATCCGGTGCCGGCTCCGCGATGCAGCCGGTGAGCAGCGGCGCCTCCCCTTCCAGCCCCAGCCCGCCGAGTTCGTTACGTAACTCCGCCACGCTGCGACGCAGATTGTCCGCCCTCACCCATGTGCCCGCGCCCGCATGCGCGAACCCGGTCAGGCGAAGCGCCCGCTCGCGACGCTGAAGCCGGGAGCGATCGGTGCGGCCGAGGTGATGAGTGAGCACCAACATCCACGCGCCCGCCCAGGGCCGAACGCTCGCCTCCACCAGCATCCAGCTGCGCGCCTTGGCATGAAGCGCGGCCGCCGCCGAACCGAGCGCATAGACGCCGCGCTCCGGCTGGCGGGCCATGCCCTCCCGCACCAACCGCCCCAGCGCGACCCGTACCGCCGCCGGCTCGATCCCGAAGATCGCCGCGCGGCCGATCAACGTGCCGGCGGAAAGCGGCGCCGGTGCCGAGGTCGACAGCAACCATAGCGCCAGGGAGCGCGGCAGCACCGGATCGCGCCAATCATGTAACACGCTTTGACTCATCATGCGAAAACGCGTTATATAGAAGGCGGAGAGGAGAGCCAGCGTGAAGGTGTCCGAATATCTCTCGTCCGAGGAGCTGGTGGCGCTGACGCGGCGCTCCGACTCCCGCGCATGGGCGGCATTCGCGATGAACTGGGGCCTGATCGCCGCAGCCTTCGCCCTGGCGATCGCCTGGCCCAACCCGCTGACGATCGTCCTCGCGGTGCTGATCCTGGCCGGCCGCCAGCTCGGGCTCGGCATCCTGGTGCATGATTGTGCGCACCACGCATTGTTCCGCAGCCGGCGCACCAATGAAGTGGTTGGCCAGTGGCTGGCGGGAACACCGATCAACCTCTCGCTGACGGCATACCGCACCTATCATCTGGCGCACCACCGCTATGCTGGAACCCCGCAGGATCCGGATATCGGCTTTGTCGCGAGCTATCCGATCTCGCGCGAGTCGCTGCGCCGCAAGTTCATGCGCGATATTACCGGGCGGACCGGGTTCCGGGACCTGCGCCGGACGCTTTCGCGCTTTCGCCTGGGCACACACTGGCCATGGCTGGCGTTTCACGGCGCCTTGTTCGCGACGCTAACGCTGGCGGGCGGATGGTGGGCTTATGGCCTGTGGTGGGTCGCGGAACTGTTCGTTTACCCCGTGATCGTGCGGCTGCGGCAGATCGGCGAGCATGGCGTGGTGCCCGATCGCGGCTCCCCAGATCCGCGGATGAACACCTCCACCACCCTCGCCCGCTGGTGGGAGCGGCTGTTCATCGCGCCCAACCACGTCAATTACCATGTTGAACATCACCTCGCCGCCGGCGTGCCGCCCTATCGCCTGCCGCGGATGCACCAGTTGCTGAGCCAGCGCGGTTTTTACGAGGGGCATGACGCGATCTCGCGCGGCTATGTGGATGTCCTGCGCCGGGCCACGCGCCAACCGGCGTGAGGGGCCGCCGTGACGCGATGGCGTGTTGATGTATCGAGCAGTTGAACGGCCGGCCCTTTGACTTAGCGGACCTTGCAACATCCTAAGTCTTGGTTAACGCTGCGGCCGGATAATACCCGGATAGTGCAGAAGGGAAGTTTTAGGACAGCAGATATCTCCACCAACAGGAGATATTATGCCGCCTTTTGCCGCGCACGACCTGCTTACTGTTAAAGAGGTGGACGCCCACCCGAACAAGCCCGCCTGGGCAAATCTCGTCGCCCATATCAGCGTTGATCCTGTTCCGGCATCCTTGCGCGGGCCCGGGATCTACGCGCTCTTCCTGGACGGTGCGCTGTTCTACATCGGGCTGCACGTCGGCAAGGATGCGGATCCGGATCTGCCGGTGCTGGAACGCTGGAAGCTGCATGTCGTGGGACAGACCCTGCGCGCCAAGGCGATCAGCTTCAGCCCGACGCCGCTCAACGCCGTGCTGCGGGCAGAGGATGCAACGGGCATGGTCGACGATCTCGCCGCTTGCCTGCCGAGCGGCCGGGATACCGATTGCCGCACGGCAATGCCGCATGCGCTGCTGAGCGGATCGCATTGTACCGCGCAAAAGGCGGCCTTTGCCCGCGCGAACTGGGCAACCTTGCGCGGCGCCTCGCCTGACGAGCTGCTGGCGCGGATCACCTGCCTGTTCCGTCCCCTACCGGCCGGCTGGGAAGCGCTGCTTGCCGGTGCCGAGGGGCAGGAACGCGGTGAATGGGTGCGCGAACAATGGCTGCGCCCGGCCGAGACCGCGTTGGTCGAACAATTTCGTCCGATCTGCAACGCCTGCATCGCCATCGGCACCCACCGTGCCGGCATCCAGGCGGCCGAGGTCAGCGCCGCGCTGGAAACGATCTTCCCGGATGATCTGCGGGCGTTCGACCGCCAGGTTTACACTAATCGGGTGGCGCGTCGGCGACCGGCCCCGCGCGCGTTGGTGGAAGCCTATACCGCCGCCGGCGTCGAGGCGGATGAGCAAGTGATGGAACTGGCCGAGGACGAGGGCCTGAGCCGTGGCGAGCTGGCGTTCCGGCACAAGCTGTCGGATGCGGGGACTCGCCTGGTGGATGCCCTGATCGACAGCTGCCCGGTGCCGCTGGAGGTTTACTTCACCAATGTTCCCGACGTGCGGATCCGGCTTGGCGAGGGCGGGCGAACGCTGCTCCTGCTCCGCACCGCCGGGGACCGGATCCACTGCTTCTCCAAGGCGAGCGTATCGGCCTGCCTGGCGCTGGGCGTCGTTGCAGAGCCGGTCAGCAACGATCCGATGAAATCGCGGTTCACGTTCGATCCGGCGGAGATTGCGCCGGCCCTGTTGCTGGGGATCGCAGGGGCAGCGGCGCAGGCGGTTTCGGCCTGATCGTTCCGGGGGGCGAGCGGCGCGACTGTTCGCCCCCTACCCTACCCTGCGCGGGGTCAGGAGCCGCCCAGCAACGCCTCCGGATCGAGCAGGGTCAGTTCGGCCCCCTCCCCTGCCCGGCCGGCCGCGTGCCAGCGCCACAGCACGAGGTTGCGGCCACCGCGGTGCTGAACGGATGGCACGATGGCGCCGTCAGCGCCACGCGCGATAAGGTCGCTCGCCACGGCCCAGCTGGGCGGCACTTGCTTGTGGATCATGTGGATCTCGCGCCACAAACAAGCGGTGATCGAGGGATCGGCATCGGTAAGGTCGGCAATCGCATCGGCGGTGACGTCAAATGCCACCAGCGTGCCCGGCCGGATCAGATCCTGATGCATCTCCTGGATCGCAGTATTGTAATCCGCCGACAGATACAGGGCCGGCGTACCCGGCGGGTTCCAGCGGCCGCCCGTGAGGTGCGATCCGCTGTCATAGGGCCGATGTTGCCAGCGGATGCCCAACATGCGCCAGAAACGGCCCTGAAGCGGCGAGAGAGGCGGTTTGGCCATGGTGGGCGGGTCGACCGCAGCGCAATCGGCGGCGGATCAGGCGTAGGCGCCCTGATCCATGCTTTCCAGTGTCCACATCACGGCATCGGCGTGGCCGTCCTCCACCAGCTCCTCGGCCGTCTTGCCGAAGCCGGCAATCGGCTGATGCTTGAACCAGATGATCGCCCTCCCCTCATCCCCCGCCAGTTCAGCGGCGCGGGCGATGATCCGGGCGATTTCACCAAGCTTGGCCTGCACCGCGGGGCTTTCCGGCCGCGCCGTCATGGTGTTGCGGTTGACATGGGCCAGCTTGGCGAGACGAGACATCGGCAAGCGCAACCGTTCGGCCATGCGGCGCGGCGCGATCATGTCGGCATCGCGGATGTCGTCGAGGAAAGCGGCAAGCATGGGTGCACTCCTTGTCCGTTATATGCACGCTCGATCGCTTTGGTTCAATAAATCCCTCTTCCCCATCAAACCATATATCTCGCACCTGTTAAGGGGTTCATTGTAGAGGTTAGAGAGTTAGCGAGGCCTTCGGTGCCTGCTAAGCCATTGTAGACGCAAGCTAACCTGCGGTCCTGCGGTTCCCGTTGTGTCGTGTTTGCGTTCCTGAAGATCCGGCAGGGGCGTTCCTGATGTGTCGGGAGAGCGTTCCCGGAGGTGCGGTGATTGTTCCTGGAGTGTCGATGGGCTGGCAAATGCTGCCTTTCGATGCCGAGGATTGAATCAATTCCGGCAGCATGGGTGTTGGAGACGTTCAAATGTGCGGATCTTGCACGGACGGATCTGCTGACGCTCCGGATTTCCCGACACTTCGGGAACGGCGACGCTGGTTCGGTCTGTCGTTTCGCTTGGTGACGGCCCCCTTCCCTCGCAAATCGACGCGGGTAATTGGGGCAGCAGCTGACGGTGTCGCGCGTCCCGGCTGATGCGTTCTGCTTCCAATCGCTCCTGCCGCGTTTGGGACCCTGTGGAGATCGAGTTCCTCGCTCGTCTGCTCCGACACTGTGCAACCGCCACTGCTCGGGGCTGCCGTACCGCGCCTCGATCCACGGTTGGCATTTCTTGGTAGCATAGCGCTGGCTCGCAGCTTGCGGTTCTGCACCTGAGCGCCCCAGCTTGCGGAAGTCGGTACCGGGGCAGCAAGAGGCTGCGCGACCCGCGCCGGTTGGCTGGGCGCCCACGCGCTGAGGCGGTCGGGAGTGATTGGTTCGGGCAACGAAGCAGGATTGGCGTTGAGCTTTCCGCGGGCGCCATGGCGCGGCGGTGCGGAATTAGCGGCCGAGGTGATGGCGGTGCTTGGCGTCCCAGCGTTTCACGAAGCCGATGAACGCGTTCTGATAGCTCACCGGAGTGCGCGCAGGGTCGGCAGCGAGCCACTGCCGGAACTCCTCGTGCAATGCCTGATAGTCCCAACCGGGGCATTCTGCCTTGAGGGTGGCAAGCGTTGCGTCCGTGAGTTCGCCGGCGGTTACCCGATGCGCAAGGCCCTTGACCGAACGACGGATCATGGCCGCGGCGGCGGACAGTTCAGCGGTGCGCTCGGGGGACGGCGTTTCCCCGGGGAAACGATCTGCTGGTGGCTCGGACGGCGTGACGGGCAGGGGGCAGGGCTGCACCGCGCCGCCGTCCAGCATTAGCGGCTCGGATACAGGGGCAGCAGCGTCGCCGCTGGCTTGATGTTCCTGTGCATTAGCTTTGGTGGGTGCGCCCTCACGACCAGCGGAACCTAGCGGCGCCGGATTCACCGCGTCGGCTTTGGGTTGTGGGGCAGGGGGCACGTTCGAGATCGCCAAGGCAGGCTGTTCTGCGTCCTTGGCCTTCGTACGCGCGCGGGGCTTGGCCTGCCGCTCTGATGCGGGTTCCGGTGACGTGCTCGCCGGATCGCTGCGGCGGCGCATGCGCAAGGCAGGCTCGCGCTTGCCGGCTGGCTGCTCCAGCGCCAGCGTATAGCCGGGCAGGGGATCCTTCTCGGCAATGCGGGCAATCTCGAACTTGAAGCGGCGGTACTGGCCCTCTGCGCCCGACTTTTCGAACAAGGTCGGCATGGAGATGGCGAAGCCAGCCTCACCGGCACCGCCGGCATGTTTGCGCGCGACCTTGTAGAGCCAGCGCTCGCGTCCGCCGGTCAGATCGAAATAGGCGCGGTCGATCGACAGGACGCCGCCCGTCATCATCACGCCTTCCCAGAACCAGTTGCTGAGTTCGATGGTCATGCCGCGCGACCGCTCGGTCTTCTCATCGACCAATTGGGTCCAGCCATCGAGCCAGCTGAAAGTGGCTTCCCGGCGGTTTTCGGCCCGGATGTTGGTCTTGATGGTGGTGGCAACGAGCCGGTCGAGCGCTTGGCCGAGCAGCTCATACGCGCGCCCGGTAGTCGGCCGCCCGATCGCGCGCAGCAGGTCATAGGGCATGAGGTGCAGCTTGCGCGGCACATCGTTGACGCCGCGGCGCGCCATGTCGGCGAGCACGCTGGCGCAGTAGATCAGGATGTCGGCATCCCAGATCGTCGCCATGCCATAATCGGGATTGGCGGAGACATGGACCCACAGCTTCCCGTCAGGGCTGCGATAATCGATTGGCTTTACCCGCTTCGACTTGGCGAGGCTGAAGAAAGGCCGCTCCATCATCTCGCGCTGGTCGCGCAGCGCGAGATCGGCGACATAGGGGAGGAACAGATCGAATTGGTTCGATGCAGTCTCGCGGGTCGCTTTGGTCATGCACGGTTTCCCCGGGGAAACATGTGCCGCCACCCGGCAGGTGCCGAGCCAAGCGCAACGTGCGGGCAGCGGTCATGTGGCGGTCGCGCCGCAGTGAGGTGTCCGAGGGTCGTACGGCCATGACGCGGCCGTCGGCAGGGGAGGCGAGGGCCATTGCCGTTTGTGTGGCGTTTCCCCGGGGAAACACACGCAAGGGCACTACCCGGCCGGCCCGCATGGGCCGCCATAAGCCGGCGTATCGGGGGGAACGCAGACGCCTGATGTGCCCGACGACCGCGCGGCTGTTTCCCCGGGGAAACATCAGCCGCCCCGGCGAATGTTGAGAAAGTTGAGGCGCCGGCGTGGTTCAACGCTGCAAGCCCCGCCCCTCTGCTTCGAGATGATCGAGTGCCTGGCGCAATGCCGTGGCGAGATCATCGTGACTGGCGCCCGAACCGGAATGAAGGCGAATGGTGACCCCCTGCCGATTGGCGGACTGAATGGTAAGGGCCGGGCGACCGTGATTGGTCGTCCATGTCCAGGGTTCGGCCGCCGCGCCGTTCGAGGCACGGGGCGCTTCGATCAACTGGCGCACCACTTCCGTCGCATTCCACTGCGCCAGGCCGTGATCGCGGCGCATTTTCTGGTCCCGCGCCAATGACTTGGCTTTCGCCAGAATGGCTGGCGCCGCAGCCTTGTCGTCCAGCGCCTGCGCCAGGGTGTAGCCCGGCTTCAGCTGCACGTCGGCCGGCGAGGCAAAGGCCTGGATCACGACGTCGGGAAGGCTGGCGACCTTCAACATCTTCGACAACCAGCCCTTGGAGAGCTTCAGCCGCTCCGCCATGCGCGTGAGGTGATTGCCATAATGGCTCTTCAGTGCGGCGGCATAATTGCGGGCGCGCTCGAGATCCGAGACGTCCTTGCGGGCGCGATTTTCCAGATCGGCGAGGCGAAAGGCGGCCTCATCGTCCAGCACCGCGACCTGCGCCACGAACATCATGTCGGGATAGCTGTGCGCGCGCAGCCAGGAGATCGACCAGTGGCGGCGCGTTCCGGCGATCACCTCATAGTCATAGTCCGGATCGCCCTCCACCCGGCGGACAACGGCTGGCACCTTCTGCCCGCCCTCTGCCACGATGGAATCGATCAGCTCGCGGCAACTTTCCTCGCTAAGATGCGCATAGGACCGGGCATTTCCCGGCCAGATCCGCACGCGCGCGGGATTCAGCAGCAATTGTGTGACCTGACGCACCTCGCCCGACGCCACCCGCGCCAGCGCAGATTCGCGGCCAAGGAGCGTGGTGCCGCGCAACCGCTCGCGTGCAGGGGAGGGAAGCGGGGCAGGGCTGGGCGTGCTCGCCGCCGGCGCTGGGACCGGGGCGATGATCGCGGCCTCCGGCGCGCTGCTCGGCGCCGGCGCGGGGGCAGGTTCATCGTCCGCCAGCAGGCCGGCAAGATAGTCTGACTGTTTACGCGCCATCGAAGGTCTCCACCGCGCGGAACATATGCGGAACACGCCTCTGTAGGAAAGAGGCGGGCGGGAGTGGGTGGCGGCGCTGATCAGGCCGCGGCATGAATGACATCCTCTTCGCGCGCGGGCGCCACCCGGCCCCAGCCCTGACGGACCAGTTGCTCGATCTGCCCCAGTGCTTCATCCAGGTTGGTGCGGCACCTTTTGTGCGTCTTGGGCGTGCCGATCGGCTTTTCCAGCTCATACACCGTCATCATGCGCAGGGCGGCGTGGCTGATCTCCGCCGAATCAAGGATCGGGACGGGGAGCAGGGCAGAGCCGAAGCTCTGCTCCATGATGGCCCGCACCATCGCGTGGCTGGGATCGTTGGCGTCGAACTTGGAGCAGATCAGCCGGACGAAACTGTAATCCACGGCGATGCCGGCACCCTCCAGCTGACGCAGCACCTGGTCCATCATCGACAGGAACTGCACCGTGGAGCAGAAGTCGGGCGTGGTGGCCGCCAGCGGCACGAGCAGCGCATTGGCCGCCTGCATCACCGCAAGGCTGATCGTGCCCAGCGCGGGCGGCGGATCGAGGATCACCACGTCATAATCGCGGGCGAGGTCGATAAGCCCCTGTTTAAGCTTGCGAAAACGGGCAGCGAGCACCGATTGCCCGTTCGACCCGGCCGCCGCCAGCTCATATTCCACGTCGAACAATTCGAGGTTGGACGGGATAAGATCTACGTTCGGCCACGGCGTGCGCTTCACGGCATAAGCGAGATCGGCCTCGGTCGGGTCGATCGAGAGATAGGGGTAAAGCGTTTCTTCGCGCGCGATGTTGAAATGCGGGTTGAAGCCGAACAGCGTGGTGGTGGTCGCCTGGCTGTCGCAATCCACGACGAGCACGCGATAGCCCTGCACTGCGAAATAATGCGCCAGATGGGTGGTGACGGTGGACTTGCCGACGCCGCCCTTGAAGTTCTGCACCGCGATGATCGCCGGCACGTCGAGCGGCGCACGGGCCGGGGAGGCGCCGAGCACCTGGCGCATGTGGAGCAGCTCCTCCACGGTATAGCCCAGGCGCCGCCCTGTCTCGCTGGCCGGTGGCGGCGGCAAGCGGCCGTCCTCTTCCGCCATGCGGATGCGATTGGTGGAGCAGCCGAGCAATGCTGCCGCCTCGGCAATGCCGAAGCGGACGTTGAGCCCCTTGCGGCTTTCGGGCAAAAACGCCTTGCGCCGCAGGCGTTCGATCATCCGTTCGCCCGCCTCGGCAAGATCGCCGATCTGGCTGGTGATTGCATTCATGCCGGAGCCCCGCGCGTCGATTGAAGCTTGTTCGCGCGGTCATCGCACGAAATGGTTCAAGCGCACAAGACCGTTACGGCAAAGGTTCTAAAGTTAAGGTGCCCCTGGTCTCCCAAGGGTGCCGAAACGCGTCAACTGGCGAGCGCGTAGAGCGATGACTGGGGGCGGCACGGCGCCTCGAACACTAGCCTGGGACGGGCCGCGGCGCGCTCCAGCCGCAGGCCGGCGCGCGCCCCGATCACCGCCGCCTGCGTGCGGTTGGTGACGCCAAGCCGCGACAGAAGCACGCGAATTCGCGCCTTTACCGCGCCTTCCGACGTTTGATGAAGGCGCGCGATTTCCTTGTTCGACAGCCCTTCCGACAGGCAGCGCATCAGCTGCCATTGTTCGTCATCAAGCCCGGCCTGGTCCAGCGTATCGCTGTCGCGGGGTTGATCGGGCAACAGGGCGGGGGTGGTGCAGGTCGGCTGGCCAAGCGCGGCGAGGGCGGCGACATGGGCTAGCTGACGCCCGTTCAGCGACGGTGAGGCCAGCGACACGCTGCGGCCGGCGCCCTGAAGCTGCGCCACCAGGGATTGCTGCGCCGGACCGCCGA
Organism: Sphingomonas sp. IC4-52; assembly: GCF_020707225.1. Classification (NCBI taxonomy): domain Bacteria; kingdom Pseudomonadati; phylum Pseudomonadota; class Alphaproteobacteria; order Sphingomonadales; family Sphingomonadaceae; genus Sphingomonas; species Sphingomonas sp. IC4-52. The sequence continues at coordinate 208,769 of NZ_JAJFEU010000005.1, read as the reverse complement.
TCACCACCCAATTGTCGATCGGCAATGCCGCCACCTCGTCGCCGAGCCCGGCGGGATCAAGATCCGCGGCCACCAGCGCCACATCTGCCCCGCGAGCTTCACCGTCAGCAGGTGCAGCCGACGCGATAACCTCAATATTCTGAAGCTTCAGCGCAGCGGCGATGGCTTCCCGCCAAATGCTGTTGGTGCACAGCAGCACCGCGCGCAGCGCGTCTTGCATGAAAAACCCCCTCCTGATGAACAAGGCCAGCCCCGTCCGGCCCGTTCATCTTTCCTTAAGCAGACATTATCCAATTTACGAAGATGTCAGTAGGAGTGCGTCGATAGTTGCACATCGATGCCCCTTTGTGAGTATTCTCGCGTCCATCGCGTGAACAATCCACGCCGCGCCGTCGAAAGACGCGGCGTTCCTGTCTTCTGATACGCTGGCCAACCCTCGGACGCAGCACCGGTTTCCGAAGAGCACCGGGCGCGTCCGATGCGTGATTGTTGCGCAGGCACTGAGATCGCAACCTTGTTGGCGGGGGGCAAGACAGCTTCAGCCGAACAGTCACGGCGCATGACGGCGCCACGAAAACTGGTCGGGGGGGAGGTCATCACTTGCAGACCCAGCATGACCAACAGGAGGTAATCATGAAGGCTCTCGCTCTTATTTCGGCCGCCGCGATCGCGATGGTTGCAGCATCTTCGGCGTCGGCACAGGTCGGCAAGGATTCCGAGCAGTACAAGCTGGCGCTGTCCGGCACCGTCGCCAGCAACTGCGAACTGCTTCCGGAAGGCAGCGGCACCTACAACGTCAACATGAGCGAAACCGGCAACCAGGGCGTTCTGACGATCGCTTATGCCTGCAACTCGCCCTACACGGTGTCGCTGCAGTCGCTGAACGGCGGCATGCGTCACGCCGAATCGAACGGTTCGGTCAACGTGCGCTATGACGTCGAAGCCAGCTTCCTTGGCCTGGGCATCGGCGCCACCAGCACCAGCTCGGCCGCGATGAAGAACGCGCCGGTCGTGATCGTGAACGACAACGACTGGACCAACATCCTGCTGAACGGCGGCACCCGCACCGGCAACCTCGACCTGCAGTTCAACGGTCTGACGAACTACGAAGTCGCTGGTACCTATTCGGACGAGCTGACCATCACGCTTGCCGCGAACTTCTAAGCACCCCCGGTCTTAGGATGTCGCGGCTGGGGGGAGGGGGTCGCTCCCCTTCCCCCCGTTTCGTGCCGCGGGTCCGGGCCGATCGGTGCACCATCGCTTTCGGGGGAAACGATATGTTCAACCATTCACGCCGGGCGCTTGGCCTGGCCGGCTTCGCCATGGCCGCCTGCGCCAGCACGTCAGCGCTCGCCTATGACCTGAAGCCCATCGTCATCCAGCTGACGCCGTCGGGCGCGCGCGCCGCGCAGACCGCCGTGGTGACCAATACCCATGACGTGCCGATCGCCATCGAGGTGAAGGCGTTTCAGCGCACGCAGAAGTCGGACGGCACCGACACGCTGACCGCCGACGACGACAATATCATCGTTTCGCCGCCGCAAATGGTGATCCCGCCCAAATCGTCGCAGAGCTTTCGCGTGCAATGGGTCGGCGACACGGCGCCTGCGAAGGAAATCGCCTATCGCATCGTCACCGAGCAGCTGCCGATCCAGTTCAAGGAGCAGGTGCGCAAGGATCTGACCGCTGATCTCACCATGCGCTATCGCTACGAAGCGGCGCTCTACATCATGCCCGAGAACCGCCAGGCAAAGGCGACGCTGACCGGGGTGTCGGCGGTGAAGAATGCCGAAGGCGCGGACGAGCTGGAACTGCGCATCAAATCGGAAGGGACCAGCCGCGCGATCCTCGACAAGCCGGTGCTGGATCTGACCGCGGACGGCAGACCGTACCGCCTGGAAGGGGAGGCGGTGAAATCGCTTTCCGGCCTCAACATCCTGCCGGGGGTCGAGCGCGTGGTGCGGATCGCCATGCCCGCCGATCTCAAGGGGCACGCGCTGTCCGGCAAGCTATCCACCCAGTATATCACGCTGAACTGAGCCGTGGCCCGGCTGGTTGGGCTCGGGCGTCTCGCGCTGCTCTCGGCAACCGCGAGCCTGCCCTCGATGGTGATCGCGCAAAGCCATGCGCCAGGGCGGTCAACGGCGGCGGCAGCACTCGCCGCCGCGGCACCGCGGCCGGAAGCTGAAGCCGCTGCGACGCAGGGGACGGCGGCGGCAACCGCCACAGCGGAGGCGCAGAAGACCGCGGCGGCATCAAGGACGCAGGCTGCGGCGACAGGGCAGGGCCAGGCAGCGCCGGCAGCGCCGGCCGAGGCCACGCCGTCGGCCGACGAAATCTTCCGCCGCGTGTTCGGCAAGGAACGTCCGCCGGTGGCGGCAGGACGCTATATCGTGGTGGTGGATGGGTCGCCCGTCGGGGCGTTCATGATCGATCCCGCCGGCGAGGGGCAGATCGAAAGCGCCTTCGTCACCGAAGTGCTGCTGCCGATCATGGTGGAGGCGCACAAGGAGGCGTTCCAGGCGCTGGCCCGGCAAGGTGAGCGGGTCGGATTTGCGGCGTTGCGCACACTCGGCCTCACGGTCGCGTTTGATCCGGGCGAGCTGGTGCTGACCGTGGGCGTGCCGATGGCGATGCGCTCGGCCCGCGTGATCCGGATGCGCGGCACGCGGGCGCGGCCGGAGATGGCCTTTGTGGAGCAGGCTGGCGTTTCCGCTTACGCCTCCGTTCGTGGCGGCATGGACGTGGTTGCGCAGAACACACGCGGCGACAGCGGCTTTTCCGGCTTTGCCACGGATGCGGATCTGGGGCTGAACATCGGCGGCGTCGCCGTGCAGGGGCGGCTTCGCTATGCCGAACAGGGGGAGCGCAAGTGGAGCCGGGGCGACTTTCGCGTCACCTATGACGATGTCGACCGGCTGATCCGGTACGAACTGGGCGACCTGTCGATCGGGCGGCGCTCCTATCAGCGTGGCGGCCGCATCATGGGCCTGTCGGCGCGCCGTGAATATCGCATCGACCCTTATCTGAACATTCGCCCCGGCGGCGCGCGCGATTTCGAGATCGACCGTCCGGCGCGCGTCGACGTGCTGGTCAACGGGCGGGGCGGGCGGACCTTTTCGCTGCCGCCCGGGCGCTATTCACTGCAGGATTTCTCCCTGCTGCCCTCCGCCACCAACGATGTGGAGATCCGCATCACCTATGCCAGCGGCGAGGTGGAGACGATCCGCTTTCCCGCCTTTTACGACATCGACCTGCTGGCGCCCGGCATGTTCGAGTTTTCCGCCAATGCCGGCGTCCCCTATCGCGACGAGGGCGGGCTGCGCCGGTACAATCGCGATGACTTCAACGTGCTCGGCTATGCCCGATACGGCGTGAACAACGTGCTGACCGTGGGTGGCAGCATCGAGGGAAACGAGCGGTTCACCAACCTGGGCGGGGAAGTGACCTGGGCGTCGCCGTTCGGCTCCCTGTTCGTGACGGCAAGCACCGACGTTCGCCAGCCATCGCTGGCGACGTCATCGGCGCTGCTGCTATATTCGTGGCGCGATGCCGATCAGCTGCGCGGCCGATCGTTCGACGCGCAGGTCCAGCTGACCGGGCGCGACTTCCGCACGCTCGATGGCCTGTTCGGCGGCAATTACACCGCGATTTCCTCGCAGGCCCGCTACGGCCAGTGGTTGAACGACCGCACACGGCTGCAACTGTCGGGCGGCTATGACCGGCTGCGGGATTTTGGCGACAAGGGTGCCGGCGGCGAACGCTGGTTCGTGGGGGTGGGCGCATCCTATCAGGCGCAGTTCGGGACGGTTTCGGCCAGCCTGGATTATGTCCGCGCCCGCCGCGACGGCGGCCTCAGTGCCAATGTCGCGCTGTTCGTACCGCTGGGCCGTGGCACCGTCTCCGGCAGCTATTCGACCCGCGATAATGCGACACGGCTGGAATATAACCGCATCGCGGCGCTGGGCATCGGCGCGACCGGGCTCAGTGCCGGGGTGGAGCGGCGCGACGGGGCGGACCGGCAATATGTGCGCGGCAGCTATGTCGGCAATCGGTTCGAAGGCTTTGCCGATGTGGTGCGCACGGCCGCGCCGGGTATCCGCGACCTGCGCACCTCGCTCGGCTTCGGCACCGCGCTGGTGATGGCGGACGGCGCCTTTGCCGTCTCCCGCCCGGTGGTGAACAGTTTCGCCATTGTCGAGGCGCCCAAGGAGGGTGATTATGCCGTGGAGCCGCGTACCGGCTTCGGATCGGCCGATACCCGCTACGCCGCTTATACCGACTGGCTGGGCGCGGCGGTCATTCCCGACCTGCAACCCTATCTGGAGCGTTCGATCCAGATCGATCAGCGCGGCGACCGCACACCGCCGGGCGCCGGATCCGTGTTCAACCTGAAGCCAGGTTATCGCTCGGGTTATCTGCTGCGTCCGGCGCAGGCGAGCGGCGGTGGCACCGCCGCCGTGGTTGGCGTGCTCGCCGATGCCACGGGCGCGCCGCTGCCGTACCTGTCGGGCGAGGCACGGCGCGTCGGTGGCAAGGAGATCGAGCCGAAGCTGATCTTCACCAACGGATCGGGCCGCTTCTTCCTCGATGGGCTGGAAGAGGGCGCCACCTATGAAATCACCGTGCCGGTCGCCGGGCGCAGCGTAACCACGACGATCAAGGTGCCCGCCGGAAACACCGGCCCAGTGCGGATCGAGGCGCCGATCCGGCTGGACATGATGCGGGAGACACAGGATGCGAAATAGGCTGGCCGCGGCGATGGCCGCATGGCTGCTTGGCGCCATGCCGGGGGCAGCGGGCGCAGCGCCGCTGCCCGGGCTGGAGGAGCCCGCACAGGCCGCGCTTCCCACCGCATTGCCGGGAACCGGCGCGCCCTGCCAGCTCGAGCTTAGGCTCGCCGGCCAGGCGGCGTGGCGCGGCATTTACGGGCGCGGCTATGAGCCGACCGCTGGCGAGACGCTGGAGCAGACCGATGTGGTGGTGCTGCACGATGGCGAGCCGTGCCAATGGTATCTGACGGCCGAACGGCCAGCAGACGGTGCGTTCCTGGTGTCGGCGGGCGGCGGGCGGCTTGGCTTCGACGTGCTGCAATCGCCGAACGGCCCGTCGTTGCTGTCGGATGATGTGCAAGGGACGACATTTTCGCGGCTGGTGGGTGCATCGGGCGAGGGGCTGGGATCGCAGAGCCTGGCGCTGTTCGTGTCGATCCCGCCGGGGCAAGTGGTGCGGGCCGGCAATTACGTCGGGCAAGCGGTGATCCGGCTGTACCGGATAGGCGATGGCGCGCCCGAACTGGTGGTGCAGGCGCCGCTGGCGATCACGACGGCCGTGCCGTCGGTGCTGAGCGTCTCCTCGCGCGATTTCACGCCGGGGGCGGCGGGCGGGGTGGTGGATCTCGGCAGCCTGGAGGGCGGGGTGTCCCGCACGCTGGGCTTTGACGTGACGGCCAATGCAGATGTTTCTTTGACCTTTCAGTCGGCCAATGGCGGCGTGCTTCGCCACCAGGCCGGCGCGAGGGGCATTCCCTATCGCCTGTCCGCCTCCGGCCGACCGATCAGCCTTGACGCGGCGGGCACTGTCGAGCGTTTCGTCACCACACCCGAAACGCCGCTGGCGCTGGATCTGCGCATCGACGTCGATCCGCAGCCGCGCGCGGCCGCCGGCACCTACCGCGACGAGCTGGTGGTGACTTTCCGTGCGGAAGGGTGAGGGGAGGGCGTGCCAGCCGGCGCTCGCCTCCCCCCGGCAGGGGTAATCCACGCGCGTCGCCCGTGCGACGCGCAGGCTATACCGTTCAGCAGTGTCGCCGCGCCGAGCCGGCCCTAGACTGGGGCGGCAACGTCGGACGGAAAGGAACAGCCGATGGCAGAACGAGCGTGTTCGCTTGCCGACAATGCGTGCGGCACGGAGGGGGAGCCGCGGCGGCGGGCGCAAACGGGTGATGGCCGCAAGGGCGGCCGAAGCCCGGCAGGGGTGAACTAAAGTACGATGATGTCGTCGTCGCCCGCTCCGCCCGCTGCCAACATCCACCACGCGATGTTCGATGCGGATCCCGAACAGCTGATCGGGATCGGGCGGCTGCTGATCGCCACCTGCGCGCTGACCGCCATCTATCTGGATCCAACCCAGCCGCTGAACCTGGCCGGCATCGCTTACTGGGTGCTGGCGGGCTATCTGGCGTTGTCGATCGTGCTGCTGCTGGTGCCGCTCGGCATCCGCTCACGGCTGACCTGGCAAGTGCTGAGCACCGCCTCCGACATCGGCACGGTCGGCATCCTGGTGCACATCACCGGGGAACTGGAAAGCCCGTTCTTCATCGCCTTCACGTTCATGCTCGTCTCGGCGGCGATCCGCTGGAGCTGGGCAGGGACGCTGACGGTGGCGGCGTGCCTGCAGCTGATCCTGATTTTGGTGGGCATCGGCGATCTGACGGACGGCGAATCCGAACTGAACCTGCTGATCATGCGATCGGCCTTCTGCTGGACCAGCGTGTTGCTGCTCGGCTATTTCGCCAATTATCGCAGCCGCAGCGGCGCGCGTCTGCGCGAACTGGCGGATTGGCCGCACGAGATCGTGCCCGAACAGGATCGGCCGTGGCTGACCACGTCGCTGGCCCATGCCAATCGCGTGCTGGGATCGGAAGCGATCATCGTGATCTGGCGCGATCTTGATCAGGACATGCATTGCGCCGCAATCTGGGACGGCCAGCAATATCGTTTCCTCCCCACGTTCGCGGGGGGCAATATCGCCACGGACCTGTCCAGCCAGCGGGCGGTGCACGAACTCGGGCCGGCGCAGCGGGCGGAGCTGCACGGGCGCCTGGCGGCGTCAGCGGGGCCGGTTGCTGATCACTGGCGGGCGGTATTCGTGTCGCGGTTCGACACCATCCGGTTCAGCGGCGCAGTGCTGGTGGCGAACCCGCATTGGCGCGAAAGCGACATGAGCCTGCTGATGCGGATCGTCGCGTCGCGCATCGCCATCGAGCTGGAGCAATATGCGCTGGTGCAGGAATTCGCCTCCGCCGCCTCGCTGCGCGAGCGCGTGCGGCTGGCGCGGGACCTGCACGACAGCGTGCTGCAGGATCTGACCGCGGCGGTGATCCAGCTTGATGCCGCCACGCGCGAAAAGGCGGTGGGGACAGCGCCGGGGGATGGGGGGGAGAGCGGCGCGCTGGGGCGGATGCGCAACCAGCTTCAAGCGATCCAGGGGCGGATCCGCCGTCTGGTCAGCGACACGCGCCAGACATCGACCAGGCGGCAGTTGCTGGCCGATCAGCTGCAGATGTTCGTCGCGCCGCTGGGCGAGCAATGGACGTGCCGGGTGACACTGGAAGTACGCCCGCCGAACCTGACCGTGGACGAGGCGATCGCCGCGGAGATGTGCCTTGTGCTGTCCGAAGCCACCGCCAACGCCGCGCGGCACGGCGGCGCTCGCCGGGTGGAGGTATTGTTCGAACGGGCGCGCGACGCGCTGTTCGTCAGCATCGCGGATGACGGGTCGGGCGGCGGCACCGGACCGGTTCCTTATCCCGCCTCGATCGGCAAGCGGGTGGAGGAGCTGGGCGGATCGCTCGCGGTGGCGCGCCAGGGCACGGGGCTGGCGCTCAGCATCACCTTGCCGCTCGTGAGGCTGGCGGCATGATCCGGGTGATGCTGTGCGACGATCACCCGCTGCTGCTGCGCGGGCTGGCGGATCTGATCGCTGCCGAGCCGGACATGGAGCTGGTGGGCTGCGCCGCCGATGGCATGGAGGCGTTGGGCATGATCGCCGCTTGCCGGCCGGACGTTGCGGTGATCGACCTCGCGCTGCCGCGCTTGTCAGGGCTGGAGGTGCTGCAGCGCGTGAACCGGGAGCAATGGCCGGTGCGCGTCGTCCTGCTCACCGCCTGTATCAGCGATCTTCAGGTGGTACAGGCGCTGTCCGCAAGCGTTGCCGGCATCGTGCTCAAGGAAGCGGCGCCGGAAACGCTGACCCAGGTGTTGCAGCAGGTTTTCGGTGGCGCGCGCTGGCTGCCGTCGGAAATCGTGCAGCCGGCAATCGCGCGCGCTTCCGCGTTTCGCGAGGCGCCCGATCCGATCGCCGAACTGACCCCCCGCGAGCGGGAGATCACCCAGTTGATCACCGATGGGCGCACCAACCGCGAAATCGCCAGCGCGCTCAGCATCGGCGAGGGGACGGTGAAGACCCATCTGAACCGGATCTATTCCAAGCTGTACGTGAACAATCGCACCGCCGTGGCGATCATGTTCGCGCGCAAGAACAAGGGCTGAGGGCGTAGCCGGACCCTGCCGCGCGAGCGCAGCGACGACCCGCGCGATTGCATCCGCGATGCGCCTCTGGCTATCGCGATCCCCGACGTGAACGGGCGGGCCGGGGTGAAGGTGGCATGATGAAGATGCAGCGGCGGGTCGCGGCGGCAATCGCGGGCATCGGTCTGCTCGCCGGTGGTGCAGCGACGGCGCAGGGGCATGCGAGCGCGCAGGAACCCGCACGAAAGGCGCAGGAGCGGCCGAACGCGCTGCAGGACGCTGGCGCCGGGCGGCTTCATTTGCCGCGTGGGTGGCAGGTGGAGCGCGTCGTGCTGCTGATGCGCCATGGTGTTCGCTCGCCGGATCGCCCGACGCCCGCATTCGGCAAGATGCCGCAGCCGTGGCCGACATGGGCGGGCGAGCCGGGCGCGCTAACCGAGCATGGCGCCGCGGCGATCGCGCGCCTCGCCGCGGCTGACCGCGAATGGTTGAGCGCTTATGGGGTGATCCCCGCGAGCGGCTGTCCCGAAGCCGGTGCGCTCAACGTCATGGCCAACAGCTTCCAGCGGACGATCCGCACGGCGCAGGTCTATGCGGCTGCCGTCGCGCCGGGCTGCGGCGTGGTTGCGCAGCACCGGCCGCAGGGCGAGCGGGATCCGCTGTTTCCCTCCGGCGCCTGGGGCAATCTGGTCTTCTCGCCGGCCAAGGCCGATGAAGCGGCCAATGCGGCGATCGGGCCGGCAGGGCTGGGGCGATGGGATCGCGAGGCGCAGCCGCTGGTGGCGCGGCTGAACACCGTGTTGTGCGGAAAGGTCGCGAGTGACTGCGGCATCCACGCGCCCTCCTCGCTGCAGCCGGCCAGCTTGGCACGGCCGCCACGGCTGAACGGCGGGATTGCGGCGGCATCGGAGGCGGCGGGGGCGCTGCTGCTGCAATATGCCGATGGCTGGCCGATGGCGCGGGTGGGATGGGGCCGGGCGACGGCGGGCGACATCACCGCTCTCTCCGAACTGGTGCACCGCCCTTATGAGATCACGACGCGGCCGCCCTATCTTTCCACGCTGGAAACGCCCTTGCTCAAGCGGCGCATGGCGGCGGCGCTGGATGGCGGGGACAAGGCGCGGCTGACCGTGATCGTCGGACATGACGGCACCATCGCCAGCCTGGCGGGCGAGCTGGGTCTGCACTGGCAAGTGCCCGGCTTCGCGCGCGATTACCCGGCGTTCGGTTCGGGGCTTGGCTTTGCACGGGTACGCGATCCCGCCGGACAGGCGCATGTCGCCGCTTTCTACCGCGGCCAGTCGCTGGAGCAGATCCGCGCGCTCGCCGCGGTGGGTCAGGGGGATCTGTACCTCATGACGTTGCCGCTGCCCTGCGCATCGGAGCGGGCAGCGGGCCTGTGCAGCCATGCGGAGTTCCAGGCGCTTCTGACCGCGGCCAAACGTCAGCCGGGAACCACGGGAGACTGACACGCACCCGCCCCTGCGCGTGCTTGCTGCGTGCGTGTTTCCTGCCTGCGCGATGCCGTCAGTCGATGGCGCTGCGGGCGCGCCGCGACAATGCCAGCAACTCGTCGAACAATGCCTCGTCCGCTTTCTTGAAGTTGAAGCAGGTCTTTCCCTGCCGCCGCTTGGACAGCGCACCCGACAGCTCGGCGGCGAGGGCGGGGTGCTCGTACAGCGGGATCAGGTGATAGGCGACGTAGCTCTTCTTGGTCGTCACCGTGCCGAACCAGCGCGGATTGCCGGTGTGTTCATCCACGGCTGTTTCGTGGACGATGAGATTGCCCGGTTCATCCGTGACGATGGCGAGCCCCTGGGCGGCATCCAGCATGATCTGGCGTAACCGGCCGTGGATGGCGTCGAAGTCGGTCATGATCGCGTCGCCCCATGTGAACGATGCGCGCGAAGCTGTGTGGGACAGCCTTGCGGCCGACGCGAAGAATAGCGGCGCTGCGATCTGCCGTCACTATGTTCGCGGCGACGTGATCGGGGCCTTGCCGCTGACACGCGTCATGGCACCATCGATCGTGGGAAAAAACGGAGACGCAGATGAGCCGGCGGCGAATCGAAACGGTGAGCGTGGCGAGCGTGTACCCGCTCTATGTGGCCAAGGCGCAGAAGAAAGGGCGCACCAAGGCGGAGGTGGACGAGATCCTGTGCTGGCTGACCGGCCACAGCCAACAGTCGCTGGCGGAGCAACTCGCCACAGACGTGGACTTCGCCACGTTTTTCGCCACGGCGCCGGCGCCAAACGCCGCCCGCTCGCTGATCACCGGCACGATTTGCGGGGTGCGGATCGAAACCATCGGGGATCCAGTCGTGCGGGAAATACGTTACGCCGACAAATTGGTCGATGAACTTGCCAAAGGACGACCGATGCACAAGATCTTACGAACAGGAGAGTAAAGGCAACTATTTCGGCTAGACTCCCGGGCGGCGATCCCAAGCTGGGATAACCCGATACGGGTACTTACTTAGACCTTACCCATGTAATTGATGGATTGATCCGAATCGAACAAGATCTGTTCCTTGAGGGGAGTGGAGAACCGCGATGGACCTGGCGTTTCGCAACGCGCCCAAAACCGAACGGTGGCGCGAACTGGAGCAGGAGGCACGCAATGCCTCGACGCTGATGGAGGCGATGCGGCTTCTGGAAGAGGCGGATCGAATGCGCCGCCGCCACGAAATCAACGGTTTCTGGTCCACGCCGCTGATGCGCAATTAACCGGACCCACGTCGGACAGGCGGCTGCGATCAGCCGCCATCCGCCGCGCGATGCGCCGCCGGCAGGGGGGCAGGTGCGGCGCCGAACAGCGGCAAGGCAGGCGCGGCTTCGGGCGCCGGCACGTCGAAATTCGACACGGTGACGCCGACCAGGCGGATCCCGGTTTCCGGCGGGTAGATCGACCGGACAAGATCGAGACTGGCCTGGCGAAGCACGGCCTGATCGGCCACCGCGCTGGCGTGGCTGCGGCTGCGGGTGATTTGCCGGAAATTCTGGAATTTGATCTTCACGGTCACGGTGCGGCCGAACGCCTGGGCCTTTTCGCACCATTCCCACACATCGTCCGCCATGCGCAGCACGCCGGCCTCGATCTCGGCCGGCTCGGTCAGGTCGCGGTTGAAGGTGGTTTCGGATCCCGATGACTTGCGCACCCGGTTCGGGTTCACCGGGCGATGATCCTCCGCCCGCGCAATGGCGTGGTACCAGCCGGCGGAACTGCCGAAATGCTGTTCCAGAAACGCGAATGACTTCGCGCGCAGGTCCGCGCCCGTTTCGATCCCCAGCCGCTTCATCTTCGCCGCCGTCACCGGACCGACGCCGTGGAAGCGGGCAACGGGGAGCGTTTCCACCCAGGCCGGCCCCATATCGGGGGTGACCGCGAACTGGCCGTTTGGCTTGCGATGGTCCGAGGCAAGCTTGGCCAGGAACTTGTTGTAAGAAATGCCGGCAGACGCGGTGAGCCCCGTTTCTTCCAGGATGCGCGCGCGGATCGCCTTGGCCGTCGCCCAGGCCGTTGGGAGGCCGGCGCGGTTCTCGGTCACGTCCAGATAGGCCTCATCCAGCGACAGCGGCTGGATGAGCGAGGTATATTCGGCGAAGATGGCGTGGATCTGGCGCGAAACGGCCTTGTACACGTCGAAGCGCGGCCGAACGAAGATCAGGTCCGGACAGCGGCGCAGCGCCGTGACCGAGGGCAAGGCGGAGCGGACGCCAAAGGCGCGCGCTTCGTAGCTTGCGGCGGCCACCACGCCGCGCGCCGCGGCATGGCCGACGGCGACCGGCCGCCCGCGCAGGTCAGGGTTATCGCGCTGCTCCACCGACGCAAAGAAGGCGTCCATGTCGACATGGATGATCTTGCGAATCGATCCATCTTCCATGCCGGGCCTGTAGCAGCGCGAGAACGGAAACGGAACAGCCGATCTCGCGAGCGTTCGCGCGCCGCTGCCGTGGCGGCGCTCCGCTCGTCGCGCCGACCGGCCCGGCACAATGCCGGGCTGACGCATAGCGGAAGCATTCGGATGCTAGACCGTGGAACGACCACGGCGGTGCCGCGCTGTGACAATGGCGGATGCAACGCCGGGTACACGACCGGCCCGGTGCCGCGAAAAGGCCGGATGAAAGGATCCGGCGAGATGGAGTGTTCATGGCCGAGAAGAAAGCGATCCTGTACCGAATGGTCCTGCCGGACCACACCTGCCCCTTTGGCGTGCGCGCCAAGCAGATGCTGGAGGGCGCCGGGTTCGACGTGGACGATCGCGTGCTTTCCACGCGCGAGGAAGTGGACGCGTTCAAGAGCGAGCATGGCGTGCAGACGACGCCGCAAGTGTTCATCGGTGGCGAGCGGATCGGCGGTAGCGACGATCTGGAAAGGTATCTTTCGGTATGAGCGCCGCCATCACTTCGAGGCGTGAGGGCCTTTCCCGCCCGGCCGCGGCGGCGATCGTCGCCGGCGTGCTCGGGGCCAGCGCATTGGTCGGCCGGCGCAACGCACCCGACCGGTCGCACCCGCGCACCCGCAATTGGTACAAGCGGCTCGACAAGCCCAGCTTCACCCCGCCGGACGGCGCGTTTGGCGCGGTATGGCCGACGCTCGAAACGGGCCTGGCAGTGGGCGGCTATCGCCTGCTGCGTCAGCCCCCGGGGACTCAGCGCAACCTGGCGCTGGGCCTCTGGCTGCTCAACACGGGCATGATCGGCGGCTGGACCGAGTTGTTCTTCCGCAAGCGGGAGCTTGGCGCGAGCGCGGTGGCATCGGGCGCGATGATCGCGAGCGGGGCCGGCTATGTCGCCTCGGCGGCGAAGCTGGACCGGCCGGCGGCGCTGCTGGGCGTGCCGTTCGTGGCGTGGCTCGGCTTTGCGACCATCCTTGCCGAGCAGGTGTGGGAGCGGAACAGCGGCCGGCGGCGCGGCGAGGAGCAGGATCCCACCCAGTCGGCCGGGGCATGATCAACCGGGTGGCGCCGTCGCGGCGGCGCTGCCCCAGTCCCCGGATGTATTCGGCGCAGCCCTGATCCGTGCTGGCGTCGCTCGACCAGCGGAGAGCATGATCGATGTTCTTCCCGCCTGTCGCCAAACTGTTCTAAGCCGGGCGGATGGCGCGCAATCCTTATTATCAGGGGCCGGCGAGCGATCACTTCGACGGCGTCCGTTTCTTCAATCCGGGTCAGCGCTCCACGGATCGCGGCCTTCGCTCACTCCTTCGCTGGAAGCTGGCGGGCGGTGCGGCACGATGGCCGGCATCGGTGCCGGTCACCCCGGCCAAGCCAGAGGCCGCGGTTGCGGGATTGCGGATCACCATGGTCGGCCATGCCTCGCTGCTGATCCAGGCGGCGGGGGTGAACATCCTGACGGACCCGGTCTGGTCGACGCGGGCGAGCCCCTTTGCCCGCCTCGGCCCCAAGCGCGTGACGGCGCCCGGCATCGCGTACGAGGATCTGCCGCCGATCCACGCCGTGCTCATCAGCCATTGCCATTACGACCATTTCGACATGGCGACGCTGCGCCGGCTTCACGCCGATCATGCGCCGCTGTTCGCGATGCCGCTGGGCAATGACGCGATCCTGAGGGCCGGCGTGCCCGACGCCCGGTGCGTCGCCGGCGACTGGTGGGACCGGCTGCCGCTCGGCGATGGCATCGCCACCACGCTGACCCCGGCCTATCACTGGGCAAACCGCTGGCCCAGCGACGTGCGCATGGCGTTATGGTCCGGCCATTACCTGTCGACGCCGGCCGGCAGCGTCTGGTTCGTCGGCGATACCGGCTATGGCGACGGCGCGATCTTCACCGCGCTGCGCGAGCGGCTTGGACCGCCGGACGCCGCGCTGATCCCGATCGGCGCCTATGAGCCGCGCTGGTTCATGGCCGCGCAGCACGTCAATCCGGCGGAGGCGGTGCGCATCTTTCGCGAGGTCGGGGCAGAGCGCGCGATCGGCATCCACTGGGGCACGTTTCAGCTGACCGACGAGGCCCGCGAGGCCCCGCGGCTCGCGCTGGCCACCGCGCTGTCGAGCGCCGGCATTCCGCCGCGCCGCTTCGTCGCCGGCCAGCCGGGCGAGGCCTATGACGTGACGCCCGGCAGCGGCGATTGATGCTTCAGCCGGCCGGCGTCCCGGCCGTATCCGGCAGCGCTTCGCACAAGGCGCCGGCGGCCAGCGCGATGCGCGATTCCGCCGTGTCGCGGTTCTTGGGGCTGTTCTGAACCGCCTCGGTTTCGGTGTTGAAGGCAAGGATGCTGCCGGCCCGCTTCGACGGGCAGAGGCTGAGATAGGCGCGAAACCCGTTCTGATCGCCGTTGTGGCCGACAAAGGTGAAGGGCTGGCCCCCTGGCGAGCGGCCCTCATCCAGAAAGAAGGAAAGGCCGCTCTGCGTCGTTTGCGTCATCCGCCCTTGCGTGAAATCCTCCCCGGCCGAAATCTGCGGCTTCCACATTTCCTCCAGGGAGGATCGTTTCAGCACCAGATCGTGCGCGGCGGCGTGCGCCGGATCGCCCAGCAGGAAGGCGGCATAGCGCGCCATGTCCGGCATGGGCGCGTTGAGCCCGCCGTTGGAGACGGTGACGCCGGTATCGACATCGAACGGTGCAGCCACCCGCTTTCCCTTGCGGACATAATAGCTGTGCGCGCGGTGCGGCAGCAGGTGCGCGGGGGTGCGATCGAAATAGCTGTCGTACATCCCCAGCGGCCGCAGGATGTTCTTGTCGACATAGACTTCGTAATCCTCGCCAGACAGCCGCTCGATCACCTGGCCGAGATAAACGATGCCGGGGTTGGAATAGCTGAAGCGCGAACCCGGCCGATAAAGGATGCGGGTATAGGGCAGCATCGCGACGAGCTGTGACCAGCGCGCCGGCTCGAACGGCTGCCAATCCGCTTCCCGCCACGGCCAGGTCGGGCCGCCATAGCCCGCGCTGTGGCTCATCAACTGGCGCAGGGTGACCGGGCCGGCATCCGCGAAGGGATTATGCACGGCGGCAAGTTCGGGCACATATTTGGTGATCGGATCGTCGAGCGAGAGCAGCCCGCGATCACGCAATTGCATGATTGCGATGCCGGTCATCGTCTTGGTGATCGATGCCCAGTGATAAATGGTGCGGTCATCCACCGGCACGCCGGCGTCGGCATCCTGAAAGCCGATATGATCGGCCACTGCCGTTTGGCCGTTGCGCAGGAAATAGAAGCTGCTGCCGGCGATATTGCCCCGGCTTATCTCTTGGCGGTGAGTCTGGCGGAACGTGGCCAGCGCCTTGTCGAACGGCTGTGAGGCCGCTGGCGTTGGCGTCTGCGCCACCGCAGGCGTGGCGATCGAAAGCAGGAGCATCGCGGCGGCGAGCTTGGCGGACACGCATTTCCCCCGTTGAAGAGCATGGCGGACCCCCCAGCCATGCAGCGGCGCAGATTGCGGCGCGGCGACAAGCTTGTCGAGGGCGAAGGCGCGGGTGGAGGGGCGGTGGCACCAGTGCCGATCGCGGCTGATCGGGGCGCCGGGGTGCTCGGGCGGGGCGTCGCGGGCGGCGGGGGATGCGGCCGTGTCCGCCGGGTGCTGCAAAGGGGAGGGGACAGGTGGCGGGCGGCTCAGGCCGGCAGACGCTGGCGCAGGACAGGCGCGATGCGCGGGCCGCCACCGATGCTCTCGTCAGGGGGGAGAGGGGAGACCAGAGCGAGTGGCGGCCCGCGATCGTGGCGGATCACGATCCCCTGGCGCCAGACCAGGGGCCGCGATCCGCCCGACGGCTCAGAAGTTCACGCGTGCGCGCAGGCCGTAGCTGCGGGCATCGTTCAGGAAGCGGATGTTGAGCGACGAACCGACCAGCGCCTTGGTGGACGCCTGCTGATCGGTGAAGTTCGATGCCCAAGCCTCCAGACGATAGTTGCCCAGCGTGTAGCCGATGCCGAGGTTCAGCGTGGTATAGCCCTCCTGACGATCCGGGAAGCCGGCCTCCAGCGCATTCTGGCGGCTGCCATCGAGGAAGACAATGTCATCCTCGTTGAACTGCGACAGGAAGAAGGACGAACGGTAGCTCAGCAGCGCCTGCCAATCGAGGCGGCCGGCACCCACATTGAACCATTGCGCCAGCTTCACGCTCACGTTGAACTTGGAGGCCAGCGGCAGGCGGTTGCCCGTCAGGTCGATGAGCGGCGATTCACCGGTCTCGTTGTTCTGCCCACGCGCATCGGCCACCGTGCCGCGCGTGATCTTGGTGTCGAGGAACGCGACATTGGTGTCGAGCGAGAAATTGCCCGGCAGGTTGAAGCGCGCTTCGGCTTCCAGACCATAGATGCGCGAGGCACC
Organism: Sphingomonas sp. IC4-52; assembly: GCF_020707225.1. Lineage (NCBI taxonomy): Bacteria > Pseudomonadati > Pseudomonadota > Alphaproteobacteria > Sphingomonadales > Sphingomonadaceae > Sphingomonas > Sphingomonas sp. IC4-52. The sequence continues at coordinate 192,222 of NZ_JAJFEU010000005.1, read as the reverse complement.
GATGTTGCGGTTCACCAGCGAATAGCCGTTGCAGACCGGCGGGTTGCGCGTCGTATCGAGATTGATGCAGGTCAGGTCCTGAAACACCTGATCCTGATAATCATAATAGAAGCCGGTCAGGTTCAGGTACGCACGGCGACCGAAAGCGGTGAAGCTGTTGCGCGATCCCGCCTCGAACACGGTCAGGCTTTCCGGCTTGAACGCTTCCGGAATCGGCGAGGTCTGGAACGTGTCGTTGAACCCGCCCGACTTATGCCCGGTCGAAACCTTGGCGTAGAGCATGTTGTCCGACGTGATGTCATATTCCAGGCCGACGCGATAATCGATGAAGTCGAACTTCGCCGAGCCGCGCTGCTGCCCCGGGATCGTCAGGTTGGCGTAGCTGAAGCTGCCGTTCGCCGGGCAGGTGACAAAGCCATTGTCGATGTCCGGACGGGTGAAGCAGGTGCCGTTCGGGTTGGTGCCATTGGCGATGGAGCCAATCTGCTGGATCAGCGTGTCCCGCGCGCCGGCGCTCTTGATGCCCTCGATCAGGAATTGCGCGCGCTGCTGCGGCGTGGTCAGCCCGGTGACGTTGAAGTTCGGACGGTCGAGCAGCGCCGGGCTGAAGCCTTCGGTGCCCAGACGCGTGCTGACGCAGCATGCACCGTCCGCGCCGCCCAGCGTCAGCGCCCAGTTGCCGCCGATGCCGTAACGCGACTTCTGCTCTTCGGTGTAGCGGATGCCGCCGATCACGCGCAGGCGATCGGTGACGTCATAGGTGCCGTCCGCGAAGAAGGCGAAGCTTTCGCCATCCACGTCCGGCATGGTGAATTCGGTGCCGGAATAGCAGCAATAGCCACGATCAGCGACGGCCATGTAGCCGACCTGCTGCTTCTCCTTGAAGTAGAAGCCGCCCAGGTTCCAGCGCAGCGCCTGATCGGCGTCGGCACTGGCGCGCAGTTCATAGACTTGGCTCTGCGAGCGGGTCTGCCAGAAGTTGTTCGAGAAATTGTCGAACTGCACCGTTGAATAATCGCGGCCGTTCCACGCGATGCTCTCGCTGCTGGCGTTCGACTGCATGAAGTCGACCGAGCGATAGCTGCCCGTCGCCTCGACCGAGAAGGTGTCGAAACGGTAGCCGATCTTGCCCTGCACGCCCCAGAGCTCGTTCTCCATGTCGCCCTGCTGGCCGCGATAGACCACGCGGCGCAGGTCGAGCTGCTCGGCGCGCAGCCCGGTTGCCTGAACGGCGGCGAAGATGTTCGCGCCGGGATAGCCGGTGCCGGTTTCCTTGCCGTAGTCACCCACCACCGAGACGGAGAGTCGATCGGTCGGCTCCCAGCGCAGCGACAAGCGGCCGGCGTAGTTTTCCTCGAGGCCGGCGGGCTTCAGGCGGCTGGCCTGTGCGTCCGGCGAGGCGTTCTTGAAGCCGTAATCCTTGTTCACATAGTAACCGGCGACGCGGGCGGCGAAGTTGTTGCCCAGCGGCACGTTCAGCGCGCCTTCGGCGGCGTAGCTGTCGCGGTTGCCATATTCGGCCTGCGCATAGCCGCTGACGGCGTCGAACTGCGGCTTGGCAGTGATGATGTTGAGCGTGCCGGCCAGCGCGTTGCGGCCGTACAGCGTGCCCTGCGGGCCCTTGTTCACTTCCACGCGCTCAAGGTCGTAGAACATCAGGCCAAGGCCGCGCGGACGCGGAATGTAGCTGCCGTTCAGGTGCGGCGCGGCGCCCGGATCGCCCAGCTCGGTGTTGTTCGACGAGCCAACGCCGCGAATGAAGATCTCGACGTTGCCTTCCTGGTTGGCGATGTTGAGGCCCGGCACGGCGACCGACAGGTTGCGAAGCTCGGTGATGCCGCTCTTGCGCAGGTCATCGGACGAGAATGCCTGCACCACGCCCGACACGTCCTGCAGATTCTGCTCGCGACGGTTGGCGGTGACGAGGATGTCCTCGCCGCCCTGCTCCTCGGCCTGCGGCGAGGTCGGGCTGGTCGACTGATCCTGCTGCGGCGTCTCGATCACCTGTGCCATGGCCGGCATCGCGGTGCCGGCGAGAAGCAGTGCGGCTAACGGAGTATATTTGGTCTTGGTCATGATAACCCCCTGAGGACGTTTCTGTTTTTATCAGTTGTTCGGGCAAGCGGTGCCCGCGCCGTTCGCCTGCACCAGACGCGCGCGAGAAATCGTCAGGTCGAGCGTGCCATCGGTTGTCAGTGAAAGCGGTGCCGTGACCTGGCGCATGTCGGCGCCGGCCTTGGCGAAGCAGGAGAGGGGAATGTCGAGCGTGGTCCACTCGCCCTTCTTTGCCGCGCGCAGCGGCGCGGTGATCGGCACTTCGCCGCCGCAATTGGGGCCGCAGGCGACGCCGGCGGTAACCGGGCGGCTGGGTGCACCATCCACCTTGAGATCGATGCGCACGGCGAGCGCGCCGTTGGTCTCGCGCATCAGGTCCACCGGCGTCGTATCGACGATTGCCGCCACGGCCTTGCTCTTGCCGGTCCAGGTCAGCCGGACGCTGTCTTCCTGCGCCCGCCGGTCGGCGCCGCGGGCGGTGATGAGGTCGGGTCCCGGGTTCGGCGACAGTTCGCCGGGCGCACCGATCAGCAGCCGGCGCCCGGCCCCCGGCCGGCCAGCGTCGAACAGGACGGTGCGATCGCCCGTGGCCTGCGTCGCGCGCTGTTCGGGCAACGGCGCCAGTTCGCCGCGATCCTTCATCGTCAGGCCGAAGCCATAAGGGAATAGCGGGTTGTAGTTCGCGTCGCCGACGTTGACCGCGGTCTGATCCGACGTGCGCGGCCAGCTGTACGGCAGCTTGCCGCGGAAATCGGTCTTCCCGAACAGCACGTCGGCCACGCCGCCACCCTCGCTGCCGGGCAGCCACGCCGCCACAAAGGCATCCGAGGCATTGAGGTACGGGTTCACCCACATGGCGCGGCCGGACAGGAACACCGACACGGTCGGGATACCCGCCGCCCTCAGCCGCTTCAGCAGCGCCAGATTGTCCTGCGCATCGTCAAAGCCGACGTCGGCGCGGTCGCCCTGGAATTCGGCATAGGGATCCTCGCCGAACACGACGACGGCCACGTCGGGCTTTTGCGTGAAGCGCCCATCGGCAGCGAGATCGACGGTGGCGCCCACGCCCTTGGCCACGTCGCGCATCCCCTCGGCAATGGTCTCGCCATTGGGGAAGTCGGTTCGGCTGGTGCCGGTGCCCTGCCAGGTCAGCGTCCAGCCGCCGGTCTGCTTGGTCATGTTGTCGGCGCCGTCACCGGCCAGCAGGATGCGCGCACCCGGCTTCAGCGGCAGGACGCTGCCGGCGTTCTTCAGCAGGACCAGCGATTCCCGCACGGCCTGGCGTGCCACCTCGCGGTGCGCGGCGCTGCCGAGCAGGTCGTACTTGCCGGCCAGCGGCCGCGACGAGGGCTTGCCCGCCTCCATCAGCCCGGCGCGTACCTTTACGCGGAGGATACGCCGCACCGCGTCGTCGAGCGTGGCCATCGGTAGGCGGCCGTCCTTCGCCTGCGCCAGCGTGTTCTGCCACAGCCCCTTCCAGCTGTCCGGCGCCATGGCCATGTCCAGCCCGGCGGTGAACGTCTGGTAGCAATTGTCGGGCTTGCAGCCATCGACCTGGCCATGGCCGTTCCAGTCGCCGACCAGGAAGCCGTCGAAGCCCCAGCGATCCTTGATCACGCCGCGCAGCAGGGACTGGTTGCCGTGCATCTTGGCGCCGTTCCAGCTGGAAAAGCTGACCATGATCGACTGCACGCCAGCCTCGATCGCCGGCACGTAGGGCGCGGCGAACAGGCGCCGCAGCGTCGCCTCGTCAGTGCGCGTGTCGCCCTGATCCTTGCCGCCAGCGGTGCCGCCGTCGCCCAGGAAGTGCTTGGCCGTCGCGATGATATGCCCACCGCGCAGCCAGTCGGCATCGCCGACCTTGCCCTGCAGGCCCTCGATCAGCGGGCGGGCATAAGAGGTGGCGATTTCGGGATCCTCGCCGAACCCTTCATAGGTGCGGCCCCAGCGATCGTCGCGCACCACCGCCAGCGTCGGCGCGAAGGTCCAGTCGAGCCCGGTGACGCGCATCTCTGCCGCCGTCACTTCGCCGATGCGGCGCATCAGCTCCGGATTGCGCGCCGCGCCAAGGCCGATGTTGTGCGGAAACAACGTGGCGCCGACGACATTGTTATGGCCGTGAACCGCGTCCGATCCCCAGATCACCGGGATCCGCGGCAGCTTGCCATTGGGACGCATCGACGCCTCGTAGAAAGCGTCCGCCGCGGCAACCCAGGCGGGCGCCGTCACGTGATGGCCCTGGCCCGGCTTCGAATTGCCGCCGTTCAGCACCGAACCGAGGTGATAGCGATAGACGTCTTCCGGCGTGACGCTGGCGATGTCCGCCTGCACCACCTGGCCGACCTTCTGCTCCAGCGACATGCGGCGCAGCAGATCCTCCACGGTCTTTTCGACCTTGGCGTTGCGGGTGGCGGGGAGGGCCGGCTTGGCCCAGTCCTGCGGGGTGGCAGTGATGCTGGCCGGGGCCGCAGGAGTCGCCGTCCCCGAAGCCGCCGAGGCAGACGCTGGCGTCGCAACCTGGGCCTGCGCCATCGGCGACGCCGTCGCCATCAATAGTGCGGCATAGCCCATGCGAGTCAGCCTTGTCACACGCCCTCCCCTAGAATCTTCGATGCTCAATCTGACAGCGTTGTCTAAAGGTTCATTGGCAACGTTGTCAATTTACCCGCATGGGGGTAGCACCCCTGACCGGGGGAACAGCTTGTCCGGTACGGTGCAAAAGGGCATCGTTCGCCGGCCCGGCTGGCAAGCGGTACAAAAGGACAGGATGGAAGCGGACGGGAATCACCGGGGGCGGGCGACCATCACGGACGTGGCGAAACGGTCCGGCACCTCGATCAAGACGGTGTCGCGGGTGTTCAATGACGAGCCGTTCGTACGCGCCGAAACCCGCAAGCGCGTGCTGCAGGCTGCAAGCGAGCTTGATTATCATCCCAATATCGCGGCGCGCAGCCTGGTGCGGGGGCGATCGTTCCTGATCGGCCTCTTCTACGAAAATCCCAGCCCGAACTATGTCGTGGATCTTCAGACCGGCGCGCTCGACCGGCTGCGCGACGAACGATTCCGGCTGCTGCTGTTCCCCTGCCAAAGCGCGCAGGCGATGTCGGGCAAGCTGCTTCAGGTGGCGCGCACGTCAGGGCTGGAGGGGATCGTGCTGGCGCCGCCTCTGGGCGATGATCCGCGTACGGTTGAGGAGTTGAGCGGCGCGCGCATGCCGTTCGTGCGGATCGCGCCGACCACCGCGCTGGACGTGTCGCCGATGGTTGGCATCGACGACGTGGGGGCGGCGCGCGCGATGACGCAGCATCTCCTCGCGCTTGGCCACCGCCGCATCGCCTTTGTCCAGGGCGATCCCGGTCACCCCTCCAATACTCAGCGTCTGTGCGGTTTCCGGGCGGCGCTGTCAGAAGCAGGCGTGGCGTTCGAGGAACGCTTTCTGGAACAGGGGATGTACACGTTCGAATCCGGGCTGGCCGCCGGGCGTCGCCTCTTTGCCGATCGCATGCGTCCGACCGCCGTGTTCGCGGCCAATGACGACATGGCGGCGGGCGTTTCGGTGGCGGCGAAGGAATATGGCCTGGAGATCCCCGGCAACGTCTCCATTGCCGGGTTCGACGACAGCTTGATCTCGCGCGTCACCTGGCCGCAGCTGACCACCATTCACCAGCCGACCTATGACATGGCGCATGTGGCGACCGACGCGCTTCTCGCCCTGATCGATCAGCGCGCGCTGAACCCGGCCATCAGCCTGCCGCACCGCTTGCTGGTACGCGGGTCCACCGGCAAGGCACCACCGGGGGATTCCGCCACCTAGTTTTCGATGACCGGCGGCAGCCGTGCGCGCGGGGCGCCTTCCTAGAAGGTCGCGGTCGCGTTCAGGGAGACATAGCGGGTCCATCTCCCTGCCGGGGCATTGGGCGCTTCCCGGAGAAAGCGGCCCTTGTCCAGCAGCACCGCGTCCAGCTCCAGCCGGAGCCAGGGGGTCAGCAAGTGGCGGATGCGCCCGTCGAACTGGGTACCGGCGAAGCGCCCGGCCCGGCCGCTGGCGTCGCGAACCCCGGTGGAGGCAAAGCTGTCCTCGCGCGCGGCGAGCCACATCGGCCGCAGCGTCGCCATCACGTCGGTGCGCTTGTCGGGGTTTGCCTCGATGCGCACGCCCGGGCTGATGATGTTGCTGCGCATGATGGCATTGTAGAGCCCGGCCGGCGCCAGATCGGCACGGCGCATCCCGAACAGCGTGTCGAACCGGCCGTATCTGCCGCCCGGCCGGTCGCCGCTGGCGTGATCATATTCGACCGACAGCCGCGTCTTCCAGCCATCGGCAAAGGTATAGCCGGCGTCGGCATGGACGAACCACGCCCGCACCGCCTGCCGCGGCGCGTTTGCGGCAAGGCTGGTCGACACATGCCCGCGCTGGCCGATCGCCTCCAGCTCGCCATCGAAATGTGCGGGCGCCGGGGCGCTGATCAGCCGCACACTGGCGGTGTTGAGCGATCGGTCGCGTGTCGGGCGGCCCGGCTCGTCCCGCTCGCCCAAGTGGAAGAACGACGCCTCGATCGTCGCCGGGCCGATCGCCCGCGCCCGGCTGACCAGCCCGCCCCATAGCACCAGGTCGAACCCTTCATGGTCGAAGGCAACCGCGTTCCGGCGCACGCGCGGCGGATCGTCGGGCCGGCGCTGTTGCGGCAAGGTGTAGATCAGCGTCGCAGTCCAGCCGTCCCGCCAGGCGAGATCGGCGCGCACGCCCGTATAGCCGTTGGTGGTGTTTCGATAATCATCGGCGGCGACCAGCCGGCGCGACCCCAGGTTCATGACGAAGCGCCCCCCCGCGATCGTCTCGGTGCTGCCCTGGCCCAGCAGCCCGGGCGTCGTCACCTCGGCAAAGGCCTGCACCAGTTCCAGCGCATTGACCTCGCCAGTGCTGACGGGCGTGCCGTCCTCGTCGCCGTAGACGCGGCTGTCCCATAATTCCCCGACCAGCCGGACGGGGCCGTCGCGATATTGCGCCATCAGGGTGGTGCGCAGGTTGAGCAGCTCGTCCGACGTGTTGAACCCGGCACGCGCCTGACCATCGATCGCCTCCACCCGTAACCGCGTGGAGCCTGAAAGCGACAGACCCTCCTTTGCGCCGCCCGCGGATTGCCCCCATGCCGGTGCGGCGAGGCACAGCAGGCTTGCCGCGGCGCCTGTCCAGTTGGCGCGACAGATCATCTGGCCAGCCCGCTGGCATAAAGGGCCACGCCGGCCGCGGCACAGGCCGAAAGCGTCCAGATCACGCCCAGTTTGAACCGGAACATCGCCACGATCGCTGCCACCGTCAGCGCGAGCGCCGCCGGATCGAGCGTCGACAATACCGGTACGTCCAGCGTGCGCCCGGCGATCGGCACGGCGCGTACTTCCCGGAACAGGGTGTGCAGGGCGAACCACACGGCCAGGTTCAGGATCACGCCCACCACCGCCGCCGTGATCGCCGCCAGCGCCGCAGATAACGCCTTGTTGCCGCGCAGTTTTTCGATGAACGGCGCGCCCAGGAAGATCCACAGGAAGCAGGGCACGAACGTCACCCAGGTCGTCAGCAACCCGCCCAGCGTCGCCGCCAGCAGCGGCGGCAGCCCGCTCGCCTCGCGCAGCGCGCCCATGAAGCCGACGAACTGGGTCACCATGATCAGCGGCCCGGGCGTGGTTTCCGCCATGCCGAGCCCGTCCAGCATCTCGCCCGGCCGCAGCCACCCGTAATGATCCACCGCCTGCTGCGCGACGTAGGCGAGTACGGCATAGGCCCCCCCGAACGTCACCACCGCCATGCGTGAAAAGAACAAGGCGATCTGGGTGAAGACATTGTCCGGCCCGAACAGCGCCAGCAGCGCGGCGACCGGCGCCAGCCACAGGAACAGCAGCGCGCCGCTGATCCGCAGGGACCAGCCAAGACCCGGCCGGGCATGGTCGGGCACATGCTCGCCCAGCGCGGTTTCGGCATCGGGAACGATCGCGCCCCCGCTGGACCCATGCCCGCCGCCTCCCATGAACGCGGCCCGGCCGGCACGCCCGCCGACAAAGCCGACGATCGCCGCGGCAAGGATGATCAGCGGAAAGGGCAGGCCGAGGAAGAAGATCGCCACGAACGACACTGCGGCGATTCCGCGCATCACATTGTTGCGCAACGCCCGCGATCCGATACGAACCACGGCCTGCAGGACGATGGCGAGTACCGCCGCCTTCAGCCCGAAGAACAACGCAGCCACGAACGGCACATCGCCGAACAGCGCGTAGATCCAGCTCAGCGCCATGATCGCGAGCAGCCCCGGCAGCACGAACAGCGTGCCGGCGACCAGCCCGCCTTTGGTCTTGTGCAGCAGCCATCCGATATAGATGGCGAGTTGCTGCGCCTCCGGGCCGGGCAGCAACATGCAGTAATTGAGTGCGTGCAGGAACCGGTGCTCCCCGATCCAGCGCTTCTCCTCCACCAGTACCCGGTGCATCATCGCGATCTGGCCGGCGGGGCCGCCGAAGCTGAGCGCCGCGATCTTCGCCCATATCTTCACCGCTTCGCCAAAGGGAATGCCGTGGTCTCGCGGTGCCGCGGCTGGATAGGGAAGGGTCGCCATCATCATTCTCCCCGACGTCTGGTGAAGTGCGCGTAGAGCCCGTCCAGCGCGGCCGAGCCTTGCGCAATGCGCTGCATGTCATCCTCGGTTGCGGCGCAGATCCCGTTGATGAGCGCTTCCACCCCGGCCGCCTCCGGGCGGTTGAACCGGGCATCGGCGATGTCGAGGTCGTGGATGATCTCGCCCAATGCCCTGAGCGCGGCATCCTCAGCGAGCCCGCCACGCACCAGCAGCGTTTCAAAGGTGCAGCGATCCCCCTCATGGGTGAACTCCGCATCCGCCATGTCGAAGCGGAGCTCGCCTGGCTCGGGGCGGTAGCCCTTGCCTTCCACGAATTTGAAGTTTGCCTCGGGATCGATGAACCGCCGGATCAGCCATGCGGAAGCGATGCGATCGACATGGACGTGCCGCCGGGTCACCCAGATGCGCGCCTTCAGCTCCGCCGGGGTCAGTGCCGGCGCGCCTTGGCCGCTGACGTCCGGGTGCCGGCGCGCGCGATCCTCGGCCTGGGCTATCGCGGCTTCAGCACTCAGCCGCCCGTGCGCGCCGAAGAAATCCGCGCTGGCAATCTCCGACAGCCGCTTGCGCAGCCGCGCGACGTCCGCCGCGGTGGCTTCCTCATTATCCGCCAGCGCGCGTGCCTCGCCGGCAAGATCCTCGTAATCGGCATCGCAGGCGGCGTCGAATTGGGCCTGCAACTCCGCGTCGGTCATGCCCAGCGCCATTCTGGCCTCCAGGATCAGCGCGTCTCCGCCGCTCTCGCTGATCTCGCGGTGCAGTTCCTCGAACCGCCCTCGGATCTCGGGCCGGTTGGGCAGGGCATGAACGGCGTTCTTGAGTGGTGCCGCGCCAATCGCCTGCAATCGCCGCCACACCTTGACGCGCAGATACGCCGGCTTTGCCGGAAGCTGGGGGATCAGCAATAGCCAGGGGTATAGCGGTTCAGACACAGATGTATCCTCGACTCGCAGCGAGTGTAACACCTGTATCGTAGTTGCCAAGCGCTGATGTTGCGGTTTCCGTCAGTGCGTGGCGGCCGCGCTATTTGCCCTCCGCTACGCGCTTGCGCGCTGCTGCCTTCACCGCCAGCCACCGTTCGCGCTCTGCCACCGCATCGGGCAGGGCACGGTGCGCCGGCGGCGTTTCCGGCCGGGCACCCGCCGTCATCACCACACGGTGCGTCTCGTCCTCAAGATGCGGGCCGGTGAGAAGGTGCTTCAGCTCCTCGCGCGCGGTTTCCTCCAGCGCCTCGCTGGTGTTCCGCAGGCGCAGGGCATGGCGATCCAGCCCGGCACCGCGCAGCAGCGCGCTCAGCCATTTGCCGTCCCACGACGGCGCGCTGGCGAACAGGTCATGCCCATCCAGCGCCTCGATCATCCGCGTTCCCACATCCTGCGCCGACTGCCCCTGTTCGCGCAGCAGCTCCCGGCTGAGGCCGTGGATCCGTTCGGACTCCTCGTCCCAGTCCGACCATTGCGGCAGTGGCGCGATCAGGTGGCTTTCCGACCGGCCATCCTGGAAAACCCAGGCGACCTCTACCGGCCAGCTGTGATCCGACAGCGACGATGCTTCGAAATCGAGGAACACCTTCATAGACTTCCTCTCCCGCTATCGGCGGCGCCTGTGCCGGCTATGTCATGGAAACGCGAGCGGCGGCGGAACGGTCCGGCGGCGATGAGCGCCGAGTGGATCCTCGTGGAGCGCAAATGGGTCGCCGGGCAAAAATCCCGGTGGCCCCGGCACTTGCCGCTGGCTAACGAATGACCGTGCACATCCTGGAAGGTTCGCTCGCGGCGATGGGCCGCATCCGTGTCTCGGCCGACGCGCCGTATTTCGTGACCGAGGATGGCGCGCCATGGACCCCCATCGGCCACAATGATGCGATCACCTGGCCCGAGCTCGCGCCCCTGTTTCGGCGGCGGGACATGGCGGCGGTGGAGCGGCACCTGTTGTACCTGCGCGCATCCGGCGTCACCTGCATTCGGCTGATGCTGGAATATTGCCACGGGGAGCACCGCTATCTCGAGCGGCCGGCGGGGCAATTCGCCCCTAATATGGTGCGGCTGTGGGATGACCTGTTCGCACTGCTGGAACGGATCGGCCTGCGCGTGTTGCTGACGCCGTATGACACGTTCTTCATGTGGATCCGCTGGCACCGCCACCCCTATAATCGCACCAATGGCGGGATGTGCGCCAGCCGCGACAGCTGGCTGACCTGCCCCGACACGCGCGCCGCGATCAAGCGCCGGCTTGCGTTTGCGAGCGATCGCTGGGGCGGCAGCCCGGCGCTGTTCGCCTGGGACGTGTGGAACGAGATCCACCCAGCGCATGGTGGGAATGACCCCGCCGCCGCGGCGCCGTTCGTCGAGGATCTGTCGCAATGGCTGCGCGCGCATGAGGTGGCGCGGCGCGGCTATGCCAACCTCCAGACGGTATCGATCTTCGGACCCGAACTCATTCGCCATCCCGCGCTGGTGGACACCATTTTTCGCCATGCCGCGCTCGATTTTGCCAATACGCATCTCTACGAACACGGCACCATCGACGACCCGCGCGACACGGTGGCCCCGGCACTTGCCGTCGCCCGGCTGATGCGCACCGCCGTGATCGAGGCGGGGGAGGGGCGGCCCGTCTTCGATTCCGAACACGGACCGATCCACAGTTTCAAGGATCGCAAGAAGACGCTGCCCGCCTCGTTCGATGACGAATATTTCCGGCACATCCAGTGGGCGCATCTCGCCAGCGGCGGCGCTGGCGGCGGAATGCGCTGGCCCAATCGGCATCCGCATGTGCTGACGCCCGGAATGCGCCACGCGCAGCGCGCACTTGCCGGCTTCTTGCCGCTGATCGACTGGACGCGGTTTCGCCGCCGCAACCTGAGCGAAGAGTTGCGCTGCGACGATCCCGGTGTGGCGGTGGTCGGCTGCGGCGATGCGGCGCAGGCGCTGGCCTGGCTGGTCCGTACCGATGCGCTTGGCCCCGATGGCACGCTGACCGAGCGTGAGACGGCAGCGCCGGCCACGCTGTGCGTGCCGGGGCTGGCGAACGGGGAATATTCCGTCACCGTCTTCGATACGCAGGCCGGCACCATCCTTGCCCGGGCAGAGGCGACAAGTGCCGGCGGCGTACTGCTGGCGCCCATCGGGCCGGTGCGTCGCGATGTGGCGGTGGCGATCCGCGCCCATTCACACGCGTGACGGAGGTGCCCGCCAAGCCGCGCCGGGTGGAACCACGGCTGAGCGAAACGGCGCTTTACCCGCCAGTAAAGGCGTTCCTTGAGGCGCAGGGCTTTGAGGTGAAGGGCGAGATCTGCGGCTGCGATGCGGTTGGGGTACGCGCTGACGAGCCGCCGGTGCTGGTAATCGCGGAGCTGAAGCTGTCGTTCACGCTGGAACTGGTGTTGCAGGCGGTAGAGCGGATGCGCTGCGCCGACCAGCTGTACTTGGCGGTGGTGGCCAGTCGGCGTGGGCGGGATCAGGACCCGCGGGTGGTTCGCCTGTGTCGCCTGCTCGGCCTGGGGCTGCTCGCCGTTGATCTGCGCATCGGGCGCGTCACTGTGCTGTGCGAGCCAACGCCTTACCGACCGCGTGCCAACCTGCCGCAGCGCCGCCGCCTGATCCGGGAGCATCACCGGCGCGCGGGCGATCCGACGCCCGGCGGCTCAAGCCGGCAGCCGATCATGACCGCTTATCGCCAGCGCGCGCTGGCCTGTGCGGCGGCAATCGGTGAGGATACTGCCCGCCCGCGCGACCTGCGCCACCTCGCCGAGGATGCCGGGGCCATCCTGTTGCGCAACGTCTATGGATGGTTCGAACGGGTCCGCCCGGGTCATTACCGCTTGTCCGATGTAGGGCGGGCGGCAGCGACAACGGCGGATCGCGCCGCCGCCTGAGAACCGGCCCTCGGTTGAGCGCGGCTGCCTGGCTGCGATGAACCGCTCGCCCGCCCGCGCATTGTGCCTGCATGGAAGCGGCATCTCTCGCGGGCAAGCGCGTGCTCGTCACCGGCGGCGCGGGCGGGGTCGGGCGTGCTGTCGCCACGCGGTTCATCAACCTGGGCGCCCGAGTGCTGATCGCTGATCGGCATGAGCCGGACCTGAGGCGGGTCGCGGAGGCAATCGCGCCGCCCACCGCGCCGGGCGTGCTGGAGGCGGTGGCCGCCGACCTGTCGAGCAGCAGCGGGCTTGCCCATGTGTTCGCGCGGGTCGACGCGGGGCTCGGCGGGCTCGACATCCTGGTAGCCTGTGCGGGTGTCGGCTCCGGTCCCCTGATGGACATGCCGGAACAGGACTGGCGCGCCGTGATCGAGAACAATCTCGTCAGCTATGTCGCCTGTACCCAGCGGGCCGTGGAGCGGATGCGCGGGCAGGGCGACCGGACCGGGATCATCATCCTGGTCGGCTCGATCAGCGTTCACATCAAGGCGGTGGGCGAAAGCGTGTATAATGCCTCCAAGGGCGGCGTCGCGTCCTTCGCAGAAACCCTGCGCAAGGAGATGATCCCCGACGGGATTCGCGTAACGCTGATCGAACCGGGTGCGATTGGATCGGCCATGCAGCCCTTTTCCGCGGAGGAACGCGACCGCCAGGTCGCCGATCACCGCATGCTGGCCCCGGAGCACGTTGCCGAAGCGATCCTGTTTGCCGCCACGAGGCCCCCCGGCGTGGATGTCGTCACGCTGCGGATCGAACCGCTGGTGCAAAAGATCTTCTAGAAACGCCGCGCGGGCTGCCGATCCGACTATCTTGTGTCCAATTATCTGGTCATAGAAAAGGCCCGCGGCGGACCATCTGGCCCATCGGCGCGTTGGCAGGGCGGAGGTGGCGATGACGGATGAAGACGAACGGTGGATGCGCCGGGCAATCGAGATTGCGCGGTCAAAGGGATCGCATCCCTCCACCTCGCCCCTCGGGTCGGTAATCGTGCTGAACGGACGGGAGATTGCCGGCGAGCGCAACCAGACGGCGGAACTGCCGGATGCGACTGCCCATGCCGAAATGATGGCGATCCGCCGCGCGTGCGAGGGGATCGGCGAGCAGGAACTGCGCGGCGCGACGCTTTATTCCACGCTTCAGCCGTGCGGCATGTGCACCATGGCCTCAATCTGGTCGAAGGTCGGCCGCGTGGTCTACGGCGCCGGGCGCGGTGACGTGCACGAGATGTATTTCGAGGCGAAGCACGTCGACACCTTGTCCTTCATCGCCGACGCTTACCGCGACGACATCGTGATCGAGGGCGGCTGCCTGCGCGAGGAATGCGCACAGCTTTATTATCCGCCCGATGCGCAGCTGCCGCGCGAAGAACTGGCCAATCTGTGAGCGAGCCTGGGATGATCGACATCAACACCGCCGCCGCCGAGGAGATTGACGCCGTGCCCCAGCTTCAGGGCCATGGCTTCGAGATCGTCCGTTACCGCGAGGAGCGGGGCCGCTTCACGGCCTTGCGCCAGCTGGAGGAGGTGCCGGGCATGGCCGGGAAGGCCGACGGCCTCGGCGATGTGATCCGTTGCGGATGATGGCCAGCGCGCTGTCCGGCGAGGCGGATTTTCGCTAATGGACCTCTTTATGGCAGAGCATCCTGCCTCCATGCCCGAGCCTACCGGCCTGATCGGTGGCGGGCAGGCGGGTGATCTCATCCGAGGCAAGGACTGGAGCACCACGCCGCTTGGCGCCATCGTGAGCTGGCCGGCCGAGCTGAAGGCCAATGTGCAGACGTTGCTGTCCTCGCCAGTGCCGATGGCGGTGCTGTGGGGCTCCGAGGGGATCCTCATCTATAACGACGGCTATGCCGAGGTATGCGGCCCCCGCCATCCAGAGGCGCTGGGCGGCAGCGTCCTTGAGGTCTGGCCCGAAGCGCGCGACTTCAACGCCAATGTGGTGAGCGCTGGCCTGCGGGGCGAGTCGCTCAGCTTCCACGCGCAAGAGCTGGAACTGTGGCGCTTTGGCCAGGCTGAACGGGTCTGGATGGACCTCGAATATCTGCCGATCCGCGACCATCAGGGCCGCCCGATCGGCAGTCTCGCCATCGTCATGGACATCACCAAGCGGGTGCTGGCGGAACGGCGGCTGGAGCGCAGCAGGGAGCAATATCGCTTTCTTGATGAGCTCGGCCAGGCGGTGGCGAACCTGCACGATGCCGATGACGTCCTTCGCGTCACCACCTGCATGGTCGGCGCTCATCTTCACCTGTCCAACTGCGCTTACGCCGATATGGATGAGGATGGGGACGGCTTCACGATCCGCGGCGATTGGTATGCGGCCGGCTCCCCGTCGATCGTTGGCCACTACAGCCTTGCCGATTTCGGAAGACTGGCGGTGGAGCGGCTTGGTGCGGGCGAGCCGCTGATCATCAACGACAATCTTGCCGAACTGGCGCCGGAAGAAGCGCGCACGTTTCGCGACATCGGCATCGCCGCCACCATTTGCATGCCGTTGATCAAGAACGGGCGGCTGCGGGCGTTGATGGCGATCCACCACCGCGAACCGCATGTCTGGACGGAGGATGAGCTGTCGCTGATCCGCCAGGTCACCGAACGGTCCTGGGCGCATGTAGAGCGCGTCGGCGCGGAGGCCAATCTGCGCGCGAACGAGGAACAATTGCGCCTTGCCATCGACGCGGCCGAGATCGGGCTTTGGGATGTCGATGAGATTACCGGCACACGTTTCTGGCAACCGCGCGTGAAGGCGATGTTCGGCATTTCACCCGACCGGCCGATCACTCCGCAGGATTTCGCTGCGGGACTGCATCCGGAAGACCGGGACCGGGTGGCCGATGCGCTTGCCGCCGCTGCCGATCCCGACCGCCGCGCGCTTTACGATGTCGAGTTCCGCGCCATCGGCAAGGAAGATGGCGTGGTTCGATGGGTTGCCGCAAAGGGGCGCGGCATGTTCCGCAACGGGCGCTGCCGGCGGGTAATCGGCACTGCGATCGACATCACGGAGCGCAAGCAAACCGAACAGGCACTGCGGGACCTCAACGCCACGCTGGAGCGCCGTGTGGCGGAGGGGCTCGCGGAGCGCAAGCTGCTCGCCGATGTCGTGGAAAATACCACCGCGATCATCTTCGTCGCCGATTGCGACTATCGCTGGCTGGCGATCAATAAGGCCGCGGCCGACGCGTTCGAGGCGATCTACGGCGTCCGGCCGGCGGTGGGTGACTCGATGCTCGAGCTGCTCGACCATGTGCCCGAGGAACGTGATCATCTCCGCGAAACCTGGGGGCGCGCCTTTGCCGGCGAGGAGTTCAGCCTGGTCGAGACGTTGGGTGATCCCGCGCGACAGCGGCGCTGCTTTCAGTTGAACTTCAACGTCCTGCGTGATCCGTCCGGTCGGCAGATCGGTGCCTGCCAGATTTCGCACGACGTGACGGAGCGGACCGCGGAACAGCGCCGCCTGGCGGAGGCGGAGGAGCAACTGCGCCAGGCGCAGAAGGTGGAGGCGCTTGGCCAGCTGACCGGCGGCGTCGCGCATGATTTCAACAATCTCCTTACGCCCATCATCGGCTCGCTCGACCTGCTGGTCCGTCGCGGGATCGGCAATGATCGCGAGCGTCAGCTGATCGGCGGCGCACTTCAATCGGCGGAACGGGCACGCACGCTGGTGCAGCGCCTGCTCGCCTTTGCCCGCCGCCAACCGCTTCAACCAACCGCCATCGACGTGCGCGCGCTGGTGACCGGCATGGGCGAGTTGGTGGCAAGCACCACTGGGCCGCAGGTTCAGGTGGTGATCGAGGCGGCCGATGATCTGCCGCCGGCCCGGGCGGATCATAATCAGGTCGAGATGGCGCTGCTGAATCTCGCCGTGAACGCGCGCGATGCCATGTCGGAGGGCGGCACCCTGCGCATTTCCGCTGCACCCCGCGTGGTGGAGGAAACGGAGGAGGGCGGTGAGCTGAAGCCGGGCCGCTACGTCATGGTGTCGGTTGCCGACACTGGCGTCGGCATGGACGCGGAAACCGCCGCGCGCGCCATCGAGCCGTTCTTTTCCACCAAGGGGATCGGCAAGGGCACGGGTCTTGGCCTGTCGATGGTCCATGGCCTTGCACGCCAGCTTGGCGGCGGCATCCGCATTTTCAGCCGCCCCGGCTTCGGCACCAATGTTGAGCTATGGCTTCCCGCCGCAAGCGAGGCGGCCAGTCCTCATCCGCCCGGCGGCGAGGAGCCGGCGCCCCGTTCCGGCCGTCGGGGCAAGGCGCTGCTCGTCGACGACGAGGATGCCGTGCGCACCGCAACCGCGCACATGCTGGAGGAGGCCGGCTTCACCGTGATCGAGGCGGCTTCCGGCCAGGCGGCGCTCGTCGCGCTGGGGGAGCAACCCGATATGGCCGTGCTTGTCACCGATCACCTGATGCCCGGCATGGACGGCACTCAGCTCGCCCGACGCGCCAAGCTGATCCGTTCGGACCTGCCGTGTCTAATTATTTCCGGCTATGCCGATGTCGAAGGGATCGCCCCGGACCTCCCCCGTCTTGCCAAGCCGTTCCGCGCCCGCGAGTTGATCGACGCGCTGAACATGATCCTCCCCGCCGATCCGGATTCCGGTTCCGCCCACTCTGAGCCGTCAGCCGCTCCGCGTGCGGACAACGCGCCCGCGGCCGGCGGCTCACGCGCAGCCGCTGACACTCGTCTGCCGTGAGTAAACGACGGGCGCTGGTTGAGCTCATCCATTTGGATCCTGGCGGGCAAATGCCGCCATTTCCTGACGGAGAACCTTGGCTTCTGGTCGAGGCGAGCGACGATGGCCGGTTCTTCGGCACCGGCTGTGGCCGGACGCCGGGCGGAGACGACGTATTCTACATATCCGCGGTCGAGAACGACGGGCACTTGGAAGAAGCGATTAACGCCGCAACGGCGTGGGCGGAGAAGCGAGGTGTGCCGCGCATCTGGATCAAGGCGACCCCTGATTAGCGAACGAGCGCTGGCTATCCCAACCTGCCCCGCCATGGCGGCACATCTGGTGCTGACCTGATCCCACTGCATCGCGCCACCCGCACTTGTTCATGTTGCAGCAAGAATCTTCTGTTCCGAAATAGAACAATGATCGACGACGTGGATACTTAGGTCGGCTATCTTAAGGTAAGATATCGAACTTACCCAGATGCGGTAGATGGTTGCGAACATCCGACGAGAAACGACGATATAAAAAATTCGCGATTTCGGGTGAACCTTTACGATCCTTGTGCGCTTCTCCGCGGTCCTCCTCGTAAGAGGGCCAAGATATCGGAGAGTACAATGCGTATCACTTCCATGTTTGCGACCGTTGCTGCAGCTGGCCTGTTGAGTGCGACTGCCGGCGCGCAGACCACCGCTGGAGGCGGCACCGCAGCCTCGAGCCCGCAGGGTTCGGTTGCTGGCGGCGCATCGGGCGGCACGATGAGCACGGGACAGCAGAAGCGGATGGATCGTGCGGCCAAGCGTGATCAGCGTCAGGCCGGCAGCTCGTCTTCGACCTATGGCGCAGGCTCCATCTACACCGATCGTACCAAGGCGACCGGCGGCGTAGCGGCCGGCGGCACGGCGACGGGCACCGGCGCGACGTCGAGCGGCACCTCGGTGGACGCTTACGGGTCTACCGATCGTAACGGATCGACTGGCGAAGTCTTCGGCGACAGCTCGGCAACGGCCACGACGCCGCAGACCGACCCGAAGAACTGAGAATGAGGGGCGGGCCTTAACGGCCCGCCTCCGTTTTCGTGGCGATAGCACTTATCCTTGCCCTTGCAGCCGCGGCACCGTCGCAGTGCAGGCAAGTTCATTATTTCGCCGACGGTCGGATCGAGACGACAATGGTCGATGACGATGGTGCGCACAGCGCCAGCGCAAGCTCGCATGCGTCGGGCGCCTCCTCATCACACAGTTCGGTTTCGGCTTCTTCGTCGAGCAACGGGCGCTCGTCGGTCTCCAGCAGCAGTTCTTCGGACGGGAAAACCCGATCCGTGCGTGTCACACGCGATGAAAAGGGCTGCACCATCACGATCGACGAGCGACACAATCAGGAGTAACCCTATGCGTAGCCTTCTCCTTTTGGCGCCGGCGCTGATGCTTGCGGGTACCGCAACGGCGCAGTCGAACACGAGCAGCGCCGGTACTGCCTCGCCAACCACCGGCGATGTTTCCGCCGGCACCACCACTGGTGGCATGAGCGGCGATGGCACCGTCGGCGTCTCAGGCACGGCCGACGCTGCTGCGGCGAATGGCGGCACGGCGACCACCGACGCCAGCGCGCGCTTCAACACGGCGAACAACACGGCACGCCAGCGCTCGACCGCCACTGCGCGGGACGATGACGAGCGTGCCCGGTCGCGGTCGATGACCAACGTCAACCCGAACGGTGACGTGCGTTCGAACTCCATGACGATCTACAAGCAGCGCGGTGAAAAGCCGGTGATCTCGCGCGAGCGGACGGTCAACGGCGAACCGAAGTAACGGAAGCGCCCGTCAGACAAGGGTCGCGGCGGTCCATCGCCGCGGCCTTCGTTGTAGGGACAGGGCGCGGAATTGCGCATGGGGTGAGGGCGGCAGCGGCCGCTCGCCTCACGAGATCGCGCCCGTGATCGTCGGCAGTATCGGCTGCGAGCGCAGCTGGACCGCAATCCCGCCTTACATTCGGCCGTTCACCCTCGCGAGCTGACGGCCCGGTGTTTCACTCTCCACGGGATCACGCGCGCACGTCGGTGACGGTGGGAAGCTTGCGCGCTTCCTCGGCGAGGTTGCTGATCACTTGCCGCAGCAGCCGTTGCAGGGTTTCGACCTCTTCGTCGCTCATGCCGGCCGTTGCGATGGCATGCACCTCCGCATTCAGCGGGGCGAGCTTTTCCTCAAGCTCCCGGGCGAAGGGCGTGAGATGAATGTAGATCTTGCGCCGATCCACCTCGCTTTTCACACGCCGCACGAGGCCGGCGGCCTCCAGCCCCTTCAGCGCGACCACCGTGGTCGGCTCGCGCATGCCGACGCGCTCGCTCAACTCGCGCTGGGTGATGCCATCGGCAATCCATAGCTGCCGCAGGAAACGCCACTGCCCCGCCGAAATCTCATGCTGAAGCGTGTATTTCTCGAGCACGCGCGAGAAGTTGCGAAATACCAGCCGTGTGAGATAGCCGATACTGTTCTCTGGGCTCCGGTAGTAATCCGCAGGCTTCCTGATGGTCCGGTTTCGACGCAAAAGCGGGTCTCCTCTGGTGCCGCGCGGGCGACCGTAGCAGCCGCTAACGTACGGGCAAGCGGGCGGCTCCACGCTGGCCCGCGGCGGCCGTGCCGCAACCCCCGATCCGCCACAATCGTCAGTAGCGATATGTGAGGTCCGCGCGGCCGCCGGGCGGCAAGGTAACGATCCAGGTGGCGACCCCGTCGATCCGTGGAAGCGCCGGGTCCGCCTTGATCTCCTGTCGTGCACTGCCGATGGCGACGTCCAGCATCGCCGGACGCGCGGTGGCATTAGTGGCGGTCAGCCGCATTTCACCCGAGGCAGCGACCTTCTGCTCGATCGTGACCTGGTGGCTGATTCCCGCGGGGAGGCGAAACGCCTCGCCCTCCGCCCGGTCGGTCATGTTTCCCAGCCCCAGCAACAGGCGCTGGCCATCAGCACGCCGGCTATAAGCAGCGGTGCTTCCCGCCGGCAGCGGCAGGCCCAGCCCGGCCTCCGTGCTGTTGCGCATCGCCAGCACCATTGTCGTGGGTGCCCCATCCAGGACTTGTCGGGGAAAAACGCTGGCGCGGTAGCGGCGCTGGAAGGAAACCTGCTCACGGGCCAGCAGCGCGATCTGCTTTTGCCCGCGCGCGCTCACCGTGACGCGTTCGGGCGCACGATAGAGTTTCAGATCGCCGAGGTCTTCCGGCGGCGGCGGAGGTGGCGGGGGAGGCGGCGGTGGCGGGGCCGGGACGGCCAAGGCCATCTGGGGCATGGCAAAGGCGCGCGATGCCGTGACGACGATCTCGTGCTTCTCCAGCCGAAGGCCGGACGTCGTGGTTCCCAGGGGATAGCAACGCAGCGACAAGGCCTGAACGGCGGCGCTCAGATCGCCGGTGACGATGCGGTTGAGCCGCCCGGCCACCGCGGAGACGCGCGCCCGTGGAAAGGCCTGCACATTACCGTTCGCAAGCGTCAGCCAGGCGAACAGGTCCAACGATGCACCGTCCTGCGCGACCGTCGCGACATAGCTGGCTCGCCAGTCGAAGCCGGAGGCGAGATAGCTGAGGCGAACGGTCGCCGTCCGTGCCGAGGGGCTGACGGTGGAAATGCTGAGCACCGGCTCGCTCGAGAGGCCAGGGGGAACCCGATCGAAGCTGAGTCGTTCAGGAACGCCCGAGCAGCGCAGCGTTTCGATCCCAGCCGCCGTGCGCAGCACGACGCCGGGCTCCGGGCCGGCCACGATTGTGGCGGGTTCGCTGACAGCGCGGCCTGTGGCCCTGTCCGTGCGGGTCAGCGTCACGTCTCGGCCGAGGGTGCCGTCGGCCAGAGACGCCGGGGACAGCAGCCGGGCCTCGCGGTTCTTCTCCACCACGCCGCCGGGCAGCCCCTCCACCACCGCGCTGACCGGGATAATGCCCTCCGCCACTCCTTCGAAGCGAAGCACGGCGGGGCCGCGCGGCAGCGTCACTCGTCTCGTCTCTGTTACCAGCGCGAATCCATCGAGGTAGCGCAGGTTGATCGCACCCTTGCCCGCCGGTGCGCGGTAGACGGTCAGGGCCAGATCCTGCGGTGCCGCCGAGGTGACAATCGCAGGCGCTCCCCCGGACCGCGCTGGCCGGACCTGAGCAGCGGTGACGCCGGCCACGCCAGCCGCGGCCACCGCAAGGCACCAGAGGCGGGTGGATCGCATCAGTAACGAGTGTCGAACGTGGCGGTGACCACAGCCTCCCCTTTGGCGGGCACCTGCACTTGCCATACCGCCGTGCCGGCGTCCTGCCGCTCGCTCTTGAGGCTTTCCTGAAGGATACGGGTATCGCCCCAGGCAAGACCACCCTGCACCAGCTCCACCGTCACCGGCTGCGCGCGCGCGTTGGTCACGCGATAGCGCACCTGCGTGCGCCAGCGATCGTCAGCCGTGTTGGTTCGCGCGACCAGCGTGGGCTGCACCTTCACGTCAAAGGCGTCGCCGGTCGGCAGCGTGATCGTGGAGCCCTGCGGCGTATGATCGATCCGGTTCTCGCCGGTGAATTGCGGCTGGCCACGCGCATCGCGGATATAGACCCGAACGACGCCGGCCGGCAACGCATCGCCCAACCCCGCCGCCCCCGAATTGGCGAAGCGCAGGACACTTTGCGCGCTCGCTGGCTCTCCGCTGCCGAGCCAGGGGTTCTGGAAACGATAGCCGGAAGAAGCGCGCGCACCCTTGGCATCAAGGAAGCTGACCTGCTTGGTCTGCTTGTCCGCGATGGTTGTGCGCTCCGCAAGCGGATAAAGGTAGAAATCGCCAAGCTGTTCTCGCGAAGCCGCTTCGGTGCCCGGCTGGATGCGTGTCGGGCGGCGCGGGCGAGGCGCATATTGCTGCATCTCTTCCGCTGACCCGACCTCACCGGCAACCAGCAGGGTGCGCGCGTTGGTGAAGGTGGTCCCGCTGCTGTTCTGAAGCGTGATCCAGCCCTGCACGTCCACCATGCCGTTCTTGTCATCGAACAGGGCGACATAATCGGCGCTCCAGCCAAGCCCGCGGGTGAGGTAGGAGAGGCCCGCCGGTCGGCTGCCCGCGCGATTGCTGGCAAGGGTGACCGACAGGGTCGGGCGCGCGCGCAAGGATTCCGGCACGCGATCGAACACGGCGCGCACTGGGAGCCCGTCGTCGCGCAGCACCTCGATGCGCCCGCCGATGTCGAGAACCACACCGCCGTTCACCGCCAGCACACGCGCCCGCTCGCGCGTTTCCGCTCCGGTGGCGGGGTTGGTGCGCACCAGCGTGATCGTCTCGCCCACCGCCTTTTCCATCAGGCTGGACGGGCTGAGCAGGTCATAATCGAAATTCTGTTCAACGATGGCGGCATCGTCCACCGACAACGACACGGTTTCCGGCCGGATCTGTGCGCTTACGTCTGGGAAGCTCTGGCGCACGCGGCCATTCGGCAAGGCGAGCGTGCGCACGTCCTGCACCAGCGCAATATCGTTATTGTAGATGGTGACCGACAGATCGCCCTGCGCACTGCCAGCCTCTGGCGCAGCAGCGGGTGGCGGCAGGTCTTGTCGCGCGGCAGCGACGGGCAGCGCGAGAACAACCGCCAACATTCCGAAACCGGCCATCCCCGCCCCCTGTCGTTTCAACCACCATGCGTCGCAAGGGAGAACTGCGCAATCGGCGGGATGTGTCCAGGGGGCGGAGGGCCCAATATGCTGCGGAGCGCCGGGGAGGGGGCGGCACGCCCCGCAGCGGGATTCACGATCAATCGGCGCGCGCGCCCGATGCCAAGCGGTCAAGGTCCGTCAGCAGCACGCTGCGATCGGCCTCGGCGGCTTTCACGAGATGCTGGCTTCCATCGCCCAGGCGCTCCGCAACGTCGCGGGCGATCGCACCGCGGCTCGCGCTGCACCAGCCCGGGCGGCTGCCGTTCGCGACATTGTCCTGAACGAAGCTGCGCGAAGCCAGCGCGCCCGCCGCAGTGGTGGCGGTGCGGTTTACCTCCATCTTTGCCGTCCAGACGCAACGAAGCGTCGAGGGCCGGCCGGCGGGAGCAACCGCCCCGACCTGCTTGTGCTGGATGCCGATCGCCCCGCTATACTCAGCCTTGGCGGTACCGGAGGAATGCGGAACGGAAAGGCTGTGCGCCGGAAGCGGAGTGGCGGTCGCAGCGGCCGCCGCGACGGCAAGGGTGGCAAACAAGGTCATCGGAATTCCTGAAAATCTGGTGGCGCACGGCCGGACCGAATGGCGGGATCGAAAGGGCCGATCGCCGCCGTGCGCCGGTTGAGAATGGGGTCGATCAGCCCGCCTGTGGCTGCCACGACAGGCTGTGCAGCCGGTCCTTGACGCGCAAACGCAGCTTCTTGAGCCGCAACAGGCGCAAGCTGTCGGGCATGCGCCGCTTCAGCTCGGTACGGATCTGCTCATCCAGCCGTTTATGAAGCTGGGTGAGATTGTAACGATGGGAACTCAACGCCTCTCTCCAATCAGTGATTGAATGATCGGATCAGCGCAGATGTGAGAAGGCAGACAGCAGGCCTACATCGAGCTAACCCGATGCGGTCCGACATCACGTTCGTCCAAAGACGAGCGCCAGAGGGGCCCGGTCCGCACCTTTGAGATAAAGTCTCCGCCACGAAGATCAAGGCCGCTCTCCGGCAGCCACAAAATGTAACACTGACGGACCGGCGCAGAAGCAAAGAGGACCATCTTTCAATCGGTTGCGCGCATCCTACATGGGGTGGGTCGGGCTGGTTGCCTGATTCCTCTGGAGCTTCGACGTGCCTGCATCCCGCCTCGGGAGCTGGGCCGGTGCCTTGCTGCCGGCGCTTCTCTCCCTGCTGATCTCTACCGCGCCGGCATCTGCCAGCCCGGGGGCCCCCGTAGAGGCGCCGCCGCGCCGCAACAGCCTGGAAGCGCGCCTGAGCTGGGGCGTCACCGCGGCTGGCGCATCACGTGCCTATCGCAAGGGTGCCACTGGTCAGGGGGTGGTGGTCGCGATGATCGACACTGGCCTGACCGCGGCGAAGCTCGACATGTTCAGCCACCTGTCACCGCATTCCACCGATCTGGTGGCCGATCGCCGGCTGGATGACGGCGACCGGGCGCATGGTGAACAGGTGGCCTCGCTGCTGGCGGCACGGGTGGACGGTGCCGGGACCTACGGCATCGCTTACGGTGCAACGCTGCTGCCGATCCGCGCCGATCGCGACGGCTCGTGCCTGCGGGTGTGCGCCTTCGATCCCGAGGTGCTGGCCGAAGCGATCGATTATGCCGTGGCCCGTGGCGCGCGCGTGATCGGCCTGCCGGTCGCGGCGCAGCGGCCGATCCCCGCGATCGAGCCGGCGCTGGCTCGCGCAGTGGCGAGCGGCGCAGTGATCGTGGCGGCCGCTGGCAATGACGGTGGAAGCCAGCCGGTCTGGCCGGCGCGCTATGCCGCCGATCCGCGTTTCGGGGCATCGATGATCGTTGCGGGCGCCAGCACGCCGCGCGGCAGGCCGGCCGCCTGGACCAACAAGGCAGGCGCCACCGAGGATCGCTATCTCGTCGCGCCGGGGCAGCAAGTGATCGTCGGCTGCACCACACGAACCTGCCGCCTGACGTCCGGGACTTCTTACTCGGTGGCCTATGCGGCGGGAGCGCTCGCCGTGCTGCTCAGCCGGGCGCCGGAGCTGTCCACCAGCGACGCGGCCGGACTGTTGCTCGACAATGCCAATGATCTGGCGTCGCGCGGACCCGATCCGGCGACCGGGCGCGGTCGGCTTGACGTCGATCGTGCCTTGCGCGCGCTGGATCACTGATTCACGATCATGCCGGCGATTGGCCGGTGCCACGCAACTTCGCAGGGGGCGAGCGGTTCCAGCCAGATGGCCATTGCGTTCAACAACAGCTACGCTCGCCTGCCGGAGCGCTTCTTCGCCTCGGTACGGCCGCTGCAAAGCCCGTCGCCCGCGCTTATCCAGGTGAATGAGCCGCTAGCGGCCGACCTGGGTATCGATGCGGAGTGGCTGATGAGCCCGGCGGGCCTCGACGTGCTTTCCGGGCGCACGATTGCCGAAGGATCGGAGCCGATCGCCCAGGCCTATGCCGGGCATCAGTTCGGGAATTTCCAGCCGCAGCTGGGTGATGGCCGCGCGGTCCTGCTCGGCGAAGTGATCGACCGGGACGGGCGGCGGCGTGACATTCAGCTGAAGGGCGCGGGGATCACGCCCTTTTCGCGATCTGGCGACGGTCGCGCTGCGCTTGGCCCGGTGCTGCGGGAATATCTGGTCAGCGAATATATGGCGGCGCTCGGCATTCCGACCACCCGCGCGCTCGCCGCTGTGACAACAGGCGATGCGGTGATGCGCGAGGAAATATTGCCGGGCGCGATGCTGACCCGCGTCGCCTCCAGCCATATCCGTGTCGGCACCTTTCAGTTCTTTGCCGCGCGCGGCGATGTCGAGGGGCTGCGGCTGCTGGCCGATCATGTCATCGAGCGCCACTATCCCGCGGCAAAATCAGGAGAAAATCCTTACCGCACGCTGCTTGATGCGGTGATCGCGGCGCAGGCCGTACTGGTCGCGCGCTGGCTGCAGGTGGGCTTCATTCATGGCGTGATGAACACCGACAACATGTCGGTTGCCGGCGAGACGATCGATTATGGGCCGTGCGCGTTCATGGACCATTATGATCCGGCGACCGTGTTCAGCTCGATCGACCGGGCGGGCCGTTATGCCTATGCCAATCAGGCGCGCATCGCCCTTTGGAACCTAACGCGCTTCGCCGAAACGCTGTTGCCCCTGATCGATGCGCAGCAGGAGGCGGCGGTGGAGCAGGCGCAAACGGCCTTGAGCGGCTTCGCGCCGGCCTTCGAAGGAGCGTATTTCGGCCGCTTTGCGGAGAAGATCGGCCTCACCGAAAAAGATCCCGACGATCGTGCGCTGATCGATGATCTGTTGAAGCGGATGGAGGAGAACCAGGTCGATTTCACCCTGCTGTTCCGGCACCTCGGCCAGGCGGTGAGCGGGGATGACGAGCCGGCGCGGTCGCTGTTCGTCGATCCGACGGCTTTCGACGGCTGGGCCGGCGAGTGGCGCGCGCGGCTGGCACAAGACGGGCGCGAGGCGGGCGAGCGCCGCGCCGCGATGGACCGGGTGAACCCCGCCTTCATTCCGCGCAACCATCAGGTGGAAGCGATGATCGCGGCGGCGGTGCAGCGGGAGGACTTTGCCCCGTTCCACCGCATGCTGGACGTGCTGTCGCGCCCCTATGACGATCAGCCGGACGCCGCCGCGCTGGCAGAGCCGCCCCAGCCGCATGAACGGATCGCGGCGACGTTCTGCGGCACCTGAACCGCGGTCCAGCGCGCCGACCGGCCGACGACAGGCGCGGCAGCGAGTTTGCAGCAAAGAGGCGGGCAGGGATCCTGATCCGGCCTTTATCGCGGTGCGGCGATGTCGCGCATAAGCGTTCCTTCGCCGATCCACTTGCGCGCTTGCCTCGGGATGAGGGCTGTCATCGTTGACCGGATCGAAGAACGACGGGTCGAACCCGCGTGGCCATTTCCACGACGAACTTGCCCGGTTCCTCATGGGGCGGAAGATGGGCAGAATGTTCGAACCAGACGACCTGCTTGGCGGGAGCGTCAAGGCGGTTCAGCCAATCCACCGCGATGGTCGATGGGGTCGTCAGGTCATGACGACCGAGAAACATGAAGACGGGAAAGGGTGTTGAGCGGATCGGCGTGTGATCGACGCGGGTGAGCTCAGGAAGAAGCGCGCCGACGGACAATTGGCCGCCTTGATCGATGGATTGGCGATCGGCCAGATCATAGGCGGGGCTCAGACGTGCGGCCCGGAAGTAAAAGTTTGCATTGTCACGGTAGGCGGCCAGTCCCCCGTAGGCCATCACCCATTTCCGCACGACATTCAGCTTTTCAAAGGGAATGGGCCCGGAGCCGGGATAGGGCGCCAGAGCGTTTAGCTCGGCAAGGGCCGCCCGATCGTTGCGCTGGCGTGCGATGGCAAGCACGCCGGCATATTGCTGTGCCTCGTTCGCAGCCATGTTCACGAGCGGGCCCATGCCGATATAGGCGCTGATCCAGTCCGGCCGCGCCATTGCCGCATCCATGCCGATGACATTGCCCCATGAATGACCGATCAGCGCGACCTTGTCGTGACCAAAGCGTTTGCGAACATGGGCGATAAGCTCGACGAGATCCTGAGCCATGCGGTTGCGCGACAGGCTCGGGCGGGTCGTTTCGGCGCCATTGGTGCGCAGCGTCTTGCCCGTCCCCCGCTGATCCCATTGCACAACGGTGAAATATTCTTCGAGGCCGCGCTGATAAGGCCAGCTTCGGCCAAGCTCCGCCGCGCCGGGGCCCCCATGAACATAGATCACGATCGGGTTGCGCCGGTCCACACCGCGCACCGAAATCCATTGGGGCACGCCGCCCAGTTCGACCGTCTCCAATAGCTGTACGCCGCCGGGCGCTACGATCTTTTGCATATCCGCGATCATCGGGCGCACCGCTTCATACGCGCTTTCCGGTGTGGCGCCTTGGCCCGTTGCAACGGGTGCGGCGAGGCAAGCGCCGACAGCGAGCAGCGATGCCAGTTTCTTCAGACCATTCATAAGCAATCGACCCCCCCCCCTCTTTTCTTCTTCGATAAAGCCGTGAGGCAGCGTTCCTGCAAGGAGGATTTCCGCGGCGACGGAGCCGACCGCTACGGCCATTCAGACCTGCACCGCGGAGGAAGAGCCGCTTCGCGCCCGGGTCTTCGATATGCCTCGCTGGTAGTCGTTCAGCATCTGATGCTCCGAGGTCAGTTCGGGTTGTCGAGCAAAAGCGACCTGAACGGTTCAAAGAAGCACGCCCGATCCTTACCGCATTGCCCAACGTGCGCAGAGCAGGTGCCACATAAGTCCCACGTTCACGCCATGCGCGTGCTGCGAGCCGCTGGACGACATGCGGCTAATCCCTTAGCTTGCTAACAGATAGGCTGGAGGGGGGAGCGCGAATGACGGTTCAGGTTGCGGTGGTGACGGGCAGCGCGCGTGGGGGATCGTTCAACGCGATGCTGGCGGCGGTGGCGGCGGATCGGCTGCGGGCGCGGGGCGCGGCGGTCACGATGATCGATCTCGGCGCATTGGACCTGCCGCTTTACTGCCAGGACTTGGAGCAAAGCGCCTATCCGCCGGCGGCCGGCACCTTGAAGCGGCAGCTTGTCGCCAGCGACGCGGTGCTGTTCGCGACGCCCGAGCATAATGGCGGACCTTCCGTGCTGCTGAAGAATGCGATCGATTGGGCATCGCGGCCGACCGACGGGGAGGGGCCGCTTGCCCTGTCAGCGTTTCGCGGGGGCACGGCGGCGATCATGGCCGCCTCGACCGGGCCGTTCGGCGGGCTGCGCGCGCTGGCGCAGCTTCGCCAGATCCTGGGCACCGTGCAGATGATGGTGATCCCCGAACAGGTTGCTCTGCCCTTCGCTGACCGTGCCTTCGACGCGGAGGGGCAACTCATCGATCCGCTCGCCGGTACGATCCTCGATGCACTGGTCGCGCGCCTGCTCGACACCGCTGACAGGTTGCGACGTTAACGGGCTTGTGGCAGCGCACCAAGACGGATAGCTTAGCTATCTAAGTTTTTCGGGGAATGCGTGATGGGGCCTCTTTCCGATATCCGCGTGGTCGAGCTGGGGCAGCTGATCGCCGGCCCGTTCTGTGCCCAGCTGTTCGGCGACATGGGCGCGACGGTGGTGAAGATCGAGCCGCCCAGGACCGGCGATCCGATGCGCCAATGGGGGGCCGGGGATCCGCCGGTGTGGTGGGAAGTGATCGCCCGCAACAAGCGTTCCGTCGCGGCGGACCTGCGCACGGCGGAAGGGCAGGAGATCGCCCGCCGGCTGATCGCGGGCGCGGACGTGCTGATCGAGAATTTCCGGCCCGGCACGCTGGAGAAATGGAACCTCGCACCTGAGGATCTGTGTGCGGCGAACCCGCGGCTGATCGTGGTGCGCGTGTCCGGCTATGGCCAGACGGGGCCTTATTCCACCCGCGCCGGCTTCGGCGGGATCGGCGAGGCGATGGGCGGGTGGCGTGCATTGGTCGGCTCGGCCGATCGCCCGCCGTCGCGGCTTGGCGTGTCGATCGGTGACAGCCTGGCGGGCACCTATGGCTGCCTGGGTGCGCTGGCCGCGCTGCATGAGCGGGAGACCAGCGGGAAAGGCCAGATCGTCGACGTCAGCCTGTTCGAATCCGTGCTTCAGGTGATGGAAGGGCTGGTGCCCGAATATGCCGCCGCGGGCCATGTGCGCACGCGCAGCGGATCGGTGCTGAAGGGGATTGCGCCATCCAACGTCTATCCCTGCCAGGACGGCGAGCTGCTGATCGCGGCCAATCAGGATGCGATCTTCCGTCGCCTGGCCGCGGCGATGGGGCGGCCCGAACTGGCCGACGATCCGCGCTACGCCACCCATGTCGCGCGTGGCCAGCATCAGGACGAGCTCGACGCGATGATCGCGGACTGGTCGCGCGGATATGACGTGGCGACGCTGGAGGCGCTGATGGCGGAACATGCCGTGCCTGCGGGCCGCATGTTCGCCGCGCGCGACATGCTGGAGGATCCGCATTTCCGCGCGCGCGGGGCGCTGGTGGAGGTGGAGACGGAGCGGCACGGCGCCCTCCCGATGCAGGGCGTCTTCCCGCGCCTGTCGCGCACCCCCGGCGGGATCGGTCGCCCGGCGCCGGCGGACGTGGGCAAGGATAGCGACGCCCTGCTTGCCGAGGCAGGCTATGACCAGAGCGCCATCGCCGATCTGCGCGCACGCGGCATCATCTAGGCGCATGGCCGGCCGAACGCTCCTCGACCGCATCTGGGACAGCCATTGCGTTGCGCAGGACGGCAGCGAGGCGTTGATCTACGTCGACCTTCATCTGCTGCATGAAGTGACGTCGCCCCAGGCCTTCGCCGGGCTCCATGAGGCGAGGCGGAGCGTGCGGGCGCCGGCGCGCACGCTGGCGCTGTTCGACCATAACGTGCCGACCGAGGGGCAGGAACAGGGCATTGCTGCGGTCGCCGACCCGGAGGCGCGCGCCCAGCTCGGCCGGCTGGTGGAGAACAGCGAGCGGCACGGGATCGAGCGGTTCGCGATGGGCGATCCGCGCAACGGCATCGTCCATATCGTCGCACCGGAGCAGGGCCGCACCCTGCCCGGCACCACCATCGTGTGCGGGGACAGCCATACCTCCACCCATGGCGCATTCGGCGCGCTCGCCTTCGGCATCGGCACGTCGCAGATCGAGCATGTCCTCGCCACGCAGACGCTGCGGCTGCGCAAGCCGCCCGCGATGCGCGTCACCATCACCGGCGCCGTGACCGCGCCGGTATCCGCCAAGGACATGGCGCTTGGCGTGCTCGCGGCGATCGGAGTGGATGGCGCGATCGATCACGTGATCGAATTCGCCGGCCCGGCCGTCCGCGCGCTGTCGATGGAAGGGCGGATGACGCTCTGTAACCTTGCGATCGAAATGGGCGCCCGTTCCGCGCTGATCGCGCCTGACGCAGTGACGATCGCCTATCTGGCGCAGCGGCTCGGTCATCTGCCCGATTGGCCGCAGCGAAGCGCCGCCTGGGCCGCGCTGGCGAGCGACCCTGACGCGGTGTTCGCGCGGGAGGTGACCGTGTCGGCCGACGATCTCGGCCCGATGGTCTCGTGGGGCACCACGCCGGCGCAGGTCGTGCCGGTCGGCGGCCGCGTGCCCGATCCGGCGAAGGTTGCGGACGGCGCGGCACGCCGGGCGCAGGAACGTGCGCTGGCCTATATGGGCTTGCGGCCGGGCCAGCCGATTGCCGGCTTGCCGATTGACCGTGTGTTCATCGGATCATGTACCAACAGCCGGATCGAGGATCTGCGCGCCGCTGCCGAGGTTCTGCGCGGGCGCACGGTGGCGCCGGGCGTGCGCGCCATGGTGGTGCCCGGATCGGGGCTGGTGCGCGCGCAGGCGGAGGCGGAAGGCGTCGCCGACGTGTTCGTCGCTGCCGGTCTCGACTGGCGACAGCCGGGCTGTTCGATGTGCGTCGGCATGAATCCCGATCGCCTGGCGCCGGGCGAACGCTGCGCCGCGACCTCGAACCGCAATTTCGAGAACCGCCAGGGCACCGGCGGGCGCACCCATCTGATGAGCCCCGCCAGCGCTGCCGCCGCGGCGGTCGCGGGCCGGATCGTGGACGTGCGGGAGGTATAGTCCGCTGGGGCCGGGCGGCCGGTTGGCAGAAACCGGCCTATAATAAGGCTTTGACGCCTTTCCACCCCCTTGCCCCCATCAGGAGCCCCGCATGTCCGACGCCATTGGTTCGCGTCTCGAATTCATGGAGTTCGACGCCACGCAGCGCGCCGCGCTGCGCGGCACGCAGCCCGCCATCCGCGCGATCATCGGCAAGGCGCTGGACCGTTTCTACGCCCGTGCGCAGCGGACCGCCGACACCGCCAGCTTCTTCAGCAGCCCCGCCCATATGGCCAAGGCGAAGGCCGCGCAGGAGAAGCATTGGGAACATTTGGCCAGCGCCGAATTCGACAGCAATTACTACGAAAGCATCCGCCGCATCGGCGCCACCCACGCGCGCATCGGCCTGGAGCCGCGCTGGTATGTCGGCAGCTACGCGCTGGTGATCGAGGAACTGGTCGCCGGCGTCGCGCGCCGCACGCCGTGGTGGCGGCGCCTGTTCGCGATCTGGAACCCGGCGGCGGCGCAGGCTGCGACCAACGCGCTGGTCAAGGCGGCGCTGCTCGACATGGAATTGTCGCTGTCCGTCTATTTCGAGGAAGCGCAGTCATCGCGCGAGACGGCCGTTGCGCAACTGGACGAGGCATTGGCGGCGCTGGCGGCAGGCGATCTTACGCGCCAGCTTTCCGGAATGCCGCGCAGCTTCATCTCGCTGGAGACCAGCTACAATGACGCGCTGGGCAAGATCCGCCAGATGATCATCGCGGTCACCGATGGCGCCGGGAGGATCGATGCCGGCGTTCACGAAATCGCGCAGGCGTCGGAGGATCTGGCCCGCCGCACGGAAGGCAATGCCGCCAGCCTGGAGGAAACCTCCGCCGCGATGATGCAGATCGACGATCGCCTGAAAAGCGGCGCCGACGCTTCCCGCGCGACGGTGGTGCGTGCCGATCAGGCGATCGCCACGGTATCGACCGGGCGAAGCATCGCCGACGATGCGATGCAGGCGATGACGCGGGTGGCGCATTCCGCCAAGGGCATCGACAGCGTGATCGAGGGCCTGGACAAGATCGCGTTCCAGACCCGCGTGCTCGCGATGAACGCCGCGGTCGAGGCCGGCCGTGCCGGCGAGGCCGGACGTGGCTTCGCGGTGGTCGCCGATCTCGTCTCGGCGCTGGCGATGCGCGCGGAGGAGGAGGCCGGGCGGGCCCGCGATCAGCTCACCTCCACGCAAAGCGACATCGGCGCGGCGGTGGAGATGGTGCAGCGCGTGGATGGCGCGCTGGCGAACATTTCCGAGGATGTCAGCGAAGTCCATGTGCTGCTCGGCGCGATGGCCGTCGACAATGATGCGCAGGCCGCCACCATTGGCGAGATTTCCGCCGCGGTCGGCACCATGGATCGCTCGACGCAGCAGAATGCGGCCATGGTGGAGGAAACCTCCGCCGCGGCCCGCAACCTGGCGCATGAGGTGGAGCAGCTGTCCGAACTCGCCCGTGCCTTCCAGACGGAGGCAGGGGAACGCGGCGGCCGCGCCGCGACGATCGCGGGCGGTCACCAGTTCGCGCCGGTCGAGCGGCAGGCCGCGTCGCTGCTCGCGGCCTGACCGGCGGCGGCGTCGCGCGGGCGGCGCACGGGAACGGGCGCGCGGGCCAGAAGGAGTGAGTTGCCGGCGGGATCATGCCGCGCCAGACTTGCTCCATGCCGGCGCCCGTCACCTTGTTGATCGCGATGCTTGCGTCCGCAGCCGGCGAGGAGGCGCCCCGCCCGACCGTGCGTGATGCGGTGTGCGCGCAAAAGCTGCCGGCGGTGGCGGGGGACGGGTTCAGCCTGCTCGCGCTGCCCGCGCCCCGGCGCGGCAACGAACACGGCGTCCTGTTGCTGGTGAACTGCTCCAGCCGAAAGATCGTCAGCCTGCGTGATCCCAGCCGGTCGCGGCATCACCTGACGGAATTCGTCTATGATCCGCGGGTCCGGAAGCGGCTGCGCGGGGATCCGCATCGCTACGAATTCATCAACTTCCATCAACGGCCAGTGAACTCTGCCGTGGAAGTGAACGGATTTTCCCGGAACACCTATTGGCGGGGGCCGTGCCGCTATGACGGGCTGGAGCTGACCACCGTCGACGCCGCCAATGAGCACGACCGTGCGACCATCACGTTCAGCCTCGACATCTGCCGCAACCAGGTTCTGGCGCTGGTAACGCCCTGACCGGTCGCCGTTACGCTGAGGCCGACAGGGAGCGTTGCTCGTAAGCGGCGATCGCGTCGGCAAAGCGCAGCGTCCGGCCGATATCGTCCAGCCCCTCCAGCATTGCCTGGCGCACCCCGGCGTCGATCGCGAAGGCAAGGTGCAGGTTGCCGGCGAGGATCGTCTGCGCGCCAAGATCGACGTCGATCGGCAGATCGGGAAAGGCCGTCAGCCGCTCCGCCAGCATCGCGAGGTCCCCGTCGCTCACCGTCGCCAGCAACAGGCCGTTCGATGCGGCGTTGCCGGCGAAGATGCTGCCGAAGCTCGGCGCGATGACGCAGCGGATGCCATGGCCGGTCAGCGCCCAGACGGCATGTTCGCGCGAGGAGCCCGAGCCGAAGTTGCGCCCCGCCACGATGATCCGCCGATCGCGCGCGATGGCATAGTTCGCGTCGCTCACGCGTACGTCCGCGAACAGATGCTGGCCGAGCCCGTCGCGCTCCAGCCCCTTCATGAACCGCGCGGGCAGGATCTTGTCGGTGTCGATATCGGGGCTGGGCAGCAGTGCGGCCGGTGCGGAAAGGCGAGTCCAGGGGCTCATGCCGCGCGCTCCAGATTGCCGTCCGAGCCATTCGGCTGCGGTCCATCGCCCCAGTCCATCGCCAGCGTTTCAAGCAGCGTCTCGAACCGATCCTCGCCGATCGTCCCTGCGATATGATCGGTCAGCCCGCCCATGATCCCCTGCGCATCAGCGCGCATCCGCTCGCCGAACGGCGTCAGCCGCAGCTGCTTGTGCCGAGCATCGTTAGGATCGGGCACCAGCGTCACGATGCCCTTGTCGATCATCTGCGCCACCGTGGTGTGGATCGCCTGGCGCGATATGCCCAGCCGCCGCGCGATATCCGACGGGCGGGTAATGCCGCTGACGATGTTGATCATCACCATGGATTGCGCGCGGCTGACATCGGGCCAGCCATGGTCGTGCAGCTGCGCCTGCAGGCGTTCGTCCAGCCAGCAGAAGCGCTGAAAAAGGTGCATCATCAGTTCGATCGACTTCATCGCACGGGTTAGAGTGGCTGGCGGCGGAATGCGCAACCCGGGTTGCTCCGCACAGATACTTAGCATACTAGGTATTAAGGAGGGAGCAAGCCTTGGCCGGAACAGCAACGATAGAGATCGTCGAGGTATCGCCGCGCGACGGGCTGCAGAACGAGGCTGCGACGGTTTCCACCGCGGACAAGCTGGCGCTGATCGATCGCGCGATCGCGGCCGGCGCGCGCCGGATCGAGGTGACGAGCTTCGTCAATCCCGCGCGCGTGCCGCAGCTGGCCGATGCCGATGCGGTGGTCGCCGGCCTTCCGGAGCGGGACGACGTGACGTTCATCGCGCTGGTGCTGAACCGGCGCGGCGCGGAGCGGGCGCTTGCCACCCGGATCGACGAGCTGGGCGCGGTCTGCGTTGCCAGTGACACGTTCGCGATGCGCAATCAGAAGCAGACGAGCGCGGAATCCTTGCTCGCCGCGCGCGACACGGTGGCACTGGCGCGCGCCGGCGGGCGCAGCGGCCAGATCACCATCGCGGCGGCGTTCGGCTGCCCGTTCGAGGGGGAGGTGCCGCTGCAGCGCGTGATCGACATGGCGCGCCGTGCCGCCGACGTGTCCCCCCGCGAAGTGGCGCTGGCGGATACGATCGGCGTCGCGGTGCCGGCGCAGGTGGCCGAGGCGGTCGCGCGCGTGGCGGAAGCGGTCGCGCCGCTCCCGGTGCGCGTCCACCTCCACGACACGCGCGGCACGGGCATCGCCAATGTCTGGGCCGCGATCGGCGCGGGGGCGACGGTGATCGACGCGTCGCTTGGCGGCACCGGCGGCTGCCCCTTCGCGCCTGGTGCGTCGGGCAATGTCGCGACGGAGGATGTGCTGTACCTGCTCGATCGCTCCGGGATCGCGACCGGCTATGATCGCGGCGCCGCGATCGAGGGCGCGCGCTGGCTCGGCGGGGTGCTCGGGCGCGATCTCCCCGGCAAGCTTGGCCGCGCGCCGCAATTCCCCCCGGTGGGCGCATGAGCATGCTTCACGATCTCGCCGCGCGCCTGGCCGCGGCGCGCGCCAGCGGCACGCCGATTCCGCCGCTGCGCCACGATCATCCGTCGCTTAGCCTTGCCGATGCTTATGCCGTGCAGGACATCGCCACTGCCGCGCGCCGCGCGGCAGGCGGGCGCACCATCGGGCGCAAGATCGGCCTCACCTCCGAAGCCGCGCGGCGCCAGTTCGGCGTGGATGAGCCCGACAGCGGCTGGCTGTGGGCGGATTGCCGCTACGCCAGCGGCGACACGATTTCGCGCCGCCTGATCGCCCCGCGCGTCGAGGCGGAGATCGCGCTGGTGATGGGCCGCGACGTCGATGATCCCGCCGACGCCGCAAGCGCGGTCGACCATGCGCTGCCTGCGCTGGAGATCGTCGATAGCGCGATCGCAAACTGGGACGTCGGCCTTGTCGATACGGTGGCGGACAATGCGTCCGGCTGGGGCGTGGTGCTCGGCCAGCCGATCACGGGCGTGTCGCTCGACGCGCTGCCGGCGCTGACCATGACGCTGGCGCGCAACGGCGTCGAGGAATCCCGCGGGATCGGCAGCGCCACGATGGGCGGGCCGCTGTCCGCGCTGCAATGGCTGGCGCAGCACGCGGCCGAGCGGGGCGTGCCGCTGCTGGCGGGCGAGATCATCATGACGGGCGCGCTGGGGCCGGTGCCAATGGTGCACATCGGCGACACGTTCACGCTCACCATGGCCCATTGTGCACCCGTCAGTGTCACTTTTGCCGATCGGGAGGATCAATGATGCGCGGCTTGATGCAGGATGTGCCGCTGACGGTCGATCGCCTGCTCACCCATGCCGCCACCTGGCATGGTGACCGCCCGATCGTCTCGCGCGATGCCGAGGGGCGGGTGACCCATAGCGACTATGCCCGCGTCCATGCCGATGCGAAACGCGTGTCAAACGCACTGCGCCGTGCCGGCGTCCAGCAGGGTGACCGGATCGCGACGCTCGGCTGGAACGGCGCGCGCCACCTTGCCGCCTGGTACGGCATCGCCGGCATCGGCGCGATCTGCCACACGCTGAACCCGCGGCTGTTCCTGGAACAGATCGTCTATATCGCCAATCACGCCGGCGACCGGATGCTGCTGGCCGATCCCGCCTGCGCGCCGATCGTGGCGGAACTCCGCCACCAGGTGCCGAGCATCCGCGAGGTGATTTACCTGTGCGACCGCGCCTCGCTGCCGCCCGAAGATGCGGACGCCATCGCCTTTGACGACTGGATCGCGGGGGAGGACGTGGAGGCGGGCTGGGGCGGCTTCGACGAACACCTCGCCTGTGGTCTGTGCTACACCAGCGGGACGACAGGCAATCCCAAGGGCGTGCTCTATTCGCACCGCTCCAACTGTCTCCATGCGATGATGACGCTGCAGGCCGATGCCTTGGCGCTATCCGCGCGCGACACGGTGCTGCTGGTGGTGCCGATGTACCATGCCAACGCCTGGGGCGTGGTCTATTCCGCGCCGGCGGTGGGCGCGAAGCTGGTGCTGCCGGGGCAGCGGATGGACGGCCAGTCGCTGCAGGGGCTGATCGAGGCGGAGGGCGTTACCTATTCCGCGGCGGTCCCCACGGTCTGGCAGGGGCTGCTGCAATATCTTCGCGACAGCGGGAAGCGCATCGACTCGCTCGGCCGGGTGACGATCGGCGGATCGGC
This sequence comes from Sphingomonas sp. IC4-52, assembly GCF_020707225.1. Classification (NCBI taxonomy): domain Bacteria; kingdom Pseudomonadati; phylum Pseudomonadota; class Alphaproteobacteria; order Sphingomonadales; family Sphingomonadaceae; genus Sphingomonas; species Sphingomonas sp. IC4-52. Next base: position 154,815 of record NZ_JAJFEU010000005.1, on the reverse strand, counting down.
CTGCCCGGAATCCATCATCCGCGCCTTTCGCGACGAATACGGCGTCGAGGTGACGCAGGGCTGGGGCATGACGGAGACGTCCCCGCTCGCCACGGTCTCCGTGCCCTCGCCAGCCGTCGCCGCGCTGCCGGATGACGCGCAGATGGCCTTTCGCCTGAAGCAGGGCCGCCTGCTGGCGGGGCTCGAGCTGAAGCTGGCCGACGACTTCGGCAACCGCCTGCCGCACGACGGCCAGACGCCGGGCCGCCTGATGATCAAGGGCCCGACGATCGCCGCGGCCTATTACGGCGGTGAGGGCGGAGAGGTGCTGGACGAGGAAGGCTTCTTCGACACCGGCGATGTCTCCACGATCGATGCGCATGGCTACATGCAGATCACGGACCGCGCGAAGGACGTGGTGAAATCGGGCGGCGAGTGGATCAGCTCGATCGAGATCGAGAATATCGCCACCGGCCATCCTGCGGTGGCGCTCGCCGCCGTCATCGGTGTCGCGCATCCCAAATGGGACGAGCGGCCGATCCTGCTGTGCCAGCTGAAGGATGGTGCTGCCGCGACCCGGGAAGACCTGCTCGCCTTCCTTGAAGGGAAGATCGCGCGCTGGTGGATGCCCGACGACGTGCTGTTCGTCGACGAGATCCCGCTCGGCCCGACCGGGAAGATCGACAAGAAGCGGATCCGGGCTGACCTCACGGGATACACGTTGCCGTTCGAGGTTGCACGCTGATCGCCGATATGCTTCGGTACCTAAGTAGATCAAGGGAGGGGATGGATGGATCGGCGCGACGTTGAGGGGCTGGACGTGACCTTTATCGGCAAGGTGTCACCCACCGCGCCGCGCATCCAGGCCGGGGGGCATCCGTGCCAGGGCATCTATTATGCGCCCGCCGGCAAGCGGCCCAGGACGGCGGTGATCGCGACCCATTACAACGTGGATTTCAGCGAACATTATATCGCGCCCTATTTCGCGCGCCGCGGCTACGGCTTCCTTGGCTGGAACACCCGATATCGCGGGTTCGAAGACCAGTTTCTGCTCGAGCATGCCGTGCTGGATATCGGCGTCGGCATGCGCTGGCTACGTGAGGAAGCGGGCGTCGAGCGGATCGTGATCCTGGGCAATTCCGGCGGCGGATCGCTGATGGGCGCCTATCAGGCGGAGGCGATCGCGCCGACGCTCGGCCACGCGCTGCCGCCTGTGGGGCAGGACGCGCTGGCGCAGCTGATCAAGGCGGATCTCTACATCTCGCTGAACGCGCACCAGGGCCGGCCGGAAGTGCTGACCGACTGGATGGACGCATCGGTAGTGGACGAGTTCGATCCGGTGGCCACCGATCCGGCGCTCGATCCCTTCAACCCCGACAACGGCCCGCCCTATTCGCCCGAATTCGTCGAGCGCTATCGCGCGGCGCAGCGTGCCCGCAACCAGCGGATCACCGACTGGGCCAAGGCTGAGCTGAAACGGCTGAACGACGCGGGCGTGCCTGACCGGCTGTTCCCGCTGTTCCGCTGCTGGGGTGACTTGCGCTGCATGGATCCCTCGCTCGATCCGTCCGATCGCGAGCCGCGGCGCTGCTATCGCGGTGATCCGGCAGTGGCGAACCGCACCCCTTCGATCGGGCGCGCCAATACGCTCAAGACCTGGCTCAACATGTGGAGCCTCGAGACATCACCCTGCCAGGGCGCGCCGCATCTCGTGAAGTTCGATACACCCGCACTGGTGGTGCAGGGCACTGCCGACACGGGCGTATTCCCGAGCGACGCACGCAAGATCTTCGACCACATCGGTTCCACCGACAAGGAGCTCGAGCTGGTGAAGGGCGCGCATTACTTCGAGGATTCGGACGCCGATCGTGATGTGGTGGCAGACCTGATGGCGGCCTGGATCGAACGGAAGGCGTGATGGACGACGCGGCCACACTTGCCGCGCTGCGCCGGCTGCGCGTGTTGGGCGAGGGGGAGGCCATCACGCTGACGCCGCTGTCCGGCGGTGTATCCTGCGACGTGTGGCGCGCGGACATTGCAGGGGGACGGCCGCTGGTGGTGAAGCGTGCGCTGCCGCAGCTGCGTGTCGCGGCGGAGTGGCTGGCGCCGGTGGATCGCGCCGAGAACGAGGTAGCGTGGCTGCGCCGCGTCGCGCGGATCGATCCGGCGCTCGTGCCCGTGGTCGTCGCGCATTCTCCCGAGGATCACCTGTTCGTCCTCGACTGGCTCGATCCGGTGCGGCATCCCGTCTGGCGCGACGAGCTGGTCGCGGGCCGCGTGGATCCCGCATTTGCCGGCACGCTGGGGGCGGCGCTTGCCCGCATCCATGCCGAGACTGCAGGCGACGATGCCGTCGCACGCAGTTTCGGCGATCCGGCGCTCTTCGATGCGCTCCGCATCGCGCCGTTCCTTCGCTACACGGCGGAACGCGTGCCGGAGGTCGCGGCCCGCCTCAACGCCATCGCCGATGCGCTGGCAGTGCGGCGGATCGCGCTGGTTCACGGCGACGTCAGCCCGAAGAACATCCTGGTCGGCCCGCGCGGCGGTGTGTTTCTCGATGCCGAATGCGCGGTGCATGGCGATCCGGCGTTCGACCTTGCCTTTTGCACCACGCATCTGTTGCTCAAGCAGGTCTGGCTGCCTGAGCACCGCGCCGTGCTGGCGGTGGCGGCGCGCCAGTTTGCGGTGCGCTATCTCGCCGGCGTCAGCTGGGAGGAGGCCGGTGCGCTTGGCGCCCGTGCCGGCGACCTGGTCGCCGCGCTGCTGCTTGCGCGGGTCGAGGGCAAGTCGCCCGCACCCTATCTCGACGATGCCGCCCGCGCGCTGGTTCGCGCACGCGCCGTCGCCCTGCTGGCGGGCGAAACGCCCGCCATTACCGATCTGATTGCCGCATGGGAGCCAAGATGAGCCACCGTATCGCCGCCGTTCACGCCCGCCAGCTTTGGGACTCGCGTGGGCGGCCCACGGTGGAGGCCGAGGTGCGGCTGGAGAATGGAGCCGTCGGCCGCGCGATTGCCCCCGCCGGCGCGTCGCGCGGCGCGCATGAGGCGATCGATCTGCGCGATGGCGGCGCGGCATTCGGCGGCATGGGCGTCGCCGCCGCGGTCGCCAATGTCGCACGCGAGATCGCACCCGCGCTGTCGGGCATGGATGCGCGCGACCAGGCGGGGGTGGACGCGGCGCTGGCGGCGCTAGACGGCACGCCTACCAAGCAGCGGCTGGGCGGTAACGCCGTCGTTGCGGTGTCCATGGCGGTGCTTCATGCCGCGGCGGCAGGGGAGGGCGTACCGGTCTGGCGCTGGCTGGCGCAGGACCGCCGGGTGCGCCTGCCGCTACCGGAAATCCAGATCTTCGGCGGCGGCGCGCATGCGGGGCGCCGCACCGACATTCAGGATTTCATGATCATGGCGCCGCATGCCGGCAGCTTCCGCCGCGCCCTGGAGGTGACGGACGAGGTCTATCGTGCCGCCGGCCGTCTGATGGAGGAGCTCGGCCCGCTTGCCGGCGTGGCGGACGAGGGCGGCTGGTGGCCGAATTTCGCCTCCAACGGGCAGGCGCTCGACGTGCTGACCCGGGCGATCGACGCGGCCGGGCATCGCGCCGGTGAGGACGTGTTCATCTCACTCGACATCGCCGCCAACGAGTTCGGCGACGGGAAGGGCTACCGCCTGGCACTAGACGATCGCGCGATGGATGGCGCGGCGATGGCGGAGACGGTGATCGGCTGGACGCGCCGCTATCCGATCCTGTCGATCGAGGATCCCGCCTCGCAGGACGATCTTGCCACCATGGCCACCGTCACCGGCGCGATTGGTGACGCGGTGCAGGTGATCGGCGACGACGTGCTCGTCACCCGCGCGGCGCGCGTCGAAGCTGCCGCAGCAGCCGGAGCCTGCAACGCCGCGCTGATCAAGGTGAACCAGATCGGCACCGTCACCGAGGCGAAGGCCGCGCTCGATGCTGCCCGAGCGCATGGGTGGGGCACGATCGTCTCCGCCCGCTCGGGCGAGACGGAAGATGTGACGATCGCGCATCTCGCCGTCGGCTGGGACGCGGGCCAGTTCAAGGTCGGCTCCTTCACCCGTTCCGAACGAATGGCGAAGTGGAACGAGATGCTGCGCATCGAGGAGGCGATGGGGCAGGATGCGGTGTTCGCCGGCCCGTCCGCCTTCGCCGCGCCGGTCGCTGCCCGGCTGGCGCGATGAGGATCGCGATCGATACGCATCCGAGCGCTGGCTTCCAGGCGCAGATCGCCGCCTCGTTCGGGCCCGGGGCGGTGACCGCGATCGGCCCTGGCGGCGCGATCGGCGATGCCGAGGTGCTGCTTCACGTGCTGCATCCCGTCTCGGCAGAGGCGATCGCAGCCGCGCCGTCCTTGCGGCTCATCCAGAAGCTGGGCGTAGGCGTGAACACGATCGCACTGAATGCGGCCGAAGCCTGCGGCATCACCGTGTGCAACATGCCGGGCGTGAATGCACAGGCGGTGGCGGAAAGCGCGCTCGCGCTGCTTCTGGCGGTGCTGCGCCGCACGGTGCCGCTCGATGCCGCGACGCGCGCGGGGCAATGGGCGGTGCCGGATGCGGTGCTGGACGACATGGGCGAAGTTGCCGGCCGCACGATCGGCCTTATCGGCATGGGCGCCAGCGCCTCGCGGCTGGCCAAGGCGCTGTCGGCGCTGGGCGCCGACGTCGTCTATGCTGCGCGCAGCCAGCATGACGTGCCGTGGCGCCGCCTGCCGATCGACGCGCTGATTACCGAAGCTGACGTCGTCTCGCTCCATGTGCCGCTGACGCCCGAGACAAGGCATATCGTCGATCCGTTGGCGATGAAGCGGGGCGCGGTGCTGGTCAATGTCGCGCGCGGCGGTCTGGTGGACGAGGCACGGCTCGCGCAGGCGCTGGAGAGCGGGCATTTGCGCGGCGCCGGGCTCGACGTGTTCGCGAACGAGCCGCTGTCGCAAGACGATCCGCTGCTCGCCGCGCCCAACCTCGTCGTCAGCCCACATGTCGCTTGGCAAACCCCCGAAACACTGGCCCGCAGCCTTGCCGCGGCGGCGGAGAATGTACGCCGGCTGGCGGCGGGCGAGCCGCTCCTGCACGTGGTGGCGGCATGAGCGGATTGCCGATCGTCCTCGCGTCCGGCCAGTTACTGACTGCGGAAAGCTGGTCACCACAGCGCGCGGCGTGGGGCGCGCGCGACGTGCGCCACGCCGATCATACCAAGGACGATACGATCGCCGGGATGGCGGCGCGGCTGCTCACCGCCGCGCCGCCGCGCTTCGTGCTAGTCGCGCATGCGATGGGCGGCTTCGTGGCGATGGAAGTCATGCGCCGCGCGCCCAATCGCGTCGCCCGGCTTGCATTGATCGCGACGCTGGCGACGGCGGATGGGCCGGCGCAGACCGCGCGGCGGCAGGGCTATATCGATCTCGTCGACGCAGGCCGCTTCGACCAGGTGATCGAGGAGCGGATCCCGATGCTGTTCCCGCCCGAACGCCGCGATGACGCTGCGTTGCTTGGCGCCGCGCGACGCATGGCGGCCGATACCGGCGCGGAGACGTTCCTGCGCCAGCAGCGCGCGATCATGGGCCGGATCGATAGCCGCCCTTCGCTCGCCCGCATCACCGTGCCGGCCCTGCTGATCCGCGGCGACGGCGACGGCATCACGACGCCCGGGCAGCAGGCGGAGATGCTGGAGGCCATTCCGAACGCGCGGCTCGAGACGCTCGCCGGTGTCGGCCACCTGCCGATGCTGGAGGCGGCGGATGCGACCACCGCGCTCCTCACCCGCTGGATCGACGAGGCAGATGCATGATCGACCTTCATTATTGCGCCACGCCCAACGGCATGAAGATCGCGCTGATGCTGGAGGAAACGGGCCTTTCCCACCGCATCATTCCCTATGACATCTTCGAGGGTGATCAGCTGCGTCCCGGCTTCGGGCGGATCAATCCCAACCGCAAGCTGCCGGCGATCGTCGATCATGATCCGGGCAATGGCGAGGCGCCGCTGGCGGTGTTCGAATCCGGCGCGATCCTGCAGTATCTCGCCGAGAAGACGGGGCAGTTCCTGGCGCCCGCCGGGGCGGCGCGCAGCCGGGCGATCCAGTGGCTGACGTGGCAGGTCGCGGGCCTCGGGCCGATGGGCGGGCAGGCGAGCCATTTTCTGCGCTATGCTCCGCCGGGGCAGGATTATGCGGTGGAACGCTACACCCGCGAATATGATCGTCTGCTGGCGGTACTGGAGAACCGGCTGGCGGAAAGCCCGTATCTTGCTGGCGACGACTATACGATCGCCGACATGGCGGTATGGCCCGGCCAGGCATCGGCCTTCGTTATGGGGCGGCAGGGGAAAGAGCGGCCGGCCACCCGCCGCTGGTATGAGGCGATCGCCGCTCGTCCCGCCGTCCGGCGCGCAACGGCAAGGGAGGATCTGAAGGCGCCCGACAAATATCTCGGCCGGCACCAGAAGCTGACCGAGGAGGAATGGTCGAACATGTTCGGCGATGCCATGCACGGTGCTGTGCGCGAGGCGGTGCCGGGCGGCGACTAGACCGCCCGCGTAGCGCCAGACATTATCGCGCCGCGTGCTGTCGCTCGCCCCACAGGATCGATCGGTGCTCGTCGGTGAAGCCGTCGAGGCCGCCCTCGATCGTCTCGGGTCGCGCGATGCCAACCGCCATGCCGTCGCGAACCGCCGGCCGCTGTAGCATCGCCTGGCCCCAGCGCGCGACGTTGGGATAGCGGTCCGCCTGCTCCTCCACCGGACGTCGCAGGTACGGCAGCATCGTCATGTCGGCGATCGTATATTCCTCGCCCGCAACCCACTGGGTCTTCGCCAGCTGCCCATCCAGCACGCGCAGCAGCCGGTCCACCTCGCGCGTGTAGCGCTCGATGGCATAGGGGTGCCGCTCGGCCGCGTAGAAGCCGAAGTGCGCCGCCTGACCGAACATCGGCCCGACGCCCGACACCTGGAACATCAGCCATTGCCAGCAGATCGCCCGCTGCTCCGGATCTGCCGGCAGGAAGCGCCCGGTCTTCTCGGCGAGGTACAAAAGGATCGCGCCCGTTTCCCAAAGAACAAAGCGCCCCGAAGGCCCGTTCTCGTCGACGATCACGGGCGTCTTGTTGTTCGGGTTGAGCGCCAGGAATTCGGGGGTCAGCTGGTCACCGGCAAGGATGTCGACATCCTCCAGCCGCCATTCGAGGCCCATTTCGTACAGCGCGATGGCGATCTTGCGCGCATTGGGCGTCGGCCCGCCATGAAGCACGATCATCTCTTTCCTCTCCTCCTGCTGGCGACGCTTGACCGCGTCGTCCCTTATCGAACCACGTAGATCCGGTGCCGCGCGCCCAGATCGGTACGTTCGCCGACGCCGATCGCCAGGACGCCGTTCAGCCAGGCATAACCGGGATGCGCGGTCTCGAACACGGGCGCGATGCGCAGGTAGTAGCGCGCAGGATCGACCAGAGCGGCGCGTGCCGGATCGGCGAATTCGGCACGAACATCGTCCGGGATCACACTGCGTCCGCCATAGCTGACATAGATCAGCGCCCCATCATCGGTGCGCCAGATGGCACGCGCGTCCATCGTGCCGACCGACGTTTGGCTGTCGAGCCGCCCGGCGACGGACCAGTTGCCGCCGCCCTCCAGCACCGTGCCCGAAAGCCGCGGGCCGGCGAAGCTGCCCCCGGTGACATAGCCGATCCGCCGCTCGCCGAAGGGGGAGGCGCCAAGCGCCGCGATGCCGCCGGCGACGTGGAAATCGACCGTGCAGAGATAGTCGCCAAGCACTGTGTCATGCGCGGCTGCGCGCATCGTTTCAGCCACCTTCACCCTCCCCTAGACACTTATCAATTTAATTAGTAGCCTAAGTGAAACCGTAAAGGCCGGTGACAGTCAAGGCCGGGTGGGAGCGAGGAGGGGATATGACACATAAACTCCGTTGTCTGCTGGCGGCATCGACCGCGGCGGCACTGGTGCTGGGTACGCCGGCGTTGGCGCAGGACACAATGGCGAGCGGCGCCGATCCGCAGCCCGGCACGCCGCAATCGCCCGCATCGGGCGCCACCGCCGCGACTCAGGCTGCGCCTGCAACCGACAGCGCCAGCCCTGCCAGCGTCGATAGCATCGGTACGGGCGGCGACATCGTCGTCACCGCGCAGCGCCGCGAGCAGCGGCTGCAGGACGTGCCGATCTCGATGGAGGTGGTGACGGGGGAAACCATCGACGCGTTCCAGGCGACCGATTTCAAGGCCGTGCAGAATTACGTGCCCAACGTCTTCGTGCAGCAGACGAACGGCAATGACACGATCTACATCCGCGGCTTCGGCTCGCCGCCCCAGAACTTCTCATTCGACCAGGCGGTCAGCGTGTATGTCGACGGCGTCTATGCCGGCCGCGTCCGCCAGGCGCTGAACCCGTTCTTCGACGTGGCGCGTGTCGAAGTGCTCCGCGGCCCGCAGGGCGCGCTTTATGGCAAGAACACGCCGGCCGGTGCGGTCAGCGTCGTGTCCGCCGGGCCGACGAAGGAATTCGAAGGCTCCGTCACCGGGGTCTATAACTTCGACCTGCGCGGCATTGATCTGACCGGCTATGTTTCGGGGCCGCTCAGCGACAATTTCGGTCTGCGCGTTGCCGCCCGTATCCAGGATCAGGACGGCTATATCCGCAACCAGTTCAGCAGCAAGGACGAGCCGAACAACCAGCTCCAGCTGTTCCGCGTCAGCGCGCGCTGGGAGCCGGCGGACAATGTCGACATTTCCGGCAAGCTCGAGCTCACCAATCAGGAGCGCAGCGGCGGCCTTGGCGTGTCCAGCCCGGCAAACACGCGCCAGCAAGTGAAGCTGACGCGCTATATCGACAATGGCCCGCTTGGCGATGAAGGATCCAGCAACCGTTCGGTGCTTGGCTCGGTTACGGCCAATGTCGGTATCGGCGACCATACGCTGACGTCGATCACCGGCTATTCCTGGTTCAACGGTTCGGTCACCAATTATTTCGACCAGGAGACGCCCAGCGGCGCGATCACGCCAAGCTCCACCTACAATTCGTATCCGGAGCGCTTCCGCCAGTTCTCGCAGGAGGTGCGCCTTCTTTCGCCCACCGGCGGCACGCTGGAATATGTGGTTGGCGCTTATTATGACACGTCGCGCTACAACCTGACGCAGCTGGGCGGGTTCAACATCGCCTCGCTCAATTACTTCGGGCTGATGGAAACGAACTTCCGTCAGAAGGCGCGGTCGATCTCGGTTTTCGGTCAGGCGACGCTGCGGCCGTTCGACGGCCTGCGCGTGATCGGGAGCCTGCGTTACACCAACACGCACAAGGACGGCACATTCGGCGGGCGCCTGCGCTATGGCCCCTATGCGCTGCGTCCGGTCAACACCACGGCGGACCGGTCGATCAGCGAAGGGCTGACTGATCCGTCGGTGACGCTGCAATATGACATCACGCGCGATCTCATGGTCTATGCGGTCTATGGCCGCGGCTCGAAATCGGGCGGTTTCGTGTCGAACACCTATGGCACGACCAACGCGACGTTCGTCTATCTGCCGGAGCGTTCGCGCAACTGGGAAGCGGGCGTGAAGGCGACGCTGGCGGACGGGCGCGTGTCGGCGAACGTGTCGCTGTACGACACCAAGTTCACCGACCTTCAGTCGTCGGTCTACAATCCGGTGATCTCCACCTATCAGGTGGGCAACGCCGCCGCCGCGACCTCGCGCGGTATCGAGGGATCGCTGCGGATCGCGCCCAGCCGCTATTTCGACATCACCGCGTCGGGCGCCTATCAGGACGTGAAGTACGACGATTATCCCGGCGCCGCGTGCCTCGCGACGCAGCCGATCACCGTCTGCAACCCGGCGTCACCGGCCAGCATCCAGGCGAACAACCTGCGCGGCGTGCGGTTGCCCTATACGTCGAAGTTCACCGGCAATGTCGCCGTGCACGGCCGCGTCGACATCGCCGATTACAAGATCGACGGCAATGCCATCGTCGGCGGGCGTTCGGGGTTCTTCAATTCGGACAACCAGAGCCCGCTCTACGGGTATCAGAGCGGCTTCGCGAAGCTGGACCTCCGGCTCCAGTTCGCGCCGCAGGACGAGCGCTGGCACGTCGCGCTGGTCGGTCGCAACCTGACGGACAAGCTGACCACGGGCAGCGCGTTCCTGCTGCCGGCGCCGATCACCGCCGTTCCGCGCGCGATCCTGTTCGTGGAGCCGCCGCGCAACATCGCCATCGAAGCCGGCGTGAAGTTCTGATCCAGCGATCGGTCACGGCCTTCGCGTTTCTCATATGGGGCGCGCAAGGCCGTGGCCGCACCCGCTGACCGCGCGGGGGCTCATGGCGGTCAACGTCGTTGCTGAACCTGCGGCACGCCGGCACATGGGCCGGCATGGAACAGGTCATCCTCTACGGCGCGCCCCATTCTCTTTATACCGGCAAGACCCGGTCTTACCTGCGCAAGCAGGGGATCGCGTATGTCGAGCGTGCGGCCGATCCTCGCTTCCGCGCCGAGATTGTTCCGGCCATCGGGCGAGCGATCATCCCGGTTGTCGCCTTGCCGGACGGCACAATCGTGCAGGACACGGCCGACATTCTGGACCATTTCGAGCGCGCCGGCGTCAGGGTGAGTGCCTATCCTGCTGGCCCTCGGCAGCGCATCCTGGCGCATATCGCCGAACTATATGCGGTGGTCGTCCTCACTCGCCATGCGATGCATTACCGGTGGAGTTATGCCGGTGAGCAGGAGCGGTTCCTGATCTATGCCTTTGCCGGCGGATCGGGCGATACGGATGCGGTGATGGCGCGCATGCGCTCCTATCTGCCGATGCTGGGTGTCACGCCGGCCACCATAGCGGCGATCGAGGAGTCCTACCTTTCACTCCTTGATCTGCTGGAGGCACATTTCGCCGCGCACCCCTATCTGCTTGGGGGCCAGCCCTCGATCGGCGACTATGGCCTGTTCGGGCCGCTTTTCGCGCATCTCGGGCGCGATCCTGCCCCAGCCGATATCATGAAGCGCCGGGCGCCCAAGGTATTTCGATGGGTGGAGCGAATGAATGCGCCCGACCCCGACCTTCCCGAATATGGCGATTACACGCCCGCATTCCTTCCCGGCGACGAAATCCCGGGGACCCTGACGCCGCTGTTCCGGCACATGGCCGATGAGCTTTTCCCGGAGCTTACCGACAAAGTGGCGATGATGTGCCGGTACGTGGCCGAGGTCGATCCGCAGGAGGGAGCGCCCGTAACCGACAAGCCGCACCGCCGCGTCATCGGTTCGGTCGAAACCGCGTTCCGCGGCGTCGGCTTCGACAGCGGCGTACAGCCCTATATCTTCTACCTGTGGCAACGCATCACCGATGCGTTCGACGCGCTGGCGGCGCCGGAGGCGAAGGAGGCGCGCGACTGGCTGGAGCGGGTGGGTCTCGCCCCGCTGCTGGACGCTCGCCGGCCGATCCGGGTCGAACGCCGGAACCATATCGAAGTGTGGGGTCGCCGCCTCTAGATCGCGTGTGATCCAAGCCGTGAGAGATCGCTGGCCGGAACGCCGCTCGCCCCGAGCGGCTGCCCCGCCGGCGGTGGAGGCGCCGCCGCGACGAAAAGCGCGGCTTTCCGCAAAACCATCGTCAGTCAGATTGACATAGACCCTTATGTATCTAAGCTTCTCCGACGGCGACCACGGGTCGTCGCGGGGAGGATGGATGACGGACACGGCAATGCATACGGGTGCAGCGGCGGTCGCCACGCCCGGCGCGGCGCAGCGGACGGTGGCATTGTGGATGCTGTTCGCCATCGGCACGCTAAATTTCGTCGATCGGCAGCTCCTGTCGGTGCTGGTGGAGCCGATCCGCGCCGAAATGGCTTTCAGCGATACCCAGTTCGGGTTGTTGACCGGCCTCAGCTTCGCGCTCTTCTATGCTTTGATGGGGGTGCCGTTCGCCATGGCCGCCGATCGCTGGCACCGCGTGCGGCTGATCGCTGCCGCCTGCGCGATCTGGAGCGTCTTCACCGCTGCGTGCGGCCTCGCCGGCAATTTCGTGCAGCTCGCGCTGGCCCGCTTCGGAGTGGGAGTGGGCGAGGCGGGTGGCACGGCGCCGTCGCTGTCGGTGCTCGCGGATTATTATCCGCCCGAGCGCCGGCCGCTGGTGATCGGCATCTTCACCGCCAACGGGCCGTTCGGCGTCTTTCTAGGAGCGGCGTTCGGTGGCTGGGCGGCGGCGACGATCGGCTGGCGCGGCGCCTTTATCGCCATCGGTGTCCTGGGTGCGGTCATCGCCGCGCCGTTGCTGCTGATGCTGGTGCGGGAGCCGGTGCGCGGCCAGATGGATGCGCGCCGCCCCGCCGCCGACGAAGCCGCGTTGCCGATGGGCGCGAGCTTTGCCCTGTTCCTGCGCCGCCGGTCGCTCCGGATGCTGGCGATCGCCAGCGGTCTTTCCGCCTTTGTCAGCTATGGCATGCTGAACTGGATCCCGGCGTTTCTGATGCGCACGCAGGGCATGCCGCTGTCGGCGCTCGCGACCTGGTTCGCGCCGGCCGCCGGCATCACCTTCGGGCTTGGCATCTGGGGCGGCGGCGCGCTGGTCAATTGGGCCGCGCGCCGGTCGGCGGCGGCTTATGCCATCGTGCCCTGCGTCGCGACGGTGGTGCTGATCCCCAGCTTCGCCGCGGCGCTGCTGGTCGACAGCTGGCAATGGTCGCTCGCGCTGATGCTGGTGCCGATGGTGGCGTGCACCATCTATGTCGCCCCCGCGCTTGCGCTGGTCCAGAACCTGACACCGCCGCGCGCCCGCGCCACCTCGTCCGCCATCCTGCTGCTGATGTTCAACCTGGTCGGGCTGGGCGGCGGGCCGCTGGTGATCGGGATGATCAGCGACGCGATGGCGCCGGCCTATGGCGCCGACAGCCTGCGCTACGCCCTGCTGTGGACGTTGCCCGCCGCGGCGCTGGCCGCCGTTGCACAATTCCGCATGGGCCGCGTCGTCAGTGCCGACATGGACGGATATCATAGGGAAGGAGAGGCTTGATGACCGAGGCGGAGATGCGGGCATTTGCCACGCGCTTCTTCGACGCGATCGAGGAAGGCGATATCGCCACCATGCAGAACAGCTTCGCGCCCGATGCGGCGATCTGGCACAATACCGACGAGCTGATCGTCACCCCCGAACAGACGGCGCAGACGCTGACCGGCATGATCGCCCGCATCAGCGATCGCACTTATGCCGATCGCCGGGTTCAAGTGTTTCCCGGGGGCTTCGTGCAGCAGCATGTGCTGCAAGGGGTGCGCACCCACGATGGCGAGCGCGTGCGCCTGCCCTGCGCGATCATCTGCGAGGTAAAGGACGGGAAGATCACCCGCCTCGACGAATATTTCGATTCCGCGCACGTCGCGCAGTTCCGCAAATACGCCTGAAGGAGGCCGATCAATGCCCGTTTTGCGCCAGGTACCGCTCGCCGAGGTCAAGGACGAAACCGTTCTTGCCTATTACAAGCGGCTGTTCGGGGATCGCGATCCAGTCGCCGAGCCCGGCACCGCGACCGGTACGCCCGGCGACTGGTGGACGGTCTATGCCCTGGCGCCCGACATCTTCAAACATGCCGTGGACGGCTTCGCGGTGTACCGCCACCCCGCGCGCCGCATCTCGCCGGTGCTGCGCGAACTGGGGCAGACCCGCGCCGGCTGGGTGAAGGGCAGCCAGTTCGTCTTCTCGCAGCATTGCAAGTCGCTGCGCGGCCTTGGCGTCAGCGAGGAGAAGATCGCGGCAATCCCTTATTGGACGGTTGCCGATTGCTATGACGAGCAGGAGCGCGCCGTCCTCGCCTACGCCGATTGTCTCGCCCAGGCGGGCGGGCGTGTGCCGAACGAAGTGTTCGAGAAGCTCAAGACCTTCTGGGATGACGAACAGATCTTCGAGTTCACCTACATCACCTGCCTTTATGACATGCACGCCGTGATCACCCGCGCGCTGCGCATGGAATATGACAATCGCGAGGATCCGATCGTCGAGGTGGCAGCGCCAGAAGGCTTCAGCGCAGCCGACTTCCTCAGTGCGCCACGGACCGCCGCGGACCGTCAACCAGATTGACGGTAAACCCCTTTTCCGCTACACAGAGTCGCGAGGATTTAGGATGAGGTTCTTCAACTCGGTCGGGCCGAATCCCCGCGTCGTGACTCTGTTCATGGCGGAAAAGGGGATCGAGATCCCTCACGTCACCGTCGACCTTCGCGGCGGGGAGAACCGTCGCCCGCCCTATAGCGAAACCGTCAATCCCACCGGGCAAACGCCCGCGCTGGAGCTGGACGACGGCACGGTCATCACCGAAATCGTCGCGATCTGCGAATATCTCGAGGAGCTTCACCCGGCGCCGCCGCTGATCGGAACGACGCCGGAGGAGCGGGCGGAGACGCGCATGTGGACCCGCCGTGCCGACCTCAAGATTTGCGAACCGATGAGCAACGGCTTCCGCTTTTCGGAAGGGCTCGCGTTGTTCGAGCCGCGGATGCGCTGCTTGCCGGAGGCGGCGGCGGGGCTGAAGGCCGTGGCGCAGGACGGGATCAAGTGGTTCGACGCGCAGATTGCCGGGCGGCGCTACATCGCCGGCGATCGCTTCACGCTGGCGGACATCATCCTGTTCGCCTTTCTCGATTTCGGTCGCACCGTCGGCCAGCCGCTCGATCCGGCCTTCATCAATATTGCCGCGTGGTTCGATCGAGTGGCGGAGCGGCCCGCCTTTCAGCCTGCAACATGACGATCATAGGAGAGTGACGATGCCGGCAAGCAACACCGAATTCGAGTTCAAGGGCGTTAATCACCTTGCGCTGGTGTGCAAGGACATGGCGCGTACCGTGGAATTCTACCGCGACGTGCTCGGCATGCCGCTGGTCAAGACAATTGACCTGCCCGGCGGGCGCGGTCAGCATTTCTTCTTCGACATGGGCAATGGCGACAGCCTCGCCTTTTTCTGGTTCCCGCAGGCCGCGGTCGCGCATCCGGGCATCTCCGCGCCGGCCGCTCTGCCCAGCCAGGGCGATTTCACCTCCGCCCACGGTTCCATGAACCACATTGCGTTCAACGTCCCGGCCGAGAAGTTCGACGAATATTACGAGCGGCTGAAGTCCAAGGGCGTGGCGGTCACCCAGATCATGAACCACGACAATTCGCCGAACCAAGTGTCCGACCACATGCATGACGATGTGTTCGTGCGCTCGGTCTATTTCTTTGATCCCGATGGCGTGTGCCTCGAATTCGCGGCGTGGACGAAGACGTTCAGCGACGCCGACGTCGCCCATGATCCGGTGACCGCCGACGGCACCAAGCGCGAGGGCATGATCGTGCAGCGCGCACTGGCGGAAAATGACGTCGCCGAAATGGTGCCGGCGGAATAAGCCGACTCGGAACACGTGTCTCCGGCGGGCCGCCCCCCCAATGGGGCGGCCGGTTGCCCGAGCAGCTCACCTTCGTTGCGGAGCGGGCGAGTTAGCGACGCCGCCGTGGATCGACGCCCGATACTTCATCGCACAATCACTTAGCGACTAAAGCATCGGGTGCGTATGTTGGCGATGGAGCCAGCCATCAGATGTTCGCTTCCCCCCGTCAATGACGGTGATCGCATCCGCGGCGGACGGTGTACTCGAACACTTCCGGTGTACGTAGAATCCCGACCATAGTTCCTAACCAGTCCGCAAGCTCACCCGCGTAGAACGGGTGCGTGAGCCGCGCCCGCGTTCATCTTCCCGGTCTTGATGCACTTCGCGGCGTTGCTGCATTGGCGGTGGTCGCGCTGCACGGTAGTTACATGTTCGGAACGAAGGGCCTTGTTCCGCATGGCTATCTCGCCGTGGACTTCTTCTTCATGCTGAGCGGCTTCGTGCTTGCCCATGCTTATGAAGATCGGCTGCGGGGCGGCCTGCGCGCGCGCGCATTGATGCTGAGGCGTCTTCACCGGCTGTACCCGATGGTTGCCCTGGGCGTGGTCGCGGGCCTTTGTTCTGCCTATGTGGCCGGCACGCACTGGCGGATGTTCGTCAGCGACGCCGTGGCCGGTGCCTTGCTCCTTCCTCAACCGCTCGGCACCAATGCGCTCGGCACATTGTTTCCGATCGATCCACCTTTGTGGTCGCTGTTCTGGGAAGTGGTCGCGAGCGCCATCTTCGCCGCGGTCCTTTATCGATCGCCCACACGGCTGCTGATGGCTGCGCAGATGGCGGCGTTTGCGGCCCTTGTCTGGTGCGCGATGCACTATGGCACGCTCGAAGTCGGTTTCGAGTGGCGCCACTTCATCGGCGGGGCCGCCCGCATTGGCTTTGGTTTCGTAACCGGCCTGCTGCTCTTTCGACGGTGGGCGGGCCAGCCGCCCACCGCTTCAGTCACCATGGGGGCGCTGGCTGCGGTGCTCGGATTATTGCTGCTGATGCCGGTCGATATGCCGACATGGCTGTACGACCTGCTCGCGACCTCGCTTGCCTTTCCGTTCCTGATCCGCGCGGCAGCCGAGGTGACGCAGATCGCCGGGCCGTGGCGGACGGGAGCGACCTTGTCCTACCCGCTATATGTGCTTCATGCGCCGGTTCTGAAGCTCCTGCAAAGCTGGCAAGCAACGCACCCCGGCCTCGGGGCCGGTAGTGCAGTGCTCCTGGGACTGGTGCTGTCATCAGCGGCGGCGTGGTTGGGTCATCGTCTATGGGACACCCCCGTCAGGCGCTGGCTGCACGCACATAGCCGATTTGAGCGGCGCCCGACGCTGCCGGAACATCAGCCGCCGCCCCTAGCGGTGTGAGCGCATCGCGCCGCTTCCATCGCCCGGCCGCCTGGGCGGGCTGTACCTGCCCGACGGCTCCCGCTCCGCTAACGCTTGCGCCGAATGCCCGAACCGACAAGCGCCTCTGCCAGCATTCGCCGGTGCGCGCGCGCCTCGCGGTCGAGTGGAACCGCGTACAATTGGGTGAGCAGCGCAACGTCATTTGGGGTCGCGCCGCTGGCGGGCTCGTTTGTCTCGAACATGGCAAGGAGCGAATCCGACGGCGGCGGCTGAGACGGTCTAAACTCCGCCAGCGCAACCATCGCAGCATAGTCGCCCAATGCGCGAAGGTCGCGCCCCGGCCCGGCACGGCCAACGTCGATCACAACGGCAGCACCAATGATCGAACGCGTGGCCTGTGAGGAGATTGCGCCCTCTTTGTAGCGCAGTTGCACGCCACCCTGACCCATCGGCAATCCGAAGCCACCGGTGCCGCCATCGATCGACACGAACGAGGGCTGCATCGCCACGGGGGGAACGCCATCCGCATCGCCCGTCGCGATGACGTGCCACCAACGAATGGGCGCGTCGCCGTTGCGAAGCTTGTCACGCTCACCAAGCGGCACGTCTTTGAACTGGTGTGGCGCACGAGTGAGAACACGACGCACCACCCCCTTCGCATCGTTGGTGAATGTAACGATCGCATTCGGGGTACAACCGGGCCCGGCGAGCGGCGCACCCACTTCGGTCGCCAGCGCTCTGATCCGTTCATCGACAATCGCCGCCGTCTCCGGGCCGACTCCGCCCACCTTCGGGCAGACCGCCTCGACCCAGCGCGCGGCCGGTAGCTGACCACGCGCTATGCCGGTGGCGCGAACATAAGCATTCGCACGCTCTCGGCGCTCCTTCATCTTGGAGCCTAGGACGACGATACTGCCCGATGCACGAGGCTCCGCTTCAGCCGCTTCCGACGCATTGTCACGTTCCGGCGGAGGTACGACCGTTTGCGTGCCCGCCAGAAGGGCAGCCCCAATCAACGTCGTGATCAATGACCCATCAGGCATCGAATGTCTCCACGTAACCGGGAGAGTTGCGCCATTTCGAGATCACATCAAGGGAATAAGACCGCCTCGGTTCCCTTGCGCAAACGTCCGGTATTGGGAGGAAAGCCGACATGGACCCCACCATTCAGATGCCGTTTGCTTCGGGGTCCCTGATCCTCATAACGCGACATTTATCCACGAAGGCTCGCAGTAGCGGACTTGGCCTGAACGACCGCACCCAGTTTGGGCCAACCCGGAACGAAATGCGCTGCTTCGCGCCACGAAACAGATCCACAAACTGCGGATCATCGACAGGAAGGCTGCGGCCATGCGCGCCTTGGAAGGCGCTTAGGTCCCATGATTGCCGGTCAATTGTGAGCGTAAAGCGTTCCGAAAACGCAGGGTAGTCGCCTCCGTAGAGGCCGAACACCGGACGCGAGTCGCATATACCGCTGAACGTGGTTTCAGACGGGTCGGCAAATCGGAAGAACACGCCATTCCTGTACTTGTTGAGGGACGTGGTCCAACCGGGCGCACGGGTGAACTTCTTTGTCTGCTCATCGGAGCAGCCAGCTAACGCGAGCAAGAAGCAGATCGTTACACGCACTATACCGGCAAGATGCGCGCATCGCCGAATGTCCACAAGTGGGCGTGAGCAGCCTGTCAGCTTTCGGGAAGGACGAGGCGCATCGCGGACCACCGGAAATGGGAGGCTAGCGGACGTTCGCACAGTTCTCGCTAACGGAAGAAGCAAACGACCGAATACGCTTTCGCCGGGAGCGCTTCGCAACGCGTTCCGAACGGATTGAAGAGCAATAGCCTAAGCCGACCATTCTTCGCACATGTATCCACATGATCAGTCCGCCGTACAAGAAGAGGCCCACGAAGAGGATCGCCGCACCCGCATTGTACGACCATTGCTCAACTACCATTGCCGGGACGAGCAAGCAGATCATAGGTGCAACTGCGATTAGGTGGTGCCGCAGTGTCGGCATCCCGGCCCAACCGACTCTTATCCATTCGCGATCGACGATCCGTCGCAGACGGTGACTTAGCTGCGCCATGCCTCGATCCTGATCAGATTAGCGAATGTCCGCAACTGGCAAGTTAGCTGCCGTTCCGCTTCGAGAGTATGAAGTATCGCAGCGATACACCTAGGGCGTACCCGCCCATCGCTCCGAGACTTGCCCATAGCGGCACAAATAAAAATTCAAGGCCGCTGGTGGACCTAAGGTTTTCTGGATGGGCGCTTTGCCACGCGTACACGTAGGCGATCATCGCTAGCGGAACGATCCATAAAGCCGCACACCCAAGTTTTGGATTGCGGAACGCCAACCCGATAACGAAGCCAACTAACGCTCCCGCAAGAAGCAACATCTCGATAGTCATAACGCATCGTGCACCGCACGTTCGGACGTCGGCAAGTGGGCGTAGGCGGCCGGTCCGCTTTCCAGTCCCGACGACACGAGCGCGGATGACCGGTGTTGGGCGTTAGCGGACCGGCGGCGTTGGCGAGAACCGGACGCGATCGGGGGTGGAGGCAAACCGGGGCGAACGCGCGGGTGCCGCCGGCGCGGGCTCTAGCAATTACTTAGAAACCGAAGTATTACCGGTTCTATGCCGTTCTGCCTCGCTGCGCCGTGAACCTGGCGCTTGCCTGGATCCCTGCCACCATGCTCGCCGGTCTGCTTCAGGCCTGGCGGACGGCCGTGCAGCAACGGTTGCGGGCGCAGCTTTCGATCAACGGCGCCGGCATCGTGCGCTACGTCTATGGCCTGCCGGTCGTGCTGCTGGTGCTGGGCGCCTATCTATGGACGACCGGAGCAACGCTGCCTTCCGCCGATGCGACATTCCTTGCGCTGGCGGCGGTGGCGGCGATTGCGCAGTTGCTCGCGACCAACCTGCTCATCATGGCGTTCGGCTATCGCAATTTCGTTGTCGGCACCGCCTTTTCCAAGACGGAAACGGTACAGGCGGCCTTGTTCGGCTGGCTGATCCTGGGCGAACGGATCACGGCGCTGGTCGGGCTGGCCGTGACGCTCGGCATGGCGGGGGTGCTGACGCTGGCGCTGGGCGGGCGCAACCTTAGCGGGCGCGACGTGTTGCGTGCGCTGGGGCAGCCGGCGGCGCTGTGCGGGCTCGCCTCGGGCGGGTTGTTCGCGATCACGGCCGTGTTCATCCGCCGCGCCGCGCTTCACCTTGATCCCGGCGCACCGCTGCTGGCCGCCCTGGTGACGCTGGTGACGGTTATCCTGATCCAGGCGCTGTCGCTCGGCATGTGGGTGGCCGTTCGCGAGCCTGCCACGTTGCTGGGCGTGGCGCGCACCTGGCGAACGTCGGCGCAGGTGGGGGTGCTGGCGGGTATGGGCTCGATCTGCCTGTTCTGCGGCCTTGCCATTGCGCCAGTCGCGCTGGTCCGGATCGTGGCGCAGGTAGAGGTGGTCTTCACGCTGGCCTTTGCCGCGCTGTACCTTCGCGAACCCTTTCACCGCTTCGAGGCGGCGGGATTACTGATGGTGGTTGGCGGCGTGGTGCTGGCGCTGCTGGGCGCTTTGCGCTGAAATGACGTAAAAACGGGCAACGGCCCGGAGATTCGGACGGCTCATGAAGCCGGGAGGAGAGGAACGTGATCGATCTGGACGCCATTCGCACACTGGCCGACATTCCCGCCGCGCAACGCGCCGCCCGCGGGGATGCCGTTGCCGTCGCCTTTGAGGGCCGCGAGACCAGCTATGCCGAGCTTGACCGGCAATCGAACCGGATCGCCAACGCCCTGACCGCGGCGGGCATCCGGCATGGCGATCGGATCGCCGTGCTGACCAAGAACCACGATAGCTGGTACCCCTTGTTCTTCGGCACCGCGCGCGCGCGGGCGTGCCTTGCGCCGATCAACTGCCGGCTGTCGGCGGTGGAGATCGCCGGCATCCTCGAGGACGCGGCACCCGCAATCCTGTTCGTGGGCGAGGATTTCTTCGACACCGCGCTGGCCGCGGTGGCTGACCTGCCGAAGCGGCCGGCGCTGGTCGCTCTTTATGGGGAGCATCCGCAGTTCACCCCGCTCGTAACATGGCTCGGCACGGCCAGCGACAGCGCTCCGGCGGACAAGCCCACGCTGGAGGACGACGTGCTTCAGCTGTACACCAGCGGCACCACCGGCCGGCCAAAGGGCGTGGTGCTCACCAACTTTATCTATCGCCGCTTCATGGAATTGGCGACCGAGGTCGACGGCTTCGCCTATGACGAGGGCGACACGGTGATGATCGTCATGCCGCTGTTCCATGTCGCCGGGACCAACATCAGCTTCGCGGCGCTCGCCCAGGGTGGCCGCATCATCCTGATCAAGGATTTCGATGCGGCGGGCGTCGTCGATCTGATGCCGCGTGAGCGGGTTGCGCATACCTTCCTCGCCCCTTCGATGATCCAGATGCTGCTTCAGCAGCCGCAATCGTCCGCCCAAGGGTATCCGTCGCTGCGCACCATCGCTTATGGCGCGTCGCCGATTGCGGAGGACGTGCTGCGCCGTGCGCGCGCGACGTTCGGCTGCGGTTTCGTGCAATTCTACGGCATGACCGAGTCCGCCGGCAGCGGATCCTATCTGTCGCCCTCCGGCCACGATCTGCCCGGCAAGCTCGTGTCCTGCGGCCGTCCCTGGCCGGAAGTGGAAATGGGCATCATGGGCCCCGATGGCGAACTGCTCCCGCCGGGCGAAATCGGCGAGATCGTGATCCGCGGCGACATCGTGATGAAGGAATATTGGAACCGGCCGGACGCGACGGCCGAGACGTTGGCGGGAGGATGGCTGCGCACTGGCGACGCCGGCTATCGCGACGAGAGCGATCACTTCTTCGTCCATGATCGCATCAAGGACATGATCGTGTCCGGCGGTGAGAATGTTTATCCCGCCGAGGTCGAAAATGCGATCGCCGGCTGTCCCGGAGTCGCCGACGTGGCGGTGATCGGCGTTCCCGACGAACGCTGGGGCGAGGCGGTGAAGGCGCTGGTCGTGCCCGCCCGCGGCACCAGCCCCACGGAGGCGGAGATCATCGCGTGGGTCCGGGCCCGTATCGCTGCCTACAAGGCGCCCAAGACGGTGGAATTCATCGATGCCCTGCCGCGCAATCCGTCGGGAAAGGTGCTTCGCCGCGAATTGCGCGCGATCTACTGGCAAGGGCGCGAGCGGGCGGTGGCCTGAGCGCCGCAATCACGGACGCGACCAGCCGCCGCCCATTGCCTGATATAGCGCGACCAGTGAATTGAGCTGGTCCGCGCGCAGCTGAACGAGGGTGAGTTCGACGTTCAGCAACGCGCGCTGCGCATCCAGCTGCTCGAGATACGCGGCATAGCCTGCGCGATAGCGGTTCGCGGCGTGACGCAGCGCCTCCGCTGTCGCAGTCCGCTGCGCCTCCAGCTCGCGACGCTGGGCGGCGAGGCGATCCACCGCCGCCAGATTATCCTCCACCTCGCGAAAGGCGGTGAGGGCGGTACGCTGATAGGAGAAGGCGGCCTGATCGCGCCGGGCGGCAGCGCCTTCGACATTGGCGCGCAGCCGGCCACCCTGGAACAGGGGCGCCAGCACGCTCGCGCCGATCGCCCAGATCGACACTGGGTCAGAAAGCGCGGTCGAAAGGGTGAGGCCCGTTGATCCGGTGAGCCGCAGCGACGGCAGGAACTGCGCCCGTGCCGCGGCGAGCGAGGCATCCGTGGCGGCCAGCGTGTATTCCGCCTGTGCGATGTCCGGTCGGCGCCTGAGCAGATCGGCGGGAAGGCCGGCCGGCACCGGCGGTGCCTGGAGCGAGGACAGCGGCGTGCCGCGCTCGATCTGCTGCGGAGCCACGCCGGTCAGGATGCTGAGCGCGTTTTCCTGACGCCGGATTGCCAGATCGACTTGCGGCAGGATCTGGGTGGTGGCGCGATATTCCGCCTCGGCCTGTCGCAATTCGAGCTGGGAGGTATAGCCTACCTCGGCGCGCGAGCGGGCGAGCCGCAGCGCCTCCGCGCGCGACGCGATGGTGGCTTGCACAACCTCGCGCCGTGCATCCAGCGCGCGCAGGGTGATATAGCCGCTGGCCGTTGCGGCCGTGACGGAGAGAAGCGCGGTGTCGCGCGCTGCCTCGCTCGCCGCGGTGGATTGCCGCGCGGCCTCCACCTGATTGCCGATCCGTCCGAACAGATCGATTTCATAGGCGGCCTGAAACAGTGGCTGAAAGCCAGTGTTCGTTGTCGGCACGCCGAGCGGATTGACCGCGCGCGCTTCGCTCACGCCGGCGCCGACGTCCAGCGACGGGAACAGCTGCGCCCGCGCCAGCCGCTCGTTCGCGCGCGCTTCCTGAACACGGGCGGCGGCAATCGCCACATCCGGATTGTTGGCACGCGCGCGCTCCACCAGCCGCCCCAGCGCGGGATCCCCGAAGCGGCCCCACCAATCGGCCTCCAGCGCAGCGCCAGCGGGCAGGTTTGTGCGCCAGGCTACCGGCGCCGCAACCGCGGCTGCCTCGGGGCGGGGCGGATTGGGGGCGGTGCAACCGGCCAGCAGCGTGCCGGCCATCAGCGCTGTGATGGTGAGCTGCCTCATCGTGCCACCGGCTCCGGCGCGCCGCGCGTGTCGACTCTCGCCTCCACGGACATGCCGGGGCTTAGCCGCTGGTACAGCGGATCGCGGGCGTCCAGCGCGATGCGCACCGTCAGCCGCTGCGGCACCTTCACGAAATTGCCGGTCGCATTGTCGGTGCGGATCACCGAGAACTCGCTGCCGGCGGCGGGCGCCAGACGCTCCACCCGGCCGCGGATCTCGGCCCCACCCAGGGCATCGACGCTGAGCGTGGCTGGCTGGCCGGGGAAGATGCGGGCGGTCTGCGCTTCCTTGAAATTGGCCGATACCCAAACGGTGGGTGGCACCAGGAACATCAGCTGCGTGCCGGCCGTGACATATTGGCCGAGACGCACCGATACTTCGCCCAGCCGTCCCGCCTGCGGCGCGTGAATGACGGTGTTGGACAGGTCGATTTCCGCGAGCCGCAGCGCGGCGCGGGCATTTTCTACGGCCGCCTGCAGGCCGCCACGGCCAACCGTGACCGATCGCACCTCCTGCTCACCAATGGTGCGCTGTGCCTGCGCCTGACGGACGGCGGCAGCCGCCTGCGCCAACGTGGCGCGGGTCTGATCGCGCTCGCGCAAGGAAACGGAGCCTTGCGCCACCAGGTCCTCGACCCGGCGCATATCGGCTTCGGCTCGTGCGAGCTGCGCCCGCGCGCTGGCAATCGCCGCGTCCTGGCCGCCCACGGCCGCCTGGCGCGAACGCTCGCTCTGCTGCGAATTGGCGAGGTTGGCGAGCTGCGTCGCAAGGTTGGCGCGCGCCTGTTCGACGCGCTGGCGATAGATGCGGTCGTCGATGCGCGCGAGGACCTGGCCCGCCTTCACCGTTTCGAAATCGCGGACCAGCACCTCCACCACATAGCCGTTGACCTGCGGCGCGATGATGGTGGTCTGGCCGCGGACATAGGCATTGTCGGTGGTCTGCACGCTGCGGCGGAACGGCGGCAGATCCCAGGCCCAGAGCGCCAGCAGCGCGCCGCCGATCACGAGCCCGACGAAGAACAGGGTAGCCATCAGCCCGCCACGCGGCGGTGCCCAGCCGCGGCGCCGTTCCGCGGTGTCGGCGGTCTCGGCGGCTACCTCGACCGGGTCTTCCAGTCGTTCATGGTCGGGGTGCGCAGCCGGAGGTCGCGCCGTCGTGTCGGTCATTGTGCCGCATTCTCCCGCATCTTCTGCATCGCCACCAGTTCCTCCGCGAGTGGATTGATCCCATGCGCCTTCAGCCACAGCCAGCGGCCGCCTAGCCAAAGCACCACCACAAGCGCCAACAGGCCGATCAGGAAGAAGACATCGTTGAAGGCAAGGATGTTCGCCTCCCGGGTTACCTGCTGGCTGAACAGCAGGGTGCCCTCCGCTTGACGTAGCACCGGATCCCCCTCAACCCGGGCATAGGCGCCGCCGAGCTGTTGCAGCCGCTGCGTGACCAGCGGGTCGCCGGCCGTTAGGCTATGAACGATCTCCTGCGAATGCAGTCGCTCGCGGGCGATCTGGATGGTGCCAAGCACGGCCGTGCCGGCAAGACCGCCTACCGTTTGCGCAATGCCGAACACTGCCGAGAAGCTGACGAGGTGGCTCGGCCCCTTGGAGATCGCGCGCAGGATGCCGACCATTGTGACCGGCCCCATCCAGAACAGCGCGGCAAAGGCGAGCAGCCCCTGACTGACATAAAGGTTGGCCGGGCGGGTCAGGTTCGTCGCGTCCGAATCCATGAAGGCGACGGCGGCAATGATCATCGCGGAGGCAACCACCTGCCAGAGCAGGTCCTTGGGATTGAGCGTCAGCACGCCCGCCACGATGCCCAGCACAGAGCCTGTGAAAATGACGACGTTCAGCGTCACCATCTGGTCATTGCCCATCCCCAGCGCCGTCAGCAATCCCGTCGAGCCGAAGCTTTGTTCGGACAGCAGAACGCGGATCGCGGCCACGATGATGATGAAGCGAAGGACGTTGCGCGTTCGCATCCAGCGTGTGTTGAGCAGGGGATTGGCGCGATTGTGCTCGATCAGCATGGCCGCCCCGATCAGCAGCACGGCAGCGGCCGTGGCATAGCCGAGCCAGGGCGTGGTCCACCACACGATGCGGCCCTGGACCAGCACGCCGCACAACAGCGCCATGCCCGGCGCAAACAGCGCAAAGGTGAGGAAGTCCAGCCTTTCAAAGGCCTGGATCCGCTCGCTGGGGGGCAACCTGAGGAGTGCCACCGCCCCCAGGCACAACAGCGTCAGTCCCAGCTCGAACACGAACAGGTTCTGGATGTCGCCATCGGCGAGCAGAAAGGGGGACACGATCCGCGCCAATGGCAGGCCGAGCTGCGCTAGGCCGAAGCCGATGATCATGCCCGACAACCGCGCCGTCGCTGGCATCGCCTGCATGATGTAGAAGAAGCACAAAGTGGTGAGGCCGCTGCCGACGATCCCGGCCGCCGCTCGCGTCAACAGCTCCACGCTATAGCTGTGGACGAAGACCTGCAGGATGGTGACGCCAAGGAAGCCGGTCAGAAAGACGCGGTTGAACCGCTGAAGTCCGAATTGCTGGCGAAACTTGATGAGCAGCATGCTCATGCACACGCTGGTCATGGAATAGATCGCGCTCAGCCAGCCGCCCTCCACCGGCGTCAGGCCAAGCGAGCCCTGGATCTGCGGCAGGTTCGCCAGCAGCAGGCCGTTGCTGAGCCCGCCGGTCAGCCCGAGGAGGATGCCGATCGCGAAATAAGCGATTCGCCGTCCCATCGGGTGATCGGGGGTGGCCGGCGATCCCGGCAGGAACGGCCGTTCGTGCGGCTGAAACTCATAGGCTGCGGATTGGGCTGGCATGCCTCAGCGGACCGAACCAGTTGGCGATTGGTTCCGCGCGATCGCGCAGCCCAGGCCGTTCAGGTTCAGCGTTGGGCCGGCGCGGCATCCGGCAAGGCGGTAAGCTGTTCCGCGGTCATGGTGGTGGACAGATCCGTGTCCGTGCCTTGTTTGACCGGCTTCAGACCGGCGACGGGCACCTGCACGGTCCGCGCCGGGTTGCTGCCTTCCAGCTCCACCAGCAGGTGTTCAACCTGTCCACCGCTGCCGCGCACCACGCCTTCGACCTCGCCGAGTTCCCGATTGCTGGCGTCGATGATATCGGCGTCCAGCAATTGCGCTTCGGTCAGCCCGAGTGCGGCGATCGCCGATCCGGAAGCGGCCGCACTCGCCTCTGCGGCATCCTCGCGCTGATCTTCGGCGCGTTCCTGCGCGCTGTTGCACGCGGTCAGCAGCGCCGCCGAGCCGAACAATGCCACGAGGCCTTTTGTGATCGGCGCTTTTGTCATCGTCACGTCTCCCTTGATCCACGCCGCCTGGGCGTCCCGGCTGAACGCCGCGGCGCCGTGGTCGTTCCCGATGCGTCACAATGGCGCCGTTCGGATGGTGGCGGTGCGGCCGTTGGTGGCCCGCCTACCTGACGCTTTCGCCAGCACCACATTCTCGCCGTTGACGGCTAACGAAAAAGCCTGAAGCGATGATGGCTCGGTAAAACGCCGGACATGATAAAGGGAGAAGGATATTGACCGACGAAGTTCTGACGCGTGACCAGGACGGCATCCTGATCGTCACCATCAACCGCCCCGAAGCGAAGAACGCGATGACCAAGGCCGCGGCCGAGGGGATCGCCGCCGCCATGGACCGGCTGGATTCCGAGGACGCGCTTCGCGTCGCCATCATCACCGGCGCTGGCGGCACCTTCTGCTCGGGCATGGACCTGAAGGGCTTTCTGCGTGGCGAAACACCGTCGGTCGAGGGGCGCGGCTTTGGCGGCCTGACCCAGGCGCCGCCGAAGAAGCCGCTGATCGCCGCCGTCGATGGCTATGCGCTGGCCGGAGGGCTTGAGCTGATGATCGCCTGCGACATGGTGGTGGCGAACAGCAAGGCGAAGTTCGGCATCCCGGAGGCGAAGCGCGGCCTGGTGGCGGGCGCTGGCGGCCTTATTCGCCTGCCGGAGCAGATCCCGTCGCGGATCGCGATGGAGCTGGCGGTGACCGGCGACTTCATCGATGCCGAACGAGCGTATCAGCTTGGGCTCATCAACCGCGTCACCGAAGGCCCGGCGCTTGACGCCGCGCTGGAACTCGCAGCGACGATCAGCGCCAACGGCCCGCTCGCGGTGCAGGTGTCCAAGCAGATCATCAGCGAATATCGCAACTGGCCGGTGGAGCAGCGCTGGGACAAACAGGGCGCGCTGATGGGCCCGGTGTTCACCAGCGCCGACGCGCGCGAAGGCGCGGCCGCCTTTGCCGAAAAGCGCAAGCCGAACTGGACCGGCAAGTAAGCCGAAAAGGAAGGTGTCCCGGGCGTGCCCATCCGGCACGTCCGGGCAGGAGATCGGACGGGCGCGAGCTGCCAATCTCCTGTCCTTCGGGGCGTCGTGGCAGCGTCACGGGTCCGCAGGGTGACCCCTCCGCCTTCCGCCGATCCGCATATGGACCGGGGTTGCGGGCGTCCACACCCGCAGCCCTGTTCCGATCGCAGGCGCGTCAGGCGCCGAACGCGCCGTCGATCGTGTGCATCGCGCCAGTGACAAACCCTGCCTCCGGCCCGGCCAGCCATGCGACCATGCCGGCGACTTCCTCCGGTCGCCCGTGGCGTTTGATCGCCATGAAGCCGTGCAGCAGGTCGCGCATTGGCCCGCTTTCGGGATTGGCATCGGTATCGACCGGACCCGGCTGCACGACATTGATGGTGATGCCGCGCGGTCCGAAATCGCGCGCCAGCCCGCGCGCCATGCCCTGAAGCGCTGACTTGCTGAGCGCATAGGCCGCCATGCCGGGCACCGGCATGCGATCGCCATTGACGGAGCCGATCACGATGATCCGTCCCCCCGCCGGCATCTGCCGCGCCGCCTCCACGGAGGCATGATAGGGCGCGTGGACGTTGATCCGGAACAAGCGGTCGATCTGATCGGGATCCTGTTCCAGTGCATCGCCGAAGATCGCGATGCCGGCATTCACCACCAGCACGTCTATGGGGCCGCTGTCGCGAACCCGAGCGATCACCGCGTCGCGATCTGCGCTGTCCGTCATCGCCGCGGTGGCCCCGGTTTCCTCGGCGAGCTGCTGCGCAGCCTCCGGAGAGCCCGAATAGGTAAAGGTGACGGCGGCGCCGTCCTGAACGAACCGCCGCACGATTGCCGCCCCGATGCCCCGGCTGCCGCCGAGCACGAGCACGGACTTTCCTTCGAACGATGCCATCGGTTTTCCTTGAGCTATAATGTAGTGCTCACTACATAAAGGCGGGCAGAGCGGCGTCAAGGACAACTGTAACGGTGACTACAAAAAAGGTGAGCGGCCGGGGCCGGCCCAGGCGGTTCGATCCGGACGAGGCGATCGCGACCGCGCAGGAACTGTTCCATGAGCGCGGCTATGATGCGGTGGGGGTTGCTGACGTGACCGCCGCGCTCGGCATCAACCCCCCAAGTTTCTACGCCGCCTTTGGCAGCAAGGCCGATCTGTACAGCCGCGTTTTGGATCGCTGGGCGGGCACTGGCGCCATTCCCTTTGCGGACATCCTGCGCGACGACCGGCCCGTGGCCGAAGCGCTGGCCGCGTTGCTGGAGGAGGCGGCACGCCGCTATGCCGCCAGTCCCGCAGCGCGCGGTTGCCTGGTGCTGGAAGGAACGCGGTGCAACGATCCGAAGGCGCGTGACACTGCCCGCGCCCTGAACCTTGCCGCCGAGGATTCCATCCGCCGCTATATCGCGGCCCGTCACCCGGATCAGGCCGACAGCATCGCCGATTTCGTGAGCACGACCATGTCGGGCCTGTCGGCAAAGGCGCGCAACGGGCACCAACTGGATCAGCTGCTGGCGAGCGCGCGCCTCGCCAGCGCTGCGGTTGCCCTGGCGCTGTCCTCTTGACGGCCGGCGGTGATCCTGCTGGCCAGTGACGTCTTTTCGGCCGGCTCGCAGGATACCCGTGGCCGCTCTCGCCCGCGCGAGGGGTGAGCCCGGCAATGATCGCGTCGCGGCAGCGTTGCCGGGGTGAGACCGGGACCTTATTTCAGGGCCATGCCGCAGGACATCACTGACCGCCCCATCACTGACGAGGCGCTGAGCGCGTTGGTGGACGCTTTCTATGCGCGTGTGCGGGCGGATGCCGAGCTTGGGCCGATCTTCAACGGCGCGATCACGGACTGGGATCACCATCTCGGCAAGCTGGCGGCCTTCTGGTCCTCGGTGATGCTGGGGAGCGGGCGGTACAAGGGGCGGCCGATGGCGGCGCACTTCCGCCACGCCGATGCCATGACGCCGGCGGCGTTCCGGCGCTGGCTGACGTTGTGGAAGGAAGCGACGGAGGCGCAATTGCCGCCGCAGCAGGCGATCGTGCTTCAGGCGAAGGCAGCGCATATCGCGCAAAGCCTGCAGATGGGGATCGATTTTCAGCGCGGGAACGGTCTGCCGCTGGCGAGCCCCGTGCCCGCGGCATGAGCGCGGACGAGCCATCCGCGCCGCGCGCCAATCCGGCGCGATTGCCGAACGGGCTGGAGCCGTATCGGCGAACCCCGGTCTTCACCGAAGAAACCGTGCCCGCCGCCCTGCTGCGCGATCATGATACCAAGGCGGGCACCTGGGGCCTGATCCATGTGCTGAGCGGTCAGCTGCGATATCGCATTACCGATCCGCGCCGCGCGCCGGCCGAGACGCTGCTGACACCGGATACGCCGCCGGGCGTGGTGGAGCCGACCATCGTTCATCATGTCGAGCCGGTCGGCGCAGTGACGTTCCAGGTCGAATTCCTGCGTGCCGCACCAGCTCCCTTGTGCCGGTACGAGGAACTGGCGCAGCGCGAGAACCAGTTGCGGGCAGCGCAAGACAAGGACTGAGCGACACTGCACGCCGCGTTCTGCAGCGTCAGATGCGGGGGCAGGGCAGGGCAGGGCCGGTGCCGGCCGGATCAGGAAAAGATGAAATCCGCGGCGCTGATATGGGCCGCAGCGAGGCTGCCACCGGGATCGGCAAGCAGGATGGAAAACTTCGCACCCGCTGACGTCACGATGTTGAGCGCAACGTCACCGCTCGCCAGATCCTGCGCGAAGACCGTCCCCAAACCGCCGCCGGCGCGATAGGCGGTGACACCCAGCTGATCGAGCACGACCCGGTCGATCCCGTCTTCGAAATCCTGGATCACGTCGCCGCCACCCAGCGCGGATGCGCCGCTGAACACGAAGCGGTCGGCGCCTGCCTCGCCCCACAAGCGGTCGGCGCCCTCGTCGCCCGCGATCTGGTCATGGCCAGCGCCGCCGTGAATGCGATCCGCTCCGGCGCCCCCGGACAACATGTCGTCGCCGGCATCGCCAAACATCTGGTCGTTGCCGCCTTCTCCCAGCATCGTGTCCTGGTGGTTGCCCCCCTCCATGTAATCATTGCCGTCGCCCGCCTGCATGGTGTCGCGTCCGTCGCCGCCCAGCAGCACATCGACACCATCCTCGGCGGAGATGATGTCGTCGCCGGTGCCACCCTCCAGCCAGTTGTCGCCATCGCCGCCGTCGACGCGATCGTTGCCGTCACCGCCGAACACGCGGTCGTTGCCGGCCTGCCCCTTCAGCTTGTCGTTGCCGCCCTCGCCATAGATCTGGTCATTGCCCGCCCCGCCGCCGACCGCCATCGTGGTCAGCACGCCGGTCGCCGGGTTGATCTCGTTCAGAAATCCGTCGTCGTCCGCGCCGGCGTAGATGATGTCGTCGCCATAGCCGCCGTCGAGATAGTCGCGACCCTCCCCGCCGTAGAACAGGTCGTTGCCGGCATCGCCCAGGATGCGATCATGACCGGCGCCGCCTTCGAGATAATCGTCATCGTCGCCGCCGGAGAGGATGTCGTTGCCGGCAGCGCCGATCAGCCGATCCTTGCCATAGCCGCCGTCCAGCCGGTCGTTGCCGTTCTCGCCATACAGGTAATCCAGGCCGGCGCCGCCGATCAGATAATCATGGCCGTCGCCGCCATAAATATCGTCATCTCCATCGCCGCCGTCGACGCGGTCGGCGCCCGCCCGCGCGCGGATCAGGTCGTTGAGATTGGTGCCGACGATGACATCGTCGCCGTAGCTGCCGTCGATGGTCTTGGCGAATTTCCGCATGATGCGCGATTATCTACGCCCGTGCGAGGGTGCGCTGAATACCCACAAACGGGGATGCAACCGGGGCAAGACGGTGCCGCCCGGGCGGCGGCACTTGCCCGATCGGCCATGCCCGTTCGCGCATGGCGCCTGGAAGCGCGCAAGCCGAGCGGCTGTGAATTTGTGTTGCTGGCGGAACCAAATGCAGCCGCGCGCGGTCATCAGGGAGTTCGGAGCGCTGGTAAGGGGCCGCTCGACAAAACCGCGATCAAGCGGTGCGTACGGCCCGGCGCTGGTGCCGGCAACGAAGCCGGCAGTTCAGAAGGCCCGCGACACGCGGAAAAAGGGGAACGGTGGCAGCGCTGGGGGGCAGAACCATAAGCGGCAAGGGGCGTCCGGGCGGGCGACCCGAAACGCATGCTGCGCGCGCATCGACAATGGCAAAGGCAGGGCGCCGGTTCCCGGCTATCCTTGCGGTACCCGTACTGGGCCTCGCCGGCTGCAACCGCCATCAATCCGCCTTCTCGACCTTTGGCGAGGAAGCCGCCGGGATTGCACACCTCTCGCTAATCATGGTGATCGGCGCGGTCGTGATCGCGGTTGCACTTGCGCTGCTGGTCCGCTGGGCCGTGCGCGCGCCGGAGGGGTCGCTGTCGCTACGCGGTGGGGAGCGGCTGATCGTGATTGCGGGCGCGGTGCTGCCGTCGATCCTGCTGCTTGGCCTGTTGATCTACAGCCTGCCGGCGATGAAGCCGCGCCCGACGGGGGCGGGCGACCTGACCATTGACGTGACCGGCGAGCAATTCTGGTGGCGCGTCCGCTACAATCCGCCGGGCGCAGCGCCGGTGGTCGCCGCCAATGCGGTGCGCGTCCCGGTGGGCCGTACGGTGCGGTTTCGCCTGCACGGCGGCGATGTGGTGCACAGTTTCTGGATCCCGGGCCTTGCCGGCAAGATGGACATGATCCCCGGCCGGGTGAACGAGCTGCCTGTAAAGGCGGTAAAGGCCGGCCTGTTTCGTGGCCAATGCACGGAATTCTGCGGGCTTTCCCACGCGTTGATGGCGTTCGAGGTGATCGCGATGGAGCCGGCGGCCTTTGACCGCTGGCTGGCGGCGGAGCGCCTGCCGGCGAGCGGCAACGCGGGTGGGCGGGGCGAGGGCAGGGCGCTGTTCGCCAGTTATGGCTGCGGCGGATGCCATGAGATCCGCGGCACCGACCAGCGCGGTCGGATCGGCCCGGACCTGACCCATCTGGCCAGCCGCCGGACCGTCGGCGCGGGCACTTTGCCGATGGAGGAAGCCGCCATTGCCCGTTTCATCCGCTTCCCCTCCGAAGCGAAGCCCGGCGCCCGGATGCCAGCCTTTCCGCACATGAGCGAAGCTGAAGCGAGTGAGATCGCCCGCTATCTGGGAGAGCTGCGTTGAGCCTGCACGATCAGGACGATCCCGAGCTGCGCCGCGCCCAGGAGGAGAGGCTGCGCGCCGTCTGGGCGCCGCCGCGCGGGCTGTTTCTGCGCTGGACCGACACCAACAACAATGCCGTTGGCGTCTGGTACACGCTGACCGCCTTCTGCTTCATGCTGTTCGCCGGCGTGCTGGCGCTGATCATGCGCACGCAGCTTGCGATGCCGGAAAGCACGATCACGAGCGCATCGACGTACAACCAGCTGTTCACGTTGCACGGCTCGGCGATGATGTTCCTGTTTGCCGTGCCGATGTTCGAGGCGGTGTCGATCATCCTCTTGCCGCAGCTGCTGGGCGCGCGAGATCTGCCGTTCCCCCGCCTGTCGGCCTTTGGTTACTGGAGCTTCCTGCTGGGCGGCGTCTTCGTGCTCGGCTCGATCTTCTTCGATGTCGCGCCGGATGGCGGATGGTTCATGTATCCGCCGTTCACCACGCGCACCGACCTCTCGGGGCTTGGCGCCGACATCTGGATGCTTGGCCTGTCCTTCATTGAAGTATCCTCGGTGGCGGCGGCGGTGGAGCTGATCGTCGGCATCCTGAAGTTCCGCCCGCCGGGGATGCGGCTGAACCTCATGCCGCTCTACGCCTGGTACATCCTGGTCGTGGCGGTGATGATCCTGTTCGCCTTTCCGCCGCTGATCGCGGGCGACCTGTTGTTCGAAATGGAGCGGCTGCTCGGCTGGCCATTCTTCGACGCGGCGCGCGGGGGCGATCCGTTGCTGTGGCAGCACCTGTTCTGGATCTTCGGCCACCCGGAAGTGTACATCATCTTCCTGCCGTCGATCGCGTTGTTCGCGATGCTGGTGCCGACCTTCGCGCAGCGGCACCTGCTCGGCTATCCCTATATCGTGCTGGCGGCGGTCGGCACCGCGTTCCTCAGCTTCGGCCTGTGGGTCCACCACATGTTCACCACCGGCCTGCCGAAGATCAGCCTCGCCTTCTTCTCGGCGGCGAGCCAGGCGGTGGTGATTCCCACCGGCGTGCAGATCTTCGCGCTGATCGCGACGCTGGCGGCAGGCCGCGTGATCTTCTCGACGCCTTTGCTGTTCGCCACCGGCAGCCTTGCGATTTTCGTGATCGGCGGTCTGACCGGCGTGATGGTGGCAATCGTGCCGTTCGACTGGCAAGCGCACGACACCTATTTCGTCGTCGCTCACCTTCATTACGTGCTGATCGGCGGTACGCTGATGCCGTTGATCGCTGGTCTTTATTATTATTGGCCGCTGATCACCGGAAAGAAGCTGAGCGACAGGCTGGGCCGTACCGCGTTCTGGGTGATGTTCGCCGGCGCCAATCTCACCTTTTTCCCCATGCATTTCTCCGGCCTGCTGGGGATGCCGCGCCGCGTGTTCACTTATCCCGCGGAGCTGGGCCTCGCCGGGCTCAACATGGCCTCGACCGCCGGCGCCTATCTGTTTGCGGCCGGGATGCTGATCGTGGTGATCGACCTCTGCCTCTCGCCCCGGCGCGCCAAGGCGAAGCGCAATCCCTGGAACGCCGGCACGCTGGAATGGCTGGCCGAGCCGGACAGCGAACCATGGGGCGTCCGCTCGGTGCCGCTGATCGAGACCCGCTATCCGATCTGGGACCAGCCCGATTTCGTGCGCAAGGTGGATGAGGGGCGCTTCTTCCTGCCCGATGCGGAGGAGGGGCGGCGCGAGACGATCACCACCACCGTGCTGGACGCCCGGCCCCTGGCCGTGGTGCGGCTGGGCACGCCATCGGTGCTGCCGATGATGACCGCCTTCGCGCTGGGCGGCGTGTTCATCCTGACGACCTTCCACTTCTACTGGGCGGCGCTGGTCAGCGGCGTGCTGACGCTCGGGCTGGTGCTTCGCTGGATGTGGACCACGGCGGAGATCCCGGAAAAGCCGTCCAAGCCGATCGGCCACGGGCTGGAGGTGCCGCTGTACTTGTCGGGGCCGCAGGCGCCGGGCTGGTGGGCGATGTTCATCACCATGCTCGCCGATGCGACCGCCTTTGCTGGCCTTGTGTTCGGTTATTACTTCTTCTGGACGGTGCATCCGGTGTTCCCGCCGCCGAACATGCCGGGGCCGGGGATCACCTGGCCGATGGTGGCGCTGGCGCTCACAGCGGCAAGCTGGGCGGCGACATTGATCGCCCGCGAGGCGAACCGGCGCGGCGCCGTGGCGGTGACGCGGCTCCTGCTGGCGCTGGCCGGTGTCGGATCGCTGCTGGCCATCCCGGCCGGTCTGGCCGGCCCGTGGCTGCATGGCCTTGATCCGACCGCGCACAGCTATCCCGCGATGGTGTGGCTGCTGGCGATCTGGACGACCATCCATTCCGGCGTGGGCGCGATTGCGCAATTCTACGCGCTGGCCCGCAGCATCGCGGGCCGGGCAACGCCGACGCATGACGCGGACATCCGCAACACTGCGCTCTACCACCATTTCATGCTGTTCACCGCCGTCGTGTGCTGGTGCACGATTGGACTGTTCCCGGAGGTGGCATGATCAGGGACCTCCATCGCCGGGTCCGCACCCTTCGGGTGACCTTGTGGACGCTGATCGTGCCGCCGACGACGTGGGCGGCGCATTTCCTGTTCTCCTATCTCTGGGCGGCGCTGAGCTGCGCCAAGCGCGGCTATTTCGCCGAAGCGCCGGTGCTGTTCTGGGCAGGAACGGTGCTGGCGCTGCTGGTGATCCTCGCGTCCGGCTGGATCGCGCTGATCCAGTCGCGCCTGCCCGGCGACAATCCCCCGCACGAACAGGGGACGGAATCGGATCGGCTGCGCTTCCTGGCCTATTCCACCCTGTTGCTGGCCGGCCTTAGCTTCGTAGGGGTGATCTTCACGGCGGCGCCGGTCGTGTTCATCGGGGATTGCCGGTGAGGCGCGGGCCATTGATCGGTGCGCTGGCGCTGCTGGCGGCGGGCTGGGTCGCCGCGCCGCTGGGTATGACGGGGCACATGATCGCCCATATGATCGCGGTGGCGGTTGCCGCGCCCTTGCTGTCGATCGCCATCGCCGGCACGCGGCTGGACCCGGCGCAGCGCTGGCCGGGGGTGGTGACGCCCTTTGCCATGAGCGTGGTCGAACTGGCCCTGGTGTGGTCCTGGCATGTCCCCGCGCTGCGCGCGGCGGCGGCGCATTCGCTGGCGCTGATGGTGATGGAGCAGCTCAGCTTCCTCGCGGCCGGCGTGCTATTGTGGTCAGCGGTGCTGGCGCGTCCGGCCGCGGCCCGGGCGAGCGGTGTCGGCGTGCTGCTGCTCACGTCCATGCACATGACCCTGCTTGGCGCGCTGATCGCGCTGGCGCCGCGTCCGCTTTACGCCGCTGCGGCGCATGGCGCGATGGGCCCGCTTGACGCGATGCAGGACCAGCAGCTGTCCGGCGTGGTGATGCTGCTGATCGGTGGGGCCGCCTATCTGCTCGGCGGGCTGGCGGTGCTTGGCGGGCTGTTGCGGCAGGAGGCGCGGGCATGAGGATAACGTGGCTGCGCGCATCGCTGGCGGCGCTGGCACTTGGGCTCGCCGGGCTCCTGTTCGCATGGTCCGGCGCGTTCAACGTCGCGGCGTCCAGCGGGCATTGGGCGGTGACGGACTGGTTCCTGCACTGGGTAATGCGCAATTCGGTGGAAACCCGCAGCGCGCTGACCAGCCCGCGCGATGCGTCGGACCCGTCGGGCCTGGTGAGCGCCGCCGGCCATTTCGCGGCCGCCTGCGCGACCTGCCACGGCGCGCCCGGCATAAAGCCCTCCCCCGTGTTCAAGGCCGCGACCCCGCCGGCGCCCGACCTTGCCGAAACGGCGGGCGAGTGGGACGACCGCGAGCTGTTCTGGATCATCGACCATGGCGTGAAGATGACGGGCATGCCCGCCTGGCCCGCGCGGGAGCGCGAGGACGAGATCCGCCGCATGGTGGCGCTGGTCCGCCGCCTGCCCACCATGACGCCCGAGCAATTCGCGGCGCTGACCGGCGGCGCAGCGCGCATCGCCCCCGCGCCGGGCTTTGCCTCCTGCGCTGGTTGCCATGGTGAGGACGGGCGTGGCCGCGGCGCTGGCGACATCCCGATTTTGGGCGGTCAGAAGCCGGCCTATCTGCTTGCCGCGCTGCGCGCCTTTCAGAACGGGACGCGGGAAAGCGCGATCATGGGTCATGCCGCCGCCCGCCTTTCGGAGCCGGAAATGCGGCAGCTGTCCCTGCGCTTCGCCGCCATGCCGGGACTAAGTGATAGCGCCCGGCGTGTCGCAGACGCCGATGCAGCGCGGATCGTGCTTGCCGGCCTGCCTGACCGGCAGCTGCCGGCCTGTGCAAGCTGCCACACACCGGCCAAACCCTATCCGGTACTGGCCGGTCAGAAAGCGGCGTATATCGCCGCCCGGCTCCGCCAGATGCGCGGCGATGAAAAGGAGATCGACGCGCGCAAGACGCAGGCGACCATGCCGGTGATCGCCCGGCGCATTCCGGACGAAATGATCGACCGGCTTGCTCGCTATCTCGCTGGATCAGCCGCAGAAACCGCACAAAGGTAAAGCGAACGCCGCCGCCGACCCGCACGACTAGGCCGTGAACAGCAACACGAAGAACGCCTGCACGGCACTTCGCCGTTCTTCGCCGCAAGTCACCCATTATTAACGCCCCGGCTGGTATTCACGGGGATCGAGCCCGCCGGATCAGCCTGATGTTTTTTCGTCCCTTCAAGCAGGTAGCGCAAAGCTCCGACGTCCTGCTTCGGGAGCAGTTCGCTCGGCTGCGCACCCAGATCCCGCTGATGTACGCGCTGATGGTCATCGACTCGGCGTTTCTGGGCCTTGCCACTTATGGTGAGGTGCCGATCACTTACAGCCTGGGCATGCCGGCCATGCTGCTCCTGGGCGTCATGGCGCGGGCCGGCTTGTGGATGTTCCGCAATTTCAAGGCGCCTACGGCTGCACAGATCCGCCGCTATCTCGTCGGAACGATCATCGCCTCTGCGCTTCTCAGCATCGCTTTCGGCCTGTGGGGCTTCATGCTGTTGGGTGCGGCCACTCCGGCGCGCGGCCCGGCGATCGCATTGTTCGTCTTCGTCGGGTCGATCAGTTGCTGTTATTGCCTTCAGGCGCTGCCGGTCGCCGGCCTTTCGGTGCTGGTATTCGGGGCCATGCCGATCACGCTCCGGCTGCTGGCGTCGGGCGACTGGTATCTGGCCGGCGTGGCGCTCACGTTCTTGATGGTCTCGTTCGTGGTGGTGCGCGCCATGGCCGGCAGTCACAAGGCGTTCACCGCCGCGCTGGAGGCGCGATCCGAAATGGCGGATCTTGTCGCGGCGCTGCGCGACAGCGAGGAACGCTACCGGCTCGCGTCCCAAGCGTCGAGCGATGTGATCTGGGACGTTCCGTTGCAGGGCGATCAGATCGGGTGGAGCAGCGCGGTAGGAACCACGCTTGGTTATCCCGAGGCGCTGGCCGGCACGACGCGGCAATGGTGGATTGATCGCATCCACCCGGAGGATCGCCATCGCATCGGGGTCGATGCCGCCGCGCTGAAGGATCCTCAATTCACCAACTGGACCCAGGAATTTCGCGTCCTGGCCGGATCGGGTGACTATCTCACCATGCGCAGCCGCGGCTTCGTGGTGCGTGACCAGGATGGCCGCGCGACCCGTCTGGTCGGCTCGCTGCAGGACGTCACGGCGCAGCGACGGTATGAAAGTGAGCTGCGCTTCGCCGCTCATTATGATCCGCTGACCCAATTGCCCAACCGGTTGCTGTTCGCCGAGCGGCTGGACGCGGCGCTGGCCAATGCGCGGCAGGGCGACGGCCGCGTCGGGCTCATCGTCTTCGACGTCGATCGCTTCAAGACGATCAACGACAGCCTGGGCCATGACGCCGGCGATGCGCTGCTGTGCGAGGTGGCCGCGCGGCTGCAGCGGATCGCCCCGCCGGGCGCCACCGCTGCCCGGCTGGCCGGCGACGAATTCGCGATCATCATCCCCGGGCTCGACCATAGCGGGATCGGCACCACGCAGATCGCCGCCCTGCTGGCGGAAATCTCCAGCCCGATGACCTTTGCCGGGCGTCACATCGACGTCAGCCTCAGCGCCGGTTTCGCTGCGGCGTTCCGCGACGGCAACACCGCAGATGAAATCCACAAGAGCGCCGATCTCGCGCTCTACGCTGCCAAGCGCGATTGTCGCGGCGGCCTACGCGAATTCAACCGCGGGCTGCGCGATGCGGCCGAACGCGAGAAGCACATGCTGGCCGATGCCCGCGCCGGGTTGCAGGCGGACTGGATCGTCCCCTTCTACCAGCCCAAGATCTGCCTGAAGACCGGCGATGTCCTCGGGTTCGAGGCGCTGCTGCGCTGGCACCATCCGCAGCAGGGCTTGCGCTCACCCGCATCGATCAGCGCCGCGTTCGAGGATCCCACCACCTCCGTCCAGATCACGGACCGGATGCTGGAACGCACGATCAGCGACATGGCGCGCTGGGCCGACCAGGGCGTCCAGTTCGGGCGCATAGCCATCAATGGCTCGCCCGAGGATTTCCGCCGTGGCAATTTCGCGGAGCGTATCCTGGAGCGGCTGGAACGCGCGAAGCTGCCGCCCTCCATGCTGGAACTGGAGGTGACCGAAACCGTCTTCCTCGGCCAGCTCGCCGAAAACGTCAGCGTCGCGCTGAAGACCCTGTCGGAGGCCGGCATCCAGATCGCGCTGGACGATTTCGGCACCGGCTATGCCTCACTGACTCACCTGAAGCAGTTTCCGGTCGATGCGCTGAAGATCGATCGCTCGTTCGTGTCGCGCCTGACCATGGTGGATTGCGAGGATTCGGCGATTGTCGGGGCAGTGATCGAACTGGCCAGGAGCCTGAAGATCACCACGGTGGCGGAGGGAGTGGAGACATCCACCCAGGCGGCGCACCTGATCGTCAAGGGCTGCGACATCGGTCAGGGTTATCTGTTCAGCCGCCCCATGGCCGCCGAGCAGGTCGGCCACTTCACGGCCTCCTGGGACAGCCAGTCGGTTCCGCAATTGTGCGGATCGGCGGACTGGGCGGCAG
This sequence comes from Sphingomonas sp. IC4-52, assembly GCF_020707225.1. Taxonomy (NCBI): domain Bacteria; kingdom Pseudomonadati; phylum Pseudomonadota; class Alphaproteobacteria; order Sphingomonadales; family Sphingomonadaceae; genus Sphingomonas; species Sphingomonas sp. IC4-52. The sequence continues at coordinate 114,921 of NZ_JAJFEU010000005.1, read as the reverse complement.
CGGCTCGCCAGAGCTATCGCGAACGCTTCCGCTGACGATTGCTGGCCGGCTGAAAAACAGCCGCGGGGTTGCGACCGAAACGGCCCGGTCCGCGTTGTTGCGTGATGGCCAGACCCTCAAACTCACGGCTTGCACGGGCAGCGATCATCATCGTCGCGCTGGGTGCCTTGCTCTGGATCGTCTCGTTCGTCGGCATCAGCCTCAGCGGGAAGCAGACCAAGGACAAGACGCCCGAGCCGATCGGGGCCCCCGCCAACCCCGGCTGATCGCCGCGCGCGACGGGCGGTTTTCGGTAGCGTTTTCCAGAGCCATTTAAGCGATGCGCTCGGCCAATGGGGTCCACCAGCGCGACCGGCTCCATCTCGAACGTGGGTCGGCGGACCTTCACGCGGCCAGCCGCGAAGTTTGACGGGACGGACGTAACCGGCTCATTTTCTCAGGACATAGCCAGTTTTGGATAATGGCTGGCTTAGCCGAAAAGTCCGATCCGCAGCGGTTCGAGATAGTCGCGAACCGCCTCGGCGCGCGGGCGCGGCGCGGCCCAGCGGCGCAGGTCGGAGGCGGCGCTGATTGCCGCCATCACCGTCTGCCCCGCTATCAGCGGGTCGACCGGCCGCAGTGACCCATCCGCAATGCCGTCCGCGATCGTTCCGGCGACATGGCGAGTGAGCTGCGCCGCCAGCAGCAGCATGTCCCCGCGCAGTTCAAGCGGCAGCGCCTGATAGGCGCTCATCCGCAGCAGCGGGCTGTTCTGGTCGAATTGCAGGGCGACGAGAATGGCAGCAGCCATGGCCAGCCGTTCGCCCTCGTCAGCGCCGCTCACCTCCGCCTGTGCCTGGGCCCATTCGATGGTCGCGAAGGAGCGCCGGAAACAGGCGAGCACCAGATCGTCCTTGTTATCAAGGTGATGGTAGAAGCTGCCGGTGCTGACGCCCAGTTCTGCCGCAATCCGCTCCACGCTGGCACCGGCATAGCCGTGGCTGTTGATGAGCCGGCTGGCGGCGGTCAGGAAGCGGGCCTGCGCGGTCGCCTCGGCGGAATGGCAGGGCTGGGTCGGCACCATCGGCCACGGCCTGCCGTCACACGCCAGGCCGTGGGCCAGCACGTCGAACAGGCGGGCCTCCACCCGCGGATAATCGCGGGGCTGGTAACGGTCGATCCAGGCGGGCAGCCATTGAAGGCTGGCGGTCAGATGAGTGGCTGCAATCGCGGAGCGCGATCCGCCGGTCCCCCCCTCCGCCGGCGCGAAGAAGCCGCGCACCACGGCAAACGACTCGGCATAGATCGCCTCAAGCGGGGCACGCGCGGCGGGGTCCAGCGCGCGGATGTCTGACAGCACCGCCAGCTCCCCGGCGCCCGGCTCGGCGCGCCCGCGATACAGATCGAATTGCGCCGCGATCAGGTGCCTGACCCGCGCCGGTGCGTCCGGTTGACGCGCGGCCGCTTGGGCGGTCTCCAGCGAGAAACGTAATGTTCGTTCGAAACAGGCGACGGCCAGCTGTTCCTTGCGCCGGAAGTAATAAGTGACGCTGCTGGTATCGAGGCCGAGTGACTTGGCCACCGCCGTCAGCGTCATCCCGCGCAGCCCGTGCCGGTTGATGAGCGCGGATGCCGTGTCGAGGATCTGTGAACGGCGACGGGTAAAGCGCGGCGTGCGGGGCGGGCGCTGGGCAGGCGTTTGGGCAGGAACAGGCCGGGCACTCACCGGGCCGATATAGGCCCGCGCGCCGCGACACTCCAGCCATAGCCGAATTTGGAATCTTGACACCGGCCAGTGTTTTTCCAAAACTCATTATGGAGAGGATGATCATGTGGCGGTACGCGGGGATAATCGCGCCGGCCGTTGGTCTGGGCCGGTGAACCAGCGCGCTGATGATGGCGCGAACGGGTGCGTGCGCCGTGCGGTCGGCGCTGGCGGCGGCGCGCGGGCCGAGGCGGCATCGTCACTTTCATCGCGGCAGGTTCAACGGATCGGGTCAAAGCGGGTCGACGCCATCGTGATCCCTTCTCGATCCGCGGAAGGTGCTGGCCGATCTTCTCCGCTAGCTGCCCGATCGTGGTGCGAGTGCGGCCGTTTGTGGCTTGGACCCGGCCATTGCCGTGCTGGCGGGACGGCAGGGCGGGCCGGCGTTTGGCACCGCCGCTTCGCGACCCAGCCGCCGTCCGGCGGACCCGAAAAGAGGAGAGGATCATGGCGACGATTGCGGCCGGGGTGACAGACGCGTGCCCGGAACATCGGCGCGCTGCGCTTCCGCTCGGGACCAAATTTGCCCACGGTACCGGCGCCATGGCGAATGGCTCGCTGATCTATCTGCGGTCGCTTTTGTTGTTGTTTTACAGTCAGGTCGTCGGCCTTGAGGCGTGGATGGTCAGCCTCGCGCTCGGCATCGTGATTGCGTGCGACGCGATATGGGACCCCGCGATCGGCCACTTTTCCGACACGCTGCGCTCGCGCTGGGGCCGACGCCACACCCTGATGTTCGCCGCCCCCATACCGGCCGCGCTCCTGTGCGTAGCCCTCTGGAATCCCCCGATTGGTCTGTCATCGCAGATGACCTTTGCCTGGCTGCTGGCCAGCGCGCTGCTGCTGAACCTCAGCTTCAGCTTTTTCGAGGTGCCCGCCAATGCGCTGACCCCGGAGCTGGCGCCGGGATATCATGTCCGTACCAATCTAGTCGCGTGGCGCTGGGTGCTGGGCACGGCAGGCGCAATGATCACGGCCTTCATGGGCCTCGGCTGGTTCCTGTCGCCGGAAGCGGGCGCGGTGGGCCAGCTCGTTCGCGAGGGTTACGGCAAGCTCAGCATCGCCGCAGCTCTGCTGATGCTGGGGGCCATGCTGATCAACGCTTTCGGCACGCGGCGCTATCGCGGCACCCTGTACGAGCCGCCCAAGGCAAGCGGGGGGCTTCGAGGCTCGTTGAGGGAAGCGGTGGAGACGCTGCGCAATCGCAACATGGCGGTGGCCGTGATTGCCGGTGCGCTGGCCGGTATCGGCTTTGGCATCCGCACCGTGCTGGAGGCGTATATCGCCACCTTCATCTGGGGCCTGCCTGCCTCGGCCCTTCTGCTGACCACGGTGGCAGGGTTCGTGGCTACGCCGATCGGCGCTATCGTTGGGGCCATGCTGTCGCGCCGCTATGGGAAGAAGGCTGCCTGCATGGGCCTGTTCTTCGTGGGCACCATCCTCACCAACATGCCGCTGCTGCTGCGCCTTTCGGGCGCGTTTTTCGCCAATGGCGATCCACTGCTGCTGCCGACGCTGATCGCCTTCGCCTTCGTCTCGGCCGTCTTCTATTATGGCGGCTTCGTGCTGGTGAGTTCGATGATCGCCGATATTGTCGAAGACGCGCAGGCCAAAACGGGGCGGCGCTCCGAAGGGCTGATCACCTCGGCCGATCAGTTCATCCAGAAGATCATCACCGCGATGGGAACCGTGCTGGGCGGGGCGCTGCTCACCTTCATCGCCTTCCCGCGCAAGGCCTTGCCGGGTCAGGTGCCCGCAGAGACGCTGGCCGCACTCGGCTGGACCTTTCTGGTGCTGGTGACGACGCTCAGCTTCCTGTCGATTGCGGTGTGGAAGTTCTACCGCATCGATCGCGAGGGGCATGAAGCACGTCTGAGCGCGCTCGACGTACCCGAGGTGCGCAGCGTCGCCTGATTGCGGCGCGTGCCAGTGCAGGATCCTGCAACGGCGATCAGGCCGCAGGGCTGGATTCGTGTACCATGGTGCGCGTCATCCACTGCGCCGCTGGCCCGTATGCGGCTACCTTGGCGGCGAGTTCCGGAGAGCCGGGGGACGTACGGAAGCCCAGCGCGCGCCAGTAATCGGCCGCGCCCTCGACCGCGATCAGCTCGGCGGTCGATAGGCCATCGGCAACGGCCAGATCGAGCGCGCTGGACACCAGGCGTCTTCCGATGCCGGACCCCCGCCCGGTGATCGACACGGCGAGATCATGGATGAACAGCACCTCGCTGGCGGCATGGCGGGGCAGAAGGGTGCCGACCGGCGGCGGCGCGGCGCTCCTCCAGCCATGGGCCAGAAGATAGGCAATCAGCGTCCCGCCGCGCGTCGCGGCGAGGCAGTAGGAAGCGGCGGTCCGCAGCCGGCTCAGAAACGCGGGCTCATCCTCCAGCAGGAACGCAGGATAGCTCGCCTGCTGAATGGCGAGCGCGGCTGGCAGATCGGCGGGGACCAGCGGGCGGATCCGGATGGTCTGATCGGGTGGCGGCATGGCTTCTGGCATCGTGGGAAGGCGGTTGTGTAGCACAACGGCGGCTTGGCGGTGGCTGTGGATAACTCCGGTGATAACCTCTCGATAAGTGAGGGAGGACGATGTTGATCACCTGTGCGCAATACCTGAACAAGCTGTGCAAACCCCGTGCACAGGCTTGTGGATAAATTGTGGAAAGCCGGGCGCGCGGACCCGTTCGCCGGTCCTGCGGGTTGATGCACCTGAATGGAGGACAGGATGCAGGACGACAGCAAACCGGCCGAGAAGCGCCAGCCCCAGGACAAGGACACCGGCGAGACCCGGCCCCAGCAGGCCGGTGAAGGCGGCACCACCCGTTTCGGCATGGAGGAAGGCGACAATACCGACGTGCCATCGACCGGGCTGGATCCCGACGCGCAGTCCAAGCCGCCCGCCTGACGTGCGCTGCGATCGGTAGAAGCGGCAGACGGGCGGTGGCTGCGCAGCCTTTCGCCGTTTCACCCGTTCGGGCCGGACGACGCACAGCAAAGGACCTGCAATGAGCGACTCCACGGAACGCCCGGCGGCGCGGCCCCTCGCGGTCGTGACAGGCGGCTCCAACGGCATCGGCCTGGAACTGGCGCGTGAACTGGGTGAGCGCGGGCATGACCTGCTGATCGCGGCGCAGGATGAACAGCATCTGCGTGACGCGGCCGCGGCGCTGGCGGCGACCGGCGCAAAGGTCGACATCTACGCCGGCGATCTCGGCAAGGCAGCGGCGGTCGAGGGGCTGCATCAGGCGATCGGCGGCCGTGCGGTGGAGGTGCTGTGCGTCAACGCGGGCATCGGGCTTGGCGGGCCGTTCGCCGAAACCGATCTTGCCACCGAATTGCAGATGATCGACCTGAACGTGCGCGGGGCGGTGCACCTGACCAAGCTTGTGCTGCGCGACATGGTGGCGCGGGATAGCGGGCGAATCCTGTTCTCATCCTCCATTTCCGCGACCATGCCGGATCCGTTCGAGGCGGTTTACGGGTCGACCAAGGTGTTCCTGCGCTGGTTCGGCGAGGCGCTGCGCAACGAGCTGAAGGACACGGGCGTTACCGTTACCGTCCTGATGCCCAGCATGACGGAAACCGACTTCTTCCACCGCGCCGACATGGACGACACGCGCGCCGGCCAGGCGAACAAGGATGATCCCGCCGTGGTGGCCAAGGCGGGCATCGACGCGCTGATGAGCGGCAAGGACAAGGTGATCCCGACGCTGAAGAACAAGGTGATGGGCGCGATCGCCGACGCCCTGCCGGACAGGGCGGCGGCGCAGATCCACCGCGGCCTTTCCGAGCCGGGCTCCGGCCGTTGAGCGGATCAGTTTCGGAGAACATCGGCCGCCTTTGGAATGAGATCGGCCAGAAGGAGCCTCGGACATGAACGAAGCCGTGACGCTGGATCGTGCCGCGGGCCAGCGGGTGGCCGCCGACCCGATCGGCACCCTGTCGCTGACCCTGACCATCAACGGCGAAGCGCGGAAACTTCAGGTGGAGCCGTGGACGACGTTGCTCGACCTGCTGCGTCATCAGCTTGATCTCACCGGATCCAAGAAGGGCTGCGACCACGGCCAGTGCGGGGCGTGCACGGTGCTGATCGATGGCAAGCGGATGAACTCCTGCCTGAAGCTGGCGGTGACGCTGGACGGGTGCGAGGTGACGACGATCGAGGGGCTGGGGGCACCGGGCAACCTCCACCCGCTACAGGCCGCCTTCATCGAGCATGACGCGTTTCAATGCGGTTATTGCACGCCGGGCCAGATCTGTTCCGCGCAGGGGCTGATCAGCGAGGGGCACGCGAAAAGCCGCGACGACGTTCGCGAGCAGATGAGCGGCAATCTGTGCCGCTGCGGCGCCTATACCAACATCGCCGACGCGGTGCTGCAGGTGCTGGAGACGGAGAAGGGGGCATGATCCGCTTCGATTACCAGCGGCCCGGCGCAACGGCGGAGGCGGTTTCGGCCGGACGCGGTGAGCACGCTGCCTATCTCGCCGGCGGGACCAACCTGGTCGACCTGATGAAGGAGAATGTCGCCAGACCCTTGCAGGTCATCGACATCAATCACTTGCCCCTTGATGCGATCGAGGAGCGGGAGGGCGGCGGCCTGCGGCTGGGGGCGCTCGCCACCAATGCCGACACGGCGTACCACCCGCGCGTGCAGAAGGATTATCCGCTGCTCGCCTCCGCGATCCTCGCCGGCGCCTCGCCCCAGTTGCGCAATGCGGCGACCAACGGCGGCAACATCAACCAGCGGACGCGCTGCTATTATTTCTACGACGTCGACACGCCCTGTAACAAGCGCAACCCCGGCGAGGGGTGCGGGGCGATCGGCGGCGTCAATCGTATCCACGCCATTCTGGGCGCAAGCGACCAGTGCATCGCGACTCATCCCTCCGACATGTGCATCGCGCTGGCCGCGCTGGAGGCGGAGGTGCAGGTGACCGGGCCGGAGGGCGAGCGGACCATTGCCTTTGCCGATTATCACCGCCTGCCGGGCGACGAGCCGTGGCGCGACAACACGCTGCGCCCCGGTGAACTCGTTACTGCCATCGACCTTCCCCCCGAAGGGTTCGCCAGCAACTACACCTATCTGAAGCTGCGTGATCGGCTGTCCTATGCCTTTGCGCTGGTTTCCGTCGCGGTCGGGATGCGGATCGAGGGTGGCGAGATTGCGGAGGCGCGGGTGGCGCTGGGCGGGGTGGCGCACAAGCCGTGGCGCGTGCCCGAGGCGGAGCGGCTGCTGCGCGGCGAGCGTCCCGGCGAGCAGGCGTTCCGCGCCGTGGCCGAGGCGATGCTGAAGGGCGCCAGGGGCCAGGGCGAGAATGACTTCAAGATCGACCTTGCCCGCCGTGCCATCGTTCGCGCGCTGAGCCAGGCGGCGGCCGGCACGCCGCAATCGCAAACCGACAAACGTATCGCGTGAGGAGCATGCCATGAACGCACCGGCCAAGATCGGCATCGGCTCGTCGCTGTCACGCGTGGACGGCGTGGAGAAGGTAACCGGGCGAGCGAAATATGCCGCCGAGTATAACATCGCCGGCCTCCTGCATGGCGTGGCGGTGTCGTCGCGGATCGCCAAGGGCAAGATCGTGTCGATCGATGAGGCGGCGGCGCGGGCGGTGCCCGGCGTGGTCGACATCATCAGTCACCTGAACCGGCCGCGCCAGGCCTGGCTGGACCGCAGCTGGAAGGACGAGCTGTCGATCCCGGGCGAGCCGTTCAAGGCTTTTCACGACGATACGATCCTGTTCGCCGGCCAGCCAGTGGCGCTGGTGGTGGCCGAGACGTTCGAGGCGGCGCGCTTCGCCGCCAGCCTGGTGGAGGTGCGATACGAGGAGGAGGGGCACAATATCGACTTCGAGGCGTCACTCGCCGAGAAGTTCACCCCGTCCTACCTGAAGCGGCGCAACAATTATCACCCGCCCAAGAACCGCGGCGATGCCGAGAAAGCCTTTGCCGAGGCGGCGGTGAAGGTATCGGGCGAGTATCACCTTGCCACCGAGCATCACAATCCGATGGAGATGCACGCCTCCACCGTGGAATGGCATGGCGACGGCAAGATCACCGTCTTTGACAAGGTGCAGGGATCACAGGGGCCGCAGGCCTATCTCGCCAGCGCCTTTGGCCTGGGCAAGAAGAACGTCCGTGTCGTCAACGCTTATGTCGGCGGCGCGTTCGGATCGGGGCTGCGCCCGCAATGGCAGGTGCAGCTGGCCGTGATGGGCGCGATCCATCTCGAACGATCGGTGCGCGTGGTGATGACGCGCGCGCAGATGTTCACCCACGCGCATCGCCCGGAATGTACCTATTCGATCAGCCTGGGTGCCGAGCAAAACGGCAAGCTGAGCGCGATGATCCATAATGCGACCACGTCCACGTCGCGGTTCGAAAGCAACATGGAGGATATCGTCGTCTGGGGCATGATGAATTACGACTGCCCCAATGCGAGCGGCGAATATTTCATCGCGCCGCGCGACACTTACACCTCCGCCGACATGCGTGCGCCGGGCGCGGCGACGGGCATGACGCTGTTCGAAATCGCGATGGACGAAATGGCCTATGCGGCCGGCGTCGACCCACTGGAATTCCGCCTGATCAACTATGCGGACGTGGATGCGATGAACGGCACGCCTTACACATCCAAGGCGCTGCGCGAAGCGTATCAGGAGGGAGCGGCGCGCTTCGGCTGGGAGAAAAGGTCACCCGAGCCGCGCTCCATGAAGGAAGGCCGCGAGCTGATCGGCTGGGGCATGGCGACCGGCATGTGGGACGCGCAGTTCACCAAGACTGCCGCCAGCGCGGTCCTGACCGCCAACGGCAAGCTGGAGGTGGCCTCCGCCAGTTCCGACATCGGTACTGGCACCTATACGGTGATGGTGCTGGTCGCCGCCGACACGCTGGGCATTGCGCCCGAGCATATCACCGCCAAACTGGGCGACAGCGACTTGCCCGAAGCGCCGGTCGAGGGTGGTTCCTGGGCAGCGGCGTCGACCGGCGCGGCGGTGCAGCTCGCCTGTCAGTCGGTGGCCAAGAAGCTGCTGACGGCGGCGGACAAGCTGGACGGGCGCCCGTTTCGCGGCGTCAACGGCATCGAGGGCCTGGAGTTTGCCGGCGGCGAGATGATCCGCCGCGACAATCCCGCCATCCGCGCCAAGCTGAGCGATGTCATGCAGGCGGCTGGGCTGGACCGGATCGAGGTGGAGGAAACATCCTCTGCCGGGCTTAGCGACATGGTGTCCATGGCGCGCAAGTCACGCAACACGCACAGCGCGATCTTCTGCGAAGTGCGGGTGGACGAGGAACTGAATCAGGTGCGCGTCACCCGTGTCGTCAATGCGGTGGCGGCTGGGCGGATCATCAATCCCAAGACTGCGCGCAGCCAGATCCTGGGCGGCGTGGTGATGGGCATGGGCATGGCGCTGCACGAGGAGACCTTTGCGGACCGCACGCTGGGGCGGTGGATGAATCACAATTACGCCGAATATCACGTGCCCGCCCATGCCGACGTTCACGACATCGACGTGATCTTCGTCCATGAGCCCGATCCCGAAGTATCGCCGCTGGGCGTCAAGGGGTTGGGCGAGATCGGCATCGTTGGCACGGCGGCGGCGATCGCCAATGCGATCTTCCACGCCACCGGCAAGCGTGTGCGCACGCTGCCCGTCACCATCGACAAGTTGCTGGAGACGCCCGAGAGCTGAGCGCGTTAAAAGGGGGCGCCGAGGGCTGCGACGCTCATCGGCGGCCTCTCGCGGGCAGCGCGGAAGGGGCGTTTGACTGTGAATGGAAAGCGCCGGGCGGCCGTCCGAGTGCTGGCTCGCCCATCGTGCCGGCGTGATGGCGGCCAATAGCTGATCGGTGGCCGCGTTTGCGTCCGCACACGTCCCTTTCGGGCGCGTGTGCGGAACGTGGGCAATCAGGCCTTTAGTTGCTCTGCGGCCTTGTCCAGCTCGACGCGATTGTTGCCGATCCGGGCGATCAGGTCGCGCGCCTGATCGGCGTGCAAGCCGTGCTTTCTCGCGAAATATTCGACCTCATAGGGTTCATCGCCGGCCACCGTTCGGCGGTCTGCGCCGCCAACCTTGGTTTTATCGTCAGACATGATCGCCTCCAGATATATGGACAGGAATCCGCCAGATGCCGCCCGGTTCCTGACCCGGCGGCATCTGAAATATCACTTCGGTGCAGGAGCTTACGGCCCGACGTCCGCGGCGCCGGTCTTTACCCGCATGGAGGCCGGCCCCTTGAAGCCCAGCGCCTCGGAAACGCGGTCGTTCCAGCCATAGGGATCGTTGCGCACGATCGGTGCGCCGGAATCGTCGAACAGCACCGTCTGGTAAAGCAGCCGCACCGGGATCTGGCGCGGCAGCTTCACAAAGGTTTCCTTGCCGGTGGCGCGGGCCTTGTTCCATTCGTCAAGCACGCCCTCCTGCTCGGCCAGCATGGCGGCGAAGCCGAGCGCGTCCTCCACGCGGACGCAGCCGTGGCTGCGCGCGCGCTGCACCATCGCGAACAGCGGCTTGGCGGGCGTATCGTGCAGGTAGATGGCGTGATCGTTCTGCATGTCGAACTTGACCAGGCCGAGCGAGTTCTTGGGGCCCGGCTCCTGCACGATCCAGCCGTCCTTCCAGACCATGTTATTGGCCTTCAGATAGCCCGGGCCCTTTTTCGCGATTTCCTTTTCCTGGATCGAGCGCGGCACCGTCCAGGTCGGATTGGCGACCAGGCGGAACATCGGGGAGCCGAGCTGCGGCGTTTCGGTGTCGGGTTCGCCGACCACGACGCGGCGGCTGTCGACCAGCTTGCCATCGCGCCAGTAGCTGAGGCGCGCGGCGGCGACATTCACGTCGATGCGCGTCGTTGGCGGGGTGCGTTCCAGCCAGCGCAGCCGTTCCATGTTCACCGCGATCGCGCGGGCGCGCACGTCATCGGACATGTTGAGGATCGCCAGCGCCTCCACGCCGATCACGCCGTCCGGCTCCATGCCGTAATCGGCCTGCATCTTCTTCACCGCCGCGACCATCGCGGGCGTGTAGCCATTGCCCTTCGCCGCGGCGGGATCGAGATAGTCGAGCACGGCGAGCTGGTTGGCGATCACCGGCAGGCGCGGATCGGAGGCGCCCGGCTTGATCAGGTCGCCCGTCTCGGGAACCGCGGGCTTGGCCTGGGCCGGTTGCTTCCGCAGTTCCACATAGGCCTGGGACAGGCGGCGGTAATTGGCATCCTGCGGCGCCAGGCTGTCGAGCCACTTGCCGACGTCGCCCGCCGCCAGCGCGGACTGAAGACCCTGCTTCAGATCGGGCTTGGGCCGCGGCACCGTATAGACGTCGTACAGCTTCGTCGGGTCGGTCGCCCCGCTCGCCAGGGCGCCGGCATAGGCAAGCGCGGCCTGAGTCAGCGCCTGATCATCGTCGCCGGCGATCGGGAAATCCTTGCCATCAAGGCCATGCGCCGCGCGGTTGGCGATGGCCTGGCGAAGCTGGTCCGCGGTCTTCCCGTCCCAGCTTGCCTGCTGCACCGCCTGCGCATTGGATGTTGCGGAATTTTGCGCCGACTGATCCTGAACGTTGCATCCTGCCAGCAGCGCGACTGCCGATGCCGTTACCACCCAATGTTTACGCACATGCTACTCCCGTGAACTATCATGGAACGCACCGGATGGCGGCGCGCTCCCGCAGGCGCGACAAAGTTCGGACCCCGGCGAGAAAGGAGGCGTGCGCATGAAGATCGCGACGTTCAGCACCAAGGCGTATGACCGCGCGTTCCTTTCGGCGGCCAATGCGGCGCATGGCGGGCGGCACGACATCGTGTTTCTGGAATCACGGCTGAGCAAGGAGACGGCGCCGCTGGGCCAGGGAGCGACGGGAATATGCGCCTTCGTCAATGACGTGCTGGACCGGCGCGTGCTGGAGACGCTGTACGCCGGGGGGACGCGGCTGATCGCGCTGCGCTGTGCCGGGTTCAACAATGTCGACCTGGTCGCGGCGCGCGATCTGGGCATCCAGGTGGGGCGGGTGCCGGCCTATTCGCCCGAAGCGGTGGCCGAACATACCGCGGCGCTGATGCTGAGCCTCAGCCGCAACATCCACCGCGCCTATGCCCGGGTGCGGGAAGGCAATTTTTCACTGGATGGTCTGACCGGGTTCAATTTCCACGGCCGCACGGTCGGGATTGTCGGGACGGGCAAGATCGGCGTCTGCGTGGCGCGGATCATGGCCGGCCTCGGGTGCCAAATCCTCGGCCATGATCCGGGCGAGAACCGGGACTTTCTGGCCGCGGGTGGCCGCTACGTGGCCATGGACGAACTGTTCGCGCAAGCCGACATCATCACGCTGCACTGCCCGCTGACCCCCGACACCCGCCATCTGATCGACCACGCCGCGATCGAGCGGATGAAGCCGGGCGTGATGATCATCAACACCGGGCGCGGTGCGCTGGTCGAAACGCGCGCGCTGATCGACGGGCTGAAGAGCGGCAAGATCGGCCATGTCGGGCTGGACGTTTACGAGGAAGAGAGCGACTTGTTCTTCGAGAACCTGTCCGGCCAGATCATCCAGGACGATGTGTTCGCGCGGCTGCTGACGTTTCCCAACGTGCTGATCACCGGCCACCAGGCGTTCCTGACGCGCGAGGCGCTGACCGCCATCGCCGAGACGACGATGGAGAATGTCGCGGCGTTCGAGCGAACCGGCACCCCCGCCTTTCCGGTCACGATGGAGATGCTGGCCTGAGGCGCCGGTGACTTGGATCTTCCCTCGCCCACCGGACTGCGGATGGGCGAGGGGAGATCCCCACCCCGGACCGGGCCCGGGGTGAGGAACCAAGCGTAGCGCCGAACCGCGCCGGCTGGCGTCAGCGGCAGATCAGGACGGCAGGTCGGACGGCGCGAGGATGAAGTCGCTTGCGCCGAGCATGTGATGGCCGTTCAGCAGGATCGTCAGATCGACGGTGCTGTTCCCGTCCACGTCGACCTGGATCAGCGTATCGTTGTCAATGGAGCGGAAGCGCACCTCGGCCTCGCCCCCACCAGTGAAGCCCTTGCGGCCAAGAAACGAGAAGCTGCCGACGTTAGACAAGTCGATCACGTCCTCGCCGCGGGTGAAATCGGTGATGGTGTCACGGCCGGAGAGATGATCGGCGTCCCAGACGAAGAAATCATAGCCGGCGCCGCCCGTCAGAATATCCGCGCCAGCGCCACCGGCGATAAGATCGTCGCCGTCGCCGCCGTTGATTTCATCGCGGCCGGCGTGGCCGAGCAGAATGTCGTCGCCAGCGCCGCCAAGGATGAAGTCGTTACCCTGTTCGCCGTAGAGTTCGTCATCCCCCGCGCCGCCGAGCAACTGATCGTTGCCGGCGCCGCCGAACAGGATGGTGCCATCGAAATCAGCCAGCATGAAATCCGCAAACCGCGTGCCCAGCACGCGATCGAAGCCGGTGATCAGGCCGAATACCGAATCCAGCCCCTCGCGCGGTTCCGCGGATCCAAATGCCGCGAGGCCGGGCGCGTATTCACTCGTGTGAACGCCATAACGAAGCTGCGAGAAGTCAAGCGTGTCGACGTCGGTGTCCAGATCCTGGATACGGATCATCCCGCCCTTGATGACGAACACGTCCGCGCCCCAGCCGCCATCCGCCTCGGCCCGGCCGCCTTCGAACACGATGACGTCGTCGCCATTGTCGCCGGCCACGATGTCGATCATGCCTTCCGCCGCGCCGCCGGTGCGGATCAGATCGTTGCCGTTGCCGCCGTACAGCGTGTCGCCCCGCGTCGAGCCGATCAGCACGTCGTCATGCACGCCGCCCCAGACCTGTTCGATACCGACCAGGCGATCGCGCGCTTCGCCGTCGACGCTGACCACGCCGCGCCCTCCATCGCTCAGGCGGACATAGATGCCGCCGTCGATCTGCTGATAGTCGGCAACGTCACCATCGCCATCGCCACCGATGAGCGTGTTGAAGCCGCTGCCGCCGACCAGCCGATCGTTGCCCGAGCCGCCCCGCAACGTGTCGTTGCCAGCCGCGCCGATCAGCACGTCATTGTCATCACCGCCCACCAGCTCGTCATCGCCATAGCCGCCGTCGATGTAATCGCGGCCGGCGCCGCCGCTCAGCCGGTCCGCCCGCACGCTGCCGGCAATGACGTCCGAACCGCGCGTGCCGCCGCGCGTGATGCCCGGCGTATCGGCAAGCGTTTCCACATAGGCGATGATATTGTTGACGGAGTCGACGACCTGATCGGCGTAGAGATAACCGGGAAGATCCTGGCCGCTGCTGATCTGACCGAGGATCTCGCCGGTGACCTGATCGACCACGAGCTGCGGCGAGAACCATGCGAGCCCCAGATCCTTGCGGATGATCGCCTGGCGTTCATCATCGGCGGACACCGTGAAAATGTCGCCGCGCAAGCGATAGGCATGTTCCTGAACGGCCGCTTCGGCAGTGGTGGCGTAAACGCCGCGTGCTGCCTCGAACAGCACGCTCTTCATGTCGAAGCCATTGCCGATCCGCTGCTGAACCGCCGACAGCGTCTGCTGAAAACGCTGGGTCGGGCCGCACCACAGGGCGCCGAAGTCGATGATGGCGAGCTGCGTCGTGCGATCGTCGAGCAGCATCTCGCTGCGGCCACGTGAATCGAGGATGGCGAAATTCTCGACCCGGCCTTGCGAGAAACTGAAATCGTCCGACGACATCATGTCGACAGGGGTGGTGGTGATCACAGGCGCGGCCTCTTCGCTGCCGGTCGCGACGGCCGAAATCTCGTTGAGGAGGCCGAGCACCAGGCTGGACGCGCCGATACCGATGTGGCGGCCATCGTCGCTGACCACGAGGGGAACGGCGGTGGAAAAACCATTCGGGAGCATCACCTGAAGCACGCGCTCACCCGCCCTCTGGGTGTCGATGCTGGTCAGATCCAGCGTCACGTCGCCGAACGTGACCCGCACATTCTGCCCCGCGGCAAGACGTTCCGCCAGAACCAGTTCGATCCAGCCGCCCATGCGCACGGTCGGCGAATAGCGATTGTCATAATCGAACGTCAGCGACAGCACCTGCGGCGCTGCCTGTACCCCGTCAGCCATTTCAGATCTTCCCCCCGCGCGTCAGGTCTGGAGCAAGATTGCCGGACCGACGCGATTGCGCGCGCGATACCGCCGACACGGCGCGGCGCCAAGCATTGTCTCAATATACGCAACCTTCTCCACCTGTTGAGCCGGTGGCGAACATTGCACCGGGCGGCGCGACTATTGCCGCGCGCCGTGAGGGGACAGGCCGGAAACTTGCCGGAGATTTAGCGGCCGTACCGCTCCAGCCCCAGTCCCTCCGTCACGATGGGCGGCGTTTCGCCCGACATGATTGCCGCGATCACGGCCGCCGATCCGCACGCCATGGTCCAGCCGAGCGTGCCGTGGCCGGTGTTGAGGAACAGGTTGCGCAGCGCGGTGCCGCCGATGATCGGCGGGCCATCGGGGGTCATCGGACGAAGGCCGCTCCAGAAGCCGGTCGGCCCCTGCCTGGTCGCGCCCGGGAACAGATCGTTCAGCGAGTGGAGCAGCGTCGCCTCGCGCCGCTGCGGCAGCGAATTGTCGTAGCCGGAAATCTCCGCCATGCCGCCGACGCGGATGCGATCGCCCAGCCGCGTGATCGCGATCTTGTAACTTTCGTCGAGCAGGGTGGAGACGGGCGCCGCCGCCGGATCGGCGATGGGCACGGTGATCGAATAGCCCTTCACCGGATAGACCGGCAGCCGCACGCCGAGTGGGCTCACCAGTTGCGGCGAATAGCTGCCCAGCGCGACGAGATAGGCATCACCGCGGACGATGCCGGCATCCGTCCGCACCCCTGTCACCACGCCGCCGCTGGCCTCGATCGCCTGAATCTGGGTGGAGAAGCGGAATTCCACGCCATTGCCGGCGAGGCGATCAGCCAGATGATTGGTGAACAGGTGGCAATCGCCGGTTTCGTCACCGGGCAAGCGCAGCCCGCCGACGAAGCGATCGCTGGAAGCGGCCAGACCCGGCTCGGCGCGCACGCAGCCCTCGCGGTCCAGCAGCTCGAACGGCACGTCGTAGGAGCGCAGGACGTCCATGTCCTTGGCGCTGCCCTCCAGCTGCTTGGTGGTGCGGAACAGCTGCAGCGTGCCCTGTGACCGCTCATCGTAGAAAATGCCGAGATCGCGGCGCAGCGCGACCAGCTCGTCACGGCTGAACTCGGCAAGGCGGACCATGCGGCTCTTGTTCAGCGCGTAACGCTGCGCCGTGCAATTGCGCAGCATGGCGGCGAGCCAGGTGATCATCGCCATGTCGGGCTTTGGCCGCACGATCAGCGGCGCATGGTGCATCAGCAGCCAGCGGATCGCCTTTGCCGGAATGCCGGGCGCCGCCCAGGGGGAGGCGTAGCCGGGGGAGACTTCGCCGGCATTGGCGAAGCTGGTTTCCAGTGCGGGGCCGGGCTGGCGATCGATCACCACCACTTCATGGCCGGCGAGCCGCAGGTAATGTGCCGCGGTGACGCCGATCACGCCGGCGCCAAGGATGACGACCCTCATCGAACCGCCCCGCGCACCGCCGCCGCAGCGCAGGGACGGCCCGGCCGCCGCCACCAGATTGCACGATCGATCATCGCCATCGCTACCTAATCTCCTTCGCGCATCATGAACGAAGTGGATGCGGATTTGTGGCCGAATCTGCGACGGATGCTGCTATCGAGCCGACGAATTCGCAGCTTCTGCGAAGCGAAGGGAAAATCACGGACATGATTGACGCGGTCGACCGCCGCATCCTGAACCAGCTGCGCCTGAACGCGCGGATCACCAACAGCGCGCTCGCCCGTGAAGTGGGGCTGTCGGAATCGGCGTGCCTGCGGCGGCTGAAGCTCCTGGAAAAAAGCGGGGTGATCCGCGGCTATACCGCCATCATCTCCGGCAGCGATCCCGATGAAGGGACGGTGGCGCTGGTGCAGGTGGAGCTGGAACGACAGACGGAGGAATATCTCACCCGGTTCGAGGCGGCGATGCGCAAACATGCCGAGATCCGCGAATGGTATCTGCTGACCGGCGACGGCGACTACCTGCTGCGGCTGCAGATCACGGGCATGGATCATTATGCGACCTTTCACCGCGATGTGCTGTCGCGGCTGCCCGGCGTATCGCGGATCACCTCCAGTTTCGCGATGCGCAGCAACCGCAAGCCTTGAGGGCGGCGGGCGATGCGGCCATGGCGGCTGCCGATTGATCGATGGCAGGCGGGTGGAACGGAATGGGGCGTGACTGAACTGGCCGGCAAGACCGCACTCGTTACCGGCGCCGGCGGCGGGCTGGGGCGCGAGATTGCCCGGTCGCTGGCGCAGGCGGGCGCGCGGGTGCTGCTGCACGGCCGGCGGGCGGAGCCGCTGCGCGCGCTGGCAGCGGAGATCGCTGACGGTGGCGGCGCCTGCGAGATTGCGGCAGCGGATCTTGCGACGGAGGCGGCGGCCGAACGCTTTGCGGCGCGCGAGGAGCCGATCCATATCCTCGTCAACAATGCGGGGGATCGCGACCGGCGCGCGATTGAACAGCTCGACCGGGCGGCGGTGCGGCGGCTGCTGGAGATCAACCTGGTCGCGCCATTCGATCTGGCGCGGCGGCTGGCGCCCCGGATGCCCGCGGGCGGGCGGATCATCAACATCACCTCCATCGCCGGCCAGATCGCGCGATCGGGCGATGCCGCTTATACGATGAGCAAGGGCGGGTTGGAGGCGCTGACCCGCGCGCTGGCGGCGGAGCTGGGGCCAAGGGACATCACCGTCAACGCGGTGGCACCCGGCTTTTTCGCGACGCAGGCCAATGCCGCCATGGTCGCCGATCCCGCGATTGCGGAACATCTCGCCCGGCGGACGTCGCTCGGCCGGTGGGGGCGACCGGAGGAAATTGCCGGCGCGGTGCGGTTCTTTGCCTCGCCGGCGGCGTCCTATGTGACGGGACAGGTGCTGGCCGTCGACGGCGGCTATCTCGCGCATTTCTGACGCGGACAGCGCAAGACGAACAAGGGGCCACCCGCCGATGGCGAAACGCAAACGCATGCTCCGCGCGACCATGGCCGACGGCTATGTCAAGGTGATCGGGCCGACCGCGAGCCCCTTCACCCATTATTGGCGCATCGTCGCGGATCTGGGCGGTGGGCGCACCGAGGTGTTCTGGGGACATACCAAGTCGCTGCGCGAAGCGACCGGCAAGAAAGCCGCCGCGGCAGAGGCTGCGCGGCAGCGTGGATGGGCCAGCTATGACTTCGAGGTGGTTGCGCTCGAAGAGTTCTGAATCACTGATTCAACAGGCTCAATGTTGCACTGCAAAAGCGGCAGTTCATCGCGTGGCGGACAATGTTCGCCCATAGGTAAGCGAACAACAACTTCCCGTAACATCTCCGAACGTCTCTGAACCCCTTGTTAACTGTTGCCGATAAAGCTTGCGAATCGGTGTGGGACGAGTCCACACTGATCGTGGGGAATGCGCAATTTGCGTAAATAGGGGGATGTTATGAATAATCGTTGGGAAGAGTTGGAGAAACGTGCCAGCGCGGCGCCGACGCTGAGGGAAGCGATGCGCCTGCTGGAAGAAGCGAGCCGCGTTCGGCGTACCATGTCGATCGAAGGTTATTGGCGCACGCCGGCACGCCGCGACGACAATCTCGCGAATTGGGGCAAGCCGGGCGAACAACGCCGCCATCACTCCTGATCGCCGGAGTCCCTGATCGGGACAAGCGTTGCCATCATGGCTCGGGAACATGGGCGTGCCGGGCAAGCGGCTGCCCAAATGTTTCCTTGTGTTGCTAATGGGGTTGGGCGATAGTTCCGGGGCGGCACTAGTCGTCGTCAGATGAGCGCCCTGTCAACTGAACTCCCTTCAGGCGGGGCGCTCACCTTGGTGATCCGGGGCGGGGCAGCACCCCTGGCGGGCGCGGCCCAGGATCGGCCTTGATTCTGCACCCTATGTCACTCGTTGTGCCGGGCGCCGAGCGCTCGCGGGCGGGGCCTTTACCCGTACTTTGACAAGTTCAGCCGGCGCGGTTCCGCGCCCGGCGCCGATTGTCCTTTGGTGAACCATCATCATCCATAACGGACTATACTCCCCACCCAAATGCGCTACTTGCGCAATAAGGTTTCCGGGGGGAGATACATGTCTGAGTTGATTACCGCGGGGGCTGTCGCGGCAGTTGGGGTTCTTTCGACTTTCCGTATCATCAAGGCACGACGGTTACGCATCGAGCGGGAAGAACGTCGAAACAAAAGAGACGCCGAAATGCGCCGCCGAATGGGGCTGGATCGGTGAGAGGACTGGCTGAAAGTTAAACACTTCGGCGGAGGAGGGCTGAACCGATGAATGGACGGCCACCATTATTCACCGTGATCGTGGTTTCATGGGTGAAACTCCTCGTTCGTGTCCTTGTTACGGAACGCGCCTGACCGACAGCCTTTTGCTGCGCTACAGACAAGCGGATGGCCTGGCGTCAACGTCGGGCAGGATCTCGGCAACGCCGTGTATCCGCGTGATCCCGACAGCGTCTGATCGTGCCGGGCCTGATCCGACCGCGCCTCATCGTACCGGGCCTGATCGTGCTGCGCCTGCTTACCGTGTGCCTGGCTGGCCGACGACGGTGACGATCTTGGCAAGGCTGCCGGGGCGCAGCTGACGCTGTTCGAGGCCGTTCAGCAAAGAGAAGAGCGGGCCGGGGGCCGGATCGACGGTGCGGGCGGCGAGGGTGGCGGGGGTGTCGCCGGCGCCGACCCGAACGGTGCGGATCACGCGCGGACGCAGCGCCGCAGCCTCTGCCGCGGACAGGCGGCGGAAGGAGGAGAACAGGCGCGCAATGGCCTGCGCGCTGGCATCCGCCGGCGGAGACGCGATGATAAAATGATAGGCCTGCCCGTCGCGCCCGTCATAGACGGCCATGGCGAGGGGAACATTGCCATCCTGCACCGCGAGGCGCACCTGAAGGATGATGGTGGGCAGGCCGTTGACCACCAGTTGCGAGACTTCGGTGATCTCCGCCGGCGCATCGCCAACGACATGCGCGGCCAGCGCCTCGGCGTAGCGGGCCAGCCCGCCTGGGGGCAGCGGGCTGCCGCCGAATTCACCCGAAATGCCGTTGGGGCCAGTCAGCCTGATCGCACGCGGACTGTTGGCGAGCGAAAAGCCAGCGGGCGCCTCAAAGGAAATGCGCATCAGCGGATGGGCAAAGCGGCTGCCGATCACGAAGCCCTGTTCGGGATCATCGCCGAAGAGCAAGCCGTCGACCGCGGCGAAATAGCTGGGTTCGTTTTCGGGTAAGGCGTCGTCGGCGAGCCCGGTCTTGTCGGCTGTTTCGCGCGCCCGCTCGATCCGCCGCTCGGTCAGCGGATGGCTGAGCGCCCATTCCGGGACGCTGCGGGCGCCGTCCGCGCGCTGCAGCTGCGTCATGAAGGTTTCCTGGCGCTTGAGCGCGGCCAGCATGTCGGCGGCGGCATGAACGTCATAGCCGGCATTCTGGAGGTAGCGGACACTGAGATCGTCCGCCTCATATTCCTGCGACCGGGAATAGCGCAGGCCGAAATATTGCGCCGCCTGATTGGCAAGGCGGGTGAGACGTTCCGAGCCAGTGACGCTGACCGCGATGACGCCGAGCTGGCGCCAGATCGAGCGGTTTTCCTGCCGCTGCGCATGGCGGCCGAGGATGTGGCCAAGCTCATGACCCAGCACGGACGCCAGCTCCGCCTCGCTGGTGACCACCGCCACCAGGCCGCGAGTGACGTAGATGTAGCAGCCCGGCACCGCGAAGGCGTTCACCACGGCGCTGTTGACGAGGGTGAAGGTGCATTGCCCCTGAAGCCCCGCCCCGGCGGCGACCCGTTCGCCCACGGCGCGGACATAGCGCGCGGTGGGGCCGCCATATTCGCCGCCGAACTCCATCAGCAGCGCGGGATGCTGCTCAGCGCCCAGCGCCCGATCCTCGGGTGAAATCGCCGTCGCGGGGTCGACCGGGGCGCCCGGCCCGCAGCTCGCCAGCCCGAGCGCGAGCGGAAGCGCCACCAGCGCGCCGATCCGACGCATCATAGCCAGCCGAGCAGATACAGGAGCAGCACGGTGAGGGCGGCCGAAAGGACCAGCGACCCCGCGCAGCCCAGTCGCCGCGAGAAAAGGAAGAACATGCCATCTCCTGCGCATCCGGGGTTCAAACTCGCGGATCTGTTGATCGGTCCCGAGCGTGCGCCTGCAGCGGGGTGCAGATGAGAGAGACGTGTCTTGCCGGGATCAATTGTTCGCGACCATTTTTCGTGACTTAACAAAGATTAAGCCAGACCTTTTAATTCGCCGCCGAGGCGGAACAAGTCGTGCGGTGGCAGCTTAGTGGAGGAAACCGAACGGAGACGGGCATCATGGCGACCAAGGTGGAGCACCGGCCACCACCAGTCAGCCCCTATCTGCTGGCGCTGCGCGAGACACTCGGAAGCGGCGGCAAGGGACTGGCGCAGTTCAGCATCGGGGAGCTTGAGGTCGAGGTACGCGCGGCACATGATTCAGTGTTCGCGATCGTGCGGCGTCCCGGGCATGGCGGGCTGGCCGTGCGCGCAGCCTTCATTGCCGGGCCGTTCAGCTGCAAGTCGCTGCGTTGTTCGCCCGGCGAGGCCGCCCGGATCGAGATCGCCAGTGCCGTCGGCACCCACGTTGTCACCATGGAACGGAACAAGGATGCGCTGGAGCGATTGCGCATCACCGTTCAGTTGACGCCAGCCAGCGACATCACCCTGCCGTTCGTGCCGCGCGACCTTTATCCGCTGGGGGAGGGTGACGATCCGCTGACGGCAATAGGCAATGTTGAAGCGGCGCAGCGCGGCCATAACGCCGGCCTGGTCTATTTCCGCATCGACGAGCCGGCGTTCGGCAATGTGCTCTACTTCCAGAACCTGACCGATCTGAACGATTACTTCCGCGCCACGGGCACCACGCCGGATGGTGTGGTCGGCGGCGAATGGCCGGAGCTTGGCTATCTGTTGCCCGCGCCGCCCCGCGATGCCGCACCGGAAGAGGCGGCGCTGAAGGCGGGCGAGACGGTCACGATTTCCGACGCGATCCTGATCTTTCGCCATCAGGCGCCCCCGCATGAGCGCGCATCCGCCAGGCAATTCGTCCAGATGCTGGGTGCCGCCTATCGGATGCTGGACCTGCCGGTCGTCCATTATCGCGACTGGGTGGACCGGGCGGAGCGCGCCGCGCGGGACCTGGCCGAAGCGCCGGAGGCGACCATCCGCCACTACGGCCACCTGTATGTGCATCCGTACACCGCGGCCGAATATCCCGACATCATGGTGCAGATGTCGGTAATCGCGGCGCTGCATGGCTGGGGCAAGTGGCTGGGCGAGCCGCTGCCGCTGGAGACGGAGCTGAAGAAGGGGCTGAGGAAGTTCTACGACCCCAAGCTCAGGACGCTGCGGCGCTATTTGCCCAACGTGGGCAAGGACAAGGACGCCGACGCCGTCGACAGCTGGTATCTTTACCACCCGCTGCTGAACCTCGGCATCCTCGCGCTGGACGGCGACGCGGACGCGCGCGCGCTGTTCCTGGATTCGCTGGACTTTGCGGTGAAGGCTGCGCGCCATTTCGATTACGAGTGGCCGGTTCAGTACAAGGTCAACGATTTTTCGGTGATCGAGGAAACGGCTCCGGCGGACGGCCGCGGCCAGACCGATGTGGGCGGCATCTATGCCTGGGTGATGTTGCAGGCGTTCGAGCTGACCGATGACAAGACCTATCTCGACGAGGCGCGCGCCGCGATCGAGAAGGCGATCGGGCTTCGCTTCAACGTCAATTACCAGGCGAACCTGACGGCGTGGGGCGCCGCTGCCTGTATGCGGCTGTGGCGGATCACCAACAACGACGTCTATCTGGAGCAAAGCTACGTCTATCTGGCGAGCTTCCTGCACAATTCGGTGATCTGGGACAGCCACATCGGCCACGCCGCGGCCTATGAGACGTTCCTGGCGGTTACTTGCCTGCAGGACGCGCCGTACATGGCGATGTACGAGTGTTTCGACAGCTTTGTCGCGTTTGAACAATATCTGCGTGACGGCGGCCCCGACCTCGAGCCCGAAGCGCGCATGCTGATCAACGAATATTGCAAATACGTGCTGTCGCGCGCCTGGTATTATTATCCCGACGCGCTGCCGCCTGAGGCCATTTCGGACAAGCAGCGTGAGCCGAACGGGCACATCGACCACAAACTCTCCTTCCCGCTCGAAGATCTTTATCCCGATGGGCAGCAGGCCGGGCAGGTCGGGCAGGAAGTCTATGGCGCGGGCGCGGCCTTTATCTTTGCGACGCGGGCGTTCCACCATGTCGAGGGCGCACCGTTCCGGCTGTATTGCGATTATCTGGTGCGCGGCGTGGAGCGTACCGGGGATCGCGCGCTGACCATAACGCTGGACGGCAGCGAGCCGTGCACCGCCAATCTGCGGCTGGTGCGGTTGAAACGG
Organism: Sphingomonas sp. IC4-52; assembly: GCF_020707225.1. NCBI lineage: Bacteria > Pseudomonadati > Pseudomonadota > Alphaproteobacteria > Sphingomonadales > Sphingomonadaceae > Sphingomonas > Sphingomonas sp. IC4-52. Next base: position 91,705 of record NZ_JAJFEU010000005.1, on the reverse strand, counting down.
CGCAAGCTGACCAAGACGACGGTGACGACGTCGGACGGTGACGCGTTGCGCCCTTATGCGACGTCCGACGACCGGATCGACTATAACGTGCCCGCCAACGGGCGGCTCGTCATCACCTGGGAGTAAGCATGGCGATCGAGCACACGAGCCTGGCGGGCAAGCGCATCCTGTTGACCGGCGGCACCACCGGGATAGGGCGCGCCACGCTGGAACTGCTGGCGGCGGAGGGCGCGCGGGTCCTGACCTTCGGCCGGCATCAGGAGGCGCTGGACGAGGCGCTGGATAAAGCGCGCCAGGGGGCGGGCAGCGAGAGCGAGCTGTTCGGCGTGATCGCCGATTCCGCCACCAGGGAGGGGATCGAGCAGGTCTTTGCCGCCGTGGACGAGAAACTGGGCGGGATCGACATTCTGGTCGCTTGCGCCGCTTTGGGCGCGCAGCCGATCCACGAGATGGCCGATGACGACTGGCGCTATGTGATCGAGACGAACCTGGTCGGCTATCTCGCCTGCGCCCGCGCCGCGATCAAGCGGATGGAGCGGCAGGGCAGCGGGCATCTGCTGTTCGTCGGATCGATCAGCACCGAGATCAAGGCGGAGGGCGAAAGCGTCTATTCCGCGACCAAGGCCGGCATCCAGGCCTTCGCCGAGACGCTGCGCAAGGAAATCGCCGACAAGAACATCAAGGTCAGCGTGGTCCAGCCCGGCTCGGTCGACACCGACATGCAGGAATGCAGCGACGAGGAGAAACGCGAAGCGGTCGCCAATCACGAGATGCTGCAGGCGGGCGAAATCGCGGAGGCGATCCACTTCATCCTCACCCGCTCGGCCGCGTGCGACGTGGTGAACCTGCGCATCGAGCCGCGCATCCAGAAGACCAGCTGAGCCGGCCTCCTCCCAAGCACCAAGGATCGCACCGACCCATGAAGGCTGCCCTGAAGACCGCCGAAGGCACGTTCGAGGTGACCGAGACCGAACGGCCGATCATTCCTGCTTCGCACTTCGTTCTCGCCCGTGTGCGCGTCGCCGGCATCTGCGGCACGGACCTTCGCCACTGGAAGAAGCATGAGCCCGAGCTGGAATGCCACATCATGGGGCATGAACTGGCGGGCGAGGTGGTGGAGGTCGGCGAGGACGTCACCAACGTGAAGCCCGGCGACCGCGTGGTCATCGAAACGGTGATGGGCGATGGCGTGTGCGACTATTGCCGCGTCCAGCGCTACAATATCTGCGAGCATCTCTATGATGTGCGCACCCAATATGTATCGCGCGCTTATGCCGAATATGTCGCCGGGCCGGCGGAGAAATTCTACAAGCTGCCCGATCACGTCAGCTTCGAGGAAGCGTCGCTGATCGACACCTTTTCGGTCTGCCTCCATGCGCAGCACCTGTCGGGGCTGGGCATCAACGACAAGGTGGCGGTGATCGGCGCTGGGCCGATCGGGCTTGGCCAGATGATGCTGGCGAAGGCGAGCGGCGCCGATGTCATCATCTGCGACCTCGTGCAAAGCGCGCTCGACCTGGCGAAGGAGCTTGGCGCCGACGCCGTGGTGAACGCCGGGGCGCAGGACGCGGTGGCGCAAGTGATGGCCTTTACCGGCGGGCGCGGCGCCGACATCGTTTTCGAATGTGCCGGCGGCGAGTCCATGCCCATCACCCTGCCGCAAGCCACCCGAATGGTCCGGCGCGGCGGCAAGGTGGTGATCGTCGGCGGCTTCGATGCCGGCGAGACGACCATCCCGCTGGAATGGCAACGCATTCAGATGAGCGAGATCCAGCTGATCCCCAGCGCCAGCTTCGCCATGCACGACATCTATCGTGAACAGGGCATGGTGCTGGACCTGATTGCCAAGGGCCGGATCGACGTGAAGAAGATGATCACGCACCGCTTCCCGCTCGACCGGATCAACGAGGCGTTCGACACCGCGGATCGCAAGGAGGAAACCGGCGCCGTGTTCGTGGCGATCGAGATCTAGCGCGCGGGCGACCCGTTGCCGCCGCGCGCCCGGCCTTCACCCCCGACTGCTGGCCCGCAATCCCTTACCCCTGAAAGCAGATCGGCCGGGCGATGGCCAAGGGCACGCTCGCCCGCTAGGCCCGCAACACGCCAACACCGCCACGGGAGAAAGATGCTGATGGTGATGTCGCAAGACGATGCTGCAAGCGGCGCCAGCCACGCGCGGACCGTGCCCCTGGCCCGATGTGCCGCGGGGGCGATCGCTGCGGCGCTGTTCGTTGCCGCACCGGTCGCTGCGGCGGATTATGCCACCCGAACGGTTGAAGGCTGGACGGTGGCCGTGAGCAAGGACGGCAAGGGATGTTTCCTGACCCGCGACTATGATCGCAACGGTGGCACGACCCTGTTGCTGGGCCTGGACGTGGACGGATCCAATCACCTGTCGGTGCTGAACCCCAATTGGTCGATCAAGCCCAAGGAACAGCTGAAGCTGACCTATCGCCTGACGCGCGGCGGCTACAGCGATCACTTCGCCGTGGGGATCAAGTCCGAGGGCAAGCAGGGGTTCGTCTCGACCTTTGAGCCCAAGTTCCCGGCGTATTTTGCTGCTTCCAAGGCGCTGCACGTCACGCGGGGGGACGTGCCGGTGGCGCGGCTGGAGCTGCAAGGAAGCGGGGCGGCGGTCGCGGCGCTTCGTGAATGCGTCAGCGTGCAGAAGGCCAAGCCCGCTTCTGCCGTCGAGGAGGCGGAGCAGGGCGACTCGATTCCCAAGGACCCGTTCGCCCCTTCCGCGGAGCGGAAGCGCAAAAAGCAGAGAAAATAGCGAACAAAAAAAGTCACGCGAATCACGCAACCTTTTGATGTTTCAAGAGTGTGACAGAGTGGGCATCAGTTGATCGCAGAACATGCACATTTGATCAAAATACGGATTGTTGAAGGTTCGGCGCTCAGCTTCCTTGTTCCGACTGGTTAACGATCGAAAGACACGCAATGTATCTGTATGCGTCCAAAGTTGCTCCTGCCGTGCTTATCCTGGCGGGGGCCGTTGGCCTCGGCGGCTGCGCCACCAAATCCTATGTGCGCGAGCAGATCGCCCCAGTGAGCCAGCGCGTCGACACGCTCGAGGCGCGGCTTCAGGAGACCGACGGCACCGCGAAGGCGGCTCTGGCGGAAGCACAGGCAGCATCGGGCCAGCTGCAGACCAGCGGCCAGCGCCTCGATCAGCTCAACGGCCGCGTCGACAGCGTCGAGCAGCGGTTGCAGGCACAGGAATCGCGCGGCAAGCGCCCGCGCAACTGATCACCACGACCATCGACAAGAAACGGTCGCCCGCTCCATCACGAGCGGGCGACCGAAATTGTGAGCGTAACGAATAGATGAATGCTGTTTTGCGGGCGCTGGCCGGGCTTGCGCTGATCATTCCGGCCGCAGCGGGCGCCCGCCCGCTTGAAGTGACGCCGGCCAAGGCTAAGGCCACTGCCACGCAAGCGAAGGCCGCGACCAAGAAGGCGCCGGCGCGCAAGGCGAGCGCCAAGAAGGCCGGCGCGAAGAAGACAGCGAAGGGCGCCGCAACCAAGGCGGCCGAGAGCGCTCCCGAACCCGTCATCGTCCAGACGGCGGACACAAACCGTGTCGCGCGCTGGGTCGGATCGTCCGGCGACAATCAGAAGCTGCCCTATGCCATCATCGACAAGAACGATGCGTCGCTGTCGCTCTACAGCGCGAGCGGCAAGCTGCTGGACAAGGTGCCGGTGCTGATCGGCATTGCCCGCGGCGACGAAGCGACCGCAGGGGTAGGCACCAAGAAGCTGTCGGAGATCGGACCGGCCGAAAAGACCACGCCGGCCGGGCGCTATCTGGCGAAATTCGGCCTCGCTTTCGGACGGGAGCGCGTCCTGTGGGTGGATTATGCCACCTCCGTCGCGATCCACACCATTCCGGCGGACAGCAGCAAGAAGGAGCGCCGCCGCGAGCGGATGCTGTCCGAAACGCCGGAGGACAATCGCGTCACCTTCGGCTGCATCAACGTGCCCAAGGCGTTCTACGCGCAGCTGCTTCGCCCGCAGTTCCAGAAGAAGGGCGGCTATGTCTATGTCCTGCCCGACAGCAAGCCGATCGAGGAGGTATTCCCGCGGCTGCGCGTCGAAGCGGTGAAAGAGGCGAGCCTGACCGCGCATTAACCCCCACCACCAGGCTGCGGAGCCCCGCGCGCGGCGGACGGGCCCGGGAAAGCGTTCACTATACGCCAGCTATATGCGGTTGGCGGGAATCGATCTCGAATTGCTACGACGCAGGGGCCTAATCGCCCCGCCCTGAAGGCATCGTCAGGTGACGATTGCCGTGAAGGGTGGAACAATGAAGTTTCGTCATGCCGCTGCCGCGGTCGCTGCACTGGTCAGCACGGCGGCCGGCGCACAGGCTCAATCGACATCGCAGGACGCCGATAGCGCGCCGCCGCCGACGGTGACGATCAGCGGCAGCGCAGCGATCGCCAGCGACTATCGCTTCCGCGGCATCTCGCAATCGGATCGCGACATGGCGGTCCAGGGCGGGATCACCGCCAGCCATGAAAGCGGGCTGTACGCCGGCGTCTGGGCATCGAACCTGGCCGGATGGGGTACGTTCGGCGGCGCCAACATGGAACTGGACCTGATCGCCGGCTATAAGGCGGCGCTGGCCGACAATGCCACGCTGGACGTCGGGCTGACCTGGTACATGTATCCGGGCGGCGCGGCGAAGACCGACTTCGCCGAACCCTATGTGAAGCTAACGGGCATTGCTGGCCCCGCCACGCTGACCGCAGGGGTCGCCTATGCGCCGAAGCAGCAGGCGCTGGGCCGGTGGTATCGCACCGGCGCCGACGCCGCGGCGGGCACGTACACGGATCCGGGCGCGAAGGACGACAACCTCTATCTGTGGGGCGATGCCGCCGTCGCGGTAGCCGGCACGCCCTTCACCGCCAAGGCGCATATCGGCCACAGCCGCGGGCAGGACGGCCTTGGGCCCAATGCGACCGCAGTGTCGCCGACCGGCGCCTATTGGGACTGGTCGCTCGGGCTCGACACCAACTGGCGCAACCTGACGCTGGGCCTCGCTTATGCCGACACGGACATTTCGGCGCGCGAGGCAGCGTACCTCCGCCCCAGCTTCAGCAAGGGGCAGGACGGCACCGGCAGCATTGCCGCGGGCACGTTCCTCGTCTCGCTAACCGCAGCGTTCTGACAGGGCCGGGCCGATGCAGGACATGTTGTGGATCCTCGCCATCCTCGGGCTGCTGGCGGCGACGCTCGCTTACGCCCGGCTGTGCGACCATTCGTAAGGACGCGCCAATGACGCTCGACCTCTGGCTCGCCGCGATCACCGCGGCGGGGCTTCTCCTTTATCTCGTGGCGGTGCTGATCCGCCCCGAGCGCTTCTGAAAGGAGCGCTGCCATGACCATCACGGGATGGGCCCTGATCCTGGGCTTCGTCGCGATCCTGCTGGCGCTGACCAAGCCGGTCGGCCTGTGGCTGTTCGCGCTGTACGAAGGGCGCCGCACGCCCTTGCACCTTGTGTTCGGGCCGGTGGAGCGCGGCTTCTACCGGCTGGCGGGGGTCGATCCGGCCGCCGAGCAGGGCTGGCGCCGCTACGCGCTTCACATGATGCTGTTCAACACGGCGTTGCTGCTGTTCACCTACGCGGTGCTTCGATTGCAGGGCGTGCTGCCGGGCAATCCACAGGGGCTGCCGGGCGTGTCGCCGGACCTCGCCTTCAACACCGCGATCAGCTTCACCGCCAACACCAACTGGCAAAGCTATGGTGGCGAAGGCACTATGTCGAACCTCAGCCAGATGCTGGGGCTGACGATTCACAACTTCCTGTCGGCGGCGACCGGCATCGCGCTCGCCTTTGCGCTGTTCCGCGGCTTCGCGCGGCGAAGTGCAACGACGATCGGCAATTTCTGGGCCGATGTGACGCGCATCACGCTGTACCTGCTGCTGCCGATCTGCGTCGTGCTGACGATCTTCTACATCGCCAGCGGCGTGCCGCAGACGCTCGCCGGGGCCGTCGAAGTGACGACGCTGGAGGGCGCCAAACAGTCCATCCTGCTCGGCCCCGTCGCCAGCCAGGAAGCGATCAAGATGCTGGGCACCAACGGCGGCGGCTTCTTCAATGCCAACAGCGCGCATCCGTTCGAGAATCCGACCGCGCTGACCAACCTCGTCCAGATGCTGTCGATCTTCCTGATCGGCTTTGGCCTGACGTGGACGTTCGGCAAGGCCGTGGGCAACACGCGTCAGGGCTGGGCGATCCTGTCGGCAATGGTGATCCTGTTCCTGGCCGGTGTCACCATCACTTATTGGCAGGAAGCGGCGGGCAATCCGGTGCTGCACGGCCTTGGCGTCGCCGGCGGCAACATGGAGGGCAAGGAAGTACGCTTCGGCATTGCCGCCAGCGCGCTCTTCTCCGTCGTGACCACCGCTGCCTCCTGCGGCGCGGTCAATGCCATGCATGACAGCTTCACGGCGCTCGGCGGCATGATCCCGCTGTTCAACATGCAGCTGGGCGAAGTGGTGATCGGGGGCGTTGGCGCGGGCATCTACGGCTTCCTGCTGTTTGCCATCCTGGCGGTGTTCGTTGCCGGGCTGATGGTCGGCCGCACGCCCGAATATGTGGGCAAGAAGATCGAAGCGCGCGAAGTGAAGCTGGCGGTGCTGGCGGTGCTGGCGGTCGCGGTGCTGCCGCTTGTCATTCTTGGCTTTACGGCCTTGTCGTCGGTGCTGGAGCAGGGGCTGGCCGGGCCGCTCAACAAGGGGCCCCACGGGTTCAGCGAGATCCTTTACGCCTTTACCAGCGCGGTGGCGAACAACGGCTCCGCCTTTGCCGGGCTGACCGCCAACACGCCTTATTACAACGGCCTGCTGGGCGCGGCGATGTGGATCGGGCGGTTCTTCATCATCGTGCCGATGCTGGCGATCGCCGGCAGCCTGGCGGCGAAGAAGCACACACCGGAAAGCGCCGGATCATTCCCCACCACGGGTGGGCTGTGGGTGGGCCTGCTGGTCGGGATCATTCTGATCCTGGGCGGCCTTACCTTCCTGCCGAGCCTCGCGCTTGGCCCCATCGCCGATCATCTCGCGATGATCCGCGGCCAGCTGTTCTGACAAAGGGCGCCATCATGGCCAATACCGACACCAAAAGCCTGTTCACGGCCGACCTCGTCGTGCCGGCGATCAAGGCATCGTTCGTGAAGCTCGACCCGCGCGCGCTGGTCCGCAATCCCGTGATGTTCGTCACCGCGGCAATCGCTGCGCTGATGACCGTGCTGCTCATCGTGGGGCAGGATGACCTTTCCACCGGGTTCAAGCTGCAACTCGTTGTCTGGCTGTGGCTGACGGTTCTGTTCGGCACCTTTGCCGAGGCGTTGGCCGAGGGTCGCGGCAAGGCGCAGGCGGCGAGCCTGCGCGCGGCGAAGGCGGAATTGACGGCCAAGCGGCTGAAGGGGGACGGGCGGCAATATGACCTGGTGCCCGCCAGCCAGCTCAAGGTCGGTGACGTGGTGTTGGTCGAGACGGACGACCTGATCCCCTCGGACGGCGAGGTCGTCTCGGGCGTTGCCTCCGTCAACGAAGCCGCGATCACTGGCGAAAGCGCGCCGGTAATCCGCGAGGCGGGCGGCGACCGATCGGCAGTAACCGCGGGCACGCGCGTGATTTCCGACGAGATCCGCGTGAAGGTGACGGTGGAGCCGGGCAAGGGCTTTCTCGATCGGATGATCGCGTTGGTCGAAGGAGCCGAGCGGCAGAAGACGCCCAATGAGATCGCGCTGACGCTGCTGCTGGTCGGCCTGACGATCATCTTCCTGATCGCGGTCGGCACGATCCCCGCCTTTGCCGCTTATGCCGGTGGCAGCATCCCGGTGGCGATCCTGGCGGCGTTGCTCATCACGCTGATCCCGACCACCATCGCGGCGCTGCTGTCGGCGATCGGCATTGCTGGTATGGACCGGCTGGTGCGGTTCAACGTGCTGGCGAAATCGGGTCGCGCGGTGGAGGCGGCGGGCGATGTCGACGTGCTGCTGCTCGACAAGACCGGCACGATCACCGTCGGCGATCGCCAGGCGAGCGAGTTTCGTGCCGTGGGCGGCGCCAGTGAGGCGGAACTGGCGGAGGCGGCGCTGCTGGCGAGCCTGGCCGACGAGACGCCGGAGGGGCGATCGATCGTCACGCTGGCACGTACCCGGTTCGACTTGCAGCACAGCCTGCCCGCCCATGCGGAGGTGATCTTCTTTACCGCGCAGACCCGGGTATCCGGCATCCGGGTGGGCGACACGCTGATCCAGAAGGGTGCGGTGGATTCGATCCTGCGCGCCAACCCCGGGGTGGGAGAGACGGCGGCGGCGACCGAGCTGCGCCGCATCACCGACGAGATCGGCCGCGCCGGTGGGACGCCGCTGGCGGTGGCGCGGGACGGGCGGCTGCTGGGCGCCATCTTCCTCAAGGACGTGGTGAAGGCTGGCATCCGCGAGCGCTTCGGCGAACTTCGCCAGATGGGCATTCGCACGGTGATGATCACCGGCGACAACCCGCTGACCGCCGCCGCCATCGCCGCCGAGGCAGGGGTGGACGATTTCCTCGCCCAGGCGACGCCGGAAGACAAGCTGGACCTCATCCGCAAGGAGCAGACCGGCGGACGGCTGGTGGCGATGTGCGGCGATGGCACCAACGACGCCCCAGCGCTGGCGCAGGCCGATGTCGGCGTGGCGATGAACACCGGCACGCAGGCGGCGCGCGAGGCGGGCAACATGGTCGATCTCGACAGCGACCCGACCAAGCTGATCGAGGTTGTCGGCCTCGGCAAGCAGTTGCTGATGACGCGCGGGGCGCTGACCACCTTTTCCGTCGCCAATGACGTCGCCAAATATTTCGCGATCATCCCGGCGATGTTCGTCGCGCTGTATCCCGGGCTGGGCGTGCTGAACGTCATGGGGCTGGCGACGCCGCAGTCGGCGATCCTCAGCGCCATCATCTTCAACGCGCTGATCATCCCCCTGTTGGTGCCATTGGCGCTGAAGGGCGTGGCCTATCGCGCGATGGCGGCGGGGCCGCTGCTCGCGCGCAATCTCGCCATCTACGGCCTGGGCGGGCTGGTCGCCCCGTTCATCGGCATCAAGATCATCGACCTGTTGGTCGGCGGCCTCGGCCTCGCGTAAGGACAAGGAACATGGGCAAGACAGACATGGGCAGCACAGTGCGTGGCGGGGATCTATCCTCCGCCTTGCGGCCGGCGATTGTGATGACGATCCTCTTCGCCGCGCTGCTGGGGCTCGCCTATCCGCTGGCGATGACCGGCATCGGGCAAGCGCTGTTTCCGGCGCAGGCGAACGGCAGCCTGGTGCGCGATGCGGGCGGGACGGTGGTCGGTTCGACGGTGGTGGGTCAGGCGTTCGCGTCTGACCGTTATTTCCACACGCGCCCCTCGGCCGCGGGCGATGGCTATGACGGGCTTGCGTCGTCCGGCTCCAACCTGGGGCCGGCCGCGCAGGCGCTGACTGACCGGGTGAAGGCCGATGTCGCCAAGCGGCGCGGCGAAGGCGTGAGCGGGGCGGTGCCGGCGGATCTCGTTACCGCCAGCGGGTCGGGGCTGGACCCGGACCTCTCGCCCGCCGCCGCGCTGGCGCAGGCACCGCGGGTGGCGCGCGTGCGTGGCTTGCCGGTGGCACAGGTGCGGGCGCTGGTCGATCAGCAGATTGAACCGTCGCTGCTGGGCGAGGCGCACGTCAATGTTCTGGCGCTGAACCAGGCGCTGGACCGGCTGTCGCATGGCAATAGCCCGGGGGCGCCCGCGCACTGATGGCGGTTTCCGGCTTTCCCGCCGACGGCCTTCGGCCTGACCCCGATGCCCTTCTGCGCCAAGCCGCGCAGGAGGGCCGCGGGCGTTTGAAGATCTTCCTCGGCGCGGCGCCTGGGGTCGGCAAGACCTATGAGATGCTGTCCGAAGGGGCGGCACGGCGGCGCGACGGCGTCGACGTGGTGGTCGGCATCGTTGAGACCCATGGCCGCATCGAGACGGAGGCGCTGACCCGGGGCATGGAGATCATCGCGCGTCGCGCCTGCTCCTATGAGGGGCGGACGCTGCACGAAATGGATCTGGACGCGATCCTGGAACGCGCGCCGCGACTGGTGCTGGTGGATGAGCTTGCGCACACCAATGCGCCCGGCAGCCGCCATCCCAAACGCTATCAGGACGTTGAGGAGCTGCTGGCGGCGGGGATCGACGTTTATTCCACCGTCAACATCCAGCACGTCGAAAGCCTGAACGACGTCGTCGCCAGCTTCACCCGCATCCGCGTGCGCGAGACGGTGCCGGACCGGATCCTCGAAATGGCCGAGATCGAGGTCGTCGACATTCCGCCCGACGAGCTGATCGAGCGGCTGAAAGCGGGCAAGGTCTATCTGCCGCAGGAAGCGACGCGCGCGCTCGGCCATTTCTTTTCCCGGTCGAACCTGTCCGCCTTGCGCGAACTGGCGCTGCGCCGTGCGGCGCAGGCGGTGGACGCACGGATGCTGGAGGATGTCCGCGCGCTGGGGCTTGGCGGCACCTGGGCGGGTAGCGAGCGGATCGTGGTGGCGATCAACGAGCTGCCCGGCGCGGAGCCGCTGGTGCGCGCGGCGAAGCGCGTCGCCGACGGCCTGCGCGCGCCGTGGACGGCGGTGTTCATCGAAACGCCGCGCGCCGCGAGCTTCACGCCGGCCGAGCACCAGCGTGTCGCCGCGGCCATGACGCTGGCGACTCAGCTCGGCGCCGCCGTCGCCAGCGTACCGGCCACCAACGTGATCGACGGCATCAAGGGCTTCCTGGCGGAAGCGCGGGCGACCCAGCTGATCCTGGGCAAGTCGCGCCGCTCGCGCTGGTTCGAGCTGCGTCATGGATCGGTGGTCGACCGCCTCGTGCGCGAGACACCGGGCGTCACCGTTCACGTCCTGCCGATGGCGGAGGAAGCGCCAGCCTCCCCAGCGGGGCCGCGGGCGCGCGCCGGATCGGGCTCGACCGCCGGTTATCTCGCGGCCAGCGGGATGGTGGCAGCTGTCACCGCCTTTGCCAGCGCGCTGTTCCGCGTACTGGACCTTGGCAATGTGGGGATGCTGTACCTGCTGCCAGTGATGGCGGCGGCCAGCCTTTATGGCCTGCGCACCGGGCTGTTCGCGGGCATCCTGTCGACGCTGGCGTATAATTTCGTGTTCCTGCCGCCGGTCGGCACGCTGAGCATCAGCAATCCCGAAAATGTCGTGTCGATGTTCGTGCTGCTGGGCGTGGCCTTCGCCACCAGCCAGCTGACCGCGCGTGTGAGGGCTCAGGCGGATCTTGCCGCCGCCAGCGCGCGCACCAATGCGATCCTCGCCGGCTTCCTGCGCGAGATCGGCAGCGTCAACGATGCGCAAGAGGCCGCGCGGATGATCTGCGCCGACGTGCGCCGGCTGTTCGACGTGAAGGTCGTGTTGATGACGCCGGTGCCGGGTGCCGGGCTGAGCGTGCAGACCGCAACCGACCCCGAATATCGCGTCGACATCATGGACGTTGCCGCTGCCACCTGGGCCTTCGACAATGGGGTGGCGGCGGGCAAGGGATCGGGCACGCTGACCGCGTCCGAATGGCTGTTCCACCCGCTGAAGGCCGGCGGCCGCGTGCTGGCGGTCTTGGGCATCGCACGCGACAGCGGCGGCGATCCGGTGCGCGCCGACCAGCTGCCGCTGCTCACCAGCCTGATCGATCAGGCCGCAATGGTGCTGGAGCGGCTGCGGCTGGAAGGAGAGATGCGCGACGTGGATGCCGTGCGCACGCGCGACAAGCTGCGCTCGGCGCTGCTTTCGTCGGTCAGCCACGACCTGCGCACCCCGTTGACGGCGGTAATGGCGGCTGCGGCGCAGCTTCATCATGGCGCAACACCCGAGCTGATCGCGACCATCGAGAGCGAGGCGGCGCGGCTCAACCGCTTTGTCGCCAACCTGCTCGACATGGCGCGGGTGGAGGCGGGGGCGCTGAAGCTGGCCGTGGAGGCGATCGACCTCAGCGATGCCGTGACGGGCGCTGCACATGATGCGCGCCGCGCGCTGGAGGGCCATGGCGTACGGCTCGACGTGCCGCCGGACCTGCCGCTGGTGCGCGCGGACCCGCAGCTGCTCCACCACTGCCTGCTCAACCTGCTGGACAATGCCGGCCATTATGGTGAGGCCGGGACGGAGATCGTGATCGAGGGCCGGCACCGTTTCGGCGAGCTTCGCCTGACGGTCCTGGACCATGGCCCCGGCCTGCCGCCCGGCCGGGAGGGGGAGGTGTTCGAGACGTTCAGGCGGCTGGAGGGATCCGACCGCGCCATCGTCGGAACGGGTCTGGGCCTTGCCATCGTGAAGGCCTTTGCCGAGGCGATGGGCATGACCGTCACGGCCGCCAATCGCGCGGACGGCGCCGGCGCCGCTTTTGCCCTCGTCTTCCCGCCGGAACTGATCGTTCGCGACCTGTCCGTTGAAAGTGACACCTGACATGCCCGCCAAGGTTCTGGTCGTGGACGACGACGCCGCCATTCGCCGCCTGCTGCGCAACACGCTGGTAAGAGCAGACTATGCGGTGGTGGAGGCAGGCACGGCGCGCGACGCGCTGCGCCTGATGCCGATCGAGCATCCCGATGCGGTGCTGCTGGATCTCGGCCTGCCGGACCGCGACGGCCTCAGCATCATTCCCCTGTTGCGGGCGCCGGGCGGGGCGGTGGTGCTGGTGGTTTCCGCGCGGGAGGCGGTGGAGGAAAAGGTAAGCGCGCTGGATCTTGGCGCCGACGATTTCGTGACCAAGCCGTTCGACACCGACGAACTGCTCGCCCGATTGCGGGTCGCGCTACGGCACCGCGGCTCGGCAGAGGCGCCGCCGGCAATCGTGCGACGCGGCGAGATCAGCATCGATCTCGACCGTCGCACCGTGGAGCGCGCCGGGGAGGAGGTGCATCTGACCCGCAAGGAGCGCGACGTGCTGGCGGTTCTGGCGCGCCATATCGGCCGGGTGGTGACCCATGAGCGGTTGCTGACGACCTGCTGGGGCGGAGAGGAGGATCCCCGCATCGAATATCTCCGCATCGTCATCCGCAACCTGCGGCAGAAGCTGGAGGCGCCGGGGCCGGTGGGCAGCGTGATCGCCAATGAGCTTGGCGTTGGTTATCGCCTGCGCGCCGATCCCTGATCGCACGCCTCGCCGAGCCCGCCGGCGATCAAGAATGACGCCGCTGTCCGCCCCGCCGGCTGCGTGCCGCCTATAATGGCTCCAGTGCATGGCCGCGCGTGCGGCCGCGGGAGTTTCGGGTGGCACACGAAGAACAGCAGTTTCGGGAGCCGGGCCCGAGGATCAGCGGAGCGCATCGCGCCGCTTCCGGCCGCGGGCGGGGCGGGGCGCGGGCGTTCCCCCTTTCGGGCATGGGTCGCGTGCTGGACGGCGAACGGCAGGCGCTGGCCCGGGTGCTGAGCCTGTCCGACGATGGCCTGGTGCTGTCCTCCCGGATGCAGCCCCACCTTGGCGATCGGCTGACGGTGGACGTGTCGGAAAGCTGCTCGCTCACCGGCGAAGTGATCTGGGTACAGCCGGGCCAGTGCGGGCTGCGGCTGGCCACCACCATCGACAGCGTCGCGCTGATGCAGCGACTGTCGGAGGAGCGCGCAAAGACCCGCCGTCGCCGGCGCTGGTGGCCGGAAAAGACGGTTGTTGTCCGAAGCGAGCTGGGGCTGCAGATCGTTCGCCTGCGCGACGTGTCGCGAAACGGCGCACGCATCGTGCATGACGGGCGCTTCGTTCCCGGCATGTCGGTGAAGCTTCAGCTGGCGCCCGGTATCGAGCGGCCCGGGATCCTGTCCTGGTCACGCGACGGGATCGCCGGGGTGGAACTGACCGAGATGCTGGATACCGATCAGCTTGGCTCGGTGAAGCGCATGTAAGCTGGCCCGCCGCCCCGGCGCGGTGGTGCTTGACGCTGAACCGGCCAGGGGGGAACAGCCGAACGCTCGATGTTGTCGAAGCGGGAGGCTGTTCGTGCGTATTGCCTTGGCGCTGGCCGTTCTGATCGCCCCCTTGCCCGCCGCGGCACAGCAGCAGGCGCCGCGCAGCTATGCCGGCACGGTGGGCACCAGCCGGATCGTGCTGACGCTGGAAGACGGCGGCGACGGCCCGGACGTTCGGGGCAGCTATTTCTATCTGTCGACCCGGCTGGACATCGCGCTGGATGGGCAGCGGCGGGGCGGTGCGCTGATCCTCGATGCGATGGCGACCAGCGATCACCTGGAGCTTCGGCCGCAGGGGCAGGAGCTGGTGGGAACGCTCACCACCGCGGCGAAGCGGCGCTTAGCAGTGCGGCTGTCGCCAGTGACGCACGCTGCGAACCTGCCCGCGGACGTGCCGACCGGCCTTTCGCTGCACGAGCAACTGCAACTGGCGGGGCTGACGCTGGCGCCGGACGGGGTTGAGCAGATCAACGGCCGGGCGGTGCGCTGGTATCGCGAGGCGAAGAGCGGCGTCCGGCTGTTCCGGCTCGAAGGCGACTATGCGGCCGAGCCGATGCGCGCGATGAACGCCGCGCTTGCCCGCAATCAGTGGCAGGAGGTCACCCGCTGGCTCGGCTGCGTCGATAGTGGCGGGACGCCCGGGGTGGATGGCGGCGTCTCCGGCAAGCCGTGGCTGGGCCGCGATTACGTCAGCTACGCCTGGCAGGCGAGCTGGTCCTGCGCGGGCGCCGCGCACCCCGATTTCGGCACCGAGAGGCATAGTTTCGATGCGCGCACCGGGCGCGAGCTGACGCTGGACGAGGTGCTGCGCGTGCCGGGCACGCCGGCGCCGACGGCCGAGAGCGACGCCTGGTATCGTTATCGCAGCGACGTTTTCGCGCCGCATGTGGTGAAGCTGCTGCAGCGCTATCACCCGGCCGAGATGCGGGCGCCTGGCGCTGGCCGCGGGGACGAAACCGATGAGCCGCCGTGCGACTATACCGATCCGACGGTGTGGAGCTTCCCGGCCTGGCGGCTGAGCAGCGACGGGTTGTGGCTGGGCGCGTCCTTCGCCCGGGTGATGCGGGTATGCGACACGCCGGAATGGGCGGTGCTCCCCTGGTCAGCGCTGCCACCAAGAAGCGCGGAATAACAGCGGCCTGCCGCCTTTTCCTGCGGCGGCGCCTCACTCCTGAAGGGACCGAGCGCTCAGGGCGGGGGAAGCAACCCAAGCATCTCCGACACGCGGCCACGCAATTCCGGATCACGGGTGATTTCCAGGATCGTGCCCAGGCTGCTGCGCGCGCTGGCGACCTCACCATCGACCAGTTCCAGCCGGGCACGCTGCCACCAGGCGTGGGCATATTCGGGCGCCATCGCCGTCATCCGCTCATACAGGATCAGCGCGCGGCGGCCCTGTCCCGCCTGTTCGGCGCGGCTCGCCTGGTTCTGGAGCAGGCGGATCAGCACGGCACGGTTGGGCATGGCGCTGACCTGAGTGACCGGCTCTTCCGGCGGCGAAAACGCCTGGAGCAGCGCAGCGAACCGCTCCGCGCCGACCCGCGCCCCGCCCGCAAAGGGATCGATGATCACGGGCGCCGCATCCATGCCGACCAGCACCAGCACATGGCCGGGCACGTCCAGCACCTGCGCGTGCCAGCCCAGCCGCCGCGCCGCCGCGACATAAAGGATCGACAGGCTGACCGGCAGGCCGCGGCGCCGGTCCATCACGCGGATCAGGTCGGCATTGTCGGGATCATCATAGGTCTGGTCATCGCCGAGGAAGCCGAACTCCTGTGCCAGCACGGCGGACAAGGCCCCCGCTTGATCGGCCGCGGTCTCCGCATCGTTGCCGGCGCGATCGAGGCTGGCGGCGATTGCGTCGAGCGTCCGGTGATAGGGGGCAAGATCGACCTCCGGACGATCGAGCAGCGCCAGCGCCAGCGCCGCTTCGTCCAGCACGATCTCCTCGTCATCGACAAGGCCGAGCCGGGTCAGATCATCGTCCAACGGGGAAGGGATGGGGGAAGACATGAGAGAAAAGATGGGGACGATGGCCCGCCGGTGCAAAGCCGTAGGGCAAAGACAGGTGGCTGGGGCGCCAGGGCCGGCCGCAGGCGGGCAGGAGTGGTTTTCCGATCACCAGCGAACGGCGCCCATCTGCCGCGCCCATCTGCCGCCCTTTGCGAACTTTGCGCCACGCGCACCTTGATCCGACCGGCTATTTGCCCCAGATTATGCAAGCGGGCCGGGCCCCTCTGGCACCCCACAAGGCGGGTGTGATGTCGGACCGCGTTATATCGGGCCCGGCATAATCGTGATCTCACCGGCCGAGCCCCCAGATGTGGAGTGTGCGATGACGGCCGCTGGTGGAATGCCCTGTCCGATCTGTCGCGTCCCGCTCGTGATGAGCGAGCGTCAGGGCGTGGAAATCGATTATTGCCCGCAATGCCGCGGCGTGTGGCTGGATCGTGGCGAGCTGGACAAGATCATTGAACGCAGCGCGGCCGAGCTGAGTGCGCAGGCACCGCCGCCGCCGAAGCAGCCGCCGCTGTCGCAGCCGCCATCCTATGCGCAGCCATCCTATCAGCATCATCAGCATGATGCCTGGCCGGCGCGCGGGCATGATCCCTATCGCCAGAGCCACGGAAAGCCGCCCAAGCGTCGCAAGTCGTTCCTTGAGGAACTGTTCGACTAAAGCCGCGGCATAACGGGCGGAAGCTCGCTTTCCCTATCAATAATCAACGACAAAGCATTGTTCGTCCAAGGAGATATGATGATCCGGTTGAAGAAAGGCACCTTCGGGGCCGTGAGCCTGGGCCTTGCGGCTGCCGTGATGCTCACCGCTCCCATGGAAGCCGACGCGCGGCGCAAGGGCAGCTTCGGCAGCCGGGGTGCGCGCACTTATGATGCGCCGGCGGCAACCAACGTCGCCCCGCGCCAGACCGCGCCGGTGCAGCGTTCGATGACGGAAAAGCCGCCTGCCGGCGCTGCCGCCACCCAGGCGGGGGCCGGTGCAGCCGGTGCGGCAGCGACCGCCAAGCGCGGCGGCATGGCCAAGGGGCTGCTGGGCGGCCTGCTGGCCGGCGGCCTGATCGGCGCGCTGCTGGGCGGCGGTCTTGGCGCACTGGGCGGCGCTGGTGCGGTCATGGCGCTGTTGCAGATCGTGCTGATCGGCGGCCTGCTGTTCTTTCTGTTTCGCATGTTTCGCCGCAGGTCCGCGGCGGCGCCTGCGCCGGCCATGGCGGGGGGACCGCACGGCGCGACGGGATCGGCGTTCTCCGGATTCCAGCCGCAGCCTGCCGCCGCGCCAGCGCCGACGCCGATGGGCGGCTTCGCCGCTGCATCCGCCCCGCAACAGCTCGGGGAAGACATCGCAATCAACGATGCCGACCGGCGTGACTTCGAGCGGCTGCTCATGGAGGTGCAGGACGCGTTCTCGAGCGAGGATTTCGCCCGCCTGCGCGAGCGTACGACGCCGGAGGTGATGTCCTATTTCGCCGAGGAGCTGAGCCAGAACGCGACCGCCGGTCGCCGCAACAGCGTGGCCGGCACCCGCCTGCTCGACGCGGAAGTGGCCGAAGCGTGGAACGAAGGCCCGGTGGATTATGCGACCATCGCCATGCGTTACGAAAGCATCGACGTGATGCTGGATCGCAGCACCGGCGACGTCGTGGAGGGCGATCCGTCGCGGCCGACCGACGTGACGGAACTGTGGACCTTCAAGCGCGAGCCGCAGGGCCAGTGGCGCCTGTCGGCCATTCAGGAAGCCTGATCCGCTGATCTCCCTTGCGGCTCCGTCGATCATCGGCGGGGCCGCAACTGCGAAGGGCGGTTGGCCCGCCCGGCCATGATGTCTTACCAGCCGCCGTGGCCCCGCCGGCGCTCACGGCAGCGCGGCCGCAACACACGAGTCAGAACAACAGGGAGGGAGCCCGCATGTGGACGGCGTGATCAGCCTTGGCCCCCTGATGATCGCAACCGATCGCGCGCTGGCGCTCGTCGCGATCTGGAGCTTCCTCGGCATCGGCGGGCTGGTCGGGGCAAAGACCGGCAGCCGGGCGGGACGCGCGGCGTGGTTAGCGGTTCTGGTCGGCATCGTGGCGGCGCGGGCCGGCTTCATCTTCCAGAATGTGGACGCCTTCAGCGTGGAGCCATGGGCCACGCTCGCAATCTGGCAGGGCGGTTTTGCGCCACTTGTCGGCGTGGTCGCAGCGGCGCTGACCCTCGCCATCATGCTGGGCCGACAGGGTGCGAGCGGGTTGATGCTCCTCGCCCTCGCCGCGCTGACGATCGCGCACGCGGGCGTTTCCGCCGCGCTTGCCCCCGAGCCTCGACCGTTTCCCGCCCGTCTTGACGTCCGCGCCCTGACAGGGGGCACGCTGGCGCTCGACCGGCTGCGCGGCCGCCCATTCGTGATCAACCTGTGGGCGACGTGGTGCCCACCCTGCCGGCGCGAAATGCCGATGGTGATCGAAGTGGCGGAAGCGTCCGGCATCCCGGTGCTGCTGGTCAATCAGGGTGAATCGCTCGCGCGCGTGCGCAGCTATCTCGCCGCGCACCGGCTTTCCGCCAAAACGATCGCCCTTGATCCGACGCAGCGCGTCGCCGCAGCCACGGGCGCCGGCGCGCTCCCCACCACCTTGTTCGTCGACAGGGACGGCCGCATCGTGAACCGCCACGCCGGCCAAATCTCGCGCGCGGGCCTCAGCGCCGCGATGCGCGACCTGCAAGCCGGGGCGCAGTGACGGCGCGTCAGATCGCCAGTCCTCGCGCCGGTCAGACGACACCGGGTTTTTCCCGGATAGGTCGATCGGCTTAGAACGGCGAAGGGCGCGCGCTCGCCGCTGGCCGGTTCGCCGTTGGTGCACATTGGGTTTGCGCCAAATGGCGCCGAGGCCGTGCGAGCGGCCGATAGCTGCGGCGGATGCGTGATCGCCTGTTGCGATGGGTCGTTCTCGGCCCTGCGCCAAGTCTTGGGGGCGTTCTCGTCCAATCCACGCAAAAAGTTCCACCTGCATGATATGAAGCAACTCCGGGGACGCAAAGTCGAGCGACGGGGGTAAGCGAGTCGTCGCGTAATGATCCGGCGCCGATCTCTTCTGCGTGGCAGGACGATTCGTTCTCGTTTATTTGCACGGTCCCGCGCGCCGATGTTCCATAACGATCCAGCTTGAGTGGTCGGGCGCTGAATCGGCCGGGCGAAGCTTCTTGCCACGTCATTTACGCCTCATTAACAAAGCGGTGAAGGAAGCGCCCCGGTGGGGACCGACGGCGAGTCGCCGTTATGCTGGTGCTTTCCTGGAGGGGGAATAATGTTGAAGGTGGCGTTGCCCGCGTTGGTGTGTCTGGTGCTGCCTGCGGGACAGTTGCACGCCCAGGATCTCAGCTATTCGCCCGTGAACCCGAGCTTCGGCGGCAATCCGTTCAATTCGAGTCATTTGATCGGCATCGCTAATGCCGAGAACAAATACACCGATCCCGCCACGAAGAAGACCAGCACTCAGGCCGATATCTTTGCGCAGCAGCTGCAGTCGCGCCTGCTTTCCGGTCTTTCCTCGCAAATTGTCGACGCGATCTTTGGTGAGAACCCGCAGGAGCGCGGAACGATCAAGTTTGGCGGCCAGACCATTCAGTTTGTTCGCGGGCTGGAAGATGTGACGCTGACGATCAGCGACGATGGCAACGGCCAGGTGACCACCATCGTGGTCCCGACCTTCGTTACCGCGAACTGATCATGCGCCAGCTTGTTGCTTCCCTCGGCATGGCCGCCGCGCTGTCAGGCTGCACCGCGATGACGACGCTCGACCGGTCGCTGCCGACCATGACGTCGCAAGCGTTCATCCCGGCCAAGACGCCGACCCAGATCGCGCTCAACCAGTTGCCGCCCCCGGCCAAGCCGGTCGCCATCGCGGTTTACGGCTTCGGCGACCAGACCGGCCAGTTCAAGCCGAGCGAGACCGGGCAGACCTTGTCCCGTGCGGTGACGCAGGGCGCCGGCTCGATCCTGGTGAAAGCGTTGCAGGATGCCGGCAATCGCCAGTGGTTCACCGTCGTGGAGCGCGAGCAGCTCAAGAGCCTGCTCAACGAGCGGCAGATCATTCGCGAGATGCGTGAGCGCTATCTGGGCGAAACCAACGTCAACCCGCAGGCACTGCCGGCGCTGCTGTTCGCCGGCGTGCTGCTGGAGGGCGGGGTGATTGGCTATGACACCAATACGGTGACGGGCGGGGCGGGCGCCGCCTTCCTGGGGCTGGGCGCGCATACCGAATACCGGCAGGACACCGTCACGGTTTACCTGCGCGCCGTATCGGTGCGGACCGGCGAAGTCCTGTCCACCGTGACGGCGTCCAAGACGATCGCCTCGCGCGCTCTCACCGCCAGCACGTTCCGCTATGTTGCGTTCAAGGAACTGCTCGAGGCCGAGCTTGGCATCACCACCAACGAGCCCGACCAGGTCGCGCTGCGTCAGGCGATCGAAAAGGCGGTCTATGGCCTGGTGATGGACGGCATCGAGCTGAAGCTGTGGAACTTCGCCTCGCCGCAGGCCGGCGACGAATTGCTCCAGCGTTATTTGCAGGAACGGGACGGCCGCTATTCGCCGGCACAAGTGGCCGACGCCATGGCCAAGTCCCGGTCGATCCCGCCACTCAAGATCCGCGGCAAGCAGCCGCGTGAGGAGAAGATCAAGGAATTGCCGCAGGGCGTTGACTGAGGTCAGCGTGCCAGGGCGGTAAGCCGCGTTTCCCGGGGCGGCATCGCAACCCGGGTAATGATGATCACGTGACGGGGTTGCAGCCCCGCCACGTGAAGTAAGTGTCCGTTTGGTGTGTACGAACAATCATGTTTGCTCCCGCTGGATTGCAGTCCGGCGAGGGCGGGCGTGGTTATCAACCCTCGTAGAAGGAATGACAACCATGAAACTCTCGATCCTGGCGTCGGTCTCCGCGCTCGCTCTCGTTGCCACGCCGGCCTTTGCCCAGACTGTCACGCAGGCAGCGGCCAACAACGATTCCACCGTTGCCCAGACCGGCAACAGCAACGAAGCATCGGTGACGCAGCGCATGGACGGCCAGACGGCTGCCATCGAACAGACCGGCAACCGCCACTCCGCCTCGATCACTCAGGGTCACAATTACGGTGCCCGCGCCAATAGCTCGGCCAACACCGCCTCGATCACGCAGGGCAAGCGTGAGGATGGCACCACGGCAACGTCGGGCTCGCTGGCCAACATCTCTCAGCTGTCCGCGAAAAGCACCGGCACCATCACTCAGAAGGGCCAGAACCAGGCCGATATCGCCCAGGGCCTGGGCGCTGCCGCAGCGGCCGGCACCGGCAACAGTGCAGCGATCAGCCAGTCCGACACCAACAAGGACGGCACGCTGATCAACATCGCTGGCATCTCCCAGGATGGCTCCAACAACGGCGCCACGACTGCGCAGATCGGTGACGCGAACGTCGCCCGCGTTGGCCAGAATGGAACGTCGAACAGCTCGATCCTGTCACAGAACGGCCTGCGCAACGTCCTGGACGGCAACCAGCAGGGCAACAGCAACCTGCTGACCGGCAACCAGATCGGTGATGGCAACGCCGCCGACAGCTGGCAGAGCGGCAACAACAACGTCGTGTCGGTTGACCAGACCGGCAACCAGAACCAGGCGGCGATCCGTCAGGAAAACGGCGACGGCAACAAGGCCACCGTGGTCCAGACCGCGAACAACAACAGCGTCGGCGAGTCTGGCGCAAAGCCAGGCTGGGTGAACCCGCGCTCGAACTATGACGTGAAGTCGGTCGGTATCCTGCAGAAGGGCAGCAACAACCAGGCTTACGCTTCGCAGACCGGCAACGGCTCGGCCAACATCGACCAGATCGGCAACAGCAACTTCGCCGGTGTGGTACAGGACGGCGCCAAGGCAGTGTTCGACGTTGCTCAGACCGGCAACGGCAACTTCGTCACCAAGACGGCCGGCGCGAAGGAGAATGTGACGCAGACCGGCGCCGGGGCGGCCATTCGCGCCATCCAGACCGGCAACAGCAACCAGGCGGTGCTGTCGCAGATCGGCGACCGCGCACTGGTCGACATCAGCCAGATCGGCTCGACCAACTACGCGTCGACCACCCAGGGCCCGGCTGCGACCGACGCCGTGTCGCTCATTACCCAGAACGGCAACACCAACAGCGCCTCGGTGAGCCAGGCATCGTTCGCCAACTCGAGCGTGAACCAGCAGGGCGACGGCAACACGGCGGGCGTGACTCAGGCGTCCTACGCCAAGTCTGTTCTCGACCAGACCGGTAACAACAACAGGGCAACCGTCGCTCAGGGCACCTATGCGACCTCGCTCATCACCCAGACCGGCAACAACGATGTCGCGACCGTGAACCAGGGCGCGAACTCCTACTCGTCGATTAGCCAGACCGGCGGCGACGCGAACCTGGCGACCGTGACCCAGGGTGCGAACGCCTGGTCGAGCATTGCTCAGGCGGGCGCCGGCAACTCGGCGATTGTTGCGCAGCAGTAATGGCTGACGGGCGGCGCTTCACGGCGCCGCCCCCAAGCGGGCGGGTCGCGGCCGGCGACCCGCTTCGTTCCTCGACATGACTGGAACAGGCAGCATGATGACCCATGTGGCGGCACTCCATGCGGTGGCTTTGGTCGCCGGTGCCCTTCCAGCGACGCCGGTAACGATCCTGCACGCCGCACCCACGGCCTGCGCGGGAGCTTCAACGATGACCAGCGATCCCGAATTTCCGAATGGCCGCACCACGGTCGTGCGCAGCGGCACTGGCCACCGGACGGTGATCGTTCAACAGGATCCGGGCGGCACGGTGCATCTGGAACAGCATGGCGCGAACCATTCGGTGCACGCACGCCAGTCCGGCAGCGGTGACCGGCTCGTGGTACAGCAAAGCGGCGACGGTGCGATCGCCGATGTCCATCAGTCCGGCGGATGCCATGACGTCACCCTGAGCCAGAGCGGCCAGGGGAACCGGGCCCATGTGTCCCAATCGGGCACCGGCAACAGCGTGGTGATCCGCCAGGGCGGCGCGCCGGATGCGGAGCCGCGGCCATGATCCGAACCATGCGATACATGCTTCCCGTCGCCGCGCTGCTCCTGGCATCGGCCAGCGCGGACGCCAGCAACTCCAAGACGCCGCCGGGCGACCCGTGCGGCAAGGGTAATGGCAATCCGTGCGGCGGCAATGAAGGCAATGGCGGCAGTCAGGGCAACAGCGGCAAGCCCAGCTATGGCAAGCCCGATCCCATCACGATCGACCTTCCGACCTTTCAGGGGCGCAGCGCCTATGTCCTGCAAATCGGCAGCGGCAATGAGGCCACGGTTCACCAGACCGCCACGCACGCGCTCAGCGATATCGAGCAGCGCGGCGACGATAACATTGTTTCGGTGACCCAGCAGGGCGGCCGCGCCTTTGTTCATGCCGCGCAGGTCGGCGACGAGAACAAGGTGGTTGTGGCACAGGCCGGCAGCGGCGTGAACGGCGCGCTGATCCACCAGCTGGGCGCCCGCAACCAGATCACGCTGACCCAGACGGCGGCAGGCGCGCTCTACAATGGCGCTGTGATGACCCAGGCAGGGATCGACAACCGCATGACCCTGACGCAGACCGGCAATGACAATCGCGCCTTGCTGTCTCAGGCGGGTGACAGCAATGCGATGACCGTGAGCCAGACCGGCTCCGGAAACCGCCTGGCCTGGACCCAGGTGGGAATGAACCTTCCCGATCTCGGCATCCGGCAGACGGGCGGGCAAGCGATCAGCATCACCCAGGCCGGCTTTGGCCGCTGAGCCGCCAATGCCTGTACGCCGCCGCCGTGAAGCCCTAGATCGGGGTTACGCTTCTGGAGGGCGGGCACTGATGTCGATCCTGCGACCGGGCACAGCGGCGTCGATCCTGAGCCTTCACCTGTTTGCTGCGGGTGCGCTGGCGGCGCAGGACCGGGGCGGTGTCGCGGCGGTTGATCAACTGTCGCCGACCGATGCGCCCGTCGCCGCCATGCAGATCACCTCGGGGGCGGAAGGACGGCCGTCGCCGGCTCAGCTGGCGCCCCCCCGCGCGCCGGTCGCGACGCCCCAGGTCAGTAGCGGCCCGCGCAGCGCGAGCGCGCCGCAAGGCCCGTCTACCGCGCGCGATGGCCGCAGCGTCGCCACCGCGGCGGTCGGGGGACAGGACCGATGCGACCGTACGCCCGACGCGCCCGGCTCTGCCGTACCGGTCTGCGCAGCACCGATCGAAACCCGCGCGGCGGACTTCCGCCCACCGGCACCAGCGCCGCTGTCACCGGAACAGCGCCTGTTGATCGACCAGCAACTTCGCGAGGCGCCGGCCGATCTGCGCAGCGCCGCGCGCCGACTGGGCGAAGGCGACATCGTGCAGGGCAGCGAGGATCAGGGCGTTGCGGCGCTGGTGCTCGCGCGTGAACGGGCCGAGCATGCCGACAGGCAGCGCGAGGCGGAACAGGCCGGGCAGAAGCCACCAGTGGCCGACCCCGCGATCCTGCGGATGATCGGCGACGTCCCCGCTTTCGATCCACGCTGACCCGGCGTCGCGGCGGGCGGCGCCCGCGCCGGTGCGGCGATCCCTCGCCCGGCCGCGTCAGCGATCGTCAGCGTCCCTGTGCGCTGTGCCTTTATCAAGCCGCTGCATTGGCATAGTGGGGTTCGTCTTGATCGGCCCTGCCGCCACCGCGCCCTTTCAGGCGCGCTCCGAGCCGATGTCACGCAACGCCGCCAGAGGAATCATGTCGCCAGTTTTCACTTCCATCAGCCATGACGCCTTCGTCGCGGATGTGCAGGCACTGGCAGCGGGTATCGCGGCCGCCCCCGGCTGGCGGCCCGACACGATCATCGGGATCGGCCGCGGCGGCCTGGTGCCCGCGGTCTATCTCAGCCACGCCATTGGCCTTCCCATGCTGTCCTGCGATTTCACCAGCCAGGTGCAGGACGGCGCCGGTGACCTGCTGATCCGCCTCGCCGAGCGGACCCGTGGTGGCGAGCGGTTGCTGTTCGTGGACGACATCAATGATTCCGGGCGCACCATCGGCATGCTGCGCGCCCACCTTGCGGCGGCGGGTGCCGTGGCGGAGATGGTGCGTTTCGCGACCCTGATAGACAATGAAGTGTCCGCGCAACCGGTCGACTATCGCGCCCGCACCATCGACCGGCGGATCGTAAAGGACTGGTTCGTGTTTCCCTGGGAAGCGCTCGCCTCCGCCGAAGCGATCGCGGACGACGCGGCTGAGGTTCCCGATCGGCTCGGTTGACGGGCCAAAAGGCTGTTTGGCGGCGACGCTCGGGATCTGCCGGCGCGGATAGCGAAAGTCCTGACATGCTGTGATAGACTGACGAAATCGACGCGGACCGGTTGGGCGCGCCTGGGAGATACAGATTGGCGACGACAACGACAGGTGACGCGAAGACCGGCATCGCCGGTCTCGATGATGTGCTCGGCGGCGGCTTGGAACGGGCGCGTACCTTCCTGCTCGAAGGAAGCCCCGGCACCGGCAAGACGACGGTGGCGCTGCAGTTTCTGATGACCGGCGCTGCCGCCGGCGAGCGCTGTCTCTACATCTCGCTATCGGAAACCGAGGACGAATTGCGTGCCACCGCCGGCGCGCATGGCTGGGACTTGTCGGGCATTCAGCTGTACGAACTGATCCCGCCGGAAAACCTGCTGGACGAGGACCAGCAGCAGAGCCTGCTTTATTCCTCCGACCTCGAACTCGGCGAGACGACCAAGCGCATCTTCGAGGCATTTGAACGCGTGAAGCCGGATCGGGTGGTGCTGGACAGCCTGTCCGAGATCCGGCTGCTGGCGCAAAGCTCGCTGCGTTACCGCCGGCAGATCCTGGCGCTGAAGCATTATTTCGCGAAGAGCCGCACGACGGTGCTGATGCTCGACGACCTGACCACCGACGTGAACGACAAGACGGTCCACTCGGTCGCGCATGGCGTCGTCCGGCTGGAGGAACTGGCGCCGGAATATGGCGCCGAGCGGCGGCGGCTTCGGGTGATCAAATATCGTGGCCGCCGCTTTCGCGGTGGATTTCACGATTTGGTGATCGAGACCGGGGGCGTGTGCGTCTATCCGCGGCTGGTTTCGGCCGAGCACAAGACGCATTACGCCCGCGATCTGATGACGACGGACTCGTCCGAGCTCAACGAGCTGCTCGGTGGCGGGATCGAGCGGGGATCCAGCGTGCTGGTGCTTGGCCCGGCGGGGACCGGCAAGAGCTCGATCGCGCTTACCTTCATCCAGACCGCCGTGGCGCGCGGAGAAACCGCTGCCATGTTCGTGTTCGACGAGGAGGTCGGCCTCCTCATCCAGCGCGCCAAGGGGCTGGGCATCGACTTGCAGGCGATGGTCGACCGGGGTGCGCTGGTGCTGCAGCAAGTCGATGCTGCCGAGCTGTCGCCCGGCGAATTTTCGCAGCGGGTGCGCTGCTGCGTCGAGGAAAATGGCGCGCGAACGGTCGTGGTGGACAGCCTCAACGGCTATCAGGCCGCGATGCCGGGTGAGCAAGCGCTGGTGCTGCACCTCCACGAAATGCTGCAATATCTCAATCGTCAGGGCGCGACCACGTTTCTGACGGTGGCGCAGCATGGCCTGGTCGGCGACATGAAGACCCCGGTCGATGTCACCTATATCGCCGACACGGTGATCCTGCTTCGCTATTTCGAGGCGCTGGGGCGCGTTCGCCGGGCGATCTCGATCGTGAAGAAGCGCACCGGCCCGCACGAAAACACGATCCGCGAATATCAGATCGGCGAACGCGGCATCACGCTGGGTCAGCCGCTGACGCAATTCCACGGCGTGTTGCGGGGCGTGCCGGTCTTGCATGGCACGAACGACCTGTTGAACGAGGATGACGCTTGAAGCGTACGACGGCCTCGGAACGTGCACTGGTGCTCGCGCCCCGCGGGCGCGACGCGGCCGTCGCCACTGCGATGCTCACCGAAGCGAAGCTGGCGGCCGACCCCTGCCAGACACTGGCGTCGCTGATCGCGCAGCTTGATCGCGGCGCCGGGCTCGTCGTCCTTACCGAAGAGGCGATTGCGACCGCTGATCTTTCCCCCCTCTCCGCGTGGATCGCGGACCAGGAGGAATGGTCGGACATGCCGTTCGTCCTGCTCACCAGCCGGGGCGGCGGGCTGGAGCGCAATCCGGCCGCCGCGCGCTATCTCGAAGTGCTCGGCAACGTCACGTTCCTGGAACGGCCGTTTCATCCGACGACGCTGATCAGCATCGTGCGATCCGCCATTCGCGCCCGGCGCCGGCAATATGAGGCCCGCGCCCGGTTGCTGGCGCTGCAGGACAGCGAGGCGCGCTACCGAACGCTGTTCGAGAATATCGAGGTCGGCTTCTGCATCATCGAGATGGTGTTCGACGACGATGGCCGGCCGGTCGACTATCGCTTCATCGAGGCGAACCCCGCGTTCGATCAGCAGGCCGGCTTTCACCCCGGCGGGCGGCTGATGCGCGACATTCTGCCGGGCCACGAACAGCATTGGTTCGATTTCTATGGCAAGGTCGCCATGACCGGCGTGCCCGGCCGGGTCGAGCAGGGCTCGGCGACGCTTGGGCGCTGGTGGGACGTTCACGCCTTTCGTGTCGGCGAGGTGGCCAAACGCCGCGTCGCAGTGCTGTTCAACGACATCACGCTGCGCCGCAATGCCGAGCTTCGCCTGCAGGAAATGAACGGCACGCTGGAAGCGCAGGTTGCCGCGCGATCCGCCGAGCGCGACCGGCTCTGGAACCTGTCGCAGGACATGCTGGCGCGGGCCGATTATAGCGGCATGATGTCGGCGGTCAGCCCCGCCTGGGGCTGGGTGCTGGGCTGGAGCACGGAAGAGCTGCTGTCGCGCGGCTATGCCACCTTCATGCACCCCGACGACGCGCCGCCCACCCTGGCGGCGATCGCGGCCATGGCCGAAAGCGGCGAGCCCGCCCGGTTCGAGAACCGTATTTCCACCAGCAACGGCGGCTGGAAAGCGATCGAATGGACCGTCGCGCCCGAGCCTGACGGCGTGAATTTCATCGCCGTCGGCCGCGATCTCAGCCACGCGAAAGCGCGCGAGGCGGAGCTTGAAGCCGCGCAGGAAGCGCTGCGGCAAAGCCAGAAGATGGAGGCGATGGGCAGCCTGACCGGCGGCGTAGCGCATGATTTCAACAATCTGCTCACCCCGATCATCGGCTCGCTCGACATGCTTCACCGCAAGGGCGTCGGCACCGAGCGCGAAAAGCGGCTGATCGACGGCGCCCTGCAATCGGCGGAGCGCGCCAAGACATTGGTCCAGCGCCTGCTCGCCTTTGCGCGCCGCCAACCGCTTCAGGCGACGGCCGTGGACGTGAAGCAATTAGTGGGCGGGATGCTGGACCTGATCGGCTCCACGCTGGGGCCGACCATCGACCTGAAGGTCGATCTCGCCGCGGATCTGCGGCCGGCGCAGGCGGATCCCAACCAGCTGGAAATGGCGCTTCTCAACTTGGCGGTGAACGCGCGGGACGCCATGCCGGACGGCGGCGAGCTGACCATCGGCGCCGCTTGCGAAAACGTGCGCGACAGGCGGCCGGGGCTGCCGCGCGGCCATTATGTCCGGCTCAGCGTGTCCGACACCGGCAGCGGCATGGACGAAGAAACCCGCCAGCGCGCCGTGGAGCCGTTTTTCTCCACCAAGGGGATCGGCAAGGGCACTGGCCTTGGCCTGTCCATGGTGCATGGCCTGGCCGCGCAGCTGGGCGGTGCGCTGACGATTGACAGCGCGCCGGGGCAGGGAACCAACGTCGCCTTGTGGCTGCCGATCAGCACCGATCTTCCCGATCAGGGGCGCGTGCCCGAGCAGCTGGAGCGGCCGGAGAACCCGCTGGGCGTCGCGCTGCTGGTCGATGACGAGGATCTGGTGCGGATGAGCACGGCCCATATGCTGATGGACCTTGGCTATGACGTGGTGGAAACGAATTCCGGCGAAAGCGCCTTGCAGATGGTGCAGGGCGGCCTCACCCCCGACCTGCTGGTCACCGATCATCTGATGCCGGGGATGACCGGGGCACGCCTGGTCCGCAAGATGAAGGCGCTTCGCCCCTCGCTCCGGGCGTTGATCGTGTCGGGCTATGCCGAGGCGGACGGGATCGACCCCGACATAACTCGCCTGACCAAGCCGTTCCGAAGCATCGAACTGGCCGAAAGCCTCTCCACCCTGGCGAGCAAGAAATAGGGTCGGCGCGGCCGGGATTGCCGCAGGTCGGCCCGTGCCGCGATCGTCGCATCCGACGCGCGGGATGACATGCTCGTCGCGCCGCAGGTGCAGGCGCGGCGTGACATGAGGGATTGTTCATGCGGTCGGCGCCCGCGCTGGCGTGCGCCTCTGGCGAAAGGATCCAGCATGAACCCGAACAAGGCCCTGTGGGAAAAGGGCGACTTCACCCGGCTCGCCGCAACGATGCGTGACAGCGGCGAGGCGCTGGTCGACAGCATCGATGTGCATCGCGGGATGCGCGTCCTCGACCTTGGCTGCGGCGACGGAACGACGGCACTGCCCTCGGCGCGGCGAGGCGCAACGGTGCTTGGCGTCGACATCGCGTCCAATCTCGTCGCCGCCGGCGCGGGGCGGGCGCAGCGGGAGGGCCTGACCAACATCCGTTTCGAGGAAGGCGACGCCTGTTCGCTGGACAATGTGGCGAGCGACCAGTTCGACCTGGTCGTCAGCATCTTCGGCGCAATGTTCGCGCCCCGGCCGTTCGATGTCGCTCGCGAAATGGCCCGGGTCACGCGTCCGGGCGGTCGCATCGTCATGGGCAATTGGATTCCCGGCGATCCAACGCTCGTCGCCCGGATCCTTCAGATCTGCGCCGCCTTCTCGCCCCCGCCGCCGGAAGGGTTTGTCAGCCCGGTAAGCTGGGGCGTGGAAGAAAATGTTCGCGAACGCTTCTGCGCGGCGGGCGTGCCCGACGATCACATCCGGTGCGAGCGGGCAAGCTATACCTTCCGCCATGATGGCCCGCCGTCCGAGTTCCTGGCGCTGTTCCGCGATTATTACGGCCCGACCATGAACGCCTTCGAAGCGGCCGAGCGCAGCGGACGAAAGGCGGAGCTGCAACAACAGCTCACCGAACTGTTCGAGCGGGAAAACCAGGGTACCGCCTCCAGCACCGTGATCCCCGCAACCTATCTGAAGGTCACGGTCGACAAATAGCCGGTGGGCGGCCCCGTGGAGGTTGCATCGGTGATGCGGCGATTGCGCGCCGTTTCGCCGGGCTGTTAGACATGCCGGGTGATTGAACGCCTGAAACAGGACGCCGCCGCGCTGAAGGCGGCTGGCGACCTCGCTGGCGCCGCGCGGGTCCACCAGGCGATCGTCCGCGGCAACCCGCAAAGCGCGGTTGCGGAGCATAATCTCGCGGCTGCGCTGGGCGACGCCGGGGATCACGCGGGTGCGGTCGAGGCGACGACGCGGGCCTTTCAGAAGGGGGGCTCCGCCCCCGAAACCTGGCTGGTACGCGCGCGATCGTTGCAGGCACTCGGCGATGTCGATGGCGCGGAGGCCGCTTATGAGGTGGCGATCGCGCGCCGCCCCGACTTCGCCGTCGCCCATCGCGACCTTGCCCAGTTGCGCTGGATGCGCACCGCCGATGCCGCCGCGGCGATGCGCGCGCTCGATGCCGCGCCGAACACGCTCGAGCTGGCGCTGGTTCGCGGCACCGTGCTCGGCAGCATCGGGCAGGACGCGAAAGCGCGCGCCGTGATCGAGACTGCGCTCGAACAGGCACCCACGATGGTGCCGCTTCGGCTCGCCGCTGCGGCACAGGCGGGGCGCGCGGGCGATGCCGAGGCGCAGCTTGCGCACGCCACGGCTGCGCTCAGGGCCGCTCCCGCTTCCATCGAGGCGGCGCGCGTCGCGGTTGAAGCGCTGCTGCACACCGGTCAGGTCGGTGAGGCCGCGCAGCTTGCCGAGCGGATCGTCGGCGCGGCGCCGGATGACCAGGCGGCGCTGGCCTTGCTGGAAACGGCATGGCGGCTGACCGGGGATCCGCGGCATGCCGCCCTTGCCGAAGATCCCGCGCTGATCTCCACGGCCATGCTGGACACGCCCGAGGGCTGGAGGGATCGCGCCAGCTTCCTGTCCGACCTCGCCGGCGCGCTCCACGATCTGCATGGCTGGCGCTCGCATCCGCTTGGCCAGTCGGTGCAGCATGGCAGCCAGACGCCGATCGACCTCGCCACCGTGCAAACGCCGGTGATCCGCGCGCTGTTCGCGACGCTGCCGACGCTGATCGACGCCCATATCGCACGGCTCGGCCACGGCACCGATCCGGTGCGGCGGCGCATGGCGGCAGGGTGGCGCTTTGCCGGCGCCTGGTCGATCCGGCTCAGCGCGGGCGGCTTTCATACCGATCATGTCCATCCGCAAGGCTGGCTCTCGTCCGCCTTCTATGTCGCTCTGCCCGCGGTGGTGGCGCGCGAGCCCGAAGGGTGGCTGGCGTTCGGCCGGCCCGGGATCAAGACGCGCCCGGCGCTTCAGCCATTCCGCCGTGTGCAGCCGCAGCCCGGCATGCTGGCGCTTTTCCCATCCTACCTTTGGCATGGCACGGAGCCATTCACTGGCGATGCGCCGCGGCTGACCGTCGCCTTCGATATCGTGCCAACATGACAATAATTTGAAATTTCAGATGTGGTTTGTGTCTCCGCATGCGTCATGCGGATGAGCAACGACAAAACGGGGGGTGTTATGATGAAGTTGGGACTTTTCTGCGGTGCCGCGGCGCTGGCACTGGCGATCCCGGCCCTGGCCGAACCAATCACCCCCAAGGTCGGCGCCTTGCCCTCGCCAGCGGAAGCGTTTCCGACCGAACCGGGCAGCGATTATTATCTCGCCAATTACGACGCCTATGAAAAATACCTGAAGACGCTGGCCGCCCAGTCCGACCGCATGAAGCTGGTCGATATCGGCAAGAGCGCCGAGGGCCGCACCATGTGGGTGGCGATCGTCTCCTCCCCGGCGAACCTCGCCAAGCTCGACCGTTATCGTGAGGTCGCCCGCCGGCTCGCCAAGGCCGAGGGGGTGAACGAGACGGAGGCAAAGGCGCTGGCGGCGGAGGGCCGGGCGATCGTGTGGATCGACGCTGGCCTACACGCGACCGAGACGGTGACGACGCAAAGCCAGATCCACGTTCTGTATCGCATGCTGACGGCGCAGGACGCTGAAACCAAGCGCATCCTGGACGAGACGATCGTGCTGTTCGGCCATGACAATCCCGACGGGCTTCAGCTCGTCGCCGATTGGTACATGCGCAATCCCAATCCCAAGGACCGCGAGTTCCGCACCATTCCGCGCCTGTACCAGAAATATGTCGGGCACGATAACAATCGCGACAGCTTCATGTCGCAAATGCCCGAAACCACCGCGATCAATCGCGTGCTGTTTCGCGAATGGTTTCCGCAGATCATCTTCAACCAGCATCAGACCGGCCCGGCGGGGATGGTCGTGTTCGTTCCCCCGTTCCGCGATCCGTTCAACTATAACTACAGCCCGATTGTGATGACCCAGCTGCAGGAAGTCGGCGCGGCGATGCACAGCCGGCTGGTGTCCGAGCAGAAGGGCGGCTCCGGCATGCGCTCCGCCGCGCCTTATTCCACCTGGCACAACGGCATGGTGCGTTCGGTCGCCTATTTCCATAATTCGATCGGCCTGCTGACGGAGATCATCGGCGGCCCGACACCCGAGAAGATCCCGCTGATCCCCGAACTGCAACTCGCCCGCAATGACGAGCCATTGCCGATCGGCCCGCGTGAATGGCACCTCAAGGACAGCCTGGAATATCAGAACTCGCTGAACCGCGCGGTGCTGGATTATGCCGCCCGCAATCGCGAACGGCTGTTGATGAACATCTGGCGCATGGGCGACCAGTCGATCGCGCGCGGGAAGCGTGACAGCTGGACGATCACGCCGAAGAGCGTCGACGCGGTCAAGGAAGCGGCCAAGGGCAAGGTCGCAGAGGGCGGCGAAACCTATTTCCGCGGCCCGCCCCCGGTCGAAACCGGCCTGTACAAGACCGTGCTTCAGGATCCCGCCAAGCGTGATCCGCGCGCTTATGTGCTGCCGCCGACGCAGCGCGACACCCCGACCACCGTCGCCTTCCTCAACGCCTTGCTCAAGACCGGCGTCGACATCGAACAGGCGACGACCGCCTTCACGGCGGGGGGCAAGCGCTATCCGGCCGGCAGCTATGTGGTGAAGACGGCGCAGGCTTACCGCCCGCATGTCGTCGACATGTTCGAGCCGCAGGATCACCCGCACGATCTCGAATATCCCGGTGGCCCGCCCAAGGCGCCCTATGACATCACCGGCTATACGCTCGCCTATCAGATGGGCGTTCAGTTCGATCGCGTGCTCGACGGCTTTGACGGATCGTTCACCCGAGTCACCGCGGAACAGATCGCCCCGCCGCCGGGCCGCGTGCTGGGATCTGGCACCGCCGGCTACATCGTCGGGCATGAAACCAACAACAGCTTCATCCTGACCAACCGCTTGCTGAAGGCCGGTGTGCCGGTGTCCTGGCTGGACAGCGCTACCAAGGCGGGCGGCGTGAGCTTCGCGCCCGGCGCGCTGTGGATCCCAGCCACGCCGGCGGCGACCCAGATCATCCAGGCGGCGGCGCCGCTGGGCGTCGACGCCTATCGCGTCCCAAAGGCCCCGTCCGGCGCAAGAACGGCGCTGAAGCCGGTGCGGGTCGGCCTGGTCGACCGCTACGGCGGGGTCATGCCGGCCGGCTGGACGCGCTGGCTGCTCGAACAATATGAATTCCCGTTCGAGGTCGTTTATCCGCAAACGCTGGACGCGGGTGACCTGAAGTCGAAGTTCGACGTGCTCGTCTTTGCCGATGGCACGGTCCCTGTGGAGCGGGGCGGCGCTTATCCCGGCGGCTATCGCTTCACCATGCCAAAGCCGTCGGAGATCCCGGCGGAATATCGCGGCTGGCTGGGCGAGGTGAGCAAGGACAAGTCGGTGCCCGCGATTGACGCTTTCGCCCGCGCTGGCGGTACCGTCATCACCGTCGGCAGCGCCAATGCGCTCGCCTCCATGCTGTCGCCCGCGATCCAGCCGGCGCTGGTGACGAAGAAGGCGGACGGCACGCTCGCCGCGCTGGATCACAAGGAGTTCTACATTCCGGGCTCGGTGCTGAGGGCCTCGGTGGATCCCACCAAGCCGCTGGCCTATGGCATGGCGCCGGAAGTCGACCTCTTCTTCGACGAAAGCCAGTCGTTCACGCCTGCCGCCGGCCTCACCCCGATCGTGACCTACAACAGCGCGACGCCGCTGCGCAGCGGCTGGGCGGTCGGCCAGGAGAAACTGAAGGGCACCGTCGCCGTGGCGCAGACCGATCTTGGCAGCGGCAAGTTGTTCGCGATGGGCCCTGAAGTAACCCAGCGTGCGCAGCCCTATGCGTCGTTCAAGTTGCTGTTCAACGGCATCCTCTACGGCCCGGCAAGCACTGGCGTGAAGTAATCGTCCGACCCGTGTCACCCCTCCCTTGCGGTGGGGTGACACTGGCCAGTCTTATTCCGCTCGGTCGCAACATTTTGCTGTCGTTGCGACCACAAGATGACGCGCGCCCGCCGTCGCCCGCTGTTCTTGCGCGCGCCCAATCACACGCAATATCAATGTCGTGCGTTGCCATCTTCGCAAGATGAGCCAGCGACGGTCGCGCGACGGCGCCGGGCTCGTATCTTTCCGGCACCCTGTAACATTTTTTTCACGTGGGCTGGTGAGGGGCGCTGTTGCGTCCGCGTCTTGATCCTTGAGCCGCCCGACACGAGGCGGCGCTTCAAGGGAAAGACACGCCATGCACAAGCGCTTCGTGCTTCGCACGCTTTTGTTCGCCGGCAGCGCCGGCACCGCGCTGATCGCCGCACAGGCAGCGGCGCAGGTTTCGGTTCCGACGGAGGAAAACCCACCCGCCGCCACCGCCCAGGCGATCGCCGAAGCGCAGGATCCCGCCGGTCCGCCACCGGCGTCCGAGGACATCGTCGTCACTGGCAGCCGCATCGCGCGGCCCGATTATGTCGCCAATTCGCCGATCGTCTCGGTCGGCACCGCCGCCATCGAGAATACCGGCCGCGTCACCGTGGAAAGCACGCTGACCCAATTGCCGCAGTTCGCCGGGTCGTTCGGCCAGGGCAACACCGGCAGCACCTCGACCGGGCTTAACGGCGGTCAGGCCTATGCCTCGCTGCGCGGCCTTGGATCGAAGCGCACGCTGCTGCTGCTCGACGGGCGGCGTATTCAGCCGTCCAACCCCGATGGCTCCGTCGATCTCAACATCATTCCCGAAGCGTTGATCGAGAATATCGAAGTCATCACTGGCGGCGCTTCGACCACTTACGGCTCGGATGCGACCGCGGGCGTCGTCAACTTCCGCCTGAAGCGCCGCTTCTCCGGGCTGGAGCTCGCCGGGCAGACCGGCGTCAGCGATTACGGTGACGGCAAGAGCTATCGCATCACCGCCACCATGGGGTCGAGCTTCGCTGACGACCGCGGCAGCGCCGTCCTGTCGGTCGACTACACCAATCGCGGAACCGCGCTGCAAAGCGCACGTGATTATTATGCGTTCCGCACCTCGACCCCCGGCCTGTCGACCATTCCGCAAGGCACGGTGCTGTTCGGTGCCAATCTGCCGACGCTGGCAGCGGTCAACAATGTCTTCGTCGGCCAATATGCCACCCGGCCGCTCACTGGAAACGCCGCCGGCCGCTATACCGGCCAGATCGGCTTCAACACCGATCAGACTTTGTTCTCCACGTCGGGCGTGCCGGTCCTGAACTTCCGCGATCCCCAGACGGACGAGGCCTATATCGTCAATTCCGGGGCGAACTCGCAGCAGGTCAATTTCGGCTACAACGGCGGCACCGTTCAGTCCGATCTCGATCGCTGGTCGGTGTTCGGCAAGGTCGATTATGACGTCAGCGATGACGTGAAGGCGTTCGTCCAGGCGACCTATACCAGCTATTCCTCGCTCGGCATCACCAACCCGACCTTGGCCTCCAACGTCTATGGCCTGAGCGTTCCGGTCTCCAATCCGAACATTCCGGCCGCATTCCGCACCATCCTCGCCTCGCGCCCGACCCCCGGCGCGGACTTCACTTTCTACAAGGCCTTCAACATCCTCGGGCCGCGCTATCAGCAATATGATTATGAAGTCTGGCAGATCACCGCGGGGCTGTCGGGCAAGCTCGGCCTGGGTGACTGGACCTGGGACGTTTATGGCTCGACCAGCCAGGCCAAATTCTCGAACGAGCAGACCGGCGGCGCCAGCGCGAGTGCGCTTCGCAACCTGCTCTATTCGCCGACCGGCGGCACCGAATATTGCGCGGGCGGGTTCAACCCGTTCGGCAACGTCTCGGCATCGCAGGACTGCGTCGATTATATCTCCCGCCGCACGCTCAACACCAACGAGCTGAAGCAGCGCACCGTCGAGGGCAATCTCCAGGGCGCCTTGTTCGCGCTGCCGGCGGGCGACGTGCGGCTCGCGGTTGGCGCGGATTACCGCTACAACGAATATAGCTTCAATCCCGACAGCGCGCTCAACCAGGCGGGCGGGACCAGCGACATCCTTGGCTACAGTGTGCTGCGGCCCGCCTCCGGCTCCGTCAACACCAAGGAAATCTACGGCGAGCTGCTGGTGCCGGTGCTGCGCGATCTGCCGCTGATCAAGGAGCTCGAGTTCAACCTCGGCTATCGTTACTCCGACTATAATTCGGTCGGCGGCGTCCACGCCTATAAGGTCGACGCCAACTGGCGCGTGTTCGAGCCGCTGCGTCTGCGCGGCGGCTATAACCGCGCGATCCGCGCGCCAAGCGTCGGTGAGTTGTTCGCGCCGGTTTCGACCGGCTCGGTGGGCATCGGCACGGCGACACCGACCACCACCAACGGCGATCCGTGCGACGTGCGTTCCTCCTATCGCCAGGGCGCCAACGGCACGCAGGTGCGCGCGCTGTGTCTGGCGCAAGGCGTGCCGACCTCGATCATCGACAGCTATCAGCTCGGCACCGCGCAGGTGTTCGCGCTGACCGGCGGCAATCCGGAGCTTCAGGAGGAAACCGCCGACACCTATTCGGCCGGCGCGGTTCTGCAATCGCCGTTCTCGGGCATGTTCCGCAACATGTCGCTGTCGGTGGACTTCTATAAGATCAAGATCACCGATGCGGTTGGCCCGCTCTCCATCGCACAGGCATTCCAGTTCTGCTTCAACTCGGGCGGCAACAATCCCGCTTATGATCCGAACAATTATTATTGCTCGCTGATCACGCGCAACGGGGCCTCGGGCGTGCCGCTCAACCCCACGCAGCCGCTGCTCAACCTTGGCACCTACAACGTCCAGGGCATCGACATTCAGTTCGACTGGCGCTTCGACCTCGATTCTCTTGGCCTTGGCGGCGATTCCGGCACGATCGCGCTCAACACGGCGGTCAGCTATCTCGACAAGTTCGAGATTCAGGCACTGCCGGGCGCCGCGACCTATGATTATGCCGGCTCGATCGGTGTGGGCGTCGAAACCACGGCGGGAACGGCGCACCCGCGGTGGAAGGCGATCACTTCGCTCAACTACACGCTGGGGCAGGCGAGCATCGGGGTGCGCTGGCGCTATATCGATAGCATGATCAACTCGGCAAAGGTCGTGTCGCCGGCCAGCACCACGCGCGGCGTGACATCCTACAACGTGTTTGACCTCAATGCGCGGTTCGACGTGGACGACAACACCCAATTCCGTATGGGTGCCACCAATCTGTTGAACCGCAAGCCGCCGCAGGTGGGCGACACAGAGGGCAATTACGATGCGCAGAACTATGACGTGATCGGCCGGTATTTCTTTATCGGCGCCACCAAGAAGTTCTGAGCGAAGAGGGGGAATGACAATGAAGCGACGCACCATGATCATTGCCGCAGCGCTGGCGTCGGCGACGCCTGCGTTCGCGCAGAGCCTGCCAGCGGCTGACAGCCAGCAGATCCTGAGCAACGTCACCGCCAACGAAAAGGCGGTGGGTGATACCGCGCTCACGATCTGGAAATATGCCGAGGTCGGTTACAAGGAAACGCAAAGCTCCGCGCTGCTCCAGTCGAAGCTGAAGGCAGCCGGGTTCACGGTGAAGGCCGGCGTCGCTGGCGAGCCGACCGCCTTTGTCGCCAGCTTCAAGAACGGCGCTGGCCCGGTGATCGGGGTGCTGGCGGAATTCGACGCGCTGCCCGGCCTGTCGCAGCTGGCCCAGCCGACCAAGGCGAGCGCCGGCGGCGCGGCCGGCCACGGCTGCGGCCACAATCTGTTCGGCGCTGCCAGCACCTATGCCGCGATCGCCGTGAAGGACTGGATGGTGAAGAACAAGGTCGGCGGCGAGATCCGCCTGTACGGCACCCCGGCCGAGGAAGGCGGCTCGGGCAAGGTCTACATGGTCCGCGATGGCCTGTTCAACGATGTCGACACGGTGCTGCACTGGCATCCCGGCAACTCGAACTCGGCCGCGCAGGGGCCGTCGATGGCGAACATCTCCGGCAAGTTCCGCTTCCACGGCAAGTCCGCGCACGCCGCCGGCGGCCCGGACAAGGGCCGCTCGGCGCTGGACGGCGTCGAGGCGATGGACGCGATGGTCAACATGATGCGCGAGCACATCCCTGACCGCACCCGCATCCACTACGTGATCACCAAGGGCGGCAAGGCGCCCAACGTCGTGCCGGACGAGGCGGAGGTCTATTATTACGTCCGCCATACCGATCCCAAGATCGTCAAGGCGACGTGGGACTGGGTGACTCAGGCGGCGCAGGGCGCGGCAATGGGCACGCAGACCAAGGTCGATTGGGAAGTGACCGGCGGCGTTTATTCGCTGCTGCCCAACGAAGCGCTGATGAAGGTGATGGACGCCAGCCTCCAGACCGCCGGCACGATCACCTGGACCCCGGAAGAGGTCGCCTTCGGCAAGAAGATCCAGGAAACGCTGGTCAACCCGCCCTCGGTGGAAACGGTTGGGCGGATCGAGCCGGCGCGGATCCTGCCGGATGCGATGGGCGGCTCCACCGACGTCGCCGACGTCAGCTGGACCACGCCGACGGTTGGGTTGTCGACGGCCACGTTCGTGCCGGGCTCGGCCGGGCACAGCTGGCAGAATGTCGCCGCGGCAGGCTCCAGCATCGGCGTCAAGGGCGCGGTGCTCGCCACCAAGACGCTGGCCCTCGCGGCGGCGGATCTGTTCCGCAATCCGGCGACGATCGACGCGGCAAAGAAGGAGTTCGTGGCGCGGCGCGGCGCGGACTTCAAATATGAGGCGATGCTCGGCAACCGGCAGCCGCCGCTCGATTATCGCGACGGCGCGGTCGAGTGATCGACTGACCATCCGCCGACCCGGGCAGAACCGCTCCTCTCGGTTCTGCCCGGGGATTGCCCTTGAACCAGGGGTGCGGCTGATCGACGAACAAGCGCGGGCGCTGCACGGATCGTGCGGCGCCCGTTCGCTTTAGCGGGCGAGCGTCACGCTCTGGTCGGTGCGCGAGACCACGCGTGCCACGCCTGTCGCGGTCAGGCCCGTGACCAGCGCATCGGCGCCACCCTGGGCGGTGAAGGAGCCGCTATACGGCTGCCGCGCCAGCGCCGCGTCGGCGATGACGATCCGGCGCGTGGCATAACGGTTGAGCGCATCCGCCACCTCGCCCAGCGGCACGGCCGTGAAGTCCAGCCGCCCGGTCCGCCAGGCGACGCTCTCCTCGGCGCTTGTTCTCACCGCAACGGTGCCATTGCCGGCCCGCAGCGTCTCGCCCGGGCGCAATGTCCGCGTGCCCGCCGGCGTCTCGACCCGCACCGATCCCTCGATCAGCGCGACCATCGTATCGCGTCGCCCCAGCTCCACGCCGAACTGGGTGCCAAGCGCCGTGACCTTGTTCCCCCGCGCACTCACCACGAACGGCCGTGCCTTGTCCTTGGCGACCGTGAACACCGCGCGCCCCTCGTTCAGCGTCACGGCACGTACCGGACCAAGCGCCACGGTGGCGGCGGAACGCGCGTCGAGATACAGGGTCGATCCGTCGGCGAGCGCAATCGTCCGCGCCGACGCGCCCGCGCTATACTGCTGGCGCGCGGCCGCAACCGCAACCGCGGATGGCGGCGCCTCGACACCGCGAATGGCGAGCGGCAGCCCGACCGCCGCCGCCAGCGCCGCGGCCAGCCCAACCGCCAGCGGCCAGCGCCGACGCCCCGCATCCGCCGCCGGCACCGCTGCCACCGCCGCCCCGCGCGCCTCGCGGCGCAGCGCCATGATGGCGGGATCCTCGCTCACCTGGCCAAGCAGCGCGTTCAGCCGCCCGACCCGGTCCCAGGCCGTGGCATGTTCCGCATCCGCCCGGATCCACGCATCGAGCGCCGCCTGCTCCGCAGCCGTCATCTGCGCGCCCTGGGTGCGCGCGTACCACGTCGCCGCCGCATCCTGGGCGGACGGCTTCAACTGTTGCTCGATCATCAGTCGATGACCGGCGTCAGAATGCGGATGGCCTTCATGATGTGCTTCTCGACTGCGCTGACCGATATACCCAAATGCCGAGCGATCGCCGCGTAGCTCATCTCCTCGAACCGGTGAAGTACGAACGCCTGGCGAGTACGTTCCGGCAGCGCACCGATTGCGGCAACAAGCCTTGCAAGATCCTCCTTGCCTTGCAGGACGCGCTCGGGCGAGCAAACCTCAACGGGGTGGTGATTATCTTCCAGCGTCAGGTGCGCCGAGCGGTGCCGCACCTGGTTGCGCCGGGCATGATCGGTGACCACGCTGTGCGCCACCTGAAACACATAAGCGGCCGGATTGTTGATGCTCCCGCCGGCGCCCCGGCTGTGCAATCGCATGGCGACATCCTGCACCAGATCGTCGAGGTCGGCGGCGGCAACACGGCGGGCGAGGTAACGGCGCACCGTCGGCAGCAGCCGGGCGATCTCCATATCAGGCGCAACGCCTGGTGCTTCGCATACGTCGGCCTTGGGCAGCAACGATCGTCCCCCACGCAGCTTGGTCGCTGTCCTCTCCCCCATGCCCTTCTGTTTCCGGGGCAATAGCGCAATCGATCAGTTTGGCGGCCCGTCGTCAACCCGGCCGAAAGCGGATCATTATGGCTGGGCCTGGGCGGTTGTGCGGCCCGGCAATCACCGGCATGTTGGCGCCGGGGACGAATATTGGCGAACAAGGGCGCGGGCGATCGATCGATGATCCTGGGGGCGGCGGCGGCGTGCACGTTGCTTGCCCAGCCGGTCGCCGCTCAGACCGCCGGCCTTCAGCATGCCGTCGCGCCAGGCTCGCTTGACCATGTGCTTCACGCCATCGGGGCCGAGGGCGGTGTCCAGCTGCTGTTCGATCCCGCCATGGTCGCCGGCCACCGTGCGGAGGCGATTGCGCGGGGAACGCCGGTCCTGGACGCCCTCGATGCGGCGCTGACCGGCACCGGGCTGCGCGCCCGCAGCGTCGGGCCCGGCGTGATCGTCGTGGAGCGGCTGGCGACCTTTGAACGCGCGGCCGCCATTCCGGACAGCGACATCGTCGTCACGGCGCTTCGCCGGCCGACGCTGCTGCGCCAGACCGGGATGAGCCTGACGGTGGTGTCCGGCACCGCCATCAACGAACGGCGCACCCGCGACGTGCGCGGCCTCAGCCGTCTCGCGCCGGAGCTGAACGTGATCAACACCGGCCCGCTGCAACAACGCCTGTCGGTGCGCGGCGTCGTCGGCACGGGGGAGAGCACGGTCGGGATCTACTTCGGCGATGCACCGGTCAGCGCGCCGTCCGGCACCGGCTTCGATGCCGGCGCGATCACGCCGCATGTCGATCTCATCGATGTCGACCGGGTCGAGCTGCTCCGCGGCCCACAGGGCACGTTGTATGGCGCAGGATCGATGGGCGGCACGTTGCGCACGATCTTCAACGCCGCCGACCCCGGTGGCGCGACGGCCGACACCAATGTGGAACTGGGGATCACCGCCCATGGCGCGCCCAGCATGGCGGCGGAGGCGACCGTCAACCTGCCGCTGATCAGCGATCGTCTGGCGGTGCGCGGGGTGGTCGGGCGACGGCGCACGGGCGGCGTGATCGACAATGTCACCCTTGGCGTCGACGACACCGATCGGGTCGTTCGCGAAAGCGAGCGGCTCCTCGCCACCTGGATCCCCGGCGATAGCGTGCGGGTGGAGGCAACCTGGCTCAGCCAGCGCAACAGGATCGACGATGCCGGCGTGACGGATGGCGCGGCCCCGCGCCTGACGACCTTGGCGCCGGTCCGGGCACCCAATCGTGAACGGCTGTCGCTGCTGACGGCCACCCTGAACTGGGCGCCCGGCGCGATCCGGCTGACCGCCACGGCATCCCGCTACGTCTGGCGGATCGCCAAGCAGATCGATTATACCCGTGTCCTCGCCGCGCAACGCGACAGCACGGCGGCATGCACTCGCTTCAGCGTTGCCGCCGGCTCATCCGGGTGCAGCGAGGCGCAGCTCGCCGCCTATCGATCCTGGCTCGACACCCGGCTGCCCGGCGCGCTCTACCAGCCGATGATCGTCAAGGGCACCAGCGGGGAGCTTCGCCTCAGCAGCGTCGGCGGCGGCCCGAGCGGGTGGACCGCTGGCCTGTTTCTGGAACATCGCACCGATGCGGTATCCAGCTATGCCGTGCGTGCCGACCCCGACAGCGGCAAGATCGTCCAGCCGCTCGACGTCACCGGCCTGCGCCTGATCGACACCTCGCTCGACCAGCAGGCGCTGTTCGCGGAATATCGCCGCAGCATCACCTCGCGCCTCGCCCTCACGCTGGGTGGGCGCGTCTATCGCTACCACCGCACCGCGCGCGGCTCGACGCCGGTGCCCAACATCATCACCGGCACGGGCGCGATCACCAGCGGCGCCTTTCGCACCACCGAGACGGGCGGCAATGCGAAGGCGGAACTTGCCTGGACCCATTCAAACGGGCTGATGATCTATGCCCTGGCCGCCGAGGGCTTCCGGCCCGGCGGCGTCAACATCACGCCCGAGCTGGATCAGCGCCGGCGCAGTTATCGCGCCGATCATCTCTGGAGCTATGAGGTCGGCGTGCGGACGCCCTCCTTGGCTGGCCCGCTCACGGCCGAGCTGGCCGCCTATCACATCGACTGGCAGAACACGATCTTCGCCGCGAACAGCGCCAATGGTGCGTTCATCTACAACACCAACCTGTCCAGCGTGGCGATCGACGGGGGCGAGTTCCGGCTGCTGTGGAACGGGCCTCGGCTGCGCGCAACCGCGACGGCGGCGCTGGTCGATGCGCGATTGACCGCCGACACCTTGCTCGGAACGGGCGAGGGCGTCGGCCGTCGCGGGGACCGGCTGCCCAACGTCCCGCGCGTTTCCTATACGCTGCTGTGGGATTGGCGGCTGGGCAGCGGTATCGAGCCTGCCGCCTGGACGATCGGCGGCGCAGTGAGCGGCAATGGTCCGGTGCGATCGACCTTCAATCGTCAGAGCGCCTTTTACGAACGAACGCCCGGGCGCGTGCTTGCCGATGCCTATCTGCTCTACCGCAGCGGTCAGTGGAGCCTTCGCGTCGGCGTGGAAAACCTGTTCGACGCCTTGGCCCCTTCGCGAACCAGCTCCAGCATGTTCGGCCTGCGGCAAGGCTATCCGGCACGGCCGCGCACCGCGACATTGAGCATCGGGAAACGCATCCCTTAGTAACGGTCATCGGGGCCGTTCGACAGGAATGACAAAACTGACATTCCTGTGGCAGGAGGGAGCCGCTGGCGCGGGGGGTCGCGCCGGCATTGCTAACGGCCAGGGGGATCAGAACTTGCTCAGCCGTCGCCAGATCATCGCCGCCATGGGGGCCGTACCCGCACTGGCCGCCGCATCACGCGCGTTGGCTGCCCCGCCCACACCAATCACCGAGGTGCTGGAGCAGTTCATTCAAAAGGCGATGCGCAATTCGCCGCAGCTCCTGACGCTGATGGGCGCCGACAGCGGCCCCTTTGCCAAGGCACGAACCCAGCTTGACGATCGCTCACCGGCCGGCGTCGACCAGATGCGCACGCTGCTGTCCGAATTGTCGACGGCGCTGGACGCTTATGATCCGAAACAGCTGTCGGCGAGCGACTGGGTCAATCATCAGTCGGCGAAATATCTCGCCGCGACGAACCTCGACAGCTTCGGCTTTCCCTTCGGCGATCCCAATGTCGGCATCGCGGTGCCCTATACCGTCAGCCAGCTGACCGGATCGTATCAGAGTATTCCGTCGTTCCTGGCGACGCAGCACCGCATCGCGTCGGCGGACGATGCCGATGCCTATCTGTCGCGCCTCTCCGCCTTCGCCGTGGTGCTGGATCAGGAGACGGAGCGCTCGCGCGCCGATTATGCCCGCGGCGCCATTCCGCCGGCCTTTGTCCTGCGTCGCACCCTTGCGCAGCTCGACGCGCTGCTGGCGCCTGCGCCCGAGGCGTCCGAGCTGGTCACGAGCCTGGTGGAGCGCACCGCGGCGGAGAAGATCGCGGGTGACTGGCGCGTCCGCGCGGCGGCGGTGATGACAGGGGAGGTGAAGCCGGCCTTGTTGCGGCAGCGCGGCTTGCTTGCCGACGCGCTGCCGCGCGCAGGCGATGATGCGGGCGTCTGGAGGCTGCCGCGCGGCGGCGAATATTATCGCTA
Organism: Sphingomonas sp. IC4-52; assembly: GCF_020707225.1. Classification (NCBI taxonomy): domain Bacteria; kingdom Pseudomonadati; phylum Pseudomonadota; class Alphaproteobacteria; order Sphingomonadales; family Sphingomonadaceae; genus Sphingomonas; species Sphingomonas sp. IC4-52. The sequence goes on along the minus strand of NZ_JAJFEU010000005.1, from coordinate 47,062 downwards.
CGCAATCCGCGCTGCGACCACCACCGACATGGCGCCGGAGGAGATCCACCGTTTCGGGCTGGAGCGGGTGGCCGAGCTGACCGGGCGGGCCGATGCCATTCTAAAGGCGCAGGGGATCACGGGCGGGACGGTGGCGGCCCGGCTGGCGCGGCTTCGCCGGGATCCGCGTCATCTTTATCCCAACGACGATGCCGGCCGAACTGCGCTGATCGCCGATCTCAACAAGCGGATCGACCAGATCAAGCCAAGGCTCCCCGATTACTTCGGGCACCTGCCGCGCGCCGGCGTGGAGATCCGCCGCACCCCGGCATCGGTGGAGGCAGGCGCGCCGGGCGGCACCTATCAACCGCCCAGCCTCGACGGCAGCCGGCCGGGGCTGTTCTCGATCAACCTGCGCGATCTCGCGGAATGGCCCCGGTTCGACTTGCCGACCCTCGTCTATCATGAGGCCATTCCCGGCCATCATCTCCAGAACGCCTCGATGATCGAGGCACCCGATGTGCCGACGCTTCGCCGATTGCCTTTGTTCTCCGGCTATTCGGAAGGCTGGGGCCTTTATGCCGAGCAGCTGGCGCAGGAGATGGGGGTCTATGCCGATGATCCCTTGGGCGAAGTGGGCTATCTCGCCTCCATGCTGTTCCGCGCGGCAAGGCTCGTGGTGGATTCCGGCCTGCACCACATGCGGTGGACCCGTGAGCGGGCGATCCGCTACATGGTCGACACGCTCGGCGATGCCGAAAGCACCGTCACCCGCGAGGTCGAGCGCTATTGCGTGCAGCCGGGGCAGGCTTCCAGCTACATGCTCGGCTGGCGCGTCTGGACCAGCGCGCGTGATCGGGCACAGGCTCGGCTCGGCGACCGCTTCGACATTCGCGAATTCCACAATCGCGGGCTGCTCGCCGGCTCGATTCCGCTCGACGTTCTCGCACGGGTGATCGACGACTGGCGATAGTGGCCGGGCGGTAACGCATGGAGGCCGCAGGGCGGCCGAAATGCGCCGGCAGGCGGCCGGGGGATGCCAGGTAACGGCCGCCAGTGCCCCGGCCGTCACGCCGGTTTTTCGCGCGGCGGCCGTGCCCGTTCCCGTATTCCACGCGTTCCATCCGGCCACAGGAGCCGTGCATGCCGGACCGGAACAGCGAAGCGAGCAGCGATCAACAAGAGGCCGAAGAACGCAGTGCCCCATCCGCCAGGGTGGTGCATGCAGCGGTCCTGGAACAGGGCGAGGACGAGCTGACCCGGCCAAGCTCGTCGCTCTTCTGGTCGGCCTTCGCGGCCGGAATCGCCATCACCGCCTCATTATGGGCGAGCGGCGCTTTGCACCATTTCCTGCCCGAAGCGACCTGGGCGGAGGCGGTCGCCGATCTCGGCTACCCCATCGGTTTCCTGATCGTTATTCTTGGCCGTCTTCAACTATTTACCGAGCACACCGCCGTCGCGGTTCTCCCCGTTATCCGCAAGCCCGGCGTCGCCGCGGCGGGGCGCCTGGCGAGGCTTTGGGCGATCGTGTTCGTGGCAAACATGCTGGGGGCTGCCGCCGCTGCGGCGCTGGTCGCTTATGGCCATGTGCAATCCGGCGAGACCCTGCGGGGAATGATCGCGGTCTCTACCAAATTGCTGGAGCGAACCCCCGTCGAAACAATGATGCAGGCAATCCCCGCCGGGTTCCTGATCGCCTCCATCGCCTTCATCCGATCCGCGATCGACGGGAGCGGTTTCTGGGTGGTGTTCGCGATCACCTACACCATCTCCCTCGCCGGTTTCGCGCATGTCGTGGCGGGCGCATCCGAGGCGTTCCTGCTGGCCTGGCTTGGCGAAGCAAGCTGGACGTGGGCGCTATCGGGCTTCGTCCTTCCCGCGCTGCTGGGCAATATCGTCGGCGGAACAGGGCTGTTCGCCGTCCTCGCCCATGCGCAGGTGAAGGACGAGATATAAAGCTGAGAATACAGCGAAGTTTTCGGCTCCCCTCCGTGGCGTCTACCGTCTTTCCTTCGAGAAAATGGTGAGTGTTACAGCTTTGTTAGGTCGTTGCGGTGCTTGGTAGCCATGAAGGATGGACATGGCCCATTGCGATGAAGAAGCGCGGCTGGACGCGTTGTACCAGCTGAACCTGCTCAACACGCCGCCGAGCGAGAGCTTCGATCGAATCACGCGAATGGCCAGCCAGCTGTTCGGCCTGCCCATTTCCGCGGTGTCGCTTACCGATCGTGATCGCCAGTGGTTCAAGTCGCGCGTGGGGGTCGAGCATAGCTCCATCCCGCGAGAGAAAGCGCCATGTGCTCAGGTGGCCGAGAGCGTGAAACCAGTTCTCATCCCTGACCTTTTGGCCGACGAATGCTATGCGGACAGCCTCCTCGCGGGGCAGGGGATCCGCTTCTATGCCGGCGCGCCCCTGACCACCCGTGACGGCTTCGGCCTGGGGGCGCTCTGCGTGCTGGGCACCGAACCGCGTGAAGCCACGGATGTGGAAATGGCCGCGCTGCACGATCTTGCGCAGATGGCGATGTCGCAGATCGAACTGCAACATGCGTTCGGCCGCGTCGACCCGCTCAGCGGGCTGCCGAACCTCACGCAGTTCCTCGACGATCTCGACGACCTTGGCCGTGACGAACCCGGCCGCGACCGGCTCGCGGTACTCATCGAACTCGCCCGCACGGAACAGATCAGCGCCGGGGTCCGCGTGCTGGGCACGGCCTTTTTCGAAGACATGGTGCAGGATGCCGCGCGGTCGCTACGCGCCGGCCTTGGGCCGCATCGCCGCGCCTATCACATCGCACCCACCCAGTTCGCGTATCTCGCGCTGCCCGAAAACAGCGGCGAGCCATATCTGCAGCAGTTGTCGGCCGGGCTGCAGCGGCCGCGAACCGGCCCCACGGCCCAGTTCCTGATGAGCGCCACCATCGGTGTCGCGCCATTCGTTACCGGGCGCACGCCACCCCGCGACGTCCTTCGCCATGCCCACAGCGCCGCGCTGGACGCGCGGGAGTCGCGGACCGGCGTCAGCCTTTATTCCGCCTCGGCAGACGCGGCGCACCGCCGGCGCTTTGCCCTTCTTCGCGATTTTGGCGCCGCGCTCGACTGCGACGATCAGCTCAGCCTGGTCTATCAGCCGCGCATCGATCTTCGTTCCGGGCGGTGCGTCGGCGCGGAAGCATTGCTGCGCTGGGCCCATCCGGTGCTCGGCGCGATTTCCCCGGCCGAGTTCATGCCCCTGGTGGAGCAAACCTCGCTGGCGCGCGCCACCACTGCCAAGGTGCTGGACACCGCATTGTCGCAACTCGGGCGGTGGCAGCGTGCAAACCTCGACATTCAATTATCCGTGAACGTCTCCGCCACCAACTTGAACGAGGACGATTTCTCCGGCCGGGTTCAGCTCCAGATGCTGAAACACCGGATTGTCCCGGCCAATCTCGAACTGGAAGTGACGGAAAGCGCCATCATGGGGGAAGCGGGCGCCGCAATCGCTCAGCTTGACGAGATCGCCGCGACCGGCGCCCGCCTCGCCATCGACGATTTCGGGACCGGGCACAGCAGCCTGGCGTATCTGCAGCGGCTTCCTGCCCATGTCGTGAAGATCGACCAGTCCTTCATTCGTGGCCTGGATGATGGCGAGCGGGAGCGCACTTTGGTGCGATCCATGATCTCGCTGTCCCACGATCTGGGGTATCGGGTCGTCGCGGAAGGCGTGGAAACCGCCGCAATCGCGGATTTGCTATGCCAAATGGGCTGCGACGAGGCGCAGGGCTTCTATTTCGCAAGACCTCTCTCGCCCGACGCCTTTGATGAATGGATGGCGACCCACAACCCGGCGCAAGCAGCCGCCTAGCGCTGTCGGCTGGGCAGGCGTGGGCCGGTGACAGGGCGGCGTGATCGGGCTCCCACGAGAGGTGCCCTCAGCTGCCGGTATCCTGCGCGCCCGACCCCGAGCTGATCGCCCGCTCAGCGCCCCTTCCCGGTGAACGTCGCAATCCGCTCCCGCATGTCGGGGCCGACACCTTCGTTCTCCATCACTTCCCATTGCAAGCCGGCATCGAGCGCCTGACCATCGGTGGCGTCCAGCAGGCGCTTGTTGGCGGCATGGCTGAACCCGGAATTGGCGGCGATGCGGCCCGCAAGCGCCGCGATCTCGCTGTCGAACTGATCAATCGGCACGACCGTTTCGACAAGGCCGATGCGCAGCGCTTCCGCTGCATCGAACATGTCGGCGGTGAACATCAGCCGCTTGGCCGTGGCAACGCCCACCCGGCGCGGCAGCCGCTGGCTCATGCCCCAGATCGGCGTCAGCGCCCATTTGGCATGGGTGTCGCCGAAGCGTGCATTGTCGGCCGCGATGATGAAGTCACAGGCCAGCGCGACCTCAAGCGCCCCGGTATAGCAATGGCCGTGAACCGCCGCGATGACCGGCATCGGCAGTTTTTCCATCAGCCGCAGAGTTTCGCTGTGCCAACCGCGCGATGGCACCTCCTCGCCGGAGGCGATGTCCGCCAGATCGTGCCCGGCGGAAAAGCATTTGCCCGCGCCGCGCAACACGACGCAGCGCACGTCCGAAGCGCGCTTCAGGTCGGCGACATGCGCACGCAGCTCGCGGAAGACATCAACGGTCAGCGCGTTCAGCTTCTCCGGCCGGTTCAGCGTCAGCAGCACCCAACCGTCGCGGTTCTCCCGCACCACGAGTTCGCCCATCATGCCCTCCCCATTGTTGTCGCCATTGCTTTCCCCCGACATGCCGCAGCGGAAGGCGCGGGTAAAGGCAACGGCTTGGGCCGCCCGGCGAACGATCGCCGCGCCGTTTGCGGCCGATCCCGGCTCTGCAGGGCTCAGCGGATGGTGAAGCGTACGTCGTCCAGGATCGTGCCTGCGGCATCCACCAGCCGGAGGCGGTGAAGACCGGGCGCTGCCGCGATCAGCGGCCGAGCGTCGGCAGGGCCGAGGTCGCGTTCATCAAGACGTAGGCGCGTCGCCGTCAGGTCGCCGGCCACTGCCACGGCGAAGCGCTGGCGGGCGGGCGGGATGTCAGGATCAATGGCGAAAACCGTGCCCGGCACCGGGCTCACGATACGGGGACGGCGCGCAACGGCCGGCGCTGCGGCGATCAGCCGCTGCCCGGTGCCGGCGAGGAAATATTCGCGGCGCGGCTGTTCGACGTGATTGGCGAAGGCGACCTGGCGCGCCTCGATGCCCGCAGGGACCGGCGGCGCACGGCCCGGTGCGCCGGCGTGGAGGGCAAGCATCAAATCCCGCCACACGGGCGCCGCCCCGCTGGTCCCCGACACGGCACGCATCGGATCACCCTCCAGGTTGCCGACCCAGACGGCAACGGTGAAGCGGTCGGAGAAGCCGATGCACCAGTTGTCGCGCATCGCCTTGGACGTACCCGTCTTCACTGCGGCCCAAAATGGTAGCCGCAAGGCCGAATCCAGCCCGAACGTGGCCGCGCGGGCGGTCGGATCGGCCATCATGTCAGCCACCAGCCAGGCGGCGGCGGGGCTGGTGACTGGCCGCGACGCCGGGCGAACGTCGGTTGCGAGCAGCCGCAGCGGAGACCAACGGCCGCCCAGCGCCAGGCTCCGGTAAGCGGCCGCCTGTTCGAGCAGCGTCACCTCGGCAGAGCCCAGCGCGAGCGAAAAGCCGTAATACTGGCCGTCCTCGGTCAAACCGCGATAGCCAGTGTCCCACAGGCGATCGCGAAAGGGATCCGTGCCGACGAGCAGAAGCGTGCGGATAGCAGGTATGTTGAGCGACCCGGCAAGCGCGGTTCGCGCGGAAACCGGGCCGTTGAAACCGCGATTGTAGTTCTGCGGGACGTAAAGGCCGGAGGCGGTGTCGAGCTGAATGGGAGAATCGTCGAGCATCGATGCAGGCGTCAAATAGCCGCGCTCGATCGCCTGGGCGTATAGGAATGGCTTCAATGTCGAACCAGCCTGGCGATAGCTGTTCGCGCCATCGACGGCAGGCGCAGTGGAAGCCCCGCCTACGCCGCCGACATAGGCCAGCACGTCGCCGCTACTGTTGTCGACCACCAACACGGCGCCATCGCGGGCGCGGGTGCCGCCCAGCCCTTGAAGCTGGCGCCGGAGGGCAGCGACCGCCAGCCGCTGGATCCTGGCGTCCAGCGTGGTGCGGACGTGCGCGCCGGCGGTGCGGAGCAACCGTTCGGACAGATGCGGCGCAAGCCCCGGATCAAGCGCGAGGCTGCGCGCCGGGCCGAGCATCGATGCTGCCCCCGCTTCTAAGCGTCTGCAATCGCTGGCGTGACTGCGCCGACACGCACGAGCGGCGACGCGGGCAGGGGAGGCTTGCGGATCGGGCAGTAGCGCGGCGAGCAGGATCGCGTCCTCGCGGGAAAGCGCGGCAGGGGTCTTGCCGAACAGGCCAAGCGCCGCGGCCCCGACGCCCTGCGCCTCGCCGCGGAACGGCGCGAGGTTGAGATAGGCCTCCAGGATCTGCTGCTTGGTCCAGCGGCTCTCCAGACGGCGGGCGGCGCGCATCTGGCGGAGCTTGTCGCGCCAGCTGCGCGCGCCCGGCGGTGCCAGCTCGGGATCGAGGAAGCCGGCGAGTTGCATGGTGATCGTGCTCGCGCCGCGTGAGGGCTGGCCGGAAAGGCGGGCCCGGAGCGCGCCGGCGAGCGCAAGCCAATCGACCCCGCCGTGCTGGGCGAAACGGTGATCCTCGGCGGCGATGATGTTTTCGCGAACAGCAGGCGCGATCTCGTCCAGCGGCGTCCAGGCGAGGCGCCGCTTTTCGAAGTCGACGCGGGAACTGTCGATCAACACGCCATGGCGATCGTAGAGCCATGCCTCCGACGGATGGTACGCACCGCGGGCCGCCGCATGGTCCGGAAGCGGCGGCGGATAGGTGGCGTAATCGATCGTGACGAAGGCTGCCGCGATCGCCAGTATCACCGCCATTGCCACCCGGACGTTCACTGGGGCGCGACCACCACGGGGGCATTGGGAACAGCGGCGCGGATCGCCGGCGAATACATCGCCTCCACCCGGCTGGGCGGCAGGCTGAACCGCCCTGCGCCGTTCAGCCGAAGCGTGTAGGACACGGTGAAACGGCCGCGCGGCACCCAGGCGAAATAGCCGCGCCAGGCGTCGCGACCACGCTCCACATACGCCGGCTGCACCCCGTCACCATCGCTGGCCTGAAGCATGGCGGATTGGCCGCCGAGATCGCCGATGATCGTTGCGCCAGCGGGGATCGGATCGTTGACCACCACCCAGTTGCGCTCCGCCGAGGCCTCAACCGAGATCGTCACCTTGAGGACGTCGCCACGGGTGAGGCGCCCGGGCGTCCGCGCCTGAACCACCGAGACCTGGCGAGTCATGCGATAACCGGCGGCGAGCGGACGGGTCAGCGGAACCGCCGCGGAGACGGAGACGGTCGCCCAGGGGCCCGCACCGCCCGACTGGGCAAGGCGCAGCGGCATGGGCGTGGGCGCCAGCGGAAAGGCGAGACTGCGCTGCTCGCTCGCGAGTGGCCAGTCCCGGGCGGTCCGGCGCGCGCCATAAGCGAGCATCGTGGTGCCGGCGACCGCGTCCGCAGGGTAGAGGGCGGCGAACCTGCGGGCCGCAATGACGCCCCAGGCGTTGGCCGTGGTCGTATCCCAATGGCCGCGCGACTGGCGCAGCGCCGTGCCCATCATCATCCGCGCGCTGTCATCCTCCCAGCCGGGACGGCCGAGCGTGACGAGCGTGGCCTTGATCGCAGCCTCGTCGCCGGAGGACATCAGCCACCAGGGTTGCGCCGCCTGATCGGAAAGGTCCAGCCGCGTGCCCTCATAGACGAGACGGGTGCGCAAGATGCGCTCGCCCTCGGCGCGCAGGGCAGGAGCGTTGCCAAGGCCGGGAATGCGATCAAGCGCGGCGAGATAGTCGGCCAGCGTGGCGGTAGGCATTTCGGCAAGCGGCAGGCCGATCTGACCAAGCATGGCGGGGGTTGCAGCGCCGGCGCGCGCGAGCGCGGTGAGCGCGGCGACACGCTGGAGACGCACATCGCCATAATCCTCGCGACGCAGGCGCCCGTCGAGCACGGCCTTCATCGCCTCGATCATGCGGGTCCGTGCCGTATCCGGGATGGACAGCCCCGCTTCGCCCGTGATCGACAGGACGTAGGCCGTGAGCGCTTCCGACCCGCTGAGCTGGTCGCCCGGGAAGTAGCGCAACAGGCCGTCGGGCGCCTGATAGGTGGGAAGCTCGGCCGCCAGCGTCGCCCAGCCGGCGGCGTCGCCATGAACGACGATCCGCGACAGGCGCTGTTCGAAACACTGGTAGGGATAAGCGGCCATATAGTCCCGAACACCCTGCAGGGGCGGTGCGAGGCTGTCGTCGAGACGGATCGAGACGCTGCCCCGGCCCGGCAATGCGCCGCTGGGTGGCGCGATCGGGATCTGTGAACCCGCGCCAATGCGGGTGAGCGTCGCCGCCCACACCTCGACGGGGACGGCCGGGATCACATCCTGCGTCACCGTCAGCCGATCGGCAGCGCGGCCATCGGCAGCGCGGGCGCTGACTTGCCAGCGCAGGCGATCGTGCCCCTCGGGCGCGATAAGGTTCCAGGCCACCGCCTTGGCGCCGCCCGCCGGGATCGTCACGGTAAGCGGCCGGCCGACTGCGACCCGCGGGAACACGTCGACATTGGCCGTAACCGTCATCGGCTTGGCGGAACCGTTGTGCAGCGTGAAGGCGGCCGCGTAGCTGTCGCCGCTGCGCACCATCGGCGGCAGTCCCGCATATAGCGACAGATCCTGCGCGGTGCGGATGGCTGCGGTGCCGGTGCCGAACAACTGCGCACCATCCGTGGCAATCGCCACCAGCTTGAACGACGACAGCGCGTCCGACAGCGGAACGGGCAGCCGCGCCTTGCCCGCCGCGTCCAGCGCAACTCGGCCGCGCCATAGCAGCACCGGTTGGAAGTTCTCGCGGTTCAGTCCCGAGGCGTCGCCGCCGCCACCGCCGGCCTCCACCGCCTTGCGGCCATAGTGGCGTTTGCCGACCACCTGAGTCTGGGCCGTCGCGGTGAGTACGGAAAGCGGACGCTCGCCCATCATTGCGGTCAGGACATCCCAGCTTTCGTTGGGGGCAAGCTGCAACAGCGCCTGATCGACCGCGGCGAAGGCAAGGTCCGCGGTGCGGGCGGGACTGCCATCAGGCTTGCGCACCTGCACCGCCACTTGCGCCACGTCCCTCGGTGCATAACGCTCCCGATCGGCGCTGACCGCGACCTGGAGCTGATGCGCTTCCCAGCCAACCTTTATCTTGGCGATACCCATCCGATAGGCCGGTTTGGCGAGGTCAACCAGCGCGGTCGGCTCCTGCGCCTCGTCCGGCGTGTTCGACAGGCCCAGCGTGCGCGCGATGCGATGGACCCAGGTCCAGAAGCCACTTTCGACACGGCCACGGACGACCATCACCGAAACGAACACGTCGGGCGCATACATGCCCTGCAGCGGCACGGAAACGACCGGATCATTGCCCGACAGTTGCGTGACGAAGCTCGACATCACGCCTTCGCGCTCCACCGTCACCAGCGCGGTTGCCTGGCGAAATGGCATGCGAACCTGGAAGCGGGCGGTGTCGCCGGATTTGTAGGCGAGCTGTTCGGGCACGACATCCATGCGGTCGCCATTGTCGCCGCCGAACCACCAGTCCTCGTCACCCGCCAGCCACACGCTGCGCACCGCGCGGGCGACATTGCCGTCGCCGTCGGTCGTCGTGGCGACGGCATAGACCTCCCCGGCAACGCCGGGATCCACGCTGCATTGCGCCAGGCCCTGCGCATCCGTGATGGCGGCGCATGACGCGGTGAGCCTGGTCGTGCGCAGCTGATTGTCATAGGCGTAAAAGCCGCCGATCAGCCGCCGGCGCGCGGTCAGGATTTCGCGGCTGTAGAGCGCAACCGCGATCTTCTGGCCCTTGATCGGCTTGCCCGCGGTGTCGAGCGCGACAAAGCGCAGGCGCAGGTCGTCCTGCTTCATCAGCCAGCCATCGGTGCGAATGCCGAGCTGCACGCCCGACGCAAAGATCGGGATGGTGCGCGACGCCGTCAGCGTTTCGCCATTGGCATCCTGATAATCCATTTCGACCTGCATGTCGGCCGTGCCGTCGAGCGATCGCGGCACCTGGATCGTCTGCCGCGCGGTGCCATCGCCGCCGAGCCGCGCCGGCAGCATCTGCGTTGGTGGCAGCTCGGCGCGTTCCTCCTCGCCATCGCCGTTCAGCGGGCGTACGCCTTCGCTGACGGCGCGGCCGCCAAAGGTGAAATTCTCATAGCCGCTCGGCGCCGACTGGCGCGCGAACCACCCGATGCGCACATCCACCGGCAGGTTGGAGGCGCCGCCCCCCGAAAGATAGCCGACATAAAGGTCGAGGGGCAGGCTGGTCGGGCGGATCGCAGCCGCCTTTGGCCCGGTCACGGTCGCCCGCATCGTCGGTAGACGGTATTCGTCGACACGGAATGACTGGCTCAGTTCGATCGTGCGGTTCTCCGCGACGATCGACAGGTCGTAATCGCCCATCGGAGCACCTTGCGGGGCGGTCCAACTATTCTCCCCGATACCATTGGCGTCGATCGCCAGCGGAAGCTCGAACTCCGTGTCCGAGCCGCGATGCGACAGCTTCAGCACGCCCCTGACACTCGGCGCCAGCGCGAAGCCGGTGCCGACCGGGCGGCGCAGGATGTGCTTCATGTGGATCGTCTCGCCCTGACGAACCAGCGCGCGATCGAAGATGGTGTGAACGGTCTCCGCCCGTGCCGAATAGCCATAGGGCAGCTCGAAATCATACGGGCGGATGCCTTCGCCCCATTCGGTCAGCGTGAAGCTGTAATCGTCGCCGCGCCGCGCCGAGATCATCAGGGGATGCGGGCTGCCGTCATAATCGCAGCTGCCATAGGTTTCCGGTTCGGGGAGACCCGCGGGGACGAACAGCCCGCCGCTACGGTCGGTGACGCCGCGTGCCAGCAACTTGCCCGTGCAACTATCCGTGATGCGGACCTCGGCATTGGCAGCGGGCTTGCCGTCGGACAATTGCGTCACCCATGCGAGGCTGCGCTCGCGGCCCCATTTGAAATGGACCGCCATGTCGGTAACGAGCGCTGATGTGGCGACGTAGCGCGGCGTGTCGCGACCCAGCAGCGCGCGGCCGAGCATCGGGCTGGCGAGCTCGACGACGTAAAAGCCGGGCTTGCCGAGGGGAATGCCCACCACCTCGAAATCCTTGCCCTTGCCCGGCAGATCCACCTTCATCGCTTCGCCGGCGCGCGGCCCCAGGATCGGCTTCTCGCCGGTGCGATTGATGCGGATCGTCCGGTTGCCGCGGGTGATCTCTTCGATGTTGGTGCGGTCCGCCGCGGCCACGGTGCGGAGCCATTTGGCCACGTCCGCGTCACTTCCGGCCACGCGCACACGCTGCCCGGCCACACCCAGGTTGCGCCCCTGAATCGCCGGCTCGACGTTGCGCACGGTGACCGGCAGCACGCCGCCCTGCTTCGCCTCCAGGATGCCGAAGCCAGCCGCGAACTTCACCAGCGGCGGCGCCTGGTCGAAGCGGACGTCCAGCGGGAAGCGCTCGCCGTTGGCGAGCACACGGCCGCTTTCGTCCTTGATCCCCTGAGGCATGACGAGCCGTGCGCTCGTCGCCGCAGGAAGCGGCGCGGCGAAGGTGACATCGGAAGTGGTCGCCTTGCGCCGGTCGCCCTCCTCGAACGTCGGTGCAATCGATTTCCCGTCTGCCGTTTCAATACGGATCTTTGCCGCTTCGCTCATCGGCACCGGGGCGGTGAAGCGCACATACGCTTTCTCAACCGGATTGCAGCCGGCCTGCGGACCAACGCGGCCGCATTCAAAGCGCGCCGTGAAGGGCTTGCGCACGGTATAGTCGAAGCGCTGGTCGGCGCCTGCGCGCTTCCCACCCGCACCGGCGATCCCAGCGCCCCAGACAAGCGCCATGTCCCGGCCGGGCGGCAGCGGCCGGCGGCACTTCAGGGCTGTGACACCGGCAAAGGCCTCGCGACGATCGGCAGCTTCCGCAGGGACCGCGGTGGGCAGGCCGGCGTTTTCAAGGAAGTTGCGCACTTCCCACCGATCGGCACCCATCTTTGCCAGCAACTCGCCCGGCATGTCGGCCGGCAGCACGTCAACGGCGATCTTCTCGCCGATGCCGTCGACCGCGCAATAAGCATTGGCAGCGATCGATTGCGGGGTGGCGGGCATGTTCGCCGCGACCAGGAACACCTGGTCCTCCTCGATCTCCTCATGCGTGCCGGGCAGGACCGCACGGGCGGTCGGCCCGCCGGCGCTCACGGTGAAGCTGCGCGCATCCTGCAGCGCATAGCCGCCAGCGCTTTTCAGCCCCTCCCGGGTCTTCACCTCGCACGTGGTTCCGCCGGGAAGCGCGCTGGCGAATTCCCAGACATAGGTCTGCTGATCGACCCAGCGTCCCTCGCCATTGACGCTGCAGGTGACGTTGATGGGCCCGGTCGCACGCGGATCGCCGAGCGCGACCATCGCCTGGCTGAAGCGGATGGTGAACCGTTCAACCGCCCCGCCATTGCCCCCCGGCGTAGCCAGCACGACCTGCGGGCTGCTGTTGCCGGCAACGGTCGTGGGAATGAGGAGCAATGCCAACAGCGACAGACCAACTGCCGGCTTCATTCACACACCCCGCGATCTGCCCCGTTACGGATTAATCCAGGCTAATGTCGATGGCGGCTGTGTCCAGCACGTTGCGCCATCACGGCGCAAAGTGAGCCTTTGTCAGTGATGGCGGCAATGCTTCCGCTCAGTGTGCCCTGACCCGCCAAATGGCAGGCGCGGCGATCAGTAATGCCACGACAGGATGACGCCGTAGGTGGCGGGCATGCCGGTATAGCGCCCGAGAATATCATTCGTGTGGACCGCCGACGTCCAATACCATTCGTTGGTCACGTTGCGCCCATAGGCCTGCAGCCGCCACGGCCCACGCTCGATCCCGGCACGCAGATCCAGCAGCGTCCGGCCAGGAACGCGAAGCAGGTCGCGCGGCTGTACCGGGTTCGGACCCTGGTCGTAGAAGAACGTCCGGGTAAAGCTCTGATAGTTCACCGTCGCGCCCAGGAAGGCGTTGATATCGGCGGTCAACGGCCATTCATATTGAAGATCGGCATAGGCCTGCCACGGCGGCGAGCTGGGGAATGGCTCGCCGCGGAAATTCACCGGGACAGGCGAGAAGGGGTCGAAGTTGAAATAATCGCCGCGCACCTTGCTCTTGGCGTAGCTGGCACCTGCCGAAAGGGTGAGCCTTTGCGTCGGGCGAGCAACCGCGGACACTTCAAAGCCGATCACTTCCGACTTGGGGACGTTCACCAGCGCCGGCAGCGCGCCGAATACCGGGTCGTTAAGGCTGCCGAGGATCTGCTTGTCCTTGTAGTCATAATAGAAACCGGCTGCGTTCAGCTGTAGCCGGCGGTCGAAAAGCGTCGACTTGGCGCCGATTTCGTAGGCCGTCAGCTGCTCCTGCACCGCCGGTTCGAGCTGGGTGAACGAGGAGGTCGCCACCGTCGGGAAGCCGCCTGCTTTGAAGCCGCGTGACACGTTGGCGTAAACCAGCGTGTCCGGCACAACCTTCCAGTCGACGCCGACGCGGAAGGAGACATTGTCCTGGTTCAGCTGGGACCGGAAATCGGGAACGGCTGGGTTGAAGGTCGGGGCGGGGCCAGTGGTGGCGCAGGCGCCCGGCCCGACATTGATGCCCGGCCCCTGGCCTGCGGCATATTGCGCCGGGGTGATGAAGCCATTCACCAGAGCGAGCAGGTTCTGGATCGCCTGCGATGCCGCCGACCACGTGCCGTCGCCGGAATCATGGGCGCAGCCGGCGTAATCCTTGTCGACCTTCGTATAGCGAGCGCCGGCGTGAACCGAGAGGCTGTCGGTGATGGGGAATTCTGCATTGGCGAACACCGCGTAGGTGCTCGTCTTCTGCCGATTGCGCGGGTTGGTCGGTCCCAGCAGCACCCCCAGCGTTGGCACCGCGGAGGAGCCGCCATAGCTCTGAAGGAAATTGTCGTACGTCCTGTCACGCTCGTAATTGGCGCCGACGATCCAATTGCCCCGCCCGCCGAAATCCCCGCCGAGCCGCAGTTCCTGGTAAATGCTCTCAATGAACCCGCGCTGCTGGGATTCGTAATTCTGATAGATGATGCCGTCCCCCTCGACCGGCTGGTCGCGATCATAGCGCTCGAACGCGCTGAGCGAGGTAAGGGTGATGCCTTCGGTCAGATCATATTCCATGCGCAGCGAGGCGGCGTAGAAGCCGATGTCCCGCGCCAGGGTGGTGCAATTGTCCGCCGTGGTCGGTCGCGGATAGCCGTAAGGCGGCGGGATTTGGTTGAAGGGCTCGTTGAATGGCGAGTTGTTGATGCAGATGCTGCGATCGGCCGCGCGCGGGTTATGCGGCGCGAGCGGGTAGTTGAGGATGCGCGGATCGACGCCGTTCACCGGATTGAGCGCGACCACACCGAACAGCTGCGGCACGGGGGTGTCGCTGCGATCACGCCAGCCGTTGACGTTCAGCAGCGCGCGAAAGGAATCGGACGGCTCCCATTCCAGCAGCAGGCGGCCGATCCAGATGTCCTGCTGACCCGCAGTAAGCGGCGTGGTGTAGCCCCGCTGCCAGTCGCTCATCGACTGGCGCCGCACCGCGAAGCGGAAGCCCAGCGTCTCGCTGATGGGCGCAGAGACGAAGGCCTGCAGGTCAAGCTGATCGAAGCGCCCGTAGCTGATCGACACGCCCGCCTGAAAATCCGGTGTCGGCCTGTTGGCGATATAGTTGATCGCGCCGCCGGTGGCATTTTGGCCGAACAGGATGCCCTGCGGCCCCTTCAGCACTTCCACCCGCTGAACATCCAGCGCGGCGCCCAGCGTCATGACCGAAAAGGGCAGGGGCACTTCGTCGGTATAAACGCTGACGGTCGGGCTGGCTGCTAGCGAGGTATCCTGAAAGCCGACACCGCGGATGGTATAGATCGGCGTGCCATAGGCGCTGGGTGTGAAGTTCAGGCCGGGCGTGACCTTCGCAAGGCTGGCGGTATCGGTGATGCCAAGCTGGGTCAGCTGTTCACCCGACTGCACCTGGATCGACATGCCGACGTCATTGATGCGCTGTTCGCGCTTCTCGGCAGTAACGATGATGTCTTCCAGGGCGCTGGTGTTGGCGGCCGCGGCGTCGGGCGCCTGTGTCGTTCCGTTGGGGGAAGATGGCGGTGGTGATTGTGCGGCCTGACCGCTGGCGCTGTTTGCGGTGACGATGGAACAAACGGATGCGCCAAGCAGCGCCCAATCGCGAGCCTTCATCGGTCCTCCCCTGCCGTCTTTGACGGCGGTTCCGACCAGTCTGGCGCTCCGCTTTGCGAAATCGTGCCCGACATGACCCGTTTGCGCGGGCTGTGCCGGCTATCCACCTGTGTCGGTTAGGCAAGTCTAACCCGAGTCGTAAATTATCGCAACCATCCCGAAGTGTTAGCCGGCACTTGGTGGGTATGCTTTTATCCTGGCGCGACGGGTGCCTAGGTGATTGTACTGCCAATCACCGCAACTCGACTTGTCGATAAAGCTGGTGGGGATCTTGTTCTGGCAGTCTGGCCTTCGCGGAAGATTGAGTTCTTCGCGTAATGTCATCCCCCGGCAGGAAGCGCCGGCGCGCCTGGTCGCGCCGGCGCTTCACCCGGTCAGGCGAACAGGAAGTCCGCCGACGAAAGATGAGCCGCGCTCAGCGTGCCCGACGGGTCGGCCAGGTGAATGGAGAAGGTCGCACCGCTCGACGTGACAACATCGAGCGCGACATCGCCATTAGCCAGATCATGCGCGAACACCGTGCCCGGTGCCCCGCCGCTGCGGAACGCAGTGACGCCCAGCTTTTCCAGCACGATGCGGTCGATGCCATCCTGGAAGTCCATGATGGTGTCGCCGCCATCCAGCGCCCCGGCGCCCTTGAAAACGAACCAGTCCGCGCCGGCATCGCCCCACATCTGGTCAGCGCCCGCTTCCCCGAACAGCTTGTCGGCCCCCACGCCGCCGTGCATCCGGTCCGCCCCGGCGCCGCCCAGCATGTAATCGTCGCCGGCATCACCGAACATCTGGTCGTCGCCGGCCTCTCCGTTCATGTTGTCGGCGTCATTGCCGCCTTCGAGATAGTCGTTGCCGGCGCCTGCCTGCATATTGTCCCGGCCGTCACCGCCGAGCAGGACGTCCACGCCATATTCGGCGGAGATGATGTCGTCGCCGCTGCCGCCTTCCAGCCAATTGTCACCGTCCCCCCCATCGACGCGGTCATTGCCGTTGCCACCATAGACCTTGTCGTTGCCCGACTGGCCCTTCAGCTTGTCATTGCCGTCTTCGCCGTAGATCGTGTCGTTGCCGGCACCGCCGCCAACCGCCATTGTCGTCAGCTTGCCGGTGGCCGGGTTGATCTCGTTGAGGAACCCGTCATCGCCCGCGCCGGCATAGATGACGTCATCGCCATAGCCGCCGTCGAGATAGTCACGGCCGTCGCCGCCATAGATGATGTCGTTGCCGGCATCGCCCAGGATCTGGTCGTGGCCCAGCCCGCCCTCGATCGTGTCGCCGTCCTCGCCGCCGGAGATGATGTCATTGCCGTCCGCGCCGATCAGGCGATCAGCGCCCCAGCCGCCGTCGAGCCGATCGTTGCCGTTCTCGCCGTAGAGGAAGTCGATCCCCGCGCCGCCGAGCAGGAAATCGTCGCCGTCGCCGCCATAGATGTCGTCATCACCGTCGCCGCTCTCAACCCGATCCGCCCCGGCCAGCGCACGGATGAGATCGTTGAGATTGGTCCCTCGGATGGTGTCGTCGTTCGTTGTACCGCTGTTCGTTCTGGCAAAAGTACGCATTAGTCCCTGCTACCCTGATACTCGAATTTATGTTCTTATCAGGCGAATCGTGCCCGACGCCGCAGCCCCTCGCGGCTCGACGGGCGGTGAACCATCGTCTTTCGACCGCCGGAGTGCCCGGCGAGCCAGGCCGCGCGCGTTGAGCCCGAGTATTGTCGCGGTTTCATGAACTTGCGCAGGAGCGGCGTTACTTGGGGATGCAGGAGGACTGCTGGCGCGCGCTCCACCAAATAGCGGATGGCCTTTGCAGTACCGTCCGCTTCACTGCACGCCAAAACGCCCGGATCGTGGACCGGACAGGACATCGGCAGACATCCTACTTCTGAAAGACGCCACAAGTGAGCTTATTGGGGTAAGACTTGTCGACGGAATAGTGGATATAGCGATAGTCGTAATCACACCCATTTACACAGACGGCGTACTTTCTCGCACCGAGCTTATTATTCATTGGCGTCTGGCACTTCGACCGAAGGGTCATCCTCGATTGCGAAGCCCCCCGTGTCACTCGATCTTCTCCTCGCGCTCCTGCTAGTGTCCGGAAGCGAGCAACCGAGCACCTCGCGGGATCACGATGCCATGCTGAGCATCATTTGCGTCCGCGTCAGATCGCACGGCTGATCCGTCATCTTTCCGAAAGTCTTGGACGGAACGTCGACAGCCTGATCATCTGCCGAGCCCCTGGCTTCGAAGGCGGCGCAGCGATGGATGCTCTCCATCGGCACTATTCACGGGATCAGCACCGGCCGCCCACGAATCCCGCCTGCGGCCAGGGCCTGTTGTGCCGCCGCAACCTCGTCCAGCGGGAACTCGCCTGCAACGCGCAGCCTGATCGTGCCGTCCTCCGCGAAGGTGCGCAGCGCGTCGAGCCAGTCGGTTCGATCGAGTACCTTGCTCACCCAGACCGGCTTTACCTGAATGCCGCGCTCGCTGTCCTTGGCCCATCCCCGCACGGGAAGATACACGCCGCCGTCGCGAATGGCCGCAAACCCGCGCTCGCCCAACAAAGCGGTGTCGAGCAGGGCGTCGGCGCCGTCCGGAAACTGCTGCCGCACGGCGCCGGCGAAGTCGTCACTTCGCGCCACGACTGTTGTTGCGCCATAGCTTCGAACCAGATCCCGCTCCTCGGGCTTCGCGTCCGCCACCACGGTGATGCCGCGGCGGTTGGCGATGGCGATGGCATAAGAGGCGAGCAGACCCGCACCGCCGCTGACCGCCAGAACCTGTCCTTCAGACAATCCCGCATTCTCCAGCGCGTGAAGCGCGGTCAGGCCGTTCATCGGCAAGGTCGCGGCGGCTTCGATGGACGTATCGGCGGGGATTTTCACCACCGACGCTTCGGGCACGACGATATAGGTCGCCTGTGCGCCACCCTCCGGTCGGGCCGGAAGGACGGCGGCCATGACCTGATCTCCGATCGCAAGGCGAGACACGCCGGGGCCGACAGCCTCCACGATGCCTGCCGCATCCATGCCGGGCGTGAGCGGCCAATGCCCATCGGGGCGACCAGGATCGCGCCACGCGATGTCGGTCGGGTTCACCGCCGCAGCCTGTACCCTCAAGCGCACCTCGCCGGCGGCGGGCGGGCGAACCGTGCGGTTGGTGATCGCGATCACTTCGGGTCCACCGATGCCGGAATAGCTGACCGCCCTGGCTGCCACCGCCGGAGCATCGCCGGGCGTGCCATTGTTGGTTGAGGGCATGCTTCTCTCCATTTGGTAGCCGCCAGCCTTGTTTCGGCTCGCGTGATCCGCGAACTCACGTACCGAACATAGGCATCGAAGAAGACACCAAGCCAGCCGGTTTCTTCACATGCCCGACGCCTCGCCGCGGGAATGAGACCAACGCCCGCGACTGCCGGCCCGATCTTATGGACCGGCGGATGCCCGCCGACCCGTCAGCGACGGGCGAGCGCGCGAATTTCCGGCACGTGATGCACGTACACGCCTGGCGCAGTGTGGGTTGCGAGCTGAGCG
The DNA here is from genome assembly GCF_020707225.1 of Sphingomonas sp. IC4-52. NCBI lineage: Bacteria > Pseudomonadati > Pseudomonadota > Alphaproteobacteria > Sphingomonadales > Sphingomonadaceae > Sphingomonas > Sphingomonas sp. IC4-52. Next base: position 28,205 of record NZ_JAJFEU010000005.1, on the reverse strand, counting down.
ATCGCCGCGGCGACCACGTCCGCGTCCACGGCGCCATAGCGGGCGAGCGGGCCGACGAGGAAAGGGTTGAGCAGCGGCGCCAGCCGCTGCCCCAGGAACTCCGCGGGGCGCCGATCAGCTCGCGGCCCCAGGAGGAGGCTCGGCCGCATGATGTCCACCCGATCGAAGCCAAGCGACCGGATGGCGCTTTCGGTGTCGCCCTTGGTGGCCAGGTAAAGCCCGCTGCCACCCGCGCCGACCGAACTGACGAGAATGAACCGCTTCGCGCCGGAACGACGCGCCAGCTTCGCGAACGCGACGACGAAGTCGTGGTCGACGCGGCGGAACGCGTCCGGCGATCCCGCTGCTCGGCGGGTTGTACCAAGACAGGAGACGCCAACTTCCGCCCGTCCGCTTTCGATCGCGCTACCGTCAGCAGCCAGCGCATCGAAATCGATCCTGCGCTCGCACGGCAGCGTCGGCGATCGCACCAGGCTGTCCAGTGCAACGTCGCTACGCCGCAGAAGACGGCGGGTGAGGAGGCCGCCGATCAGCCCGGTGCCGCCAGCCATGAGGATGCGGATGGTCATGTGCCAAGGTTAGCCACCGCGCCGGCGCCTGTCATCGAACATGATGCGCAAGCCGAGAGGTCACTGACCCTCGGGACTTTACGAAGTGCGGCGCCCATGCGCGGGTGCAAAGAACAGCGAATGCGAAGTCTTCAGGCCCATACCGAACGGCACAGCGTGGAGCGTATCGGTTGGCTGCGCGCGGCCGTGCTCGGCGCCAATGATGGCATCGTCTCTACGGGCAGCCTGATTGTCGGCGTGGCCGCGTCCGACACGGGCAGCGCGGGCGTACTGCTCGCCGGGGTGGCCGCGCTGGTTGCGGGCGCGATGTCGATGGCAGCCGGGGAATATGTCTCGGTCAGTTCGCAATCCGACAGCGAACGAGCCAATCTGGCGACCGAACGCCGCGAGCTTGCCGAACAGCCAGCGTTCGAGCGTGAGGAGCTGGCGCAGATCTATGTCGGGCGCGGGCTTGATCTGGAGCTGGCGCGAAAGGTCGCGGACCAGTTGATGGCCAGGGACGCGCTTGGCGCTCACGCCCGTGACGAACTGGGATTATCCGATCTGTCGATGGCTCGCCCGCTTCAGGCAGCACTGACGTCTGCGGCGACCTTCAGCGCCGGTGCCGCCGCACCGCTTCTGGCGGCTGCGTTCGCGCCGGAGCGGCTGCTCATCGTGCTGGTGTCCCTGGTCTCGCTGCTCTGTCTCGCCGTGCTGGGCGCGCTTGGTGCGATCGCTGGAGACGCATCGCCGTGGCGCTCGGTCGTGCGGGTTACTTTCTGGGGCGCGTTGGCGATGACGGTGACCGCCGGCATTGGCAGGCTGATCGGTACGTCGGTTTGAACGCGAGGGCCGGCAACGCCGTTGAAGCAGCGCCGACGTGCCTCCGCCGCCCTGGGTTCAGCCGGGCTTTGCCTCGTGGAAAAGCTGCCGCGCCGTGTCGATCAGCACCTGTCCCGCGCCGCGATCGCCTTTCACGATCGAGGACATGAAAGCCTTGGCCTGCTCGAAGGTCAGGTGCGGCGGGAAGGGGGCCACTTCGGGATCGACCTTTACCTCCAGCACCACCGGCCGATCCGCCGCCAGTGCCTCCGCCCATGCACCAGCGAGCGCATCCGGCGTCGCGACATAGATGCCTTGCAGGCCGATCAGCTCGGCGAACCTGGCATAAGGCACGTCCGGCAGGTCCTGCGTCGTCGCAAAGCGCGGATTGCCCTCCATCACGCGCTGTTCCCAGGTGACCTCGTTCAGGTCCTGGTTGTTGAAGACGCAAACGATGAACCGCGGGTCGGCCCAGCGCTGCCAGTATTTCTGCACCGTGATCAGCTCGGCCATGTTGTTCATCTGCATCGCGCCGTCACCGACCAGCGCAACGACGGGCCGCGTGGGATGCGCAAACTTCGCGCCGATCGCATAAGGGACGGCAGCACCCATGGAGGCGAGACCGCCCGACAGCGACGCTCGCTGCCCCGCCTTCACCCGGTAATCGCGCGCATACCAATTGGCGCAGGAGCCGGAATCGGATGTGACGATCGCGTCGGCCGGTAATTGCGGCGACATTTCCCAGACCACGCGCTGCGGGTTGACCGGGTTGGCCGGCGCCATCGCGCGATCCTCCAGCGTTTGCCACCATGTGGCCACGCTCGCTTCGATCCCGTCGCGCCATTCGCGATCCGCCTGGCGCTGCAGGAGCGGGAGCAAGGCGCGCAACGTCTCGGCGGCATCGCCGTGCAGGTTGACCTCGACGGGATAGCGAAGCCCCAGCATCTCGGGCGCAATGTCGATCTGCACCGCCCGCGCTTGCCCGTCGGGCGGCAGGAACTCGGCCCAGGGAAAGCCGGTGCCGATCATCAACAATGTGTCGCAGCCGCTTATCATGTCCGACGAAGGCTTGGTGCCGAGCAGGCCGATGGCGCCGGTGACGAACGGCAGGTCATCGGGCAGAACGTCCTTGCCGAGCAGCGCCTTCGCAATGCCCGCGCCCAAGGTTTCGGCGGCCGCAATCACCTCATCGGCCGCGTCTCGCGCACCGGCGCCGATCAGGATGGCGACCTTGCGGCCGGCGTTCAGCACCTCGGCGGCGCGGCGCAGGTCGCTTTCCTGCGGGACCACGCGGGGACGGGAATAGCCGGGGCCGGAGCGCGTGAAGCCATGTGCGACCTTTGGCTCCTCCCACGGCTCGTCCTGCACATCCTTGGGCAGCACCAGCGCGGTGACGCCGTTGCGCGCGATCGCCACGCGTATGCCGCGGTCGACGAGGTGGCGCAGCTGCGCCGGCGATGAACATTCCTGCGTGAAATCCGCGACATCGGCAAACAGCCGGTCGAGGTTCAGCTCCTGCTGGTAGCTCGCGCCGCGCACCGTGGTCTCGGCCTGGCCGGCGATCGCCAGCACCGGCACGTGATCGGCCTTCGCATCGTAAAGGCCGGTCACGAGGTGAGTCGCGCCGGGGCCGCCGGTGGAGAGGCAGACGCCGAGTTCGCCGGTGAACTTGGCATGTGCCACTGCCATGAAGGCGGCCATCTCCTCGTGCCGGACCTGGATGAATTCGATGGCGTCGTCGGATCCTTCGTCCCGCTGAAGTGCGCCCAGCACGCCGTTGATGCCGTCGCCGGAATAGCCGTAGATGCGGGTGACGCCCCACGCCTTCAGCCGCTCGACGAAGAAGTCGCTCGTCATCTTGCTCATCGCATCGCTCCCGCAAAGGGTCAGGCGGACGGCTCCAGCTTCACCTTGATCCAGCCGGGCTGCCGCTCGTCGAATGCCTTGTAGGCCTCGATCGCCCCGGTCATCGGCTCGACTTCGGTCAGGATCTTGGCCGGATCGAGCCGGCCGGAGCGCACGTGGTCGATCAGCACGTCATAATAACGGCGATGGTTCGCATTCCCCATGCGAAGCGTCAGGTTCTTGTTCATCGCCTGCCCGATCGGGAAATGGGTGTCGGTCGGCGGATAAACGCCGATGATCGCCAGCGTCCCGCCTTTGGCGACTGCCTCAACCGCCCAGTTCAGCACCTGATTGGGGCTGTTGCCGGCGATGAAGTGCTTGCCCAGCGTCCTGGCGGTAGGTTCGATCAGCCGCTGCTCGACGGCATCGGCCACCTTGCCGATCAGGCCGGGCTTGGCGGGTCCGCCATGGGCATGCTCTGCATCGACGCCGACCGCGTCGATGATCCGCCGCGCGCCATCGCCATTGGTCAGCTTGCGAATGGCCTCCACTGGCTCGACCTCGTCGAAGTTGATCGTCTCGGCTCCCTGTCGCTTCGCCATCGCCAGGCGATCGGGCAGGCGGTCCACCGCGATCACCTTGCCACCCATCAGCCTGGCCGAAGCAATCACGAGCTGGCCGACCGGGCCGCAACCGAACACCACCACATGGTCGCCTTCCTCGATCTCGGCGAGGTCGGCGCCGAACCAGGCGGTCGGCAGGATGTCGCTCATCAACAAAGCGGTGTCGTCGTCGATCTCGTCGGGGATCGGCACCAGGTTGGTATCCGCCCAGGGCACTCGTGCCTTCTCCGCCTGAAGGCCCTTGTAACCGCCAGCGGCGGCCGGGCCCCCGAAGAAGGACGTACCGGCCAGCTTTCCGCCGGGATTGGCATTGTCACACTGCGCAAAAAAGCCGTTGTCGCAGAACTGGCAATGGCCGCAGCCGATCGTGGAAGGGATGATCACCCGCTGCCCGACCTTGATCGTCGTCACTTGTCCGCCGACGCTTTCGACGATGCCAACGCCTTCATGGCCAAGGATCTGGCCCTTTTCGACGCCGGAGAAGGTGCCCCGCACGAAATGCAGGTCGGTGCCGCAGATTGCGCTGGCGGTCAGCCGAACGATCGCATCGGTCGGCGCTTCGACCTGGGGCTCGGGCACGTCCTCGACGCGAATATCACCAATGGCGTGGAAGACGACTGCTTTCATGGGGTAGCTCCTTCAGGCGCGGCTGGAATGCGGCTCCGGGATCGGGCGGCATGTCCCTGCGCCTTCAACCCAGAACGGGCGCGTCGGTTCACAACAGAACGACGGTCGTCGTGAGGCGAGGCGAAGGGCTGGAGAGGGGCCGCAGCGCGCATCCGGTCGGGACGCCGCAGGGCGCGACCGACTGTTGATCCGGCGCCGCCGTTCAGCTTCCACGCGTCGCGCGCCACACCATCGGGAACGTTGACGCACCATTTGGGGTTTGCCTATGCCGGCGACGGCGAAGACCTGGCTGAAGTCACGCGCCCGGCAACAACCTCTTGCATGGCATCGCGCGCATGACCCCATCGCTACGGCCATCGCTGGTAAATGACCGCTTCGGCGATCCCGCCGTGTTCGTCGAAGTCGCGCATGAGCGCGGCGCCGTGCTGTTCGACCTTGGCGACCTGTCCGCGCTGAGCGCGCGCGACTTGCTGCGCGTACGCGCCGTCGGCGTGTCGCACATGCACATGGACCATCTGATCGGGTTCGACACCTTGTTGCGGGTCAACGTCGGCCGGGCCGCGCAGATCGATCTTGTCGGGCCGGCCGGTCTTGCCGAATGCATCGGTCACAAGCTGGCCGGCTATACCTGGGATCTCGTCGGGCGCTACGACACCGAACTGCTGTTCACCGTGCGGGAACTGGTGGCGCCGGGCACGACCGCGGAAACCCATTTCCGCTTCTCCACCGGCTTCGCACCCGAACCCCGGGGCGAAAGCACAACAAGCGACGGCATCATGCTCGAAGGCCCCCACTGGCGCCTGCGCGCCGCGATCCTGCAACATCATGGACCGTGCCTCGGCTTCGCGCTGGAGGAGGCGTGCCACGTCAACGTGTGGCGCAATCGCGTGGAGGAAGCGGGCCTCACGGTTGGTGCATGGCTCAAGGATCTTAAGGCCGCCGTTCGCGAGAACCTTCCCGACGATACCGCGATTGATCTGCCGAACGGCACGGCCGCCCCGCTCGGCCAGTTACGCTCGCTAGTCAGCGTCGAGCGCGGGCAGAAGATCGGGTATGTCACCGATGTTGCCGACACGCCCGCCAATCGCCGGGCAATCGCGTCCCTGTGTCGCGAGGCCGACCTGCTCTTCATCGAGGCCAGCTTCGCATCGGAGGATGCCGCCCGTGCCGCCGCGCGGGCCCATCTGACCACCACGGCGGCCGGTGAGATCGGGCGCGAATGCGGCGCCCGCCGACTGGAGCCCTTTCACTTTTCGCCGCGCTACGAGGAACAGGAAGACCGCCTCCTCGCCGAAGTGGCGCAGGCTTTCGCCGGCTGATCCCAAGCGCGCCTTGTCGGCGGAAACCACGGCACGGTTATTCGCCGAACGGATAGGTTTCCGGCATCCCGCGGTGATGCTCCGGCCCCAGCGGCGTCACCGCCTTGGTTTCGTCGAACCACAGATAAGCGTCGAACTGCTCGGGCAGCACCGCCTGGCTGTAATGGCTCCAGAGTTCGGTATCGGGCCGGTAGATGACGCCTATGAAGCGCTCCAGCCGCGACTCCGTCAGCGCGCGTCGCAGTGCCTCGTGCCGGCCAGGGGAGAGATCGAGCAGGAACCGGCCTTGGCCGCTGTCGTGGAACAGCCGCTCGTAACTGTCGCGGCGGGACGGGTTGACGCGCTTGACCTCCATGTCGCCATCCCAGTCGGTGGCGGCCGCGACGGTGCCGGTGTGCGTGCCGAGACCGACGAGCGCGACCTGCTTTCCCCATTCCTCGCGGCAGAGCTGACCGATGTTGAGCTCGTCGCGCATCAGGCCCATGTCAGTGTGGCGCGCATCGCCGATATGGCTGTTGTGGGCCCAGACGACCGCTTTCGCATCTGGCCCGCGCGCCTCCAGAAGGTTGCGGAGCGTCTCGAACATGTGAGTGTCACGCAGGTTCCAGCTTTCCGCGCCGCCATAATACATGATGCGATAATATCGCTCGGCCGACGCGATCAGCCGGGCGTTTTGCGCCGCATCGAGAAACGCGTCTCCGTCGCCGCCGGCATAATCTAGCTGCTTGCGGAGCAATTCGCGGCATTGGTCGATCACGACCTGCTCACATTGCGCATAGCCGCGGTTCAGGGTCGCCCGGCCGTAGGTCGCGGGATCGTTCTGCCACGGCGTCAGGCAACCATAGCGTTCGCGCGCGATCCCGGCCGCCTCCGGATCGACCCGGTCGAGATAGTCGAGCACTGCCTCGATCGATCCGGACATGTTGTAGATGTCTAGGCCGTAGAAGCCCGCGCGTCGCTCCATCTGCGGAATGGCGGCATTGTGATCGTGCAACCAGTGGATCAGCGCCTGAATGTCGGTGTTGCGCCACATCCAGGTGGGGAAGCGCTGAAACGGCTTTTCGGCGCCGCTGCGCGGCTCGCGATGACGGACATAGCGATCCACCGTCGCTGCGTCTGGCCAGTCGGCTTCGACAGCGACAATGGTGAAGCCATGATGCTCGATCAGGTGACGGGTGATCGCGGCCCGCGCCTGGTAGAACTCGCTGGTGCCGTGGCTTGCCTCGCCGAGCAGGACGACGCGGCGGTCGGCAAAGCGATCGAACAGCCGGCCAAAGGCAGGATCATCGAAATCGGGAAGCGGCTCGGCAGCGTCGGCGATCAGTTCGGGCAGGCTTTGCTTGCGCGCGGCGCCCGGGCGGTGGTTGCTCGCGGCCCGGCTGCCGTCCTCCTGCCAGCCCTGCTGGCCGACCAGCGGCACGAAGCTCACCGCGCCCAGGTCCTGCCGCTCGATGCCATCGCTGGTGCGCGTCAGCTTGCACAAGGATTGCTGATCCGGCGGGCCGACCGGGATGATCAGCCGGCCGCCGATCGCCAGTTGATCCCGAAGCGCCGCCGGAATGTCGGGGCTGCCTGCGGCCACCAGGATTGCATCAAATGGCGCGTCATCAGGCGCGCCGAGCGTGCCATCGCCTTCGCGGATGCTGACATTGGCATAGCCAAGCTCCGCCATCCGCTGCCTGGCCAAGGCGGCGAGTTCGCTGCGGCACTCGATGGAAATGACCTCGGCCGCGATCTCGCCCAGCACTGCCGCCGCATAGCCGGAGCCGCCGCCCACCTCGAGCACGCGGTCCTCCGGGCCGATCTCCGCCGCCTCGGCCATCGCCGCCACGACATAGGGCTGGGAAATGGTCTGATCCGCTTCGATCGGCAGGGGCGAATCCTCATAGGCGAACTCGACCAGCCGCTCGGGCACGAAGCGCTCCCGCGGAACGGTGCGCAGCGCCTCCAGCACCGCTGCGTCGCGGATACCGCGCCGCGCGATCTGCACATCCACCATGCGGCGGCGCGCCTTCAGGAAGTCAGCCACGACCCGGTCCTTCGCGGCACATCGCAGGGGTGCCATGCGCTCGACGCGGGCATGGTGCGCGGGCCGCTGGCTCGGCTGGCATGTGACCTCTCCGCATTATTGCCTGCCGTCAACGCGTCGGGCGTGCGCTGGTGCCGCAGAAGCGGGCCGGGCGCGAAACGCCGGCCGAGCGCACTTCGCTCGGCCGGCGCATGTCAGGCCGTCCGGATCATTCCGCGGCGACCGCGGCTGCCTCCGCCTTGTCCCAGCCCATCAGGGCTTCGTAATTGCGGCGGTAGAAATGATCCTTCGCATCCTCATCGAGGTCGCCCATCGACTTCTCGAACTTGCCGATCGGATCGCGCGTCCCTTCGGGATGCGGATAGTCGGACGTGAACAGGAACAGCTCCGGCCCTGCATCCTTGATCATGATGCCGACATCCTCATCGGGGAAGGGCGAAACCTTGATCGCGCGGCGGATATATTCCGACGGTGACAGGTCCATCTGCTGCAGGCTCGGGTCGGTCTTCTTGAACGACTTGTAGCCATGGTCCAGCTGGCGCAGGAAATCGGGCATCCAGCCAGCGCCTGCCTCCAGCACTGCGCCGCGCAGCGTCGGGTGGCGCTGGAACACGCCGTCATAGACCATCGCGGTAAGGAACATCTGGGGCGCATACCAAAGCGTCAGATAATCCGGGAAGCGCAGGTTCTCGCCACCGCCGTGGAGGTCGGGCGCCCGTTGGCGGCCATTGTTGTGATAGGCCGTCGGCTGCTTCATCGTGCCCGGGCCGATGTGGATCACGAACGGCAAGTCGTGGTCGGTGAGCTTTTGCCAGAACGGGTCGAAATCCGGGTGGCCGGGCGAGCGTTCGTTGCCCGGCGGGTTGGAGCCGACCATGACGGCGCCAGCGCCCAGCGCGATCGCCTTGTCGAGAATGTCGAGCGCGAGCGCCGGATCATCGAGCGGGGTGAACGCAACAAAGATCATGCGCTTGTCCGCGCTGCAGAAATCCGCCTGCGCCTGATTCAGCGCATGAACCGCCTTGTACAGGCTGGCCGTATCCTTGGCGCGCTTGACCAGCCCAAGGCCATAGGTCGGGAAAACCAGCTGGCTCTTGAAGCCAAGCCAGTCGAGCGCCTTCACCCGTTCTTCCTTGTCAAAGGCGCCATAACCGCCCCAGCCCTTGGCCCCCGAAATGATGTTCTCGCGCGCGGCGGCATCCTTTTCGGCGTTGATCTTGCGCTGACGGGCGTCGTCGATGATGCTGAGGATCCGCTTGCCCGGGTCCGGCGTGCCGTACAGCTGGCCCAGCTGCTCCTTCAGATCATCGTCCAGATAGGGCGCGAGCCACTCGTTGGTTTCCATCGTGTGGGCGTCGGCATCGTGAATGATGCGGCCTTTCGAATAGGTCATGGCAAATCCTCTTCTCGCGTCAGGTCAGCAGTCGCAAAAACGATGTGCTCACGATCGCTGCCGCACGAATATGGAATCGTTATGGTGCGCGAGTCAAATCTAATCTCGCCCTGTTCAGCCCGTGTTCTTTGCGCAAGGGCGGAACGTTGGACGGCTTGTGGTGGCCGCTCCGCACACCGGGTGCAGGGCACAAGGAAACGGCCCGCGGCCGCGCCCCTCTCGATATAACTAGAGCGTCAGTCAGGAGTCGCCAGCGCTGAACCCTTGTCACCGAAAGCGTCACCCTGCATGGCTTACCGCCTCTTCAGGGCTTACAGATGACCAATCCGACCGGCAGCTCGCGCGAGGAAGCGCGGGCACCCCGCAAGAAGGCCTCGGATCGCGTGGCGGAGATGCTCGACATCGTCGACGCGAGCCTCAACGCCGGCCGCACCGCGAACTTCTCCATGAGGGATATCGGCACCGCCGCGGGGGCGAGCCGCGCGCTGGTCTATGCCTATTTCGACGATCAATTTCAGCTGCTGGATGCCGTGCTGGATCGTCATGTCGAGTTGCTGTGCACCGCCGGGCTCGAGACCGCCGTATCGCAGGGAACGCTGACGCAACGCTGCGCCAAAGCGGGCGAGATCTACCTGCGCCATGTCGCGGCGCATGGCATGGCGCTCGAGATCGTGCTGCGCGAAAAGCCGGTGGCGCGGCAGCTTTCCGGCCGGGCCCGCCCGTTTCGCGCTGCGATCCTGCGCCGCCTCGCCACCATGGCCGCCAGGGAATTGGCGATGGGCACGAACGAAGCGCTGACGCTGGTGCAATTGCTGGCGGTGATCCCGGGCGACGCTGGCCGGCTGGTCTATGAAGGCACGCTCTCGCTGGACGATGGCCTGGAGCTCAACGAGCGGCTGATGGCGGCCAGCATCGATTCACTGCGCCCCGCCCCCGCGCCGCCGGTCCGAGCCGACAGGCCGCATTCTCAGCCGTAATCCGGCTGGGAAGCGGGCGCGTTGCTGCGCGCGCCGGCGATCACGATCGGCAGGCACAGGCGCTCGGCGGTGGCAAAGCTGATCTTGCCCGCGGCGAGCAGGCCGCCTGCCCGAAGGCAGATCGCCGTCAGCACCGCATTCGTGCCCATCGCACGCGCTTCGGAGATCCCGTAGCGCGCCACCATCGAATCCAGCACTGGCTGGCGTGCCGCGCGCGCCATGGTGGCGCGTTCCTCGCGCAGCGCCGCACGCACGCCGGGCACCGTCAGCAATGCCTGGAGCAGGGGGCCACGCGCCTGCGCATCGTGCAGATAGTTGATCGTGGACAACACCACGCGCGTCAGCGGGTTCGATCCGCGGGACACCGCCCCCCGACGGCTCGCCTCCACCTGCGCCACTTCGCGGCGGGTCAGCTCGACGAGCAGGTCGATCCGCTTGGCAAAGCAATTATGCGCCTGCGCCTCGCTGATCCCGACTTCACGCGCCAGGCGCTTCATCGTCACTTCCTGCGGCCCTTCGGCGACCACGATCAGGGCCGCGGCATTCAGCAATTGCGCCCGGCGATCATCAAGCGACAGGCGCGTGCGTTCGCGGCGCGGCTGTGGCCGCTCGCTCAGGATGATTTCCTCATCCACCCCCGCTGGGGCGGGCGGCAGCGCGGGCCGCAGCGCGGCGCGCTCCTCCGGCGGGAGCAGCCAGTAACTGCGCTTGGGCCGCGGGATGTCGAGCCGGTCGCACAGCTTGGCAAGGCCGTTGGCGCTCATCCCTACCTCGCCCGCTACCCGGGCGAGTGGGTCATTCCATACCCGCTCCAGCAAGGATGCGCGGGTGATACTGCTGGCATGATCGGCGCGGCGCATGGTGAACTGGTGTCACACCGCGCCGCGCATCGCAATGAAGTCGCACGTCCTCAGGCGATCTTCGCCTGTTCTCAGAAGCGACCTTCCAGCTTCAGGCCGACGTGACGGAAGGAATCCGGGCTGAAGAACTGGATGGAACCGCTGGGGTTGATCGCCGGGGTGGGGGAGGGGCTGAGGTTCGCCGCCCACACCTTGTTCAGGATGTTGCTACCGTAGATCGAGACGCGCCAGCTGTTGTCGTCCGCACCAACGCCGATCTGCCCGCCCAGCAATCCATAACCTTCCTGGAAGGTGAGCGGATTGTTGTTCGCTGAATAATAGACGCTCGTCCGGTAGGACCAGTCCGCGTTCACGAAGCCGGTGAAGTTGCCGAACAGCGCCTTCGGCTCCCAGCCGGTGCGCGCATAATATTGGAACTTGGGGGCGTTATCGACGCGGTTGCCGCGCACGTTGACGAGCCCGCCGACGCATCCGGGCTGCGGCGTGGTGGCCGTCGGGTTGGTCGGCGTCGGGGTATAGAGCGTGTAGCAGGATACGCCCGGGAAGTTGCCGAACTTCGCCTTCAGATACGTGCCACCGAAATCGAAGAACACGTCGGGCGCCGGACGGGTGGTGATGGCGAACTCGACGCCCCGAACGAACACTTCGCCGGCATTTGCAATGCGCGACACGAACTGCCCGTTCTGCGGCGTCGTGACCTGCGCCTGGAAATTCTCGTAGCGCGTGCGGAAGGCCGCGATGTTGAACGAAATACGGCGATCGAACAGGTCGCCCTTGGCGCCGACTTCCAGCGAATAGGGGATTTCCGGCGCGATCCGCTGATCCGCGGTGCCGTTGATGATGTTGGTGGGCAGGATCGAAAGGCCGCTGAAGCCAGGCCCCTTATACCCGCGTGACCATGTGCCATAGACCATGACGTTGGACGTCACATCCGCCTTCAGCGTGGCGCGGTAGGAGAAGTTTTCCGCATCGTTCGATTGGCGGATCGCATCGAAGCAGTTCGGATAGGCGGGCCGGGCCGCTTCGCGTACGCACGGCGTCACATAAGGACCGTCGAAGCCGATATAACCAGTCGACGGGATCCCGGTCGCCGGATAGCCGAAGCGGAGCGGCAGGCTGGGATCGAGGAACGAACCCGAACGGAACTGCAGGTTCAGCCGGTCAACCGTATAGCGTCCGCCCAGCTGCAGCTCGATCCGGTCGGTAAGGTGCAGGTTTGCCTGCCCGAAAGCGGCGTAATTGTTGTTCGTCACGACGGATCGGCTCGCGCTCGTCTGCCGCACCGCGTTGGCGGGCAGGGTGGTGGGTGCCAGCGCCGGCGAATTTGGAAAATACCCGGTCGAGCCGATAATGCCGTCGTTCTTGGACCAGTAATAATAAAGCCCGGCGACGAAATCGACAAAGTTGCCGGTGGGGGAGGTGATCCGGGTTTCGGCGCTGAAATTCTGGTTCCTGGTGTCGCCGCCGTTGCTGTTCACATAGTTATAATCGATGAAGTCGGCGTCGTAGAAATTGCGCTTGTGGCTCTTTCGATAGGCAAGGATCGTCGTCCAGCCATAATCGCCCAGGCCCACGTCGGATGTCAGCGACAGGCCGCCGGCGCGGCCAAATCCGTCGCCCCGCGCATCGACTGCGTTCTTGAAATTCTTCGGCCCTGCCTCGATGCCGTATTTCGCATTGACGATCGCCGCAGCGCTGCCCGCCCAGGGCACGGTGCGCAGCACTTGCTGGCAGCAGAATTTGTCAGTGAAGTTATAGTCGCCCGACAGCAGCAGCGACACGTCGCTCGACGGCTCCCACAGCAACTTGCCCGAGAAGCCATTGTTGTCGATCGGGTTCAGGTCTTCCTTCAACACGGGGCTGTACACCCAGCCGTCCAGATGGTTGTGAACCGCGGTCAGGCGCACCGCGAGATTGTCGGTGATCGGCGCGTTCAGGATGCCTTGAATGATCCGCTCGTTGTTTTCGCCAAGCGAAACGCGCGCCTGCGCCTCCACTTTGTCGAACCGCGGCTTGTGGGTGTAGATTGCCACCACGCCGGACGATGCGTTCTTGCCGAACAACATGCCCTGCGGACCGCGCAGGATCTCGATCCGCTCCACGTCGGTCAGCGATTGCAGCGCCGAGGGATCGCCGAACACCACGCCGTCCACCACCGTCGACACGCTCTGCTCGATGCCGGTCGAGAAGCTGGACGTGCCGATCCCGCGGATCGCGAAGGCAGAGGAGCCCGCCCCGGTGCTGACGCGGAAGTTCAGGCTGGGGTCGATCGTCTTCAGGCTTTGCAGGTTGACGATGTTCTGACGGTCGAGCTGCTCGCCCGAGGTTGCGGATACCGCGATCGGCACGTCGTTCAGGCGCTCCGCCCGGCGTGACGCAGTGACGATGATGTCACCGCCCGCCGTCGTCGGCGCGCCGCCGCCCGATTGAAGCTCCGGCGCCGTCCCTGCCTGGGCTGCCGCCGGCTCTGCGGGATCGGTTGCGCCCGTCGCGCTCCCGGCGCCCTCCGTGGTGAGGGGCGCACGCTCCGCCACTGGCTGAAGGTCCGGCGCGCTGGTCGTATGGACGGCCGCGACATCGATGTGGCCAATCGACTCCGCCGCGCTCTTCGCCGCGGCCGATACCAGGCCAAAGGTTTCCGCTGCAGCGCCCGGCGAGGCCAGAACTGCCGCCAAAGCGGCCGAGGCCGTCAGCGCGGCGCGCTGTTGAAAACCAAATCCCATCGGGGTCCTCCTCCTAATCAATCGGCTCGCTATCGCGATACTCACGAGCTCTCGTGCCTGTGAGTAGTGCGTGCGTCAATTTGTTTTATGCATGAGGCAAGGCTTCTGAAGCCCACAACGCCCCGTAAGTCGCTCGACTTGATCCCCAAGCACCCGATTGCCAAGCAAACGCCATTATCGTATTGGTGCGCCTATCAAGGCGTAAAAGCGCTGAAGGGGGGAGAGGTCATGCGGCAGACAGGCGAACAGGCGACACCGCAATCCCCTGCCTCCCTCCCTTCCATCAACCCCGACGCCTTCCTCCCCCTCGCCGGGCGGGGTTTGCTCTTCTCTTGTTGGGCGCATCGCCAGCCTGAGCTGACCGCGATCCACTCCCCGCGTGGCAACAGGACCTTTGGCGAACTCAACGCCAATGCGAACCGGCTGCTTGGCGTCTTCCGGCAATCCGGCCTTTGTGTCGGAGACAGCGTGGCAGCGCTTTGCGGCAATATCCCGCAGTTCATCGAAGCGATGCTCGCCTGCCAGCGCGGCGGATTGCGCTTCGTCCCGATCAACTGGCATCTCGCATCGGAAGAGATCGCCTATATCGTCGCGGATTGCGAAGCCGAGGCGATCGATGCCGACGCGGCCTTCGCCAAAAGCCTGGCATCGATCGACCTGTCGGCGGTGCGCTGTCGGCTGGCAATCGACGGCTTAAGCCCCGGCTTTCTCCCTTACGGCCCGGCGCTCTGCGACCACTCCGCCGACGATCCGGCAGACGCCACGCCGGGGCGCACGATGCTCTACACGTCGGGTACCACTGGCCGGCCCAAAGGCGTCACCAAGCCCGCAGGCCCGCCCATGATGCCACTGCGCGAAGGGTCGACGTTCGACTATCGCGACGGCGACGTGAACCTGCTCTGCGGGCCAGCCTATCACGGCGGGCCAATGGCCTTCGACCTGCTGTTTCCGTTGTCGTCGGGTGCCGCCATCGTGATGATGGAGCGGTTCGATCCCGAACAGGCGCTCCAATTGATCGAGCGGCACCGCGTTACCCACACGCACATGGTCGCAACCATGTTTCAGCGACTGCTGGCGCTGCCGGACGAAATTCGCCGACGCTACGACCTGTCGAGCCTGCGCATGGTCATCCATTGCGCCGCACCGACGCCGCCAGCGGTGAAGCGGGCGATGATAGATTGGCTGGGCCCGATCCTCTGGGAATATTACGCCGCGACCGAAATCGCGACCCGCATCAACATCACATCTGCCGAATGGCTGCGCAAACCGGGCAGCGTCGGCAAGTTGCCCGACACATCGGGTGTGGCGATCGTGGATGATGATGGCGTGCCGTGTCCCACGGGGACACCTGGGCGGGTCTGCTTCCCAAATACGGCGCAAACAGCGCGCTACCATAATGCGCCGGACAAGAATGGCGAAGTATTCAGCGGCGCGTACTTCAGCATCGGCGACATCGGCTACGTCGATGATGAGGGCTATCTGTTCCTCACCGGCCGCTCGGCGGAAACGATCATCTCGGGCGGGGTCAACATCTATCCCCAGGAAGTCGACAACGTCCTGATGCTTCACCCGGCGGTGGCACAGAGTTGCACGGTCGGCGTGCCCGACCTCGAATGGGGAGAGGCGGTGAGGGGCGTGGTCTCACTGGCGCCGGGATATCAGCGGTCCGCGGAGCTGGAACGCGAATTGATCGACTTCGCCCGCGCTCGCATTGCCCATTACAAGGCGCCTCGCCGGATCGACTTCGTAGCTACCATCCCTGAGTCGGTCGCAGGCAAGGTGCTGCGCGCCCAGGTCCGTCAACGGTACTGGCAGGATCATGACCGTGCCATCTGAACGGCCAGCTGTTGGCCGCGCAACGCGCGGGTCCTCACCGCAATGGTTCGCCGCGTGATCCATGCCGAAGTCTTCGCGGCCGCGGTTTCGCGCTTTGCCCGGGCGGGAATGGTTTTGACGGCCGCTTGGCGCGGGCGACGTCATGCCGTGGTGCTCACAACCGGGCAGATCCTCGCGGCAGATCCCGCACCCATCATGGTGTCTGTCGACCGGCGGCATCAGATCTATTCTGCGATCATGCGCTCCCGCGCGCTGGCCCTCAACATTCTTGGTGACGATCGGACAGCACTCGCCGCCAACCAGCGCGAACATGCAGATGCGGATGAAGATCAGCTGTTTGCGGCCGGCGAATGGGGAATGTCAGAGGCTGGCCTGCCAACACTGGTCGACGCGGCGGCTACGCTCGAATGCCATGTCGAAACGACCACCGGCATAGGACCGCACGTCATCCTCGCTTGCCGCGTTGAAGCGATCAGGCTCGTGGAGGCCAACGCTGCCTTGCCGCAGGCCGGCTTGGCGTCGGTTCGGGCGTGACCGGGCCTTTGCCTCTTCATGTGCGATTGCCGCGCCATTGCAGCTGCGGCTGGCACTCGCACCCGCGCGCCGTACCGGCGCTTGCAGGCAAGCACGCCTCAGCACCCCAGCAACCACAGCGCGGCCGAGCCGCCCCAGTCAGGATGCCCTAATCATGGCCTCGAGAACGATCGAGCAATCAGTGGCGAACGATCGCGCGCCACCGCTTGCGCCCGGAGCTGCGATGGAGACTGCGCCGCCGCTCAGTCGCTTGCTGCGCGTCAGCTACGGGGTGGGGGCAATTGCCAATGGCGTAAAGAACGTCTCGTTTTCCGCCTATCTGATGTTCTTCTACAATCAGGTGGTCGGCGTTCCCGCAGCGATTGTTGCCGCGGCACTTGCGCTGACGCTGGTGATCGACGCGATCGCCGATCCATTCCTCGGCCGCTGGTCGGACATCACGCGCACCCGCTGGGGGCGCCGGCACCCGTTTATCTATGTATCCGCCGTTCCAACGGCCCTCTTCTTCGTCCTGGTCTGGATGCCGCCGAACGGGCTTTCCCCGGTCCAGATCGGCATGTGGGTGTTCGTGACCGCCATGCTTACGCGGGTCTCGATCAGTGCGTTCGAGATCAACACACAAGCAATGACGGCGGAACTCACCGACGATTATGGCGAGCGGACCCGTCTGTTCTCGCTCCGCTATTGGTTCCTCTACATGGGGCAATATGGGTTCAGTGCGATCGCTTTGCTGGTGTTTTTCGCCGCCACGCCGGAGTTTCCGCGCGGTCAGTTGAACCCTGACAGCTACGTCGGTTTCGCATGGCTCGGCGGCGGGATGATCCTCTTCTCGATGCTGGCGTGCGGGCTCGGCACCCACGAGCGGATCCCCTATCTGCGGCAAGCGGAAAGCCGGGCAGGGCGCATCCCAGCGAAGACTCATTTCCGCGAGATGTTCACCGCCTTTCGCAACCGTGCCTTTCTGGCGATCTTCGGCTTTGGCGTCTTCAAGTTCACTGCGATCGGGCTCTATGCGGCCACTGCGCTGTACTTCAACACCTATCTATTCGGCCTGACATCCGCACAGCTGGCGCTGTTGACGCTCGACAGCGTGGTGGCCGCTTCGCTGGCGGCGCCGCTCGCACCGGTGATGTCGCGGCGACTTGGCAAGCGGACCAGTTCGATGCTCTTCGCATTGGCCGGTGTCGCCCTAAGTCTGTCGCCACTCGTTCTCGCCTATCTCGACCTGTTCTTTGCGCGCGGCGATCCGCGCTTGCTCCCGACGCTTTTTGCGATCGGAGCCATCTACGGCGCGATGGTCGCGATCTCGCTGATCAACACCTCCTCGATGCTGGCGGACGTGGTGGAAGACAGTGCGGTTCGCACCGGGCGCTACGAAGCCGGCACGTTTTTCGCGGCGGCGAGCTTCATGCAGCAATGCTCCACCGCGATCGGCCTCGCCGTCAACGGGGTTATCCTGACCTGGGCAAGCTTCCCGGCCAAGGTGAAGATCGACCAGGTGAGCGATGCGATGCTCGACAGCCTCATCATTCACTATGTTCCCGTCTCTTTCGGTCTTTGGGCGATCGGATGCGCAATGCTGGTATTCTACCCAATAGATCGGGCGCGTCATGAGAGTAACGTCGAAGCGTTGAAGTCGAAGCGACATGCTGCGGGTTCGTCCCACCGTCCGCTCAAATGAGAAAGAATACAGCAGCGTCTGCAAAGAAGTCGGCTTCGGATGCACAGCTGCGTTCCCGATCAAGCCGCCGATGCAGGCCAACATCTACCCCGTTGTCGACGAAGAATACCTTCACATAGGCGCCGCACGGCGATCGCGCGTCGCGAGCGGAGCGCCGAAGTCCCGGCGCGTCAGGCGCCGGGAATCGCAAATCGTACTAACCTCGATCTAGGGGCGGAAACCAAGAAGGTCGGCAAGTATTTCAACGACATGCCGTCCTTCTCCTTCCACCTCTGTACGCCCGGAAACAGCCGCGCCATCCAGAACTGCCGGCATGAGTTCCCGGACCTCGGCGCCGCGATGGCGGAGGCCAATCGCATCGGCTGCAGCATGATCCGCCAACAAGCACCCAAGCAGCCGTGCCAGCTGCGCTCGCATCTCGACGTTCGTGATGAGGGCGAAGCTCTGGTGGCGCGGATCCTGCTGGCAGAGCTCGCCCACCAGATCTCCTGAAAGCCCCCTTATGACCGAGCCTGAGTCCGCGGCCGGGGAAATCCCCGTGCCGGCGCCTGAAGACGTGCCGTTCCCCGGGTGCATCGCCCTCCATGTCGACGCCCGCGATGTGGATCGCCGAATCCTTCGCGTGCGGGAAGTCATTCCGGTTGTGCAGCCGGGCATCCTCACCCTGCTGTTTCCCGAATGGCTGCCGGGCTATCACGCGCCGCAGGCGTCGATCGAGCTGTTTGCCGGTCTGACGATCAAGGCCGGCGAACAGGAGCTGTCGTGGAAACGCCATCCCGTGAAAGTTCACGCCTTTCATGTGGATGTGCCTGCCGGCGTGAAGGAGCTGGAGGTCCACTTTCAGTTCTTGTCACCCACCGACGACGCGCAGGGCCGCGTCGTTGTCGGGGCCGAGATGTTGAGCGTCCAATGGAACGGCGTGCTTCTTTATCCCGCCGGCCATTATGCGCGGCAGATCCTGTTCGACGCGCACCTGACGCTTCCCGACGGATGGCAGCAGGCGTGCGCACTTGCGGCGGTCGGTGCGGAGGACTCAACCGTTCGGTACGAGACGGTACCGCTGGACGTGCTGGTGGACTCGCCAGTATTCGCGGGCCGTTTCATGGAGCGGTTGGCGCTGGACGACGCAGCGCAAGTCCACCTCAACATCTTCGCCGACAGACCAGATCTGATAGCGCTCACCCCCGAGAAGGTTGCGCCCCACAAGATGGTCGTCACACAGGCGGAAAAGCTGTTCGGCCCTCCCGCCTTTGACCGCTACGAAGTGCTGCTCGCGCTCAGCGACGAGCTCGGCAGCATCGGCGTGGAGCATCACCGATCCTGCGAGGTGGTGACGCTGCCAACCTATTTCAGCGAATGGGAGAATACCTTCTCCCGGCGCGACTCTGTTCCGCACGAATTCATCCACAGCTGGAACGGCAAGCACCGGCGCGGAGACGATAGCTGGACGCCCAGCTTCGATCGTCCGATCCGCAACAGCCTGATGTGGGTCTATGAGGGGCAGACCCAATATTGGGATCGCGTGCTGTGCGCGCGCTCCGGCCTCTGGTCTGCCGATGTGGCGATGCAGGCGATCGCGTTGACCGCAGCCACGCACGAGGTGCGCGCCGGTAGCAGGTGGCGGCCGATGAGCGATACCACCCGGGACCCGATCATCGCCGCACGCGCCCAGCTCCCCTGGCCGAGTTGGCAGCGTAGCGAGGACTATTATTCCGAAGGCTCGCTCGTCTGGCTCGATGTCGACACGCGCATCCGGGAGCTTTCGGGCGACACGCGCTCGCTCGATGATTTCGCTTGCACCTTCTTCGCCGCGGAGCAGCCGGGCAGCGCGACGACAAACACCTACCGCTTCGACGATGTGGTGGCGGCGCTCCAGAGCCTGGCGCCCTTTGACTGGTCGGGGTTCCTGCGCGACAAGATCGAACGCAAGCACCAGGACGCCCCGCTGCAGGGGATCGAGCGCGGCGGTTTCCGGCTGGTCTATCGCGAAAACCCCAGCGATTATCTTGCCAACGCCGAAAAGGTCGCCGGGAACGTCAACCTGATGTTTTCGCTTGGCCTTGTGGTTGATGAACAGGGCCGGCTGGAGGAGGTCCTTTGGGAAGGGCCGGCGTTCGATGCGGCGCTTACGGTGGGCATGACGATGCTGGAAGTGGAGGGCGAGCCGTTCTCAGCTAGGGCGCTGCGGGACGCAGTGGCAATGGCGAAAGGCCCGGACGGACGCGTGCGATTGAAAGTGCAGGCGGGCGCCCGCGAGAAAGCGGTGGAGATCCGCTGCACGCACGGCCATCGCTATCCGCATCTGGAAGCCTGTGATGGCGCCCGGCCGAGACTGCTCGAGATCCTCGCGCCGCGCGACTAGCATCTAGGTGACAGTCAAGCGCATCCTCGAACCAGGAAAGCACAACGCCTTTGATGCGGGCCGATTCGACGCCAGCGAACGATCGATCCCGCTTCGAGTTCAAGGGATTGATCGGGGCTGAGCCGGCTGGCGGAATGGTTACGGCCTTGTTCGGTGCGGGTGGAACGCGGACTGCGATAATCGACGCTTAGGGCGGCGGGACCGCATTGGGTTCGCTGGCGCAGTCTTCAGTAACAAGAATACCATGGCAAAACCATCATGGCGTTCACGTCACTGATAATGAAGACCGCCCCCGGTTATAACAATCGCTGCGAGTTGCCTCGCATTTTCCAGCGATTGGAAACCGTTCATCATGCCTAGGAACATCATCGCGAGCCTTGTCGCCGCGACCGCAACCTTACTGCCCGGCGCCGTAATCGCGCAGACTGCCGGGATGCAGCACCACACCGATCCCAACACCCGGGTGACGCTGGCAGAGTGGACCCAACGCATGCAGACGGAGCTTCAGCGTCAGATGGTCGCACCCACAGGAGTCTATGACCAGCTGTCGGAGGGCGCGGTCCGTATCAAGTTCAACTGCTCGGAAGATGGCCGCCCCAGCAAGGTCACGCTGCTCAAGAGCTCCGGCCGGCCTGCGGTTGATCGGGCTGCGCTGCGTGCCGTCCGCTCCATGGCCTCGCTTCACCCACTCCCGACCGGGTTCACGCCGGAAACCCGCTACGAAGCGATCGTCCTGTTTGCGAACGATACCTGGGACCGCCGCATCGCCCTGAACGATGCCGAGCGGATCAAGCGCAACAGCTGGTATCACGATCCTGTGAGCACGCCGGCACAGGTTCAGGTGTTGGACCGGTAGACTGCCTGCTCTGAACCCAAGGAGCCGCTAGCAACCTCTTCCATCGCCGTCGCCACAGATACCGCGCGCGACGGCGATGGCCACCATGTGGCAACGATTATGTGCGGCGAGCTTCATCTTCATATGGCCGATATAGCTTTCCACCGTATGCGGCCTCAGCCCCATGTCGCAGGCGATCTGCTTGGACGACTGCCCTGCACACACTCCGGCCAGTACCTGGAGCTCGCGGTGAGTCAGATGGACGTCATCACGCGACGGCGGCAAGATAGGGGAGGCGACCATACACCCATCCACGTCGTGAGAGGGTCACGCCCTTGCGGCGGTCGTACCGACTCGAGCCTCATGGGCACCCGTTCTTACCATGTTTGTCGGGCGGCGACATAGGGGAGAAACGCGCGGCGGGAGACCGTCGGACCGTTTGGACCCGAGTGTGGGTGCCGTGCACGGCGACGATCTCGAGCTGCGGCGCCCATGCCGGTGCAACGGTTGGCATTGCTTCTGGTTAGACCCCTCGCAACGCACAGGCTGCTGAAATCGCGCGCCAAGGTGGTAAGGGCCGCGCGAACGACCGACCATGACCAAGGACCATGAAGCACTTCCGTCTTGATGCCTGTAAGAATGCGGTTCCCTGCTCGCGAGAGGAATGGGCTTCCATGTTTCGCGATTTCGCAGGCCGCATGGTTGCCGAGACGCAGGTCGCGCCGGGCATTTCGGTGAGGACCATGTTCATCGGGCTCGATCACGACCATGACAAGGAAGGCCCGCCGGAAGTCTTCGAGACGATGGTTTTTGACGGGTACCGCAATGCTAGCACCTTCCGGCACCGCAGCTGGGCGGAGGCGGAGGAGCAGCATGTTAAGTTCCGCCAGCAGCTACAGGCAAAGCACGGTCGCAGCCAAGATCGCTGACGCGGCGCACTTCGTCCGCAGGGGCGATCTTGCGGTTCGCGGTTCGCGCAAAGGCGCCGTATAGGAATCCAATGACCGATCGCCTGAATGTCCTCCTGCAAAATCTGCTGCCGAAACAGAAGCTGACCATTGCCGCCGGCCGCGTCGCGGGCGCGCGGGGAGGGGCACTGACGACCCTGCTGATCCGCTGGTTCGTGCGCAAATATGGTGTCGACATGAGCGAGGCGGCGAACCCGGACCTCGCGAGTTACAAGAGCTTCAACGACTTCTTCGGCCGCCCGCTCAAGCCGGGCGCTCGCCCCTTGGCGGCCGCTGATTTCGTTTCCCCGGTTGATGGCGCGATCAGCCAGCTCGGCGCGATTGACGATCACCACATCCTGCAGGCGAAGCACCACCGTTTCACCACGACCGAGCTGGTCGGCGGCGACGCAGCCCTTGCCGCCGAGTTCCGGCATGGCAGCTTCGCCAATCTTTACCTGTCACCCAAGGATTACCACCGCCTCCACATGCCGTGTGACGGCAGGCTGACGCGCATGATCTACGTCCCGGGTGCGCTATTCTCTGTGAACCCGGTCACTGCGCGGGGCGTGCCAAATCTGTTTGCCCGCAACGAGCGCATCGTCTGCGTGTTCGACTCCCCCGAACATGGCACGTTCGTGATGGTGCTGGTCGGGGCCACCATCGTCGGCAGCATGGCCACCGTCTGGCACGGCGTGGTCAACCCGAAGCGTACCGGCGTCATCAACGAATGGACTTATGCAGACCAGGATATTGTCCTGCGACAGGGCGAGGAAATGGGCCGGTTCCTGCTCGGCTCCACGGTGGTGATGCTGTTCAAACGCAACACGATCACCTTCAATGAAGACTGGACGCCGGAGCGGCCGGTGCGCCTCGGCGAGAGAATGGGCCAGCGTCCCGCCTGACGGCCTCGTTGCGCGGGGGAGAAGTCGCACGAACAAACTGGAGCGGCGCCGCACAATCGATAATAAGTGTTATGTTAAGCGCAACGCTTCGCCGTCATGCTGCCGTGTGTGAACAGCCCAGGTCGGGCGGCGGCGGCGGTCGCATGAAAAGTTTCGGTGTCTCCGGCCGCGGCTTCGCCAGCTCCCCTGATCGCCCGGCGGGACGAGCATTCGCCCTGTCTCGCCGGGCTGCCCTTCAGAAGCCGTAGCTCAGGCGGACGTAACCGAACCGTCCCGGCACGTCATACGTGGTCGGATCGTAATTGTTGAGGCTGCATGAGAAACAGGCCGGCGGGTCGGTGTCGAACACATTGTTGACGCCCAGTGTCAGCCCAAGCCTGTTTTCCATCCAGCTCGGCCGGAAAGT
The DNA here is from genome assembly GCF_020707225.1 of Sphingomonas sp. IC4-52. Taxonomy (NCBI): domain Bacteria; kingdom Pseudomonadati; phylum Pseudomonadota; class Alphaproteobacteria; order Sphingomonadales; family Sphingomonadaceae; genus Sphingomonas; species Sphingomonas sp. IC4-52. The sequence goes on along the minus strand of NZ_JAJFEU010000005.1, from coordinate 4,933 downwards.
TAATTGAACGTCGCCGTAGAAGCGGCTCTTCAGCTTGTTGAAGACCCCAGGGCTCACCGTCTCGGTGACGTCATCAATGTAGCGGCCAGTGATCGCCGCCGCGACCGGACCCAGATCCCAGTCGAGCGTCGCTTGGCCCTTGAAGTGCGGATACGCCTGGTCGGGGCTGCCGCGCTCCGTGCCGCGATAGTCGGTGCTGGTGAAGCCGTCTGTCGCCGGCACGATTTCCTCATATTTCAGTAGGTAGTTCCCGGTTACTGAGAGCCCGAACGAACCAATTCCGGTCTCCCTGCTGCGCACATTGAACGTCACGTCGATGCCGCGGGTGCGGATCCCGCCGGTATTCAGCAGCACCCCGTTGATGGACGTGATGAAGCCGCTGGCCGTGCGCACCACGGCGCCGCAGGAAAGAGCATCCCCCGTCTGCGCACAGCGATCCAGCAGCACCGCGGCGGGTATGGACGCGATCGCGCCCTCCACCTTGATGTCGTAGTAATTGACCTCAAGGCTCAAGGCACGGGCGAAGCCCTCGCGTGCCCAGGCAGGACTGTACACGCCGCCAAACAACCATGTCTTGGCCGTCTCGGGCTGCAGGTCGGCATTTCCGCCGGTCAGGATCGAGATTTGCCCGCCCTGCGGCTCCACATAGCTGCCGTTGGCCGGCACGCCATTGGCGATGCAGTTCGTGCGTACAGTCGCGTTGCTCTGAAACAACCCGCCGGCCGCGCTCGTGCAGGGATCGTTCAGCGCCGCGTCGAAGCGCGATTGTGCGCCATAAAGCTCCCCGATCGTCGCCGCGCGGAAGCTCTCCGCATAGGAGCCGCGCAACAGCAGGTCGGCCACTGGCTTCCACAGCACACTGCCGGACAGGGTCGTGTTGCCGCCAAACGTCGAATAATCGGAATAGCGCGCCGCACCTGACAGCTCGAGCGAGTCGAGAAGCAGCACGTCCTTCACCAGCGGCAGGCGGATTTCGCCATACACCTCGTCCACCTTGAACGAACCTTGGGCGAATTGCGCCGGAATGTCGGCGCCCAAACCCGCCTGGATCGTCGGGTCGGGGGTGAAGCTCCCCTGCTGATAACGATGTTCGTAGCCGACAGCGACGCCGACCGGTCCACCAGGCAGGTCGAACAACTCACCCGACACGTTGAAAGTGAAGTTCGACAGCCGCTGCTGGCTGCGCGACCGCTCGTCAAAGGCGATGAAATCGAGCATCTCCGGCGTCACGGAGCCGACGCCGCCAAAGAAATTGAACGGCACGCACGGGCCGGTGCACTGGCTGACCGGGCCCAGCGCCTGTTGAAGGCGGGCCGAATTGATGTTCCCGGTGAACAACTGATGCGCGTCGTTCCAGCCGAACGAAGCATTGGCGTCGTAATACCAGTTTTTACCGAACAGATCGAAACGGCCATCGACCGTGCCGGTGACAGACCAGGTGTCCACCGTCTGGTTATAGGTGCGTTGGCCATTCTCGATCAGGCGCCGGAAAATGCCGGTGTAATTGTCTCCCGGGACCAGTGTCACGCCGAACGGATTATAGGGGTTCGTTGCGTCCACCGAGATCGTGTCGAGCAGATTGCCATTGCCGACGTCCGGCCCGATCCCCAGCGGCAGGAACGCGGCGCGGTTCTGGGATTCCCGGTGATTCCAGATGGTTCGAACGCGAACGTTGAACAGGTCTGAGAATTCGGCGCGAACGTTGGCGAAGCCGCCATAGCGCTCGTTGGGCGTCAGGAAGTAGTTGAGCGGCGCGAAATTGTAGCGGTCCGCGCTGGTGAAGGCCTTGAAATCACCGCCAGCCAACGTCGGATCATATACCGGCACTCGCCCGATCACTGGCCCGCGGAGCGTGAGGTTCTGCCTGTTGACGAGAAAGCGGCCCAGCGGCGTGAAGCTGGAACAGCCGCCGATCGGATCGGAACAGCTCGTCTGCCCGGGATTGGGGAATTGCGAGATTGAGCGATCCGCGGCGCTCACCGGATCCTGCTTGGTATAATAGGCACCAACATCCAGTGTCAGCGCGTCCGTGCCCCCGCCCCAGCTCAGCTGGTAATTCTGGGTCTCGCCGTCATTCTCACCAAGATACTGGCCGTATTGCGCAATCGCGCGAAAGCCCTTTCTGCCGGATTTGGTGATGATGTTGACGACGCCGCCGATCGCGTCCGATCCGTAGAGCGCGGAAGCGGCGGATTGCAGCACTTCAACGCGGTCGATCATCACGTCGGGAATGGAATTCAGGTCAACCGTGCCGGGAATACCGCTGGCGCTGGCGCCATTGACGTAGCGCAGGCCGTCGACGAGCACGAGCGTCCGTTTGCCACCGAGATAGCGCAAATCGATCTGCGCCGAACCCGCGCCGACGCCCCCGCCGTCGGGCGGGTTGCCGAGGTTGCCGGAGTTGTTGAATTTTGTGTTGAGGCCGCCCGAGGAAGACGGAATACGCTGAAGCACGTCTGCCACTGAGGACAGACCAGTTTTGGCGATCGCCTGGTCGTCGACGGTGAGCACCGGCGAAGGGTTGTCGAGCGGATCGCGTCGAATGCGCGACCCGGTGACCACGATATCCTCCCCGGCCTGTGCCGCGGTGTCGGCGGGCGTCTGCTCAGGCGCAGCCTGGGCAGCGACGTGGCTCGGGACAACAGCAATTCCGGTGGCGAGGGAAAGAAGGCTGGTGGCAAGGTACGATCGCTTCATTTCGGATCCCCTGTCGTGATTATGTAGCCGCGCCCCTTCTTTTGCCCAAAGCTGCTCCTAAACGTGCGGCAAGTGCAATATGCCGCTGCGTTGAACACGTCGCCCGCAAGCGATTCCGAAATGTTGTGGCTTTGATGTAACTATCCGCCTCTCGCACGCCAGTATGGGCGGGAGCTTCTATACTTTGGCTCTATTGCGCTGCTGCAAGCCAGCGCTTATGGTTTTGCTGTGATCTGAACAGCGTGATCCGCAGCTTGACATTGCAGAGGCAGGTTTTCGTCAGAAAGCCGGATCACTGGGGCGTGGCTGCTCCAGCACTGGAATCTCGATGCCCCCGCTCAGGCGGGGCCGCCTGACCCGACTTGGTGCTTCGATCCTTACGAGGACGATGCGCGAACCAGTCGTTCCAGCGGGAGCGAATGGCCGGCGGGGGTTGGTCCAGTAAGTTGCGGGTCCAGCTCGCCAGCATTGATGGCGGCCTCGAAGGCATCGAGCATAGGCCCAAGCGTATCTGCCTCCCAGAAGGTGACGGACTGGCCCCCAATGACGAGCTGCTGGCCATCCGGACGGGTCGGCGCAAACGCGATCTTTCCGTTTTCGCCGGGGGTGATCCAGTTACCGCCGGGATGATCGCCTCCCTCGCGGTTCTCCTGATACGCCTCACGAGCGTGGCGCAGCTTGCTGAGCATGGCGAGGCGCTCAGGAACTGGGTCCTGGGTTGCGCCAACTGCCTCTTTGATAGCGTCTGTCAGCGACACGGTACGACCTCGTCTTGCTGGTGGGGTCAGCTGTTCAACCAAGCAGCCATTCCGCTGGTTCCTCACGAGACAAACGCTTCCCCGGATGCCCGATTGACCAGCGGCTGCCTCCCCGCTGCTTGATATCGTCAGCGGGTGTCTGCTTCAGGCCCCACCTCTACTTACAGTCACTTACATACATAATATCAAACGTCGTTGTAGGAGTTCCGCCACCGTAAACAGCGCCGGCTGCTTGATTTCGGCGCGAAGGGACGAGGGCTGCGGTGCGTTCTGCCGCGCAACAGGCTACACGCTCGGCTTCACAGGAAGCCGTCCGCGCAGGAGAAGCGCGATCCGATACGGCTGTTCGTTGCCGTCGTTTCAGCGCACCAAGAGGAGCCGACACCCAGCCCATGCCCGCCCCGATCCGCCCGATCCTCTACAGCTTCCGGCGCTGTCCTTATGCGATGCGCGCCCGCCTCGCCCTGGCAGTCAGCGGCACGCACCATGAGCTTCGGGAGGTCAAGTTATCCCAGAAGCCGCCGGCGATGCTGTCCGCCTCACCCAAGGGGACCGTTCCCGTCCTCCAATTGGCCAACGGGACGGTGATCGACGAAAGCTTGGACATCATGCGCTGGGCTCTGAACCGACGCGATCCCGAGGATTGGCTGCTCCGCGACGACCCTTCGCTAGTCGCGTTCAGTGACAGCTCCTTCAAACGCGACCTTGATCGGTACAAATACCCGGAACGTCATGGCGCCGACCCCGTTGACCATCGTGACAGAGCTCTCCCGTTCCTGCGCGACCTCGACGCGCGGCTCGCTGCCTCCGGCCAGCTCTGCGGGCCGAGCCGTGGCCTGGCTGACGCTGCCATCATGCCCTTCGTTCGACAGTTCGCCGCGGTGGACCGCTCGTGGTTCGATGGCCAGCAGCTCCCTCACCTCAAACGTTGGTTGGCAGACCATCTGGCCTCCGATCTCTTTCAATCGGTCATGCTGCGCCTTGATCCATGGGCGCCGGGACAGCGCCCCGTCATCATCGGGCCGGACGGATATACAAGTGACTGACTGACACCCGGGTCGTTTCGATGATGGCGGAGCCACCGACGGAGTAGAGACGCTCGCGCCGTATAAGGCGGGCTCGCAGCTTTACCTCGCAAGTCCCTGTCAATATTCGGATAGCTGCCCAGGTCAGTGCGCGCTGACTGACTCCGCCTGCGCCTCGTCGTTCAACAACAGGGAACCGGCACCTTCCTGACGGGGACGGCAATTTCTCCGCAGGCCGGCATCGGCTCCAGATCTCGCCCTGCTCTCGGGTGCGCGCAAAGGCATACCCGATTAGCAGCGATCCATTTGGCATGATCTCGGCGACGGAGTAGCTACCGCGGCCTGGCATAAGTCCTCGTCATCTAGTTGATTTCGAACGTTTGTCTATCGGGAGCCTTCAGCTTCTGATCGGCAACCCGCGCCGGCGCGTAGCCCCGAGGTGCGACGCGGCTC
>NZ_JAJFEU010000004.1:0-399005 GCF_020707225.1 Sphingomonas sp. IC4-52 | reverse complement strand
GCGTCGCCAGGCATTGCAGCTTGCGGTTGTACGGTTCTCCCAGAACCCATTCATAACGTCCGTCCACCAAGGACACACCGTCGCCTCCGCCACAACGCGGAGGCGTTCGTGTTTCCAAACGGACACACTTGGTGACGCGGGGTGGAGCAGCCCGGTAGCTCGTCAGGCTCATAACCTGAAGGTCACAGGTTCAAATCCTGTCCCCGCAACCAACACCAACTCAATACGCCCCCCACACGCGGCATCGGCGGCACCGCAAACAACCGCAGGGCTGCGGTGTTAGCCATCATCTCGAACTCAGGACGAGCGTCGCTGAGCGGATGGTGACGCTCTCCATCAGGGTCGCCAAGACAACTGCGGCGTCCTTCCGTACGGAATACCGCCCGCTCGCGAGCACGCTTGACCCAAATGCGGCTGCCTCTGCGCTGCTGGGAGAAAGCCGCCCCGGATTACACGTAAAAACTTCCAGTGGCACCGCGGCATCGGTGCGCTAATTAGGGGTTTCCGGGGGGAGGGTGATCGCGGTTGTCTGCAGCGGTGGGACGCTAAGGCCCGCGATCATTCCCGGTTCTGCTTGGTGACTGAACGGCCACCCGGGAGCAGGCGATCAGGAAGAGACCTTCCACTGGACCTTCGGCACTTTCGACGCTTGGCTGTACACCTTTCCGGAAAACCCCGCACAGCGCGCTTGTTTGGGGGGTGGGTGGAACACGGCATAGACAACACGCAGATACGCGACGTCGGCCGTGCGCTGGCCAGCCTGCAGCATCACTTCCATTCGCCGGCTATCCTGCGACCTACGCGCCGCACGGCACGGTGCAGACGTCACCTAATGCTGATGCTTGCCGATCGTCAGCGTCAGACCGCACTTAGAACTCTGCGCCGTCATGCCATGCGGACTCAGCAGAAGAGTAGGGGAGCCGAGTGCGTCAGCCAGCCGTCACGCTTGTCCCCGGACGTGTGCTGAATAGCCGGCCGGACGGCAGAACAGCGATCACCCAGATTCAAAGCTGCCGCGCGTGTCAGGGCGTCCCGTCAGACCGGGCCTGAACCCAAGAACAGCCAGATCACCACCACCAGCGCCAATGTCGCCCCCGACAGCGTCCACGCCAGCAAGCGGAGGCGGACCGGCCGCAACGCGGCAATCCTGTGCGCCTCCAGCCGGTTCATGATGGCGCAGGCGCGGCGTTCGGCCGACAGGAAAATCGCAACGGCGATCAACAGAAAGGCGGTCGCGATCGCCTTGGGTATCCAAGGCGGATCAATCGCGCGAAACAGCGCATGAAATCCCAGACCGATCCCTACCGACGCCATCCCCGTCCGCACCCAGCCGGCAAAGCTCCGCTCGTGCGCCAGGACCGTACGATCTTCCGCCAGATGCGTTCGATCCTCGGCCAAGTCGGTCCGGTCATTCACGAAGGCGATCGCCCGCTGGTGTATCGGCGGTCGGCTGCCAGGTGGCGAGCAGCGCATCGTCCGCGGGGTTCTGAAACGCTACCTCGTCCAGCGACACGGCGATCAGGCAGATCGGACGCTGATGGGGTCCGCCGCCATCGCGGCACCGCACCGGCTGGCCATCAGGAAAGCGCCCGATCCGCCCGCTCAGCCGCAGCCGAAGCCCGCGGTCGATCGCCACCGCATCGCCGGCCATGCGGACGACGGCTTCATAAGCCTTGCCGCTGCGCTGCATCTGCCGCGGTGTATCGGGCGTGATCAGTTGCGCGATGCCGAGGGTCTCGCCGCCCACCGGCGGGGAAGGCGCGTCCGCTTCCGCCGGTGCTGCCGGTGGTTCGGCGCGCGCCGGACAGGTCTCGCTGGAAGACCAGGGCCGTTCGATCCAGAAGCCTTCCAGCGCTTCAACCGCCGCTGGCGGCGCCGCCCACCACTCCGTTGGGGCCCAGCTCACCGGCGCGACATGGACGCGCAGCGCTCCGGCGGCCGCGTCGTACCGCCACCGCATCGGCAGCTCGGATGTCTCGGGGGCAGGACCATCGCATCCGAACGGAATGTCGAGCTCAAACCGCTTGCCCGCCACAGCGGCCGCCTGCGCGGGCAGGTCACGCGCGGACGTTGCCGCATCCGCCGCTGCGGCGCCAAGCGCAATCAGGTCGGACCGCCGCAATATGTCGTCGGCCGGCACTGGCGCCTCGGCGGTCGGCGCAGGGGCGGGCGGCGGCAAGGTCGCGGCAGGTTCGGGCCGGGGCACCGTGCTGCGGCCGAGCAGGAAACCGCCACCGCCGATTGCAATCGCCGCCGCCAGGCCAGCGGCAATCGCTAACCGACTGGATCGAAGGCTGGGCTCAACCATGCGGTTACACTAGCAACATCTGTGTGATGCTCCATACCATCCTATCACAAGCCAAGCTGGAGGACGTGTGACGGTCGACCAAGCCATGACGCTTGCGGTTCTGGTGGCGGTGGTTGCTGCGTTGATCTGGGATCGCGTACGCGCCGATGTCGTGGCGCTTACCGGCGCAGCGGTGCTTCTGATCACCGGGGTTATTCGGCCGGTCGAGTTGCAGGGCGCCTTTGCCAGCCCGGCGATCGTCGCGCTCGCCTCGCTGTTCGTGATCGCCTACGCGCTGGAGCTGTCGGGGCTGCTCGACCGCGCCATTGCCGCGGGCGTTGCGATGTGTCGGCGAATGGGGTCGACCGGCCTCTGGCTATTGCTGAGCGCGATCGGTTGCGTTTCCGCCTTTCTCAATTCCACCCCCATCGTGGTGCTGGGCGCGCCGGTGATCCGCGACATTGCCAAGACACTCGGCCTGTCGCCCAAGCGGTATCTGATGCCGCTCTCCTACATCACCGTGCTCACCGGCTGCTGCACCCTGATCGGCACATCGACCAACCTGCTGGTCGACGACATGGCGCGGGTCGCCGGCCAGCCACGATTTGGATTGTTCGAAATCACGCCGGTCGGCCTGTCAATCGCGCTGTCGGGCGGGCTCTACCTCTTCCTCTTTTCGGGCAAGCTCCTCGACCGCAGCCTCGGTGCCTCGCCGCAGCCCTCGGACACCGGCGAGATCATGGTGGCAAGCGCACAGGTCGGCCATGCCGAGCTGTTCGCCGAGCCGCGTCCCTATCAGCCCGCAAAGGCGGCAATTGCTTTTTCCGTCTTCGTTGGCGCGATCGCGCTTGCCGCGCTGGAGGTTGCGCCGATCGCCGCCACCGCTTTTGCCGGGGCGGTGCTGCTGATCCTGCTGCGGGTCATCTCCGCGGATGAGGCCTATGGCGGGTTGCGTCCCCAGATCCTGATCCTGATCGCCGGCATGGTCGTGATTGGCATTGCGATGGAGGAAAGCGGCCTCGCTGCGTCTGCGACCAACGCGCTGGTCGGCGCGCTGCACGGCATCAGCCCGCTTGCCGCCCTTATCATCCTCTATGGCCTGACGATGGTGCTGACCGAGCTTTTATCGAACGCCACCGTCGCCGTTCTGGTGACGCCGGTGGCGGTTGCGCTGGCAGAGAGCCTGGGCGTCAGCCCCCGGCCGTTCATCGTGGCCGTGATGATGGCTGGCAGCGCCGCCTTTGCCACGCCGTTCGGCTATCAAACCAACGTCATCGTCTATCAGATGGCCGGCTATCGCTACATGGATTTCGTCCGGGTCGGTCTGCCGCTCAACCTCATCACCTTTGCCGCCGCGATCGTATCGATCCGCGCCTTCTTTCCGTTCTGAGCCTGATGATCCCGGGACGTTACCGTCGAATGGTGTAGAGATAAGCGGATATGTCGCGGGCTTCCTGTGGCGTGATCCCCTGGTCCGGCATGCCGTTGCCGGGCAGCACTTGCTGCGGGTTGCGCAGCCAGCGGGCCAGATTCTGCGGGTTGTTGACCAGAACGCCGGCCAGCTCGGCGCGCAGCGCGATGCTGTTCAGCGCTGGCCCGGTCACCCCCTCCGCACCGGCAATACCGGGGATGCTATGGCACGCGCCGCAATTGTAACGCGCGATGGCGGACTTGCCCGCATCGACATGCCCGCCGGTCATCGCCTCCGCTTGGGTGCGGGTTTCCACCGCTTCTTGGCGGTAGATGCCGAACACCGAGGCGGCGCCGACAGCGGTTGCCAGCCCGGCGAGCATCAGCGCGAAGCGTAGCTCAGACGGCATCTGCGCTCCTTTGCGGAACCAGCAGGGTGCGGAACAGCGCCAGCGCCGCGGCAAGATGCACCAGGCCGCCCGGCACCCACATGATCAACCCCGCGACCTGCTGGTCCTCCGCCGGGCTAAGGCCGAACGGCGCCAGCGCGAGACGTGCATAGCCAGCGTACCAGGGCGAGTCCGAGAAGGCCATCAGCGCGCCCAGCGCACCAGTGACGAAGGATGTGACCAGAAGGCAGAATGCCGCCAGCGCCCGGTCGCCAAGCGCACTGGCCGCGGCGCCGCGCCGGCCGAGCATCGCCGTCCAGAACAGCAGCGCGCTGACGATGAAGCACAGGTGTTGCGTCGCGTGCCAGCCTTCGCTCGCGAGCGCCACGTCGAACAGGGTGGGCATGTGCCAGATCCACAGCACTGCCGCCTGGATCAAGGTCGCAACCACCGCTCCGCTCGCCCAGGTGAAGGGCACGGATATCGGCCGACTGGCGCTTATTCGGCCCAGTGCCCGGCGGGCCGCTGGAGGAAAGGCCCACAGCATCGCCGATAACGGTTCCGCCAGCACGATCAGCGGCGCCGCCAGCAGCATCAGCAGTTCATGCTCGATCATATGAGCGGTGAAGGATCGCTCGCCCGCTTCATGCAGGGGAGACACCAGCGCGCCCGCCAGCGTCGCCCACCCCGCGGCGAAGAGCCATGCGCGCCGCCGCAGCCGCGGCTGCCCCCCGGCGGAGCGCGCGTAGAGCCTGCGCCAGCCGATGGCGAACAGCAGGGCAGAGAGAAACAATGGCATGGTGATCCACGGATCCCAGGTCCATCCCGGCGGCTCGCCATGATCATGCCCGCCGTGCGCCAATGCTGCGCCAGGCAGCGCCGCTGCGCACAGCAGGCTCAGGCGGATCAGCCGACGCATGGCGGAACGATCAGCACGGCCAGCGTCTGGAAGGCGATGGCCAGCGCAAAGATTCCGGCGAGGATCAGCGCAACTCGCGACAGCCAGGCTCTGGGCGGCGTCTGGTCATCGGCTGGCCGGGCACAGGGCCACGCAAGCGCCATCGCCAGGCCGCAGATCGCGAGGCTGGCGGCGCCCCAGGTCAAGCCGAGCCATGTGCCAACCGGGGCGCAATCCACCTTGAGCACGCTGCCCAGGCCCAGTTCGAATACATACCAGGCGACAGGTGGCAGCAGCAACGCCGCCCATGGCCGGACGCGGTCGGCGCGGGACAGGCCGTCGGGCGCGCTCACCCCAGCCTCGGCGCCAGATAGATGAGCGCGCCGACGGGCAGCCATGTCAGCACCACGAAGGTCCAGTAATTGGCGTTGTCCTCGACATCGGCGAACTGATCGTCGCCCACCTCATGGGTGTAGAGCCACACGCATTGGACGGCGGTGTCGCCAAGGTCGGTAATGAGATGGCTGGTGTGCAGCACCATCAGCATCCACACCAGCGAGCCATAAGCATTGTCATGCCATGAGACGTTCAGGTGCCCGAACTCGAAGGCGCGCGGGATCAACAGCAGCACGCCGATGACGGTCATCACCAGCGTACCGATGCGAACGCCGCGCTCGTCCTTCTGCTGGGCGCGACGGCGAACCCACAGGTTGGGGATCTCGCTGAGCAGCAGCCCCAGCGTCAGCACCGCCACCCAGAGAAGATCGGGCGGGCGGAGGCCGTCCGGCGGCCAGCCTGCGGTCTGGCTCATGAGGTAGAGATAGGTCCCGGCAGCCAAGGCAAAAGCGGTGCCTTCGATCGCCATGAAGCCGATATTGCCCCACCACACCAGGTGGCTGGCGCCCGATGCGCTTTCCGGCAGGTCGGAGACGTCGCCGACCACCCGTGTTTTCACCGCGTCGCTCATCGATTGCGCACTCGAAGCGGGCCAGTTTCGGAGCGTGGACGCTGCGGCCAGAACCAGATGGTCAGGCCGATCGCGACCGGCACTGCGCCCCAGACCAGGGCCCATGGGGTGAAGATGCTGCCGACGAACAGGATCGACACGGCAACGGCGGCGAACAGCGGCGCGATCGACGGTGGCGGGCTCTTCTGGCGATATTCGGGCGCTGCCTCGACCACGGACGTGACCAGTACTTCGCGCCGGTCCACGGCAAGGCCGGTCATCACCGCCAGCCCCTGGTGCTGGGTCCACAACGGCGTCAGGCTGTCCACCACCGGCATGGCATCGAAATTGTGCTGCGGCGGCGGCGAGGGAATGGCCCATTCGAGGCTAGAGCCGCCCCAGGGATTGGGCCCGGCGCGCTTGCCGCGATAGAAGCTCCACGCCGCGTTGGCGACGAACAGCATCCCGCCGGCCACGGCAATGGCAGAGCCGATCGACGCCACCATGTTCAGCGTGCCCCAGCCCATGCCCTCGCTATAGGTATAGACCCGGCGCGGCATGCCCTGGAGCCCCAGGATGTGCATCGGGAAGAAGCCGAGATTGAACCCGCCCGCGATCATCCAGAAACTGATCTTGCCCAGCCTCTCCGACATCAGCCGCCCGGTCGCCTTGGGATACCAGTAAGCGATGGCGCCGAAGAGCGGGAACATCGCCCCGCCGATCAGCACGTAGTGGAAATGCGCGACAATGAAGTAGGTGTCCGTCAGTTGCTGGTCGAGCGGAGCCGAGGCCGTCATCACGCCGGAAAGCCCCCCAATGACGAAGGTGACGATGAAGCCCAGCACCCACAGCAGGGGCGTGTCGAAGCGCGGCCGGCCGCTCCACAAGGTCGCGATCCAGCAGAAGATCTGGACGCCGGCCGGCAGGGCGACGGCCATGCTCGCGGCTGTGTAGAAGTCATTGCCGAGGCGCGGCAGTCCCACCGCAAACATGTGGTGAACCCAAAGGCCGAAGGCGAGCGCGCCGATTCCCAGCATGGAAAGCACCACGGCCGTGTGGCCGAACAGCGGTCGGCGCGAGAAGGTCTCGACGATCACCGAGACGAAACCGGCTGCGGGCAGGAAGATGATATAGACTTCCGGGTGACCGAACCACCAGAACAGGTGCTGGAACAGCACCGGGTCGCCGCCGGTCGCCGCGGCGAAGAACTGTGTTGATACCAGCCGGTCGGAAATCAGCATGCTGGTCACCAGCATCACGGCCGGCAGGGCGAAGATCGTCATCAGCGATGCAATGAACATCGCCCAGACGAACAGCGGGATGCGCGCCAGCGTCATGCCCGGCGGCCGCATCTTCAGCACGGTGGCGGCGATGTTCACCGACGCGGCCAGCGCCGCAACTTCCGTAAAGGTGATCATCTGCGCCCAGATGTCGGCGCGGTGCCCGGGCGAATAGGCCGGCCCGGACAGCGGCGGATATTCGAACCAGCCGAGGTCGGGCGTGATGCCGAAGGCATGCGGCACCCACAGCATCAGCACGCCGCCCAGGTAGAGCCAGTAGCTGAACGAGGCGAGCCGGGGAAAGGCGAGCGCCCGCTGCCCCAGCATCAATGGCACCAGCCAGATCGCCATTGCTTCCATCGCCGGCACCGACACCAGGAACAACATGGTGGAGCCGTGCAGCGAGAAGCTTTCATTATAGAGCTGCGGCGTCATGCGGCCCATGTCGGGCATGGCCAGCTGCAGCCGCATGTCCAGCGCGAGCATTCCGGAAAGGAACAGCAGCACTACGATGGTCAGGATGTAGCGCGCGGCAATCCGCTTGTGATCGACGGTGGTGAGGAAGCCCCAGATCCCCGGCGCATCGCGCCACGATACCGCCAATTTCTCGATCTCGCGGTCGTGCCCGGCGGTGTGATCGGCGGCGTCGCTCATTTTAGACCCATCAGATATCGCGACGCGGCGTCCGCATCGGCTGGCGACAACGCGACCGGCGGCATCATCGTGCCCGGCTTCACCGCCTGCGGCTGTGTGATCCAGCCCTGGATCGCCCCGCGGCTCATGGTCAGCGTGCCGGCGGCAACGGACCGGCGTGCGCCGAAATGCGTCAGGTCCGGGCCCGCTCTGCCCCGCGCAGGGGTGCCGCGGATTGCGTGGCACATGGCGCACTGGCCCTCAGTCACGAGCTGGAAGCCGCGGCTGGCGGCGGGATCCGCCGGGCGGGCGGCGGGCCGCGCCTGGCTTGCCAGCCAGCTGTTGAACTCCTGCGCGGTGTCGATCTTCACGTCCAGCGCCATATGAGCGTGCTGAACGCCGCAGAATTCCGCGCATTGACCACGAAACCAGCCCGCCCGGGTAGGAGTGAGATCGATCGTGTTGATCCGCCCGGGGATCAGATCGAGCTTCTGGGCGACGTTCGGGATCCAGAAGCTGTGGATCACATCCGATGCACCAAGCGACACTCGCGTCGTTCGGCCAAGCGGCAGGTGAAGCTCGTTGGCCGTCTCGATCCAGCCGCCGGTCGCCGGATCGCGATACTGGATCCGCCACCACCATTGATGCCCGGTGACGCGCACTTCCAGCGCATCGCGCGCCCGTGCGCTGGCAATGGTGCGCTCCACCCAGAAACTGCCGACGATCAGCACGGTAAGCCCCACCACGATCAGCCCCGCCCACGCCAGCAGCCCGCGGTTGAGCCCTTGGTCAGACCGGGTGATGCTGGGTTCGCCGGGCGACGCCCCGCGGCGGCGCCACGCCCGCACCACGGCGACGCCCAATCCGGCTAGCACCAGAACGTACATGAAGCCGCACACGGCCATCATCAGCCAGAACAGCGAATGGATGCTTGCCGCCTGTTCACCTGCGGGCGCCAGCGGAGACTGAAAACCGCCACAGCCGCCCGTCGCGAGCAGGGGAACGAGACAGAAGGGGAGCGCCGCGCGCCGAAGACCGGAGGTCACGATACCGGCCCGTGCCACGTGGCCCCCTGGCCCTCCCCGACCTGGTCGACATCCTGTCGGCGGCGCTTTTCCGGTTTCAGCTGCGGAAGCGTGCGAACATAGGCGGTGATCTGCCAGAGTTGCTCGGTCGGGATCCGTTCTCCGTATCGCGACAGCGCGCCCGAGTGGCCGGTGGCGATGAAGCGGTAAACCTGATCGAAGCCGCTGCCGTTGGCCCATTGCTGGTCGTTGAGGTTGCTCGGTCCCGTCGCATCCGCGCCATGGCATGCACCGCAGCCATACCAGGTGAAATAGCGGCCGCCCTGCGACACCTGATACACGTTGCGCTCATAGCGGGCGATGCGTGGATCCGCTGCGCCATGCGGCGGCGTTTGGGGAAGGTCCGGCCCCACCGTTCGGGACTCGGCGCTGCATCCTGCCGTGGCGAGCGTCAGCAAGACGATGAAAAAAGAGGGTTTGTTGCCCGCCACACCAGCAGCCTTGCCAATCCCGCGCACGCGGTCAAGCGCCTTCACCCGAACGCGTCGCGCACCGCGCACAGTGGAGGGGACGCCTCTCTCAGCCCGCACCGATGGTTGGATGGCAACGGGCGCTCAGCGCCAACGTGACGAGGCCACAAGCGGAGGCTGGGGAGCGAGCGGCTTTGGGCAAAGTTTTCGGATTGGCTGACCGGCCTTCAGCCCCGCTCGACAAGCACGGTTCGAGATGCGCTTGGCGCTCGTGCCCGCGCGGCAACCAACATCTAATCCTTTGACAGAATTGAAACGTGTTATAGGTTCCCGCGCAAAAGCGAGAGGATGCCATGGTCATAGACTGGGCGGAAAAGCGTGCCGCGTACAAGCGGGACGGGGTGGTGCACATCCCCGGCCTGCTCGATCCCGATCAGCTCGCCGCCACCCTCCGGGCGTGGGAATGGAGCCTCGCCAATCCCACGCCGCGCAACGCTCCGCTGCTGAAGCGCGACGGCACGCCCTTGTTCTACAACGACTCGTTTCACCCCAACGTGCTCGACGGCTATCGGGAGATGCTGGAAAGCTCGCCGATCCCGCGGGCGTGCGCACAATTATGGGGCAGCGACCCGGTCTGGTTCATCTACGAACAGGTGTTCCTAAAGGAGGGCGGCGACACGCGGCGCACGCCCTGGCACCAGGACGGATCGTACCTCCCGATGGACGGCGAGGATAACGCCGTCGCCTGGATCACCTTCGAACCGCTTCCTCGCGAGGACAGCCTGGAGTTCATCCCTGGCTCGCACCTCGGCCCGATGTACAACACCTCGGCCTTCGACCCCAATGATGACACGCGCCCGATCGATGACCGCCTGTCGCTGCCGCGCCTCCCCGATGTCGAGGCAGCGCGTGACAAGCACGACATCGTTTCCTGGGCGGTCCAGCCGGGCGACGTCATCTTCTTCCACTTTCGCAGCCTGCACGGCGGCGCGCCGACGCGTCCCGGCCAGCGCCGCCGCACGCTGACGCTGCGCTTCTTCGGCGAGCGCACGCATTACGATCCGAAGTCAGCGAAATCCCTGCCCAACTTCCCCGACATGGCGACGAAGCTGAAGCCCGGCGACCCGATGCGCGCGCCCAGCTTCCTGCGCCTCCACCCCAAGACGGCAGCGACCGCCGCGTGATCCCGCGCCGCGCCACTAGGACAAGGAGAGTATCGCGATGAAGGATTTCGGCGGAAAGCTGGCGGTGGTCACCGGCGGCGGCACCGGCATGGGCCGCGAACTGGTGCGCCAGCTCGTGGCCGAGGGCGCCAGCGTCGCAATGTGCGATCTCTTCGCCGACACGATGGCCGAGACGGTCGCGCTGTGCGAGGCAGACGGCGTGCCGCAGGGCGTGCGCATCACCTGCCATATCGCCGACGTGGGTGACGAGGATCAGGTGAAGCGCTTCGCCGCCGAGGTCGCGCGCGATCACCAGAGCGACCACATCCACCTCCTTTTCAACAATGCCGGGATCGGCGGCGGCGGCAGCTTCGTGCTCGACGATCGCGCCGAATGGGACCGCGTGTTCCAGATCTGCTGGTTCGGCGTCTATTATTCCTGCCGCGCCTTTTTCCCGATGCTGGAGCGCGCGAGCGAAGGGCATATCGTCAACACGTCCAGCGCCAACGGCTTCTGGGCGGCGCTGATGCCCGGCGTCTCGCAGACCGCCTACAGCGCGGCGAAGTTCGCGGTGAAGGGCTTCACCGAGTCGCTCGTGACGGACCTGCGCAACTACGCGCCGCATATCCGCGCCTCGATCGTCATGCCCGGCGGCATCGGCGCGCCGATCGGCCTCAACTCGCGCCGCGTGCTCGCAAGCGCGATGACCGACGTCACCCGCCGCAAGCTGCGCCAGCACCTGAAGATGATCGGCGTCGAAGGCGCTGACACGATGGACGATGAAGCGCTGGAGGCGGCGCAGGCGATGCTCGCCAAAAGGTTCGAGGAACTCGCGCCGACCAGCGCCGCGCGCGCCGCGACGATCATCCTCGATGGCGTGAAGGCGCAGCGCTGGCGCATCCTGGTGGGCGAGGATGCCGAGCGGCTCGACCGCCGCGTCCGCGCCGATCCCGAGCGCGCCTATGACCCCGATTTCCTCGCCTATGCCGCCGAATAGCGCCGGGGCGACCTACTCAAAAAAGAACGGAGAGGCACGATGAGCAACAGCGAAAGCCAGGAGGCGACGCTCGAGGCTGATTTCGACGTCGAGGCGCTGCGCGCGCGCTACAAGGCGGAACGCGACAAGCGGCTGCGCACCGATGCCGATCGTCAGTACAAGGAGCTGTCGGGCGATTACGCCCGCTACGCCGAGGAAGACCCTTATGTGGAGCCCGGCTTCACGCGCGATCCGCTGACCGATTTCGTCGAGGTCGCCGTGATCGGCGGCGGGTTCAGCGGGATGCTGGCCGCCGCGCGGCTGAAGGAAAAGGGCGTCACCGACCTTCGCATCATCGAGGCGGGCGGCGACTTCGGCGGTACCTGGTACTGGAACCGTTATCCCGGCGCGCAATGCGACATCGAAAGCTATTGCTACCTGCCGCTGCTCGAGGAGCTCAATTACCTTCCCAAGGAAAAATATTCCTACGTCACCGAGATATTCGAGCACTGCCAGCGGATCGGCAAGCATTACGATCTCTACCCGATCACCCTGTTCCAAACGCGCGTTTCCGAACTCGCCTGGGATGATGCGGAAAAGGTCTGGGTGATCCGCACCAATCACGGCGATGCGATCCGCGCGCGCTTCGTCGTCTCGGCGCTCGGCACCGCCAGCCGTGCCAAGCTGCCCGGCATCCCCGGCATCGGAAGCTTCGAAGGGCACAGCTTCCACACCAGCCGATGGGACTATAACTACACTGGCGGCGACACGACCGGAAACCTCTGGAAGCTGGAGGACAAGACGGTGGCGATCATCGGTACCGGCGCCACCGCGATCCAGTGCATCCCGGCGCTTGGCCGCCATGCCAAGCAGCTCTATGTGTTTCAGCGCACGCCCTCGTCGGTCGACACGCGCGGCAACAAGCCGACCGATCCCGAATGGGCCAAGTCGCTCGAACCCGGGTGGCAGCGCGCACGGCGGCACAATTTCGCCGACATCATCGAAGGCCGCCCGTTCGAACATGACCTCGTCAACGACAATTGGACGTCGATCTTCCGCGAGGTGCAGTCCTTTGTCATCCGCAATGCGAAGACGATGGGGCCGGAGGCCGCGATCCGCCACGCCGAGATCGCCGACTTCCGCAAGATGAACACCATCCGCCAGCGCGTCGACGATGTGGTGAAGGACCCCGAAACCGCCGAGAAGCTGAAGCCCTGGTATCGGCAGTTCTGCAAGCGGCCGACCTTCAACGACGAATTCCTGCCCACCTTCAACCGCCCCAATGTGACGCTGGTCGATGTCAGCGAAAGCAAGGGGGTGGAGCGGATCACGCCCAGGGGGCTCGTCGCCAACGGCCGCGAATATGCGGTCGATTGCATCATCTACGCCTCGGGGTTCGAGATCACGACCTCGTTCAAGCGGCGCGTCGGCTTCGACATCAAGGGGCGCGATGGCGTGCTGCTGCACGATCACTGGGCCAACGGCTACAAGACGCTTCACGGCTTCGCCACGACCGGCTTTCCCAACTGGTTCTACATCGGCGTGTCGCAGAACGGGCTGTCGGTGAACATGACCGCGATGTTCGACGATCAGGCGCAGCATATCGCCTATATCATCGCCGAGGCGAAGAAGCGCGGCGCAACCGAGGTGGAGCCGACGCCGGAGGCGCAGGACGCCTGGGTCACGACGATCAAGAAGCTGTCGGTGGTGAACCGCGCCTATCTCGAAAGCTGCACGCCCGGCTATTACAACAATGAGGGCGATCTGGAGGGTGGCCAGGCGGGGCAGACCTATGCGCCCGGCATCAACGCCTTCAACGCGCTGCTCGCCGACTGGCGCAACAATGGCGAGCTGGAGGGGCTGGCGCTGAAGGCCTGATCACCGCAATCGGTCGCCCGGACGTGCTTTCCCCAATCGCGCGGGACGTCAGGGGAGGGCGTCTGGCCGTTTTCCGTCGCAAGCGGCCGTTTCATATCCGGGAGCAGGCCGGGGGACAGCCGCTTGAGGCCGAACGCAGGCTGTTTTTCGCCGAGCCTTTGCCGATGATCCGCAAGAAATCACGCTTCCGGCAAGGGCGCCGTCATCTCCAGTGTCTCTACCAGGAACGCCAGCGCCGCTCGGGCGAACGCCCCCATGTTGGTAATCCGCTCGCTCGTGCCGCTGTCGAACGTCGTGGCGACGGAAATGCCCGGTCCGCTGACGGCGATACAGCTTCGGCCGGCCGGTGCGCCGCGCGGGTGGTGGTCCGGCCCGGCCGATCCGCTCTCGGCAATGCCCCAGTCGGCGCCGAACCGGGCCCTGATCGCCTCCGCCTGAACCAGCGCGTACCTCTCCGTGACGGACTCCATTCCGGCCAGTTCGTCGCGCGACAAGCCAAGAAGAATGTCACGCCCCCGCAGTGAATAGACGACCCCTCCCCCGCGGCAGAAACGCGTCGCGCCCGGCACCGTCAGCAGGCCGGCAAGGATCAATCCGCCCGTCGCGCCATCGGCCACCGCGATCGTCTCGCGCCGCTCGGTCAGAATGGCGGCCGCACGAGCAGCGACCGGGGCAAGTTCGTCGAGCATCCTTCTCCATTCTCCGCGATTGTGCTGGCTTCGCAAACGATAGCGAACGTGGGGCCCGCTGCGTAGGCCCAACAGCGGCCATTGCGAGAGGTGATGAACCTCCAAGCATCGATCGCTGCGGACCAAATTGCTCGGGCGGACATATTTCTTGGAAGTCAGTGCGTTGGAGCGGACGGAATTGGGCACCGTCGCCAATTATGTTCCCGGTACGTTCGTTTAATGTTACTGAGCGTCAATGGCCGCCACATCGTCCTTCACCACCTCGCCTCCCGTTTCTCCCCAAGCGGTTCGGCCCACAACAGCCGAAGCTGCGGCGGCCGGCGAGCTTCACTCGCACCGCACTTGCCCACCTTTCTCAGCGCCAATCTGCGGACCGGGCGGGCACTCATGATGCTTGATCTGTTCGATCTACCCGCGCTGCCCGGCCTTAGCTCGCAACCGGAATTGGTCAGTGAAGCCGAGGAAATCGCGCTGATCGCCGCTATTGATGCAACGAGCCCGTCACCCTTCCGTTTCCAAGGGTGGGAGGGCAAGCGGCTCACGAGCTCCTTCGGCTGGAGCTATGATTTCGATCGCATGCGCCTGCGGCAAGCGGAGCCGCTTCCCGATTGGCTTCTCTCTGTACGCGGCCGGGCGGCCGCCTTCGCCGGGCTGCCCGCCGATACGCTCGTTCAGGCCTTGCTGATCCGCTACGATCCCGGCGCAGGGATCGGGTGGCATCGTGACCGGCCGGCTTTCGAACACGTGGTCGGGATATCGCTCGGCGCGCCCGCAACGATGCGCTTCCGCCGGCGCCAGGGCGATCGTTTTCAGCGGGTGAATGTGCCACTCCTGCCGCGCGGCGCTTATCACCTTTCGGGCGAGGCACGGCACGGCTGGGAGCACAGCATCGCCGAGATGGACCGAACGCGCTGGTCGATCACCTTCCGCAGTCTGGTCGAGGGTCAGGGAACAGCCCACACCTAACGCCGCGATGTCGGCATCACCCGATCATCGGCTGTGGCGATCCAAGGCGTTGGTAGTCCGGAGCGTTCGCAAGCCACTGTCCCTGTGCCTGGATCCCCACGCTACGGGCAGCGCCATCGCCCCATTCACGGCATCAGCCCGCCTCCACGTGTGCCCCCGGTCGCACGCATGGGGGCGGGCATTCAGTCGATATCTCGCGCCGTCAGATGGTGGCGCGCGGTGCGGCAGCGGCTTCACGTTGGGCGCTCGCCACTTCCCGCTCAGCCTGTACGAAGCCGTAGTCGGGGATGATTTCGCCGGTCCGATCGGACACTTGGCCCCACCTGGCGAGCAACGTCTCGCCCGCGTCCGTGCCGCTGCCGACGTAGCAGCCCTGCGTCAGCGTGACGTTGGCACAGGCAAAGTGCCCGGCGCCCGCATTCAGAACCGTGCGCGTCGGTGCATCCGGTCCGACCAGCGCGAGCAGCCCCGGGCTGACCAGCGCCGGGTCAAGCGCGGCAAGGCTTTCGCTGGAGAGCACGCCCTCGGTCATCTGCGTTGCCGCCGTCGGCGCCAGGCTGTTCACGCGAATGCCGTACTTCTCGCCTTCGATGGCCAGGGTCTGCATCAAGCCAACCAGCGCCATTTTCGCCGCGCCATAATTGGCCTGTCCGAAATTGCCGTAGAGCCCGGAAGACGAGGTAGTCATGACGATCCGTCCGTAGCCTTGCGCGCGCATCGTTTCCCACACCGCCTTGCAGCAGATCGCGGCGCCCATCAGGTGCACGTCCACCACCAACCGGAAGTCATCGATGGTCATCTTGGCGAAGCTCTTGTCGCGCAGGATGCCGGCATTGTTGATCAGGATGTCGATCCTGCCCCAATCGTCGATCACCTTGGCGGTCATCGCGCCGACCGCTGCCTCATCGGTTACCGATGCGGCAATCGCCATTGCGCGGCCACCGTTCGCGCTGATCTCGGCGGCCACCTTCTCCGCCGCGTCCAGCGCCAGGTCGTTGACAACGACGCTCGCGCCCTTGCTGGCGAGGTACAGGGCATGAGCGCGGCCAAGCCCGCCGCCTGCGCCTGTGACGATTGCCACCCGTCCGTCCAGCATCATGCTCATCCTTTCGTAAATTCGCTAACCAGCCAGTGAATATCTTGAGCGTTCTTCTGCCGCATTGCGCGGCATCAACTCTTTGCCCGCTCCGCGCAGATCTCCCGCAGCCCGGCGGCCATGAACGATGCCATACGCGCCTTCACGGACTCGAAATCGTCCGACCGGCACAGCCCGTTTGACAGCTTGTCGATGCGGCCGGTGCGCGCGAGCGTCACCATCAGCGCACCCGTTACGAAGTGATAGCCCCAGTAGATGTCCTCTTCGGCGCACCCTGGCAGCGCCTTCTTCAGCAGCGCGATCAGGCGGAGCACGACCGGATCGAAATGCTCGTCCATGAGCTCGGCGCCCCACTCGGGCGTATTGGCGACCAGCGCACCCAGTGCGCCGTAGTTCTTCCAGCCTTCGCCACCCTTGATGTAGAGATCGAGGTCGGTGTCGAGGAACGCGTGCAGCGCCCCTTCGACAGTCGGTTGATCGGCGCTTGCAGCCTCATAATCGTCGAGCGCGCGCATGCGCTGTTCGCTGGTCACCACCGCCCGGCGGGCAAAGACGGCGTCGAACAGCTTCTTCTTGTCCTCGAAATAATAGTTCATCAGCGTGTGATGAACGCCGACGCGCTTGGCGACATCCTTCAGCGTCACGCCGTGCAGACCATGTTTGGAAAACAGGAACTCCGCTTCGTCGAGGATCTGCTCCATCGTGTCGGCGCGCTGCTCGGCCTTGGTCGCGCGCCGGCGCGTCATCTTCTCCGGCCTTTTCACCGGCTTTTCGGTAACGGTCACGCGGTCGACTGTCCCTGTTCTTGGCACGCCTTGCCCGCCGCTCCCCTCAAGCGCCTCCATGCTCGGCCCGCAGACGTATCTTGTCGATCTTCCCCGTAGGGGCAAGCGGCATGGCCGGCAGCCTGACGACGGCGTCAGGGACCCACCAGGGCGCGACGCGGCCGGTCAACGCGCCCAAGAGGTCGTCGTCACTGAGCGCAACATCGCGCATTTCGACCAGCAGCACCGGCCGCTCGCCCCATTTGGGATCGGCGCGCCCGATCACCGCGGCCTGTGCCACTTGCGGCAGCGCGCCGACGATCGCCTCGATCTCGGCTGGATTGATCCACTCGCCGCCGGACTTGATCAGATCCTTGGCCCGGCCAGTGATGATGAGATTGCCGTCACGATCGATGCGCGCCAGATCACCGGTGGCAAACCAGCCGCACGTGTCCGTCGCGGGGGCGTCCTGCCCGAAATAGCGCTCGATCACGGCGGCACCGCGCACGCGCAAATGCCCTTCGACATCGCGTTGTTCGGGAAGCGCCACGCCATCGGCATCGGTCAGTAACAGGTCAACGCCGATCGCCGGCTTGCCCGAAACCGCGGCGGTGCGCGCCGGATCGTTCGGCGGCGCCACGGTGCCAGACGGCGACAGTTCGGTCATGCCCCAGCTGGTTTGCACGGTCACGCCGAGCCGCTGTTCCAGCCGCTCCATCAGCGCGGGTGGCATCGGCGCGCCGCCGACGATGATCCGCTGCAGGCTCGGCACCTCGGCGCCCGTTGCGTCGAGATGCTCGACCAGCCCCAACCATACCGTCGGGACGCCGACGCCCACCGTCACCTGCGCCTCGGTGATCAGCCGCGCGAGGCTTGCGCCGTCGTTGCGCCGCCCCGGGAGCACCAGCCGCCCGCCCGCGGCGGGCACGGCAAAGGGGAGGCCCCAGGCATTGGCATGGAACATCGGCACGACCGTCAGCACCGCGTCGGTCCGCGCGATCGCCATTACATCCGCCTGCAAGGTTCGCAGCGTGTGCAGGAAGCTGGAGCGATGGGTGTAAGTCACGCCCTTCGGCGCGCCGGTGGTGCCGGACGTGAAGCAAAGGCCCGACGGCGCCGTCTCGGGAAAATTCCCCCAGGCGACATGAGTGCTGGTGGCGCCGATCATCGACTCCAGCGGCTCACCCGCTGCACCCTCCGGCACCTCGCCGTCAATGACCAGGACGTGCCGGACCGTCGTCGCTGCCTCTGCGATCGCCGTGGCAAGCGGGAGCAGGTCGGCACTCGCCACCAGCAGCTTTGCTTCCGATTGCATCGCCATGTCGGCCAGCTGCGCCGCGGTCAGGCGCGGGTTCAGCGTGTGGCAGACTGCCCCCATGCCCATGACGCCATACCATGTCTCGACATGTGCCTGGCTGTTCCATGCCAGCGTGGCGACCCGGTCGCCCGTCCTGATACCGAGGTCCGCCAGCACGCCCGATACGCGCCGTGCGCGCGCATGCAGCGCGGCATAGCCGATCCGCGTGAGAGCGCCGTCGTCGCCGGCCGTGACCACCTCCGCGTCGGGATGCCACTTGGCCGCATGCGCCAGGAACTTGTCCAGCGTCAGCGGGAAATCCTGCATCGTTCCGTCGATCATCGGCAACCGGCCGCCTTTGTCAGTATCGGGGAGGCAAGCCCCGTGTTCCAGTTCCACGGCTGGTTCCCCGCTGCGCGGCGCCGGCACATCGCCGCCTCGTGCAGCGCGAACATGCCCGGCGAAAGCCTCGTGCCGGGCACTGGCGCCTGCGCAAACGCCATGAAATGCGCCGCCTCGCCATAGGGCTGCCATTTGGGTTGGCCGTCCGCCACCGGCTGCCCGGTGCGCGCGAACGACAGCCAATAATCCATCATCGCCGCCGACAGCCGCCGGTCGACCACGCCATCGGGATTCTTCGGCCAGAAGGGCGGCGTGCTGCCGTTGGTGCCGAAGACGTACGGGATCTCGGCGGCGTGGAAGGCATGAAGCCTGTTCTCGCTCGCCGCGGGATAGGCGTGGTCGAAATAATAAAGATAGCCGCGCCACCCGATCGCGGTTTGGCCAATCGCCAGCCGCTGGGACGTCCAGCCATAGAGCGCGTCGCGCGTCGTCCCTAGCATGGATTCGCCCACGTCGCTGGACGGGTAAAGCCGCAGGAACGGCTCGGCGAGGTCACCGTAGCGCTCCTTGATCGTGGCCTCATAGGCCGCAGCATTGGCCGGGGCGGGGGGCAGCAACATGCGCAGCGATCGGATCTCGCCCGCATTGTAGCCGGTCAGCACCGGCACCGGCGCCTGCTCGCCGCGGTCCCACGTGTCGACCAACTGGCGCTTCAGGAGCTTGCCGTCGACGGTGCCCCACGGACCATAGCCCTTCATCGCTGCATTCTGCGTCAGCGTCTCGGCATCCATGCCGCGCAGGTCGGCGAGATCCTTGGCACCCAGCGTCGTCATGATCTGGGAGCCGGCGTCCTCCGCCGAGGGCAGGCCATGGCGCGCATGCTTCAACTCGGGCGCAGTGATCATGTAGGCGCTCTGCGCGATCGCCCGGTGGAATAGGCCGCGCGCCTCAGGGCTCGCCATCAGATACATGACGCTGAGCGCGCCTGCGGATTCGCCAGCGATGGTGACATTGGCGGGATCGCCGCCGAACGCCGCGATATTGCGCTGGGCCCAGCGAAGCGCCGCCATCTGATCCATCAGGCCGTAGTTGCCCGAGATTCCGTCCGGCGATTCCCGGCTCAGCTCGGGGTGGGCGAGATAGCCGAGGATGCCGAGCCGATAATTGATCGACACCACAATCGCGCCGCGCGCAGCCATTTTCGCGCCATCGTACATCGCTTCATGGCCATAGCCGCTGACCAACGCGCCGCCGTGGATCCATACGATCACCGGCAGGTCCTTCGCCTCGCGCGGCGCCCAGATGTTGAGCGCCAGGCAATCCTCGCTCATTCGCTGCGGCGGGTTGGCGTAGATGCTGGGCGCGGAGGAGCGCGGCTGGACGCAGGCGGCGGCGAACGAGGTCGCCTGGCGTACCTCGGCCCATGGCGCGGCCGGCACCGGCGGCTTCCACCGCAGAGGGCCGACCGGCGCCTGGGCATAAGGAATGCCCTTGAACACCCGCACCGTACCCTGCGTGCTCCCTGCCACCGCGCCATCGGGCGCGCGGACGATCGGGGCACCGGCCGGCGCGGCGGAGGCGGCCGCCGGAACGGCAGCGCTGAGCAGGGACGCCGCCATTGCGGCGCCGGTCAGTGATGTCATGCGCGGTTTCCCTCGCGGCGAAGCAGCCGCGCCAGCCACAGAAACAGCGCGATCGCGATGAAATAGAAGGGCGTCAGAGTGTAAAGCGCGGTTTGCAACGCATGGGCGTCGCCCTGCGCCTTGAACCAGTCGCTCGCCTGGCCGACCCACGTGGGGCCAAGCCCAAGTCCGATAAAGTTCATGATGAGCAGCAGGAGCGCGCCCGACAGGACGCGCTGGTCCGGCCGCACTTCTTCCTGCACCAGCGCGACCGAGGCGGAGAGGTAGAAATAGTTGAACACCATGACGACCGACAGCAGCAGCAGCGCGAGCGGCCAACTGGGCGCCCAGATGAAGCCGAGGTAGAAAGGCATTGCGATTGCCAGCGACAGCGCCGGAGCGGTCGCATAGCCGACGCGCGTGCGGCGCGTCATGCGGTCGATCACCCGGCCGGACACGACCATGCCGCCCCCCATGCCGATCGCCAGCACCAGCGCGTACCAAATGGCCACGTCGCTCAGGTTCATGCCCTTTTCCCGCATCAGGAACAGGACGGCGAAATTGCCCAGGCCATAAGTGACGAACTGCGTCGCCCCGCTGCCCAGCGCGGCCAACATCAGCACGGGATTGGTCAGGAACATGCGCACGGTGGACCAGAAGCCGGTGGGCGGCACCGCTTCGATAGCCTTGGCGCCCGCCGGATCGGTTGCGCCGCGCTCCGGTTCGCGCATGAAGATGCGCAGCAGCACGGCGGTCACGATGCCGACCGCGCCAATGATGATGAACGGCATCCGCCAGCCGAAATGTTCGGCGATCAGCGCGCCGAATGCGACGCCGATCGCAGCGCCGATCGCCGGGCCGAGATTGAAGATACCAAAGGCCGCCGCGCGCTTGCCGGGCGGGTAGGTATCGGTGATGATCGCGTAGGATGGCGGCACGCCGCCCGCCTCGCCGAAGCCGACGGTCATACGCGCGATCACCAACTGCGTGTAATTCTGCGCCAGCCCGCAGGCGACAGTCGCGCCGCTCCAGATCGCGCAGGCGAGCGACAGCACGGTCACGCGGCTGGACCGGTCCGCCAGCCAGCCGACGGGAATCGCGATGAAGCAATAGAACATCGCGAAATACAGCCCGCCGATCAGGCCTAGCTGGCCATCGGTGACGCCCAGCGAATCCTGGATCGGCTTGGCCACGATGCCGATCAGCTGGCGATCGAGGAAGTTCAGCACATAGACGAACGTCAACGTCACCAGCACCCAGACCGGCCGCTGCGCACGGGGGGCCGCCCCGTGCGCTTCAACCGGCGCGCCCGTCGCCACGCTCATCGATCAGATCCCGTAGCCGAGGCGGATGCCAACGGTGCGGGGCCGCAGCGTGCCGAACCGGCTGACCAGGAACGCCTCCGGGTGGATGTAGGTGATCGAGTGATCGTCGAACACGTTCTCCACATACAGTTGTCCCGTCCACGCGCCCCGCTTCACGCCGAGATTCAGATTGACGTTCACATATTCGTCCGTCTTGCCAAAGGTCGACAGGCGCAGGTTCGGATTGCCTGGCGTGTTGGGGAACGAGCTGTTGTACGACCCGACATATTGCGCGTTCACCGCGAAGGTGCCCTTGCTGCTTTCGCCCAGATCGAACCCGATCGAGGTGTACATCGCGCCCTGAAGTCGCGGCGCGGAGAGGCGATGGCCAAGCACCGCGCCGGAGATCGCGGCTTCTTCCGGCGTTAGCTTCGTTATCTTCGAATCATTGTACGCCGCGTTGAAGCCGATGAAGACGTCGGTTGCGGGAATGATCCCCATCTCGACCTCGAAGCCCTTGCTGCGCGCCGCACCGATGTTGGTGGCGAACTGGACCGAATCCGACACGCGGTTGGCCTGCGCCTGGATATTGCTCCAGTCGATCAGATACGCAGCGAGGTTGATGGTCACGCGGCCGTCGAGCCAGCGGCCCTTGGCCCCGATCTCGTAGCTTTCCAGGCGATCGGATGATGCGCCGTTCGGAATGATGATGTCATTCTGGTCAACGACACTCGCCCGCCCGGCAAAGGCGTTGACGATCGGCGCGCGGAAGCCGGTGGAGAAGGTGGCGTAGGTCGTCACCGTCTCGGCCGGTTTGAACGAGGCGCTGGCCTTCCACTGCGGCTTCTGGCCCTTCGCTTTGACGCCCTCCGCCGCTTCGTACGCAGGGAAGCGGTTGAACGGCAGGTTTCGCACATTGCCCAGCGCGAGCTGCAGATAGTTCAGGTCAACGCCGAACTCCGGATAGGTGGCCATCGCGAGGTAGCCCCCGGCTTCGGTGAATGCCTGGGCGGAGATGCGGCCATAACGCATGCCGCCGGTCAGCCAGAAGCGGTCCGAGAAGCGATAGGTCAGTTCGCCGAAGCCGGCGAGTTCCTCGTTGATCTGATGCGTGTACTGCTTCTGATAATATTGGTCGGGCAGCCCGGTCATGCCGCGTGCTGCCAGGAATTCGGGGTTGGATCGATAGAAGAAGTCCGTGTCGCGACGGCGCTTCAGGTAGAAGCCGCCCAGCGTGAACTGCAGCGGGCCATCCAGAGTCGATACGAAACGCGTCTCCTGCACGAACACCTTGTCATAGGCGTTCGCATCGAGGCCGAATGCGATCGGCGCGCCTGGGAAGGAGCCCTGCGGGAAGGTGCCGGCGAGATCCAGCCAGAAGCGCTGATCGAAGTTCGAGAAGGTCGATGAGCTGGTGAGGCGCGCGAAATCGAACTCGTAGTCAATGGTCGCATTGGCGATCAGCTGCTTGCCGGTGAAGCGATCCGGCTGGTCGGAGATGCGCTTCTCGCGGCCAAGCGATGGGCTGGTGAGCGACGAGTCCTTTGGATCGCTGTCCTCATAGGAGCCGAGCAACTTGATCGAGAGGCGATCCGTCGGCTTCCACAGCATCGTCAACCGGCCGCCCCAGTCGACGAGCGTGTTCGAGTTGCGCACACCCGTCCCGACGTTGTCGAGATAGCCTTCCTCGTGGCGATAGAAGCCGACGCCGCGGATCGCGAGCTTGTCGCTGACGATCGGCACGTTGACCATCAGATTGTAACGTTGACGCAGGCTGTCCGAGCCGGTGAGGCCCAGGTCAATTAGCGCCGACGTGTCGAAATGGTTGAGATCCGGGCTCTTCGTCAGAATGCGCATCGCGCCCGACAGAGAACCGGAGCCAAACAAGGTGCCCTGCGGACCGCGCAGGAATTCCACCCGCTCGACGTCGAACAGGTTCGGGTCGACCACGGTGGTGTTGCCGATCGTCGAGACCGGCAGCTCGTCAATATAGACCGCGACCGAGCTCTGCAGGTTGGCATTATAGCCGTTGGTGGCGATGCCGCGCGCGGTGAAATTGTTGAAATTCTGCGTCGGGCGGTTCAGCACCACGCCCGGGGTTTCGCGCGCGATGCCCTCGAAGCCGACGATACCTTTTTCGGTCAGTTCCTGCTGCTGAAACGCGCTGACGCTGATCGGCACATCCTGGATGCGTTCGGCACGGCGCGTCGCCGTAACGTAGATGTCGCCGGAATCCGTCGCATCATCGGTCGCGCCGGCCGTCAGATCGCCCGCAGGCTGATTAGTGCTGGCTTGACCGGCCCCGGTCTGATCCGAAGCCGGCGCGTCCTGCGCAGCTGCCGGTGCAATTGAGAAAAGCGTCATCGCCGCAGCGGACGCCAGCAACATGGCCCTCACTGATCCCCTCCCTGAAACCCGTAATGCGAGTTTGATGAGCATCGGTTGCCGCAATGGAGAGGTCATGTCAACACTCACTCACTCGTGTGTGAGTATCTGTGAGGCTCCGGATGATCCTGGCGTCCGCTGTTCTGCGTCGCCCGGTCAGCAATCGCGCTCATGGCCGTTCATCTCGCGGTGGAGCGGTGGAAAAACGCTGCTCAGATCAAGGAACATGCAGCGAGGTCACGAAGAACCCGCCGCTTCTGGAATGAACGATCTTCTTAAGTGTTAGGTAGCCTCTTGCGGCGCAGAAAGAGACTTTACGCAGCAGGCACTCGACGGTGAACGGTTCTTCTCACGCCAGGCTTGGACGGGTCACACGGCACGTGAGCTGGCTTTTCCAGCCGACCGGCACCGTTGATCCGACCGGGCGCGGCTTTCTCCTTGGCGAGTTGCTTGGGTCGGTCGCCGCAGCCGTCATGGGATCTTTCTGCGCGCTCATCGTCTCCGGGACAGCCCTGCTGCGCAGCGGCGACCCCAGCTACATGGTCTTCTGCGCGCTCGAAGCGTCGCTAATCGCGCTGCGTGTCACCGAATGGCGCTGGCGCTCTGCACGGTCCGGCCAACGTCCCGATCATGTGCCGAGCATCGATGCGTCCGCCGTGCTGTCCGCGCTCTGGTGCACGTTGCAGGGCGCACTCGCATTCACGATCATGTCGTCGGGCGATCTCGTGCTGAGCGTGCTTTCCGCCACCTTGGTCACGGCGATGCTCGGCCCGATCTGCGCCCGCAATTACGCGGCACCGCGCTTCGCCTTCTTGCTCGTGCTGTTGTGTGATCTGCCATTCGTGGCCGGTGCGATGGCTTCGAGTGAAATGTGGTTTACCCCCATAGTAGCGCTCACGCCCTTGTTCCTGGTCGGCGCTATGCAGATCATTCGTTCCTTCCATCGAACGATGCTGATGACGCTCGCCGCCCGGGCCACAGCGCTTCACTTGGCGGAACATGATTCCCTCACCGGCATCCTCAATCGCCACGGCATGGACCGGGCGTTGAGCCGCATCCCTCCTGGCGGAGAGCGACAGATGGCGTTGCTCAGCATTGACCTGGACGGGTTCAAACAGGTCAATGACCGGTACGGTCATGGGGTCGGGGACATTCTGCTGACCAAGGTCGCCGACCGGATGAAGCGGGAATTGCGACCGGAGGATTTGCTGGGCCGAATGGGCGGCGACGAGTTCATGGTCATTGTTCGAGACATGAGGCCGGAACATGTCGCGCCCTTGGTGGATCGGCTGATCGAGGCAATCGCTCGGGCGCCCTATGACGTTGGCGGACTTGTCGTGCATGTGGGTGCCAGCGTCGGCTTCGCCTGCCTGCCAGAGGATGCTGCAACCGCTGTCGAGTTGCGCTTGCGCGCGGATGACGCACTTTATGCTGCCAAGGGAGCGGGCAAGGGCGTTGGCCGACGGTATCGACAGCCTTGGCCGGACACGAGAAGCGACGACTCTGTCGCTGGTCAGCAGTTCCTACGGAGGTAAGCGTCAGTCGCTCCTTGCGTGCCAGCAGGGCGACGGCGCCTGAAACAGCGCACTCTCCACAAGCCGGGCCGCCGCCTTCGCTGAAGGAGATCGCTCCCGCAGATAAAGCGGCCGAACCAAGCGGCGCGCTTCAGTTGCTCCGCGTGGCCCGCAGTTCTTCCTCCATGCCCTTGGCCAGCGCGGCCACTGCCGCGTTACGCTCCCAGGCGTAAAGGGAAACGGCCAGGGCAGGCGCATCTCCCAGCTCCTCCTGTTCGCGTACAGCCGCGCCACGCACGGCGCTTTGCGGAAGAATGGCGATGCCGACGCCCGCTTCCACTGCCGACAATACGCTGGCAAGGCTGTTGCCGGTAAAGGCGACGTACCAACGTCGGCCGTCACTTGCCATGCGCTCGATCATCAGGTCGCGGTACAGCCCACCCGGCGGAAAGGTGACCAAAGGCACGGGATCTACCAACGGTGCCGCAGCGCTCGCACTTTCGAACCACATGACAGGTTCGTCAAAGCTGGCCAGGGCCTCGGCTCTTGCCACAGGTTCCTTGACCACGACGATGTCGAGCTCGCCCGCCTGATAGCGGCGCGACAGATCCCGGCTCAGTCCGGTGGAAACATCCAGGCGATGTTGCCGGTTGGCTTGCGCGAAGGCCGAAAACCTGCGGCTCATCTGCGCCGTGACGATATCGTCGGGAATGCCGATGCGGATGGTTGAGGTACCGGCCGGATCGGACAACAGCATGATCGCTTCTTCCTGCAAGGACAGGAGGCGCCGCGCGTAAGTGGCAAGGCGCTCTCCGACCGCAGTCGGCCCGACTGGTCGGGCGGCCCGGTCGACCAGGCTGAAGCCGATCGCGCGTTCCAGTCGTGCGAGATGCTGGCTCACCGTGGATTGCGTGGAATGCAGCCGAGCCGCCGCCACCGTGAAGCTGCCGGTGTCGATCACCGCGATGAAGGTCTGCAGCAGGCGTGGATCAAGCACCGTCATTCGATAGATGAATGATCTTCATCCGGAAATATCGTTTGATGATGGCGGTTGGCGACGCCACCTCTTCCACACCTCACTTGAACTCCGAGGATCAGCATGAAGCGCATTGGTTTAAGCCTGGGCCTCCTTCTCGCCAGCACGGCCGCGCCGGCGGCGGCAGCCGACCTGTCAACGCACGTCCTGGATCTCGCACGGGGGGTCGGCGGCCAGAATGTGCCCGTGGTGCTTGCCAAGCGCACGGCTGATGGCAGCTGGGTTCAGGTGGGCACGGCTCGCACCGACGCCAACGGCCGAGTGCGCAGCTTTGGCGATCCCGCAAAGTTCGACAAGGGTGATTACCGGCTGACCTTCGATATGTCGGCTTATCCCGACGCCAGCGCCGCTCCGTTCTTTCCGGAAATCACCGTGGTGTTCCGCGTGACGGATGCCGCCGCCCATTATCACGTTCCGGTTGTGGTAAGCCCGTTCGGCTATTCGACGTATCGGGGCAATTGAGATGATAGCCGCGCTGTCCGGAGTAGGCATGTGGTCCTCCGGCCCGTTGGCCATTCCAACCTTCTAACACCCTTGCGAACTCATTAGCCCGGCTTTTGAGTGACGAAGCCGATCTTCGTGGCACTACTCTAATCCTACTAAGAAGATAGGAATTAGGAGGTGCCCAATGACGACTCAGTTCATCAACATGCCCGACCCAGCCAGCCCGCTGGCCATCACGCCTGTCGCCGGCCGCATCGGCGGCGAGGTGCGCGGAATTACACTATCCGCCGATCTCGCACCCGAAATCATCGAGGCGCTTCATGCGGCACTCGCGCGGCACAAGGTGCTGTTCTTCCGCGATCAGCACCAGCTGGACGATGCCGGGCAGGAGGCATTTGCGGCGCGCTTTGGCGCTCCAGTGTCGCACCCGACCGTTCCGGTACGGCAGGGAACGCAGCATATCCTCGACCTCGATTCAACCGACGGGCGGGCCGCAAACTCCTGGCATACCGACGTCACCTTCGTCCCGGCTTATCCGGCCGCTTCGATCCTGCGCGGCGTGACCATTCCGGAGGCGGGCGGCGACACGCAATGGGCGAATACGGCCGCTGCTTACGATGCCTTGCCGGAGCCGCTGCGCGTGCTGGCCGATACACTATGGGCAGTTCATTCCAACGCTTATGATTATGCGGCGCTGCGTCCCGAATCCTCGGCGGAGCGGATCCGCTACCAGCGCGAGGTGTTCGCCCGCGTCGTGCACGAGACCGAGCATCCAGTGGTACGCGTCCATCCGGTAACAGGTGAACGGACGCTGCTGCTTGGCCATTTCGTGCAGCGTTTCGTCGGCCTGGGGCAGGCGGACAGCCTGGCGCTGTTCCAGATCCTCCAAAACCATATCCTCCAGCCGGAAAACATCGTCCGCTGGCGCTGGCGCGAAGGTGATGTGGCGATTTGGGATAATCGCGCTACCCAGCACCGCGCCACCGCCGATTTCGGCCTGCAGCGGCGCACGGTCCGCCGGGTGACCATTGCCGGTGACGTTCCGGTGTCGATTGACGGCCGTCGCAGCCGTGCGATCCGCCCGGAGGCGGACGGCAAACTGCTGGAGGCTGCGGAATGACCGCCGCCGCCAACCGCAGCCCGCTCGATTTCCTCTGGTTCCTGCCCTCAGCCGGCGACCAGAGGTATCTGGCCTCTACCGATGGCGCGCGCGCCGCGACGCCGGGCTATCTGAAACAGGTGGCAATCGCTGCAGACCAGCTAGGCTTCTCCGGCGCGCTGATGCCGACCGGATCGCATTGCGCCGATGCATGGGTCACTGCCGCCAGCCTCGCCCCCGTAACCGAGCGGTTGCGGCTGCTGGTCGCACTGCGGCCGGGGCTCACGCTGCCAGCGGAGTCGGTTCGGCAGGCGGTGGCGCTGGATCGCATCAGCGAAGGGCGGCTGCTGCTCAACGTCGTTACCGGCGGCAGCAGCGAGTTGCTGGCGAGGGACGGGATCTTCCTCGATCACCGCGAGCGATACGAACAAACCGCCGAGTTCCTCGACATCTTTCGTGCCCTGGGCCGCGGCGAGACGGTGACGCGGGAAGGCAAATACCTGTCGATCCGCAAGGGCCGGCTGGAATTCCCGTTCGTGCAAAAACCGCATGCGCCAATCTGGTTCGGCGGTTCCTCCGACATCGCGCGGGAGATCGCAGCCGAGCATGTCGACGTTTATCTGGCGTGGGGTGAGCCGCCCGCCCAGTTGAAGGAGGTGATTGACGACGTGCGTGCCCGGGCGGCGGCGCGGGGGCGCACCATCCGCTTCGGCATCCGGCTGCACTTCATCGTGCGCGAGACGGAAGGCGAGGCATGGGACGCGGCGAACGAGCTCATCCGCCATGTCACCGACGATGATATCGCCCGCTTTCAGGCCGCTCTGGCGCGCACGGAGTCAGTGGGTCAAGCGCGGATGCGCGACCTCCACAAGGGCAACCGCGCGGATCTGGAGGTCAGCCCAAACCTGTGGGCCGGCATCGGCCTGGTGCGGACGGGTGCCGGTACCGCGTTGGTGGGCGACCCCGCAACGATCGCCGAGCGGCTGGAGGAATATGCCGCGATCGGCATCGATACCGTGATCGGTTCAGGCTATCCGCATCTCGAGGAGGCCTATCGAGTGGCCGAGCTGCTGTTCCCGCATCTCAATCTGGTGAACGGCCCGAAGGTGCAGGAAGCGCCGCCGCAATTCCCTTTCACCACACTGCGGCAGGCCGCGGCGAGCTGAGCAATTGCTCCCCTCCACCGCAGGGAGGAGGGGAGCTTTGCCGCCTTATTTCTCCAGCAGTCGTTCCAGAATTTCGCCCTCGATCAGTGCCAGCCCTGTATCGCCATGGCGACGCGGACGGCCCGCCGGAACGGCCCGATCGAGCGCGATCCGCCCGCCTTCCATGATCACCACGCGATTGCCGAGCGTCACCGCCTCGGTCACGTCGTGCGTCACCAACAGCGCGGTGAAGCCCTGGTTCAGCCAGACCCGTTCGATCAGTCGCTGCATTTCGATCCGCGTCAGCGCATCAAGTGCGCCGAGCGGCTCGTCCAGCAACAGCAGGCGTGGCCGGCTGACGAGCGCGCGGGCCAGCGCGACGCGCTGGCGTTGGCCGCCGGACAGGCGCGAGGGCCATTCGGCTGCCTTTTCGGTCAGGCCGACGAGTGCGAGCGCCTCGATCGCCTGCTCACGCTTCTCGGCCGGGGTGCCGTCAGCGCCCACCACGACATTGTCGAGCACACTGGCCCAGGGCAGCAGCCGCGGTTCCTGAAAGATTACGCGCGTGCGATCGCGATCCGTTTCGATCGTGCCGCCATCGGGCTGCTCCAGCCCGGTAATCGCGCGCAGCAGCGTGCTCTTGCCGCAGCCGGACCGGCCGACGATCGAGACGAAGTCGCCAGCCGCGACATCAAGGTCGAGCGCGTCGATCACGCGATTGCTGCCGAACGCAATGCCGAGGCCGCGGATCGTGATCGTCGCGCCGCCCTGCGCCGCTGTGCGGGCAAGGGTATGAACGGTGGCCATGTCAGCGTTCTCCATAAGCTGGATTCCAGCGCAGGAAGCGCCGTTCGATCAGGCGCGTGATGCTGTCGGCGAGCTTGCCAAGGCAGGCGTAGACCAGAATCGCGAGGACGATCACGTCGGTCTGGCTGAACTCGCGAGCCTGGTTCGCCATGTAGCCGATCCCCGAATTGGCCGCGATGGTCTCCGCGACGATCAGCGTCAGCCACATGATGCCCAGCGCGAAGCGCAGGCCGACCAGGATCGACGGCAGCGCTCCGGGCAGGATCACGCGGCGAAACAGCGTCATACGCCGCATTCCGTACACTCGTCCCATCTCGATCAATCCCGGGTCGACGGAGGTCACACCGTGGTAAGTGTTGAGATAGATCGGGAAGAACACGCCCCAGCCGACCAGCAGGATCTTCGCCCCTTCGTCGATTCCGAACCAGAGGATGACGAGCGGGATCAGCGCGAGGTGCGGAATGGTTCGCACCGCCTGCAGCGTCGGATCCAGCAGGCGCCGAAGCCCTAGTGACAATGCGGTGGCAAGGCCGAGCGCAAGGGCGATCGTACCGCCCGCCAGGAGACCAACCAGCGCGCGCGCCGCGCTGACACCCAGGTTTGCGATCAGCGTGCCGTCGCGGATCAGCTCACCCCCGACATCGATCACTGCGGTGGGGGCGGGGAGGATCGTTGCCGGCAACGCTCCGGTGGTCGAGGCGAGCTGCCAGGTGGCGAGCAGAAGTACTGGCAGGATCGCGGGGGTCCAGCGTGTGCGGGCGAGCCATGAGCCCGCGGGTGCTGGGGAAAGGGTGCTTGTCGGCCCGGGTGGGGCCGCATTGGCATTAGAGAGCGTCAGGTTAGGCGCGAGACTGGCCATAATCGTCTCCTCAGCTTTTTGGGGTCCAGCCGGTCCAGGCGATCGCGCGGGCGTCCAGCTTGCGATTCAGTACACCCGCCTCGGTCAAATAATCGGCGACACGCTGTTGGTTGGCGATGTCGGCCTGCGTGACCGGGTCGACGACAAAGGCGGCGCCCTTGTAGCGCGCGAGCATCTTCTGCTGCACGGGAAGCGGGAGACGGGTCGCGGCGGCAGAAAGCTTGCTCACCGTGTCTAGGTTCGCCCGCGCCCAGGCAGCCTCATCGCGCAGCGCGTCGAGCGTGGCGGCGATCGCTTCCGGCCGTTCCTTAACCACCGTGCCGCGGGCGATGTAGAAGACGGTGGAGGCAAGGCCAGCCCGGTCGATTGGGACCTCGCGTGCGCCATGCCGCTCCTCGGCGAGCCCCCGGTAGGGATCCCAAGTGATCCAGGCATCGATCGACCCGTTGCTGAACGCGGTCATTGCGTCGCCCGGCGCCAGGTACACCGGCGTCACGTCCTTCAGCGTCAGCCCGTGTTTCTTCAGCGCGATGACCGCGCTGAGTTCGCTGGCCGAGCCCTTGGTAAAGGCGAGGCGCTTGCCCTTAAGATCGGCGGCGGTGCGTACCGGGGACTGGCGTGGCACGATCAGTCCGCCGGTGATCGCGCTCGGGAAGCTGTGCGTCGCGACATAGACGATGTCCGATCCGGACGCCTGCGCATAGGCGACCGGCGTATCGCCGACGGCGCCGAGATCGACCGAGCCCGCACGCATCGCTTCGATCAATGGAGGGCCGGAGGGGAATTCCACCCACCGCACCGGCGTAATACCCTGTGCCGCGAGCGTCTTCTCTACCGCGCCACGCTCCTTCGCAACGAACAGCACGCCGCCCTTCTGAACACCGATCGTCAGGCCCTTGCCTGTGCCTGCGCTGCCGCCCTTGCCGCACGCGGCGAGCATCAGCGCCAGCGTGCCGGCCAGCAATGCACGGCGCCTCACTCCGCCGCCTCCGCCAGCGCGGCCGCTCTTCGGGCGGGGTGCTCCGGAAAGGGCAGGCCCAGGTTTTCTCGCAGTGTCGTTCCCTCATAGTCCGTGCGGAAGCGGCCGCGGCGGCGCAGTTCGGGCAGCACCTCGGCGATGAAGTCATCCAAATGGTCCGGCAGGTGCGGCGGCATCACGTTGAAGCCGTCCGCCCCATGGCCATCGAACCAGGATTCAAGCTGGTCGGCGATCTGCCCGGCATCGCCGAAGATCGTCCAATGGCCGCGCGCGCCGGTGACACGCAGGTGAAGCTCGCGGGCGGTCAGGTTCTCCCGCCGCGCCATGTCCAACAGTAGAGCGGGGCGGCTCTTGCGCCCGTCGACCTGCACCCAATCAGGAAGCGGTTGATTCTCGTCATGCTCCAGTAGGCGATCGTCCTCGAACAGCCGGGCGAGGAACCGTTGGCCGATCTCGGGATGAACGAGCGCCTGGAGCTCCTCGTACTTTTCGCGGGCGTGGTGCTCGCTGTCGCCTACAACGGCCATGACACCGGGCATGATCTTCAGTGTCTCGGGCCGCCGGCCGTGCCGTGCCATTCGGCCCTTCACATCGGCGTAGAAGTCTGCGGCGGAGGCGAGCGTCTGGTGCGCGGTGAACACCACTTCGGCAGTCGCAGCCGCAAGTTCGCGCCCCGGTTCGGACGAACCAGCCTGAACCACGACGGGATGCCCCTGCCGCGATCGCGGCACGTTGAGCGGCCCGGCAACCGAAAGCTGCGCGCCCTTGTGCCCAAGGATGTGGAGTTTTGACGGATCGGCGAAGAGGCCGCTGTCGCGATCGCGCGGAAAGGCATCGTCCTCCCAACTCTCCCACAATCCTTTTACCACCGCGGCAAATTCGGCGGCGCGGGCGTAGCGAACCTCCGGCTCGGGATGCTGCTCCAGCCCGAAGTTCTGCGCCTCACCAGCCGAGGCGGAGGTGACGAGGTTCCAAGCCGCGCGCCCGCCGCTTACATTGTCCAGCGAGGCGAACAGGCGAGCGAGGAGGAAAGGCGGATAGTAAGTCGTGGTCGCTGTCGCGACGAGGCCGATGCGTTGCGTGCGAGCCGCAATCGCGCTCAGCAGTGTGATCGGCTCGAACCCGGCGACGCCTGCCATGCGTGCGATGCTTTCCGGATCGCCCCGATCGACGAAGCCGCCCTGGCTATCGGCCAGGAACATCATGTCGAACTTCGCGGCTTCCGCCTTCTGCGCGAGCGAGACGTAATGCTCGATATCGACGCCTGCGTCCTTGGCGGCGCGCGGGTGCCGCCATGCGGCGACATGGTGGCCTGTTGCCATCAGGAAAGCGCCAAGGCGGATCTTGTCGGTGCGTTTGGTCATGGTTGTTCTCCCGGTCAGAGACGGTGACGCAAGGTGAGGCCAAAGGTGCGCGGATCACCGGGCTGGCCGTAGAAGACGGCGCCGTTCTCGCTGATGCCCTTTGAGTAGAAATACAGCTTGTTCAGCAGGTTGCGGGACCAGAGGGACGCTTCCCAGCGACCATCCTTGCCGCGCACGCCGAGCCGCGCGTTGAGGAGGCCAAAGCCTTCCACCAGCGAGAAGCGGCTGAGGTTGTACGTCGTGTAGAAGGACGAACGGTACGCATAGTCCGCGCCGATGAAGCCGGTGACGGTTTCGTTCAGCGCCGCGTCATAGCTGGCGCCCGCCGACCAGGCCCATCGCGAGGCGGCGGGGAGGCGGCGCCCGGACAGATCGCAGACTGTGGGTTGCCCAGGCGCGCGTATCTCAAACGGGCATTGTGCGTTGGTGTACCGGCGGTATTCGGCAGGGTTCCACGTGCCGCTGGCGTAGAGCGAGAGCCCCCCGACGGGACGCGCCCGCACGTCGCCTTCGATACCATAGGATCTGACATCGCCGACGTTGGCGATGTAGGCGCGGGGCGGCACCACGCTCGCGTCGACGATCGTCGACTGATAGTTGGAGACGTCGGTCAGGAATGCCGAGAAATTCGTGGTGAGGCGCCGGTCGAACCATTCGCTTTTCAGGCCGACCTCGTAATTGTCGACCTTCTCCGGCGAGACCACTGCCAGATTCAGCAGTGGCGTACCGTCCGGAGAGAGCGGCAGCGTGGCGAAGTTCAGCCCGCCCGACTTCTGCCCACGCGCATAGGTGACATAGACCAGCGCGTCTTCGCCCAACTTGCCCGACAGGCTCGCCATGCCAGAAAGGTCGCCCCAACTGCGATCGAGATCGTAGCGCGCATAGACAGGGGTGTAGGCGTTACGCAGCGCGATCTGCGCTGGCGTCAGCGTCGAAAGCGGCGCCCCGCCGCCGCGGACCTGCTCGTAGAACCCGTATTTGCGCTCATGCGTGTACCGCAGGCCAACCGTCAGATCGACCGCGTCGGTCAGGTGCCACACGCCCTGGCCGAACGCCGCAACGCTTGTCGTCTTTGGTTCCGACGAGGCGTAGGTGTAGGTGCCTTCCAGCGCGGCGCGGCGCTGCGCCGGGGTCAGGCCGGCAGTGCCAGGCGCAATCAGGAACTCGCCCGCGTCGCGGCCATATTCGTTGATGAACCAACCAGGAATTTTCTGGTGGAAGGCATAGAGCCCCACCACCCAGTCGAGCGTCCGCCGACCGTTGGAGGCAAGGCGAAATTCCTGGCTGAACTGCCGCTGGCGGTCGTACTGATTGCCCTCCAGCGATATGTTGAGGGCCGAATAATCAGGGTCGTTGCGCGGCGTCCAGTTCCAAAAGCGGGCCGCGGAGACAGAGGTCAGCGTAGCCCCGCCAAAATCATATTCCGCGTTCACCTGCACGCCGCCCTGTTCCATGCGGATCGGGCCCAGCCAGTCGCTGTCGGTGATGCGATCCTTGGGGTCGGCGAGCGGCGGGGTGTAGCCGAACTGGGCGATCCGCTGGGCGTAGTTGAACGCGATCGGCGCGCCATTGTCATAAGCGGCGAGCGATCCGAGCAGCACCGGAACGCAGCAATTCTGCTCCTGCCGGGCATAATCGCCGATGACGCGCACGCTCAGCGCTTCGGTCGGCGTGAACAACAATTGCCCGCGCACGGTATAGTTCTGAAAGTCGTGGACGCGGCGATCCTGGAAAATGTTGCGCAGGTATCCGTCGCGCTTCGTCGCCTCGAACGACAGGCGCCCGGCGACGTTCTCGGCTATTCCGCCGGACAGGGTTCCCCGCGCCTGGAACAGCCCGTAATTGCCGACCGAAACATCTCCGGAGGCCTCCGGCGTGAAGCTCGGTCGCTTGGTGGTGACGACGATGGCCCCGGCGGTGGTGTTGCGGCCGAACAGGGTGCCTTGCGGCCCGCGCAGGATCTCCACTCGATCGAGATCCACCAGGTCGAAGCCGGACTGGCCGACGCGCGCATAATAGACGTCGTCGACGTAGAATCCGACGCCGAGGTCCAGCCCGTTGTTCGCCGTGGCGACGTTCGATCCCAAGCCGCGGATGTTGACCGTCACGTTGCGCGGGTTCGAGGTATAGACCGTCAGGCTCGGCACCTCCTGATAGATCTGCTGGAGGTGATAGGCGCCTTTCTGCTCCAGCGCCTCGCCGCCCAGCACACTGATGGCAAGCGGCACGTCCTGCACGCTTTCCGCCCGGCGCCTCGCGGTGACGAGAATGTCAGAACCACCATCGGAAGGGGGGTTGGCTGATGTTGTGGTTTCGGGGTCGATGCTCGCGGCGGTCGTCCCCGCAGTGGGCGAAGGAGTAATCGTGACGGTGGCGGCATGGCCAGAGGGCACAGATATGCTGCCTGCGCTGGCCAACAGCCAGGCAGTGAGGGGCAGGGGCATTGCGATGTGGTCCCTTTATCGATCTGTAATCAGCCCGCGCGCTCGCTGCCCGCCAATCATGCTGGCGAGTGGGCAGGCGCTGGCGATGGATGCGTGAAGCGGCCTAGCGCGGCGGGTCGACCATGCTCGTTCTCCCGAGATGCGGGAACACGCGCCGTGCCGCCAGTCGACACGCCGGGTGCGCTTTAGCCGTTGGTGACGCGGAGCAAGCTGATCCCATCAAAACGCCGCGGGCCGCAATCGGGCGACCACCGTTGAATCCATACTGAACAAGTAGGAATTAACGGCAAGATAGCTTTGGTTCACCCGATGAGAGATCTGCTTCGCTCAGGATCCGACCTCGTTTCGCGAGAAAGGCTCGCTACTTACTCGCCATCTCGGGCGCGGTGTCACGACGCGTCCTCGCGTCTCGTCAAGTCCGTCAGCGCCGGTGGTCGGCGCCTCTGACGAGGAAAGCATCATGAGCGCAACGCAACGACTGAACTGGTACGACGTCGCGCCGGACGGCGCCAAGGCCCGGTTCGGGATCTACCATTATGTGACGAAGAACACCGACCCCCGGAGGAGCTCGTCCACCTGATCTTCCTGCGCGTCTTGCAGATCAACGCGTGCGCGCATCGCGTCGACATGCTGAAGACGATGTTGATCGACAAAGTGGCGCTCATCCCGGTCCGGGCAGAGGTGCCGCACCTGTTCTCGGATCGCTATAGCGCTGCGCTGGTCTGGGCGGAGGAAGTCACCAACATCAGCGCGATTCATGCGTCCGATCAGGCCTGTGCTGCGGCGGCCGCTGCGTTCACGTCGAAGGAACTGGTCGACCTGACGCTCACCACGTTGCCTTTTATCATCAGGACCAGCAATCGGCCTCGTCACACCCGGATGAAAGTCATCGCCCAAAGACAGGCGCTCGCGCGAAATCCTCCTTGCCGAATGGGTAATCGTTAAAGAGGAAAGTGTAATAGAATTCGCGCAGGCGGCGGTGGAAGTCGCGGATGCGGTCCTGATAGGCGATCTGTGCGGTCAGATCCGTCTTGGCCAGCCGAGTGAGCAGCGCCTGCACGCCAACGGACGGCAGCACCCAGCCAAGCGCGCGCGCGGCAGCGTCGCGCCGCTCCAGCCCCGCGCGATAGGCGCGCACCTGGCCCGCCACGCTCTCGTCGCCGTTCTGATGAAAGGCGAGATACCATTTGTAGTGGAACTCCGGACCAAGTGGGGCCGAGGCCGCCCAGCGTGGGTGATTGGCGTAGAAGCGCCGCATCGTTTCCTCGCGCGGGATATCCCAGGCGTGGTTCACGCGCTCGCGCTGCGCCAGAGCGATCTCGGCCCCCTGATCCACCGGAACCGCGCGGTTGATCGCGACATGCGCCAGAGTCGGGGCGATCAGCACCAAAACCAGCCAGCAGGCGGCAAGCGTTGCGGCGTTAGCGACCGAACTCCAGCGCAAGCGGCCGATCAGCGCCGTCAGCACGATCCAGAAGAACAGATACGCCGCGATCACCGCTAGGATCAGCAGGATCACGTCGACGCCGACGCCGGACACAATAGCGGTAAATGTGAACGGCACCGCCAGCACCGCCCAGAGCAACGCGAGCCGCAGCAAGGTCCGGCGGCGCATCAGCCCCGACCCGCCGCGCGGAAGCGCCATCAGCGAACGCAGTCGCCCTGCCTCGCGCTCACCCGAGACCTGATCGTGAAACAGCGCGATCACGAACAAGGGCGCCAGGAACACCAGCATGAAGGCGAAGTCGAACCGCCCGGGAAGCGCGAGCTCGGGATTAAAGGTGTCACCATCGTAGATTTGCGCTTCCAATCCCAGCGCACGGATGCGCAGGATGTAGGGCGATACGTCGCGCATCCCGAGCGCCGCGAAGGCGAGCGGCGACGGCGCGTCCCACGTCGGGTGGAAGCTGTAATAGGCTGCGCCGCCGGCATCCTTGGTGCGGTCCACATAGTCCGCGACGGCGGCGATGTCCTCCGCCTGCGCCGCGGGGATCGCGGCGATTGCCGCGCGTTGGCGCGACACTTCTGCCATGCCCGCGGCGCAGGCGGCTATCGAAAGAGCCGCCAGCAGCGCCAATGCGACGGTGCTGAGGCGCCCGCGCAGCAGCAGCCGCAATTCATGCTTCCAAAGTGTCATCGGCTCTCTCCCAACCGGCGGGAGGCCCGGACGAGCAGCACGCCAGCGACGGCCAGCCAGCCAAGCACGATTGCCAGCCCCGGCAGCGCGCCTGTGGCAAGTGCGGCGCCGCTCGGCGGCCGATAGGTGAAGTCCGGCATCTGTTCCCAATTATCCGCCGCCACGCGCTTGCGCCGGTCGGCATCGGTGTCGGTGGCGGTGTCGTCGCTGTAGCTGACTGCCTCGGCCTGCATCCGGTTGAGCCGCTGGACGAGCGCGTAGCGATATGCTTCCGCCTGCTCGAGGAAGCGGCGGTGTCCTGCAAAGTCGGTCCCGGCGGCAGCCATCGACAGCGAGCGAAGCGCAATCGCCGGGCTCAGCACGCTTACTCCCATCACGAGCGCATTCTGCCGGTTTTGAGCGGCGTAGCTCTTGCCGGCATAGCGTTCGAACAATTCGGAGGTGAGCCGTTCGCCTTCGAGCGCCAGAAGGCCCTTGTAGTTGACCGGCAGATCCTCGACCCGCATGACCCCGTAACGCTTCAGCACCGATTGTTTGAAGGCGGCGAAGTGCGGATCGTCGGGATTGTGGCTATCGCCCATCCGTCGCAGGTCGCGGGCGATGGCGACATCGGTTTGGAGCCGGTTCTGCAGCGGCACCGCGGCACTCGCCAGATCGGGCGCGACACGCGGCAGCAGCACGACGGCGACGGCCCACATTGCGACCAGCGCCAGCAGCGCATCGCGGCTGCGGCGGACCGAGGCTGACACCAGCAGGATCAGCACAACCCAGAGCGCGAGATAGGCGGCATAGCCGATCGCGATAGTCGCGATGGGCAAGGCCAGTGCGCCGGGCTGGTCGGCGATCGCGACGAAGCCGATCATCGCCGGCAGTCCTGCGAGCAGCGCAACCGTGCCCAGCGCCCGCAGCTTGCCGCGGACCACCTGGCCGCGCGACGCGCCTTGCAGCATCAGCAGGCGCATCGTGCCGCGTTCGGTCTCCCGCGCGAGCGCGCCATAGCCCAAGAAAATCAACAACAATGGCGCGACGGCCTGAAGGACGAAAGCGGGAGTGAGCTGGCCGAAGCGGACCAGCAGCGAGCTTTGCCGCACGTCGCCGAAATTAGTGGTGTTCTGACGGTGGCCCTCGAGGAACATACTGCTGCCCGTGAACGCGTCGACGCCGGGATCGAAGGCCGCGAGCGGTCCCAGCGGCCGGAAGATGAAGTGGCCATAGTGGACCACCCGGTGCGGATGACGGTCGGGCTGCGCATCAAAGGCGTGCTCCGCGGCATGCTGGTGCCGGGCACGCAGCTCCGCATTGCCGCGCTGGTGCGCCCAGGAACTGAGCACGGCCACCAGTGTCAGCAGCACCAGAAGCGTAAAAGCGATCACCGCGACACGATTGCGGACCATCAGCCGCAGCTCGTCACGAGCGATAAGGGGAGTAGCGCTCATGCCGCGAGCCGCTCCGCCGCGACAGCGAAACGGGCGTGGAGCGAGCGCACGTCGAACCGCTCCGGCCCGCTCGCCGCGACTTCCTCGACAATGCGGCCGGCCTCGAGAAATCCGATCCGGTCGGCGACATGGGCGGCTGAGAGCAGGTCGTGCGTCACCATTAGCACCGCGGTGCCGCGATCGCGCACCGCGGCGACCAGCGCATTGAAATCAGCGGTAGCACGCGGGTCGAGCCCGGAGGTCGGCTCGTCGAGCAGCAGCACGGGCACTTCACGCAGCAACGCGACCGCGATCGCTACCTTCTGCCGCATACCCTTGGAAAAGCCGCCAAGCCGCTGGTCCCAGGCGCGGTCCTGAAGCCCCGCCGCGGCAAAGGCATCGGTGATGATCCGCCGTTCCTTGCGCTCATCGGACAGCGCCAGCAGATAATCGGCATTCTCGACGGCGGTCAGATGCTCGTAGAGCGCCACATTCTCCGGCAGATAGGCGATGCACCGGCGCGCGGCGTCCGCAGCACTTCCCGGGTC
Source organism: Sphingomonas sp. IC4-52 (assembly GCF_020707225.1). Classification (NCBI taxonomy): domain Bacteria; kingdom Pseudomonadati; phylum Pseudomonadota; class Alphaproteobacteria; order Sphingomonadales; family Sphingomonadaceae; genus Sphingomonas; species Sphingomonas sp. IC4-52. The sequence continues at coordinate 359,394 of NZ_JAJFEU010000004.1, read as the reverse complement.
GATTCCCGACACCAGAACCGTCCCGGATTGCGCGCGCACGAAGCCGAGCAATGCCGCCAGCGTCGTCGACTTGCCCGCGCCGTTGCCGCCGAGCAGTGCCGTGATGCTGCCTGCGGGCACCTGCAAGGAAAGCCCGTCGAGGACGCAATGCTGGCCGTACGCGAGCACCAGGTTGTCGATTAGGATCGGTGCGAAATTGTCTTTGGTCATCGGCTGATCCTCAGATGTCGAAGCGGAGGGACGCGCGCACGGTGCGCGGTGCACCGGGGTAGATCCACAAGGCGCTGTAGGAGCTGGCCGCGTACCGCTCGTCGAACAGATTGTCCGCCTCCAGGCGGAAGCGGAGGTTGTCGGTGAGGGGCGCCTCTATCGCCGCCTTCGCCTTGACATAGCCCGGCAGCAGCACCGGCGTCGCCGCCACCGATCCGGCTCGGTCGCCGACATAAGCAACGCCGCCGCTCAACTGCCAGTCGCCGCGTCCGGTCGGAATGCGGTGCACCACCAGCAGCGTGCCCGAATGCTCCGGCACGTTCAGTACCTCCGGCGTCGGGAATGCCGCATCGTCCGCCTTCGCATCGAGCCAGGCATAGTTGGCGACGATCTGCCAGCGCTGGCCGAGCCGTGCCGATGCGTCGAGCTCGATCCCGCGGCTGACCAAGCTGCCGACCGGAGCGAGATAGTTCGGATCAACCGGATCAGTGGTGAGGATGTCCTGCTTGCGGATGTCGAACCAGGTCGCCGCCACGTCGATCCCTGGCAGACTGGCGGCAATGCCCAACTCATAGCCGCGGCCGGTTTCCGGTCCGAAGCCAGCGCCGTTGCGATCCGTTCCTGTGTTAAGCGAGAAGTTCTCACCCCAATTTGCATGCACTGCGATCGCGTCGCTCAAGCGATAGCGGCCGCCGAGGCGGAAGCTCACCGGCTCGTCGATGTTACGGCCTGTGCCGCCGGTGTTGTTGTTGACGATCTTCTGTCGATAGGGGTCGATCCGCGCGCCGCCGACGAGCGTCAGCCGATCGGTGATCTCCCACATGTCCTGAAGGTAGATGGTGCCCGCCCAGCGGCTCTCGTCATTGTTGGTGAACGGCCGCAGCGGCGCCGCCACTGAGCCATAGACCGGATCGAACAGGTCGATTGCGTAAGGCGCGGCCGCCGACGGATTGATGCGCATCCAGCGCTCGCCATAGCGGAAGCGGTACCCCTTTAGCCCGACGCTGAGGCGATGCCGCCCGAGCTGGCCGGCGAGCTCCAGCCGTGCTGACAGATCATCGACGCTGAAGTCGCGCGAGCGGCGCTGGCGCCATAGCGACGTGCCGACGATGCGCGATTGATCCGCCGACAGACCCTTCAGCGTCCCCGTGCGCCAGACAAAGCCGCCATTCAGCGTCCAACCATCCCCGAGATCCGCAAGTCCAGTCAGCTGGTGCTGGTCGTTGCGCGATCTGGTGAGGCCGTTCGAGGGTTCCCCATAATAGTTGGAGCGCGGCAGCGCATTAGCGTCTCCGTCGATCGCGGGAATGCCGCGATCGAACGGGGTATCGAACTGGCTGAACTCTCCCGAATAGGTCAGCCGTACCGCCTCGCTCGGGCGCCAGGTGAGCGACGGCGACACGACCCGACGCTGGATCGACACCGTGTCGCGCCACCCGTCGCTGTCTTCGGCCGCGACCACGATCCGTGCCGCCAGCCTATCACTGAGCGGCCCAGTCGCATCCACTTCCACCCGGCGCGTGTCGAAGGAGCCGTAGCTGATCATGGCGTTGGCGTGGGGCGTGAAGCGTGGCACCTTCGTCACGATGTTGACCCGCCCGCCCGGATCGACATCGCCGAACAGCGCGCCAGCCGGCCCTTTCAGCACTTCGATCCGTTCGGTGGTCGCCGGATCGCGCGGCGGCGCCATGCCGCGGTTCGCCATGAAGCCATTCAGATAGTATTCCGCACCCCCGTCAGGGGTGCCGAGAAATCCACGGACGGCAAAATTGTCGATCACGCCGCCACGATTGTTCTGCTGGCTAAAACCGCTCACCAGTTCGAGTGCGTCGCTCAAGCGGTAAGTGCCTGCCGCGTCCAGTATGTCCCGCTCGATGGACCGGCTCGACTGCGACATGCGTTCGGTTACGCGATCGGAGGAAAGCGTGCGATCCACGGTGTCGCGCGATCCGAGTACGACGATGTCGTACTTCTCGGCATCTTGCCGAATATGGTCGGCCCTGTCTTGAGCCTGCGCGTTAGAGGTCACCGCCCCGGCAGAGAGCGCAAGCCAGAGGACAGACGAGCGCAGATGCGTAGAAGGCTCAACAGGCACAATCGATTATTCTCGCTTCATGGTATGTTGCATCATCTCATAAGACATTCCCGTCATGATGCAACACAGCCTTGTCGGTTTGCCCACCGCAATGCCGCGCCCCGGTGCCTGCACCTGGCCCAAGGCTGCTGCACGGCGGGCCCTCGCCGGCATGCGTCGACTGACTCGAGGTGAACTTGTGAGGGAATGACAAACGCACTTGAAGCCGACAAACATACGCAACATATGAAGTTGCATGAGAAGAGATAGCCGACTCTCGGGCGTGCTCCACGTCCTGCTCCACATGGCGGAACAGCCGGCTCCGGTCACATCGGAGGCATTGGCGCGTGCGATGGGCACGAACCCCGTGGTGATCCGCCGGATTATGGCGGGCTTGCGCGATCGGGGTTATGTCCGCTCCGGCAAGGGCCATCGCGGCGGCTGGACGATTGCATGCGATCTCGCGTCGGTGACGCTCCGCGACGTCTACGAAGCGCTTGGCCGCCCCGAACTCCTGGCGATGGGCAACCGGACCGAGGCGCCAGGCTGCCTTGTCGAGCAGGCAGTGAACGCTGCGCTCGGCGAGGCCTTCGATGAAGCCGAAGCACTGCTGCTCTGTCGGTTCGGCGAAGTCTCGCTTGCTGCACTCAGCGCCGATTTTCACATGCGCCTCGCCGAACGCGGCGGGTCGCTCGCCCTGGAGACCAACCATGCAGCATGATGTCGTCATCGTCGGCGGCGCTTTCGCCGGACTCGCCGCCGCCACTTATCTCGCTCGTGCGCGACGGCGCGTCTGCATCATCGACGCGCGCCGGCCGCGCAATCGCTTCGCCGACGCCTCGCATGGCTTTCTCGGTTTCGACGGCGTGGACCCGCAATCGATCCTTACCAAGGCGCGCGGCCAAGTGGCCCGGTATCCAGGCGTGACGATGATCGAAGCGGAAGCGACGGAAGCGCGCACGTTTCCTGACGGATTCGCAGTATCGCTTGCGAGCGGCGAGGAGGTCTCGGCGCGCAAGGCTATTCTGGCCTTCGGGCTGCGCGACACGCTGGAGCCGATCCCTGGCCTGCAGGAGCGCTGGGGCAAGACCGTGCTCCACTGTCCCTATTGCCACGGCTTAGAGTTTGCCGGTCGGCGCTTGGGCGTGCTGTTCCGGACGCCGATGTCAGCACACCAGGCCTGCCTGGTCGCCGAATGGGGGCCGACCACGCTGTTCTTGAACGGCGGGCAGCTCGATCTCGAGAGCGCGGAAAGGCTCGCGAAACATGGCGTGAGCGTCGAGGCGGGCAGGCTGGCGCGGCTGGTCGGGGAGAATGCCGGCTTGTCTGCCGTGGAGTTCGAGGACGGGCGTACAAGGCCGGTTGAGGCGCTTTATGTGGCCCCGCAATCCTGCATGGCGAGTCCGATCGCCGAGCAGCTTGGCGCCGCAATCGACGAAGGCCCGTTGGGGCCAGTGATCAGGACCGATGCGGACAAGATGACCACCGTACCCGGCCTCTATGCCGCTGGCGACATCGCACGCGCTCCGCATGCGGTCAGCTGGGCGGTTGCCGATGGGGTCACGGCGGGGACCGCCGCTCATCGTACCCTCGTGTTCGGCTGATCGGTCGCTCCCAGGCAACCCTTCACCGGCCCCTCGATGGTGACGACCTAGGCGCAGAGCACGCCGCGCAAGGTGCCGGGCTTGCTATCCAGGAAGATGCGATTGGAAGCGCCGGCGTGCAGATGCACGCCGGCGCCGATACTCAAAACGAGTGCCGCATGCCGATCGCAAGGCTGCGACCGCGTAGCGGTGACTGGTCCTTCACGAACGAGGTGTGCGCAAAAGCCAGCTCGTTGAGCAGGTTGGTGCCGCGCACATATAGTTCCACCCCCTTGGTCTGTCCAAGATCGAGGCGGTAGCTGAGCGTGGCATTGAGCATGTCATAACCCGGCGTCGGCGTCTCGTAGGCAGCCACCTTATCCTGGGCGAAGGTGTGATAGTATTCCACATCGCCCGACACAGCGCCTGCCGAAAGGTCATAGCGCGCGCCGAGACGCCCGGGCGGGATGCGCGGCAGATTGTCGTCCTCGCGCTTGAGGTCGGCGTCGACATAGTCGCCGAACAACGTGAGGCGCGACGATGGGTTGAAGGCGTAGCTCACTTGGCCGTCGATCCCGGCGAAACGCGCGGCCGCCGCGGTGTAGACCAGGAAATTGTGCGGTATGCCGGTTTCGGTTTCCGTCTCCTGCAGGCGTGCAAACACATAGTCGTCCACGCTCTGGTAGAAGAGACCGACCTCGAATTCGAGCGGACCGCCCGTCTTTCGGAACGTCAAATTGATCGCGTCGGTTTTCTCCAGGACATCTTCTGCGGAGAGGCCGGCCTCTCCCAGGACCGGATTGCCGACGGCGAGCCCGAGCTCGTAGCTGTTGGTGGCCAGATTGTTGCCGCGCGCATAGAGTTCGCGCACGTTTGGGGCACGTTCGGTATGCCCGAGAGAAAGCGCCAGCGCATAACCTTGCCCCACATTCCAGGTAGCGCCGAGCGACGCCGAGAACGGATTGTGCCGCACAGTTGGATTCCGCGCCCGGAACGCGTCGACGTCCTCGCTTTCAAGGATGTTCTTCCAGTCGGTTCCATACCATTCGACGAACTGGGCCTCGACGTCCGGGCTCAACGTGGAGCGCCAGGTCGGCACCGTAACGTCGATCCTGCGCCAGTCCTTGCGCACGGCAGCTTCGATATCGACCTGCCCGAAAGAGCGACGTTCGGCGAGGAAGATTCCCACATTCTCGGTCAGGAAATCGGGGTTCCCGTCGAAGCCATAGGCGCCTTCGGGAAACGGCTTGTGGAGGTCGTTGACGTTGATCCCGCCGAACCTGCCGTCGGTATATTGCACGCCAAGCGTGCCGGCGAAGCCAAGAACCGGCTTGTGGGTCAGCTCCAGGCGCCCGTCCCAGACCTCATTCGTGAAGCGCGTGAACAGCAGATCGCCGTCGACCTCGTCATGTGAATAATCGGTATAGGAGAGACGCAGCCGCGCGTCGGAGAACCCCGGCAGCAGGTCCGTATAGTCTGCACGGACATCCACCCGGTCGCTGTGCAGCCTGATCGCGGCGGTATGATCGTCCGGCCCGCCGAACGGGTCTTCAAAGCTGCCATGCGCTGCGCAATGGAGGTCGAGGCCATGGGTGTGGCAGACAGCGTTTCGATGGCTGTGGCCGGGAAGCCCATATTCGCTTTCCATTCGCGAATAGGCAGCGCCGATATAGCCCTTCGATGTGATCCAGGAAGCGCCGACGGCATAGCTGGTGCTCTCGGCAAAGGAGTCACGCAGGCGGTCCGACCCATAGGCGTCCGGCACGTCGTAATCCTCTGCCGCGCGGCGCGCGCCTTCGGCATGGACCGCGAACTGGCCGACACCCGCGGTTACGCGGCCGACCACCGTCTTTTCCTCGTCGCCGGTGCCGTAGCGGACCTCGGTTGCCCCGGTGACGCCGCCGACCGGAACCGACTTGGGTACCTTGCTGTCGACCAGGTTGATCGCGCCGTTGGTGGCGTTGCCGCCATAGCGGATCGCGGAAGGCCCCCGCTGAATTTCGATCGCGTCGAGCAGCAACGGATCGGTGGTGATCGCGTGGTCGGGTGAGACCGAAGACGCATCGAACAGATTGGCGCCGTCGCTGAGCACTTCGATACGTGGCAAGGTTTGGCCGCGGATCACCGGACGCGAGGCGCCGCCGCCGAAATTATCGAGGTGAATGCCGGGAAGGCCGGCGAGCGTCTCGCCCAGACCGCCTTGGCGCCGGTGGACGAGCGCATCGCCTTCAAGCACCTGAACGGGCAGGGCGCTCTCTTCGGTCTTGAGCGAGCGGCCGGTGATCACGATGTCGCTTGAACCGTCCCCGCCGCGCCGCTGCCGCTGCCGATCGTTCTCCGCTTGCGCGTCGGATCCTGACTGGCTCCAAGCCACTGACGGCGCAAGCACCAAAGCGGCTGTGGCCAGCAGCGCCGCTGCGCCGCGGTTATCGGGAAAACGCATCGTGTTCTACTCCACCCTTTTCACAGCGGCGAATACGTAATGTTATACCGTATCGTCAACGTACAAAGTGTGGAGTGCGGCGGAACGTTCATGTGGCGGCAGACAGACCGTGTTGGTCGGCTCAGCCCGCCTGCCATACCCAGGCCTTGCAGCAGAGCTGCGCGTGGGGCGCCCTACTGTTCACCTTCTAGGATCGCGTGGCCCAATGCGAGCGTGACACCTTCCGCGGCTTTCAGGCAGCAACTCGACCCTGCCGAATGACCGGGATTACGGCGCGTAGCGGACGAATGAGTGTCTTCAGACGAGCGGCCGTTCATTTCACTTGAGCGCCTTTGGGCGACCGCTCGACGAAGAACTGATGCTCCGATTAAGACAGGCCTGATTTATCCAGCCTAAAAGCCTTGTCTTGCGACCCGGGCACCGACCGGAACGCGATCGAGGCGCGGTTCCAAGCGTTGATTACCATCACCATGTAGGTGAGGTAGACGAGCTCATCTTCCGAGAACTGCGCGCGTACGTCCGCGTAGATGTCGTCCGGCACACCGCGGGGCAAGAGCCGGGTGAGCGCTTCGGTCCACGTCAATGCGGCGCGCTCGCGATCACTGAACAGGGTCGACTCACGCCAGATCGCGACGTGGTGGAGGCGCAGTTCGCGTTCGCCGTGCAGCTTGGCCTGTTTGATGTGCATGTCGAGGCAGAAGGCACAGCCATTGAGCTGTGACGCGCGTATCTCGACCAAGCTCAGGATGGTCTGCCCGACCGTCCCCTTCTTGAGTGCGAGGGTAAGCTCGGTGAGCTTCTGCGTCAGTGCCGGCACTTGGCGCATATGGTTCAGTCGTTCGGTCATGGTCCGTAGATCCAATAAGTTGGGGTGTGTCAGGGCTTCGCTTTGACCGGCAAGCGGAACGGCGCGCCAAGTCGATTGAAGGCATTCATCGCCGCGATCGCTATCGTCAGATCGACCAGATCGCGCGGCTCGAACACTGCCGCTGCGGCGGCATAAGCCTCGTCCGAGGCATGGGTCTCGCTCACCCGCGTTACCTCCTCCGCCCAGGCAAGCGCCGCGCGATACCGTGGCGCGAACAGGTGGGGCACCTCAGCCCAGACCGGCAGCAGTGCCACCTTGTCGAGCGGCATCGTCTTGAGCAGGTCGCGCGTATGCAGGTCGATGCAATGCGCGCAGCCGTTAATCTGCGACACGCGCAGGAACACGAGGTGGATCATCTCTTCCGGCAGATTGGTGCCCGTCGTTACGTAGTGGTGCACGCCGAACAGTGCCTTTGCGCCCACGGGCGCAACCTCATGCCACACGGGCCTCTTGGTCTCGTTCATGCCATCGCTCCTTTTGCAGCAGCGCCAACTCGACGCTTGCTGCACTGACGAGGCGGGCTCTGATGATGTGACATGCCCCAGGAATTTTTGTTCTACCCGCGACCATGTCACACTGCAGCGAGCTGGCTCGTCAGATCAGGGAAGCCATTGGAGCGACGCAAGATGACGAGGGTCGACAGCGTGAAGGTGTCAGCAAAGACGATCGGACCGGGCTCTCGCCTGGCTGACTTTCAGCGCGAGCGTAAGCGGCTCGTCCGCCTGGCCTATCGGATGCTCGGCTCGTTCAGTGAAGCCGAGGATGTGGTCCAGGATAGCTGGTTGAAATGGGAGCAGGTCGAGGGTGGCGTTGACTCCTCCGCTGCCTATCTGACGCAGGTCGTCACCCGGCTGTGCCTCGATCGCCTGAAATCCGCTCGCTCACGCCGCGAAACCTACATCGGCCCATGGCTGCCGGACCCGCTGGTGGGCTCGACCGATCCCGATGAAACGATTGCCGACGATATCACGGTCACGCTGATGCTCGCCATGGAGCGCTTGTCGCCGTTGGAACGCGCAGCTTTCCTTCTCCACGACGTATTCGATATCGCTCTGAGCGAAGTCGCCGTGACGCTTAGTCGCGAGCCGGCGGCGGTGCGCCAGCTGGCTTCTCGCGCACGCAAGCATGTCCAGGCCGCACGGCCGCGCTTCAGCGTGGAAGCAGCCGAGGCAAGCCGGATCACTCAGGCGTTTTTCGTTGCCGCACGCGATGGCGATACCGCCTCACTTGCCTCGCTGCTTGCCCAAGAGGTGGAGATCCATTCGGACGGCGGCGGCAAGGTCATGGCCTTCCGCAACGTGATCCGCGGCCTCGATCGCGCGCTGCGCCTGTTCGCTGGACTGCGGCGCAAGAACGCGCCGACCGCGCAACTGCTACGCACTGCCGAGATCGATGGTTTGCCTGGCTACATCAGCGTCGATCGCGGGCTCGTGCAGACTACCGCCCTCGATATACGGGACGGCAAGATCGCAGCGATCTACATCGTTCGCAACCCCGACAAGTTGCAGCATCTGGCAGGCGCAATGATCAGCTAGATCAACCGACCGAGCCTCCCCGCTGGACCACGCAGAACGGCCGCTTCTAGGCGTGCCCCCAGCGAGGCTAGAGAGCGGGAATTGAGGCGCTAAGCGGTCGTGAAAGGCCCGATGAATGAGAGTCTGCTTCTGAGGAGCGGCCTGGCCGGTCTGAAGGTCCGGGGATGGGTCGACGTAGCCGCTGAACGGTCGATCGCCACATGATCAATCTCGACCGCTCGTTGCGCCAATCGCGTCCTGAATGTGCTGCCTGGTAAAGTCGCGGCTTCCCCGTTTCTCCGTCTTCACTGATGCGCATCTTCCATCATCATGCCTGCTCGGGTAGAAGTTGATTAACGAGGTCGCGGTCGTCTGCCATAGTCGTGGCACGAAGCGCGACGACGCTCCCGAAGTGCAGATGCAGCTTTGTCGCAGCGGGGGCATCGTCGCCCGAGATGGAGCTTACTCGATCTCGGCAAACAATTCGGAGATGGGAACCTCCAAAGCGTCTGCCAGGCGCTGCACCACCGTGATGGTCGGGTCACGCGCACCGCGCTCGATCCCGCTGACGTACGGGCGATCAATCCCAAACTCGAGCGCGAACTTTTCCTGGCCCATGCCCTTCGCCCGCCGCAAGCAAGGGCGGCTCCCAGCCACGGCGACCGGGTACACCAATGAAGCACGTGCTTTCTTCGACGCTGATCCTGGCACGATGTGGATCACCTTCGCCCGTGGCCGGATGTGGTGGTCAGCGCCACTGGCGAACGCCGCGCATCCGCGACACGCGCTGCCAACGGATGTCGCCAGCGAACAACGGACCCAACCGATTCCACCAGTGACGCACGGTCTCGTGGCAGATGTCGACCCCGCGCTCGAACAGCGAATTCTCGACGTTCCGCAGCGATAGCGGAAACCGCACGTACATCAGAACGCCAAGCCGGATCACCTCGATCGACGAGTTGAACCGGCGGAACGGGCTGGGCGGCTTGGCTCTCGATCGGCGGCTGATCACGCCGAGCTAGCAGCGCTCGCCAGGCGTTGCCACGTTGGTTTGACAGGCCCAGTTCAGGTCCTTGTTGCCGGATTCGCTGTTTGAACGGGCAGATGACGGGCAAGGAAGTCGAGTATGGCGGCGTTGAACGCGTCGTTGCGATCGCCCGCGATCATGTGCCCGGCGCCCGCCACGTCGGCGACTTCCGCCCAGGGCAGTAGAGCACGGAAGGCCGCGACGCTTTCGTCCGAGACGATGTCGCTGCTGAGCCCCCGAACGAGCATCAGCGGAAAGGGCGCGCCTGCCGCGATCCGGTCGGCGGACACGCGTACCGTGGCGTGGTGCACGGCCGGCGCGGTGCCGATGATCTTCGGATCCCAATGCCAGCGAAGGCGACCGTCGGGATGCTCGCGCAGGTTGCGGCGCAGCCCGCTGGGGTCGCGCGGACGCGGACGATGCGGATTATAGGCGGCGACCGCGTCCACCGCCTCGTCGAGCGTCGCGAAGCCGTCAGTATGACGGCGCATGAAGCTGGTGATCCGTTCGATGCCGGCAGGTTCCGGATGCGGGGTGATGTCGACCAGCACCAATGCATCCACCGCCAGCCCCTGGGCCACGGCATGAAGCGATGTTGCGCCACCCAGCGACGCTCCCACCAGAGCGAGGGGCCTTGTCTCGCCTACCACCGCGCGCAGATCCGAAGCGCGGTGGTCCAGGAGATAGTCGCCTTCGGGCGACCACATGCTGTCGCCATGGCCACGGGCATCGAAGTTGATGACGCGATAGCCGCCAGCCACCAACGCGCGCATCGCCGCCGACCAGCTATGCCGCGTCTGCCCGCCGCCATGGAGGAGCACGACAGTGGGTGCGTTCGCCGGCCCACCTTCGTCGAGGGCGATCGTCAGCCCGTCCGGTGTGCGAACGTCGCGCCGGCGCACCGCTTCAGCCGACATCGCGAGCGACGCTCGGCACGTTGTCGGGAATGTCGACCCAAGGCAGCTTGCTTTGCGTCCAGACGTGGATGGTCGGAGCATAATTGCCGGGTTCGTCGGCAGTGCCGGCCTTTATCGCAACAACCGCAGGGTTGGCGGTGATCACCGACTGGATCGGTGAGCCGCACTGGCCGCAAAACTGGCGCAACACAGGTTGTCCGCTAGCAGTCGCTTTGTCCTCGAACGTCCTGATGGGCCCGTCGACCGTGACTTCACGTGACTTGGCGACGATGTTGACCGAGAAAGCTGCGCCCGACTGAGCGCGGCAGTTCGTGCAATGGCAGGCTGCCACCGCGAGGGGCGAGCCCGCGATCCGCCAGCTAACCGCACCGCAATTGCACCTGCCCGTGACCGCGTCTTCTGCCATTTTGCTCTCCTGCTTTTGTCGTCTTGCGCGAAGAATGGCCCAAAGCAGCTATTCTAACAACAGTAGATTACTTCCTTGCCCGAGGTGACAGTTGACGCTTCACCTGTATCCGGTTGACCAGCCGGCTGGTCATCGCAGCGATGAGGAAGCGAGATCGTGCCAAGACCAGTCAAGCCGATGATATCGCGTCGCGGGGCTGCGGAAGCGGCGCTTGCAGTGATCGACGAACACGGGCTTGATGGCTTCAACATGGCGCTGGTTGCCCAGCGGCTGGGGGTCAAGCCGCCGTCGCTTTACCATCACTTTCGCGATCGGCGGGAGGTGTTGGCGGAGGTGGCCTTGCTGCTGCTTGACCCCGGTGACTTTGCGCTGGACGAAGCGGACTGGCCGGAGCGACTTATTGAGCTGTGCCTCAAGACACGCCGATCGTTGCTGAAACACCCGCGGGCTGCTTCGCTGATCCTCCAATATTTCCCGCGCCATCTTCTGCTGGACGAATATGACCGTGCAGCGCGAGAGGATCCACTCGCGGCCGAGTTGCACATGGCGGTGATCGAAGGGACGGAGAAGATCACGTTCGGCTCGGCCTTGTTCGAGGCGTTCGCGCGATCGGCTGACGTTCCCTCCTTCCCGACAGTGGATGCTGCGCGATATCCGACGCTCACGCATGCGCTCGCGTCGAACCCGTTTGCCGACGAGGAGCTGTTCGTCGAGACGCTGCGCATGTTCCTGGGGGGAGCCATGGCTCGGGCGGCAACGAAGAGCTGGGGCATGCGGCTGGCGCCCTAATCAGCGCGCTCCAGTCGCACCGGAATTGCCGACAGCCGGGGCATGGCGTTGATCGGCTGAACCGCACGATCGCGCGCCACCAGCCGCGTCGTGGACACGCCGTCGCGCAACGGATCGGTCGCATCGGGCAAGCCGCCCCAGCCGTGCGACATGGATACGACCCCCGGCCGAATTGCGGCATCGATCCGCACCTCTGCGATCACGGCATCATGCTCGGCCATGACGCGGACGCGGTCACCGTTCGAGACACCAAGCGCGTCGGCATCTACCGGCGCAATCCATGCCGGGTTGCGCGGGAACCGCTTTCGGGTGCCAGCAAGATCGCGGCCGAAGCTGTTCATCGTCTCTCGCTCGCGCCGGGCGACCAGGAGATGCGACGCTGACCCGCCCCGCACCGTGCGTGCGACAGCCAGGTCTGATCGGCACTGGCGCAACTCGACAAGCACGTCCGGGGGCGCGATCGTCAGCCGATCGCGCCGGCCTTCGCGGGCTGGTTTCACGGTAGGAACGGGGCGGTCGAACACCGCGCCGGAAGGACAGGCTTTCACGACGGACAGCGGCACGGTTGAGCCGCCTGCGAGCCGATCAAGCAATGCATCGCTGCTGGGGGTCTCATGCATGTCGAGTGGGCCGGCAAGGTCGAGTGACAGGCCAAGGCGCTGCGCGAGCGCGAAATAGACGCGCCAATCGTCGACCACGTCGGCCTCGCTCGGTGGGTCCACCAACGCGGGGGTATATTGCGCGAAGGGCAGTTCGAGGCCAAGCGCCTCGAGGAACTGTGTGTGGTCCGGGCGTTCGAACGGCTGCTTCACGGCAAAGACCACATCAGCGAGTCTCGCGGTTTCGGACCAGACCACGTCGCTGGTCACGAGCAGGTCGAGGCTGCGGAGCGCCGTTACGGCGTGGCGCTGGTCAGGGAGGGCGTTGGCGGGGTTGGCGCCAATGCAGAACAGCGCGCGAATGCCGCCGGGTTCGTCGCTCAGGATCTCGTCGGCGAGCGTTGCGGTCATCATCTGGCCGAACATCGTGCCGTAGCCGGTGACGCCCCGATGGCCGCTCTCCCACTCGCGGCGCGCCGGCCGGACCTCGGCACGGACCGGCCGGTCGGGGTTGAGAACGGGGAGGCGGGGCACCGGCTCGCCGGCACGCAGCAAGCGACCGCAGACGACGTTCAGCGTCTCGATCAGATGCTCGGCGAGGTTGGAGTGATCGGCCATGTTGGGGCCGGTGCCGCCACCGGCGCAGCCGCGACAGCCGTCGCGGGCGAACATGGCGGCGGCTTGGTGGAGCTGGCCGAACCCTAGTCCGGCGCGCGCTTCCACCAGCGCGGGATCGAAGGCGGCGACGGCCTGGGTCAGCTCGGCGAGGCCCGCGACATGCTCGGCGCAGAAGGCCGCATCGTGCCAACCTTCGCTCAGGATGATGTTGAGGAGCGCAGCGAAGATCGCGGCGTCGTAACCGGGAAGCGGTTGGAGAAACAGGTCGGCGTTCTCCGCCGTCTGGGTGCGGACCGGATCGATCACGATCAGCTTGAGGCCGGCGCGGCGCGCCTCCTTGATCTGCTTTACCGGATCATAGGGCGGCAGATTGCCCGACCATCCCGACAGGGAGACCATCGGGTTGACGCCCGACAGCAGCCAAACGTCCGCGCTCTTCAGCGGCTGGCGCCCAGCGAGCCAGCTTCCCATGCGGCCGATCGTCACCCACTTGGCCGACTGGTCGATCGTCATGGAGGTGAACAGCGACGGCGAGCCGAGCGCGCGCAGGAAGTCGATTGCGAGCGGTCGGTAGATGGCGTTGCAGGTCGCCTGCGTGCCGACATAAGCGGCGATCGCGCGCGGGCCGTGGCGATCGATGATCGGTCGCAGGCGCGTCGCTATGAGGTCGATCGCGTCGCCGAAGCCGATCGCCTCATGCGTGCCGTCCGGGCGGCGGCGCTGGTGTCGCAGCAGGCGCTTTGGGCCATAGTGGAACTCGGGCGAGGCGAGGCCCTTGCTGCACGCGAAGCCGCGGGTGAGCGGGTTCTCCTTGTCGCCGCGCACCTTGGTGACACGGCCGTTTTCGATGGTGGCGACGAGGCCGCACATCCCCTGGCAGATCCGGCAGAAGGTGCGAGCCTCGGTGGTCATGTGTGGCCGTGCTCTCTCGGCGCCTCACCGGTGAAGGCCAGGGCCCAGTTCGGAAGGTCAAGGTAACGACGCGCTGCGTGCATTGTCGACCTCACCGATATCGGGCCCCGGCCTTCGCCGGGGTGAGGCGGTGGTTAGATCGCATTGGCGAAGATCGCGGAACTCACCGTCGGCGCGCCCGGGCCGCCGGCGAGCAGGCAAGTCCGCGCACCGGCAACGGAGTTGGCGCTTTCCCCGCGCAGCTGGCGGACAGCTTCGATGGGCAGGCCAATGCCGTGGATGAAGCCTTGCGCGAGATTGCCACCCGAGGTGTTGATCGGCAGCTTGCCGCCATCGGCGATGAGGTTGTCGAAGCGGATCACCTCCGTCGCATTTTCGTAGGTGCAGAAGCCGTGATCGATTAGCGACATGACGCCCTGCGCGTCGAAATTCTCGTAAAGCTGGACCACGTCGATGTCGGCGGGGGTGAGGCCGGTGTCGGCATAAAGCCGCTTCGCCAGCCCGCGGAAGCCGGCGGTGACGTAAAGGTCGGCGTCGTCATTTTCGAGCAGGTCGCCCCAACCGGCCTCGGCGCCTTGTGCGCAGCCGAGCATATAGACTGGCGGCTTGGCAAGATCGCGCGCGCGTTCGGCGGAAACCATCAGCAGCGCTCCGGCACCGTCGTTCTCGCGGCTGCAATCGAACAGGCGGAAGGGTTCGGCAATGAGGCGTGATTGCCGCAACTGCTCGACGTCGAACGTCTGGCCGTAGCTCACCGCCTCCGGGTTGCGGCTGCCGTGATGATAGGACGCGCGGACCAGTTCCTCGACGATGTCGCGGGGGACGCCGTGGTGGTCGAACAACCGTGTCGCTCGCACGGCGCAGGCCTGCGCCGGCGAAACCATGCCGGTCGCGCGCAGGTGATCGTTAAGATGGTGGGCCATCACAGCGGCCGACATGCGGCCGCTCGACCCCTCTACCAACGCGCGGAAAATGACGACTGCGCTGGCCTGACCGGACAGGATCGCCGCCGCCGCGACGCCGAATGCGCCGGCGATCCCGCCGCCGCCGCCGCCCCAGACCTGCGCCGACCAGCGCAATTCGCGGCTGCCGAGTTCGGGCATCAGGCGGACGGGTTCGTTCTTGTCGTCGCCATAGGAGACGAAGCCGTCGATCTCGGCCGGATCGAAACCGGCCTCGTCGCAGGCAGCGAGGATCGCTTCCACCAGCACGCTGCGTTCGGGCAGCGGTGAGGCGCCGCGCTTATATTGCTTCAGGCCGACGCCGGCGATGGCGGTGGTGCCGTAGAGGGGATGCGTCACGCGGCACGGCTCCAGATGATGGTGGGAATGGAGTCGTCGCCGGCCTGGGTGCGGCCGATCTGGCCGGTCAGCTTTTCGCCCAATATGGGATCGATCCGGTCGGGATCGTCGAGCCGCCCGAGCAGGCGGATGCCGCAATCCTCAATCTCCGCCAGCACGGTCGTGAACGGCAGGCCGAGCGACTCGGCCCCGCCAAAGGCGTGCCAGGTGCGTGTCCAGGAGAAGACGGTGGCTGCTATCGGTCGCTCGACCCAATGGACGCCGGTGGTGCCGCACGCGCCGCAGCGATGGCCAGCGGGCCAGATCCAGCGGTCGCAGCCGTCACAGCGCGGCAGCGTCAGTTTCCCCTCTTCCAAACCGTTCCAGTAAGGTGCGTCCGCGCCGTCCGCTCGGCTCATGCTCCGGTCCGTTCAACAGGTGTCCACTCGAGCGGCAGGTTCTCGAGCGCCATGACCGTGCCGGTGCGGAACGCGTGCTTTTCGCCTGCCACCGGCTTGAACGACGGGATTCGCTTCACCCATTCTTCAGTGAGGATGCGCAGCTCCGCGCGGCCGAGGACGTGGCCGATGCACAGATGCGGCCCGCTGGAGAAGGTGAGGTGCGCGGTGCGCTTGCGATCGATGTCGAACGCATTGGGTGCATCGAACTTGGCGGGGTCGCGGCTGCCCAGGCATAGGACGCACAACACCATCTCGCCCGGTTTGAATGTGGCCGCGCCGATCGTTTGTTCCTGCACTACGAGGCGCGGCGTGTTGACGACGCCGTAAAGGCGGATCGCCTCGTCGGCGAAGGCGGGGATCAGCGACGGGTCGGCGGCGAGGCGGGCCTGCAAGTCAGGCATCTGCGCCAGCTGCTGATAGGCGAAGCCGGTGACGTTGGTGACGGTGTCCATGCCGCCGAGGAACAGGACGAAGCTCATGGCGAGGATCTCGTCCTCGTTCATCGTCCGCCCGCCGATGTCGACGGTGATGAAGTGGCTCATCAACTTGTCGTCGGGATTGGCGCGCTTCTCCTCGATCAACGCCTTCATCTCGCCCAGGATCAGGCCGGACAGGCGCCCCATTTCCTCGGCGTTGTTCTGATTGTCGAAGAATGCTTCCGCCAGTTCGCGAAATTCGCGCAGGCGGGCGAGGTCCATGCCCATCAGCTCCATGAAGACACTGACGGGGAAGACCTTGGACACGTCACCCTGAAAGTCGCAGCGGCCGCTCGCGGCGACCTGATCCACCAGCTTCTGCGCCCAATCGCGGATCTGCGGCTCGATCGCCTTGATCGCGACCGGGCCGAACATCGGCATCATCGCGCGGCGGTACGGCAGGTTCTCGGGCGGGTCGAGGCTCAGGGGGATGAAGAAGGGCGGGTTCGCGACACGCGGGATTTGCATTTCGCGAACGGAGAAATGCTCGGGGTCGGTGACAACAGCGGTGATCGCGTCAAACGCCTTCACGATCCAGTGACCGCCGTTCAGCGTCGTCCAGAAGACCGGCGGCGCATCGGTGAGCGCGGCGGCATAAGTGCCCTGCACGTCCTCGCCGATGCGCGGATCGGCATAAATGTCGAAATCGAAGACCAGTTCGGGCGGCACGTGCGCGGGCACGGGACGGGGCGCGGCAACGGCGGCATGAGCGTTCATGTGAGGCTCCTCAGCGGACGCGCGAGAGGCGCTCGTGCGCCCCGGCGTAGAGTTCACGAACTGCGGGCTTGGACAGCTTCCCCGTCGCGAGCCGCGGCAGCGGATCGGCGGAGAAGGCGACGTACCGCGGCACTTTGTAGTTGGAGAGGTTGGTGTCGCAGTAGCGGATCAGCGCCGCGACATCGACTTCGGCGGGGCCGTGATAGACGACAAAGGGCGTCTCGCCGAACTTGGGATCAGGCGCGGCGATCGCCAGCGCCTCGGTGATGCCGGGGAACTCGCACACCACACGTTCCACCTCGGCAGCGGAGATGTTGAGCCCGCCCGAGATGATGAGGTCCTTCAGCCGGTCGACGAAGGTGAGCAGGCCGTTCTCGTCCAGCGTGCCGATGTCGCCGGAATAGAGCCAGCCGTTGCGGATCGTCTTCGCCGTTTCCGCCGGGTTACGCCAATAGCCCTGCATCATGCCGGGCGAGCGCATCACGATCTCGCCGGGCTCACCCGGATCGCAGTCCGTACCGTCGGGGCGCACGACCCGCAGGTCCATGAAGATGTTGCCCCAGCCGCATTTCTCGGGCGAGTCCATGGCGAGATGCTCGGGCATCATCGTCGCGTTGCCGCCAACCTCGGTCTGGCCATAGATTTGGCGAATGGTGATGCCCTTGGCCTTGTAGGTCTCCAGCAACTGGCGGCTGACGCGCGCGCCGCCCGCCGTGGCGAGCTTGATCGACGACAGGTCGGCGTCGGCGAACTCGGGCAGGGCCGCGATGAACTCGAAAAAGGCCGGCACCGCGCCGAAGCAGGTGATCCGCTCTTGCTCAATCAGCCGAAGCGCATCCGCGGGAATGAACTGCGGCACCATGTAGATGGTGCAGCCCTGGGTCGTATAATGCATCAGCTGAACGAAGCCGGCCGAGGTGTTGAGCGGCGCAAGGCTGATGACCCGCGATCCAGGCGCCGAACTCGTCTCCTCCACTGCCCAGCTGGCGGCATAGGCCGTCATCGAGCGGTTCGTGAAGACGACGCCCTTCGGTTTGGCGGTGGAGCCCGAGGTCGCGATGATGACCACTGGCGCATCAGGCTGCGGATCGTGCGACGGGGTGATCGGCGCGCCGTGGCGCAATGCGTCGATTTCCGTCATCGCGCGGGGCGAAAGACCGGCATCCGCCATATTCCTGCTATAAGCCGGATCAGCGAATGAGATGGCTGGTTCGGTGGTTTCGACCAGTTCAGCGATTTCGCGCGGGGTGTAGCGGAAGTTGACCGGGTTCACGATCCCGCCGGCGCGGATCGTGCCCATGATCAGGGCGACATAGGCGAGGCTATTGGTGGCACAGATAGCAACGCGGTCACCCGGCTGGAGCCCGTCGGTGATCAGCATCGCAGCAACCCGGCCGGACCATTCGTGATAGTCGCGATACGTGAGCACATCGCCGTCGAGGACCACGGCCGGCTGATCGCCACGCATCCTGGCCCACCATGCGATGGCATTCGGCAACGTCTGCGGCATACGTCCCTCTCCGACGCCAGCTTGGCCGGCGTACGTTCTCCTTGTTGTTACTGAAGCTAAAAAGGCGTCAACCTAATAGCAATAGTTTTTTCTTTGTCGGGGACTTGTCGTCGTGCGTCCGATGACGTTACCTATTCACCGTAGGTTGAGCGGCACGCGATGCCGCCGACCCGGGAGAGGGCGCGCGAATGGGCTACGATTATGTGATCGTGGGGGCGGGAGCAGCAGGATGCGTGCTGGCCTATCGCCTGTCTGAAGATCCCCACGTCGCGGTGTGCCTGATCGAGGCTGGGCCGCGCGACACGCACCCTTTTATTGCCATGCCCAAAGGGCTCGCCAAGGTGATGGCCGATCCCAAGCACCTATGGGCTTATGCCAGTCAGCCCGACGCCTGCACCGGCGAACAATCCGAAATGTGGGTGCGCGGGCGCGTGCTGGGCGGATCTACCTCTACCAACGGCATGATGTACGTGCGCGGGCAGCCAGCCGATTTCGACGCGATCGCGGAAGTGTCGAGCGACGACTGGAGCTGGCAGCATATCGGCGCCGCCTATGCGGCGCTGGAAGGGCATGAGCTGGGCGCGGCGGAAACCCGTGGCGCCGCCGGCCCGCTCAAGGTGACCATGCCGACGCTACGCGACAAATTGTCGGAGGCGCAGATCGCCGCAGGCGAGGCGATGGGGTGGCCGCGCAAGGAAGATGTCAACGCGCCCGACAATGGTGACGGCATTGGCTTCACGCCGCGCACCATCTCCGGCGGCAAGCGGCAGAGCGCCGCAACCGCTTTCCTGCGCCCGGCGGAGAAGCGCGCCAATCTGACAGTGATGACCGACTGCACGGTCGATCGCGTTACCTTTAACGGCAAGAGGGCCACCGGAGTTGAGGTGGTGCGCGCTGGCAAGCGCGAGGCGCTGGCGGCGAAGGGTGAGGTGATCGTCTGCGGCGGCGCAATGGCGAGTCCCGGCGTGCTCGAGCGCTCGGGCATCGGCGACCGCGACCGACTGGCCGCGCTCGGCATTCCCTTGATCCACCACAATCCGGAAGTCGGCGAAGGGCTCATCGAACATCGCGGGCTGATTGTGCAGTGGAAGGTCAAACGCGACATTTCGCAGAACAAGCAGTTCCATGGCTGGCGGCTTCTGCGGTCCGCTGCGCGATATTACCTGACTCGCTCCGGTCCGATGGCAGCCGCTGCATATGAGATCGGTGGCTGGTTCCGCACGCGACCGGGGCTGAACCGGCCCGATGCGCAGATGCTGGTTGCGCCATTCTCGTTCGATTTCGCCAAGCAGCGGCAGGATGTCGAGCGCTTTCCCGGTATGCACGTTGTTGTCTATCCGCTGCGTCCGTCCTCGCGCGGCAGCATCCATATCACTACCCGTGATCCGGATGCGGCGGCGTCGTTCCGGCCGAATTACCGCGCCAACGAGGAAGACCGTGCCGCCATGATCGGCGCAATCCGGGTAGTGCGCGATTACGTCCGCCAACCGCCGCTCGGCGAGCTGGTCGGCGAGGAGACCATGCCTGGCGCGCAATACGAGACCGACGAGCAAATTCTGGAAGCATACGATCGCTATGGCACCTGCGGCTATCATGCGGTCGGCAGCTGCCGGATGGGGAGTGACGCGGCGTCGGTGGTGGACCCCCAACTGCGCGTGCGCGGGGTCGACGGGCTGCGCGTCATGGACACATCGATCATGCCCACAATCCCGGCTGGCAATACGCAGGGCCCCACCATGGCAATGGCATGGCGCGCTGCGGACCTGATCCTTCGCGATCGGGTCGCCCTGCAGGAATGATCAATATCTATTGACATTAGGTTTGTTACGGCCGAATTCTCGGCCGCGCGACAGAAGATCGCACCACGTGTTTCCAGAGAGGATGTTGAAGGATGAAGCGTTCCTTGCGGCTCGCCTTGGTGGCGCTGACCTCCACCACAGCCATTGTGCCCCTGACCGTGCAGGCGCAGACGGCACCGGATGGTGGCCCCACGACGGCGCAGGAGCCCGCGACCGGCGGGGTCGAGGCATCCGCGACCGGCGAAACCCGCCCCGCGAACACGACGCCTTCTGCAGCCGGCGATGGCGAGATCATCATCACCGCCCGGCGCCGTGACGAGCGTCTGCTCGACGCGCCGGTCGCGGTCACCGCAGTCGGCGGCGAGACGCTGACCCAATATCAGGCAACCCGCGTCAGCGATATCGCGACGCTGGTGCCCTCGCTGATTGCTGGCAAGGCAGCATCAGGCTCTTCCGCCAGCATCTTCCTGCGCGGCGTCGGCTCGACCGCGCTGAGCGCCGGCTTCGACCAGTCGGTGTCGTTCGTCATCGACGGCCTGCCGATGAGCCGCGGGCGCGAGATCAGCCTCCCGCAGTTCGACATCCAGCGCGTCGAGGTTCTGAAGGGCCCGCAGGCCTTGTTCTTCGGCAAGAACACCACCGGCGGCCTGATCAGCGTATCGAGCAACAACCCCACCAATACGTTCGAGGGCGGGATCAAGGGCGGGTACGGGTTCAATGCCGACGAACATTATGTCGAAGGGTATCTGTCCGGCCCGGTATCCGACACGCTGCGAGCGCGTGTCGCCGGCCGTTATTCCAAGGCGAAGGGTGCCTTCACCAACACGGCGGCGGATGAGTACACCAACTACATACCCGGCCAGTTCCGCACCCGCGATCGCGACCGGCGCGGCTTTTCGGAAGCCTATGGCGCTCGTGGCACGATCGAATGGGAGCCGAGCAGCGCATTCAACCTGCAGGTGAAGGGCGGCTTCACCAAGGTGAAGGATGGCGGCCCCACCGACATCGTGGAACGGTTGTGCGGGGGCGGACGCACCACCCCGCTTGCGGCGAACGGGATACCGCCCAGCCCCAATGCGGATTGCCGCATCAACGGGCGATCGGACCAGTCCGCCATCCCCATTCAGGTGGCTGAGGCCAATTATCGCTATGCCCGCGACGGCAACATGTACGGCGATTTCGCGTCGCAATACGGCATCGTGACCGCCAACGTGACGAGCGATCCGTTCGATGTCACGTCCATCACCGGCTATTATCACTTCCGCCAATATGATCTGAACAACGTGTCGGGCGAAGCTTATCCGGCCGGGTTCAGCCAGCTCGCCGATTTTGATCAGTTTTCGCAGGAATTACGGTTCCAGTCCAAGTTCGACGGGCCGTTTAACATTCTGTTCGGCGGCTTTTATGCGCATGGCGATTTCGTCTTCAACACCGACGCCTATATCGCGCCGCTGCCGTTCGACCCAGGCACGGGCACGTACGTCAGCTTCAAGCGCGACAATGGCTTCAAGACTGACTCCATGTCGGTGTTCGCCGAAGGAACGCTCAATCTGTCGGAGCAGTTCGAACTGTCGGCCGGGGCGCGCTATAGCCTGGAAGCACGCGACAGCTACCAGCGCTCACTGCCGGCGAACGCAGCCTTTGCTGCGGCCTTCCCCGGTGGGATCGTCGTGACCGACCGCTACCGGGACGACAACATTTCGCCGCAGGCGACGATCCGGTTCAAGCCGGATACCGACACCACGCTGTACGCCTCGTACAAGCAGGGCTTCAAGGCGGGCGGCTTCAACATCTCGCAGGCGCTGACGCCGGCCCCGACCGCCGTGTTACAGGATCAGGGCCGTTTCGGCGCGGAGACGGCAGAGGGTGGCGAGATCGGCTATCGCACGCTGGCCTTCGGTCGCCGGCTGACCTTCAGCCTGACGGCGTATCGCTATGAATATAAGGATCTGCAGGTCCAGTTCTTTGACCCAACCACCGTGTCGCTCACCGCGGGCAATGCCGGCAAGCTGCGCACGCAGGGCGTGGAAGCAGACTTCAACTTCCGCGTGCCGGGGATCGACGGCTTCAGCCTGCGTGGTGCGGCAGCTTATAACGACGTCAAGTACCAGGACTATATCGGCCAATGCTATCCTGGGCAGACAATCGCGCTGGGCTGCAATCTCCAGCCCGCCGGCGGTGTCTTCAACGCGCAGGATTATGACGGTCGCACGCCTCCGAAGGCGCCCAAGTTCGCCGGACGCGCCGGCTTCACGTTCGAAGTGCCGGTGACCGACTCGGGATGGTCGGTGCGTGCCTCCAGTGATGTGAGCTATACGTCGAAGTATAATTTTACCGATGCGCTCCGCCCCGATGCCATTCAGAAGGGATATGCGAAGCTCGACGCGGCACTGGCGCTCAACGGTCCGGACGAACGCTGGACGCTGTCGGTGATCGGCCGCAACCTCACCAACAAGCTGGTGGTCACGGCCGCGAACGACATTCCGTTCACGGGCGGAACCGGCGGCGGGACGGCCGGCCCAGGCGTCACCGCCGACATGTCTGCCTTTGTCGACAATCCGCGCGAAGTGTTCGTGGAACTGGCGTTCAAGTTCTGATCTGTTTCCTCCCGGGAAAGCTCACAGGGGCGGTGGGTTCACCGCCCCTTTTTCTTGTCACCTGCTGCCGTACCGCGCGCGGAGGCCGGCAAGCAGCACCTGCAATCCTTCCTTGAAGATCTCCTCGTCCGAGGGTGCGAGTTCAAGCGCCTCGGCAAGGCGGGGGAAATGGGCCGGATCCACCTCGGGCATGGCCGGGATGTGATGCGTTTCCGCCGCTGCCGCGAATAGCGACGAACCATAAGTGAACTTCTCGATCACTTCGTGCACGATCATGTGCGTGGCGAGCGGATACGGGCAATCGCGCAAACCGGCCTCGTAGGCGGGGAGCATCAATCGCCGCGGGAAGAAGCGCAACGACAGCGGGGCGGCATTGGGATGGCGCAGGGCAACGCGGCGCGTGGCACAGCTCAGTTCCACCATCCGCGTCTCCCAATCGGTCGACCATTCCTCCTGCTCGTGGCCGACTTCCGAAAGCAAACTGCGCGCGACCTCCGCGAGAAGTTCCTCCTTGTCACGGAAGTGGTGGTAGAGCGATGGCGCACTGACCCCCAGCTCCTTGGCCACAGCCTGCAGGCTCAGGGCGTCCAGACCCTTCGCATCGATGAGCCGTAACGCCGCCGCAGCCGCTGCCTCACGCGTGATCAGCGGAGACGACGGGCGCCCTGCACGCGGCACGCGACGCTTGCCGTCAACGGTCGTCTTCGTCCTCTTCGCGACTGCCGGTGTCATGATGTTCATGCCACTAAGCTAACCGGCTTACTGCTTGACGGCCAGAGCTTGCGCTGCGTAGCGTTAACCTAACAAGCATAGGTTTAACATTCGTGCGAGGGGAGGATGAATGAGCAGCTACGACGTGGTGATCGTCGGCGCCGGCCATGGCGGGGCGCAGGCCGCCATCGCGCTGCGCCAGGCAAAGTTCGACGGGACGATCGCGGTGATCGGTGCGGAACCGGAACTGCCCTATGAGCGCCCGCCCTTGTCCAAGGAATATCTCGCCGGCGACAAGACGTTCGACCGCATCCTGATCCGTCCGGCGGCCTTCTGGCAGGAACGCGGCGTGGAGATGCTGCTCGGCCGCGAGGTCACCGCCGTCGATCCCGCCGCGCATACCGTCACCACCGCCGATGGCCGGGCGATCGGCTACCGCCACCTCGTCTGGGCGACCGGCGGCAGCCCGCGCCGCCTCGCCTGCGCCGGCCATGATCTCGCCGGCGTCCACACCGTGCGCACCCGCGCCGACGCCGATCGCATGATGGCCGAGCTTCCCGGCGTGACCGACGCGGTCGTCATCGGTGGCGGCTATATCGGGCTGGAGGCCGCCGCCGTCCTCGCCAAGTTCGGCAAGAAGGTGGTGCTGCTCGAGGCGCTCGATCGCGTCCTCGCGCGGGTTGCCGGCCCCGACCTCTCGCGCTTCTACGAGGCGGAGCATCGCGCGCATGGCGTCGACGTGCGGCTCGGCGCTGTGGTCGACTGCATCGTCGGCGAGGACGGTCGCGCCACTGGCGTGCGCCTTTCCGACGGCAGCGTCATCCCCGCGCAACTCGTCATCGTCGGCATCGGCATCATCCCCGCGGTCGAGCCGCTGCTTGCCGCGGGCGCGGTCGGCGGCAATGGCGTCGCGGTCGATGCGCAATGCCGCACCAGCCTGCCCGACGTCTTCGCGATCGGCGATTGCGCGCTCCACGCCAACGGCTTTGCCGACGGCACGGAAATCCGGCTCGAATCGGTACAGAACGCCAATGACCAGGCCAATGTCGTGGCGAAGACGATCGCAGGGCAGGACGCCGCCTATCACGCGGTGCCGTGGTTCTGGTCCAACCAATATGATCTGAAGCTGCAGACCGTCGGCCTCTCGATCGGCCATGACGCCACCGTCCTGCGCGGTGACCCGGCCACCCGCAGCTTCTCGATCATCTACCTCAAGGCCGGCCGCGTCATCGCGCTCGATTGCGTCAATGCGGTCAAGGATTACGTCCAGGGCCGCAAACTGGTCGAAACCGCCGCCACCCCCGATCCCGCGCGGCTCGCCGATGCCGGCACGCCGTTGAAGGAACTCACCGCCTGACCGCCGCCAACGAAAAAGGGGGCGCCGGCTCATCCGCCAGCGCCCCCTTTCGGGTTCGTTCGGGTCAGCCGATCAGATGTGGATCGGCTTGCCCTGCACCGCCATCGCGGCTTCCTTGATCGCTTCCGAATGCGTCGGGTGCGCGTGGCAGGTGTAGGCGATGTCCTCGCTGGTCGCGCCGAACTCCATCGCCTGCGCCGCCTGCGCGATCATCGTGCCCGCAACGCTCGCGATGCACCACACGCCCAGCACGCGATCGCTCTTGGCGTCGGCGATCACCTTCACGAAGCCGTCGGGCTCGTGATTGGTCTTTGCGCGGCTGTTCGCCATCATCGGGAACTTGCCGACCTTGATCTCGCCCTTCTCCTTCGCGGCTTCCTCGGTCAGCCCGACGCCGGCGATCTCCGGCCAGGTGTAGACGACCGACGGGATCACGTCGTGGTTCACGATGCCGTGCTGGCCGGCGATATTCTCCGCAACCGCAATGCCCTCGTCCTCGGCCTTGTGCGCCAGCATCGGGCCCGGAATGACGTCACCGATCGCCCAGACACCCGAAACCGAGGTGCGGAAATCGTGATCGGTCTCGATCTGGCCGCGGTTGTTCGGAGTGAGGCCGATCTTCTCCAGCCCCAGGCCGTCGGTGTTCGGCTTGCGGCCGATCGACACCAGCACGCAATCCGCCTCGATCGTCGATGCCTCGCCGCCAGCGGCCGGCTCGACCGTCAGCGTCGCCTTGTCGCCGTTCACAGCAACATTGGTCACCTTGGTGCCCAGCTTGAACTCGATCCCCTGCTTCTTGAAGATCTTGTTGGCTTCCTTGCGCACGTCGCCGTCGAAGCCCGGCAGGATCTGGTCGAGGAATTCGACGCACGTCACCTTGGCGCCCAGGCGCCGCCAGACCGAACCGAGCTCCAGCCCGATCACGCCGCCACCGATGACGACCATGTGCTCGGGCACCTTGGGCAGCTCGAGCGCGCCGGTCGAATCGACCACCACCTTCTGATCGATCGTCACGCCCGGCAGCGGGGTGACCGACGAGCCGGTCGCGATGACGATGTTCTTCGCCGTGACCTTCTGCCCGGCGACGGTGACACTGTGCGCGTCCTCGAAGCTGGCGCGGCCCTTCAGCCACGTCACCTTGTTCTTCTTGAACAGATATTCGATGCCGCCGGTCAGGCTCTTCACCGACTCGCGGCGCTGGCCGTGCATCGCGTCGAGGTCCAGCTCCGGCGTCACCTTCACGCCCATCTTCGCCATCGCGCCATTCGCGGCCGCGTCGAAATACTCGCTCGCATGCAGCATCGCCTTGGACGGGATGCAGCCCACGTTGAGGCAGGTGCCGCCCAGCGTCTCCCGGCTTTCGGCGCAGGCGGTCTTCAGGCCCAACTGCGCCGCGCGGATCGCTGCGACGTAGCCACCCGGACCGGCACCGATCACGAGAACGTCATAATCGAATTCGTCAGCCATCGGGTGCACTCGCCTCTGGATTAGGGAAACCGGCTGCGACATAGACCCTCATGACGGGGGTGCAACCCCGCGAGGACATAGGAGAGGCCGGATGGACCTGAAGTGGAGCCCTGAGGAGCAGGCGTTCGAGGCCGAGGTGCGCGATTTTCTCGCCACCGCGCTTACCCCCGACCTGCAGCGCGCCGGCCGCCTCTCCACCAGCGTCTATGCCGATCACGAAGCCAGCATGAAATGGCAGGAGATCCTCGTTGCCAAGGGCTGGGCCGCGCCGCACTGGGCGCCCGAGCACGGCGGCACCGACTGGACGGTGGCGCAACACTACATCTGGAACCGCGAGCGGATCGCCGCTGGCGCCCCGGGCCTCTCGCCGATGGGCATTTCGATGGTGGCCTATGTCATCATGAAATACGGCTCGCCCGAGCAGCAGCGCTTCTTCCTCCCCCGCATCCTGTCGGGCGAGATCTTCTTCTGCCAGGGCTATTCGGAGCCCAATTCGGGCAGCGACCTTGCCTCCCTGCAGACCAGCGCGGTCGAGGATGGCGACGACCTCATCGTCAACGGCCAGAAGGTGTGGACCACGCATGCCAACGAGGCGAACTGGATTTTCGCGCTGGTGCGCACCTCAAAGGAAGGCCGGCCGCAGCAGGGCATCACCTTCCTCCTCATCGACATGACGACGCCCGGCGTGGAAGTCCGCCCCTTCACCATGACGTCGGGCGAGCAGGTGCAGAACGCCGTATTCTTCACCGACGTCCGCGTCCCCAAGGCGAACGTGATGGGGGAGATCGACCGCGGGTGGAGCGTCGCGAAATACCTCCTCGAGTTCGAACGTGGCGGCAACGCTTATGCGCCGGCATTGAAGGCGCGGGCGGACGCGATTGCGCGCCATGCTGCGGAGACGACCGGCAGCGACGGCGCGCCGCTGATCGACGATCCGGTGTTCGCTACGAAGCTTGCCCGAGCCCGCGTGCGCGCCGACGTGCTCGAGATCATGGAGCTTCGCTTGCTCTCCGCTGCCAATGATGACGGCAGCGTTGGCGCGCTCTCTTCGATGATGAAGATCATGGGCACCGAACTTGCCGGCACGCTCACCGAACTGGCGATGGAGGCGGCCGGAGATCGCGGCCTCGTTTATCAACCACATGCCACTATGCCCGGCGGCGCCGTGCCGGGCCACACACCGCCGGAGGACGGTTATGTCAGCGGGGACGAGTGGCACGCCTTGGCGCCGCTGCGCTACATGAACGAGCGGGCCGGCCCGATCTACGCCGGCTCGAACGAGATCCAGCGCAACATCATCGCGAAGCAGGTGCTCGGCCTCTAACGCGGCCCTACCGCACCGACACAGAAAGGGGCTCCGACCACAGCCGGAGCCCCCTTTCTTATCCTTGCGGCAAGGATCAGAAGTGCCCGATGACACCCACCATCGGCCGCACGGTTTCGAAGTCGCCGGTGGTGGCGATCTCCGCACGGATGCGTACGCCTTCCTTCTTCACCAGCCCGTCCAGGCCGATCGCCGACGGGCCAAATTCGCCGCCGATGCCGTAGGAAACACGGCCGAAGTCGCGGCTGTCGTTGCCGTACCGGTCGAAGTTGACCCAGCGATAGCCAGCCTTGACGTAGATGAGGCCGGTCTCACCAGCCCGCGCGCCAACCCGGCCATGCACGCCATATTCCCAGTCGATGTCGCCAGTGAAACCCTTGGCGGCATTACCCTCGACACCGATGAAGAAGCTGTTGAGCGGCACGTTTACGCCCACCACGCCTTCGACCAGGCCGCCCTTCAGGCGGTTGCCCGGCTGCGACACGGGGATGCCGCCGCCCGGCGCGCTTTCGAACCCTTCATAGCCGCCGAGGACGCCGACATAGGGATCAATCCCGAACGCGCGCGAACCGTCGGTTGTGGTCTCCTGCGCCGCGGCGACCGAGGGGATCACGAAAGCGGCAGCTACAGCCGCCGAAAGCAACTTCTTCATAACAATACCTTTTACCAGGCCGCTGGTCTGATGCGCGGTCCGCACGTTCAAACCCGCGGTGCTCAGGCCGGTTGCCAAGGCGGCCAGGTAAAGTCTTCGTGTTGCCCTGCAGCAACACTCGTCAGAAGCTGAAAGAACCTCGATTAGAACAGCCGCCCGCCGTCTGGTACGCTCAAGGTCGGCGCTGCCAAGACGACCTTTCCGTCCGCGTCCGGGAAGCCCAGCGTGAGCACCTCGCTCATAACCGGGCCGATCTGGCGGGGCGGGAAGTTCACCACCGCCATCACCTGCTTGCCTACCAGATCGGCCGAATCATGATTCTCGGTGATCTGCGCGGAAGACTTCTTGCGTCCGATCACGGGACCGAAATCGATCACCAGCTTCAACGCCGGCTTGCGCGCCTCCGGAAACGGCTCTGCCAACACGATCGTGCCCACTCGAATGTCGACCTTCAGGAAGTCGTCGAAGCTGATCGTCTCGGCCGCAGGCGCTGCCGCATCATGGTTGGCGTGCATCAAAAATCCGGATTCTCGTAATAGTTCGGCGGTTCGATCCCGCTCATCCGCTCCGCTAGCAACGGGCGGAAGCTGCGGCGGCTCTTGAACGCCGAATACCAGGCTTTCGCATGGGTATGCCCGGACCAGTCGATTCCACCCAGATAGTCTGCGACCGAAATATGAGCCGCTGCCGCAAGATCGGCGAGACTGATCGTTGCGCCGCCCATCCATTTTCGGTGATCGAGCAGGTAATCGATATAGTCCAGGTGGCCGATGGCGGACTTCATGGCCTCGCGCAGCCGCGCCGCGTTCGGCGACTGGCGCAACACGAGCCGCTTCACCATCCGCTCCTCAATCAGCGGTTGGCTGACGTCGCGATAGAATTGCGAATCGAACCAGGCGACCAGCCGCCGGATTTCGGCCCGATTGGCCGCCGATCCGTTGATCATCGCCGCGCGGTCCACCGTCTCCTCAAAATATTCGCAGATCGCCATCGAATCGATCAGCACGGTGCCGCGCTCGCCATCCACCATCACCGGGGTCTGGCCGGCCGGGTTCATGTCGAGAAATTCGTCGCGGCGCGTCCACGGGATCTCCCGCACCAGCTCATAGCCGACGTCCTTCTCGCCCAGAAGGATGCGGACCTTGCGAGTGAAGGGGCACAAGGGAAATTGGTAGAGCTGCCACATACCCCCTCGTTAAGCCGGGCGGACGATACGGGAAAGCCGCTTTGGCGATCTCAGCGCACCGCATGGCGCAAGGCAACGGGACAGGTTATGCGATTGAAGAAGCGGGCGCACATGATCCGCAGGCAAGGAGAGGCCGATGACCTTTGAACAGATCCGTTACACGATCGACGGTCCGATCGCGACGATCATGCTCGCCCGTCCTGACAAGCTGAACGCTTATACCGCCGTCATGGGTGCCGAACTTGCGGAGGCCGTGCGCAAGGCGGGTGCCGAGGAAAAGGTGCGCGCCATCATCCTGACCGGCGAAGGACGCGGATTCTGCGCCGGTGCGGACATTTCGGGCGGGGCCGACAGCTTTGGCAGCGGCGGCCCCAATTTCGCTGCGGAAGGCAAGCCTCGTCAGGACGGCGGCGGTTTCGTTGGCGCCCTCTTCGACAGTCCCAAGCCGGTGATCGCCGCCATCAACGGCGCTGCGGTCGGGGTGGGTGCCACGCTCACCTTGCCCTGCGACATCCGCATCGCGGCGGACACGGCACGCTTCGGCTTCGTTTTCGCCCGCCGCGGCCTGGTACCCGAAGCCGGGAGCGCCTGGTTCCTGCCGCAGATCGTCGGACTTCCCCAGGCATTGCGCTGGTGCCTTTCGGGCAAGCTGTTCGATGCGGCGGAGGCCCTTAGGGGCAGCCTGGTCAGCGACGTGGTACCGGCCGATAAGTTGCTCGAGCGCGCGCAGGAAATCGCGCTGGAGATCGCGGAGAATACTGCTCCCGTGTCGGTCGCGCTTACCCGGCAGATGCTGTGGCGCTTCGCTGGCGAGGCCTCGCCCGCTGGCGCGCTCAAGGTGGACGGCGGCTTCGCCATGGCGCTGGGTGCCGGGCCAGACGTGCGAGAAGGAGTGGCTGCGTTCCTGGAAAAGCGTGCGCCGGCATTTCCCGGCCGCATTCCCCACGACATGCCGCCGGGCTATCCCTGGTGGGGCCGTTGATCGCGGCTCGCCGCTCAGCGGACGCGCACGGGTCATCGGGCATTCGCGGGCCCTCGACCTGACGGGCTTTGCTCTCTAACGTCCGGCGGAGGTGGATGGTGCCACCTTCGCAACAAGGGTCTTTTCTGCCGCTCGATCGCTTCCCGCTCGCCGTCCGTCCGTTATTGGCTTGGGCAGCGACCTTCGCGGCCGTCGCTGTTGCCTTCTGGATCCGTTACGCGGCGGACAGCACGCTTCCGCCAGGATTTCCGTTCGTCAGCTTCTTTCCCGCGGTGATCCTGATCTCCGTGCTGTTCGGCGCACGCTACGGCGCGGCGGCTGCGATGCTGGGCGGCGTGCTCGCTTGGTATTTCTTCATTCCGCCCAAGAGGGCGTTCAACCTAGATGTGGGATCGCTGGCGGCCATGGGATTCTACGCCCTGATCGTCGCCACAGAGGTCCTGATCATTCACTGGCTGCAGCGCGCCAACGGCCATCTGGCAGAGGAGCGCGAACGAAGCACTGCACTTGCGCGGACTCGCGCCCTGCTGTTCGACGAGTTGCAGCATCGTGTGTCGAACAATCTTCAGGCGGTTGCCGGCTTGCTCGCACTTCAGCGGCGGCGCCTTGCCGATCCCCAGGCCGCCGAGGCTCTGGCAGAAGCCTCGCAGCGGGTTGCGTTGATCGGCCGCATCAGCCGCCGCCTGTACGATGCCGATGAGAACGGCAAAGGACTCGCCGCCTTTCTAACGGCATTGCTAGACGAAGTGGTGGAGGCAAACGGCCGCAGCGACATCGCCCGCCGGGTTGATTGCCCGCCCGATCTGCGCCTTTCCACCGAACAGGCACTGCCCGTCGCGCTCGTCGTCGCGGAGTCGATCGCCAATGCCATTGAACATGGTCTCGGCGAACATTGCGCGCCCGCTATTGCGATCGAAGTGGTTACGGCCGGTCGACAGCTCAGCATCACCGTCGTCGACAATGGCGGAAAGCTGCCCTCTGCCTTTTCCGCGGAGGCGACGAACAGCCTCGGCCTTTCCATTGCCACCATGCTCGCCCGGCAAACGGGAGGGCGCTACGTGATTACCGGCGGGCCTGAGACCCGCGCCTGCCTCATGATGCCACAGGCATCCAGCGGGCAGGACGTTCGCCCTCAGACCGAAGACGAACGTCAGCGCCGCTCCGCTTAGTTGCGGAAGCTGGGATCGATCCGGTCGAGCTTGCGCAGCAGTGCCGGCCAGGCGAGCTTTTCGGCCAGCTTGCCCATGCCCGCCGGCGCGCTTTGCCCGGCGACCTTCTCCTCCACGCCCTGCGGCGGATTGTTGAGGTTCTCGCGCCCCGCCGACAGCATCAGCACTTGCGCCTCGCAGGCGCGCTCGAGGAAGTAGAGCCGCAGGAAGCAGGACGCGACACTGTCGCCCACCGCCAGCGTGCCGTGATTGCGCAGGATCATCGCGTGCTTGTCGCCAATGTCCGCCACCAGCCGCTCGCGCTCGTCGAGGTCGGTCGCGATGCCCTCATAGTCGTGATAGGCGACATTGTGCTGCGCGATCATCGCCGTCTGGGTGTGCGGCAGCAGGCCGAACTCCATCGCCGAGACTGCCTGGCCGTGCGGGGTGTGGAGGTGCATCACCGCGGCGGCATCCTCGCGCGCCATGTGGATCGCCGAGTGGATGGTGAAGCCCGCCGGGTTCACCGGATGATCGGTATGGCCGACCGGATTGCCCTCGACGTCGATCTTGACCAGGCTCGAGGCGGTGATCTCCTCGAACATCATGTCATAGGGGTTGATCAGGAAGTGATGCTCGGGCCCCGGCACGCGCGCCGACAGGTGCGTGAAGATCAGATCGTCCCAGCCGTACAGCGCGACGAGGCGGTACGCCGCAGCAAGATCAACCCGCGCCTCCCATTCACCGGGGGCATATTGGGCGGTGTTGTCGACCGGTGCCAGCGTGGCCATGGCGTGCTCTCCTGATTGCGATTTGCGCGGGATCATAACGGCGCGCCGGGACAGGGGCAATCGAACCCGGATCGGGGCGCGATCCCGGCGATAGCGCGACCGTTCGCGAACGATTGCAAAAAACGAATGTTGAGGAAGTTGAGGCGATAGCGCGTTTTCTTCCAACACCCTCAACATTGGCGGCGATCGGCAACAGGGCAGGCGTTAGGCGCATCATCATCGCCGCTTAGAACATGATCCGTTCCATGTAGGACAGACGCCGGCGGATCACTCCGGCGTCATCACCACCTTCAGCGCCTCGCGCCGGTCGAGGATGGCGTACGCCTCGGCGCCCTGCGACAGCGGCAGCCGGTGCGAGATGTAGCGTTCCGGCTTCAGCTGCCCCTTCTGCACCATCGGGATCAGTTCCTGCCACCAGTGCGGCACGGAGCAGGTGCCGGTGCGGAACGTCAGCCCGCTGGCGAAGGCGCGCTCCATCGGGAAGGGGAAGCGCCGCGTCTGGTTGACGCCAAGGCAGGAGACGGTGCCCCATTTGCCGACCAGCCGAAGCGACAGGTCGATCGTCGCGTCGGCGCCCACCGCCTCGACGACGCTGCTGCACATCCGGCCCTTGGTGTCTTCGCGGATGAACGGCACCGCCTCCGCCGGATCGACGCCGACCGCGCCCAGCCCTTCCGCAATCGCGCGGCGCTCGGGGACGAGATCGATGGCATAGACCCGCCCCGCCCCCATCGCGAAACAGCCCTCCACCGCCATCAGCCCGATCGGGCCGAGCCCCACCACCGCGACGCTCCCGCCCGGCTTGATGTCGGCATTGCGCACCGCCATCCAGCTCGTCGGCAACGCATCGGTAAGCATCAGCGCCTGCTCGTCGGTGATCCCTTCCGGGATGCGCCGCGCGTTGACGTCGCCCGCCGGCACCCGCACCGCTTCCGCCTGGCTCCCCTGCAGCGCGGCGGACAGCCCGTAGCAGCCCGAGCCATTGTTCTCGCATTCATGCACCCGGCCCATCAGGCAGCCGGGGCAGGCGCCGCAGCCGACCGCGGCAGAGATCATCACCCGGTCGCCCGTCTTCAGGTTGCGCACTGCCCGGCCGGTCTCGACCACTTCGCCCACCGCCTCATGCCCGACGCAAAAGCCCTTGTCCTCGGAGAAGCCATGGCCGTGGTAGATATGAAGGTCACTACCGCAGATCGCGCAATGCTTCACGCGGACCAGCACGTCGCGGTCGTCCTGCAACGCTGCATCCTCGGTCGACCCGTACTGGATGTCGCGCGCGCCGAAATACCGCAAAGCCTTCATGATCCGCTCCCGTCTTCTTTGCGCCGAACGGAGCCGATCGCTCTTCGCGCGTCAACCTCTGGACGCGCGCGCCCTGTCTCTCCATCTTTCTGAAAGACCCACCCTTGTGTTGCATAACGGCAACACCATCTGATGCTCGAAGGAAACAGGGACACCCATGAACCTCGAGAAATTTACCGACCGCGCCAAAGGCTTCCTCCAGTCGGCGCAGACCGTCGCGATCCGCATGAGCCATCAGCAGATCGGCCCCGAGCATCTGTTGAAGGCGCTACTGGAAGACGAGCAGGGCATGGCCGCCGGCCTCATCCAGTCCGCCGGTGGCGATGCCCGCCGCGCGGTGACGGAGACCGATGCCGCGCTCGCCCGCATCCCCGCGGTCAGCGGTTCCGGCGCGCAGTCGACGCCGGGGCTCAACAATGACGCCGTCCGCGTGCTCGACCAGGCCGAGCAGATCGCCCAGAAGGCCGGCGACAGCTACGTCACCGTCGAACGCCTGCTGGTCGCGCTCGCGCTGTCGCTCAACACCCCTGCGGGCAAGGCGCTGCAGGCCGCGGGCGTGCGCGCCGACGCGCTCAACAGCGCGATCAACGACCTGCGCGGCGGCCGCACCGCCGACACCGCGACCGCCGAGGATCGCTATGACGCGCTGAAGAAGTTCGCCCGCGACCTCACCGAAGCGGCGCGTGACGGCAAGCTCGATCCGGTCATCGGCCGCGACGAGGAAATCCGCCGCACCATCCAGGTGCTCGCCCGCCGCACCAAGAACAACCCCGTCCTCATCGGCGAACCCGGCGTGGGCAAGACCGCCATCGCGGAAGGGCTGGCCCTTCGCATCGCCAATGGCGACGTGCCCGATACGCTCAAGAACAAGACGCTGATGGCGCTCGACATGGGCGCGCTGATCGCGGGCGCGAAATATCGCGGTGAGTTCGAGGAGCGGCTGAAGGGCGTGATCGACGAGGTGAAGGCCGCCGAAGGCGACATCATCCTCTTCATCGACGAAATGCACCAGCTGATCGGCGCGGGAAAATCGGAAGGCGCAATGGACGCGGGCAACCTGCTCAAGCCCGCACTCGCGCGCGGCGAGCTGCACTGCGTCGGCGCCACCACGCTCGATGAATATCGCAAGTACGTCGAGAAGGACCCGGCGCTTCAGCGGCGCTTCCAGCCCGTGTTCGTCGGCGAGCCGACGGTCGAGGACACGATCTCGATCCTGCGCGGGCTGAAGGAGAAGTATGAGCTTCACCACGGCGTGCGCATCACCGACGGCGCGCTCGTTTCCGCCGCGACGCTGTCGAACCGCTACATCACCGATCGATTCCTGCCCGACAAGGCGATCGACCTGATGGACGAGGCTGCAAGCCGCATCCGCATGGAGGTGGAATCGAAGCCCGAGGAGATCGAGACGCTCGACCGCCGCATCCTGCGCCTCAAGATCGAGCGCGAGGGGCTGCGCCGTGAGACCGATGAGGCTTCACAGGATCGGCTCGACAAGATCGAGGACGAACTCGCCAACCTCGAGCAGCAGTCCGCCGAGCTGACGCAGCGCTGGCAGTCCGAGAAGGACAAGCTGGCGGGCGAGGCGAAGCTGAAGGAACAGCTCGACGCCGCCCGGCTGGAGCTGGAGCAGGCGCAGCGCCAGGGCGATCTCGCCAAGGCAGGCGAGCTTTCCTACGGCCGCATCCCCGCGCTCGAAAAGCAGCTCGCCGAGGCGGAAGGCGCCGCGGCGAACGCGATGCTGCGCGAGGAAGTGACGTCGGAGGATATCGCCGGCGTCGTCGCCCGCTGGACCGGCATTCCGGTCGAGCGGATGATGGAGGGCGAGCGCGACAAGCTGCTCAAGATGGAGGAAGTGATCGGCAAGCGCGTGATCGGCCAGTCCGATGCCGTGCGCGCCGTCTCCACCGCCGTCCGCCGCGCGCGTGCGGGGCTACAGGATCCGAACCGTCCGCTGGGCTCGTTCCTGTTCCTCGGCCCGACGGGCGTCGGCAAGACCGAGCTGACCAAGGCGCTCGCCGAATTCCTGTTCGACGATCCCAACGCGATGGTGCGCATCGACATGAGCGAGTTCATGGAGAAGCACGCGGTCGCCCGGCTGATCGGCGCCCCGCCGGGCTATGTCGGCTATGAGGAAGGCGGCGTGCTGACCGAGGCGGTGCGGCGCCGGCCCTATCAGGTCGTGCTGTTCGACGAGGTGGAGAAGGCGCATGGCGACGTGTTCAACGTCCTCCTCCAGGTGCTCGACGATGGCCGCTTGACCGATGGCCAGGGCCGCACGGTCGACTTCTCGAACACGCTCATCATTCTGACGTCGAACCTCGGCAGCCAGTATCTCGCCAATCTCGGCGAGGGTGACGATGTCGAGACGGTCGAGCCGCAGGTGATGGAGATCGTGCGCGCGCACTTCCGCCCGGAATTCCTCAACCGGCTGGACGAGATCATCCTGTTCCACCGTCTGGGTCAGGCGCACATGGGGCCGATCGTCGACATCCAGGTGGCGCGCGTCGGCAAGCTGCTCGCCGATCGTAAGGTGACGCTCGACCTCACCGATGCGGCGCGCGCGTGGCTCGGCCGCGTCGGCTACGATCCAATCTACGGCGCCCGCCCGCTCAAGCGCGCAGTGCAGCGCTACCTGCAGGATCCGCTCGCCGATCTCATCCTGCGCGGCGAAGTGAAGGACGGCAGCACGATCAAGGTCGACGAAGGCGACGGGAAGCTCGCCCTGTCGGTCGCCTAGGCATCGTCAGGGGGAGGGAGCAGATGCGCCCTCCCCCTGACGGTTCATCCCGCCCTCAATGATCGTGGCCGTGCCCATGCCCGTGATCATGGTCGTGCGCGCCGGGCGCCGCGTGCAGCGCCTCCAGCACCTCGTCCATCCGCGCCGGATCGCCGATCGCCAGCACCTGCCCAGTGCTCGCCTGAGTCAGCGGGTCCCCGTTCCAGTCGCACATTCGTCCGCCCGCGCCTTCGACGATCGGCGCCAGTGCGGCGAAATCGTACAGCGCCAGCCCGGCCTCGCACACGATGTCGAGATGCCCGCTCGCCAGCAGCCCGTAATTGTAGCAGTCTCCGCCATAGACCGGCCCCTGCCGCGCGTGCCCGCCTGAAACCGCTGCGACCAGCGCCATGAAATAGGGCACTTCATCGTCGTTGAAGGCGTGCGGGCTGGTCGTCGCCAGGATCGCGCCCACCACCTCGCGGCAGGCGCGCGTGCGCACCGGCGATCCGTTGAACAGCGTCGGCCGCCCCGCCGCGCCGATCCACCGTTCACGCTGGATCGGCTGGTCGATCACGCCCATCATCGGCCAGCCATCCTCCACCAGCGCGACCAGCGTGCCGAAAATCGCCCGCCCCACGGTGAAGCTGCGCGTGCCGTCGATCGGATCGAGCACCCAGGTGCGTCCGGTCACGCCCTCCTTGATGCCATATTCCTCGCCATGCACCGCGTCGCCCGGTGCCTCGGCGTCGAGGATCCGGCGCATCGCCGCCTCCGCCGCGCGATCGGCCAGCGTGACCGGCGAATGATCGGCCTTTGTCTCGATGCCGAGTTCGCCGCGGAAATAGGGGCGGATCGCCTCCCCCGCGGCATCGGCGAGGCGGCTGGCGAGGTCGAGGTCGGCTTGGCGGATCGGCATTCCGCATGCCCTATCGCCCCGGAACGCGCAGCGCTAGAATGCAGGCTTCATTCGGGAGAGCCCCATGCGCCACATCCTTGCCGCTGCCGCCGCCATCGTCTCGTTCGCCGTTGCGACTCCGGTCGGCGCCGTTCTCCCCGTCGGGGCAAAGGCACCCGATTTCACCACCCGCGGGGCGGTGGCCGGCAAGGTGGTGAACGTCAATCTCGCCCGCCAGCTGAAGAAGGGCCCGGTCGTGCTTTACTTCTTCCCGGCGGCATTCACTGCCGGCTGCAACGCGGAAGCACGCGCCTTTGCGGAAAACATCCCGGCCTTTCGCGCTGCCGGCGCGACGGTGATCGGCATGTCCGCGGACACGGTTGAGGATCTGACGAAATTCTCCGCCGCCGAATGCGCGGGCAAGTTCCCAGTGGCGAGCGCGGGGCCTCGTGTCGTTGCCGGCTATGATGTCGCGCTCGGCCGGCAAATCAAGGGACGCGATGCGACCCGCCGGACCAGCTATGTCATCGATCGCGGCGGACGGATTGCTTATGTTCATGACGATCTGTCAGCCGATCGTCACGTCGCCCTGACCCTGGAAGCAGTCCGGCGCCTTCCCCGTAGCTGATTTTAGGTCAGCAACAGCAACGCAATTTTAGCTTCTCCGGCACAAAGTGAGGGATCGGAACGTGCGGCGCCGGTTGATACCGGGGCGAGGCGGGGCGCGAGATAGATGGTTGAGTTCCCCAGGCAGAAAGATGCCGAGCTGTACGAAGCGGTTGGCCAGTTCCTGGCCGACCACAAGCTGAGTATCGAGCCGGCCAATTACGCCTTCGCCTATCGGGTGTTGGTTGATCCCGCCGGCCCGCTGGCCCGTTCCGTTGCCGATCTGACGGATGGCGGTGTTCGACTGACGGCGCAGGACATTGCGCAGCTTGGCGGCCCAGCCCCGACCAACGCGGCGCCCGCCGGGAATGGCGACGCCGCTTCCTCGCGCCCCTCCTCCGAACTGATCGTCCAGGCGGACGCGATGATCGCGCGCGCGGAAATGCAGGTCGCCGACTTCTCGCAGGCCGTCCGCTCCATTCACGCGGAAACAAGCGGGTTCGGCCGCGATCTCGCCGCCAGTGCGGCCGCCATGCGCCAGGCTGATCCGGTCACCGGCACCGATGAAGTATTTCGACTGACGGCAACGATGATCGACCGCGCCAATGTCGCCGAACGCCGCATGGCGGCCGCCGAGCAGGAAGCGGAAGCGCTGCGCAGCGCGCTGGATGAAGCGCGGGGCACGGCGCGGCTCGATCCGCTGACCGAACTGGCCAATCGTCGCGCCTTTGACGAAGCCTATGATGCGGTGCCGCCCGGCACCCCCATTGCGCTGGCGCTGTGCGATATCGATCACTTCAAACGCGTGAACGACGATTTCGGACACGCGGTCGGTGATCGCGTGCTGCGCGCGGTTGGCCTGACCATCGCCAGCGAAAGTGCTGGCGCGGTGGTCGCCCGCTATGGCGGTGAAGAATTCGCCATATTGTTCATCGGCGTGGACCTCGATGCGGCCGTCGCCCTCGTCGATCGCGCCCGCAGCGCGGTCGCGGCCCGCCGCTTCCGCTCGCGCAAGACGGACGCACCGATCGGGGTGATCACGATATCGGGCGGCGTCGCCGCTGGCATGAGCGATGAACCGCGCGAGGTGCTTTATGCGCGCGCTGACGCCGCCTTGTACCGCGCCAAGGCAGCGGGCCGGAATCGCGCATTTTCCGCCGCATGATGGCGTGATCTACCAACCGGATTTGGCGCATCCCGCCGCCTGAGGCGACAGACACAGCTAAGTCATTCAAATTCCTTGAGCGCGCAAAACTGGCACGCCGCCTGCAATGCATTGGGCATCGGCGGCGGATCACCCGGCGCCACCAACAAGGAGATCGACAATGGCTTACCGTCTGAACCAGCTTCACCTGCATGTTGCCAGCTTCGTTGGCGCGATCGCTTTCGCCGCACTGATGGTCGGCGCGGCCGTTCCCGTTGTTCCGGTCGCCTGAACGGACGCTTCTTCACTTTCAGCCAGGGTGACAGCATCATGATCCGCTCTGCCTTCGCCGCTCTGGGCGCCGTCGTGGGCGCCTGCGCACTACTTGCCTATGTGGATGTCGCGGCCACTGTTGTTTGAGCGTGCCCGACCAGGGCTTCCTCACCACGGGAGTAGGTGCCGATCAGCAGTCCGGCAGCCAGCACATGCCCGGCCATGGCCCGTACGAGGGCCGAACGGCCGGGCGACTGGCCGGGATCTTCGACCCCTTCGTCCAGCGCGAACAGCTGGAACACATAACGATGTTCTCCATGGCCCGTCGGCGGGTCCGGCGGGAGCCAGCCTTCGCCAAGAAACGAATTGCGCCCGACATCTCCGGTGTCAGACATCCCGGCGCCGTCTGCGACGATCGCCCCTTCGGGTAATCGCCCGGTATCCGGTGCCATACCCCAGACGATCGCATGGACCAGCGGCTGCGGCGCAGGCGCATCTGCATCCTCGACCAGCAGGGCAAGCGACGCGGTGCCCGCGGGCAGCGCACCCCAGACCAGCGGCGGCGACACGCCCTCCCCATCAGCAGTGAAGCGCGGCGGCAGGCGTGCGTCCTGCGCAAAGGCCGGGCTGGACAGATCAATCGCCGCGAAACGTCCGCCGAGTTCAGGTTGAACGATCGCGAGCTTGCTGGCGCCGGCACGCACATTGCCAAGGCTGCGCCCCAACCAGGCGGGAATATGTTCAAGCATGGCCACTCCTTCAGCCGGATCAACGCACCAGTCGCATCTGCGATGCGCACCATGCGTTCAGCGGTCATGGCCGACCCGTTCGATCTCGCCCGCTTCCTGGAAGCGCAGGAGCCCACCTACCCCGCCGCTCTGGCGGAGCTGCGCCGCGGCCGGAAGACGACCCACTGGATGTGGTTTGTCTTTCCGCAGCTGCGCGATCTCGGCCGAAGCACTACCGCCCGCCATTTCGGCATTCGATCGATCGCGGAAGCACGCGCCTATCTCGAGCACCCGCTGCTCGGCGCTCGGCTGATCGAGGCCTGTGAGGCGCTGCTCGGCGCCGAGGGTGAGGCAGAAGCGATCCTCGGCAGCGTCGACGCGATGAAGCTGCGCTCGTCGATGACCCTGTTCGCCGCGGCGGCTGACGATCCGTCCGCCTTCGAGCGCGTTCTTTCCCGCTTTTTCAACGGCGAACGCGATCCGCTCACGATCGATTTGCTTGGCTGATCCACCCCGGCTTGTTGCGCTGGCGCCGACAATCAGACGTGCTACTCCCTGCGCAACACGGGGGGAGCCAAGTTAGTGACACGTCGACTTGCCGCAGCCGTTTGCGCCATGAGCTTGCTGGCAGGATGCGGAGGTGACGGCGGCGGCAGCAGCAGCGGCACGCCGATAGCCAATTCCCCCTCGCCCACGTCGACGCCCACCAGCGTTGCCGGCTGTTCGCTTCAGGATCGAAAGGCATGGGCCGCAGCCGAGCTGCGCGAATGGTATCTGTTCCCGGACACGCTGCCCACCAGCCTCGACCCGGCGCCCTTCGCCAGCGTCGATGACTATATCGATGCCATGACGGCGACGGCGCGCGCCCAGAACAAGGACCGCTATTTCACCTACCTGACGTCGATTGCCGAGGAGAATGCCTATTACGACTCGGGATCGAGCGCGGGTTACGGCTTCCGGCTCGGCATCAATGCAAGCGTCGGACGAATGTTCGTGATCGAGGCGTTCGAAGGCACCCCCGCGCTCGAAGCCGGCCTTGACCGCGGCACCGAGATTGTCGCGATCGGGCAACCCGGCGGTACGTTGCGGACCGTCAGCGCGCTTTTCGCGGACGGCGGGGCGCAGGCGGTCAGCAATGCGCTGGGTGGCTCGACCGCCGGTGTCGCGCGTGTCCTGCGGGTGCGCGCGCTCAGCGGCAGCGAACGCGAGGTGACACTGACGCCGCGCGACTTTGAACTCAGCCCGGTATCGTCCCGCTACGGCATCAAGATTCTGGAG
Organism: Sphingomonas sp. IC4-52; assembly: GCF_020707225.1. Classification (NCBI taxonomy): domain Bacteria; kingdom Pseudomonadati; phylum Pseudomonadota; class Alphaproteobacteria; order Sphingomonadales; family Sphingomonadaceae; genus Sphingomonas; species Sphingomonas sp. IC4-52. Next base: position 318,031 of record NZ_JAJFEU010000004.1, on the reverse strand, counting down.
GATGGTGGCCGCCGCGTCGGCTATATTAATCTGCGCACGTTCATCTCGACCGCAGATCAGCCGCTGCGCGACGGCTTTGGTCAGTTGCGCGCCGCGGGGATCACCGAACTGATTGTCGACCTGCGCTACAATGGCGGCGGGCTGCTTTCCACCGCGCGGCTGATGAACAACCTGCTGGGCGGCAATCGCCAGACCAGCGACGTGCTTGGCTACACCACGTTCCGGCGCGAAAAATCGTCCGAGAACAGCACGGACTATTTCCTGCCGCAGCCGCAATCGGTGTCGCCGACCAAGATCGCCTTTATCGGCACGCAAGGAACCGCGTCGGCAAGCGAAGTGGTGATCAACGCAATGATCCCGTACCTGCGCGGCAATGTCGCGCTGATCGGCACCAATACCTATGGAAAGCCGGTTGGGCAGACGGCGCGCGACAAGCCGGCATGTGACGATCGCCTTCGAGTGGTGGCGCTCACCACCCAGAACGCCGATCGCCAGGGGGATTACTACAACGGCCTCGCGCCGTTCATGCCGGCGACCTGCGAGGCGGTGGACGACCTGTCGTACCAGCTGGGCGACCCGCGCGAGGCGTCCGTGCAGCAGGCGCTGGCGTTCCTGAATGGCCGCAGCTGCACCCGGATTGGCGGCGCCGCGGCCACGGCTTCGGCGGCAAGGGTGCGGAATGTCGCGGTGAAGCAGGCGCTGCTCACCCCGATGCGCCCGAGCACGATCCAGCGGGAAACGCCGGGCGCATTCTGATTTTGCCGCCCTGCCGTTGCTAACGGCAGGGCGCACAGCGTTGGCGCGGTCAGCCCTCGAGGCTCTTGGAAGCCTGTTCGAACAGATCCTTGGACAGGCCTGGCGTACTCACGATCCGCTGCAGCTCGGCGCGCATCAAGGCCGCGCGGGCCGCATCGAAACGGCGCCAGCGTCCCAGCGGCGGCAGCAGCTTCGCCGCCGTTTGCGGGTTCAGCCGGTCGAGCGCGATCAGTTGATCGGCCAGGAAGCGATAGCCGGCGCCATCGGCCTGATTGAACGCCCGCTGGTTGACCGCGAAGGCGCCGATCAGGCTGCGCGCCCGGTTCGGATTGGCAAGCGTGAAGCTTGGATGTTCGGCCAGCGCCTTGACCGCCGCAAGCGTATCGTCGCGCGTGGACAGCGCCTGGGTCTGGAACCACTTGTCCAGCACCAGCGCGTTATCGGAATAGCGGTTGTAGAAGATATCCAGCGCCGCCTCGCGCAGGTCGCTACGCCCGTTCACCAGCGTGCTGAGCGCACCCTGCCGATCGGTCATGTTATCGGCGCGCTCGAACTGGCGGAACGCCAGCGCTGCTGCGTCGCTTGCTCCCGATGCGGCAATATAGCCGAGGGCCACGTTCCGGATCCGGCGCGCGCCCTTGGCCGCCGGCGTATAGGCGTAGGCCGCACCGGTGGTGTTCGCCTCGTAAATGTCGCGCCAGCGGTCGCCCAGCATTCTGCCGAGATCAGCGCGCAATGCCTCGCGCGCCCGATAGATTGCCTCGGGATCGACGACGTTGAGCTGATCGCCGACGAAGCTTTCGGACGGCAGCAGAACCGCTTCGGCGATGAAGGCCGGGTCAAGCGCCGGGTCATCCAGCGTGTCGGCGACGGCATCGATGACACCGCGGTGGTCGGCGCCGCCTTCCACCGCACCCGCCACCAGCGTGTCCAGCATCAGCTGCTGCATCGCCTCGTACCGCGCGAACGGATCATCATCATGCCGGGCAAGGAAGGCGAGGTCGCTGGCCGTCCGGTCGCTTTCGATGGTGACCGGTGCGGAGAAGCCGCGGTTGATCGACAGAACAGGCCGTTCGGCCACCCCTTCGAAGACGATGGACTCATTCGCCTGGTCCAGCAGCACCAGCTGCTCCGGCCCCAGCGGCTGGCCTGTCTCCGCACCGAACAGGCGGATGCGCAACGGCAGCACCATCGGCTCCTTGCTCGATTGGCCCGGGGTCGGCGGCACATGCTGCGCCAGCCGAAGCGTCGCGCGACCACCCTCATGCTCCAGGCTGGCCGAAACCCGCGGCGTGCCCGCCTGGCTGTACCACAAGCGGAAGCGCGACAGATCGACCCCGCCGCCCTCTTCCATGCAGCGGACGAAATCCTCGCACGTCGCGGCGGTGCCGTCGAAACGATCGAAATACAGGTCGCACGCCGTCCGGAACCGCTCGGGGCCGAGGATGGTGGCCATCATCCGGATCAGCTCGGCGCCCTTGTTGTAGATCGTCGAGGTGTAGAAATTGGAGATCTCGATATAGCTCTCCGGGCGAACGGGATGCGCGAGCGGCCCGGCATCCTCCGGAAACTGGCTGGCGCGCAGGCCCCGCACATCCTCGATTCGCTTCACCGCGGCCGACCCCTGATCGGCCGAAAAGCCCTGGTCGCGAAAGACGGTGAAACCTTCCTTCAGCGATAGCTGGAACCAATCGCGGCAAGTGATCCGGTTGCCGGACCAATTGTGGAAATATTCATGGGCTACCACCGCGGCGATGGCATCGTAATCGTAATCGGTCGCAGTGTCGGGATCGGCCAGGATGTAGCGGCTGTTGAAGATGTTCAGCCCCTTGTTCTCCATCGCGCCGAAGTTGAAATCGTCCACCGCGACGATGTTGAACACGTCCAGGTCATATTCGCGGCCATAGACACGCTCGTCCCAGGCCATCGACGTCTTGAGCGCATGGAGCGCATGATCGGTCTTGGGCAGATCGGCCGCCCGTACCCAGATGCCAAGCTGCACCTCACGTCCCGACCGCGTCGTGAAGGTGCCCGCATTGCAGGCGAGATCGCCTGCCACCAGCGCGAACAGATAGGATGGCTTGGGAAACGGGTCGTGCCACTCGGCCCAGTGCGTTCCGTCACCGTTGTCGCCGCTGGCGATCGGATCGCCATTGGCCAGCAGCACGGGGTAACGCGCCTTGTCCGCTGTCATCCGCACCCGGTACGTCGCCAGCACGTCAGGCCGATCCGGGAAAAAGGTGATGCGCCGGAAGCCCTCCGCCTCACATTGGGTGCACAGATTGCCGCCTGAGGAATAAAGCCCCATCAGCTGCGTATTCTGGTCGGGCGCGATCTCCACCTCGGTTTCGATCACATGCGCTGCCCCGCTCAGCGGGACGACGAGTTGATCGTCCTCGATGCGCCAGTCGTTCACCGCTACGCCATCAACGATCACCGCCAGCGGGGTGAGGCCATCGCCATCCAGCCGCAGCGGCTCGTCACCGTCGCCATTTCGCCTCACTTCCAGTCGTGCGCGCACCCGCGTCGCGCTCGGGTCCAGCGCAAAGTCCAGATCCACAGTCGGCACCAGCCACGCAGGCGGGCGATAGTCCTGGCGGCGCTTGATCGCAGGAGCGGCTGGGGCGGTGAGAACGTCGAGCATGATAGGAGATATAGACGGGGCGGCTTGTGGTTCCATCGCTAAAGCTTGCGGTGAAAGTCTTGGCTGCTACGTCTGGCGATCAGGTCCACTCCCCTTCGTTCATGTCGAGTGCGGTGGAGACGTGTCGCAGGCTTTGGCATGCAGCACTTCTTCGAACGATGGCTGCCGTCATCCTGTGCGGTATGCGATCGAGCGTTTCCCGATGAACAAGGCTTTTTGGAAGCACGAATGCGCCGTTTGATCCTGGCCCTTTGCCTCACGTCCCTTCCCGTTTCCGCCATCGCCCAGAATGCCGCGGCCCCATCTGCCGAAGCAGCGCTGTCCGCCGAGGCAGCCGCGATCAAGTCACACGTGATGTTCCTCGCCTCCGACGCGATGCGCGGGCGTGAGGCGGGCAGCCCGGAATATGACATCGCCGCCCAATATGTCGCCGCGCAATTCTTCGCCGCCGGGCTGAAGCCGGGCGGCGAGAAGGGCACCTACGCGCAGCAGGTGCCGCTCGTCGCCTACAAGCCCGATGGCCAGGGCACGCTCAGCATCACGGGACCGGCTGGTCAGACGGCGCTTGCCTTCGGCACCGACTACATCCCCTCGGCAAACCCGCGAGCCACGGAGACCAACGTGTCGGCGCCGGTCGTGTTCGTCGGCTACGGCATCGTTGCGCCCCAATATGGGCGGGACGATTACCGCGGCGTCGATGTGAAGGGGAAGATCGTCGCCTTTGTCAGCGGCTCGCCCTCCAAGATGACGGGTGAGGAGCGCGCGTGGCTCGGCTCGCCGACCACCAAGGCGCGCTTCGCCGCCGAGCGTGGCGCCGTCGGCACGATCACCCTCGTCACGCCCCGTTCCGACAAGCAGCGCCCGTTCGCACGGCTGGTCGAGGCGAATGGCCACACCCGCATGACCTGGGCCAATGCTGATGGCACCGGCCATGTCGAGGAAGGCGGCATCCCCACCCTTGCGACGCTGAGCCTCTCCGGCGCTCAGAAGCTGTTCGCGGGCGCTCGCACTCCCTGGGCCAAGGTCGCGCGTGAAGCCGACAAGGCGGACGCCAGCTTCAAGGCAGAGGCGCTTCCGACCGCCCTCGCCGTCACGACCAAGACCCAGTTCGACAAGGCACAGTCGTCCAACGTGGTCAGCGTGCTGCCCGGCAGCGATCCCGCTCTCGCGCGCGAGGTGGTGGTCCTGTCCGCGCACCTCGATCACGTCGGCGTCAGCGGCAAGGCGGATGACAAGATCCACAATGGCGCCTTGGACAATGCGATCGGCATCGCCAGCCTGATCGAGGAAGCGAAACGCTTCCAGAAGGAAGGCGCGACGAAGCGCACCATCCTGTTCCTGGCCGTCACGGCGGAGGAGAAGGGCCTGATCGGCAGCGATTATTTTGCCAACCATCCGACGGTGCCGGCAGATTCGATCATCGCCAACGTGAACCTCGACATGCCGATCCTCACCTACAAGTTCGAGGACATGGTGGCATTCGGCGGCGACCGCTCCACCCTCGGCCCGATCATCCGTCGTGCCGTAGAAGGCGCCGGCGTGGCGCTCTCGCCCGATCCGATCCCGGACGAAGGCATTTTCGTGCGCTCCGATCACTTCCGCTTCGTGCAGAAGGGTGTGCCTTCGGTGTTCTTGTGGCCGGGTCAGAAGGGGCCGGGCAAGGCAGCGGTGGAGCATTTCCTTTCCACCAATTACCACAAGCCCTCCGACGACCTGTCGCAGCCGATCCAATGGGAGGAAGGCGTACGCTTCGTGGACGTGAACTATCGCATCGCGCGCGACATCGCCGATGCTCCGTCGCGGCCGGTGTGGAACAAGGGCGATTACTTCGGCACGCTCTTCAAGGGGCCGATGGGGCAGTAATTCCCACTCCACCTCATGCGTTATGCCGGGCGCATCCCGGCATAACGCCCCGGACCCCGAACGCCGGTCGCAGAAACGCTCCGATGGCGCGGGGCGCGAACCGCGCATTCTGGCTGTCACCCCGGCCATGCGGCGAAGCTCAATCCTTTCGCCCACGCCGAGCCGCACGCGAAATCCGACACGTCACGGCGAACACCATGATGGGGTGACGCAACGCTCATCGCTGCGATAACAGGCCCCATGCGCCTGTTCATCTTCGGCCTCGGTTATGCCGCCAGCGCGATCGCCGATGCGAGCGGCTGGCCGATCCTCGCCACCACGCGCGATGGTCGCGCCGGCACGATCCGGTTCGACGATGATGCCGCGGTCCGCGCCGGCCTTGCCGCTGCAACGCACGTTCTCTCCTCCGTGCCGCCGGGGGAGAATGACCCCGTCCTCGCCCGTTATGGCGATGCGCTGGACGGACGCTGGCTCGGCTATCTCTCCTCCACCGGCGTCTATGGCGACGCTGGCGGCGCATGGGTCGACGAAAGCGCGCCTATCCGTGGTCGCCGGCCGGCGCGCAATGCGGCGGACGCCGCCTGGCTCGCGCACGGCGCGCGCGTCTTCCGCCTGCCCGGCATTTATGGACCGGGTCGCTCGCCACTGGACCGGGTTGCTGCCGGCACCGCCCACCGCACCGGTCTTGCCGATCAGGTGTTCAGCCGGATTCACGTGGCCGACATCGCCAGTGGCGTCGTCGCCGGCTTCACTGCGCCGCCGGGCGCCTACAACCTCGCTGATGACTTGCCGACCAGCCAGGATTGCGTGATCGAGCAAGCCGCCGCCATGTTGGGCGTACCGCCACCGGCAGTTGTCGAACTGGCGAGCCTGTCGCCCGCCGCCCGCGCCTTTTATGCGGAGAACCGGCGTGTCGCGAATGGAAAGGCAAAGCGGGTGCTCGGCTGGCGCCCGCTTTATCCCGATTACCGATTGGGCCTGCGCGCCGTGAGCGCGACAATGAGCCCAGCTGCGGCCAGCGCCGCGCCGGCCGCCGCCAAAAGCGACCAGCGATAGCCCTCGAACATCGTCGACAGCGCCATGGCGATCACTGGCACGATGACGCTGGAATAAGCCGCCTTGGCCGGCCCGATGATGCGGATCACCCCGAAATAAAGCGGAAAGGCCAAGGCTGAGGCGAAGATCCCGAGGTACAGGATCCCGGTGACATAGCCGAGCCGCCACTCCATCACCGGCGGACCCACCGTGAACCACGCCCACACCGCATCGAATGTGCCGCCCAAGAGCATGGCAATGGCCGTGGTACGCAGCATCGGATAGGCCCGCGCCGTCTCCGTACCCTGCATCACATTCGCGCTCGAAGCGGACAGGATGGCACATAAGGTCAGGCCGATCCCCACCAGCGAGGCGGTCGGCCCGTTGGGATCGCTGCGGATCTCGTGGATGAACAGCAGCGCGACGCCCGCCATCGCAATCGCGGAGCCAATGACGAGCTGCCGTCCCAACCGCTGCCCCAGGAAGATCCGGCCGAACAGCGAGTTGGGAATCAGCAGCAGCGCAAACACCACCGCCACGAGGCCCGAGGTGATGAACTGCTCGGCGCGATAGACGAAGTTGAAGTTAAGGACGAACTGCGCAAGGCCCAGTGCGGCGGCGAAGGCAAACCCGCGCGCGTCGATCATACCCGGCTCCCGCCGGATCGCCGCCCAGATGAACAACGCCAGCCCGGCCACCAGAAAGCGGTAGCTGACCGACCACGACGGCGGCACCACGCCAAGCTGATCGCGAATGACCAGCCAGGTCGATCCCCAGATCAACGTCACGATCCCGAAGGGGATCAGCACGCGGGCGCGTGTCGATTGCGGGGGAGGTTGGGCGGTCATGATCGTGCGCTATGCCGCCGCCATCAGAAAAACAACGCCAAGTCGGTCAGTTGGCGCTACTCAGCACAGGGGTGATCCTGCATCCGCGGACCCGTTGCTCCATCGCCCGGCCATTCCGCATGCCGTGAACGCCGGGACAAGGCCGCCGGATGGCGCCGACAGCCCCGGCGAATGGGTCACCCCAGCGCCGCGATCGCCTCCGCCAGCGGCCGGATATCCTCGGCCCGCTGGTTCCACGACACCACCAGCCGCGCCTCGCCGGGACCCCAATCGTAAAAGTCGAAGCCCTTGCTGCGCAGCGATGCCGCTTCCTCCGCGGTGACGCGAAGGAACACTTCGTTCGCCTCCACCGGATGCACCAGCCGCGTGCCGGCGGCGGCTGCGATCAGCGCCGCGCCCTCGTTCGCGTTGCGCGCATTCGCCAGCCAGCGGTCCTCCTCCAGCAGCGCGAGGATCTGCGCGGCGAGATAGCGGCCCTTGGAAAACAGCAGGCCCGCCCGCTTGCGGCGATATCGGCTCGCCTCGACCAGCCCGCGCTTGAAGAACACCAGGGCCTCGGCGCCCATACCGCCGTTCTTGACGAAGCCGAAGCTGAGCGCCGTGACGCCCGCGCGCCACGTCATGTCAGCGGGCGAGCAATCCGCGTGAACCATTGCATTGGCGAAGCGCGCGCCGTCCATGTGCAGCGCGAGGCCACGCTCGGCCGCCAGCGCGCCGATCGCTGCCACCTCTGCCGGCTGATAGACGAGGCCATATTCCGTCGCATTGGTGATGGAGATCGCATGCGGCTGCACCTGGTGAACATCGGTGCGGATCGTCGCCAGCAGCGCCGTGAGGCTTTCAGGCGTCAGCTTCGCGCCCTCGCCGTCCGCCAGCAGCAGCTTTGCACCATGGGTGTAGAATTCCGGCGCGCCGCATTCGTCATTCTGGATATGCGCGTCATGGTGGCACAGCACCGCACCATGCGGCGGGCAGAGCGCGGCGAGCGCGAGGCAGTTCGCCGCCGTACCCGTCGGTACCCACAGCACCTCCACCTCCGTCTCGAACAGCGCCGACAATCGCGCGTCCAGCATGCCGGACCAGCGATCACCATCGTATGCCGTGTCGAGCACATCCGCCTGGGCAACGGCGGTGAGAACGGCGGGATGGACGGGGGCGGCGTTGTCGGAAAAGAAGCGCATGCCCGGCGCCTTGCTGCGGCCACTCCGCCTCGTCAATCGATACAGATCAGCTTTCCGGCTCGTCCGCCTCGCGCAATGCGATCGCCGGCCCGCGATAGCCGGTAACGGTGGCCGCCACCGCCTGGATCAGCTGCTGACGATCGCGCATCGGCCGCTGGGTATCGCCAATCATCACTGCCACGGCGTAGCGGCGACCCTCGGGCGAGGTCAGCAGGCCGACATCGTTGAACCCTGCGTTGCGTCGGCCCAGTTCCTGCCCGGTTCCCGTCTTGTGCGCCAGCGTCCAGCCGGGCGCCGCACCCGCCCGCAGCCGCGCCCGCCCGGTGCGGCTGGATTCCATGGTGGAGATCAAGAGGCGCGTCGAGGTTTCGGAAAGCAGCTCGCCACGGGCCAGCCTCGCCAGCGCGTCGGCAATGGCCAGCGGGGCGGCGCCATCGGGGGGATTGTCGATATACGCCTGCAAGGCCGCCTGACGCACGGCAGGATCAAGGCGGGCGCGCATGATCGAGAACGTGTTGCCGACGCTCATCGACTGGTCCCACGTCAACCCGGCCGTTTTCGCCTGCAACATCCGCTCGCCCGGTCCGAAGCGGATCTCGCCCAGCTGCTTGCGCTCAATGAAGGCGCGCACCGCGGACGGCCCGCCCACCAGCGTCAGCAGCCGATCGTTCGCCGTATTGTCGCTCTGCGTCAGCGCGCGGTGCAACAGGTCGCCGACCGTGGTGTTCCAGACGCCGTTCTTCACCAGATAAGCGATCGGCTGGTGGAAAACCGTCAGGTCGGACGGCGTCAGCGTCACCGCATCGTCAAGCCGCAACCGGCCGGCGTCGCGCTGATCGAGCACCGTCATCGCGACCCACAGCTTGCTTACGCTTTGTTGCGGCAGGGGCCGCCGCCCCCCCGCCTCCACGGTCCACCCTTCGTCCACCGCACGCACCGCCACGCCCGCAATCCCGGGGAATTCGCGCACCAGCTGGCTGATCGATGCTTCCAGCGCCCGCGGCGCCCGGTTCACCGGCAGCGGCGTCGGCTTGGGCACGGGGATCGCAACGACATAGGCGGGCGCCGGGGCCACCGGCCCGGCGGCATGCGAGGGACGCTCGTCGACACCGCAACTGCTCAGTGAAAGCAGCGCCACTCCAGCGATCAATCGTCCGATCATCGTCCGCTGTGCCCCCGAGCAGTCGTGAGCAAACAGGCTATCCCAAAAGTCACCATTGAAAACCGGCACTTACCGGCTCTGCGGTGAACCGCGCCTGACGCGCGACCAGAGGAGTCGGCGACTACGGAACCAGAACGGTATCTACGGGCACATCAAGTGTTTGCGGATAATCGAGGGTGTAGTGGAGCCCCCGGCTTTCCTGCCGGTGCAGCGCCGAACGCACGATCAGCTCCGCAGTCTGCAACAGGTTGCGCAGTTCAATCAGGTCCGGGGTCACGCGGAAGTGGCCGTAATAATCCTCCACTTCGCCCGTCAGCATCTTGATGCGGTGCTGCGCCCGCTGAAGCCGCTTGGTGGTGCGCACGATGCCGACGTAATTCCACATGAAGCGCCGGATCTCGGTCCAGTTCTGCTTGATCACGACTTCTTCGTCCGAATCGGTGACGCGGCTTTCATCCCACGGCCGGATCGGCGGCACCGGGCGCAGATCGTCCCAGCAGGCGGCGATGTGATTGGCTGCAGCCTCGCCGAACACGAAACATTCCAGCAGCGAGTTGGACGCGAGCCGGTTGGCGCCATGCAGCCCGCTTTCGGTGCACTCGCCGGCCGCATAGAGATTGGGCAGGTCAGTGCGCCCGTCGCGATCCACGATGATCCCGCCGCAGGTGTAATGCTGCGCCGGCACGACGGGAATGGGCTGCATCGTCATGTCGATGCCCAGCCCCATCAGCTTGTCGTGGATATTGGGGAAGTGCCCGCGCACGAAATCGGCAGGCTGATGGCTGATGTCGAGATGGACGTAATCAAGGCCGTAGCGCTTGATCTCGGCGTCGATCGCCCGCGCCACCACGTCGCGGGGCGCCAGTTCCAGCCGCTCGGCATCATAATCCACCATGAAGCGGTGGCCGTTCAGCGGATTGATCAGCCGCCCGCCCTCGCCGCGTACCGCCTCGGTGATCAAGAAGTTCTTGACGTCGAGATTGTAGAGGCAGGTAGGGTGAAACTGCATCATCTCCATGTTGGAGACGCGGCAGCCCGCCCGCCATGCCATCGCGATGCCGTCCCCGGTTGCGCCGCGCGGCGCCGTGGAGAACAGATACGTGCGCCCCGCCCCCCCGGTGGCGAGGATCGTCGCCCGCGCGGTGTACAGGTTCACGCGCCCGGTCCTGCGATCCACCGCATAGACACCCCAGACATTCCCAGCGCCGGAATAGCGCTCCTCATGCCGGCTGGTGGCAAGGTCGATCGCGACCTGATCGGGCACCAGAGTGATATTGGGATGTGCCTCCGCCGCCTTCTGCAACGCTTCCTGCACCGCCCAGCCAGTGGCGTCGTCGACATGCACGATGCGGCGGTGCGAATGCCCACCTTCGCGCGTCAGGTGGAGCGCGTCCCCATCCTGCGCGAACGGCACACCCAGCTTCTGCAGGCGCGCGATCGCGGCGGGCGCATTTTCGACCACGAACTCCACGATCTCGCGGTCGTTGAGCCCGGCGCCCGCGACCATCGTGTCCTCGACATGATTTTCGAACGTGTCGCCCGGCTCCAGCACTGCGGCGATACCGCCCTGCGCCCATGCCGTGGAGCCTTCGTTGAGCGCCCCTTTGGCAAGCACCGTCACCTGAAAGCGATCGGCGAGGTTGAGCGCTGCGGTAAGCCCGGCGGCGCCGGATCCGACGATCAGGACGTCGCTGCTGGTCATGCGTCTGGCGAGAAGAAGCGGAGCATCGGACCTGCATGGCACGAAGCGCGCGAACCTGCCATATCGGGCGCGCAACCAAACCGTTCGTTCCGAACCAGCCGCCGGCGATTGCGCCCGCCCTCCCCCGTCAACGGGCGCCGCTGCGGCAGGCTCGGGCATGAACGCAACGACAGGCCCGAAGGAAGACGATGTCCACCCATTCCGCCCGCCTTGCCGCGCTCCGCGACCAGCTTTCGCGCCAGCAGCTCGACGGCTTCGTCGTGCCGCTAACCGATGAGCACATGAGCGAATATGTCGGCGCCTATGCCCAGCGGCTCGCCTGGCTCACCGGTTTCCAGGGATCGGCAGGCACCGCCGTGGTGCTGCCTGCCGAGGCCGCGATCTTCACCGATGGCCGCTACACGCTGCAAGTGCGCGAACAGGTGTCGGGCGACGATTGGCAGTTCGTGGGCGTGCCGGAGACCAGCGTTTCCACCTGGCTGGCGGGCCACGCCAAGCAGGGCGCGCGCATCGGCTATGATCCCTGGCTGCATACCCGTGCCTGGGTGGATGAGGCCGGAAAGGCGCTTGCTGCCATCAACGCCACCCTTGTCGCGGTGGACACCAACCCGGTCGATGCCGTGTGGCCCGACCAGCCCGCGCGCTCGGACGCGCAGCTCAGCGTCCACGACGACGCCAACGCCGGCCGCTCCTCCGCGGAAAAGCGTGCCGCCGTCGCCGACTGGCTTGCCGAGCAACAGGCAGATGCCGTGGTGCTCGCGTCGTTGGAATCGATTGCCTGGCTCCTGAACGTGCGCGGCGGCGACGTGTCCCGCACGCCCGTCGCGCTCGCCTATGCGGTGGTGAACGCCGACGGCACCGCCGATCTCTACGTCGCGCCCGAAAAAATGACGGACGCCGTGGCCCAGCATCTCGGGAACGCCGTCCGGGTTCATGACCGGCATGCGTTCGGCGCTGCCCTCGGCCGTTTCGCCGGCAAGCGCGTGGCGGTCGATCCCGCGCTCTCCGTTGCCGCCATCCCGCTCGCCATTGAGGCCGGTGGCGGTGAGGTGGTGGCGATGCGCGATCCCACCGTCATTCCGCGCGCCACGAAGAACGCGGTTGAGCGCGCCGGCCACCGCGCCGCCAGTATTCGCGACGGCGCGGCGCTGTCCCGCTTCCTGCGCTGGATCTCGATCGAAGCACCCAAGGGCGGTCAGACTGAGCTGTCGGCAGCGGCGAAGCTAGAGGAGTTCCGCCGCGACACCGGCGTGCTGAAGGATCTGTCGTTCGACGCAATCTCGGCCACTGGCCCGCACGGCGCGATCCCGCACTATCACGTTACCGAGGAGTCGAGCCTGCCGATCGAGCCGGGCCAGCTCTACCTGATCGATTCGGGCGGCCAATATGTGGACGGCACCACCGATGTGACCCGCGTAGTGCCGATCGGCACGCCCACGGCGGAAATGCGCGATCGCTTCACCCGCGTGTTGAAGGGGCATATCGCGCTGGCCACCGCCGTCTTCCCGCATGGCACCACCGGCGCGCAGCTCGACGCGCTCGCGCGGCTTCCCTTGTGGCAGGCGGGGCTCGATTTCGCGCACGGCACAGGCCACGGCGTCGGCAGCTATCTGTCGGTGCATGAAGGGCCGGCGCGCATCGCCAAGCCAAGCTATCCCGGTAGTGGACCGTCGGAGCCGTTGCTGCCCGGCATGATCCTCTCCAACGAGCCGGGCTATTACAAGGCGGGCGAGTACGGCATCCGCATCGAGAACCTGCTGCTGGTCGAGGAGCGCGACATCGCGGGTGGTGAATCCACGATGCTTGCGTTCGAAACGCTCACCCTTGCGCCGATCGACCGCGACCTCATCGATCCTGCCTTGATGACGCCGGCGGAACTCGGCTGGCTGAACGATTATCACGCCCGCGTCGCCGAAACGCTTGCCCCCGTGCTGGAGGGTGACGATCGCGTCTGGCTCATCGAACGGTGCGCGCCGATCGTTGCGGCCTGAATGCGGCCGGGCGGTGGTGGGCAGTGTTCAGCCGGCCGCCGCCTCCCGCAAACCGAGTCGCTATTCGGCAGGCGTCCCGCTCGACTCGGGTGGATGTGCCTCGCCATCGCTGGCCGGGGCGCCTGCCGTGCCCCGCGCCTGCGCCTTGCGCCGCCGCAGGTTGGCCCGCAGCGCGGCGGCCCGGCGGGCGTCCCGTTCGTCCTTGCTTTCCATGAACGCCGCTATCGCTTCGTGATAACGCCTTGACAATCCGTTCCCGCTCGTCTCTAGGGCGCCCTCGCCTGTGAACAGCGGGTCGAGTGCTGCCGTAGCTCAGTGGTAGAGCGCATCCTTGGTAAGGCTGAGGTCGTGAGTTCAATCCTCACCGGCAGCACCATTTTTCTTCCCGTCAGCCGGGCTGGCCGCTTTCCCGGTTCCTGTTGATCTTCTTGATCACGCCGGAAAAGCTCATCACCGCATCGCCTTCGTCGTCGATCGTGCCGCGCACGAAGATCAGGCTGCGGCCTGCCTTCACCACCTCGCCCCGCGCGGTCAGCAGGCGATCAGGCCGCGCGCCACCAACGAACTCGGCGTTCAGCGTCGCAGTCACGCCATGAAACTCCGGCAGCACGGCCGAGGCGATCATGAACAGCGAAAAGTCTGCAAAGGTCAGCAGCGCGCCGCCATGGACATTGCCGCCGCCGTTGCGGTTCTTCGCCTGCGGGCGAAAGCCGCACTCAATGGTGCCGTCCGCATCATAACGCGCGAAAAATGGTCCCGTGTGATCCTCGAACGGATCGGTGCCTGGCCAGCGCAGCCAGCCTTGCCACTCCCCGTCCGTCACTGGCGTCAGCTTCACGCCGGCGGTTGCTGTGGTGGTATCCAGGATCATCCTCCTCTGCTGCCCCCGGCCCGCGCCGGTGTTGTCGCTGCGCGCAGAAGAGGAAAGCGGCCGGCGGGGTCAAGCCTGCCGATGTGGGGCCGCGGAGTTCAGCGGGCGGGCGCGCCCACGTTCGGCAACGTCGCCTCCTCCGCACTCGGCATCTTGCCGAACAGCGCGCGATCAGCCGGACCGAACGCCCAGCGCCACAGGATGAAGAGATAAACGCCGGCAATCGCCGGAATGCCGACCACGACCTCCACCCACTCCAGCCGGTGCGGAAGCGATGTGAAGGCGGCGCCAACCAGGATCGCCGCCAGCGTTGCCCACACCAATGGCCAGCGCAACGGTGACACTGGTGCGGCAAGGATCCGCCCCAGCAGCCACGCCTTGATCACCGACGTCAGCGCAAGGCTGATCATCAGGGCAATCGCCGGTGCCGCTGCCTGGTAGGCCGCAGGCAGCCCAAGCCCGCGCATCCAGAAGATCAGCGCGAAGCTCAGCCCGATCTGGAACGCCAGCATCACCGCCGAAATGAGGAGATTGCGGTGTCGCGCCGTGTACACCAGCGCGGTTTCGCAAACCGCCCCGGTGGAGGCCAGCACCTCGGCCGTCAGCAGGAACACCAGCGCTGCCGTGCCTGCGACGAACTGCGGCCCCACGATCCCCATCACCGCCTCGCCAGGGATCGATCCCATGAGGGTGAGGCAGCCCTGCGCCGCGATGATCCAGAACGCCACCTGCCGCACCTGCCGCGCGATCGCCGCCCGGTCGTTCACCGCCAGGCTCTGCGTGATCACCGGGCCGAGGATCGGGTCGAACGACGTCTTCAGTTTCTGCGGCAGGCTCGCGACCTGCTGCGCCATGTAATAGATGCCGACGATCTTGGGCTCGAACATCACGCCCAGGATGAAGCGGTCGACGTTGCGCGTGCCCCATTCGAACGCATCCGCCCCGGCCAGCGGCACGTTGTCGCGGATCATCGCCAGCAGCCCGCGCACATGCGGGGACCAGCCACGCGGCAGGCCGTAGCTGCGCACCAGCGGCACGATCGAGGCGATCAGCGCCGCGATCATCGACGCGACATAGCTCAGCACCAGGCCATCGCGCGTGGTGAAGAAGGAGAATACCCAGGCCGCGATCGAGATCGTCCACGGCTCCACCACTGCCCGCGCCGTCACCGCCGCCTTCACATCGTGGCGATAGGCCAGCGCCGCGAGGCTCACGTCGGACCAGGCGATCGCCAGCACGATCAGCGGTAGCCAGCGGTCGAGCCCCACGATGGGCGTATTGGGGTACATGACCTCGGGGAAGGTCCACAGAACCGCGCTCGCCAGCAGCGACAACAGCGCCGCGACCACCAGCCCGTCGGCGACGACATGCACGTGCGGCCGATCGGTGCGGCTCAGCGCCTGCGCCAGCCCGCGCTTCAGGCCAAGCGTCGCCAGCAGCGCCGCCAGTTCCACCACCACCACCGCAATGGCGAACCGCCCGACCAGCTCCGGGCCATAAAGGCGCCCGGCAATGAACAGGAACGGGATGCGCGCCGCCAGCCGCAGGATAAACCCAGCGACATTGGTGCGCCCGCCCTTGGCAAGCTGCGCAATATCCTTCGACGTTTCGGTCACTGGCCTTTGAGCACCCAGATGCTTGAGCTGCCTTCCTTACGGACGGTCAGCTTGCCGTTGTCGCGCAGCTCCTGAGCAGCCCAGCGCATGTCATACTGCCACTTGTAGAAGGCGTCTCCAGCCTGTCGAAAATCGTTCTCGTGATCCCGCCACAAAAGTTTCGAAACGGCCAGGATTGATCCCTCGCCGCCAAGCTCGCCAAGTGCCTCTCGGACCCAGAGCTGTAAGTTGTCGCGATAGGCCATAGTACGCTCCTAGTGCGCTGCCCCCCAGCTCGCGCCGGTGCCGATCTCCACCGCCAGCGGCACGTCCAGCTTCACCGACGGCTCGGCTGCGGTCGCCATCACGCGCTCGATCACCGGCTTCGCCGCGTCGACTTCGCCTTCGGGCACTTCGAACACCAGTTCGTCGTGCACCTGCAGCAGCATGCGCGTGCCGGTCAGCCCGGCCTCGGCCAGCGCCGGCTCCATCCGCGCCATCGCGCGCTTGATGATGTCCGCGCTCGTGCCCTGGATCGGCGCATTGATCGCCGCACGCTCAGCGCCCTGCCGCTCGTGCTGCACCTTGCTCCTGATCCGCGGGAAATGCGTCTTGCGGCCGAACAATGTGGTGGTGAAGCCCTGCTCGCGCACCGCCTGCAGCGTCTCGGCGATATAGCGGTTGATGCCCGGGAAACGCTCGAAATAGCGGTCGATCATCGCCTGTGCCTCGTCCGCCGTCACGTCGAGGCGGCCGGCCAAGCCCCAGCGGCTGATGCCGTAGAGGATCGCGAAGTTGATCGTCTTGGCGCGACCGCGGGTGTCGCGATCGACCGTGCCGAACAGCTCCTGCGCGGTCAGCGAGTGAATGTCGTCGCCGCGCGCGAACGCTTCCTTCAGCGCCGGCACGTCCGCCATGTGCGCCGCCAGCCGAAGCTCGATCTGCGAATAGTCCGCCGCCAGGATGACGTTGCCGGGCTCGGCGACGAAGGCGTCGCGGATCTGCCGGCCGATCTCGGTGCGGATCGGGATGTTCTGCAAATTAGGGTCGGTGGATGACAGGCGCCCGGTCTGCGCGCCGGTCAGCGAATAGCTGGTGTGGACGCGGCCCGTCGCCGGGTTGATCTGCTCCTGCAGCGCATCGGTATAGGTGGATTTCAGCTTCGACAGCTGGCGCCAGTCGAGCACCCGCGCGGCGATCTCCTTGCCGGGCGAGTCCTTGTCCGCGGCAATCCGCTCCAGCTCGTTGACGTCGGTCGAATAGACGCCGCTCTTGCCCTTGCGGCCACCCTTGATGCCCATCTTCTCGAACAGCACATCGCCCAGCTGCTTCGGGCTGCCGATCGTGAAGGGTGCGCCGGCGATGCCGTGGATCACCCCTTCCAGCTCCGCCATCTGCGTGGCGAATTCCTGCGACAGCCCGGCCAGCCGCTCGCGATCCACCTTGATCCCGTGGCGCTCCATCCGCGAAATCACCGCGACGAGCGGCCGGTCGACCATCTCGTACACCCGCGTCACGCTTTCGATCGGCAGCCTCGGGCGGAAGCGGCGCCACAGTCGCAGCGTCACGTCCGCATCCTCCGCGGCGTAGCGGGTCGCGGCCTTCAGATCGACTTCGTGGAAGCCGATCGCCTTCTTCCCCGTGCCCGTCACGTCCTTGTAGGCGATGCAGCTGTGCGACAGGTGGGTTGCGGCCAGCTCGTCCATGCCGTGCCCGTGAAGCCCCGCATCGAGGTCGAAGCTCATCACGATCGTGTCGTCATAGGGCGCAAGCCCCAGCCCAAGCCGCCCCAGCACGATCAGATCATATTTCAGATTGTGCCCGATCTTCAGGACAGACGCGTCCTCCAGGAGCGGCTTCAGCTTGGCCAGCGCCACGTCGCGGTCGAGCTGCGCCGGCTTTTGCGCAAACATGTCGCTCGCCCCGCCCTCGCCGACATGGCCCAGCGGCACGTAGCAAGCGCGGTTCGGCGCCAGCGCCAGCGACACGCCCACCAGTTCCGCCAGCATCGGGTCCTTGGCGGTCGTCTCGGTGTCGATCGCCACCCAGCCCTGGTGCCGCGCCGCCTCGATCCAGCGGTCGAGCGCCGCTTCGTCGATGACGGTCTCGTATCCGTCATGGTCGCACGGCGGATCTTCCTCGTGCGGCACGCCGGCAGGCTCGGGCGGCGTCGGGTCCACGCCCTCGTTCTGCTCCGCCGCCAGCTTCGTCAGCAGCGATTTGAAGCCATGATGCTCTAGGAACGCGCGCAGCGGCGCCTCCGGGATGCCGTCGAGCGCCATCTCCTCCAGCGGATGCGGCAGCGGCACGTCGCAGGCGAGCTCGACCAGCTTGCGGCTCAGCCGCGCCATCTCGGCATGCTCGATCAGATTGTCCCGCAGCTTGCCCTTCTTCATCTCGGGCGCGGCGGCCAGCACCGCCTCGACGCTGCCATGCTCCAGGATCAGCTTCGCCGCCGTCTTGGGGCCCACACCCGGCACGCCCGGCACATTGTCGACGCTGTCGCCCATCAGCGCCAGCACTTCGCCCAATTTGTCCGGCCCGACGCCGAACTTCTCCACCACGTCCTCGGGGCCGAAGCGCTTGTCCTTCATCGTGTCGAGCATGTCGATGCCCGGCTCGGTCAGCAGCTGCATCAGGTCCTTGTCGGAACTGACGATCGTCACTTGCCAGCCCTGCGCCAGCGCCGCCTTGCTGTACGACGCGATCAGGTCGTCGGCTTCCCAGCCGGCTTCCTCGATGCACGGCAGCGAGAAGGCGCGGGTCGCGTCGCGGATCATCGGGAATTGCGGCTTGAGATCCTCGGGCGCCGGTGGACGGTGCGCCTTGTACTGGTCGAACATCTCGTTGCGGAACGTATGCTCGGATTTGTCGAGGATCACCGCCAGGTGGCTGGGGCCATCGGCCTTGTGCAGATCGTTGGCCAGCTTCCACAACATGGTGGTGTAGCCATAAACGGCGCCGGCCGGCTCGCCGTGCTTGTTCGTGAGCTTCGGCAGCACGTGGTATGCGCGGAAGATGAAGCTCGAGCCATCGACGAGGTAAAGGTGCGGCATGTTGCGCCGCTTAGCGGATCGCTGCGCCCGGAACAAACCGTGCGCAGCGCAACGTGTTCAAACCGTGATGATCAGAGCTTGCCGAAGCGCGCTTCGAAGCCCTTGATGTCGCCGGCGGCCAGCAGTTTCGCCTGCTCCAGCCAGCGATCCCGGCCCATGCGTCCGGTGAACGGCCCAAGCCGCGCGTCCAGGTCCTCGGCGGCGCGCTGGTCCAGCGCGGCCAGCTGACCGACGTTGGTGATACCCAGCTCCGCCAGCATTGCGGCGACCTTCGGGCCAAGGCCCTTGATCTGAGTCACCGGGCCCTCACCCGGAGGCGGACCCGCAGGAGCGACCGGGGCCGGCGCAGCAGCGGGCTCCACCGGCGTTTCGACAGGGGTCGCGGGCTCGGGCTGAGCCTCGACCGCCGGAGATGCCTGCTGCGGCGCGGCTGCCGCAATCGGCTCGTCGGCCAGAGGTGCAGGCTCGCTGGTGGCTGGCTCGGCCGGCACCACCTCGGGCATATCGGTCAGCGGCGGTGGCGGCGGCGCTACCGGGACAGGCGTGACAGGAGCGGCCGGGGCGGCCACCGGCGCGGCACGGCGTTGCTCCGGCTGCGCTTCAGGCCGGGCTGCGGCGCGCGGCTGCGCTGACGCAGTCGGGACATCAGTGGCGTCGTCATCGCGAAGCGGGCGATTGCTGACCGGGCTCTGCGCCAGCCGCTCCTGCTCTGCCTGATCGGCCTGCGTACGCGCGCGCCGCTTGCGAACGCCGACCATGATGGCGACGATCGTCAGCACCGCGACAATCGCGATGATCGCCAGCACGATGCTGGTCATTGTGTTGTCCACCGTGGTGGGCTGCATGAAACACTCCGCTACGCCTGGCGCCAAGCCTTAGGCGCGGTGCATGGTTCCCGCAACGGGCGGGAAGTTGCGTATTCTGGCCGGGCGCCGCGGGCAAGGGCTGCCCGCAGCGCGGCACGTCACTTGATCGCGCGCCACCCGATATCCCGGCGGCAGAAGCCGGACGGGAAATCGAGCGCGTCGACGCCGGCATAGGCGCGGCGCTGCGCCTCCGCGACATCGCTGCCCGTCGCGGTCACCGCCAGCACACGGCCGCCTGCCGCCACCAGCTTGCCGTCCACTTCACGCGTGCCCGCCTGGAACACCACCGCGCCCGTGGCCTCCGCCGCATCGACGCCGCCGATCACCCCGCCCGTCTCCGGCGTGCCCGGATATCCGTTGGCGGCCATCACCACCGTCAGCGCCACCGCATCCGCAAAGGCCGGCGCCGGTGCATCCGCCAGCCGGCCTTCCGCTACCGCCAGCAGGGTTTCCAGAAGATCCCCGTCGAACCGGGCCATCAGGACCTGGCATTCGGGATCGCCGAAGCGGACGTTATATTCGATCAGCTTCGGTCCCTCGGTCGTCAGCATCAGCCCGGCGTAGAGCACGCCAACGTAAGGCGTGCCCGCGGCTGCCAGCGCGTCGATGGTCGGACGGACGATCTCGCCAAGGGCGCGCTCCTCCAGTTCCGCGGTGAGCACGGCTGCGGGAGAATATGCCCCCATGCCGCCGGTATTGGGGCCGGTGTCGCCGTCGCCGACACGTTTGTGGTCCTGCGCGCTGCCAAAGCTCGCGGTGCTGGTGCCGTCCGACAGTACGAAGAGGCTCGCCTCCTCGCCTTCCAGGAACTCCTCGATCACTGCCTCTGCCGGTCCGCCGCTGAACAGCGCGGCAATCGCGTCCTCCGCCTCGGCCCGGGTCATCGCCACGACCACGCCCTTGCCCGCCGCGAGGCCATCCGCCTTGATGACGCAACGCAGCTGTTCACCTTCCGCAAAATCCTCCAGGCAGGCGAGCGCGCCATCCTTTGACGTCACGCGGAAATAGCGTGCCGTCGGGATACCGACCCGCGCGCACAGATCCTTGGTGAAGCCCTTGGAGCCTTCCAGCTTGGCGGCCTCGCGCCCCGGCCCGAACACCGGCACGCCGATGGTGCGGATGTTGTCCGCCAGCCCTTCGACCAGCGGCTGCTCCGGGCCGACCACCACCAGCCCAATCTGCTGCCGCCGGATGAAATCGATCACGGCGCGGTGATCCGACACGTTCAGATCGGCAACCGTCGCATGTTGCGCGATGCCGGGGTTGCCGGGCGCGGCATAGAGCGTATCTATGCGTTCAGATTGCGCGAGTTTCCATGCCAGAGCGTGCTCGCGCCCGCCCGATCCGATCAGCAGGACGTTCATGCCCGACCCCTTTTTCGACGTTCCCGCGCGGCTGGTAGCGGACCCTGTCCCGGGGGACAACGCCGCCGCCATGTCGGTGGGCGAGCTTTCGTCCCGGCTGAAACGGGTCGTGGAGGGCGAATTCGGCCATGTCCGCCTGCGCGGCGAGATTTCGGGCTACAAGCGCGTGGCGTCGGGTCATTGCTATTTGTGCCTGAAGGATGATGCGGCGGTGATCGACGGCGTGATCTGGAAAGGCCAGGCCGCCGCGCTCGCCTTCCGGCCCGAGGACGGCATCGAGGTGGTCGCCACTGGCCGGCTGACGACCTATCCCGGCCGTTCGAAATATCAGATCATCATTGAGCGGATGGAGTTGGCCGGCGCCGGCGCGCTCATGGCCCTGCTGGAGCGCAACAAGGCGCGCTTCGATGCCGAGGGGCTCTTTGCCAAGTCGAAGGCCCGCCGTCCGCTGCCGTTCCTGCCGCGCCGCATCGGGGTCGTCACCTCCCCAACCGGCGCGGTGATCCGCGACATCATCCACCGGCTGGAGGATCGCTGCCCCAGCCACGTCCTCGTCTGGCCAGTAAAGGTGCAGGGCGATGGCGCGGCGAACGAAGTGGCTGCAGCCGTGCGCGGCTTCGACGCGCTCCCCGATCACCTTCGCCCCGATCTCGTCATCGTGGCCCGCGGCGGCGGCTCGATCGAGGATCTGTGGGCGTTCAACGAGGAAGCCGTGGTCCGCGCCGTTGCCGCCTGCACCATCCCGGTCATCTCGGCGGTGGGCCACGAAACCGATACCACCCTGTGCGACCACGCCGCCGATCTGCGCGCGCCGACACCGACGGCAGCAGCCGAACTGGCCGTGCCCGTTCTCGCCGACCTGCGCTTCACCGTTGGCGCCCATGGCCAGCGAATCGAACGTTGCGCGCGCCGCTATGTCGAGCGCGGGCGCGAGCGGCTTGATGCAATGGCGCGCCTGCTCCCCACCCGCGATCGCTTGCTGGGGCCGCAACGGCAACGCGTGGATGATCTCGGCGCTCGGCTCGACCGCGGGCTTGAGCGGCGGGTGGTGCGCGCACGCGGCGAACTCGATCGGACCGGCGCGGTGTTGCGCCCGGCGCTACTCCAGCGGCGGCTGGAAGGCGCCCGGCAACGTCTGGAGGATCTGGGCCGGCTATTGGCCTCGGTCGATCCCGATGCGCCGCTTGCCCGCGGCTATGCCCGTGTCACGGATCGCGCCGGTGCGACGCTGACCAGCGCGGCGGCGGCACGCGCCGCTGGTGGCCTGACGCTCAATTTCGCCGACGGCGCGGTGGACACGAAGGTTGAGGGCGCCCGTTCGCGCTCCTATCCCCCAGCAAAGCCCGAACAGCCGACGCTGTTCTAGGAAGGTTGCATATGTTGATGTCGAAGACGGACCGCCCGGCGCGGATACACTACATGGCCAATGGCTTTCGCGTGCTGACTCCCGGCGATCACGTCGTTTGCGGCGTCAGTGGCGCGCATATCCCGATCGAGGATCTGCGCTATTGGGATGTCGCCACCCAACGTGCCTTTGCCAGTGCAGCGCTGGCGGCGGAGGCAATGGCGCCGCGATGAAGCGTGCCGCGCTGGCAGTTCTGCTCCCCCTGGCTGGCTGCGTGGTGCCGGCTGCCGACGCTCCGCCCCCTGCACCTGCACCTGCGCCTGCTGCGGCGCCTCGTCCGGTGGCGCCCTCCACGCCGCTGCCTCCGCCCCGGTTCGCCGTCAGCGGCATGGCCAGTCAGGGCGGCCTGATGCTCGGCACCGCGCCGACCGGCACGGTCCGGTTACTGAAGGACGGCGCGCCCATTGCGCTCGCCGCGGACGGCCGGTTCGTCATTGCCTTCGATCGCGACGCAGGGCTGACCTCGGTCCTGACCGCGACGCTGAGCGATGGCCGCACCGCGACTCACCAACTGTCGGTCGCCCCGCGCGCATGGCGGATCGAACGCCTTGACCGGGTGGCCAAGGTGCCGGTGCCCAGCGCAGACTTCCAGCGCCGTCGTCCGGCCGAACTCGCGCAGATCGAGGCCGCGCGTAGCCGGAACGAGGCCGCAGACGGCTGGCGTCAGCGCATCATATGGCCAGTCACGGGCCGAATTTCCGGGCTGTTCGGCGCCCAGCGCATCTACCGGGGCGAGCCAGGCTCGTACCATTCCGGGGTCGATGTCGCCCGGCCCACCGGCACGCCCGTTGTCGCCCCCGCCGATGGCGTGATCGTCCTTGCCGCGGACTCGCCGTTCACGCTGGAGGGCAATCTGCTGATCATCGACCATGGCATGGGCCTGAACAGCGCGTTCCTTCACCTGTCGCGCATCGACGTGTCCGTGGGCGCGCGCGTCCGCCAGGGCCAGGTGGTCGGCGCGATCGGCGCGACCGGGCGCGTGTCCGGGCCGCATCTGCATTGGGCGATGAAGTGGCGCGACGCGCGGATCGATCCGTTGCTGATCGCCGGCCCCATGGCGGGCTCTGCGCCGGATTGATCAGGCCAGCCGCGCCTCCGCTTCCATGCAGGCGCAGCCATCCTGGTCGGTCGTCCACAACGACAACTGGCGGTCACCGGCCAGATTGAGCAAGGCCGGGCGATCGACGAACAGCGGCCGCGCGCCACGGAACGAAAAGTGCGTCAGCCGCGCGCCGGGCCGGTGGCGGAGCAGGTGATCGGCGAGCAGCATCGCCTGGTAAGGCCCATGCACCACCAGATCGGGATACAGCTCCTCGGTCGTCGCATAGGCACGATCATAATGGATGCGGTGCGCGTTGAAGGTCAGCGCGGAAAAGCGGAACAGCGCGGTTGCGTCGAAGGTCACCTCGCGGCGCACCTCCGCAATTCGTGGATCCGCGGGCGCGGGCGCCGGCGCGCCATTGCCGGCGCCGCGGAACACCAGATCCTGCTCCTCCACCACCGCGATGGCGCCATCCACCAGAATGTCATGTCGCACCGTCACAAAGGTCAGCCGGCCCGAGCGCCCGTCCTTCACCTTCACGTCGGTAACGATGCTTCGCCGGGTGGCAGGCGCACCAATCGGCAGCGGCGCGTGAAAGGTAAGCCGCCCGCCGGCCCACATGCGCCGCGGCGCCTCCACCGGCGGCAGGGCAGCGCCGCGCGCCGGATGGCCATCCGCGCTGATCGTCGACTGCGGCGCCTCGGGAAGGAAGAACAGCCAATGCGCGAGCGGCGGCAGCTCGCCCGCCGGCCAGTGCGCGCCATCATGATCGAACAAGGCAGCAAGGCGACGCAGCGGAGCGGCGACGAGATCGTCCTGCTGCTCGGTCGCGACCGGCGACCAGCCCTCGAATTGCTGCATTCCTCTTTCTCCAGCGACGTTCCGGCGAGCCGTAACGACCACGGGCGGCCCCGTCACCCTCGCGACAGTGACAGGAGCATGCCTCCTCAGCGGCCCAGGCGGGCGATGTTGAACCCCGTTAGTGGCGCGGCGTTATCCCTTTCATGGCCGGTGACTTGATGCATCCCCGCTACCCCTTGCCGCCCGCGCCGCCGACGCATCACCGCGCGCGTGCGACGATCCGGCTCGGCAAGCGCCGCCGATTCGATGCGCGGGTTGAGGTAACCAGCGGCGGACTGCTCGCCATTGGCGGGCTGGTTTCCTCCATCCTTCTTTCCACGGCGGTTCTTGTCCGCGTGGCGGTGCGAGAGGGCGGCAAGGCGCATAATCAGCACTAGGAGAAAATAATACGCCTGGCTTATATCGGGTCAAAACTAGGAGAGACCCGATGGCAACCGCGCCCGCCATGCCCACGCAGCCGCCGTTCAAGCGCCTCCCTCAGAAGGGGCCGGACATCACCGTTGAGCGTCGCTCCGACGGCACGATCCTGATCAGCTCGAATCACGCCATGGGCACGCCTGCCCGCTCGATCCCGCACCTCATGGCGGAGCGGGCCGCGCTTCACCCCGATCGTCCGTGGCTTATGCAACGCGCGCCCGGCCATGGGCCGTGGCAGGGCGTCACCTATGGCGAGGGCAAGAAGGCGGCCGACAGCGTGGCGCAATGGCTGATCGATCGGGGGCTTGGCGCCAATGACGCGGTGATGTGCCTCAGCGCGAATTCGGTTGCGCATGGCATCCTGATGCTGGGCTGCTTCACGGCCGGGGTGCCGATTGCGCCGCTCAGCCCCGCCTACAGCTTGGTATCCAGCGATCATGCCAAGCTGAAGCACTGCTTCAACACCGTGCGCCCGCGCATCGTCTTTGCCGAGAATTCGGAGTTGTTCGCGCGCGCGTTCGAGACACTGCGCAGCCTGGACCCGACGCTCACCTTCGTCACCATGGATGGTGGCGCTGGCACGATTCCGTTTGCCGAACTGACGGACACCGTCGCAACCGAAGCGGTGGACGAAGCACGTGAGGCGCTGACCCACGACACCGTCGGCAAATATCTCTTCACCTCCGGCTCCACCGGCATGCCCAAGGGCGTGCCGCAGCATCAGGGCATGTTCGTGAACCTCATCGCCGCCTCCGAAGGGCTGCGCGACGATCCCGATCCCGTTGATCACCCGATTTCGCTCGACTGGATGCCGTGGAATCACATTTCCGCCGGCACGATCCATTTCAACGCGAACATCGCCGGCGGCGGCACGCTCTATCTCGACGAGGGCAAGCCGGTGCCGGGCCTGTTCGAAACGACGATCAAGAACCTGCGCGAGATCTCCCCGATGAGCTTCGGCTCGGCTCCGGTCGCCTTCGCCATGCTGGCCGATGCGATGGAGCGCGATCCAACGCTGCGAAAGGCGTTCTTCAAGAACCTCCGCGGCATGGGCTACGGCGGCGCGACGCTGTCGGACGACCTTTATGATCGCATGCAGGCGCTGGCGATCGCGGAAACCGGCGAGCGCATGCCCTTCACCACGATGTATGGCGCGACCGAGACGCTGGGCGTCACCGTCGTTCACTGGGCATCGGAACGCGTCGGCCTCATTGGCCTGCCGCTGCCGGGCTCGACGCTGAAACTCGTGCCCAATGGCGCCAAGCTGGAGGTGCGCGTCAAGGGGCCAACCGTCACCACCGGCTATCATAATGATCCGGAAAAGACCGCCGCAGCCTTCGACGAGGAAGGCTATTACATGCTCGGCGATGCGGCCAAATTCATCGATCCCGAGCGGCCAGAGCTCGGCCTTGTGTTCGACGGCCGCGTGACCGAGGATTTCAAACTGTCGACCGGCACCTGGGTCTCGGTTGGCACGCTTCGCCCGGACATCTGCGCCGCCTGCTCGCCGTATCTTCAGGACGTGGTGATCGCCGGCCAGGACGAACCCTATATCGCCATCCTCGCCTGGCCCTCGCCGGCTGCGCTGCAGACGCTGGCGGAGGCGTCGCCCGGCTCCGATCCGATCCCGACGCTGGAGGGCCTGGTGAAGGAGAAGCTGGAGGCGTTCAACGAAACCGCCGGCGGCTCGTCTCGCCGCGTCCGCCGCTTCGCCATCCTGCGCACGCCGCCGTCGATTGACGCCGGCGAGATCACCGACAAGGGCTACGTCAACCAGCGCGCCACCCTCACCGCGCGCGACGATGTGGTGAAGGCGCTGTTCACCGAGGAACTGAGCGACGGCGTGATCGAGGTCGACGCGTAACGCCCGACCGACCCATCATTCCCGCGAAGGCGGGAATCCTATCCTTCAACGCCGCGGCTCCATCAGGACCGCGGCGTTCATGTATCGGCTATTCGCGACGCGCGCGCTCAGAACAGCCCGAGCGCCGCGACATCCTCCTTCGACAAATCGATGCCGAACATCATGCTCAGCCGCATGCGATAGACGCGCGGATCCTCGATCACCGCCGCCGTCTCCTCCTCGCCCGCCCGCCGGCGATACTGCCGGTCGGTGAGCGTCGCGAAGCCGTGCGGCAGGACGATGCTCACCACCTTCAGCGTGGTGAACCGCGTGTCCGGCGCGGTGGACGTCCAGCGGTTTGCCATCTCCAGGTCCGCCGGCCACACCGTGTCGGTGGTGAAGCTGTATTGCGGCTGGAATCCCTCGCCCCCGCCGCGGCCATCGGTGCTCGCGCTATGACCATCGCGCAGCAGCATCCAGCCATGCTCGTCGTCGCGCGTCAGCCGGAACGTCGCGCCATCAGGCGCCTCTGCCTCGGCGCCGTCGACCAGCGGCATCGGTGGGGTGTAGCTGCCGCCGAAGCCCGGATCGGCGATCCACTGCTCATCCCCGCAGGTGACGAGGCTCAACGTGTGCGTCTTGGGCGGCACCCCGCCGCCGTTGAGCCAGACGCGCGCCAGCAGCGGCCGCGCCTCGAACCCCAGCGCCGCCAGCGCATCGAGGAACAGCCGGTTATGCTCGAAGCAATAGCCGCCGCGCCCGGCGACGACGAGCTTGCCGAACACGGCGTCTGACGAAATGTCGATCCCGCGCCCCAGCGGCACGTCGAGATTCTCGAACGGGATCGCCAGCCGATGCGCACGCTGCACCGCGGCCAGGCCATGGTGATCGACCGTCGCACGTGCCGGCAGGCGGATACGTTCCAGATAGGCGGGCAGGTTGAAGGGCAGGCTCATGCGGCAAACGCCTCCGCCTCGAGCGCGTAGAGCGGCGCGGCCGGCGCCTCTGCCGCCGCGCGCAGGCCCAGCGCCTCGGGCACGATCTGGTCGAGGTAGAAGGCAACGACTGCCTTCTTCGCCTTGCCGAACGAATCGTCGCCCGCCTCGGCCGCCTCGCGCTCCAGCAGCCAGCCGCACGTCGCGACCGACAGCATCGTCAGGAACGGGTAGCTCGCCGCCAGCCGGTCGTCGGCGTCCGCCGTCTGCAACCGCCGGCCGACCGCGTCGCACGCCGCGACCAGCTCGCCCAGCGCCGGGTGCGATGCCCCGCGCAAATCCTCGATCAGCGTCGCGAACGCTGCCCCGTTGGAAAGCGACAGCTTGCGGCCCACGAGGTCGGCGGCCTGGATCCCGTTCGTCCCCTCGTAGATCGGGGTGATGCGCGCATCGCGGAAGAACTGCGCCGCGCCCGTCTCCTCGATATAGCCCATCCCGCCATGCACCTGCACGCCGACGCTCGCGACTTCGTTGCCGATGTCGGTGCCATGCGCCTTGGCCAGCGGCGTCGCGATCTCCAGCCGGTCGCGCGCCGCCGCATCGCCTAGGTTCGCACGGTCCACCTGCCCCGCGGCATAATAGACCAGCGCACGCGCCGCCTGCGTCTGCGCCTTCATCCGCATCAGCATGCGCCGCACGTCGGGATGCTCGATGATCGCCGCCGGCTGCCCCTCGCGCGCGCCCTGGATGCGCTCGCGGGCATATTCCACCGCCTTCTGCGTCGCGGCCTCCGCCACCTGCACGCCCTGGAGGCCGACGTTGAGGCGGGCGTTGTTCATCATCGTGAACATCGCGCGCATGCCGCCGAACTCGGACCCGATCAGCTCGCCGATGCAATCGTCATGGTCGCCGAACGACAAGACGCACGTCGGCGAGGCATGGAGCCCCATCTTGTGCTCGATCGAAACGACGCGAACGTCGTTGGGCGTCCCGTCGCTGCGCACCTTGGGCACCAGGAACAGCGAAATGCCCTTCGTCCCCTTCGGGGCATCGGGCGTGCGCGCGAGCACCAGGTGAACGATATTGTCGGCGAGGTCATGGTCGCCGAACGAGATGAAGATCTTGGTGCCCTTGATCGAATAGGTGCCATCGCCGCGCGGTGTGGCAGTGGCGCGCAGCGCGCCGACGTCGCTGCCCGCCTGCGGCTCGGTCAGGTTCATCGTGCCGGTCCACTCGCCGGTGGCGAGCTTGGGCAGCCACGTCGCCTGCTGCTCGGGCGTGCCGTGATGCTGCAACGCCTCGATCGCACCCACCGACAGGATCGGCGCCAGCGCGAAGCCCATGTTGGCGCTGCCCAAAGTCTCCAGCACGGCGCACTGCACCGCGAACGGCAGGCCCTGCCCGCCGAATTCCTCCGGCACGCCGATCGTGCCCCAGCCGCCCTCGACATAGGCCTTGTACGCCGCCTTGTAGCCGTCCGGCATCACCACGCCGTCGGGCGTCCACTTCGCGCCCACCGTGTCGCCGGCACGTGCCAGCGGCGCCCATTCGCCCTCGGCGAGCTGCCCGATTCCCTCCAGCACCGCCTCGATCACGTCGGGACTGGCGGCATGGTAGCGTTCCGTAGCGGCAAGCTCGGCGATGCGCACGATATGCTCGAGCACGAAACGCTGCTCGGCGACCGGGGCGGTGTAAGGCATGTTCTTCTCCAGTGTCGCGCCGCTATACCGTCCGGCGATGACGGCTCAAATCCCTCGAATTTTGCCCTTTGGTGATGCTGCGATCACCGAGGCGGCGGCGCTGATCCACTCGGGCGGGATCGTCGCCGTGCCGACGGAAACGGTATATGGGCTCGCCGCCGACGCAACCAATGCCGATGCCGTCGCGCGCATCTATGCCGCCAAGGGCCGGCCGAGCTTCAACCCGCTGATTGTCCACCTGCCGGATCGCGCGGCGGCGGAGCGGATCGCTGTGTTCGACGATGAGGCGCTGGCATTGGCGGATCGCTGGTGGCCCGGCCCGCTCACCCTCGTCCTGCCGCTGCGCACCGATGCCGGCATCGCCGGCCTCGTCACTGCCGGGCTCGAAACGATCGCGCTGCGCGTTCCCGCCCACCGCGCGATGCAGGCGCTGCTGCAAGCCTCGGGCCGCCCGCTCGCCGCCCCGTCTGCCAACGCCAGCAACGCGATCAGCCCGACCCGCGCCGAACACGTCGCCGCCAGCCTCGGCAACCGCGTCCCGCTGATCCTCGACGACGGGCCGACCACGGCGGGCCTTGAATCCACTATTGTCGGCAAGGGCGCGATCCTGCGCCCCGGCCCGATCACCGCCGAGCAGCTCGGCCTGTCAGCCGCCGCTCCCGGCGCCAAGGTCACCGCCCCCGGCCAGCTCGCCACGCATTACGCCCCAACAAAGCTGCTGCGCCTCGACGCGACCGAGCGTGACGGTGACGAATGGCTGATCGGCTATGGTGAGATCACAGGCGACGACACCCTGTCCGCCACCGGCGACCCGGTCGAGGCCGCCGCCCGCCTGTTCGACGCGCTCCACCGCGCCGACGCCGCCCCGGCCAGGAAGATCGCCGTCGCGCCCGTGCCGAACGAGGGCATCGGCACGGCAATCAACGACCGCCTGCGCCGCGCCGCGCACCGGTAAGTTTCAGGCAAGCCGATAGGGCGAAGGATCGCCCACCTCATCGATCAGTTGCGCCCGCGCCTCGGCAAGGCTGCGCCGATAATCCGCCGCCAGCGCTCCGGGCGGCAGCCCGCGCGCCGTTTCCAGTTCCGCCACGATCGCGGCATCATCCCCGCGCACGATGCGGGCGACCAGCGCATCGGCATCTTCCCCGATCCGCGCCGCGAGCAGCCGCATGGTGCGGGCGCGCAGCCGGAACTCGAAGTCCACCAGCCACGCGGTTTCGACCTCCGCTTTCTTCAGCAGCGCTGCGCGGAGGTCGAAGGCCATGGTCGTCAGGCGGTAACGGTCGCCGCCTTGGACCGCGCCGCGAAGCTCTTGCGCAGCTTCTGCAGCTTGGGCGGGATCACCGCCAGGCAATAGGGGTTCCGCTGCCCCTCGCCGTCCCAATAATCCTGGTGGTAATCCTCAGCCGGATAGTATTCGTCGGCCTGCTCGATCGTTGTGACGATCGGCTTGTCATGATCGGCCTGCGCCCGCTTGATCGCCTGGTTCGCCTGCTCCTCCTGCATCACCGTCTCGGGGAAGATGGCGGAGCGATATTGCGTGCCGACGTCATTGCCCTGGCGGTTCAGCTGCGTCGGATCATGCGTCGCAAAGAAGATGTCGAGCAGGTCGCCATAGCTGATTTGCGCGGGATCGAAGCCGACGCGGATCGCCTCGGCATGGCCTGTATCGCCGCCGCACACCTGCTTGTACGTCGGGTTGGGCACGGTGCCGCCGATATAGATGCTTTCCACGCTCTCGACGCCGATCACGTCCTTGAACACGGCCTCGGTGCACCAGAAACAGCCACCGGCCAGCGTCGCATATTCGGTCATGGGGAAGGTCTCCTTTGCGGCCAATGTAGGAAGCCGCTAGGGCGCGCGCAAAGAGGGAGATCGGCATGGCATTGGGCGGCAAGGTGATGGTGACGGGCGGGGCCGGCTATATCGGCAGCCACGCCGTGCTGGCGCTGCTCGACGCCGGCCATGACGTCGTGGTGATCGACAATCTCGTCACCGGCTTCGACTGGGCGATCGATCAGCGCGCGGCCTTCGTCAACATCGCGGTCGAGGATCCGGGCGTGCGCGACGTGATCCGCCAGCACAACGTGCGCGCGATCATGCATTTCGCCGGTTCGGTGGTGGTGCCGGAATCGGTCGAGAACCCGCTCAAATATTACCGCAACAACACCGCCGCGACGCGCAGCCTGATCGAAAGCGCGGTGGTGGAGGGCGTGCCGCACTTCATCTTCTCCTCGACCGCCGCGACCTACGGCAACCCGACCAAGGTGCCGATCACGGAGGCCGACCCGCAGCTGCCGATCAATCCCTACGGCACGTCGAAGCTGATGACCGAGGCGATGCTGCGCGATGTCGCGGCGGCGCACCCGATGAACTATGGCGCATTGCGCTATTTCAACGTCGCCGGCGCTGACCCCGAGGGGCGCACTGGCCAGTCGACGGTCGGCGCCACCCACCTCATCAAGATCGCGGTCGAGGCGGCGACCGGCAAGCGCGCCGCGGTCGGCGTATTCGGCACCGATTTCCCGACCCGCGACGGCACTGGCGTGCGTGATTACATCCATGTCTCCGATCTCGCCGACGCGCATGTCGCCGCCTTGAAGCAGCTGATCGCCGCTCCGACCGAAAGCTTCACCTTCAACTGCGGCTATGGCCGCGGCTTCTCGGTCCTCGAGGTGCTCGACGCGGTCGACCGCGTCACCAACATCACGATCGAGCGCCGCATCGAGGGCCGACGCGCGGGCGACCCGGCGGAACTGGTGGCGGACAATAGCGCGATCCTCGCCGCGCTCGACTGGCAGCCGAAGCGCGCCGATCTCGACGGCATCGTGCGCGATGCGCTCGCCTGGGAACGCAAGCTGGCGGAGATGGGCAAGTGAAGCTGCGATCGCTCCTGTTCGTCCCCGGTGACCGGCCGGAACGCTTTCCCAAGGCGGCCGCGACCGGCGCCGACGCGCTGATCCTCGACCTCGAAGATGCCGTCGCCCCGGATCGCAAGCCCGAGGCGCGCGCCGCCGTCCGCGCCTGGATCGAGGCGCCGCGCGAAAATGGCGCCCCGGCCATCTTCGTGCGCATCAACCCGATCGACAGCGATGAGGTCGCCGCCGACCTGGAGGCGCTCGCCGGCCTGTCGCTCGACGGCATCGTCCTGCCCAAGGCAGAAGGCGCATCGTCGGTCGCCACGCTCACGAATCGCCTGCCCGGTGACTATGCGATCCTTCCGGTCGCCAGCGAGACCGCGGCGGCGGTGTTCCAGCTCGGCACCTTCGGCAGCGTCGCCGGCCGGCTCGCCGGCGTCACCTGGGGTGCGGAGGATCTCCCCGCCGCGATCGGCGCGACCAGCGCGCGCGAGGAGGACGGCAGCTACACCGATCCCTATCGCGTCGTGCGCGCGCTCACCCTGTTCGGTGCGCACGCCGCCGGGGTGCCCGCGATTGAAACCGTGTTCCCCGATTTCCGCAACCTCGACGGCCTCGCCGCCTATGCCGCGCGCGGCCGGCGTGACGGCTTCACCGGCATGCTCGCGATCCACCCGACGCAGGTCGCGGTGATCAATCAGGCCTTCACCCCCAGCGAGGCCGAACTCGCCCACGCCCGCGCCGTCATCGCCGCGTTCGAGGCCAACCCTGGCGCCGGCGCGCTGCAGCTCGACGGCAAGATGATCGACGCCCCGCACCTGAAAAGCGCGCGGCGGCTGTTGGCGCTGGTGGAGTAAGGAGCAGCGCCCTCGCGCTACCTGCCCGCGCGGCGGAGCGTCCTGTCGATCAGCCAGACGTGCAGCAGCTGGATAGCCACGAACAATGCGCCGATCCCGACAAACACCGGGAACACCAGATGCTCCTGGCCCGGTCGCGGCGCCACGTTGAGGAACAACCAGATCAACGCGGCGAGCATCGGGATCGACAGCGCAGGCATGAACGCCAGCGCCATCCGCCGCGGCGCGGACCACGTCACGTCCCCGTTCAGCAGCCATTGCATCGGCAGCCGCTCTTCACGTCGGAACCGCGCATTTGCCCGCCACGCCACGACGAGCATCGCCGCGCCGTACACCATCGCAATGATGATCATGATCATGCGCCGAATCTTCCCTGCGGCAAGCCTATCACGCCGCATGATCCTGCGGAACGCGCGGTACCCCGGGCGCCGATAGGGCTGGCGACACGAAACGAAACACGACATTAGCGCCCCCATCTGACAACAATCATGCGGGAATGGGGATGACGAGAGGCCAGGAGATCGCCGCCAGGGTCGAGGCGTTCGTGCGCGAGACGATCGTGCCGTACGAGCGTGATCCGCGCTGCGGCACGCACGGGCCGTCCGACGAGCTGGTGCAGGAAATGCGCGGGCTGGCGCGACAGGCCGGCGTGCTGACGCCGCACATCCTGCCCGACGGCGGCCACCTGACGCATCGCGAGACGGCGGACGTGCTGCGCGCGTCGGGGCTGTCACCGCTCGGCCCGCTGGCGGTCAACGTCATGGCGCCGGACGAGGGCAACATGTACCTCCTTGGCCAGAAGGCGAGCCCGGAGCTGAAGGAGCGCTTCCTGAAGCCGCTGGTCAGCGGCGAGGCGCGGTCGGCCTTCTTCATGACCGAGCCTGCGACGGATGGCGGCGCGGGGTCCGACCCGTCGATGATGCTGACCACCGCGGTGCGTGACGGCAATCACTGGGTCATCAACGGCCGAAAGACCTTCATCACCGGCGCGGACGGCGCCAAGGTCGGCATCGTCATGGCCAAGGCGGATGAAGGCGCGTCGATGTTCCTCGTCGACCTGCCCGATCCTGCGATCCGCATCGAGCGGGTGCTCGACACGATCGACAGCTCGATGCCCGGCGGCCACTCGGTGGTGACGATCGACAATCTGCGCGTGCCGGCCGACCAGATGCTGGGCGACCCCGGCGACGGCTTCAAGCTGGCGCAGGTTCGCCTGGCGCCCGCGCGGCTGACGCACTGCATGCGCTGGCATGGCGCCTGCGCCCGCGCGCACGAGATCGCCACCGATTACGCCAACCGCCGCCACGCCTTTGGCAAGCCGCTGGTTGACCATGAGGGCGTCGGTTTCATGCTGGCCGAGAACCTCATCGACCTGAAGCAGGCCGAGCTGATGATCGACTGGTGCGCCGACGTGCTCGACACCGGCGTGCTGGGCACGGTGGAAAGCTCGATGGCCAAGGTCGCGGTGTCGGAGGCGCTGATGCGGATCGCCGATCGCTGCGTCCAGGTGATGGGCGCGACGGGCGTCAGCGGCGATACGATCGTGGAGCAGGTGTTCCGCGAAGTCCGCGCGTTCCGCATCTATGACGGCCCCACCGAAGTTCACAAATGGAGCCTCGCAAAGAAGGTGAAGCGCGACTGGAAGGCCGCGCAGGGCTGAACAACGCTTCCGTCACCCCGGGCTTGACCCGGGGTCCCGCTTCTTCTTCTCTCGGGCAGAACTGGCAGGTCCGGATCAATTCCGGGGTGACGACAAGTAGGAGAGAGTAATGCTGGGCCTGATGCAGTCGGGGCAACTGACCGTCGATACCTTCCTCGATCATGCCGCCACGTGGCAGCCGACGCGCGAAATCGTGTCGCGCGACGCCGCCGGTAATGTCACGCGCAGCAATTACGCCAGCATCCGCGACATGGCGAAGCAGGTCTCCGCCGCGCTCGCCCGCGCCGGCATCCGCCAGGGTGACCGGGTCGCCACCATGGGCTGGAACACGCACCGCCATGTCGCCGCCTGGTATGGCGCCACCAACATGGGCGCGGTGCTGCACACGCTGAACCCGCGGCTGTTCCTCGAACAGATCGCCTATATCGCCAACCACGCCGGCGATCGCATCCTGTTCGCCGATCCGAACTGCGCAGACACCGTCGCACAATTGCTGCCGCAAGTGCCCTCGATCGAGCGGGTGATCTTCCTGTGCGACGCGGCCTCGATGCCAGCGACCGATTATGCCGCCACCCCCTTCGACGATTGGATCGCAGGCGAGCCGGCGGAATATGCCTGGGGCGGGTTCGACGAGAATCTCGCCTGCGGCCTCTGCTATACCAGCGGCACGACCGGCAATCCCAAGGGCGTGCTCTATTCGCACCGTTCCAATTACCTTCACACCATGCTGACGCTCCAGGCCGATGCGCTGGCGCTGTCGGCACGGGACACGGTGCTGCTGGTCGTCCCGATGTACCATGCCAACGCTTGGGGCGTGGTCTATTCCGCCCCCGCCGTCGGCGCGAAGCTGGTGCTGCCGGGGCCGCGGATGGACGGCGAATCGATCTGCGATCTGATCGAAGCGGAAGGCGTCACCTATTCCGCCGCGGTGCCCACCGTGTGGCAGGGCCTGCTGCAATATCTGCGCAGCTCCGGCCGACGGATCGATTCACTGCAGCGCGTGACGATCGGCGGCTCCGCGGTGCCCGAGATGCTCGTCCGCGCCTTCCGCGACGAATATGGCGTCGAAGTCACGCAAGGCTGGGGGATGACCGAAACCTCGCCGCTCGCCACGCTCTCCACCCCGTCCGCGGAAGTCGCCGCGATGGATGAGGATGCCCGCGTCGCGCACACCATCAAGCAGGGCCGCCTGATGTGCGGGCTGAAGTTCAAGCTGACCGATGATGACGGCAATCCCCTGCCGCACGACGGCGAGACGTTCGGCCATCTCAAGATCAAGGGGCCGACGATCGTCTCCTCCTATTTCGGCGGCGAAGGCGGCGAGATCCTCGACGAGGAAGGCTATTTTGATACCGGCGACGTCGCGACGCTCGACCAGCGCGGCTATATGCAGATCACCGATCGCGCGAAGGACGTGGTGAAGTCCGGCGGCGAGTGGATCAGCTCGATCGAGATCGAGAACATCGCCATCGGCCACCCCTCGATCGCGCTTGCCGCCGTCATCGGCGTCGCCCACCCCAAGTGGGACGAGCGCCCCATCTTGCTGTGCCAGCTGAAGCCGGGCGAGGCGGCGACGGGCGACGATCTGCTCACCTTCCTCGAAGGCAAGGTCGCCAAATGGTGGATGCCCGACGATGTCGTGTTCGTGGAGGAAATCCCACTCGGCGCGACGGGCAAGATCGACAAGAAGCTGATCCGTCAGCGCATGGCAGATTACACGCTGCCCGTTACGTCAGGCTGAGTTCGATCGGCTGGCAAGCACGGAACAAAATCACGGGAAGTCCGCTCTGCCACCCATGGGCACCGAGTGGAAAGACGTCACGGCCGCAGAGTGCACCGCGATGTTGCGCCTGATCCTTGATTGCCTGGACCGGACCGCACCGGAAAAGAACGGGCCGGACGCACAGGCGTTATCGCTTGCTGCCCTGCATGTGCAGCAAGCGATTGATCTAATTCATCACCCGAACGCGCTCGATTCCTAGCTGGCGATTGCTCTCCATCGTATCGTCAAGGGCGCGCTCCACGCGCTCCACCGCTTCCATCGTCAGGCGGGCATAGCTCTTGCGCTTGTCGAACGGATCCGCCTCACGCACCACCAATCCGCGCTTTTCGAGCAGCGCGACCCAGCGAAGCCCCGTGCTGGGCGGCACCTTGGCCGCAAGGCACAGCGACGTGATCGACGTGGCGGTGCGCTGACGGTGATGGACGTAGAGTTCGAGCAGGATGCTCCATGCGGGATCAAAGAACAGATCTTCGCCGAAAGCCTGGTCGCGCCGCGCACGTGCCCGGATCCAGGCAATGGCCGTGTTCAGCCGCTCGGCCGCGATGGACGACGCAACCCCCTCTTGCGCGGGCGAACCCGCCGCATTCGTGCCGGCTCCTTCGCCGACCGCCGGATTGGGTGACGCGATCGTCCGCGAGAGTTCTGCCAGCACCTTTTCGATTCGCTCAAGAATAGGATTCTCGTCGGATCGCATGATCATTTCCCGAACCTCCCCACTGCCGGCGTGTTTCCGCCGTTCGCGTCTATTCGTACGCTTGAACATCACATCCGTTCCGGCAGCAATCAGGGTTGTCGCCATTATTCAAGCATAATCACGCAGTTAACGACACTTCGCGCGGTCCCTCATGACGCGGCGATCGGTCGGCGCTAAGCGGTGCCGATGATTTCGCGACGCTCTCTGCTGGTCACCGGCGGGGCCGGTATCGGCCTGGCTGTGGCCTGGGCTGCGTGGCCGCGCCGCTATGCCGTCGATCTCGCCCCGCAAAAGGGTGAAACCGCGCTCGGCGCCTGGCTGAAGATTGCGGAAAGCGGCCGGATCACCATTGCCGTGCCGCAAGCCGAACATGGCCAGGGCGTGTACACCACCCTGCCGCAGATCCTCGCTGACGAACTCGGCGCAGACTGGCGGACCATCGGCGTCGAGGCCGCGCTGCCGAACCCGATCTACGCCAATCCGCTCGCGGCAACCATGTTGTTCGGCGGCGGTCTCACCCATGTTCCGGAGCCCATCCAGCGCGAACATTGGGTCCGCTCGGCGCTGCTGCTGACCGGCGGCTCCACGTCCGTCCGCATGTTCGAGGCGGCGCTACGTGACGCCGGCGCCGCAGCCCGCGTGCTGTTGGCGAAGGCGGCAGCCGCGCGCTGGGACGTCGACTGGGAACAGTGCGAGACCAGCGAGGGAATGGTGGTCAACGCGGGTCGCCGCCTGCGCTTCGGCGAACTGGCGGCAGAGGCGGCCGGGTTCGATCTTCCGGCGGAATTGCCGCTGCGCATCGGCGACGAGGGGCGACTGACTGGCCAGTCCGTGCCGCGCCTCGATGCGCCGGCGAAGGTTGACGGATCGGCGAACTTCACCGCTGACGTGCGGCTGCCCGACATGGTCTTTGCCAGCATTGCGCAAGGGCCTGCCGGCGGGGAAAGCCGGTTGGTTCAGGTCGACAAGGCGGCAGCGGATCGCGTGAGCGGCGTCATGGCGGTCATCGAGAACGACCGCTGGGTCGCCGCCATCGCCAATAACAGTTGGGCTGCGATCCAGGGCGTGGCGGCGCTGCGCCCGCGCTTCGAAACCCGCGGGCGACTTGCCGACAGCGCTGCCGTTACCCGGGCTCTCGACAATGCCTTCGCCGCCGAGGGCGATCGGCTTGCCGCCGTCGGCGACATCGCAGAGGTGCTGCGGGGCGACGTTACCCGCGCCGAATATTCGATCGGCATCGGCGCCCATGCCGCGCTGGAAACGCCCACCGCCACTGCCTGGTGGCATGCCGACCGGCTGGAGCTGTGGATCCCTACGCAGGCGCCCGGCCTGGCCCGCGCCGCTGCGGCGAGGGCCGCCGGTTTGCCGGAAAGCGCCGTCACCGTTCATCCGATGCTGATCGGCGGCTCGTTCGGTCAGGCGCTGGACCATGATGCCGTGGCGCAGGCCGCTGTCATCGCGCTCACCGTGCGGCGGCCGGTCCAGCTCACCTGGTCGCGGCGGGAGGCGATCCTCCATGATCGCTTCGGCGCGCCGGCCAAGGCACGCATGGTCGCGCGCCTTTCGGCCGATGGTCGCATTCTGGGCTGGCAGGCCCAGATCGCGACTCCCGCTACCGGTGCAGCACTGGCGCAGCGGCTGCTGAGCGCTGATCCGCTCGCCCGGGTGGCCACGGCATTGCCGCGCCGCGCAGACGCTTACGCCATGTCGGGCGCCTTGCCGCCCTATCGCCTGCCCGCCATGGCCATTGACCATTTTCGCGCCGATATTGAACTTCCCGTAGGGCACCTGCGCGGCGGCGCGGACCGGGCAAACGCCTTTTTCACCGAATGTTTCATCGATGAACTGGCCCATCGCGCCGGTGCCGAGCCCATGTCGTTCCGCATCGGCATGCTCGGGCATGACCCGCGTCTGGCGCGCTGCCTTACCACCGCCGCCTCGCTGGGTGGCTGGGACGGCGGGCGCGCGGGCAGCGGACAAGGGCTTGCCTGTCACGCTATGGCTGGCAGCATGATCGCCGTTCTGGCGGAGGCGCAATATGACGCGGCGGGGCGTCCCAGCGTCAGCCGTATCGTCGCCGCCGTCGATTGCGGCCGGGCGATTAACCCCGACATCGTCCGTCAGCAGGTGGAGGGCGGCATCGTCTTCGCCATCGCGCTTGTCGCCGGGCGAGCGCCAGCCTTTACGGCCGGTATTGCCGACGCCCGCACCTTGGGCGACTTGCAGCTGCCGCGCCTTTCCGACACACCTGAAATCACCGTTGAACTGATCCCCAGCGCGGCGGACCCTGGCGGCGTCAGTGATCTGGGCGTTCCCGCCGTGGCACCCGCCATCGCCAACGCGCTTGCCTCCGCCACCGGCAACCGGCCGCGCCACCTTCCGTTTGGACTTCCATGAACAAGCCAGCCGATCACCCGCCGATCCCTCCCCTCCGCGTCGGCGTGCTGCTGATCAATCTCGGCACACCCGATGCGCCGGATGCGCCCGCGGTACGTCGCTATCTCGCGGAGTTCCTCTCCGATCCCCGCGTGGTGGAACTGCCCAGATTGCTGTGGCAGCCGATCCTGCGTGGTGCAGTGCTGACGACACGGCCGAAGAAATCGGCCCACGCTTATCAGCAGGTCTGGCGCGAGGACGGTTCCCCACTTGCCGCCATCACGCGCGCGCAAGCCAGGGCGCTTGAAGGGGCATTCGGGCCGGACGTCGTCGTCGATTACGCCATGCGCTATGGCCGTCCCGCGATTGGCGATCGGGTGCAGGCGCTGAAGGATGCGGGTTGCGAACGGATCCTGCTGGCGCCGCTCTATCCGCAATATTCCGGCGCCACGACCGCCACGGCGAATGACAAGGCGTTTGCCCAGCTCGCCGCCATGCGCTGGCAACCGGCCGTGCGAACCTTGCCGCCGTATCACGACGATCCCGCCTATATCGGCGCGCTCAAGCGCTCGATCGAGGAAAGCATGGCCGCGCTCGACTTCACGCCCGATGCGCTGCTGACCAGCTTCCACGGCATGCCAGAGCGCACGCTGCGGCTTGGCGATCCCTATTATTGCCAATGCCACAAGACGGCCCGGCTTGTGCAGGAAGCGCTTGGCCGTGAGGTAATCCTGACGTTCCAGTCGCGATTTGGCCGCGCCAAATGGCTGGAGCCGGCGACCGACGTGGTGCTGGAGGAATTGCCGGCCAAGGGCATCCGCAAGGTCGCGATCGTTGCACCCGGCTTTTCTGCCGACTGTCTCGAGACGCTGGAGGAACTGGCGATCCGTGGGCGCGAGAGCTTCATGGAGGCTGGCGGCACTCACTTTGCCTATCTGCCGTGCCTGAATGACAGCACGGTCGGCATTGATTTGTTACGTGGCCTGATCGCCCGGGAGCTTGAAGGCTGGGTATCGCTTCAATAGCCTCTTCTCGCCTGAGCGAGGGAGAACGGAGCATGAAACGGGTAGCGGTCGTCACCGGCGGCACGCGCGGCATCGGTGAAGCGATCAGCCTCGCCCTGGAGGACATGGGCCTGACGGTCGCGGCCAATTACGCCGGCAATGACGATCGCGCGGCAGCCTTTACGGAGCGAACCGGTATCCGGACCTACAAATGGGACGTCAGCGACCATGACGCGTGCCAGGCCGGCGCTGCCCGCGTGGCCGAGGAGCTCGGGCCGATCGACGTTCTCGTCAACAACGCCGGCATTACCCGCGACGGCACGATCCTGAAGATGACCTATGAAATGTGGAAGGAGGTCATCGACACGAACCTTGGCGGCTGCTTCAACATGGCCAAGGCGGTATTTCCCGGCATGCGCGAGCGCGGCTGGGGCCGCATCGTCAACATCGGCTCGATCAACGGCCAGGCCGGGCAATATGGCCAGGTGAACTATGCCGCCGCGAAGAGCGGGATCCATGGCTTCACCAAGGCGCTGGCGCAGGAAGGCGCGCGGTCCGGCGTGACCGTGAACGCGATCGCGCCCGGCTATATCGATACAGACATGGTGGCGGCGGTGCCTGAAGACGTGCTCGACAAGATAGTCGCGCGCATCCCGGTTGGCCGCTTGGGCCAGGCCCACGAAATTGCCCGCGGCGTGGCGTTCCTCTGCTCCGAGGAGGGTGGCTTCGTGACCGGCTCGACGCTTTCCATCAACGGCGGCCAACACATGTACTGAGCGCCGCTCGCGGGCGGCTGCTCAGGCAAGATCAGGAGTGCGCCGCCACCTTCCGAAGTGCGCGTGGCCGCTCGCCTCGTCATGCAAACTGACGTCCAGATGACGTGAGACAATCCCGCATTTGACTGCTGAGCGTCGCGGCAAGCACCGCAGGGATTACACCCGTTTCGGACCTATATAGATCCGTCGCAGCGCAGCAAAGCAGGGGCGTCGCCCGGGCAACCAAGATCGAGTGCGTGCGTTTTCCGCTTCAGCCTGCGCTGCTCTGTCGAATGAAGCCCGACCGCCCGCCGGCGATATGATCGATAAATTCGATCACCGCGAGCGATTATAAACGGTTCAATCGTTTGCTGCGGCGCACTATCTACGCCTCGCACTTACGCAAGGAGTTACGCATGTCGCTTATCGGCACGACCATCAAGCCGTTCGAGACCCAGGCCTATAAGGAAGGCAAGTTCGTCACCGTCACCGACGCGGACACGCGCGGCAAGTGGGCGGTGTTCTTCTTCTATCCGGCCGACTTCACCTTCGTGTGCCCGACCGAGCTTGAGGACCTCGCCGATCATTACGAAACGTTCCAGAAGATGGGCGTTGAGATCTACTCGGTGTCGACCGACACGCATTTCAGCCACAAGGCGTGGCACGACACCTCGCCCGCGATCGGCAAGATCAACTTCTACATGCTGGGCGACCAGAACCACACCATCTCGAACAACTTCGACATCCTGCGCGCGGGCCAGGGCCTGGCCGATCGCGGCACCTTCGTCGTTGATCCCGATGGCGTGATCCAGCTGATGGAAGTCACCAGCGAGGGCGTCGGCCGCAATGCGGTTGAGCTGCTGCGCAAGATCAAGGCGGCTCAGTACATTGCGGCGCACCCGGGCGAGGTTTGCCCGGCGAAGTGGGAAGAGGGTGAAACCACGCTCGCCCCGTCGCTCGACCTCGTCGGCAAGATCTGAGCCTTACCGCTCGGACCAGGGACGGGGCCGCGTACCAAGCCCCGTCCATCCCACACCGTCATGCCGGGCTGGCCCCGGCATTCACGAAGCTGCAGGCGTTTCAGGCGCTCGGTAAGCGGCACCGTGGACCCCGGGCGAGCCTCGGGGTGACGAGGTGAGGGAACGATAATCCCGCTACATCAACAATCTACCTGCCCTCACGCCAGCGGTGCGGCGCCACTCCCCCCGCGTCCCCTCCCCCCTTGCGCGGGGCCGCACCGCTGACGTGAAGGCAGCCAGCAATTCCCAGGAGGGCTAGATGCTCGACAATAATCTGAAGACCCAGCTCAAGGGCTATCTCGCCAATATCCGCCAGCCGATCGAGCTGGTCGCCTCCGCCGACGATCGCGCCAAGTCACGCGAGATGCTGGAGCTGCTGGACGAAATCGCGGCGCTCTCCGATGAGGTCAGCGTCGTGCGTGCCGACGACGATCAGCGTCGCCCCTCGTTCCTGATCCGCCGTGTGGGCACCGACGTCGCCGTGCGCTTCGCCGGCGTCCCGATGGGGCATGAATTCACCTCGCTCGTCCTCGCCCTGCTCCAGGTCGGCGGCCACCCGTCGAAGCTGTCGCAGGAAGTGATCGCGCAGGTCCAGGCGCTCGACGGCGATTATCAGTTCGAAAGCTATTTCTCGCTCACCTGCCAGAACTGCCCGGACGTCGTGCAGGCGCTGAACCTGATGAGCGTGCTCAACCCGCGCATCCGCCACGTCGCGATCGAGGGCGGCGCGTTCCAGGACGAGGTCGAGGCGCGGCAGATCATGTCGGTCCCGGCGATCTTCCTCAACGGCCAGCCGTTCGCGCAGGGCCGCATGGACGTGGAGCAGATCCTCGCCAAGCTCGATACCGGCGCGGTCGCCCGCACCGCGGAGAAGATCTCGGCCAAGGAGCCGTTCGAAGTGCTCGTCGTCGGCGGTGGCCCGGCCGGCGCGTCGGCGGCGATCTATGCCGCGCGCAAGGGCATCCGCACCGGCATCGCCACCGAGCGGTTCGGCGGTCAGGTGCTCGACACCATGTCGATCGAGAATTTCATATCGGTCAGCCACACCGAGGGGCCGAAGCTCGTCGCGCAGCTCGAGCAGCATGTCGGCGACTATGACGTCGATGTGATGAACCTGCAGAAAGCGGCGAAGCTCGTCCCCGCGACGCAGGAAGGCGGCCTTCACGAAGTGACGCTGGAAAGCGGCGCGACGCTGAAGGCGCGCACGGTGATCCTGTCGACCGGCGCGCGCTGGCGCCAGATGAACGTGCCGGGCGAGGACCAGTATCGCAACAAGGGCGTGACCTACTGCCCGCACTGCGACGGCCCGCTGTTCAAGGGCAAGCGCGTCGCGGTGATCGGCGGCGGCAATTCGGGTGTTGAGGCGGCGATCGACCTTGCCGGCATCGTCGCGCATGTCACGCTGATCGAGTTCGACCGCGAATTGCGCGCCGACGCGGTGCTGCAGCGCAAGCTCGCCAGCCTGCCCAACGTCAAGGTCATCACCTCGGCACTGACCACGGAAGTGAAGGGCGACGGCAGCAAGGTGACCTCGCTCACCTACAAGGATCGCAATCACGACACGCTGCACGAGATCGAGCTGGAGGGTATCTTCGTCCAGATCGGCCTCGTCCCCAACACCGAATGGCTGAAGGACGCGGTGGCGCTGTCCAACCGCGGCGAGATCGAGATCGATCACCGCGGCGAAACCTCGCGCCCCGGCATCTTCGCGGCCGGCGATTGCACGACCGTGCCCTACAAGCAGATCGTGATCGCCATGGGCGAAGGGTCGAAGGCATCCTTGTCGGCGTTTGATTACCTCATCCGCCTGCCGGCCGAGCTGGCCGAGGCCGCCTGAACCAACTGGCCCGATGCTTTCACCGGCATCGGGCCCATTCCTCGGTACGCGCGAGGCCAGACCAACTTTTCGCGGCAATCCGCGCCGTTGGTACTTCCGATGCTCCGCTCGCCAATCCTCCCTTGTCACGACGTCGCCGTAATGCTCCTGCCATAAGCGGGGCGGCAGAAGGGGAGCGACACCATTGGCCTATCTCGTCACCGGCGCGGCCGGCTTCATCGGCGCGGCAGTTGCGCACCGGCTGCTCGACCGTGGCGAGCAAGTCGTCGGCATCGACAATTGCAACGATTATTACCCTGTCCAGCTGAAGCGTGA
The DNA here is from genome assembly GCF_020707225.1 of Sphingomonas sp. IC4-52. Classification (NCBI taxonomy): domain Bacteria; kingdom Pseudomonadati; phylum Pseudomonadota; class Alphaproteobacteria; order Sphingomonadales; family Sphingomonadaceae; genus Sphingomonas; species Sphingomonas sp. IC4-52. The sequence goes on along the minus strand of NZ_JAJFEU010000004.1, from coordinate 273,736 downwards.
TCGCCTCGCGCTTCTGGCGGAACGCCCCGGCTTCACCTTTGCCGAGGTCGATATCGCCGACAACGCAGCGCTGACGGCCGCACTCGCGCCGCACCGCATCACGCACATCATCCATCTCGCCGCGCAGGCGGGGGTCCGTTACTCGCTGACGAACCCGCATGCCTATGTGCAGTCGAACCTGGTCGGCCAGGTCAACATGCTTGAATATGCGCGCGCGCTCGATGGCCTGGTGTCGATGAGCTACGCCTCGTCGAGCTCCGTCTATGGCGGCAATACGAAGCTGCCGTTCGCCGAGGAGGATCGGGTGGATGGGCCGATCTCGCTCTACGCGGCGACGAAGAAGGCCGACGAGCTGATGGGCAATGTGTATGCCCATCTCTACCGCCTCCCGTTGACCGGCCTCAGGTTCTTCACCGTCTATGGCCCGTGGGGCCGACCCGACATGGCGCTGTGGCTGTTCACCGACGCAATCCTGAAGGGCAAGCCGATCCGCGTGTTCAACAATGGCGACATGAGCCGCGACTTCACCTTCATCGACGACATCGTCTCGGGCGTGGTCGCCGTCACCGACAGCCCATCCGCCGATGACGGCAGCAACCCGCCGCACCGCGTCTACAACATCGGCAACAACAAGCCCGAACAGCTGCTGCGCATGATTGACGTGCTCGAGGACGCCATCGGCATCAAGGCGGTGCGCAGCCTGGAGCCGATGCAGCCCGGCGACGTCCCCGCCACCTATGCGGACATCACCGCAATCAGCCGCGACCACGGCTTCGCTCCTACCACCCCGATCGAGGTCGGCATCCCGCGCTTTGTGGATTGGTTCAAGGACTACCACCGCCTGAGCTGAGCAGGACTGCATCCGACTCGGCACGTCATCCTGAATCCAGTTTCTGGCGGGTCGCGACCCGTCAGCTGCCGCCTTCCTGTATCCCCTCGATCGGCCGGAGCGGCGCTGCGGCTGTCGCAGCCATCGTCGCTGTCCTACACGCCGGCACCCGATGTATGTTCCCTTTCTGTTCACATACAGGAGAGGGCCATGATCAACGATCTCATCCACGCCGTCATCGACCGCGAGGGCGGCTACATCCATCACCCGGCGGATCGCGGCGGCGCGACTCGTTGGGGGATTACGGAGGCGGTGGCGCGGGCGAACGGCTATGCCGGCGACATGCGGCATTTCGCGCGTGAGGCTGCCGCCGCCATCTATCGCCGCATCTACTGGCAGCGCCCGCGGCTTGACGATGTCGCAGAGCGCGCGCCGCTGATTGCCGCCGAACTGTTCGACACAGGCGTCAACATGGGGCCGGCGGTCGCGATCGGCTTCCTCCAGCGCGCGCTGAACGCGCTCAACCGCGGCGCGCGCGACTATCCCGACGTGCTGCTCGACGGCCGCATCGGCCCGCAGACGCTGGGCGCGCTCGACGGCTTCCTCGCCACCCGCGGGGCAGCCGGGGAAACCGTGCTGCTCAAGGCGCTCGAGGCGCTGCAGGGCGAACGCTATCTCACCCTCGCCGAGCGTCGTCCCGCGAACGAAGCATTCCTCTACGGCTGGCTCGCCAACCGCCTCGCCTGAAGGAGAAAGGCAACATGGCATTGCTCGATACCGTCATCGGCCCGGTCGCCGGGCTGATCGACAAGATCATTCCCGATCCCAAGGCGCGCGAGGCGGCAAAGCTCGAACTGCTGCGGCTCGAAGGATCGCAGGAGCTCGACCGGATCAGGACGCAAATGGCCGCCGTGCTGGCCGAGGCGGAATCGCCCGATCCCTGGACCAGCCGGGCGCGGCCAAGCTTCCTCTACGTCATGTACGTACTGCTGCTCTGATCGATCCCGATGGGGATCATCGCCGCGGTCAGCCCGGCGACCGCGCGGGTGATTGCCGGCGGCATGAACGCCTATCTCGCCGGGATCCCGGAGCCACTCTACGCCCTCTTCGCCACCGGCTACCTCGGCTACACCGTGGCGCGCGAATGGGGAAAGGCGAAAGGCCGCTGAACTTCATACCCGTGCAGCATTGCGTCTGTGCGCAAGGTTCGAGAAGTTTGCCCCCGGGGATCGTCGCACCGGCGCTTTCCGGGGGTCTGTTCCGCGATGGTCATCCACCCTACATCGCGCGCCATGAGTGAACAAAGCAGCATGCCCGTCTGGCACGGCACCACCATTCTGTCGGTGCGGCGTGGCGGAAAAGTGGTCGTCGCGGGCGACGGCCAGGTATCGATGGGTCAGACGGTGATGAAGCCGAACGCGCGCAAGGTCCGCACGCTCGGCCCGGAGGGCAAGGTGATCGGCGGCTTCGCGGGCGCGACCGCCGACGCTTTCACCCTGTTCGAGCGGCTCGAGGCGAAGCTCGAACGCCACCAGGGCCATCTGATGCGCGCCGCTGTGGAACTCGCCAAGGACTGGCGGACCGACAAATACCTCCGCAACCTGGAGGCGATGATGATCGTCGCCGACAGGGACGTAACGCTCATCCTCACCGGCAACGGCGACGTGCTGGAGCCGGAGGCCGGCATCGCAGCGATCGGCTCGGGCGGCAATTACGCGCTCGCCGCCGCACGCGCGCTGGTCGACTATGAAAAGGACGCCGAGACGATCTGCCGCAAGGCGATGGCGATCGCGGCGGAAGTCTGCGTCTACACCAATGATCGCCTCGTCGTGGAGACGCTCGACAGCGCGGCATGAATCAGCGCGCGTGATTGCGACGGATTGCGCTGGAGCAGCGGCTAAGCGCTTGTCTTCCGCCGCGCGTCCGTCCAATCACGGCGCCCATGATCCTCCGCACCTCCACCGCCGGGCGCGTGCTGGCAGCCGGCCTCGCCGCGCTGTCGCTGGTCGCCTGCTCGCAGGGCGATGCCCGCCCCAAGACGGCATCGTCCAAGGCGCCGCCCAAGCCTTATTCGCGCGATCCGTACCCGTCGACGTACCGCGCTTATCCGGGCGTCCCGACGGTGGTGCGCAACGTCACGATCTTCGATGGCGAAGGCGGCCGGATCGACAATGGCCAAGTGCTGTTCGCGGACGGCAAGATCGTCGCCGTGGGCGCGAGCGTGGATGCCCCGGCGGACGCGCAGGTGATCGACGGCACCGGCAAGTGGGTCACGCCGGGCGTCATCGATATCCACAGCCACCTCGGCGATTACCCGACGCCCAGCGTTCAGGCGCACAGCGACGGCAATGAAGCGACCGGCCCGATCACCGCGGATGTCTGGGCCGAACACAGTGTCTGGCCGCAGGATCCCGGCTTCAGCCGCGCGCTCGCGAACGGCGGCGTCACCACGCTGCAGATCCTGCCCGGCTCGGCGAACCTCATGGGCGGCCGCTCGGTCACGCTGAAGAACGTCTATTCACGGACCATGCAGGGGATGAAGTTCCCCGGCGCGCCTTATGGCCTGAAGATGGCGTGCGGCGAGAATCCGAAGCGCGTCTATGGCTCCAAGGGGCGCCAGCCCTCCACGCGCATGGGCAATATCGCGGTCGACCGCGCCACCTGGGCGAAGGCACAGAGCTATCGCCGCAAGTGGGACAAATATGACGCCGACGGCGGCGACATGCCCGATCGCGACATCGCCATGGATACGCTGCGCGGTGTGCTGGCGGGCGAGATCCTGATCCAGAACCACTGCTACCGCGCCGACGAAATGGCGATCGTCGAGGATATGGCGAAGGAATTCGGCTACAAGGTCACCGCCTTCCACCACGCCGTCGAAGCGTACAAGATCGCTGACGTACTGAAGGCGAACGGCACCTGCGCCGCCGTCTGGGCCGACTGGTACGGCTTCAAGATGGAAAGCTACGACGGCATCGGCGAAAACCTCGCCATCCTCGAAAAGGCCGGCACCTGCGCGATGATCCACTCGGATGACGAGAACGGCATCCAGCGGTTGAACCAGGAAGTCGCCAAGGTGCTCGCCTCCGGTCGCCGCGTCGGCATCGATATCGCACCGGAAGTTGCGTGGAAGTGGCTGTCGCTCAACCCTGCGAAGGCGATGGGCATTGCCGACAAGACCGGCAGCCTCGTCCCAGGCAAGATGGCTGACGTCGTGCTTTGGAACGGCAATCCCTTCAGCGTCTACACCCGCCCCGATAAGGTCTGGATCGACGGGGCGCTCCTTTATGATGCCAATGATCCCAAGCGCCGTCCGGTGAGCGACTTCGAACTTGGCCAGCCCGGCTCGGGAGACGTCAAGTGAAGCGCGCTTTCCTCCTCCTCGCCACGATGCTGGCGAGCCCGGTTGCGGCCCAGACTGTCGCCATCACCAATGCGACGATCGCAATCGGCGACGGCTCCGGTCCCATTGAGAACGGCACGGTCGTCTTCCAGAACGGCCGCATCGTCTCCGCGGGCAAGAGCGTCGCCGTCCCTGCTGGCGCCGAGGTGATCGACGGCAGCGGCAAGTGGGTGGCACCCGGCTTCGTCGCGGGCTTCAGCGATCTGGGGATCGCCGACGCTGGCGGCGTGTCCGAGAGCAATGACGCCGGCGCGCGCTCCGCGCCCTTCAACGCCGCGATCGACGTGTCCGTCGCCATCAATCCGGCGGAGGTGAAGGTCGCCAATGAGCGTCTCGGCGGCGTCACCCGCGCGTTTGTCGCACCGGAGGCTGCCGGATCGATCTTCGCCGGCCAGGGCGCCGTCATCGATCTCGGCAACGATCCACAGCCGGTTACCCGCGCGCGCGCCTTCCAGTTCGTTGAGCTGGGGGAGACCGGCGGGCGTCTCGCCGGTGGCAGCCGCCCGGCGGCTTATGCCATGCTGCGCGATGCCCTGGCGCAGGCGCAGGACTTCCGCCGCAACCCTTCCGCTTTCGGCGGTCGGGAAAAGGACTCGTTGGTGAAGCGCGGTGATGCCGAAGCGCTACTGCGCGTGCTCGACGGCGAGACCCCGCTCGTCGTCCATGTGGAGCGCGCAAGCGATATCCTGACGGTGCTCGCGCTGCCGCGTGACTATCCCAAGCTGAAGCTGGTACTGACCGGCGTGAGCGAAGGCTGGATGGTGGCACGCGAGATCGCTGCCGCTCGCGTCCCGGTGATCGCCGCCGCGCTCGCGGATCTGCCGGCGCAATTCGAGTCGCTCGGCGCAACCGAATCGAACGTCGGCCGCATGCGCGCCGCGGGCGTCCAGGTTGCGCTTGCCTCGACCGGCAACAATGGCGGCGAGCATAATCTGCGTCAGTACGCCGGCAACCTCGTCGCGATCACTCGCGTACCCGGCCACACCGGCCTCAACTGGGGCGAGGCGCTGGCCGCGATCACGTCCGGCCCGGCCGCCGCGCTCGGCATGGACGGTGAGCTCGGCTCGCTGCGCGCCGGCCGCCGTGCCGATGTCGTGCTCTGGGATGGCGATCCGCTCGAAATCTCCTCGGCGCCCACCGCGGTGTGGGTTGATGGCGTCGCCCAGCCAATGCGTTCGCGTCAGTCGCAACTGCGCGATCGTTATCTGGTCCCGACTGAGGGGGCGCTGCCGAAGGCTTATGAGCGCTGAGTATCTGTGACTGAGGAACTGGCCATGCCGGCTGGCAACCGGCACGCCGCCCGTGGCGCGGCCAGCGTAGCGGACCATGGCCTACGGCCCTGCGGAGCACACGCATGACCGCCGAAGCAGGCCTCGTCGCGCTCTGGCTGGCCGCGGCGCTGGCCGCGATGCAGCTGGCGCTGGCGGCACTCGCGGTGCGGCGCCGCGACGACCTGTTGAGCGCCGCCGTCCGGCCGGTCGCCATCGTGCAGGGCCTGCTGACCGTACTGGCGATGGCCATGCTGATCCGAGTGTTTCTGCTGTCGGACATGTCGGTCGCGTTGGTCGTCGCGAACAGCCATTCTGCGAAGCCCTGGCTTTACAAATTCGCTGGCGCATGGGGCAATCACGAAGGATCCATGCTGCTGTGGGTGACGATCCTCGGCGTCGCGGGCGCCGCCGTCGCCTGGCTGGAGCGTCGCGTCGCCGAACGCACCCTCACCGCCACCCTCGGCGCGCAGGCCGCCATTGCGCTGGGTTTCTACGCTTTCCTGCTCTTCGCCTCGAACCCCTTTGCGCGGCTCGCGAACCCGCCGCTGGACGGTCAGGGGCTCAATCCGCTCCTTCAGGATCCCGGCCTCGCCTTCCACCCGCCGACCCTCTACGCCGGCTATGTCGGCCTGTCGGTCGCCTTCTCCTTCGCGGTCGGCGCGCTTCTCACACGTGACGTCGGGCCAGCCTTCGCGCGTGCCATGCGCCCTTGGGTGCTCGCCGCTTGGGTGTTCCTGACGATCGGCATCACCGCCGGCAGCTACTGGGCCTATTATGAGCTTGGCTGGGGCGGCTGGTGGTTCTGGGATCCGGTCGAGAATGCGTCGCTCATGCCGTGGCTCGCGGCAACCGCCCTGCTCCACTCAGTCAGCGTGCTCGCGACCCGCGACGGCCTGCGGGCCTGGACGGTGATGCTGGCGGTGGTCGCATTCTCCATGTCGATGCTGGGGACTTTCCTGGTTCGCTCGGGCATCCTGACGAGCGTTCACGCCTTCGCCGTCGATCCGGAGCGGGGCACCTTCATCCTGATCCTGCTGGCCATTTACATCGGCGGCGCGCTGACGCTCTTCGCCACGCGGATCGGCCTGGTGCGGGCAGGAAATACGTTCGAACTGGTCAGCCGCGAGGGCAGCCTGGTCGCCAACAATCTGCTGCTCTCCGTGATCCTGGGCATCGTCCTGATCGGTACCTTCTACCCGATCGTCGCCGCCGCCATGGGTACGCAATTGTCGGTTGGACCGCCCTTTTTCGAAAAGGCCGCGGGCCCGATCGCGCTGGTTCTCGTCGTCATCATGGCCGCCGGGCCCTTGCTCCGCTGGCGACGCGATAGTGCCGCGGCGCTGGTGAAGCGGATGACCTGGCCGATCGCGGTCACCGGTGTCAGCGCCGTTTCCCTCGTCGTGCTCGCCGGCTGGTTCGGGCTGCTGCCGATGTTCGGGCTGGCGCTCGCTGCGGGCTTGGCCGTCGCCAGCATCGTGCCGCTGTTCGGGCGCAATCTCCTGCGCACGCCGATGTTTGTTTACGGCATGGTGCTTGCGCATCTGGGCATCGCCATCAGCCTTGCCGGCATGGCTGCCTCGACCGCCTTCACCAAGGAAACGCTGGTAGCGAAGGGCATTGGCGAGGCAGCCAGCGTTGGCCCGTACCGCGTCACGCTCCGCGGCATCCGTCCGGTCATCGGGGATAATTGGTCGGCTCTTGAGGCCCGCCTCGAGGTGCAGCGCGGCGAGGCAGCGAGCGCGCTGCTGACGCCGCAGTCGCGGTTCTTTTCCAACCCGCCGACCACGACCAGTGAAAGCGCCATCCTCACCGCACTGGATGGACAGCTTTATACCGTGCTGGGCCAGCCTGATGGCCAAGGCCGCTGGCAGATCCGCTTGTGGTGGAAGCCTTGGGTGACCCTCATCTGGTTTGGCGGGCTGCTGATCGCCGTGGGCGGCGCGCTTTCGATCCTCGGCCACTGGTTGCGGGATCGTCGGCAGAAACGCCGGGCGCACGATGCGGCGGAAGCAGCGGCTTATCGGGAGGCGTTGGGCGCATGAGGCGCTGGCTGCTTTGGCTTCCCCTCGTCCTGTTCGCGCTGGTGGTGGTGTTTGCCGTGCGCGAGTTGCGAAAGCCGAGCGATCGGACGGTATATTCCGCGATGGTCGGGAAAGCCGTTCCGGACTTCACACTGCCGCCGATCCTGTCTGGCCGACCAGGCCTTTCCGCGGCCGATCTGCAGGTTGGCCAGCCCCGCCTGCTCAACATATTCGCCAGCTGGTGCGTCCCCTGTATCGCAGAGGCGCCGCAGCTGATGAAGCTGAAGGCGATGGGCATCCCGATCGACGCGGTCGCAATCCGCGACAGCGAGCCGGCGATCGCTCAATTTCTGAAGCGCTATGGCGATCCGTACGCGCGCATCGGTGACGATCGCGACAGCCGCGTTCAGCTCTCGCTAGGCTCATCCGGCGTGCCTGAGACCTTCGTGATCGATGGCCGCGGGATCATCGTGAAGCAACATGTCGGCGATATCCGTGACGAGGATGTCGCGGCGCTGGCAGAAGCATGGCGGAACGCGCGGTGAAGACGGCGCGCGGCATCCTTCTCCGTTCCCGTGGCCGCGCCGCGCTGCTCCTACGACGGATCGTCGGAGCATTCGTCGCAGCCGTGCTCGTGCTGGCCCTGGCCACACCGGCTGTTGCGCAGAGCCGTGCGCCCGCGCCCTATGCCAATGTCCAACTCCCCGATCCCGCCAAGGAAGCGAAGGCCACCGCATTGATGGCGACGCTGCGCTGTCTGGTGTGTCAGGGGCAGGCGATCGTCGACAGCGATGCTGACATGGCCGGCGACATGCGCAGTTTGGTGCGGCAGCGGATCGCCGCTGGCGAAAGTGCGGACGAGGTTCGCGACTGGCTGATCGCGCGCTACGGCGATTACGTCACTTATGATCCACCGATGAGCGCCGTCACCATCCCGCTCTGGCTCACCCCGCTGGCGCTCCTGGGGCTTGGCATCTGGATCGCCAGCGCCAGCTTCCGCCGCCGCCGGCCGCCCCGCTCATAGCCTCGCCGCATAAATCTCCCTGCTGGCCGCTTCAGCCGCATCTCGACCGCGGGGCACGCCCGCCCAAGCACGAGGCATGGCCGCATCGGCTGGGCCTTCTCAACAAACCGCGGCTCGCGCAGCACTGCCCCGAGCGCGGATTGCCCGCGAATAGCCTGACAAAAGCGACGGTAGCTCGAGCGTTTGGAGTCCATCCGCCTCGACGTGCTTTGCCGCCTCGGTAGCGATCCGTCCCCACGCAGCCCAGTTCCGCAACTTCCCAGCCCGTCCTTACCTGGACGGGGCGCCATCCGCTTAGCGACGGTTAATGCGGACGCGGCGGCGGGTATCAGGCCGACTTTCGCCATGTCAGTCCCACGATGGGCCGAGCTTGCAGATTGGAAGGCCGACACACCACCAATTCGCACTGGAATTTGCCCGCGCCTACGCATAGCGTCACACCCAGAACAAAAGTTATGGAGAGGGCAGCCGCATGGCCGTCACGTTATGGGATCACCCGCTGTCGCCTTATGCGCAGAAGGTGAAGATCGCGCTGCGTGAAAAGGGCGTCGGGTTCGACACGGCCGTGCCCGGCGGGATCGGTGTCGGCGGCGCGGCCGGCGATTTCGTGGCCGCCAACCCCCGCGCTGAAGTCCCCGCGCTGATCCACGACGGCGTCGGCATCTTCGATTCCACCATCATCCTCGAATATATCGAGGATGCGTGGCCGCAGCCGGCGCTGCTGCCCACCGCCCCTGCTAATCGCGCCCGCGTGCGGATGATCGAGGAAGTGGTGGACACCCATCTCGAAGCGGTGAACTGGGGCCTGTCTGAATTGCGCTGGTTCCGCCGCGCCGAAGGCCCGCTGGCCGACACGTTGACCACTCGTGCGAGCCAGCAAGTGCGGGGATATTTCGGCTGGCTGGAACGCGAACTCGGCGACCGGGAGTGGTTTAACGGCGATACGTTCGGCTGGGGGGACTTGTCGGTGGTGCCCTATGTGAATGGATCTGTGGGCCATGGCATCGCACCTGAGCCCGGTTCCCGCCTCGCTGCGTGGCTGGCACGTGCGAATGAACGCCCTTCGGTGCGCGAAACCGTTGCCGAAGCTGCCACGACTGCCTCTTCCGGCGGGATGGGCGATGTCGCCAAGCTTTTGGAACAAGGGCTTTTCAAGCGGGAATACCGCGATCACCGCCTGGAATGGATGGTGAAGTCCGGCGGATTGGAAGTCGTCTCGCAGGGCATGGCGCGCGGCAACATCCGCTTCACGCCAGATCTTGCCTGAAATCGGAGCAGCACATGCATCTCGTCAGCGATCACATCATTGAAGGCCGTCCGGGGCCGACGTTCGAACAGGCGTATCCCACCCTTGCGGGCGTGGACCTGACCGACATTCGTCGCTTCACTTCCGGGCAGCCGTGGGCCGATTACGCGCGGATGCGTTCCGAAGCGCCGGTGATGTGGCACCCGATGCCTCGCGATGGCGTCGGCTTTTGGGCCGTGACCAGCTTCGAAGGCGTAAAGCGCGTTAACGGTGACCCGCAGACCTTCAGCAGCGAAAAGGGCGGCATCCTGATGGCGCTTGGGCCGCAGGAAACGCGGCATCCGATCCTGTTCTCGGCCTCCACCAATTCGATGATCAACCTCGACGCTCGCCCGCATCGTGAGCTCAGGCGCGAACACATGCCCTATTTCACCGCCACCTATATCAAGGGGCTGCGCGATCGTGTGTCAGCGGAGGTGACGCGGCTGCTCGACACCATGGCGCCGCTCGGCAAATGCGACCTTGTTGAAAAGTTTTCGCAGCGGCTGCCGATCTTCACGCTGTGTGAAATGCTGGGTGTGCCGGAGGCCGATCGCGAGAAGTTCATCGGCTGGATCCACTTCCTTGAAATGGCCCAGCAAATCGCCACCGAGCAGGCCGAACAGATGGCCGGCGGCGGTCAACTTAATCCGCAGATTTCGGCCTTTATCGAGCTGTTCAACAAGAACGTCGGAGAGATGTTCGAATATGGCCGGTACATGCTGGCGAAGCGCCGCGCTGAACCGCAGCCGGACCTGATGAGCGCCATTGCCAATGCCGTGGTGGAGGGCGATCCACTGCCCGATCCCTATCTCGACGGCGCATGGCTGCTGATCGTGTTCGCGGGGAACGACACCACCCGCAATTCGATCTCGGGCGCAATGAAGCTTTTCACCGAGAACCCCGGGGAGAAGCAGAAGCTGCAAGCCGACGGCAGCTTGCTCACCAACGCGGTGCATGAAATCACGCGCATGGTTTCTCCCGTCATCTACATGCGCCGCACCGCTACGGTCGATACCGAGCTGGAGGGGCAGCGCATTGCGGAAGGCGAGAAGGTGATCATGTATTATGGAGCCGCCAACCGCGATCCCCGCATGTTCGCCGATCCCGACCGGTTCGACATCGCTCGGGCCAATGCGGAACGAAACATCGCCTTTGGCCATGGTCCGCATATCTGCATCGGTCGCATGACAGCGCAGTTGCAGCTTGAGGAAGCCTATCGTCAGATCTTCGCGCGCTTCCCGGACATTCGCTGGACGGGCGACATGGACATTGCCCCGAACAATTTCGTGCATGCCGTCCGCCGGCTCGAGGTGGAGTTCACGCCGGAACGGGCGGCCAAGGCAGCATGAGGGCCACCGGCATGGCCGCGCCGCGCTGGGTGTCGTGGTGGTTCCGTGGCGCGGCCGTGTTCGGCCTCATCGCGCTGCTGCCGCAGTATCTGCTTCCGCAACCGACCGGCGCAGAGTTGGTCGGTTACGGATTCATCGGCACGGCGGCGGCGTTTCAGCTCGTCTTCTGGGTCATCGGTGCGGATCCGTCCCGTTATCGCACCCTGATGCTGCCCTCCGTGGCGGAAAAGCTGGCCTTTGGTGTTCCCGCGGTGGCCCTGTTCCTGGCCGGCAAGGTGCCCCCGCCGGTTCTGCTGTTCGGATGTATCGATCTGATCCTTGGTTTGGGCTTCCTGCTCGCATGGCGTGCAACGTCGCCAGCATCGACGATGGCGACGGTTTAGCGTCGTTCCGCGGCGGAGGAGCGCAGCGGCCGAGACATACGACAGGACCACAGCTCAATCTGCTCCCGAACGCTCGCCAGCGGGAAAGCAGCCGCCGCGAGATAACGCGGCTGCGATCACAGGTGAACGCCCGCTGCGGGTGCGACAATCGATACAGCCGTATCGGCTTTGCTGGACGCGCACGACGCTCTTGTCCTTACGCCACCACTGAACGACACTGTTCGCTCAATCGACGATGCGCCGTGGCTTGACGGCGCCTCGCGATGATCCCCACCCTCGCGCGTACGTGTGAGACTTCCTAGTTAGGCGCCAATGCAACTCGTCATCGTCGAATCGCCCGCCAAGGCGAAGACCATCGAAAAGTACCTGGGCTCGGATTTTCGCGTCCTTGCAAGCTACGGCCACGTTCGCGATCTGCCGGCCAAGGACGGGTCGGTGGATCCCGATGCCGGCTTCACGATGGAATGGGAAAATTACGCCGACAAGGCCAAGCAACTGAAGGCGATCGCCGACGCGGCAAAGGGGGCTGACCGCCTGATCCTGGCAACCGACCCTGATCGGGAAGGCGAAGCGATCAGCTGGCACGTCCAGGAAGTGTTGGCGAAGCGCAAGGCGTTGCCGAAGAAGGTTGATCGCGTAACGTTCAACGCCATCACGAAGCCGGCGGTGACCCAGGCGATGGCCAACCCCCGCGAGCTCGATACCGATCTGATCGACGCTTATCGCGCGCGCCGCGCGCTCGATTATCTCGTCGGCTTCACGCTCTCGCCGGTGCTGTGGCGCAAGCTGCCGGGCGCGAAGTCGGCTGGCCGCGTGCAATCCGTGGCGCTTCGGCTGATTGTTGACCGAGAGCGCGAGATCGAAGCGTTCCGCGCGCAGGAATATTGGTCCGTCACGGCTGGTCTGGAACAGGACGGCACGTCCTTCACCGCCCGGCTGGTGCAATGGGAGGGCAAGAAGCTCGACCGGTTGTCGATCGGCAACGAGGGCGATGCGCTCAAGGCCAAGGCGGCGGTCGAAGCCGGGCGTTTCTCGGTTGAACGCGTGGAGACCAAGCCCGCCACGCGCAATCCCCCGCCGCCCTTCACTACCTCCACGCTGCAGCAGGAAGCGGCACGCAAGCTTGGTTTCTCGGCCGACCACACGATGCGGATTGCCCAGCAGCTCTACGAAGACGGCGCGATCACCTATATGCGTACCGACGGCGTGCAGATGGACGGCAGCGCCATCGACGCCGCGCGGGGCGCGATCGCTAATCGCTATGACGCGAGCTATGTGCCCGACAAGCCGCGGCAATATCAAACCAAGGCCAAGAACGCCCAGGAGGCGCACGAGGCCATCCGGCCGACCGACTTCTCGCGCGATCGTGTGGGGTCCGGCGATCACGCCAGGCTGTACGAACTGGTCTGGAAGCGCGCGTTGGCGAGCCAGATGGCCTCCGCCCGCATGGAGCGAACGACCGTTGATCTGGCGGACGGCACGGGCCGCAACCTGCTGCGCGCGACTGGACAGGTGGTGCTCTTCCCCGGCTATCTTGCGCTTTACGAGGAGGGTCAGGACGACACCGCCGACGAGGACGCGCGGCGTTTGCCCAAGCTTCGGGAAGGCGACGCTCCGGCAAAACAGTCGGTCGAGGCCGAGCAGCATTTCACTCAGCCGCCGCCACGCTTCTCAGAGGCCTCGCTGGTCAAGCGGATGGAGGAACTCGGGATCGGCCGTCCCTCCACCTATGCCTCGATCATCAAGACGCTGAAGGACCGCGCCTATGTGCGGGTGGAAAAGAACCGCTTCTTCGCCGAGGAGAGCGGGCGGTTGGTGACGGCGTTCCTGGAACGCTTTTTCGAACGCTATGTCGCCTATGACTACACCGCCGAGCTCGAGGAGGAGCTTGACGACGTGTCGGGCGGACGCGCGCAATGGCAGGCCGTGCTTGAGGCATTCTGGCGCGACTTCAAGCCGCGCACCGCTGAGGTCATGGACTTCAAGCCGAGCGAGGTGACGGAACAGCTCGACGCGTTCCTCGCGCCCTACCTTTTCCCCGACAAGGCGGATGGCACTGACCCGCGGCTGTGCCCGAGCTGCGCGACGGGCAAGCTTGCTCTGCGGGGCGGTCGCTTTGGCGCCTTCATCGCCTGCTCGAACTACCCGGAATGCAAATATACCCGCCGCTTCGCGCAAGCAGGTGGAGACGCCGCAGAGAGCACGGGACCAGAGCAGCTCGGCCAGGATCCTGAGACAGGGCTGCCGGTCGAGCGGAAGTCCGGACGCTTTGGTCCGTATATTCAGCTTGGCGAAGGCAAGGACGCCAAGCGAGCTTCCATTCCGAAGGACATCGGCGAACTCGATCTGGAAATGGCGCTCAAGCTCCTGAGCCTGCCGCGCACCATCGGCCAGCATCCTGAAACGGGCAAGGACATCGTGGCGTCGATCGGCCGCTATGGCCCCTATCTGCAGCATGACGGCAAATATGCCCGGCTCGCCGGCACGATGGACGTGTTTGAAACCGGCATGAACGCCGCGGTGGTGAAGCTAGCGGAGGCAGCGAGTGGGGCGGGGCGTCCGCAACGCGGAACGCGCGAGCCGCTAAAGGTGCTTGGAAAGCATCCGCGCTCGGAGGCCGAGATCAAGTTGATGGAGGGCCGCTATGGCCCGTACGTCACCGATGGCGAAACCAACGCCACGCTGCCCAAGACGATCGCCCCCGACCAGCTGACGTTGGAAGAGGCAGCGGAATTGATCGATGCCCGGGCTGCCATGCCTAGCAAGGGCAAGACGGCCAAGAAGAAGCCGGCCGCCAAAAAGCCTGCGGCCAAATCCGCGGACAAGAAGCCCGCCAAGAAAGCGGCCGCCAAGAAGTAGGCCATCAGTCCAGGCGTGAACACGGCCTCCGCCGCGCTCACGCCTGGGCGGGCGTGGCAACGGGCGGCGCCGCAGCTGACTTTTCCCATGTGGAGTAGCAGCGGATTACCCGGTCGCACCCGGCAGGTCGGAGCGGCCCGGTGATCGGCTTTGCCACTCTACGCGCTGCCGTCCTGCTTCCTATGCCGCGTTCATTAGCCCTGCGGCAGCACCGTTGACCAACTCCGTTGGGCCACAACCGCGCACAACTCGCGCTCGAACCCCTCCAGAATAGCTTGCTTGCTCCAACGCTCGACAGCCTTGCCGTGAGCAGCCCGCCCCAGCGTGGCGCGTAGCGGTTCATCATCCAGGAGGCGACTGATCGCCTCGGCAAAAGCATGCGCATCGTCCGGCGGCACGATCAGTCCGCATCCGCTCAACTCACGCCCAAGGTCCGTCTGCGGCGAGACCGTGGCCACGACGGGGCGACCCGACGCCAGCATGTTCGGCAGCTTCGAAGGCAGAACCAGATCGGCTGCCCCGGCGATCTGCGGCAGCAAGTGGATCGTCGCGAGGCCCAGCAGGTCCGCAAGGCGATCGGCCGGCTGCAGGTCATAGAACCGGATGTTGTCGCATTCGGCGACGCTCTCGGCCAACTCCCGCTTCCGCGGCCCGTCACCGCAAACGATGAACAACAAGTCACGGCGGTGCGCCAGCAAGCTTGCGGTCTGGGCGATGATCTCGACGCCCTGTTTCGCGGCGATGTTGCCGGAGTACAGCGCGACAAACGGACGATCGACCTTCCACTCGGCCCGGTACGGCGATGGCCGGTCAATTGGCGCGACGTCCGGGCGCGCCCAGTTCGGAAACTCAACGATCTCGTGGCGGGACACGCGCTTGTTCGCCAGATGGCGACACATGGCCGGCGAAATGCTGCTTACCCTGTCGCCACGGAGGGCGAGCCGCTGGACTGCGCGGGCGAGCCGGGTGACCCAGGATGATCCGCCGATCTGCCCGGTGGCAATCGCCATCTCCGCCTCGAGGTCCTGCACATGCACCCAGAACGGCAATCGGAACAGCTTGGCGCAGAAACGGGCGGCGATTGCCGCCATGGTTGACGGGATGATCGCAACGACGGCGTTAGGACGTCGTCGCAACATCAGTGCACTCACGACGAGAAAGGCGAGCACAGCAAAGCTGCCCAAGTGCAACAATCGACGCAGGCCATTCGGCACCGACGGCACATAGTGGGGGAGGCGGATTATACTGACGCCGTTTTCGACAGCCCGCCAGATCCTAAGTCGTCGATAAGCGGGGATGATTTTCCAGTGCGGGTAGGAAGGTGTTCCGCATACGACGCGGACTTTATGACCTGCGTTGGCAAGCATTTCTGCCATGCCTGTTGTACAAGGTCCGACACCGACCGGCTCGGGGGCGTAGTTTGGTCCAACGATGAGGATCTCCATCCCCTTTTTCACGATGCACAAACCTGTCTGGCGGCAGTATCAACGCATAAGACAATGCTTACCTTACTAAGCGACATGAAAATCTCCCCCGTTTTCTTGCGGCTCTTACCGCCCCCTGCATATTCTTTATCTCCTCCAATAAATTGTCCAACAACTATTAACTAATCTGGATCAGTATCATGATCTCTTAGCCGGGCGGGGGACCCAGAGTGCTGCGGGGCTGCTTGACCGCAGATCAAGATCTCCATAGCGGGCTGCCGCTTTGCACATGGGCCTTGTCGGGAATGAATGACGTGCGAGCCTTGATGATCGTGGCTTGCGTTGCTGGTGCGCCCGCCGCGGCCCAGCCATTGTCCGAACAGAAGGAAGCCGTGGCCGATATTCTGGTCACGGCGGAGCGCCGCGAGGAGCGCGCGCAGACCGTGCCTCTCGCGCTTTCCGTCCTGCCCTCCTCCCGACTTGAGGAGGAGGCAATCGCGAACCTGGACCGGATCGGCGCGGCCGTGCCCAACCTTTATCTGGCGCGAAACTTCGGGACGAGCTCTGGCGCTCTCGTGTTCTTGCGCGGCGTGGGCGAGGGAGACTCGATCTTCACCAATGATCCGCCGGTCGGAATCTATGTCGACGACGTGATAATGCCACGGTCCACCGGCGCCCTGCTCGACCTTATTGACGTGGAGCGAGTGGAGGTGCTGCGCGGGCCACAAGGCACGCTTTACGGCCGAAACACCAGCGGCGGGGCCATCAAGCTGGTAATGAAGCAGCCCTCCTTCGACAAAGTGAGCGCCCAAGCGGATGTAACCGTCGGAAGCTATGGGCGGATTGATGCGAGGACGACGGCCAATCTGCCGCTGACCAGCAATCTCGCGACGCGCTTCTCCGCTATCTCGCGCAACCAGGAAGGCTGGGGGCACAACCTGACCAACCGAGAACGCGTGAACACCCAGGATCTGCTGGGCGCGCGCGCGTCGATCCTGTGGAAGCCATCCCCAGCTGCAACCATTTACGCGACCCTCGATCTGACACGCGACCGTTCCAGCCCGCGATTTCCGCAGCGGTTCAAGCCCGATCCGCAGCACGCCGGGCGCTATACCAGCATGTTCATTGCCCCTGACGGCGATATCGACGCCTTCGCCTCGGCTGACACCGATCCGCTCAACCGGACCGACACCGGCGGAGCGTCGGTGCGAGCAGAATATCGCTTCAGCGGCGCAACACTGACGACCATCACCGGCTATCGCGCACTCCGCTCACGGATCGGGTTCGACCAGACGGCCAATCCGCCGGGTGCCGGGGCAAATGTGATCCTTCTTCAGGATCAGGATCAGCATAATTTCACCCAGGAAGTGCAGCTTGCGGGGGAAGCGTTTGCACAGCGCCTGGAATGGCTCGCCGGGGCCTATTACTTCCACGAGCGTAACGATCAGCTTACCGCGATAAGCTTCGCGACGCCCGCTGGCACAGGTGCGCGGTTCCGCAACCGGGACTTCTTCAACGCGCCATCGCGTGGGGTCGGGCTCACGGGCAATTGGTCACCCTATCAGCCACAGCTGGATACGCGCAGCTACTCGCTGTTCGGATCCAGCACTGTTCTGCTTGGCAATCATGCGCGGATCACTGCGGGCCTTCGCTACACCGATGAGCGTAAGCGGTACGACGTTTCGTTTCTCTCCGGGCCCGACACCATCCTGCTACTGCCGGATGGCCGTGTCGCCCGCCGCCGCATCGCGGAGCGCTGGAGAGATGTGTCGCCCCGTCTCGGCCTGGACTATCGAATGGATACCGGCACCGGCGAGACCATGATTTACGCCTTGGCTGCCAAGGGCTTCCGCAGCGGCAGCTTCGACGGACGCGCACGTAACGTCGATTTCGTGATGAACCGACAGGCTGCGATCGCGCCTGAAACCGTGTGGAACTATGAGCTTGGCGTGAAATCCGACTGGCTGCACCGCAAGCTGCGCCTCAACGCGACCTATTTCATCAACGACTACCGGAATATCGCCTTCTCTGCGTCCCGGGCCACCGCCGGGCCACCCGACATCTTTCGCCAGAATGTCGGCGACGCGCGCATCCAGGGTCTGGAACTGGAATGGACTGCACAGCCGCTGGCGGGCGTGGAGATAGGCGGCTGGGTGGCCACGCTGGCGGACCGGTTCACCCGGCTTGCCTCCAGCCCCGGCTGCACCGCCTTTGTTCCCGATGAACGCGAACTGGACCTGCGGTTCACGCCTGCCTTGCGCTATCAGGTACGGGCGAGCTTCACACAGGAGCTAGGGTCCGCGCGTGTGCGGCTGGGCGGCGATTACAGCGCATCTTCCCCTTATTCGATTGCGCTGTGCAACGAACCGCAGCATCGCGTGACGAATGCCGCGCAGCTGAACATGCAGGCCGGCGCGGATTGGCGCGACTGGGGACTTCTGATCGCCGCGACCAACCTGGCAGATCGCCGCTACAATAGCGGAAGCGTCGGCTCGATCGGATATCCCGTCGCGCCTCGGGAGCTGATCTTGCGGCTCAGCCGACGCTTTTGATCCAATTTGCCGGTAGGGCCGGGTGACGGCCGAAAGTACCCAAGCAACTACGTATTTCTACGTACGGTGAAAACCGTATGACTCAAGAAACAATCGACTCGTCGCTAAGATATTGAAGCGACTCAATTTCCTTTCCCTTGCGCGCCGACACGTTTTTCACAGGAATCATTATGCGCGCCTTGGCCGTTACGGCTCTTTTGCTTCTCGCCACTCCCGCTATTGCTGGCCCCGTCAAATCCACAGCGTCGAAGAACATCAACCTCAGCAGCAGCCCGCTGATGGGCGTCAATCTTTCCGGCTGTGAGTTCGTGGACAACGGCGCACTTTGTCCGACCCCGTCGGCCATCAACACCTATATCGACAAGGGTTTCAACGCCTTCCGCATTCCCTTTCGCGGCGCACAGGCCAGCAATCCGGTCGTGATCGCGAAGATCAAGGCTGCTGCCAATGCCGCTGCGGCTCGCGGCGCTTATGTGATCCTGGACCGCCATGATTATGGCAACACATTCGATGCCGCGGGCGCCGCCTGGTGGGCCGCCCTGATGAAGAACTTCCCCGACGATCGCCATGTTCTGGTTGATACGATGAACGAGCCCAAGAAGGGCCGCTCCTATGAAAAGGACGCGAGCGGGAAGTCATACGCCACTGACGTGAACGAGGGTATCGCGGCCTTCCGCAAAGCAGGCTTCAAGCATGTGCTGCTGATCGAGTGGCGCAACTGGGCCGGCATGCAGAACTTTAACAAGAACGAGACCGCGGACAAGCCCTGCAGCAGCCCTGCATGCTCCTTCGACCGCGCTGGCGGCCTCAAGGATCCGCTCGGCCGGACGATGATCTCCGGTCACCGCTATCCCGACTCGGACGGCTCCGGCACCAGTGCCACGTGCGTGAGCAATACAACGGCGTCGAAGCTGGTCGGAAACACCACGGCGGCTGCACAGGCCCGCACCATGAAGGTGTGGATCGGCGAGTTCGCCTTCGGGAATGCGCTGGGCGTGAATGCGACGTGCAAGGCGATCGGCGCCGATCTGGTCCGCTACATGCGCTCGCTGCCGAAGACCTATGTTGGCGTCAGCTGGTGGGGCGGCGGCGCCGGGTGGAAGGAAGACTATCACTATAAGGTAGAGCCCAAGAAGGGCACCTTCGCCTCCGCGCCCGATAGCGAATATCTGAAGATCCTCGTGGGCAAGTAAGGTGGCGGTTACTTCGCGAGCCATTGGTTCGGGCGGAGGCCGGGCCCGTCCGGCGCTTCTGCTCGGCGCCGCCGCTGTTGCGGCACTACTGGGCGGCTGCGGCAGCCGCAGTGAACCGGCCGAGCCGCACGGAATCGTCGTCGTCAAGGGCGGTGGCGATTTCGGGTCCTTGACCGCAGGGCAAGCCCGTCTCGCGGCGGGTGACCCGACCGCCTTCGCCGGAGCGGCTGATGGCAGCAGCTCTGACGTCGGCGAGCCGCTGGCACCAGACGTTGCGGCCCTTGATGATCCCATCCGGGATGCGGCCATCACGGCAAAGCGGGAGGCCGATCCTTATCGGATCAGCGCCGTAGACCCCGACGCGCTCGCCGCTGCCGGGATCAGCGGCTGAGGCGTAGGAAAGTGGGTGCCGACGACATGCCCGCAGATGAGCAAGTCGCCGGCACCGCCCCGCTCTGGCCGCCAGCATGGGCAAAGATAGCGGCAACAAGCACCTCGTCCCTCCATTCCCCTCCGCCATGGCGTAGGGGGAAGATCGATCCTTGCGTGGTCCGGCGAGCGCGATACCTTCGGCCAAACAACGGGGGGAGCCGAAGGTCTGCTATGCTTGACCAGATTGACCGGAACATTCTTCGGGTGCTTCAGCGCAACGGCCGCATCACCAATCAGGACCTCGCGGCCCAGGCCGGGATTTCCCCATCCGCGTGCTTCGATCGTCTGCGCAAGCTTCGTGAACAAGGATATGTCAGCGACATCGTCGCATTGCTCGATCCTCAGAAGCTCGATCGCGCGCTGCTGGTCTTCATCGAAGTGATGCTGGATCGCACCACCAGCAACGTGCTGGAGGATTTCGCGGTGGCGGTTCAGGACATGCCCGAGATCCTGGAATGCCACATGGTCGCTGGCGGCTTCGACTATCTGCTGAAGGCCCGGGTGGAAGATATGGCCGCTTACCGCACGTTTCTCGGCAATTCGCTGTTCCACATGACCGGCATTCGCGAGACGCGAACTTTCGCCGTGCTGGAAGAAGTGAAGTACACCACGGCGCTCCCGATCTAAGCGGGTCTTTCGGGTGCCCTCGCTGACGAGGGCACCCGCATGGTTCAGGACACAGGGGTGGGCTGCGGGGTTGTGGCGAAAGGCGGCTCCTGCGGGATGACCGGCGGCGACACTGGCGTCGGCACCCCCTGCTTCTCGCGTTCCACCATGGCCGCGACGTCGGCGAGCAGCCGGGGCGCGTCATACACGATACCGTCTTTGATCGTGTAGCGAACGCCGCCAATCCGCTCCTGCTTGTTCGTCTCCGGATTTAACCGGACATAGCCGGTGCCGTACAGCGTCTTGAGGTTGGCGAGCGGGTTTTCCGGCACGATCACCAGGTCGGCCAGCATGCCGCGCCGCACCGCGCCGAACTCCGGCTCCTGCCCCTTGGGCTCCATCAGCGTCTTGGCGCCATTGACCGTGGCCGCGCGGAAGATCTCCAGCGGCGTCAGCCCGGCCTCCTGGTACAGCTCCAGTTCCTCGACATAGGCGAAGCCATAGACCTTGTAGATGAAGCCGGAATCGGTCCCCACCGTCACCCGGCCGCCGATCTGGTTATAATCATGGATCAGCTGGAAGAAGTTCTTGTAGAATCCCTTCCAGTTCGTCTCGATCTGGCTGGTCCAGTCGAAGAAATACGAACCGTGATTGTCGCGGGTGGACTGGAAGTAGTTCCATAGCTGCGGCGTCGTATATTTACCCTGCCAGTCGGCATTTCGCGCGCGCATCAGGTCGCGCGATGCGGCATAGATGTTGAACGTCGGGTCGAACGTGACGCCGTTTGCCTTCTGCTCCTTTAGATAATCCCACCATTGTTCGGACCCGACGTCATAGATCTCGTCCTTGATGTCGGCGACCTGCGCGAAGCGATGCAGCTCGTTGTAGAAATTATAGTCGGGCGTGAACTTCTGGATCGTGTGATTCTTCAGCAGCGATTCCATGTGCCCATAGAAGTGGGTGATCGTATCCAGCCCGGCGCGACCGGCGATGATCCCGTTGAAATCGGACACGCCCGTCTGGCTGAGGTGGGCGACGGTGCCCATCTTGTTCTTGTGCGCTTCGTCGATCGCTGCGGTCATGACGGCCGGGGTTTCATCCTCCCGCCCGAAGAACTTGATCCCGTCGATGTCGTTCTTGGCTGCCCAGCGCACCCATTCGCGCGCCTTCTCAGGGCTGGAGATGCGGCCGCCGGACCAGCCTGCGCCCAGCGTCTGATAGTTGAAGATGCGCGGCGCCGCGATCTCGTTGCGTGCCGACCGCGCCTTTTCATTGCTGGTGAAGGACGGGGAGGCGAGCGACACGCCGCGCACGGTCGTCACGCCATGCGCCAGCCACAGCTTGTAGGCATAGGATGCGTCGGGCGCCTTGTCCTTGGCGGGCAGGTGGGTGTGCAGGTCGACGAAGCCGGGCAGCACGTACATGCCGGTCGCGTCAATTTCCTGGTCGAAATCCTGCGGCGCGCGGTTCTGCGCCAGCGCCATGCCCGGCCAGCCGGCCTGGCGGATGTCGGCGATGCGATTGCCTTCGACGATGATATCGACCGGGCCGCGCGGCACCGATCCGGTGCCGTCGATCAGCGTGGCGCCGCGAATGACGAGGCGACGGAACGGCCCCGCGCCCTCGCCGGCGGCACGTGCCGGCGCGGCCCCCGGCTGGTTTCCCGCAGGGGCGGCGGCCGCGGCCGCGCGTGGTGCCTTTTCCTCATGCGCCAGCGACGGGGTGGAGAGCGAGGCAATACCTGCAACAGCCGACGTGATCAGCAGGCGAGCGTTGAATCGGCGGAACAATGCCATGGTCGATCCTTGAAAGAATGGATGGGGCGTGACGCGGCGGATCAGAACCGCCGCATCAGGTTGAGCCCATAGGTGCGCGGCGCGATGCTGACGGCGTTGGTGATGCCGCCGGAGTTCGCACTGGCGCTCATCTGATTGATGGCGGTGTCGTCGAACAGGTTGTTGGCGAACAGATACACCCCCCAGTCACTGTCCACGCCCTCGATGCCGAAGCGCAAGTTGACCACGTCATACGCATCGATTTTCCGACGGTATATGTCTGTCGGGCTAAGCGTGCTGTAGAATGATCCGACATGGCTCGCGTCGATGCGGGCAGTGCCGGTCAGCGTGGCGGACAGCGGACGCTTGTAATCGAGCGAGGCGGAGGCGGTGATCCGCGGCACATTGGGGATACGGTCGCCCCGCCGGCCGGTCGCCACCACGAAGTCGCTGACTTGGTCCTCCGACAGCTTGGCATCGGTGTAACCGAACGCACCGCTGAAGGAGAGGCCCTGGAAAAGGTTGGCCGACAGCTCGGCCTCCGCACCCCAGACACGCGCCGCACCCGCGTTCGAGATCAGGCCGAATACCGAACCGGTGCCGGCCGTGCGTGCCGAGACCTGCAGATTGTCCCAGTCGATGCGATAGCCGGCGAGGTTCAGGTACACGCCGCGCGCCAGCGTGGTCTTGGCGCCCACCTCGTAGTTCCACAGGCTGTCGGACGTATAAGCCGCGCGCTCGGCAGGCAGGCCGATCACCTGGTTCACGCCGCCGGGGCGGAAGCCCTGTGCCGCCTGGGCGTAGAACAGCAGCCGCGTGGTTGGCTGCCACGACACGTTGAACTTGTAGATCAGGCCGTCTTCTTCGTAGCTCGCCTCGGTATAGGGCGTCACGCGCGAGCTGTAGTGGATCTGGCCGACGTCGATCCGCCCGCCCACCGTACGCTCGAAGTTGAAATAGCGCGCGCCCGCGGTCAGCGTCAGCTGATCGGCCAGCTTGTAGCTGAGTTCCGCATAAGCCGCCTTCTGGCGCAGTTCGTCGTTGATCGTGCGGTCATAGGCGATCGCGCCCGGCGTTGACGGGCTGTACACCGCGCCAGTCTCCGGGCTGGCCACCAGCAGCAGCGATCGCACTTCCGTATCGCGGCTCTCCAAGAAGCCGCCGACCGTCCACTGGAACGGGCTTTCGTTGTTGGAGCTGAGGCGAAGCTCGTGCACCCAGTTGTTCAGCTTCTGGGGCTGGTACAGCGCCGACGTTTGCAGTGGCACGGTGGCGTTGAAATAGCCGGTCAGCTGATCCGCGGTACATTGCGTCGTGTTCGCGGCGGAGGTGATACCCAGCTGGTAGCGGCGGCACCCCTCACGCGTGCCGGCGGAATTCAGCACGTTAACGAAGCGCCCTTCAGCATTCTGCACCGTGCCGACGCGGCCGTTGAACGTGTCGCTGACGTCATAGGTGCGCGTGAAGTCGCGGTCGAAATAGCTGGTGGATCCGGTCACGCTGAACCCGCCGAAATCATAGCGGATCGTGCCGTTGAAGATGCGGTTGTCATCTTCGTTGATGTTGTCCGCGTGCATGTTGCTGGCGAAATCGAATCCGTTGGCACGCGAGAAATCAGGCCGCCACAAGGGGATCGGCGCATCGACATGCTCATAGGTCGCAGACAGGTCGATGGTCAGGTCTTCGGTCGGCGTGATGCGCAGCAGCGCACGGCCGCCATAGCTTTCGCCGTCATTGATGTTCTTGACGTTGCGCAGATAGCGCGGATCAGGGCTGGTATCGACGACGTTACCGGCATTCGGATCGTTGGTAAGAATGATATTGTCGACGTAGCCGGCGAACTTGTTGTAATTGCCCACGATCCTGAGCGCGATCTTGTCTTCGACGATCGGCAGGTTGATCATCCCGTCCAGCGAGAACCCGGGCCCGCCGCCTTCCACGGTGGTCATGTTGCCGCTGAATGCCGCCTCCAGACGATCGGCCTTCGGCTTTTCAAAGATGATGCGCAGCGTGCCGCCCATGGACCCGGATCCGAACAGCGTTCCCTGCGGCCCGCGCAGCACTTCGGCGCGCTCCACGTCGAACAGGCGGAAATCCGGGGTGCTGCCGCCCGAATCCGACGTGGTGCCGACCGAGCCGGACACCGGCGTTTCGTCATAATAGACGCCCACGGTGGGCTCACCGGCGGAGGTGATGCCGCGGATCAGCACCCGGCGGCTGCCCGGTCCGCTGTCAACAATGCGCAGCGACGGCGCGGTGCGGGTCAGTTCGGTGAAGCTGGTGGTGCCGGACGCGGCGAGCGCCTCGCCGGAAGTTGCCGAGATGGCAATAGGTGTATCCTGGATGCGCGTGTTGCGGCGAAGAGCCGTGACGACGATCTCGCCATCAGCTGCTGCATCCTGCGCGCCCGCCGATGCTTCTACAGGCGCTGGCTGATTGGGGACTTCCTGAGCCGCCGCAAGGCTTGGCGCAAATGCCATTGCCCCACCCAGCAGAAACGCCCGCATGCCCGGCATACGCCGGCCAGCACTGTTCAGTGCTACCATTTCACCCCCCTTTGTGACCTTGCGTCCTCCCGCCGCGCGGGATCGGCAATGATGCTGCGCAGCGTAAGCTTTGTGCGACCGAAAGTGCTGCGTTTTTACGGCCGTTCAGGAGAATTATTGCGTCCGACATGCGGCAGCCGCAAAAGGATGTTCTTTCCGAACGCCGCACGCCGAAAAACTGTCGCCCGAACAGGTTCGTCGCGGCATGAGCATTCGCCGCCCCCATTGCCGGCGTGAACCATAAGGGGGCTGGGCGTGCGGATCGCACGAAACGAACGACGAAAGGGGCTGCAATGCTGATCCGGGAAGCACGAGAAGCGGACTGCTCTGCCATTGCAGCGATCATCATGCCCACCATTGCGGAAGGCGCGACCTATGCGCTCGATCGGGACATGAGCGTAGCCGATGCAATCTCCTACTGGATGGCCGCGGACAAGGAGACGTTTGTTCTCGAGGATGGCGGTGACATCATCGGCACCTTTTATCTTCGGGCCAATCAGGCCGGCGGCGGGCGGCACGTCTGCAACTGCGGCTACATGACCCGGCAGGATGCCGGCGGGCGCGGTGCCGGCCAGTTCATGTGCGAACAATCCATGATGATTGCCCGGGCGCGCGGCTATCGCGCGATGCAATTCAACTTCGTCATCAGCAGCAATGCGGCAGCCGTTCGCCTCTGGCAGCGGCTCGGCTTTGACATCGTCGGCCGCCTGCCCGGCGCGTTCGATCACCCGGACCACGGCTTTGTCGACGCACTGGTGATGTTCCGCACCCTGTAGCCCGGACCGAAGCCTCGTGCTGGCTGCATCATCCGCGCGGCGTCACGGCCGGTTGGGGGAGCGCCGCGGCAACAAGACTGTGCGAGGACACCGCGCCGCTGCGCCAGAGGGTGCCCCGCCGACGCCTTACCGCCGGCGCTTGCCCTCGCCCCGCCCGGCGGGATCGTCGCTCCGGTGCATCTGGCGCCACATCGCTACAACCTTTTCGACCGGCAAGCGATCAACGGTGCCGCGATATCCCTTCACCGTTTGGCCAGCGAACAACGAGTTGATGACCGCTTCCTCGGTCGCTTCGCTCACTGCCTGGAAAAGCGGCGTCATCTGATCGTTGCCGACATCGGGATAGCTGCTGACGATGCCACGCCGCTGCTGCGTACGACGCACGTCCGCATGGGTGGAAAAGGCGATGGCATAATCGCCGGAGCCGTTGGTCATCGGCGATCCGGTGCGGGCGATACCAAGAAAGGCGCGCGCGGCAAGCCGCTTCAGATTGCGATCGGACAGCGGAGCATCGGTGGCGATCACTACGATGACCGAGCCGTCGCCCTGCTGGCGGTCCACGGCATCCTCGAACAGATAACCGCCCAGCCGCTCACCCACTGGCATGCCGGCGATCGTGAGCACCCCGCCGTAATTGCTCTGCACCAGCACGCCAACGGTATGGCCACCCAGCGACTTGGGCAGCACGCGCGAGCTGGTTCCGATCCCGCCCTTGTAGCCGAAGGCCACCGTGCCGGCGCCGGCGCCCACGGCGCCTTCGGCGACCGAGCCGGGCTTTGCCGCGGTGATCGCCTCACGCGCGGTGGCGATCGTAACCGTGCGTGCGCGAATGTCGTTGAGGAAAGAGTCGTTGGTCTCGCC
Source organism: Sphingomonas sp. IC4-52 (assembly GCF_020707225.1). Lineage (NCBI taxonomy): Bacteria > Pseudomonadati > Pseudomonadota > Alphaproteobacteria > Sphingomonadales > Sphingomonadaceae > Sphingomonas > Sphingomonas sp. IC4-52. The sequence goes on along the minus strand of NZ_JAJFEU010000004.1, from coordinate 247,144 downwards.
GACCACCGCATTCACCGATTGCACCTGATCGTTGCCGGGTTGCGCCAGCGTCCATTCGATCGTGGCGGCCGCGGCTTCGGGCACGGAGAGCGTGTTGGTGAGCAGGATCGGCGTCTCGAGCTCGCCCAGTTCCTCTACCTGAGTGCTGCCGGCGAACTTGCCAAAGCCGTTGCCGACGCTGAACCCCGCCGGCACCTTGTTCTGGAACAGGTTGTCGCCGTGCGGAAGGATGGCGGTCACGCCGGTATGCACGCGCTCCCCGTCCACCAGCGTCGCGTGGCCGACCCGAACGCCCGTGACGTCCGTGATCGCGTTGAGTGGCCCAGGGGTCAGAATGCCGAAGCGAATGCCAGCCTCCCGCGCTCGGGTTGGCGCCGGCTGCGCCGGATCGGCCCGCAAGCCCGTGCTCATCGCCAGCAACCCGCTACCCAGCATCGCACATCCGATCAGCCGCCCAAGCCGCCCCAGCTTCGCCATTGCCTGTCCATCCCCCCTGAACCCGCCAGTGCCACCTCACCAGCGTCAGGGCGCGTCTTCGCACATCCGCCGTCACTGTCCAGCGCCGGTGCCGGCACCGGCTCACCGGCAGGTCAGCGATCCTGCCCGCCATCGACGGGCACGATCGCGCCGGTGACGAAGCTCGCGAGCGGGCTGAGCAGAAACGCCGCTACGCTGCCGATCTCCTCTGGCCGGCCAAAGCGCTGCAGCGGCACCTCGCGCCGGATCCAACGCCACCAGCTTTCGGCCCGCGGCCCCGTGGAGCGTTCCTCCCAATCGCCCCCGGGAAAGATGATGTTGCCGGGCGCGATGGTGTTTACCCGAACCCCTTTTGGCCCGGCGATCACCGCCAGTTCCTTGGCGAGGTGCCCCATCGCAGCCTTGGCGGTGCCATAGGTCAGCGGTGTGCCGAGTGCGGCGAGCCCAGCGATGGAGCCGATCATCAGCAGCGAACCTTCGCCGCGTGGCGCCATCCGGCGCAGCGCCGCTCGCGCCAGGTAAAAGGCGGAATCGAGATTCTGCGCCATGCCGCCGCGCCATGTTTCATCATCCACCTCGAACCCTGGCGGGCATGGATGCAGGCCGACATTGGCGACAGCGCCCCACAAGGGCCCCATCGCCGCTTCGGCATCGGTGATCACCTGCTCCACCTGCTTGGGATCGGTCATGTCGCCGGCCGCGCTCCAGATCGCGTCGGCGCCATAGCGGTCGGCGACCGCCGCATGGGTCGCGGCCAGAGCCTCGGCACCCCGCGCCGTCATGGCCACCCGCGCGCCTTCCCCAAGGCACGCTTCGACAATGCCAAGGCCGATGCCGCGGCTGCCCCCCGCCACGAAGATCGTCTTTCCGGTAAGCTGCAGGTCCATTCGCCTCTCTCCTGTTCCGCCGCTCTCGATCGTGCCGGCATGCGGGATTTTCTGCCCGCACCTGCATCGCCCCACCGCGTGCGCGATGGCAAGCACGTCTTGCCTCTGACACCAGAGAGGCACCGTCCGCCCCCTCATGCGTCTCTCGGCGTCCGGCGCCACGCAGCCAATCTTGCGCGCCCGGAACGAACTCCGCGTCCCAGCGGTTTGCGGGATCGAGAGGACATCGCCGATGAATGCCAGCGCACGGTTGACGACACTAACCCGGCTGGGGTTCGCCACCCGCGGGGCGCTCTATATCGTGATTGCGGTGTTGATCCTGCGCACCGGGCGGGCGGAAGACCCCGCCGGTGCCCTTCAATATCTGGGCGAAAGCGGCGGCCAGTTGCTGCTGGGCGTAATGGCCGCGGGGCTGCTGGGCTATGGAATCTGGAGACTGTCCGACGCTGCCTTCGACATCGAACGCCACGGCAGTGATCGCGACGGTGCGCTCGAGCGCGTGGGCGCGGCCGCCAGCGGGATCGTCCATCTGTTCCTTGCATGGCAGGCGGTGCGGCTGATGCAGGGCGCGGCGTCCTCGGGCGATTCCACCCGTGAGGGCGCCGAAACCGCGCTATCACTGCCGGGGGGGAGCGTGATCGTGATGCTGGGGGGCGTGGTGCTCGTCGGCGTCGGGATCCTGCAACTGGTCAAGGCGGTGAAGGCAACCTTCCTGGAATATCTCGACCCCGCCGTGGCTCGCCAGCCGTGGGCGCAATGGAGCGGCCGCATAGGCTATGCCGCACGCGGCTTCGTGTTCATGATCAGCGGCTATTTCCTGCTGCGCGCGGGATCGGAGGAACAGGGCAACGCAGCCGGCGGCATGGACAAGGCGCTGGCGTGGCTCACCAACCCGTGGGACCTTGTGATTGCCGTGGGGCTGCTCGGCTTTGGCATTTTCGGCTTGGTCGAGGCCCGCTATCGACGGCTGCACGACGCGCCCGTGGACGGCATCGTGCGTCGCGCCACCGGTCGCGCATAGTCGAGCGCAACGCCGCGGGGGCGCAGCACGACACCTTCTGTGGCAAGAGAGAGCGATGAACCTGCCCAGAATTCTCGTCGATGCCGATGCCTGCCCCGTGAAGGAGGAAATCTACCGCGTCGCGTATCGCCGCGAAGTACCGGTAACATTAGTCAGCAACGCTTATCTGCGCGTACCCCAACATCCGCTGATCAACCGGATCGTAGTGGATGGCGGCTTTGACGCCGCTGATGACTGGATTGCCGATCATGTTGATGGCGCCGCCGTGGTCATCACATCCGACATCCTGCTCGCCGATCGCTGCCTCAAAGGCGGGGCAGGTGCGGTGCTTGGCGCGAATGGCCGCCCGTTCACGACCAGTTCGATCGGGAATGCCGTAGCAGTGCGCGCGATCATGAGCGATCTTCGCGCCGGCGGGGACCGCGTGGGCGGCCCGCCCCCGTTCAGCAAGGAAGACCGCTCGCGCTTCCTTTCCGCGCTGGATGAGGCGCTTGTACGTTTGAAGCGTTAGCCGCGCGGCCCGTTCGCAGCCGCGGCCAACAGCCCGTCCGCCGCACCTGTACCTATGGGCAGGTCACCGGCGCGCAATCCGATATTTCCTAGATTTGGCAGCAGGATAGCAGATTTTTCGCCGCGCGCGGCCGCTCTCGCGGGACGAAACAACTTAGCGGAGCGTGCATTCAGCGGGATCAGAACAAGCATCAGATCTCAAAGGAACGGATATGCCAGCGTTTCGCCACCTCATGATCCTCGCCGCCAGCGGTATGGCTCTCGCCGCCCCCGTCCACGCCAATGCCCAGTCCGCCGCCACACCGCAGGCATCGCGGACCATCGTTGAGAATGCCGCCGCCCTTCCCGATCTCAGCAAATTGGTCGCGGCAGTGAAGGCCGCCGGACTGGTGGACACGTTGAGCGGCCCCGGCCCGTTCACCGTATTCGCCCCCACCAACGCCGCCTTCGATGCCTTGCCACCAGGCACGGTGGACACGCTGCTGAAGCCTGCCAACAAGGCGCAACTGAGCTCTGTCCTCACCTATCACGTCGTGGCCGGGAAGGTGACGGCGGCTGATCTTGCCCGCCAGATCCGCGCCGGCGGCGGCATCGCCACTCTTACCACGGTTCAGGGCGCGAAGCTGAAGGCCAGCATGTCCGGCAGCAATGTGATGATCACCGACGCTGCGGGCGGCAGCGCGACGGTCACCACCGCGGACGTGCCGCAATCAAACGGCGTAGTGCACGTCATCAACAAGGTGCTGCTGCCCAGCGCCTGACGCTTCATCTGCCCTGCCCCGGGCCTGTCCCTGGATGCTCCCCCTGCTCAGGGACAGCGGATGGGGAGGCGCCTCCCAACGCCTCCCCATCACCCCTCGCTCAAAGCCCCGCTTCCACGGCCGCCCGGATCGCCTCGGCCGCGGTGCGACAGCCCAGCGCCTTCAGCAACGCCGCGCGGTGCATCTTCACCGTTCGCTCGCTGATCTGCAGTTCATAGGCGATCTGCTTGTTCATGCGGCCGGCGGCCATCCTGACCAGCACGTCGCGTTGCCGGGTGGAGAGTCGCGCAATGGCGTCACGCGACGGCGAGGCCGGATTGTCTGCGGAAACCGGATATTGCGATCCGAGAATGTACCGCAAGGCGCCGTCCGCATCGAATATCGGCGCCAGCATCACGGCATTGCGAAAGGGCGTGCCGTCCTTGCGGTAATTGAGGATCTCTACCAGCGTGGTTCGCCGCTCCTGCACCGCGCGCCTCAGCTCGTCGGTCAGATCCGCCTCGGTGTCAGGCCCGCGCAGGAAGCGGCAGTTGCGGCCCACCACTTCGTCTTGCGCATAGCCGGTCAGGGCCACGAAGGCTTCGTTGCAGGCGATGATCGGTGTGTCCGGCAGATGGGGGTCGCTGATCACCGCAGCGACGGAACTGCCTTCGATCATGGCGTGCGGGGACATTGCTTCATGTTAGCCGGATTCCGGCATTTCTGGCAAACGCGCCGATGGTGACGCGGCGATCGCCGGGAGCCGCCGTCATCGCGCCGGTATTGGGCGGGGCGCCGATCCGGTGCGCGCGCCGGGCGACAATCCGCTGAACAGAAGCTGCAGCACGGCATGGCGCCTGATAACCAGCCACGCGGCCCAGCACAGCGCGAGCGTCCCGATCGTGAGCAACAGGAAGCGCGCGGTCACCGGAAGCGGGAGGCCGTCGACCGCCCAGAACAGGAACACCAGCGCCGGCAAGTGGAGCAGGTAGATGGCGAAGGACGCGTCCACCACCTCCTTCACCCAGGGATGTCCGCGATTGAACAAGGCAAACACGCCAGCGATCAGGAACTGGCTGAGACCGATCGCCGCCACCGCGCGCAGGATACAAACGAGCGCCCAGGGCAGCGCCGACGCCCGCGTCAGCAGGACGAAAGCCGCACCCGCGCCGATCACGGTGAGCGGCCACATCCAGCGGGTAACGGCGCTCCGCAGCCCTGCTGTGCGCTGGATGATCATGCCAAGGGCGAAATACGGCGCATACATCCAGGCAAAATGCAGGGTCAGCACGTCGGCGGCGAAGGAATCCTCGGCCATCACCCGCCCCTCCATCTTGCCGACAAGGAAGGTGAAGCAGCCGGTCGCCACCGCGTAAAGGAAGAGCAGCAGGCCCGCGTGCCCGGCAATCCGGCGATCCAGCGACGGGGCAATCGCCACCAGCCGGCGCCCCGGCATCAGCATGACCAGCCCGGCCGCAAGCGCGCTGTAGTAGATCAGCACGATCAGGAACCAGAGATGCTCAGTTGTCGATCGGCTGGGCGGCAGCGTCTGGTCAGCCCAGCTGGCAAGAACGCCGCCGGGCGGCGCGCTTTGCAACGCAACGCCCAGGTGCATGATCGGCACCAGGACGATCAGCCCGAAGACCAGCGGAATACCTAGCCTCGTCATGCGGCCGCGCAGCCATTCGGCCGGATCGCGACGCGCCAGCAGCATGGCCGCGAAATAGCCAGCGATGACGAAGAAACCGTGCATCCTGAACAGATGCAGGAAGTGCATGACATAGGTCAGCGGGACGGATTGATCGGGGCTGCTGATCATCCAGCCGCCGCCCACGCGGAACGGATGCGTTGCGTGAAACGGAATACCCAGCAGCATCAGCAGCGCGCGCAACGCATCCCAATGCGGCTCACGCGTGGATGGCGACGGCGCCCGGGGCGATGACTGATCCGCGCCGCGTACCGCTGCAACTGCCACTTGTTCGGACAGGCTGCTCCTCCCTCCCTCGACGCCGCGGCGGGCCGAAGACGATCGGCGGCGGTGAACGGCGTCAATCTAGGGCAAGTGCCGCCATGATCCGGTGCTTATATGGACGTAATCCCGAATGGTTGGGCAATGATCGCCCGCCGGGTTCACGCAGCGCGGTAGCGCAGCGCTTCCACGATGACGGCAAAGGCCGGGGTCGGCTGGCGACGACTGGGATAGTAAAGGTGATATCCCGGAAACGGCGGTGACCATCGGGTGAGCACGGCTTCCAACGCCCCGCTGTCGATATGTGGCTGTAACAGTGACTGCGGCAGGTAGCAGATGCCGAACCCCGCCCGCGCCGCAGCAAGGATCGGGAATACCGATGAAAAGGTCAGCTGCCCCTGCACCCATACCCGTCGCTCGTTCCCGTCCTGCTCGAACTCCCAGGCATAAAGGCCGCCGTAGGTGGGCAGGCGCAGGTTGATGCAGACATGCGTGGTCAGATCCTCCAGCGTCTCTGGCCGGCCGTGAGCGGCGAAATATCCCGGAGAGCCGGCCGCAATCATGCGGGCTTCGGGCCCGATCGGCACCGCGATCATATCCTTGGCGATGATGTCGCCGAAGCGAACGCCGGCATCGAACCGTTCGGCGACGATGTCGGTCAGTCGGTAATCCGTGTCGATCTCGACCTGGATGTCGGGGTAATCGCGAAGCACCGGTTCCAGGGCGGGCCACAGCACCGTGGTCAGCGAATGTTCGTCCGCGCTGATCCGCACCGTGCCGGCCGGACGTTCACGCAGGGCGCTCAGCGCCGCGACTTCCGCTTCGATCTCTTCGAAACGCGGCGCCAGCGCGCCCAGCAGCCGTTCTCCCGCCCCGGTCGGAGTGACGCTGCGCGTGGTGCGGTTGAGCAGGCGAATGCCCAGCCGCTCCTCCAGCGCGCGCATGCTGTGGCTGAGTGCGGAGGGCGTGACCCCCATCTGCGCCGCCGCGCGGGTAAAGCTCCGCTCCCGCGCAACCGCCAAGAATGCCGTCAGCTCGGCGAGGTGCTGCCGGTTCATTCTTGAACTCCATTCACAACTGCATGCAGATCATCGCTTCTAATCGCCGGAACGCGTCGACGCTATGTTGGGGGCACATGGGAAGACGGGCCGCATCCCGGCCGCTCTGGCCGCCGGGTCAGCGCTCATCCCCAAATCACAGCAAGGAAGGAGCATCACCAATGGCTACCATTGCCTATGGCGCACATGGCGCGGACAAGCCGGTCGAGCGCATGAGCATCGAACGTCGGGCACCCAGCGCCCACGACGTGCAGATCGACATCGCATATTGCGGCGTCTGCCATTCGGATCTCCACCAGATCCGGGCCGAATGGAGCGGCACGATCTACCCCTGCGTGCCCGGTCATGAGATTGTCGGCCGGGTCAGCGCGGTAGGCGCGGACGTTACCAGGTTTCAGGTCGGCGACATCGTCGGCGTCGGCTGCATGGTCGACAGCTGCCAGCATTGCGCCTCCTGCGGCGAAGGGCTGGAACAATATTGCGAGAACGGCTTCACCGGCACCTATAATTCACCGACCCCCGACGCGCCCGGGCACACGCTGGGCGGCTATTCGCAGCAGATCGTGGTCGACGACAAGTTCGTGCTGAAGGTACGCCATGCCGAGGAGCAGCTTGCCGCTGTGGCACCGCTGCTGTGCGCCGGCATCACCACCTATTCGCCGCTGCGTCACTGGAACGTCGGCCCCGGCAAGAAGGTGGGCATCGTCGGCATCGGCGGTTTGGGCCATATGGGCGTGAAGCTAGCGCACGCGATGGGCGCGCATGTGGTTGCCTTCACCACCTCCGAGAGCAAGCGGGAGGATGCAAAGGCGCTGGGGGCAGACGAAGTCGTGGTGTCGCGCAACGACGAGGAGATGGCGGCGCACGCTGACAGCTTCGATTTCATCCTCGATACCGTGGCGGCGAGCCATAATCTGGACGCGTTCACGGCCCTGCTGAAGCGCGACGGGACGTTGACGCTGGTCGGCGTGCCCGAACATGCACACCCCTCGCCGGATGTGTCGGCGCTGATCTTCCGCCGACGTGCCATTGCCGGTTCGCTGATCGGCGGCATCGCGGAGACGCAGGAAATGCTCGATTTCTGCGCCGAGCACGGCATCGTCGCTGACATCGAGATGATTTCCGCGCAGGAGATCGACGCTGCCTATGAACGGATGCTGCGCAGCGATGTGAAGTACCGCTTCGTCATCGACAACGCGACCATGGCTGCCTGACACGATCGGGCCGCGGCGGCGCCTCCCTGTCGGGCGCGCCGCCGCTCGCGGGCGTCGGAGCGGCGCTACGCCGCGGCTTCCAGCACACGCATGGCCGCAGCGCCGGTCAGGTCATGATTGGACATGCCGTCCGCGATGAATTGGTCCAGGCTCTGCAGCGCGCGCGGGAGAATGGTGATCTGGCGCGCGGCCTGGCTGATCTGAACGAGACCCTGAGCCTGCGCATCATTGAGCAACTGACGAACATGGGTCCGTGAGATCGAGCAGCTTCTGGCGAGGTCGGCCAGCGAAAGCGATACGGTAGCTGACCCCGACACCAGCGTCGCGCTTACCAGTCGGAGCAGCACCAGGATGCCGGCATCGCGCGCCAGGAACAGCATGATGTCCGGGTTGCGGAGCAACACCATCGCGGATTGAACGAAGAAGTCGCAGGCGACGCCGCGCTGCACCCGCTGGAACGCCGGATCGCGTCCCAGCGCGCGCGCGTAACGGTCCTCCCCGAACAGGATCGCGAGGGGCCGGTAATGACTGATCAGCCATTCCTGATCGTGCGCAAGCATCTTCGGCGTCGGCGCCAGCAGCCGCACCCGTGCGTCGTGCGGCGACACGCGGCTTTCCAGATAACCGGTCTGGATCAGACGGGAGACGACCTGCTCGATCCGCCGCGGGCTCGCCAGCCCGAAAGGGGCAAGCGCCTTTTTCAGATTGCTGATCGTCGGCCAGGTATCGCGATCTTCTTCGCGAAAACCGGCATCCAGGCAGATGGCCACCGCGAAAATCACGGTCCGCGCCCCTTCCAGCAACAACCGGTTGAGAAACACGTCATCGCCATAAAGCGCGAGAACACCATTCAAATAGGCAACCCGCGCTTTTGAATATTCAGGGTGCGCCAGGATTGATGCTGCCGTCCGGTATTTCACCTGAAAATGTGAATCATACACCTCTTCGCACACGATCGAGACGCCCCCACCCCTGAACGGCGGGGGGAATGACATACCTGTACTGGAGTTGGAAGAAGTCGTGCAATGCACGGGCAAATTCTGTCTTCATCAAGTTCAACGATCCCGTCGCTGTACTGATTACCAGGCTTTCAGGCAGGGATCGCGGGCGTCCATCTCTGATCGTCATCGCTCGACCTGCGTCCGGCGCGGCCACCGCGCCGGCCTCGCCAAGGAACATGATCTGCAGGCCGATCAAGACGGGCGTGTGGCTGGAATTATCAACAGCCCGGCGCTAGTCGCAGGTCGATGAATCCGGAGCCAAGGTATTGACGATCCAAGTTCCCGGTCACGGCACTCTTGCCGATGTCTTCGTCGGAGACGGCGAAATGGCGCGGCTCATGCGGGCGCACGATTGGTCCGCGACCTCGCTCGGAACGCCGGAAAGCTGGCCCAATGCCCTGAAGGTTGCCCTTCGCCTGCTGCTAACCTCACGGTTCGAGATGTGGCTTGGCTGGGGCCCGGACATCAACTTCTTCTACAACGATGCCTATCGGCCCACTTTGGGGATCAAGCATCCCCGCTCGCTGGGTGTGCCAACACAGGTCCTCTGGGCCGAGATCTGGGACGATATCAAGGACCGGCTGGCAACCGTTTACCAAACGGGAGAGTCGACCTGGGATCGCGCGCTCCTGCTGGTGCTCGAACGCAATGGCTATCCCGAGGAAACCTACCACACCTTCTCCTACAGCCCGCTGATCGGTGACACCGGCAAGGTCGAAGGCGTGTTCTGCGCTGTGTCGGAGGAAACCGACAGGGTCATCAGCGAACGGCGGCTTGCGTCCCTGCGGGAGCTCGCATCCGGGCTTGCCGCGGCGCAGGAGCAGCAGGAGGTGTTCGAGGCGATCCGCGCCGGCCTCGCCCACAACAGCCACGACCTGCCGTTCAGCCTGGTATATCTCTTCCGCGAGGATGCGGCGCCTTCGCTTGTCGCTGCAGCGGGCATGGCACCGGATCACGCGCTGGCAGCACCCGATCACTGGAATCTGGCGCGGATCTCGCGCGACAAGGGCGTAATCGTCGAGGACGCACCCGAAGGCGATCTGCCGCGCGGCGCCTGGAACAAGCCGCCACGCCAGGTGGCCATTGTTCCCCTCGCCGGTCAGCGCAGTGGCCGCCCACGCGGCGCGATCGTCGTCGGCCTCAATCCCTATCGCCAGGTCAGCGACGAATATCTGAGCTTTCTGGAGCTTCTCGCCGGCCAGATCGCCTCCCGGCTGGCCAGTGCCGAGCTCATGGAGCGCCGCACGCGTGAGCGTGACCGGGTCCGCGAATTGTTCCGGCAGGCGCCCAGCTTCATGTGCATTCTCGCCGGGCGAGAGCATCGCTTCGAACTGGTCAACGACGCTTATCTCAGGCTCGTCGGCCATCGCGACCTCATCGGCCTGCCCGTCCGCGAAGCACTTCCGGAAATCAAGGGACAGGGCTTTTTCGAACTACTCGACAGCGTGTTCGCCAGCGGGGAACCGTATGTCGGCCGCAACATGCCGGTCGCGATTCAGCGCACCCCCGGGTCAACGCCCGAGGAACGCTTCGTGCATCTGGTCTATCAGCCGATCTTCGATTCCGAAGGCGCGGTCTCCGGCATCTTCGTGGACGGCTATGACGTCACCGATCAGAAGCGCGCGGAGGACCAGCTCCACCAGCTCAACGACACGCTGGAACAGCGGGTCGCCGAGCGGACCGACGAGCTTCGCATGGCGCTGGAGCAGCTTCACCATGAAGCGAAGGAGCGCGAGGCCGTCGAACAGGCACTGCGCCAGTCGCAGAAGCTGGAGGCCCTGGGCAAGCTGACCGGCGGGGTCGCCCACGATTTCAACAACCTGCTGCAGGTGATCAGCGGCAATCTCCAGCTGCTGACTCGGGACGTGGCGGGCAATCCGCGCGCCGAAAAGCGGGTGGAAAATGCCATGGCCGGCGTCACGCGCGGCGCCAAGCTCGCTTCACAGCTGCTCGCCTTCGGCCGCCGTCAGCCGCTCGAGCCCAAGGTGCTCAACCTCGGCCGTCTGATCGGCAGCATGGACGACCTGCTTCGCCGCTCGATTGGTGAGGATGTGGAGATCGAGACGATCATCGCAGGCGGGCTGTGGAACACGCTGATCGATCCGGGCCAGATCGAGAATGCCATCCTCAACCTCGCGATCAACGCGCGCGATGCGATGGAGCAAGGCGGCCGGCTCACGATTGAGGCGAACAACGCCTTCCTCGATGACGAATATTGCCGCCAGCATGATGACGTAACGCCCGGCCAATATGTGATGATCGCGGTGACCGACACCGGATCGGGCATTCCGCGCGACATCATCGACCAAGTGTTCGAACCGTTCTTCAGCACCAAGCCGGAGGGCAAGGGCACTGGGCTAGGGCTGTCGATGGTGCACGGGCTCGTCAAGCAAAGCGGCGGGCATGTGAAGATCTACAGCGAGGTGAACGAAGGTACGACCATCAAATTGTACCTGCCGCGCGCCGTGGAGGACGAAGACCTGATTACCGATACCAGCGCCGCGCCGGTGCGGGGCGGATCGGAAACAGTCCTGGTCGTCGAGGATGATGACGAGGTGCGCGAAACCGCCGTCGCCCTGCTGTCGGAACTGGGCTATCACGTGCTGAAATCCCGCGATGCGCTGAGCGCGCTGAACGTGATCGAAAGCGGCATTGCCATTGATCTGCTGTTCACCGACGTGGTGATGCCGGGGCCGCTCCGCAGCCCGGAGCTGGCGCGCAAGGCAAAGGAGCGGCTGCCGCAGCTCTCCGTGCTGTTCACCTCCGGCTATACCGAAAACGCCATCGTCCATCATGGCCGCCTCGATCCGGGCGTGGAGCTGCTGTCCAAGCCGTACACGCGCGAGGCATTGGCGCGCAAAGTCCGCCACGTCCTGGGCAAGCACGACGAAGAGGGGGATGGTTCTCTGGCACAGCGCTGAGCGATCTCGCCGTGCAGAGCCGGCGGGCCATCACGGCCGCCGCGCGCCTGGGCACGTCGCCGACCGCGCTTCCTGCTTGACGGCATAACCATCGTCATCCGATCAGGGTGGCATGTTCAAACACTTCGCAGCCTCGCTCACCCTCGTCGCGCTTGCGGCCGGCGCCTCCGCTCAGACCATCGCTCAGCAGACCGCCAGCCCGCAGACTGCCGGCGCTCCAGCGGTCAGCCAGCGCCAGGTCGGCAGCGCCACCCTGTCGGGCGTGCCGGAAATCCCGGCCGATGTGCGCGAGGCGGTGCAGCGGTACCAGAACAGTCGCGCGGCGCAGTTCGAGGATTGGCTGCCCGATGGGTCGATGCTGATCGCCACGCGCTTCGGCGCGACGCAGCAGCTGCATCATGTGGCAAAGCCCGGCGCGACGCGCACGCAGGTCACCTTCGGCGCGGAGCCGATCGCCAGCGCCACCGTGATCCCCGGCACCGACCGTTTCGTGATGACGCGCGACACCGGCGGCGACGAGTGGTTCCAGCTCTACACCCGGGGCCTGACCGGCACCGCGCAGCAGCTGACGCAGGCGGGGACGCGCAACGGCTCGCCCGTGTTCAGCAAGGACGGCAGCCTCCTCGCCTGGGCGCGCGCCACCAAGGGCAGCGCGGCGTACACGATCCTCGGCGTCGATCCGAAGGCCGGCGGCACGCCGCGCACCTTGTATCAGGCGGACGGCGCCGTGGCCCCGGCGGACATTGCGCCTGACAAGTCGCGGCTGATCTTCGTGCGCAGCCTGTCGAACCGCGAGGACCAGCTATTCGAACTCGATCTCGCCACCGGCAAGGCACGGCGCATCGCGCCCAAGGCCGAAGTCGCCGTCTATCAGTCGCCGCGCTACCTCCCCGGCGGCAAGAAGCTGATCGCGATTTCGGATCGCGGCAACGACACCCGCCAGCTGGTCGAGATCGACCTCGCCACCGGCGCGCAGATGGTGCTGATCCCGGGCCTGAAGTGGGACGTCGAAAGCTATGACCTGACCGATGACGGCCGGGTGCTCGCTTATGCCGTGAACGAGGACGGCTTCTCGCGCGTCGTCGTGCAGGATCGCATCACCCGCCGCGCGCTGCCGCAGCCGACGCTGCCCAAGGGCGTGCTCACCGCGCTGAAATTCTCGCCGGACGGCAAGCAGCTGGCGATCGGCCTGACCTCTGCCACCTCCGCCGGCGACGTATGGAGCTGGGACGTCGATGGCGGGGAGCTGACGCGCTGGACCACGTCCGAACTCGGCGACCTTGATCCGGCGCAGCTCGCGGAGCCGGAGCTCATTCGCTTCAAGTCGTTCGACGGCCTGTCGGTGCCGGCGTTCGTCTATCGGCCGAAAGGCGTGCCCGCGGGGACGCGGACGCCGGTGATCATCGACATCCATGGCGGGCCGGAGGCGCAGACGCGGCCGATCTGGAATTACGGTGCGCAATATTTCGCCGACGTGCTGAAGGCGACGGTGATCCTGCCCAACGTCCGCGGCAGCGACGGCTATGGCAAGCGCTACCTCAACCTCGACAATGCCGAGAAGCGCGAGGATTCGGTGAAGGACATCGGCGCGCTGCTCGACTGGATCGCTGAGCAGCCGAACCTCGATGCCAATCGCGTCGCGGTCTATGGCCAATCCTATGGCGGCTACATGAGCCTTGCCGTGATGACGCATTATTCCGACCGGCTGGTCGGCGGCGTCGAGCGCTACGGCATCAGCAACTGGATCACCTTCCTCGAGAATACCGAGGCCTATCGCCGCGACAACCGCCGCGCCGAATATGGCGACGAGCGTGATCCCAAGATGCGCGCGGTGCTGGAGCGCGTGTCGCCGATCACCAACGTCGATCGCATCAAGAAGCCGATGCTGGTGATGCAGGGCGCCAATGACCCGCGCGTGCCGCAGCTCGAATCCGACCAGGTGGTTGAGAAGCTGCGCCAGAACGGCAACGAGGCGTGGTATGTCCTGTTCGCCGACGAGGGCCATGGCTTCCTGAAGAAGCCCAACAACGATCTTCGCCGCGAGGTGGAGACGGTGTTCCTGCGTCGCCTGTTCGAGCAGCAGCCGGCGCGCTGATCCCGGCAATCGCCCAAAATTGCCCCGGTCGATGCCGGCCGGGGCAACAGGCCAATCTGACCCGCTAACAGGCCGGAACCCGGCCGAAAGCCGCCGCCGCGGCCCTATGACCGGCCGATACGCTCCGCTCGCGCTACGGATCGCACCCCTGCTCCCGCACGTTGCGCTGCTCGACGTGGCAGGTGATCGGCAATGAAGGATGAAGTCGACGTCGTGATCGTCGGCGGCGGCGCAGCCGGGATCGCGGCCGGTCGGTGGCTTACCGACGCGGGGCGATCGGTTCTGATCATCGAGGCGCTGCCGCGGCTGGGCGGGCGGGCGCACACCGTGATGCTGGGCGGTTATCCCGTCGATCTCGGCTGCGGCTGGCTACATTCCGCAGAACGCAACCCGTTGAGCGCGCTGGCAAAGTCGCACGGCGTGGCCGTCGATCGCAGCAAGGCGGCCTGGGGTGATCAGCTGGGCGCGATCAACTTCCCGAAACAGGCGCAGCAGGAAGCCTGGCAGGCTTATGAGGCGTTCACTGATCGGCTCGCTAAGACACCGCCCGCAAGCGACCGCGCGAGCGACGCACTGACCGAGTGGCAGCCGTTCATCAACGGGCTTAGCAGCTTCATCAATGGCGTCGAAACCGACCGCCTCTCCGCTCGCGATTTCACCGCCTACGACGATGCGGCCAGCGACAATAATTGGCGCTTGCCCGACGGTTACGGCGCGTTCATCGCCGCGCTTGGCCGCGACGTGCCGATAATGCTAGACACTCCCGTCAGCGCCATTCGAGCGGGCGTCGTCGAGACCGGGCGAGGCGCCATCCGATCTCACTCCGTGATCGTGACCGTGTCCACCGAGGTCCTGACGCATGGCGCCATCCGTTTTCCTTCGGCCGCCGCGGATCATCTTCACGCAGCCACGCAGCTACCCCTGGGGCTGGGCGATAAGCTATTCCTTTCGCTTGCCGATCCCGAAGCCGTTCCCGCGGAATCGCACCTGCTCGGCCGGTTCGATGATGAAGCTACCGGAAGCTATTATCTCCGGCCGTTCGGACGACCGATAATCGAATGCTTCCTGGGCGGCGCTCATGCCCGCGCGCTGGAGCAGGGTGCGGCAGTCGATTTCGCGATTGGCGAATTGCGCGCGCTGCTCGGCGCTGATTTCGCGAAGGGACTGCGGCCACTGCTGGCAACACGCTGGGCGAAGGAGCCGACGATCCTGGGCTCGTACAGCCATGCCTTGCCGGGCCACGCAGGTGCGCGCGCAACGCTCGCGCGACCGATCAACGATTGGCTTTGCCTGGCCGGCGAGGCCTGTTCCCCGCACGATTTTTCCACCGCGCATGGCGCGTGGCAGAGCGGGATTGTCGCCGCTCGGCACGTCCATCAGGCAATGCCGCAATGACTTTCTTCGAAAGCCTGCTTGCGCTGCTTGGCATCGCGATCGTGCTGCTCCAGGTCGCGAGAAGAAGCGGGATCCCCTACCCGGCCCTGCTCGCCGGCGCTGGTGTGGCGCTCGCCTGGATTCCTGGTGCGCCGGTGATTGCGCTCGATCCGCATACCGCGCTGGCGCTGTTCATCGCCCCCGTATTGATCGACGCTGCCTATGACTTCCCGGTCGGTACCGCGCAGCGCCTGTGGCGGCCGTTGTTCGCGCTGGCCGTGATCGCCGTGCTGCTGAGCGCCGGCGTGGTAGCGTGGCTGGGCATGACCTGGGCGGGCCTGCCGTTCTACGCAGCCCTGGCGCTGGGCGCGATCGTCGCCCCGCCCGATGCCGCCGCCGCGACCGCCATCTCGGGCAGCGTCCGCATGCCTCGCCGCACGGTGGCGGTGCTGAAAGGCGAAAGCCTGCTCAACGATGCCGCTGCCCTCCTGCTGTTCAGCACCGCCATCCTGATTCAAAGCCATGGCGGGGTGGATGCCAGCCTGGTGCTCACCGTCAGCCTGGCCGCCCCCGGCGGCATCGCACTAGGCTTCGCGCTGGCATGGATCATGCGGCGGGTCCAACCGCTGGTTTGGGGCACGCTCAGCGGAAACATTCTGCAGTTCGTCACTGGCTTCGGCGCCTGGCTGCTTGCCGAACGGCTGCACCTTTCGGCGGTGCTTTGCCTCGTCACCTTCGCGATGACGATCGCGCGCTCGGCGGGCCTCGCAACGCCGCCGCGCGCCCGCATTCACGACTTCGCCGTCTGGGACAGCGCGGTGTTCCTGCTGAACGTCTTCGCTTTTTTACTGATGGGATTCCAAGCGCGTACCATCATCGGCGCCATGAGCGCGGCGCGGCTGGCGGATGCCGCCTGGTTCGCGGGCGCAGTGGTCGCATCGCTGATCGTCGTGCGTCTGGCGTGGGTGCTGTTCTACAACCGGGTCGCGCACCATTTCCCCCGATTGCGCGGCGACGTTTCCCCCGCGCGCTTCGGCGAAGGGGTGCTGGTCGGATGGTGCGGCATGCGCGGCCTGGTAACATTGGCCACGGCCTTTGCCCTGCCCGCACAGTTTCCGCAGCGCGATCTTATCGTCCTCACGGCCTTTGCGGTCGTGCTCGCGACATTGGTAGTTCAAGGGCTCACGCTTGCTCCGCTGGTCCGTCGTCTGCGGCTGGACGGCGACGACGGGCTCGGCGAGGAACTGGCCAGGGCGCGGCGCGAGATGGCCGAGGCGGCGCTCACCGCGCTACGGGACAGCGGGGGGCCCGCAGCCGATCACTGGCGCTGGGGCTATCGCCTGAAGTTGACCAACGACGCGGCGACGACCGCACAGAAGCGCTCGCTTGGCCTCGCCGCCATCCGTCACCAGCGCGAGCGGCTCGAAGCGCTGCGCGACGCTCAGCGGGTTGGCGCGGATGCCTTCCTGGTGCTGCAGGAAGAGCTCGACTTTGCCGAGGTAAGCCTGCGCACCGAGGAGGAGCGACGCATCGAGGAGGCTTGATGACGTTGATTGTACGGCGCCGCTGAGGAGACGCTATTGATCGAAGTCGCTTCGCTCGGGATCGGTGCCGTGCAGTTGCGCCCAGAGCTTGCGGGTCCCCGCCTCCTGCGCCCGGTTCACATATTGCGACGCGACCAGCCATCCCTTGATCGGCCGCAATGGGAGCAAGGTACCGATCGCCATGAACGGCACGGAGGTTAACAGGTGAACCCATGCCGGCGGATCAAACGCCACTTGCACCCAAACGACAAAGGCGATCAGCGGCAGCGCGCAAACGCACAGCGAGAAGAACGCCGGCCCGTCATCGGGCGCAGCAAAACGATAGTCGAGACCGCACGTCCCACAACGATCCACGATCTTCAGCCACGACCGAAACATGCGCCCCTGCCCGCAGCGGGGACAAAGCCCCTTCCACCCGCAACGCATGATCCAGCGAAACTTGGCGCCGTCGGTGTCGTGCTCGGCAGGCACAGGATGATTGTGTTCCACGCTGGACGAGATAGCGCGCGAATTTGCTGGCAGGATTGGACAAATTGTCCATCCGGCGCATTCCGGCAAGTGGCGCCGGAACTACGCCGGATCTAGTGTGGCCCACTGCGGCGGGACGGCGGGCGTTAGCTCCCGCCTAGCCGAAGGACTTAAAAGGGGTGTCGGCCGCGCGTCACGGCTGTGGAGCCGGCGCGTGTTGTGATCCTCTCAGCACGCGGAGCGCCGGGGAACAGCCCTGTTCCCCGGCGCTCCGCTGGTGATGCCCTGCTACATCGGGCGTTCGCGCGATCAGTGCAGCGCCAGCTCGTTGCGACCCACCACCATGTGGTGCACCTCGTCCGGCCCATCGGCGAAGCGCAGGTGGCGGACGTCGGCATACAGCTCTGCGAGCGGGGTGAACTGGCTCATGCCGTAGGCGCCGTGGATCTGGATCGCCTGGTCGATGATCTGGCAGGTCTTCTCCGGCACCATCGCCTTCACCATGCTGACCCAGACGCGCGCCTCGCGGTTGCCCAGCACGTCCATCGCCTTCGCCGCCTTCAGCACCATGAGGCGCATCGCCTCGATCTCGATCCGCGCGCGGCTGACGAGCTCCAGGTTCTTGCCCAGCATGATCAGCGAGCGGCCGAACGCCTCGCGCGAATTGCCGCGCTTCACCATCAGGTCCAGCGCGACTTCCGCCTTGCCGATCGTGCGCATGCAATGGTGGATACGGCCCGGGCCGAGGCGAACCTGCGAGATCTCGAAGCCGCGGCCCTCACCCAGCAGGATGTTCTCGCGCGGCACGCGCACGTTGTTGAACTTGAGGTGCATGTGGCCGCGCGGCGCGTGATCCTTGCCGAACACTTCCATTGCGCCGATGATCTCGACGCCCGGCGCATCCATCGGCACCAGGATCTGCGACTGCTGCTGTGACGAAGGGGCATCGGGGTTGGTGCGCACCATCGTGATCATCACCTTGCAGCGCGGATCGCCGGCGCCCGAGATATAGTGCTTCTCACCATTGATGACCCATTCGTCGCCCTCGAGCCGCGCGGCGCAGCGCACGTTCTTCGCGTCGGAGGAAGCGACGTCGGGCTCGGTCATCGCATAGGCGGAGCGGATCTCGCCGGCGAGCAGCGGCTCGAGCCATTGCTTCTTCTGCTCGGGCGTGCCGACACGCTCAAGGACTTCCATGTTGCCCGTATCGGGCGCCGAGCAGTTCAGCGCTTCGGACGCAAGCGGCGACTTGCCGAGCTCGGCCGCGATATAGGCATAATCGAGGTTCGACAGTCCCTCGCCCGTCTCGGCGTTGGGAAGGAAGAAATTCCACAGGCCGGCGGCCTTGGCCTTGTCCTTGGCGCCCTGCAGCAGCTCCAGCTGCCCCGGTGCGAAGCTCCAGCGATCCTCGCGCTCTTCGCCGAGCCGCTCGAACTCGGGATAGATCGGATCGACATGGTCGCGGATGAACGCCTTCACGGCGTCGAAAAGCGGGCGGGCGCCCTCGGACATGCGCAGGTCGTCTAGTTCGGGAATGGTGAAGATATTGGACATGGGGCCCCACTCTGGTGCTGGAAAGCCACGATCCTACTGCTGCCCCGATCATCGGCGGTAATGATCATCCGCGATCACTGCCATGAGCGTCGTTCATGCCTTCAGGCGCCCGCGACATGCTCCTGCACCAGTCGCCGCAGCCAGACATTGCCGGGATCGCGCTCTGCCGCCGGGTGCCACAGCAATTGCAGCGGCCGGGGCGTGATCGCGAACGGGAGCGGCAGGACCTGGTTGTCCGCCACCGGCAGCAACGTAGCCGCATGGGTGCCGAGCAGGGTCAGGATCAGGTCCGACTGCGCGACCACCTGCCAGGCCGACCAGATGTTCTGGCAGCGGATCGCCACTCGCCGCGTCTCGCCCAGCGCCGCCAGCCCCTCGTCCTCCAGCCCGGGGCCCGAGCGGCGCGGCGACGCCTGAACGTGATCGGCGGCAAGATAGGTGGCAAGGTCGATCGCGCCGTCGATGCTTGGGTGCCCGCGCCGCGCAGCCACCACCATCGTGTCGGTCTGCAGCGGCACCGCACGCAAGCCGACCGTCGCATCGCTCGCCACGTCGATCGCGAGGTCCAGGTCGCCGCGCGCCAGCTCCTCCGCCACTTCGCTGCGGCGGAAGTTGACGCTGGCCAGCGTCACGCCCGGCGCCGCGCGCGCGACATGCGCTACGATGCCCGCGAACACGCGCGCCTCGTTCGCCTGGCGCAGGCCGATGCGGAAGGCGCGCGTCGAGGTTGCCGGATCGAAGCGCGCCGCGGCGACCAGCGCCTGCTCCACCCCCTGCAGCGCGTCGCGCACCGGATCGATGATCGAGCGCGCCAGCGCGGTCGGCACGATCGCATTGCCCACCCGCACGAACAGTTCGTCGTCGAACGCGACACGCAGCCGGGCGAGCGCGTGACTGATCGCCGACTGCGACAAATGCAGATGCCGCGCCGCCGCCGTCACCCCGCCGTGCGTATAGATCGCCTCGAAGGTGCCGAGCAGATTGAGATCGATGCGGTTGATCGGCCTTATCGCGCGTCTCCCGCGGGGACGCGCGCGGGATCGAACGCCGGCCGCGCCATGGTGAAGGTGTCGGTGTTGCGCAGATAGGTGCCCGCGCCGTGCATCCGCCCGATCAGCTGCATCGCGGCGGTATCGATGTGGAGGTTCGCGGGATCGGCGATGAACTCGTCGCGGATATGCGTCACCAGGATCTCACCGACCGCGATCACTTGCCGCGGGCCAATCTCCAGCACCTCGCGTTTCACGCATTCGAAGCTCACCGGCGCGGTCGCGATCAGCGGCGGCGCGACGCGTGTCGCCTGCGCGGTGGCGATGCCGGCATAGTCGATCTCGCTCACCTCGCGCGGTGCATCGACGCACGACAGGTTCATCGTCTCGGCATCCTGCTCGCTGACGAGGTTCACGACGAACTCGCCGGTCTCGATGATGTTCGTCGCGGTATCCTTGTCGGCGCCGTTCGCATCCTTCAGCAGCCCCAGCACCAGCAGCGGCGGATCGTCGCCCATCGCGTTGAAGAAGCTGTAGGGCGCGGCATTCACCACGCCGTTCGTGCCCCGCGTCGTCACCCACGCGATCGGCCGCGGCGTGACGGTGGAGACGAGCAGCTTGTAGCGCTGCCGCGGCGGCAGATCGGCCATCACGAATTTCATGGCCGATGCCTTCCACTAAATTCCTGCAAAGGAAAGACCATCGGCACCCCCGGGGCAAGCCGCTAAACCAAGCGACGAAGCCAGCCCGCCGGTGGCAGAGCGCCGATATGCCTTCCCGGTCTGCGCGAATACATAGGGTCGACAGGGTCTGGGTGGAGTGCGGCGATGCTGCGGTACGATCGCGAGATGCAAGCATTGGCGATGGGATATGCCGCCCTCGCCGGCGCCGTCGACGCCATCGGCTTCCTCAAATCTGGCGGACTCTTCGTATCGTTCATGACCGGGAATTCTACCCGACTTGCGATCGGAATAGCCGAGGCCATGTCAGTGGCGATCACGGCGGCCGCGCTCATCGCGCTGTTCGTCACTGGCGTCATCCTCAACGTCCTGGCCAGTGAAAGCGCGACCATCATTCACCGTAAGACCGCCGCCACCTTGGTTGTTGCCATGCTCCTCGTGACCGCCGCGGGCGTGGACAGCTCAGGGGGCCATCTGCCCGCCCTCGGTTGCCTTTGTCTTGCCATGGGCGCCGCCAATGCAATCTTTAGACGCGAGGGGGAGGTAGGCATCGGTGTCACCTACATGACCGGAACCCTGGTAAAGCTCGGGCATCGTGTCGCAAATAGGTTGCGCGGCTCGGATGACTCGCCGTGGCTGCCTTACCTGCTGCTCTGGCTTTCGCTGGTGATGGGCGGGGTAGCTGGTGCGGCAGGCTTTGCATGGTCACCGAAAGTCAGTCTCTGGTGCGCAGCTGCCGCATCGATTGTCCTCGCCGGCGTGACGACACGGCTCGTGAGGACCGGAGACGTCGCGTCGGGTTGAGTCACGATTGCGGGCGGCAGCCACACCATGCGGTTTGATGCGTCAAAGCTTCTCCACCGGAACACGCGCCGCGCCCGGACGCGCACGATAGGATGCGACCACCTGACGATGGAATGGCTTGGCTAGGATCGTGGACACCGTTACGAACTGCGCCGTCGCCGCCGTTCGCGTAAGGGTCAGCAGGGTATAGCCCTTGCCGTCCTGATCACAGAACGCGACCTCCCGATTCACCTCAGCAAGCACGCTGCCAAGCCCCGGGAGAAGCGAACCGTAGGATGGGCTGGTGATCGCCGTCGCACCAAATTCCGATGCGACCAGGGCTCTGCCGTCATCATAGAGGTCGTTTGCCCATGCGGCGTGACTATCGCCGGCCAACACGATCGGTCTGGAGCCAGCCCGCTTGAACGCCGCATACAGGCGCTCTCGCGCGGCGGGATAACCGTCCCACGCATCGAAGTTGAACGGCAGACCCGCCTTGTACCCTGCGGCGGCCTGCTGAAGCCGCTCGCGATAGACCGGCGGCAGCTTGGCGATCCGGGCTCCAAAGGTGGCAGCATAGGGCTCCGCCGTCAGATCCGGACCAGCGACGCGTGCCATGATCACTTGATTGCCGAGCACTTGCCAAGGCTTGTTCGCACGAACCGACGCCGCCAGCACCTCCTCAAGCCAACGTTGCTGATCAGGGCCGAGCAATTCACGATCCGGTCTGGCGCGCTCCGCCATCACGTCCGCAAACTGCTCGGGTCCCGGCGCCCCGCCCTTCACCTCGGCCTGTTTGGAACGCGCAAGCAAGCGCGTTTCCACCATGGCGAGGGTCGCCAGATCGCCGAATTCGAAGCTGCGGTTGATCGCTTCCCATGACCTTCCGCCCTTGGGATCACGGATCGGCATCCACTCGAAATACGCCTGCATCGCCGCTGCCTTGCGGGCTTTCCAATCCCCTTCGGTTGCAGGATCGTGGTTTTCCGCGCCGCCGATCCAGCCGTCATTCGCGACTTCGTGATCGTCCCAGACACAGATGAACGCTGCGCGGGCATGCGCTGCCTGCATGTCGGGATCGGCCTTCACCTGCGCATGGCGACGCCGGTAGTCGGCAAGGCTCAGGATTTCGTGCGGCGGATCGGGTAAGCGCCCGAGCTTGCGTCCGATCTCGCCACCATAACCCTCGGCGCCATATTCATAGATATAGTCGCCAAGGTGCAGAACCGCATCAAGCCGCGGCAGCGTCGCCAAATCGGCATAAGCGTTGAACAGACCGCCGGGATAGAGCTGGCACGATGCGACCGCGAGCACGAGATCGTCCACCGCGCCCACCGGCAACGTGCGAAAACGGCCAGTGGGCGAGCGTTCTCCCGCTGACCCGGTGAACCAGTACCAATAGTCGCGGCCCGGCTTCAGCCGCGCCACCTCCACCTTCACTGTATGATCAGCGGCGAATCGTGCGGTCGCTTGGCCCGAGGCGACGGGAGCGCCGTCCGCCGACGTGGCGACATGCCATGTGATCGGAACATCGCCAGCGCCCGTCGCCAGCGTCACCCGAGTCCATATGACCGCGCCATCCGCAGCCGGATCCCCACTGGCAACACCATGGTCGAAGCGGATCGTGGCACCGTCTGCGGCTTGTCCGGCTCCGGGAAGCCCGAGTGCCGCACTGCTGCCAATCAGGGCAAGAGCGTTGCGTCGATTGAGCGTCATTCCCGTGTCCTCAGAAACGGCCGGTGAGCTGGACGCCGTAGAAGCGCGGCTCCGCCGGAATGAAGGTCGGCGTTCGGAAGCTGCCACCGGTGTTTCCGGCGTCAAGTAAATAGCGTTCGTTCGTCGCGTTGCGCACAAAGCCCGCCAGTTCGAAGCGCTCGTCGGCAAAGCTGACGCCGGCGCGCGCGTTAACCAGCGTGACAGGCCCTTGTGACAAGGCGATGTTGTTAGGCACTTCAAAGAAGATGCGGCTGCGGTAGGTGACCGTGGGAGTCGCGAAGAAGCGCATGCCGCCACCCAATGGCGCGTTGATGGTGAAGCCGGCTGCCGCTTGCCATTGGGGCTGGAGGCGGAAACGCGCCCCGGAGAAGGTCGAGGCGAAGCGGTCGTTTTCGTCGATGCCGCCGTCGATATATCCAAGATTGCCGAACACGTTCAGCCACGACGCGGGACGCACATTGAGCTCGGCTTCCACGCCAAGATTGCTTGCCGTTCCGGCGCTCTGCGTGAGCGATGTTCCGTTCGGTTGCAGTACGCTCACCTGGAAGCCGTCATACTTCTGGTAATAGACGCCCAGCGAACCCGAGACCGGGCCAAGCGCCCCCTTGAGCCCGACCTCGTAATTCCAGACATTTTCTTCCGGAACGAGCTGAAGGTTGGGAACGCCGCGGCCACTGGCGAGGCGAGCGCCAAGCTGTACCACCGGAGAGCGGCGCCCCTTGGAGATCGTGCCGAAGACGTTCACGTCCGCGTTCAGGCGGTACAGAGCGTTAAAGCGCGGCAGCACTGCCGCATAGGATTGTTGGGCGGTGAAGGTCTGCCCACCGGTATCGATCTGGCCGGGGACAAGCGAGGTTGCGGCGGGGTTCAAGACAGGACGCGGAACGCGGGCAAAAAAGCCCGACTTTCGCTGTTCGATCAGCAGGCGAACGCCAGCAGTAAGTTCAAGCGAGGCGGCGGGGATCCAGGTCGCATCCGCGAACATGGAGTAGCTATCGTTCTCGCCCTGGTTCTCGAATTCCGAGGAATAAGGAATCTGGCTGGCCGCGCCGCGAGAAGCCAGCGCGGTGGCCTGCGCTGCGGTGACGACGCCAGCCGCGTTGATACAGCCGGGACCCGGGATCAGCGGTGCACCCTGAAGCACTGACGCGCATTGCAGGAAGGTGCCTTCCTCCGAGGAGAAGGGCACGTTCTGGTAATTGTCCTCGACAAAGACGTTCCAGCCAAACGACGCGCGCCACTGCGGATCGGCGTAAGAGAAGCGCCCCTCGTGGGTGGCCTGCCAGCCCTTGGCGATCTCAGCAAACTCGAGGAACCAGGCTGCTGAGCCATCGGCATCGAAGACCTCGCGGCTGTCGAACCGGCGGTAGCCATTCACCGTCGTGAAGGTGAAGCCGGGCGCGAATTCATAGCTGGCAGTGAGATTCAGGTCGTACACCTCTCGGTTGAGGCCCAGCTGGTCATCACCAAGCACCTGCGCCGACAGCGGCGAACCACCGAGATGTGCCTTGGCAAACGGGTTGCCGGGTCCAGCCTCTGTCGGCAGCACGCGCGAGATGAAGGGGGTCCCGCCGTTGCGCTGCTGATCATAGGTGCCGATCAGGTCGACGGTCAGTGCATCGCTGGGCGTGAAGCGAAGCGAGGCGCGCACGCCGAGCTGATCCTGCGAATACAGATCCTCATCCTGGCGTGGCGACAAATTCTCGACATAGCCGTCGCGTTTCTTCCACTCGAAGGCCAATCGGCCAGCCACCGTGTCGGAGCCCGCATTAATGAAGCCAGACAGCAACGTGGCGTCGTAATTGCCGTAGCCAGCCGTGAGCGCTCCGGAAAAACCCGCGCGGGGACGAGCGGACGTGAGGCTGATCGCACCAACCGCGGAAGCAGTGCCGAACAAAGTTGCCTGCGGCCCCTTGATCACCTCAACGCGCTCGAGATCGTAGATCGCCTGATACGAACCGCGCGAGCGGGAGATATCGACGCCGTTGTAATAAAGGGTGACGCGAGGGCCCTGCTGCGACGATCCGGAATCCGAGGTGATGCCGCGAATGACGATGCCCGGATTGTTAGCGCTCTGCTCCTGGATGTTGAGCCCGGGGATGTAGTTGGACAGTTCATCGAGATCGCTCACGCCGATTTCCGCCATGCGTTCTCCGGTCACCGCAGAGATGGTGATTGGCACATCGGTTACGCGCTGCTCGATCTTCTGCGCGGTGACGATGATGTCGCCCCCTTGGCTTTCCGAAGTGGCCGGGTCCTGAAGCGCGCTTTGCGCCGGTGCCGGCGCGCTCACGAACGCGGTGGTGGCGAGCAGAGCCGCGAACGAAATCCGATAGGTCATCTTGTCCCCCGAGTTGGTTCTGGGCGGTTGGACAAGGAATGTTAAACGGCGGCGGCGGCTTGGTTACGATTGCGCGACCCTCGTTCATTTTAGGGGAGCGGGCGGCCCGGGCCGACAGGAACTGGGGCGGTGCCGTGGCCCTGAACTAACGGTCGATCGGCTGCCTTGCGCTCCCCGCGCAACGCGGGTGAGATAAGTCGCGCTGACTTCTCGCACTCTGCACGCCCGCGTAGGTCGGGCTAGCGCTCCCGCAGTTCCTGCCAGCCAATGTCGCGATCAGTCACCCCTAACAAGCTCAGGTGCCGAGATCCGGCCGCTAACGGTTCTTCTTTTGGTCGATTTCTCTGCCGCACCGCCCGTGTGAATGAGCTACCATGAACGGGGTAGTTGGTCGGTGCGACTAGTCCGGTGCCGACCAACGGAGCGATCCTACTCGTCGACTTCGGAGTCGGCCGAGAGGGTCGGCCTCCCAAGCTCAAGCCGTATCGTGCGGAGGAGCCCAGACCATGTACGAAACCCAGACCTATGGCGAGATGGAGGCCGACCCCTTTGAGCTGAATGAAGCAGACGGGTACGGCTTTATGCAGGCCGAGAGCGAGAATGGCGGCGGCAATGGCGCGCTTGCTGAATATGAATCGCTCAGCGGCGGCAGCGGCGCCGATGGATATGATGGCTTTGATGGCTTTGATGGCTTCGACCAGGAAGCCTGGGAGGGCGAAAGCTTCGACCAGTTCGAGCCGTTTGACCAGTTCGATCAATTCGGGGACATGGAAGGAGACCCGTTCTTTGGGAAGATCTGGAGCGCGGCAAAGAAAGCCGCCAAGGTCGTGGCTCCGATCGCCAAGAAGTTTGCACCAGCCATTGGCAGCGTCATCGGCGGAGCGCTTGGCGGCCCCGCCGGTGCTGCGATCGGCGGCAAGCTGGGGGGCTTCGTCAAAAACATGGAGTCGGAGGACGAAGGGGAAACCGAGGACGAGCTGAACGCACCCGTGCGCGTGCCTGCCACGGACGACCAGCTCTCGGAGGCAATGGCGGCGGCCGCGGCCCGGTCAACGCCGCTTGATGCCAGCGCGCTCGGTTCCGCGCTAACCGTGACGATTGCGAGCCGGGCACCGCTTCCGGTGAAGGCGGTCATGCCGGTTCTGGCAAAGGCCGGCAGCGATGTCGCCCGGCGTCTCGCCACTAGTCGCGACCCGCGGGCAAAGGCTTTGATCCGGACCCTGCCGACCATTCAGAAAAAGACGGTCGCGACCCTGACTCGCAAGGTCCAGTCCGGCCGGCCAGTCACGCCGCGCACAGCAGTCCGGGTGATGGCGCGTCATGCCAGCCGCACGCTTTCCAATCCCCAGGTGATAGCGAAGGCACTCGCCGACAATGCGACCAAAAAGCGGGGTATCGACAAGAAAGCCGTGGCCGCTGCGGAGCGGTTCTTCTAAACTGGATCCACCCCGTAAAAGTGGGGAGACGAGCCGTGAGAGTCGAGGATGTCGACCGACTGGTGAGTGACGCAGGGCTCGCCTTGGTCAATGCCAGGCATTACGCGGCAACAGCGGCGAACATGACCCCGCGTCAATACGCCGCGCGGCGGCTTGGTGTCACTCGCGAGGTGCAGGGCAATTTCGTCGCCAAGCTGCAATGGCGGCTCGGCGCTCTGGCGCCCATCGCTCCACAACTGGATGGCGCTCGGCGGCAGGCGCTGGGACGGGCGTCGGCGATGCTGACCCACGCGCGTCAGTTGCTTGCGAGCCGGCCCGGCAGAACAGACACCCTGCCGGGCTTGGGGCTGCCGACGCCAAGGGGCAAGGGCAATACCGAGCTGCTGCCCCGAGCGCCGGGCGAACCTGACGAGGAGCTGCGGCCGGGTGCCCGCCAGCGCGGCGGCCTTCCGCCCTCGCGCGAACGCATCCGCGTGGACCGGCTTCGCACCACTCGCGCCCAAATGCGAGGCCAGGCGGCGAGGAGCAAGCGCGACCATCGCCACGCCATGCTGACCCGCTATCGTCGCATGGCGCTCCCTGCCTTTCGCAAGGGCGTGGAAGTGGCGCTGAGCCCGCGCCGCTACCCGCCGCAAATCGTCAACTTACTCATATCCAGCGCGTCCAGCGATTTCGTGCAGATTCTCGGCAAGCTGTTGAGCGACGCCGATGGTTCCTCTTCCCTGACCGATACGGTTCTGAACGCGGCAATCTCCTCGGCCCTCGCCGTCGCGGCCAATCGTGTCGGGATCATCGACCAGCAAGCGATCGAAGCAGCCGCCAAGCTGATCAGCCAATTCTTGTCCGCCGCCTCCATCCTGCGCGAGCAGGAGAGCGAAGCCCGCAATGTAGGGCGGCCGATCGGTCAATGGCCGAGCGGTCTGGATGTGGCATCATGACCAGCCCTGCCCTCCTTCCAAGCCATGCGCTCGTGGAACGCAGAAGCACGGCGGCAGCGCGCGTCGCTACGCGTCCGATTGCCACGCTCGCTCTGAGCACCCCGCCTGCCGCTCTGACCTATTTTGCTTGGCGAACGGCCGTCAATTCACGTCGGTACGTGAATGGCTTGCGTCCGTTCCGCGCGGGCGAGTTCGGCACCGGCCCATCGTCCCCCAGCGCCGCTCATCTTGATGCGGTGAACCGGATGATCGCCGCCGCCCGGCTGCGTCAGGAGCGCGAGGAACGAAAGCTGGCAATCCATGCGCGAAACGTGCTGACCAGAGGCGATACCGAGCGTGACGCGCTGCTGACCCTCAAGGAGCGCAGCGAAACGCTGGCGCGCGAGACAGAGCAGGTCTGGGAATTTTATCTCAACATGTTCGGCCAGCGCACCGGACCTTTTGCCAACTGGCTGGGTGCGCTCGATCGGGTAGCGCTCGATTGCTATCAGGCCGTCTACCTCGGTCTCGGCCGCGCGCGTTCCATCCCGTCGCCCTCACCGTTCTCCTATATGGAAACCGGCTTCGGCCCTGCCACCTTCCGCCGCGGGGTTCGGCTGGCGCGGCTCGGCCGGCAGCCCAATCCATTTCCACTGGTGAAGGTACCCTATCACCGCTTGCTCAACCCTTGGTCGCTGGGAGCCGTGCCGCATGAGGTGGCGCACAATCTTCAAAGCGATCTTGGTCTTTGGGAAGTGATGCCTGGCCGCATCGGGGCGCAGTTCAAGGCAAAGGCTCTGCCGGCCCGTAATGCCGCGGTGTGGCAGCGCTGGCATAAAGAAACCTATGCGGATCTCGCCGGCGTGCTGCTGATCGGGCCGGCGTACGTCGGCTCGCTGATGGACGTGGTCGGGCGTTCACGAGAGTCGAGCGCCGCCTGGAACGATGAGGCAGTTCATCCGACGCCGGTGATCCGCGTCCCGCTCGGGCTTCGGCTGCTCGAGCGGATTGGGTTCGGCGGGGACGCACGGGCGTTCCGCCGTGCCTGGGACGCCCTCTACCCGCCTGCCGTCTGGACATCGATCCCTGATTGGGTTCGCGCACGGCTGAACGAACAAATCGATGCCGTGCTCGATGCTATCTGTTTTCAGCCGTTTAACCAATATGGCGGCAAGGCGCTTGCGGATGTCATCCGGTTCGAGCCCAAACACGCCATGCTGGTGCGCGAAGCGGCGGAGCGGCTGCAGGTGGGAATGGACACCGGCGTCCTGCCGGAGCGGTTCTTGATCGCCGCGGTGCGCCAGGCGCTAGCTTGGGCAAAGACGCCGCCAGAGGTGCTGGCGCGCAACTTCTATGCAGCGTTGGGGAGAGGTTGAATGATCGACGCCCCCCTATCCGCACAGGAAACGGACGCACTGCCGCTTTCCGGTTTCCGCGAGGTTCTGGAAGCCGTGTTGCGGCAGATCCGACAGGCGCGCCTGCCGATCGGCAAGCTGCGGCAACGCGGCGACACCCGGTTGCTCGCCAATCTGATCGAAGGGCTGCGGTTGGCCGAGCGACGAGGAACGGAGGCGCTGGCGGCGCTGGCAGACGAGCGACCCGGCGCGGCAGTCAGCCACGCGGTGGAATTGTGCGACGTGCTCCGCGACGGCGTGCTGAGCCGCGACAATTCCGATGACCTGGACCGGGAGCTGCAAGGCGACGGCGCGGCCGGTCAGAGCGCCGCACTCTGGTCACTTACCGAGCGCCACTTCGAGGCGCTGCAGAAGAGCTGCGGCGAACTTGCTGAAACGATCGTGGCGGTGTCGCCCGGCCTGGATGTGAAGGAGGCAATTGTCATGAGCACGACGGACGATCCGGTCGGACGGCAGTTTAGCGACGTGAGCGAGATCGCCGCCGCGGTTGCGCTTCTGGGCGGTGGATCGATGGGGCCGGGGCGTACGTCAGGGCGCCGTTTCGACACGGTGTCAGATCAAATGGCGGCCACACTGGATTCTATCGGTCTTCCGCATGACGGCGTTCAGTTGCCGGCGAGCAGCAATCCGGATGCCGCCCGCGCACGATTAATCGACGCGCTGTCCCGCAATTTCAGTTCGCGGGACAGGGACGGCAACCGCGTATACCAGCGCACTGATCCACAGCCCTTCAGCCGCGACCCCTATGGCTCAAGCCAGCTGCTGCGCGGGCGCGGTCTGGTGAACGCCAACCTGCTCCGTGCCGAGGCGGATGCGCTGCTCGGCATCCTCGATCGCTTGCCCAGTATGGCGCGCTTTCAGCTTGCCTCACCATGGACCGAAGGCTCGGTGGAGCGAGAGGTCATCCGGCGTGAGCTGGACGCCCTTGTTGAGACCGCACGCGATCCGATGGGCGTGAACCCGCCGCGCGCCAAATTCCAGCTGCGCCGGCTGAACCAAGCGATCGGCGACTATCTAGACAATGCCGAGATTGTGGAAGTGGACGGCACCGCCCGCTCCCGCCTTTCCGACGCGCTCGCCAACGCCTCCGGCGTGGAGGAGCAGATCGACATAATGACGAGCTTCCGCGACGACGAATTGTGCGCACCGACCAGCGTGGTGCGCGATGAAGAGGTTCGTACCGAGCTCGCCAACCTGATCTCGCTCCAAGAGTCCATCTGCAAGCGCCTGACCGCCAGTCAAAGCGGTGCGCAGCTGGGCGTCGCCGCGGCGCGGCTGGAGGAATTGCTGACCGCAGCGCTCGCCTCGGCGGATCAGCTCGAAGCCTATCTGGAGCGATCGGGTACCGACATTCCTGAACAGGACGTCCAGCTCGAACCCAAGAGCGACACGGGAACGGTGCGCCTGTCGATCGGCCAGTTCATCCGCTGGGTTCGGTCAGTCGCGCTTGCCTATGCCGGCGCAGAGAACCGCGCCGCCACGCTGCGACGCAATCAGGCGCAATTGCTCGCCGGTGAGCTGGACAGCCTCTCCAAGGCCGCGGGGCGCTTCGCCGAAAGTCGCCGCCTGGGTCTGTCACGGCCGCTGCCACGCATCCAGCTGCTGGAGCTTGCTGGCTATCTCGCGTCGGCAAGCGAGCAGGCGAATGTCCTTGCCGGCAAGCAGGGCAGTGACAGCGACGATTGATACCATGCGTTGTTCTCGAACCGGAGCCGCACATCATGGCCAACAATCCGCAAACCCTCGGTGAGCTGAACGACCTCCTCGCGAAACTCCAGGCGCTACGGGCCACCATGGTTCGTGACGCGCGCGACGAGCTGGCCAAGACGCCTGCCCAGGCCGAGCTTATCAACCAATATATCAGCGATGCCGAAACGCTCCTGATGGACGCGCTGAAGGCAGTCCCTGGTGCTCCGGAGGACGATGGTGGCCTCGCCAGCCTGATCGGCCTGGGCGATCGTGTCGCCAGCCGGCTGGACGAGGTGCGTCCAGCGCCGCTCGTTCCCACGTATGACGACCAGATCAGCCGCGACCGGCTCACAGCGGTTGCGGACCTATACTACATATACCAGCATGAGCGGGCCGGCGTGTTCCGCGGCGTGCTGAAGCTTCAGCAGCTGTTCCAGTCTGGCGAAGTGCGTTTGTCGGACGGGCCAGGTGCGCTTTCGCTATACCAGTTCGATCGCAAGCGCGTGCTACGCTACACCCAGCGCGAGCGCCGATCCGTGTATCGGAAGGTGTTTGGATATACGGAATCGCTGCCTCCCAGCGGCGCAGAACCGAACACCGCCTTCCATGCGCTGCTGAGCACCTTCTGCCAGCATGTGTCACGCTTCTTCGAGGACAAGCGGGTGTCGGAGGTGCTTCGTCCCGATGGTGGGCGCGAGACGTTCGGCAGCATGGCGGTGGTGCGTCGGTCCGGGCTCGACCTTCGCCACAATCTCAAACAGGTATCCTACGGCCATGTCGCGGTGCTGCGCAGTGAAGTGATGACGCTGTTGCAGGAGGCGTTCGATATCCTTGGCTCGAATGATGTCATCAACCTCTTTGGCGCCGACAACGCGTGGGATGCTCTGGAGGAGATCATGAAACGGTATCTGAAGGAGATACCTGTGACCTCGCAACGTAGCCGGATGGCCGTGACCGGTCGGGAGATCCTGCGCTGGCTGGCAGAGGATTACCTCCTCAACACAGTGCGGATCGACTTTGAATCGCTGCTCGAAGCGATCGTCGATGCCTGCGACGACTGGCTGACCAGCGCGGAGTCGTTGGGGCTACGCAATCAGCCCGGGCCTGGCCGGGACAATGTGGTGACGTTCCGGCCGGCGGCACGGGTCTCGCGCGGGCTGTCGGCCTAGGATGACAACGGCAATCAGGGACGCGGAACATGCGAGCCGGAATGCAAGTAGCGGGGCAGGAGCCCGCTGATCTGTGGCCTTCCGCCGGGCAAGCGGCCTGGGATCACCGCGACGCAATGCCGGTTGCGCCCCGACACGATGCTCTGCTGACCTCGCTTGACGCTCTTTCCCCGCGCGAGCGGGAGATTGCGGAAATGGTGGCGCGCGGCCTTTCCAATAAGACAGTCGCGATCCACCTTGGGATTAGCCACTGGACCGTATCGACGCACTTGCGGCGCGTGTTCGCCAAGCTCGATATCAACGGACGTATTGAACTCTGCCGCTTGGTGCTGACCTGCGGGCAACAGGCTCACGGCTAAGCCGATCAAGAGGGTGGTTTGCGTTGTTGTCAGATGGCGCCGAAGCGAATGGAGCCAGACATAGAAGAATGACGAACCGCAAGGGGTCACCGGCCTGCTTTGTTAGGTGTGCGAGCTTTGGTTTGCAGCGTGACCGTGGGACCAAGCACCAGCGCTGCACAAGAAACGGGCGATGTAGAACCGGCGGAGGGTGCCAAAGGCCCAGTTCAGCTCCGTCCTCGGTGCAGCGTGCGTAGTGATGACAGCCGCGGACCCCCTCACCGACCACGCGAGGCTTCACTCAAGTCTCGAGATGGTCTTGCTATCGGCTATCCTCCTAAGCGGTCCGCCTCGCCCGTAAGTTGGGAGGCTGGCGAAATGCGCCGGCCGCTCCGAGCGGTCACGCCGTGACCATCAACTCCTCCATTCCGCGAAAGAACGGCAGCGTGCGCCAGGCGGGCACCGCATCGGCATCCACCATGCGCAATTCAGGAAAGCGCTGGAACAGCTTTAGCAACGCAATCTGACCTTCCAGTCGGGCCAGAGGTGCGCCGATGCAGATGTGGCTGCCGCCGCCAAAGGCAAGGTGGGGCGGGCGCTTGGCGTCGATGAGAAACCGGTCCGGTTCTTCGAAGACCTCGGGGTCGCGATTGGCCGCGCGTAAGACGGTCGAGACCACTTGGCGTGCGGCAACGGGACAACCGCCCACCACCACGTCCTCTCCCATGATCCGCTGCGTCATATCAACGGGGCCTTCGTAACGGAGCACTTCCTCGACCAGCGCCGGGGCGAGCGCGGGATCGGCGAGCAGTTTGTCGCGCTCGCGCGGGTTCAACATCAACAGCCGAGCGCCATTACCAATAAGATCGGTCGTCGTGAGATTGCCGCCAACAAGGAGGGCAATGAGGTTTACTGCCAGTTCGTCCTCATTGATGTCAGCGCCCTCGGCCTGACGCGCGACCATGTCGCTGATGAGGTCGTCGCACGGGTGATCCCGCCGCGCCGCGATCACCTCGTGGAAATAGGCGTGGAGCGCGGCACGACAATGTTCCAGCGTCGCCGTCTGCTCGGGTGAGCGGAACGGGTTTAGCCCGAGGATCACCCCCTCAGACCACGTGCGAAAGTCGGACAGCCGCTCATGATCGACACCCAGAATGACCGCAATCGCCTCAACCGGGATCGGCACGCAATACGCAGCCATGAGATCGAAGGGCTGACCCGGATCAATCGCGTTGAGCGCCGCGTCAACAACTGCCTCCACGCGCGGCCGGCAGGTCCTCACCCGCGCATGGAAGGCGCGTTGCAGCGGTCGCCTGATGCGTGTGTGATCGGGATCGTCGAGCTGAAGGATAGATACAACTTCGGTCCGCGGTATTTCTGTCGGCAGCTGCGCAGCCTGGCGACGCGCCAGATGGGCGCCTTCCTCTGCCTTCATGCCGTCACGCGACGTGCGTCGATCGATGAGGACACGACGCGCGTCGGCGTAGCGGGTGACGATGAAGGTACCTGCTTCATCGTCGCGAGCCACCGGGCAGTGATGACTTAACGGACGTAGCACTGCATGAGGATCGCGTCGGTACGCCGGGTTCATCGGCGTCAATGCGATTAGTGACGCGCGCAGGTCTTCGCCGCTCATGCCGCCCTCTCCTATTTCGTAGCAGCGTAACACGAATGCGCGGCAGGGAAAGCCGGTCGGCTTCCTCGCAAGCAACACGCGTGCCGCTTTGTGCCGCGGCGCCATCGCGGATCAAGCGAAGAGGAAGTGACGGTGACTAGGGTCGGGCCCCATTGGTCTAAGGGTCGCGATCTGATCCAGGCTCCGCGAGGAGGCCGGGATGAGCGACCTGTTTTTGGCTGACGGACGAGCAGATCGAGCGGTTGCGGCCGTTTTTCCCGAAGAGCCATGGCAAGCCTCGGGTGGATGACCGGCGAGTGCTGAGCGGCATCGTCTTCGTCAACCCTGCACCCCGGATCGGCGATCACGCAATGAGCCCATCAGGTTTGACAGGCGCCGGTACAGGCGCCCTAGCCCCATCGGAATCTTGTTCGGCCGCTCCAAAGACTGGCGGCGTGTTGCCACCCGCTACAATCGCTGTCCCACCGCCTTCTTCTCCGCCGTTGCTCTCGCTGCCACCTTCATCTTCTGGCTGTGATCAACGAGTTCTTACCCTAGCGATCGGCTTTCGGAAAACGGGCAGCGAGCCACATCCGCACTGGCTTGTCGTAATATATGTCGGCAGCAATGCCTACAGCCATCATAAGCGCCAAAAAGGTGATCTCGAAGGGCAAAAGAGCGGAAGAAGCGTGTCTCTCAAGCTTACCCGCAGCGATGCCCTCAAAGCGCAGGAACGCCGCATGGAGCGCATAGACCGGGTATGATGATAGGCCGAGAGCCGTGAAAACCCTCTGCACGTGAGGTGAGGCTGGTTCCCGCGTGGTAGCAAAGACCAGCAGCGGAAATACGATCATCACGGCGCCGAGATCGAAAAGCGGATGTCTTCCGGCAGGTATCATGAAGATAGCCAGCAATAAGACCGCGGATAATATCGGGTTCATGCGCACGTGCGGGAAGCGATCTGACATCCACACTCTATAAACCGCCACGCCTGCGAAAAACGAAAACACCACCCGCAGCGGCGCACTTCCAAATGTACGGAAGTTCGACCCACCTCCCAAATTCCCATAGAGCATTACTGCGCTCAAAAGGAGAAATGCACCTATCGTCACCAGCACAGCAAGCAGCATGTTGGAGAGCCGTTTGGCGACAAGCGCATACAGAGCGTTAACGGCGATCTCCCAGCACAGCGACCAAGCCGGAAAGTTGAAGGGAAACACGTGAAAGCCATCGGAAGATAGAGATCGAGGCGTTGGCAAGAAGAGGATCGCGAAGGCCATGCTGGCAGAGAATGCGAAAGAGTCGATCTGCTTGCCTTGCACCATACTAATTAGCGCAACCGTTGCCCCCGTGGCAAATGTTCCTGCAATATATAGTGGATAGAGGCGTACTATTCTCATCCTCATGAATGTTCGAAAAGAAAGCCCTTGATCGAAGCGGACCTGATAAGCGTGCGCTATCACGAACCCACTCAATACGAAGAACAGGTCTACAGCCAGATAGCTGCTGGGCATCCATTCGGCGATCTGGCCATTCAGGTGAAGCCCAACAACCGACAGCGCCGCTAAACCTCGAAGCATGTCCAAGGAGTGGAAGAGCCGGTGTACCTTCTCGCGCTCAATGGCTCCAGTCGTCACTCAGCCCCCCACTACTCCGACGAAATATTAGCTTACGTGGAACTCAGCGCCGGAGATATAGCGGAAATCACGGATCCCGCTGCTTCGAAGCGCGGGCTATCAAGTCCTAAATCTTCAACTTGACCTCAACTTCTCCGCGGCGATCTCCGATCTATTTGTACCGCCACAGCCGGACTCTGCCGGCGACTTCGCGCATATTTTTGAGAGGCGTAAAGACTGCAAGCGAGATCGATTTACCGGGAGGAGGTCCGCTAAAGCAGTTCGCCCAAGCTAACTGCCGTTTGCTACCCGCTGGTCGGCGAACCGCCCCGCAAGAGATATCTATTGGATCCGCCCAGTCGAAACGGACCGGTTGCCGGCGCGCCCGGACACCGATCGTTCCGCCAGGCAGGTGGACAGGTTCAGCCGCCTTCGCCCTGGTCGATCCACAATGGTCCGGGTGGTTCAGCCCGCCCGTATCGATTTGCAGAAGCCGACGGCGCCCGTCTAAGTTGACCGGAAGTTCCTTTCAGCGTTGCCATCGGGCTCACCGGCGGAAGCCGAGCATCGCAAGGCAAGAGAGAATACCCCCGAATTGCCAATATTCGGCCTGCTTTGCCGCGTCTATCATCAAATCTGATTATCGACTTGGGACGCGATCAAAGGATGCCATCCGGACTTGGGGAATATGTTGCAGGACAGCTCTTCTCCCTCCTCCGGCGAAGACTGACGCTATCCGCCAAAACAGCGGCTGCGTTCTTGCTTCCTCCCCGTGAGTGCCCATACGAAGACCCAAGTTGCGATAAACCTGATCGATGCGAACGGTGCTACGATGATCGTTTATGGTAGCGCCAAGACTGAGGAAACCGCGGTCCATCAGCCGAGATCTGCAAAATGCACAGTGACGGATAGGTCATCGGCAGCTCTTCGGCAGCGCGAGGCGTGGCCCGATTTCGCGCGCGCGTGCGCAATCATCCTCGTAGTACTTTTCCATTCCCGACATTCCACGTGGCTTATAGGGTTCCAAAATGACGCGCTGGCGGATCGCCTCTGGCCGTTTATTAGCGACATCATAACGCCACTGCGAATGCCTTTGTTCTTTCTGATATCAGGCATGCTTGCCACAAACGCAGTCACGAAGCCATGGCACGAAGTCTCATACAAGAGAGTATGGAATAATCTTTATATATACGTAGTCTGGGGCACAATATACATGGCGATGATTCCGTCATGGCCAAGGCTAGCTGAAAGCAGCCTACCCTTGTATCAGCAAGCAGCCTTGCTTATGCTGGGAGATTCTCCAGCCTGGTATCTTTGGGCACTTGCCGTGTTTTTTGTAGTCGCGAGGTTTGCATCTCGCGTACCAAGCGCTCTAGTTCTCTTTGTAACGTATGTGGCCGCGTCTTTTGCCCCAGAATTAAGAGATGCGATACACCCCCCTCCGCGGCTCATGCTCCAGTGCATGTTCTTCTTCTTCGCCGGCCTGCGTTTTAGCCGCTTACCTTTCGTCTTAGCTGCCCGCGCGAGCATTCCCGCATTCGCCGCGGTCACACCTATCATGCTGGTGGCCGTCTGGGCGTATCATGAAAAGGTCTTCGGCATATTTCCTGTCGCAGGCATCGTGTGCGTGATCTGGGGAATCATCGCCGCGAGCCTAGCGACCCGACACATTGAAGCATTCGCCGCCTTTGGCAGATGGATGGGATCCAGGACGCTGCAAGTATATGTTGTACACTTCTTGGTGCTCACGGCGCTTCTAAACCTTGCGGCACTGTATCTCCCGGCTTCCGTTAAAGTCAGCCCGCTGGTGTCGCTCTCCGCACCGCTACTTCTCACAGGTACAACCGTTATATGCAGCTTATCTGTGGCCTACTGCCTGCCCAAACTGAAGCTGGGGTGGTTACTAAAGCTTCCGAACTGAGCGGCGGTTACGCTCTTTCAGATCGGAGGCATGATGGCGCAGCCAAATTCGCCCGATTAGCCTTCCCGGCGGCCTGGTCCGTGAGGCGCCGTCGAGCGGCGTTTGCTCCAAGCGGTCAAAAGCGCCAGTACAGGTCTTGTCTGCCGACCAAGCGCTACCACCGTTCTTGTGATCTGATCGTGACCCTAAAAGATCCTTGAGGTACCTTGAGGCTCCGTGAAATTCGCGTGCCCACACTAACCGCCAAGATCCGTCCCTCTCGATAACCGCGGCAAAGGACACCTTCCCTGGCGATCTACCAGAGGGCGCCCTTTTTCGCAGACGCCCAGTGGCAGTATCTCGCGATGCGTCCAATTCTCACTCGGACATGGTCGAACGAACGGAGGCCTTACGAACTACTCGCGGAGAAGCACTTCCCGCAGTCTAAGCTCACGTTCGACCGCCTCTCGGATAAAGGCCGAGCGATCCTGGCAGCCCCGCACCCGGTCGATGCGCGCGAGCGCCGACTCCGGCCAGCATATTTGCGCTACGACGGTCTTATCACCGGTGCTGCCAAGCGGCCTTCTTCCCCTTGGGGGATGGCTGTAGCGGCGACGACTTTCAGCATCGATTCGTATATCCTCGACCACTGACGCCGCGGGGCACCCTTAATAGACACGGGGACGACAATCGTGCCTCCACGTCGGCCACATAGAGCCGCCAAGTCGTTGAGGCCTCGTTGGCTGTAGCAGGCGCAAGAGCCACCCGCCCGATCGTCGTCTGTTCCGCCATCCTCAATTCCGAGGATATTCGTCCCCAGAAGTCTTCATTCATTTAAGCTGGTAAGGCGCAAGTTTGCCGATGGCCACAGTAGTTCCCGCGCATGGGACAGCATGAGTCTCCATGGACCTCGACGCGCGCCGCCATCGCTTTTGTGATAACCTCCGCTCGCTGTCAGTGAGCCGAGTTCCGATCACCAGCATCCCCCGCCGGTGCTCGCCGACTCGCCCTTGGCCGCCCGTACTCGCTTGAACCGCTCACAAGGAGACGTGACATGCCGATGCACACAACGGGTGACGGAACACAAATCTACTATCGCGATTGGGGCAAGGGCCAGCCGGTCCTGTTTAGCCATGGCTGGCCGCTTACGGGCGATGCGTGGGACGTGCAGATGATGTTTCTACGCGGTCACGGCTTTCGTACCATCGCGCATGATCGGCGCGGGAATGGTCGCTCCGACCAGCCCGACTTCGGCAATGACGTCGACACATGGGCAGACGATCTCGCCAGCCTGATCGAGCATCTTAATCTCACCGAGGTCGTGCTGGTGGGTCATTCAACTGGTGGCGGCGAAGTCGCGCGCTATATCGGCCGCCACGGGACGGATCGCGTCGCGAAGGTTGTGCTGCTGGATTCGATTGTGCCCAGAATGCTCCAAGCCGCTGACAATCCGGCAGGCGTTCCTATGGAGGCCATCGAGCAGATCCGTGCTGGCACGCTCGCCAACCGCTCTCAATTCTTCAAGGATGTCGCGGTCCCCTTTTTCGGCGCCAACCGGGATGGTTCGAGAGTGTCGCAGGGCATGCGCGACCTGTTCTGGTTCTTGGGCTTGCAGGGAGGATTGCTCGCACAATACGAGACATCCTATAGCTGGCAGCTCGACTATACCGAGGACGCTCGGCAAATCGATGTGCCCACGCTCGTGATCCACGGCGACGATGATCAGATCGTACCCGTCGAGGCAGGCGGGCGGCGCGCCGCCGAAATAATTCCGAATGCTCGCCTGCTCGTCTACCCGGGCGGCAATCACGGGATCGCGATTACCGATCCCGACCGGGTCAATGCCGATTTGCTCGCCTTTCTGAACGAAACAACCGCGGCGCCGTGAGCAGACTGCGCTGCATAGACCAGCTTCGCCTAGAATTCGCGCGGGTACGGCGAGGCGACCGTTCTTTCGCGTTCCTCGCCGCACAAATTCAAAGGACCATAATCAGTCACGAAGGGGGCAGCTACGCACTTCCCGCAAACGGCCATTGGTATTGGAGGCGGTCGACAACAGACGTTGGGCCGATTGACGTTCGGCAGGTTTCGGAAGCGCGATGGCGCAAGCGGATGTTTGTTCAGCATGCTTGCGAGGTCAGGATGACCCAATCACAGACGGTCAGGAGCGCTCAGCCATCTGTCGATGCGGACGTTGGTTCACCCGGTCGTGACCTCGCGCGCCAAGCCGCGGACGAGATGGTCGTTCTTAGCACAACGAGGTATGACTCGTGCGCACGACCCCTCCCGGGAGATCACTGGTGACCGATCGCATTCTCGTCTTTTACGGCTCTTACCGGTCGGACCGGCGGGGAATCCGGCTGGCCGACTTTCTCGTGCGCTCCTTTCGAGAGCGTGGCGCCGACGCCGAACTGATTGACGCGAAGCAGGTCGGGCTGCCGATGTTGGATCGCATGTACAAGGAGTATCCACCTGGCGAAGCGCCAGCGACAATGGAACAGCTCGCGGGCAAGATCCGTGCGGCTGACGCGTTCGTTTTTGTCACCGGCGAATACAACTGGGGGCAGCAGCCGGGGCTCAAGAACCTGACCGATCACTTCCTCGAGGAGTGGTACTGGCGTCCCACTGCAATCGCCAGCTACTCGGCAGGCCGCCTCGCCGGCGCTCATGCCAGTGTTGCTTGGCACGGCACCCTTTCCGAGATGGGAATGGTTGTGGTCTCGAGCACGCTGACGGTCGGCAGCATCGGACAGTCGCTCGACGAGGCGGGGGAGCCGATCGGCGAAGGAGGCTCGGCACTCGCGAGAACCTTCCCTCGCTTCGCCGACGATCTCGCCTGGTGGACCGGGGCGGCGCGCGAACAGAAGAAGCGCGTCGCCCCGCCATACTGACGACTAGAACGCACTCGCGGACGTTCGCCGCCGCTTAGATCGTGCCCACAACCAGCGATCCGTTCATGCGAACAAGTGGCTGGTTTCGGCATCGACATCTGGCTTCAGGACTGGCGTGAACTGGGAGGGAAGGCGGACGTCGCCGATCACTGCTTCTGATGCGATGATGTTACCATCAGCGAGCTATAGAATGGCCAGCATGTTGATCGCTTCGACGGCTTTGGGACTGGGGCTAATGGCCCAACCGGTTCCCGCAGTTCCAGGTGGATGCACCGCTTTGGCCAGCGAAAACGTCGGCAAACCCGGCCGTTGCTTGTCAACCGAGCGGACGATCGAAGCTCCTCCGCCCGTGCTCTACTGGCACATCGTGCGAATGAGGTTAGAAGCGGAGGCGAAGAGCGAAGCGACCGGTTATCAGTGGGCGACCGCCGGAATGCTCATGGCACTGGTGGCTTTACATCTTGTCCGCCACAGGCTCGGAGCCCAAGCTCCCTACTCACCACGTAGCTGGTCCGTTCCTGCCTACGCTAGGTAAGCCATTGGTTGCCAAGTTCATGGAATCACTCTTCCCGCCAGGCATGCGAACGCGAGTGCATTCGCATTCAGGACCGGAAGCCTTCTACGTCATCGATGGCGAGCAGTGTACCGAAACGCCGTTTGAGCGGCGGACGATCAAGTCAGGCGAGAGCTATATTGTTACCAGCGGCTTGCACCTTCAGGCGGCACCACTGGGACGAAGAAGCATCGTCTTGATCCTGGCGGACGCGGGAGAGCCGTGGATGCACCTTTCAGATGAATGGGGCGGAACTGACGATTGCGGGAGCTGACGTCCGCAACTGCGCGTTTGCTGCCATTCCGCTTTCGGGTGCCGCCAACGCGAGCGTAAATGGCAGAGATTGGGAGGAAAGCGGCCGGTCCACTGCTGGTAGGGGTAGATGGCGTTAGCGGACGTTGCCGCGTCAGGCCGACAGTTCCTTTCGGATAATCTCTGCGCCGCCACCCAAGGCCTTCAGCTTGCCTCGTGCGATATTGCGAGACAGCGGTGCCATCCCGCAGTTGGTGGCGGGATAGAGCTTGTCGGCATCGACGAACCGCAGGGCATTGCGCAGCGTGTCGGCGACCTGCTCCGGCGTCTCAACCATGTCGGTCGCAACGTCGATCGCGCCAACCATCACCTTCTTGCCGCGGATCAGTTCGATTAGGTCCATCGGCACGCGCGAGTTATGGCATTCCAGCGAAATAATATCGATCTTCGACTTCTGAAGGTTGGGGAAGGTTTCCTCATACTGACGCCATTCGGAACCAAGCGTCTTCTTCCAGTCGGTGTTGGCTTTGATGCCATAACCGTAGCAGATGTGGACAGCGGTCTCGGCCTTCAGCCCATCGGCCGCGCGCTCCAGCGTGGCGATGCCCCAGTCGTTGGCTTCGTCGAAGAAAACGTTGAAGGCGGGTTCGTCGAACTGGATGATATCGACCCCGGCCGCTTCCAACTCGCTCGCCTCCTCGTTGAGGATGCGGGCGAACTCCCACGCCAGCTTCTCACGGCTCCGGTAGTGGGCGTCGCAAAGAGTATCGATCATCGTCATCGGCCCCGGCAGTGTCCACTTGATCGGCTGATCGGTCTGGGCGCGCAGGAAGCGAGCGTCATCGACGAACACCGACCTCGGTCGCGAGACGGCGCCGATGACCGTCGGCACGCTCGCGTCATAGCGGTTGCGGATGCGCACCGTCTCGCGCTTCTCGAAATCGACGCCATCGAGATGCTCGATGAACGTCGTGACAAAGTGCTGGCGCGTCTGCTCGCCGTCTCCGAGGATGTCGATGCCCGCCTGCCGCTGATCGTCAACCGCCAGGCGCAGCGCGTCTTGCTTGCCCGCGATCAGTTCCTCGCCCTCCAGCTTCCAGGGCGACCACAGGGTCTCGGGCTGGGCCAGCCACGATGGCTTGGGCAGGCTGCCCGCGGTCGTCGTCGGCAACAATGTCGTCATGATGCAAATACCTTCTTGTCGTGGGGATCAGAGGCCGCAGGTCGCGGACCAGCGCTGGAGCGCGGCCCGATGCGGCTTGATGAAATGCTCTTCGGCGAATTTGCCCTGCTCGACGGCGAGGCGGCTGCGCTCCTCGCGATCGTAGACGATGCGGGTCAGCGAATAGTCCTGATACTTCAGGCTCGGCTGGTAATGCTCAGCCGCGACCGAGTTCGCGTTGTAGATTTCCGGACGATAGATCTTCTGGAAAGTCTCCATCGTCGCGATCGTGCTGGCAAGTTCAAGGTTGGTGTAGTCGCTGACCAGATCGCCAACATGATAGAACGCGAACGGCGCGACGCTGTGCGGCGGCATAAAATAGCGCACCTTCATGCCCATCTTCGCGAAATACTGATCGGTCGGCGAGAATTTGTCGTTGCGATACTCGAAGCCGAGGATCGGATGCACGTTGGCGGTCCGATGATAGACCTCCTTGCTGGACACGCTCAGGCAGACGACCGGGGGTTTGCGGAAGTTGTCGCGGTACGCGCTCGATCTGAGGAAGTGCTTGAACAGGTTGCCGTGCAGATCACCGAAGCCCTCCGGCGCTTCGCCGCCCCCGACGTTCAGGTGATCGGGCAGGACAACGCTGAAGTCGTAATCACGTACATAGGACGAGAAGTTGTTTCCGATCATCCCGTCGGACCGCTCGCCGCTGACCTGGTCGGTTACGATGGTGTGCAGGATCTCGATCAGCGGAAACGCCTCGTCGTCCCCACCGCCGCCGAGCGTGAGCGCGGCCGAGACGATCTTCAGCTCCAGCGTATAGCGGTCGCCCCTAGGATTGTCCCAGTGCATCAGCGCGTTGAAGCGGTGGTCGATCATCACCAGCGTGTTGCGCAAATTTTCCTGGCGGCTTTCCCCGCGCGCGAGATTGGCGAAGTTGGTGGTGATGCGCGTGTTGTCCGCCGGACGATAATCCTCGTCGAACGGGATGCTGCTGATCGAGAATGTGAACCCGCTATTCGTCATGACTCACCCAGGCTTTGCGGGCGGGAGGTCAGGCGAAAGCGCGCAAGGCGTGAACGGGCCCGGATGGCGGCAAGCCACGGACCGCCGCATCAAGCGCGATCCACCGGAGGAACCCCCGTCCGAGGAACGTTATCGCGTCGAAGGCAGGTCTCCTGGCTCACGGGTCAACGCGGTGGCTCCGGCCTTCCCAGGCTCCTTGCGGGAACCCAGTGACACGAAATGGAGCCGCCGCTCGCCGCTTACAGTTGCGGGGGCAGCGCCGGATTCTGCCCGAAGGACATCACCGGCTTCCCGTCTTAGCCCCGTCGCCATGCCTGGGATGGGGAACCTCGACGTGATCGGTCAACACCATCAGCCTGCTGCTGTCAACCACGATATAAAGACATCGTTATATCGTTATAACCGCTTCCAGCACTCACTCTGTGGATTAAGGTGCAGGGCCGCTCGCTATCAGCGGGACCAGCCCGTCGCGAACTAAGAAGCGGCAAAGATCGCGTTTAGCGAACGGCGGTTATCTACCGTTCACCATTCACGTACAGTCGTTCGCGTCGGGGGAGCGGAGCCCGAAACCGGAGGCCTCGCTTACTGGTTGCTACCCTGCTCCTTGACAGCGTCCTTCACCTCACTCTTGCCCATCGCCGAAACGAGCACGTTACCATCGGCACTTAAGTTGCTGGCCGGAAGCGTGGTGACCTGGTCACCCACCCGCATCGTCAGCGACGCGATGCGTCCGCGTACATCGCGGTTCACATCCTGCATCCGGCCGACCAGCCGGCCGCGCGCCAGCATCGTCCTTCAGCGGCAAGAGCGCATGCGCCTGCTTCTTCCAGCACGGATCGATCGACGCTCCAACCGTCAGCATCTTGCCTGTGACGCCGGCCCGCTGCTTGCCGGCAAGAATTGCCTCAGTCACTTGCGGTGACAGGAAGGCGAGCCTGACGACGCGCGTGAGATAGGTCGCGCTGACCTTTTCGCGTTCTGCGAGGCGCGTGATGTCCATCGTGCCTCGTCGGAGTTCCTGCCACCATCGGCGTGCCAGCATCACCATCCGCACCAACGATGCGTCCGGTGAAGCGCCCGGCGTGAGGCCCCCTTCCTCAACCAGCTGCATCGCACGCCCGGTGCGCGTCAAGCGCACCGCCGCGTCGACCGTAACGGTCGTCGGCCGGCCGGGATGAGCGCCGACGCCCAACGCTGCCGCGATCGCATCCGAGCAGCAGATCACCTCTACGCGGTTCCCGCTCACCCGGATCTGGCTGAGCATGGCTAAAGCGTCGGCTT
Source organism: Sphingomonas sp. IC4-52 (assembly GCF_020707225.1). Classification (NCBI taxonomy): domain Bacteria; kingdom Pseudomonadati; phylum Pseudomonadota; class Alphaproteobacteria; order Sphingomonadales; family Sphingomonadaceae; genus Sphingomonas; species Sphingomonas sp. IC4-52. The sequence goes on along the minus strand of NZ_JAJFEU010000004.1, from coordinate 202,536 downwards.
GGCGCCGTCGCTGCCGGGCGGCGAGTTCGGCGCAGCGCTGCTGAAGATCTGCATATCGGCCCGCTGGCACGTCGAGCCAGGCGCTGGCGACCAGCTCCATGGGATCATCGAACAAGGTGGCGACCCGCTCCGCAACCAGTGCCTCAAGATTAAGCGCCGGGATCCGCATGCCGCTGTCACTTCGCTTATGGTGCAGCTTCTCGCTGACATAATAGCGGTAGCGCACAGTCTTGCCGTTTGCGCCGGTCTTGGTCGCATGGGTGGCGATCAAGGGTTGGCTCGCCTGATCGACGAGCTTGCCGGCAAGCAGGCTGGGCCGCGCCTTGCGGGTGCGCGGCTGTCCTTGCCGATGGTCGGCGAGCATCGCCTGCACGCGATCGAACGTCTCGTCATCGACGATCGCAGGGTGATTGCCGGGATAGATCTTGTCGCGATGCGCGATGCGACCGGTGTACACCACCCGGCGGAGCATGAGGTACAACATCCCGCGCGTGAACGGGACGCCGCCCATGATCTTGCCGCTTGCGGTTGTACGGCGGGGCGCGACGACGCCGCCGTTCTTCAGCTCAGCCTCGAGCTGCCGCACGCTGCCGAGCGCGAGATACCGTGCGAACACATGCCGCACGAGCGCGGCATGCTCCTCGATAATCTCTAGACTGCGTCCTTCGGCGCGGTAGCCGAGCGGCGAGACGCCGCCCATCCACATGCCCTTCGCCTTGGACGCGGCGAGCTTGTCGCGGATGCGCTCGGCGGTGATCTCGCGTTCGAATTGGGCGAATGAGAGCAGCATGTTGAGCGTCAGCCGCCCCATGCTGCTGGTCGTGTTGAGCGCCTGGGTAATGCTGGCGAAGCTTGCCTCGGCTTTCTCGAACGCCTCCACCAGCTTGGCGAAGTCGAACAGCGAACGGCTTAGCCGATCGACCTTGTAGACAAGGACGACGTCGATGTGTCGTGCCGCCACGTTCCCAAGCAGACGCTTGAGCGCTGGCCGATCGAGCGTACCGCCGGAAAAGCCGCCGTCATCGTAGCGCTCGGCCAGCTCGACCCAACCTTGCGCGGCCTGGCTGCGGATATAGGCGCTGCAGGCCTCGCGCTGCGCATCGAGGCTGTTGAAGTCCTGCTCCAGCCCCTCGTCGCTCGACTTGCGTGTATAGATCGCGCAGCGGATCTTCGCCTGGGTCATGCTGCCACCTTCTTCTTCAAGCCGAAGAAGGCGGGTCCGGACCAGCGCGTGCCGGTGATCGCGCGAGCGACTTCGCTGAGCGAGCCCCATTCGCGCCCGTCCCAGCGGATCACCTTGCGCTCATCTACCGTGACCACATGGACGCGGCCGCGCCATTCTCGCGTCAATCGCACGGGAGCGGAAGGTGCCGATGGCCCGGAAGCGAGCGCGAGTCGATCGATCGCTTGGCTTGTTTTGCGACTGGCGCCGTCAGCCGCCTGCGCTTGAAGCTCCCAGGCGAGCGCAAGCCGCAAGATCTTGGGGCTTACCCGTGGTACTGCGCTGCCGGTCAGGTCGATCCATCGCGCATGCAACACTGGTGACGTCAACGACTGCAGCTCGGCGAGGCTCTTCTCAAGCGCCGTCATTCTGCGATGATCCGGTAGAAAGTCAGGCCGCTTGATTGCTTGGCTTTCTCGAGCACGTGCCCTTTCTTGCGGAGACCGGTGAGCGCCGCGCGCGTCGTGTGAGGCAGCCAGCCTGTTGCTTCGATGAGCTCGTTGAGGGTGGCGCCGCCGTCACGCAGCAGGAGTGCGATGACCTTTGCTGCCTTGGTCTCGCGTTGAGGACCAGTCTGAGGCGCAATCCTTTCGGCCACCAGCGCGTTGGCGCCTACAGCCGCGCATCCCGCCGACGTGATGAAAACGCCATACCGAATATTCCCCTCCAGGTGCGCAAACGCCGTTGCGTCTTCGGTCTGCCTCGCTTTCAGCCAACCCCGTGAGAGCAGAGCAGCGATCGACCGACGCACGGTGGGCGGATGTGTCACGGCCTGCGGCAGCGGGAACAAGCTGCCGTTCTCTCGGGCAGCCGCATGGGTAAGCAGAAGCGACTGCATGGGGGTGATCTTCGGCATGGTGGCTCCTCGCGTGCGGGCGGCCCAGCGCCGCCCCACCAGCCACAGCCCCGTCGATCAGGTCGACGGGGCGTACTCGCGGCGCTGCCGATGTGCGCCTGCGAGTCGGATCATGTTTTGCTCCGATGCTTGAAGATGTCGAGCTTGAAAGGGTTTGCAGGCCCTCTCCATTATACGAGACGACATTTGATCGAAACTCGAAAATGTAATTCTATGGTAAATACGTATATAATATGTTGTCAACTATCAACTAGGAAAGGACAACCAAACTAACAGTTCTTGCATTGGAATGACTAAAGGTGCCGGCTAACTTAGTTGTTTTTACAGCGGAGGTTGCAACGGAGTTCATCGCAGATATCATAGCTTCCCCCATTCTTTCTCTGTCCACGAAGCTTGCTTAGTTCTAACCGCACCCGCCGACGCGCCGTATTTTTGGTGCTTTCCTTTGATCGACGTCAGTCTAATTGAGAGGTCCCAGTTTCCTTATTCACTGGTGGAGAATAAGGAGGATTGACGCATGCCCCTGTCCTGGTTGTCGGACGAAGCGTGGGCGGCGATCGAGCCGCATCTACCGAGGAACCAACCCGGTGCCAAACGCGTGGACGACCGCCGGGTGATCTCGGGGATCGTGAATGCGCTAAAGGTTGGCTGCCGCTGCGGTCATGCCCGGCTGATTATGGGCCGTCGACGACAATCTACAACCGGTTTAACCGTTGGTCGCGCCGTGGCTTCTGGCTCAAACCAGTCTTCGCGCTGTTGAATGCTGGCGTGGTCACTAAGGAACCGCGAACGACAGCGCCCGCGTCAAGGCGCAACGTGAGGCGTTCGGCGGAAAAGGGGACTCCAGCCCCAGGAAATTGGTCGCTCGCGCGGTGGCTGGACTACCGAGGTCCATGCCGCTCAACCACGTCAATGGCTTTCCCGATATTTTGACGGCGATCTAAGCGATGTGAAGGCCACGCCCGCGCCCCTCGAACGTGCTGGCCAGATGCTTTGGCCACTGGCCGACAAGGGCTACGATGCCGACCGATTGCTCCCTTCGCTACGTGACGCCGAAGCCGTTCTTGTCATTCCCGGACGACGAAACCGCAAACGCAAAATCCGCTATGATAAGGACCCGTACTGCGGCCGACATTTGATTGAGAACGCCTTCTGCCGTCTCAAGAACTTCTGCCGTGTCGCCCCCCACCACAAACTCGCCGCCAACTTCCTGTCTCGCGTCGCCACCGGAACCGCGCCCGCCGAACCGTGGAGAAATCTGGTACTACGGACCTCAATCTTGATCCTGAACGCAGGCGCTGCGACGTGTAGTAAGGCTACGGTAGAATGCCTAATAACACCTCCCGGCGACGGTGATAGAGCGACTCGCATGCAGGCCGCTTGGCGCCTTCTCGCAAGACACTCGACCATTGATCTAGCGTGAGCAATTTCGAGAGTCTATGCCGCCGCGGTGAACGGGCGGGCGGCGCTGCACTGTCGCATCTAAATCGCGATGCGCTCAGCCGGCCCCGTTTCAAAAGAAGGAAATGGACTTGCAGGCGATAACGGCAAGGGATTTGCACGCGTTTTGGGCGTTGGCCGCCATTGTAGCTCTGTTGGGATGCAACCGCACGGACAACACCCCGGGGAACTCCATGGGTGGCAATAAACCACAGGACCAGGTTATTGTTCAGGACATCGGTGATCCGGAGATTGTTCGCGACTTGGGATTTAACAAGGTCGAGCTTCCTGACATACTCGGGCTTGGTGGGGAACCGTGGCAAAGCCTCGTGCCAAAGGAGGAAGGAGGCGCGCACACGCTCGTTGCTGATTCAGCGAATGTTTCAGCGACGTTCGAGCAGTCAGCGTTTGGCAAGGTTGTGGGGTTCAGAGCCCGATCTGGGAAAATCGGTAAATGCGGGGATAGGGAAGCAGTGCTGCGACTTATCGACGCTGCGACAACCGGGATTAACCCACCGCTGATCTTGAAGCCATCCAGCAGGAGCGCACTGCGCTATCCACTGGTCTTCCAAGGTAGGACTAGCGTAACGACCGGCGGGATCTCGATCCAGACTGGAAGCGACGGATGCATCCATTGGATTGATGTGCGGCCAGCATCCTATTGACCCTTTCACCGCGTCCTTCTGAGTGTGACTTTCCCATTTAGACGTATCCCAAGTCATAAGCCGACAACTACACTGCTAAATCCTCAGCAACACATGATCCACTGACGATGGAAGCGCGAGGGGAAGGGCTAGTGGTTCAAGAGTATTTAGCGACTTAATCACCGACTGGCTGCAGGCTCCAGCTAAATACAAGCGGAAATCAAGTCACTGGATGCAAATAGCTTTTCGGCGGTGAGAGACCTGAACGTTACAGTAGTAGCCCGAGGGGTAAGATGCGAATTGAAAAGCTTGATGCGCTGCGCGGGATCGCTGCCATAGTTGTGGTGGTCCAGCACGCGATGGAGCAGGTGATCCGATATGGTGGGTTCGCGGGTCATGCGCAGACGGCAATGGAACTGCTTTTCAAAAATGGCATGAACTTCGGACGTTTCGGCGTCGCGATGTTCTTTGTTATAAGCGGTTTCGTGATCCCATTCAGCTTTCGCGGGGCACGCCCCCTTATTGGATTCGCGATCAGCCGCTTCTTTAGGCTCTATCCCGCTTACTGGATATCGCTCGCATTTGCGTTGGCGGTGATCGCGCTCACTGTGCGCCCTATGCCGGATGGCGTGATGGTCGCATTCAACATCACAATGTTCCAAAAGTTTGTGGGATACGGAGACGTAGTTGGCGCCTACTGGACACTCGCGGTCGAGCTGATGTTTTATATTCTCTGCGCCGCGCTGTTTGCGCTTGGCTGGCTCAACAACACTAGAGGACTCCTCGTGATCTTCTCTCTGTTCCTAGCTACGAGCTTGGTGATCGGGGCGGCTTCGTTGTTTCTCGGACGTCACCTGCCCTCAGGTGTGCCGTTACACCTGTCGCTGATGTTTTTAGGGACTTTGATGCGCCGGAGCTGGCTCGATGGCGACGCCTTCGCGCGTCGTATGGTTACCCCGGCTGTCCTGACCCTTATCGTCGCGATCCCGGTCATTCAGTGGTCGAGCTACCCTGAACGCACGGTCACGCATGAATACATCCAGCCGTTAGCCTTCACGATGGGCTACTATGTGGCGATCGCGATGTTCATCCTCACCATGACGCGGCGGATTGCGTTCGGCGCCATTTGGTTGTGGTTCGGAGCGGTCAGCTATTCCGTCTACCTATTGCACGGTTCGTTCCTGAACCTAAGCACGACCTACATCACGCCGGACACTCCGGCGAAAGCTGTGTTGTTTCTGACGGCCCTCACCGGAGGAACGCTTACAGCATCGGCGCTCGTCTTTTACCGGGTGGAGAAGCCCTTCATCCGTATCGGGCACCGGATCATGACGCGGCTAGCCCCTGCGCCTTTGGCAGGCCAATGATCTGCGTTGAAGCCGTAGCCCGTGCGCCCAACGTGTCTCATTCGGTTCACGGCGCTTTGCGACTGATGGGCGCATGATTCGCAACGTTGGCCTCACTTCCGCGCTTAACCTTTATCGCGCTGGCATCCAGTTTGGACTCAATGTCGCGCTAGCGCATTTCTTGACGCCGGGAGATTTCGGGCAGGTCGCGCTGGTGCTGCCAATTTCCCTGTTCATCCTATTGATTGGCGATTTTGGGATCACCGGGGCGATTGTGAGCAGTTCAGCAACCGCTCGGCAGGCAGGTGCGGCATCGGCAATCTGCCAAGGCTTCGGCGTTGCTATGCCCTTGTTAGCGGGCGCGCTCTACTTAGTAGGCGGACTGGAGTTCATGCCGCAAGGGACGGCAGCGCTCCTCCTCGGCTTCTCGCTAGTGACGACGCTATCAATGGTGGCGGTGGTGCCGCGCGCTATGATGGAGCGCGGACTGCGGTACGGCAAGCTGGCGACGATCGAGACGGCGGCAAGTACGGTCGCCTTCGTCGCCTCGGTCGGCGCGGCGGCTGCCGGGGCCGGGATGTGGAGTTTCCTCCTATACCATCTTACTATGCAGACCCTGCGCTGTGCCGCCTTCTGGTTTTTAACCCGCCGGGACATCGAGCGCAATCTGGACTTGAGTCTTGCCGTACCGCTGATGCGCTTTGGCGGCTGGGTGGTTGCATTCAATCTAGTCAATTATCTAATGCGCAACCTTGATCGCTATATCGTTGGCGGATGGATGGGCACGGAGACTCTGGGCTTTTACTCACTCTCCTATCAGGTGATGTTAATCCCGTTGATGATCTTCACCTGGCCCGCCACCGGCGTGCTGTTATCGACGCTCAGTCGGCTTAAGGGTCAACCGAAGATGCGTCGCGAGGCGTTCCTGGCGGTGCTGATGCTCGTATCGTGCGCGACGGTGCCGATGATGGCGTTCGTGGCGCTGCGGGCGGATCTGATCTTCGGCACGATTTTGCCACCGCGCTGGGCACCGGTCGGGCCGATCACGCAGATGCTGGCGATCGCGGGCGCGTTGCAATCGATCACCGCCTTCGTAGGAGCATTGTTCATGATCTCGGGGCAAGTGCAGCGGCAATTCTGGTTTGGCGTGGCAATCACCATAATGACGCTCGCGACCCAGCTGATCGCCGTCGCGTCCACGCGCTCGCTGGTGGTTATGGTGGATGCCTATGTCGTGCTCACATTGCTGGTGTCCGTCGCTTATTTAGCGATGATGGCTCGGCTGCTTGGCTTGGCGTTCGCCCGCCTATTGGCGGCGCTAATTCCAGCGGCCACGATCACTCTGGTGGCCTGGGCAGCGATGCTGTTGGCGGATGCACTTTCGCCGGTACAGGTCCCGCCGATCTGTCGATTGCTTGTCAATAGCGTTGCCTTCTGCATCGGCTGGGGCGCGTTGATTTGGCTGCAGCGACGCACCGCGCTGGCGGCGCTTAGCACGCTGCGCCTCACCGGCAGCACGGCGCTGACGGCATGATGCAGACGGCGCGGCATATCTCGATCAACGGCCGTTTCCTTGGCCGGCCTGTCAGCGGCGTGGAACGTTATGGCCGCGAGCTGCTACGCGCCTGGGATGCGCAGCTCGTGGCGCGGCCCTCGCCGTTGCCGGTCCGGGTGCTGATGCCGCGGGGGGTGTCGCCGGGTCTAACGCTTTCCGCGATTTGGTTCGAGACAGTTGGACGTCTTGGCGGACATGCTTGGGAACAGAGCGAGCTGTACGCGGCGTCGCGGCGCGACGTGTTGGTCGGACTGGCTAATTCGGGGCCGCTGCTGCACTCGCGCCAGCTCGTGGCAGTCCACGACGCGGCAGTTTTTCGGTTCCCCGAGAATTACAGTTTACGCTATCGCACGCTCCATCGCGGGCTGTCGCGCGGGCTCGCCCGTCGCGCGCGGCTCGCAACGGTATCTGAGTTCTCGCGCGAGGAACTGGTTACGACGTTGGGGGTATCCCGAGAGAGCGTGCTGGTGGCACCCAACGGCAGCGATCATCTGGGGCAGGTGCCGCCCGACGATACGCTGATCGAGCGACTCGGGCTCCGGGACACGCCGTTCCTGCTCGCCGTGGGCACCGCCAGCCGGAACAAGAACCTTGGACTAGTGATCGCAGCGTGGCGCAGGCTCAACGCGTCGGCGACCCGGCTGGTTATCGCGGGGCCGGTCAATGACCGCGTCTTCGCGCAGGCGCTCGATCTCGATGGTGTGGAGGGAGTGCTGCTTCCGGGCCGCGTTAACGATGCCGAACTGGCCGCGCTGTACAGCCATGCCGTCGCCTTCGTCTTTCCGAGCCGCTACGAGGGGTTCGGGATTCCGCCGCTGGAGGCGATCGCACATGGCTGCCCAGTTCTGGCCTCCGCAATCCCGCCGCTGCGCGAGGTCCTAAGCGAGGGCGCGCGCTTCTTCGACACCGAGGATGCCGATGCGCTAGCAGGACTGATGCGGGAAGCGCTCGCTACCCCGCGCGCGCTGCCGGTCGCGGCACGCGCGCGGCTGGCGCGTTATCGCTGGGCGGACAGCGCGGCGACAATGCATCGCGCCGCGCTGACGATGGCGGGGGTCTGATATAGATGCGTATCCTGCACCTCAATGAACACTATCCTCCCCTCGTGCTAGGCGGTGCTGAGCGATCGGTCGCGACGCTAGCCGAGGCACAGGTGCGCGCCGGGCACGAGGTGTTCGTCGTCTGCACCACTTCAGGCGATTTCGCTGAGGAGGTGCGCGAAGGCGTAACCGTCTTCCGCATCCCCCATTGCACGACGTTCTGGAGCGAGGATTGGCTGCAGCATAATGGACTGGAGCGGCTGTGGCGCAAAGCATCGATGCCGTTCAACCGCGGCCAGCGCATGCATTTCGCCAAGCTACTGCGGCAAGTCCAGCCCGATATCGTCCACACTCATTCCATGAACGACGTGTCTACAGGTGCTTGGGTGGAAGCGAAGCGGCAGGGTTATCCGCTGATCCACACGCTTCGCAATTACGATCTGCTGTGCAGCAACGGCGCTATGTATCACAATGGCTTAACTTGCGGCCCGCGCTGCCGGCTGATCTCGATCGCCAAACAGCGGCAGCATCGTTGTATTGATGGAGTCGTGGGGATCAGTGCGGAGGTTCTACAACTGCATTGCGATCACGGACTCTTCGCGCATGTTCCGCAGGCATGCCGGCGAGTGATCTGGAACAGCGCGCGTGTGGCAGGCGCCGACACAGCCTATCTTAGGCCTCCGCGGGACGGTAAACCGTTCGCCTTCGGCTATTTGGGCCGGTTGGCCGAAGAGAAGGGCGTCGGAATGCTAATCGAGGCAGCCCGGCAGCTACCTGTGGATCGTGATTGGGAGATGGTCATCGCGGGCCGAGCACCGGGGAACGGCAATCCGTTCTCCGGTGCTGCGGCCGGCTTGCCAGTGCGGTTCATCGGTCAGGTCGAGCCGCTCGCGCTGTTCGAGCAGGTAGACGTGCTCGTTGCTCCCGCAATCTGGCCCGAGCCGTTTGGGCGTATCATTGTCGAGGCTTACAGCGTGGGCGTCCCAGTCCTCGCGGCCGACATCGGTGGTATGCCGGGTCTAATTCTTGGCGATCATACCCGTTGGCTCGTCCAGCCGGGCGATGTCGACGGGCTAAGTGATCGCATGATGCGGATCATGGCAGATGGGCGCGCTGCCCTGCCCTCGGGTCCAGATTTCGATCCGGTGATCGCGGCGACTGAACCGGACACGATCGCCCGAGCCTACGAGTCATTCTACCGCACCTTTGTCCAGCCGGAGCCGCGCGCTGCATGACCGCAGGCGCGCCTGATCTGCCTCGCGAAGATCCGTCTACGCCGCATCGGGCCTGGCTGCCCTATCTCGATGGCTGGCGCGGCATTTCGATTCTGGCCGTGCTGCTGGGACATTTCGCTACAATCACGCCGATCAACACCGGCCGTTTGGGGGTGGAGTTATTCTTTTGCCTGTCGGGTCGGTTGATGGGGGGAATCCTTTTCGCCGAGCGCCATCCGCTGCCCGCTTTCCTCTGGCGGCGCGTTTCGCGCGTATGGCCAGCGCTTTGGGTATTCGTGTTCCTCATTGTAGGCGCGGCGGCGACCGAGGGTTCGTCCATACCTGCCGTGCATTTGGCGGGTTCGCTGACATTTACCGAAAATTACGTCAGCATCGTCGCGGGCCATATAAAGGTGTTTGATCACCTGTGGTCGCTCGCCGTAGAGGAGTGGGCTTATCTGGTCCTTGCAATAGTGGCGTTCGCCTGCCGATCCCGGGACATATCGCCGGTGCCGATCCTTGTAGTGGGAGCACTGCTATGTGCGGCCAACGGCATCTTGCAGACTGCAAACGGAGGTGATTACTGGCGGGTATATTGGCGCACCGATGTGCGGCTCAGCTCAATCCTATTGCCGTGCGTCGCCTTTCTGCTGCTGCGTGATCGACGCGTCTGGCCGTGGCTGCCTGTCGTGGCTGGAGTCACCGGCCTGATGCTGAACATCAATCGGGTGCCGGACCCGATCAAGTACACCCTCGGTACGACTTTACTATCGGTATCAGTGGCGACGATCGATGTGTCGCCGGCATGGGTGCGCGCCGTGCTGTCCTGGTCGTGGCTGCGACGCATTGGACTGTGGTCGTTTTCGCTCTATCTATGGCAGCAACCGTTCGCCGAGGCGACCTTCGCGCCGGCGCCGGTACGTCTGGCGGCCACGGTTCTGATCGCCGTAGCCAGCTTCTACTTGGTCGAAAACCCGACTAGAAGCCTTCTGAACCGCTGGTGGTCGCGTGCGCCACGCGCTACCGCCCCATCAAGCGACGTGGCCGTCTGATGCGTATTTTGATGGTATCCGCGCTGTTTCCAACGCCCTCTGCACCCAAGGTGCTCGGCGGGGCAGAGGTCGTCGCACGACGGCTGGCGGATGCGCTGGTGGCGCGTGGCGCCACGATCACGGTGGTGCGCGCGGGCCCGCCCGGCACCGTGGTGAAGGAGGAGGAGGTAGGAGCGATGCGCGTCCTTACCGTGCCGATCCGCAATCGTTACTCGCCGTTCGATACCGAGCAGGAGCATGGCGCACTCGCCAAGCTCTTGTGGCACGCACGCGACGACTGGGGCGCGTCCGCCGATCTACGCGATGTGATCGGCAGGGAGCGGCCCGATGTGCTCCACACTCACAATATTGGCGCGCTTTCAACAGGTGTCTGGCGCGCCGCTGCGGCGGAGAAGGTACCCATCGTGCATACGCTGCACGATTATTACCTGCTCTGCCCCCGAACTACGCGATTCCGCTACGAAACCGTCTGCGCGAGGCAGTGTCGCGACTGCCGGCTCCTCACACACCAGCGCCGTGCCGATACTAGCATGGTTGGTGATGTCGTGGGCGTAAGCCACGCAGTTCTCCAACCGCACCTAGACAAGAAGCTGTTCGCCATTGCGCGATCCCATGTGGTACCGAACATTATCCAGGCCGAACTCGCGGCTCGCCCGCATATGCCGGGAACGCCAGTGACATTCGGATTCCTCGGACGGATTACCTTGGAAAAGGGCGTCGAGCGGTTGGTGCAGGCCTTCGGCGCGATGCGCGGCGATTCCCGGCTGGTATTCGGTGGACAAATTGACGATGCGATGAAGGCGCGGCTCACGGCGCTTGCCGGTGGCAAAGCGATTGACTTTTTGGGCTTTGTCTCGCCAGCCGAGTTCTTTGCTGCGATTGACGTGCTGGTGGTGCCATCGATCTGGGAGGACCCCCTACCCACGGTGATACTGGAGGCGCAGACCGCAGGCGTTCCCGCGATCGGAAGCCGGCGCGGCGGGATCGTGGAGGCGATGGGCGGGGACGACGCCAGCTGGATCTACGATCCCGATGCGCCGGATGCCCTGCGCGATATGCTCGACCGCGTCGCGGCCGATCCGACGGCAATTTCCGCCCGAGCTGCCGCTGCCCACGCCCTTGCCATTCGTTTCAAGGCGGAGGCGATCGTGGCGCAATATAGCGCGGTGTATAAGGTCGCGGCTTCCACAGCGGGTTGATCTCCCGCTTTGTACCGCCGCATCGAGCACGTTAGGATTCCCGATCTTGTGCTCAACGCAGCGCCAAGAAATGAGTCGCTGATTACTGGACCTTCACGATAGGAGACGTCCGCCGCGCTCATTGCGCACGCGGACCATCCGATAGCGTTGAAGGTAATCTTCCACGTAGCGAACGCGGGCTGCGACTTTGGACGATCCGCGTAACTATATCAATGGCAACCATGCCAGCAATGTACAGCAAGGATCGAATGCCGAAGATTTGCCAAAACGATCCTTGATTTAGCATCGTATAATAATTGCTCACTATGAAGATTGAAAAGGCGAAGCCGACCATTGATCCAGATATCAGCGAGTTGTAAACATAGTACACCGCCACACCGCAGCATATCGCTAGCAAAACCATAAAGAATATCATGCCGGCGTGACCGAATACCATCGCGAGATAAGCCTCACCCGCGCCAGTGAACTGCACTAGACCCTTCGCATCGAAAACAGCGCTTCGAATGTTAGGTGCTGCAAATCTTTCCACCATTTGAAATATGCCGGTGTGCGTATCGAAGGCGAGTACGTCGGCGTCGCGTGTCGCCAGCATGACCGCGCGCAGCCGTTGCGCTTCTGCTGGGTCGCCAACCGTCGGATCTGCCTCTAGGCTGTTCACCGCATACCATAGTTGTCCCTGTCCGGTGAAGCGGCCAAACAACCGCTCCGAGGTCGCATCCACGCCAAGATTGCCATAATTGGAATAGGTGTAATATGTTAGCCCGCTCGTCATTGTTCCCGCCACTAACACGACTGTAGTGCTAACCACGCGCGCGCGGCGACTAAGGGTGCCATTCAAAACGATGAATGGCACGAAGAAATAGGTAATCATAACAAGTAGCGACAGGAACTTATCACCGAACAGCGCGGATGACAGTACCAGTCCCGCGAAGGACCAACTTGCGAGACCGCACGCGATGCGGGGAGGTTTCATGCGGAAGCGAACGAAGCCAAGCGACGCGCAGAGGATCGGCTTGAAAGTGATGATAACGTTGAACAGCCAGCCTTGATTAGATCGATATTCAAAGCGATCGGTCGCATCAAACAGTGCAAATCCGTCGCGCGCGCCCGTTATGAGCAGATAAACGACGGCCCCCACCGCAAGTGTGATCGTTCCGGCGACGAACAGGTGCCGCGCGATCGGATAAGTCAAAGTGGGTTTTGCGATGATAGTTCTAGCTAGCAGCCGATAGGTCGACGTCGCTAAGTGAAGAAACGCACATGAAAGCAGCGCGAAATAGCAGGCATGCGTCGTGCTATTTCCTGCAACACCTAATTCTCGGATAAAGAAGCCTTGCGCGATAAATATCAAGGATGAAAGCAACAGTAACCTAGTGATTATCAGCGGAAGCAGAATTGCTATGCCGCCGCGCCGGCGGCGATATAGCGTCGCGACAAAGGCGATAAATAGCAGTAATGCAAGATACGACCATACCGGCGATGTGCTTATCGTTTCGATCAAAGCGCCGACAAACAGGAGAAAATAGATAAGGACGATCATATAGGAGCGAAAATCCCTCATTAAGGATCTGCCCCCTTCTCGCCACACGCTAACGGCAGCGGATGGAAGCGAGAAACAAAGAATCGACTACCCGATCAGCACGGGTTTGTCGTTGTTAAAGCGAGGCATCGCTACCGGGTCGCCGACGATCTGAGGCATGGCTATGTTCTCGAACGACAGCCCGCTTAAGCGCCCACCCGCCGCTGCAGCACCGATCTTTACGCCTCCGCGCACGCGCATAGCTAAATCGCTCACCATCGCGTGTCCTGCCGATATCTCCAACCCGACGGCGTTGTCCCACACCGTACCGCCCTGTATGTGGTTGGTCAGTTGGGGCTCGCCCGGATTAGTCGCTAAGTGTATGCCGCGTCCCTGTGCTGCCGCCTGACACCCGATCAGCCGGTTGTTACGCGCGCGGCCGTGCAGCTTAAACCCGGTACTGCTCGCCTCGCTCGGCCGCCGTGCCTTGTGATCGGCGCCACAGCCCGTCAGCGTGCAGTCAGCCACGTCCTCCAGCTCGAACCCAATTTCATAGCCGAAGCAGAAGCAGTCGGTGATTTTGCACCAGTCCGCCCGCTTGCCGAAGTAGAAAGCGGTACCTGAGCGCGCTGTGTCATTGCGCTCGCCTCTGCCGGTCGACGCGAAGTTCCATGCATGGACACGCGTTAAATAAGCAACGTCGGGCACGTTGCTGAGCGAGATGCCGTTGTGACAGTCGATGCTCATGTCCTCGATTCGGGTCCGATAAATCGGCCCGGCGCCCGCGGCCAGGATAGCCTGCGAGAAGCCGACGATCATGCCGCGACCGATGTGCACTCCCGAGCTTTCGGGAGCAATCGTGATCGCAGTGCCGCGCCAACGCGCGATCTCGCCTGAACCCTGCGGAAACGCCATGCCATAAGGGCGAAGTACCACGCCCTGCATCGTGCTCGCCTCGCGCATTGTGACGGTGGCGCCCGCGTTTAGCAGTAGAGTATGGATGCTGGCATTCAGAGTAGCGGGATAATGAGGAGCGAAGCCGCCGCTGCTGCCGACAATCCCCGTCGCTTTAGGCAGCGAAAGAGCCCCGACGCGATAGCGCCGCGGCGCCAAAAGCAACTCGCCCCCCCCGAATGCCTGCGCTAGGTAGTCAAGGCCCGCCTGCAAGGCAGCAGTGTCGTCGGCCTCCCCATCACCAAGTGCACCAAACATCTCGGGATTAGGACGCTCCTCTGCCAATTGCCATTCTAAACCGGGCGTGGCGGAGGTAAAATTCCAGCGGTCAGCCCCGCCCAGTGCGGCGCCATGCTGGCGGGGCACCAGCCGATAGCGCGCACCACCCAGGCCTGTCCGGTCTTGAGCATCGAATGCCAAGGTGTACGTAACAGCATTTTCAACTCCTCCAACCAGCGCCAGTGCATTGGTGTCCGCCACGACCGCCGGTACTTTGGATGAATCGTCTGGCACGCTCCCAAACGACATCGATTTCGCGGGACTGGCATGCCCCGCGGCGGATATCACTGCGCCTAGAGCGATAAAGCGCCTACGATCGACGCCCACCGTTCCACCGCTCTTGCTACTAACACCCATCCGAGGCTCCGTGTCATGCGGGATATCGGCTTGTCACGCGGCTTACTCCCTAGGTAAATCACCCCGCAAGACTGTCGGGAACGGAACCGAATGATGATCAGTAGATACACTCTGGATAGGATTGATAAAAAGAAGAATGCCGGCGTGATCTCTAAGAAACCAAGTGTGTTAGTTTTAGCTAAGTATTATCATCCCTATAATGGCGGCATAGAGAATGCTACTCGTATTTTTTGCGAAGGCATGGTTCAAACCAATGATGTGCAGGTTATCTCTTTTAACAGTGAGCCTGGATTTTCTAGTGAATGTGTTTACGGCGTTGGTGTAAGAAGATATCCGGTGCACTTCACGGCAAAGTCTCAGCCGATCAGTATCGGATATTTCCTAGCGGTACTCTGTAGCCGGGCAGACGTCATACATTTTCATGCTCCCAACGTCGTTGCCTCTCTTGCGCTGGCACTACGGCCAGCGAAAAAGACGATCGTTGTTCATCACATGGATATTTATGGGCGGCCAAAATTGCGCAGATTGGCGCGGAACCTGTACGATAAAGTCTTGAAACGGGCAACGCTTCTAATCGTGACCTCGCTGAAAAACGCGCATGTGTCTGCAGACCTGCGGGTAAAAGTCCCAACCCGCGCCGTGCCGCTGGGCATCGAGCCAAGCGATTATACGGTAGACGAAGTACTTCTCGCCGAGGCGGGAGCTTGGCGCCGCGAGTTGGCAGGTGACCAACCATTGATCGGTTTCGTGGGACGCCACGCACGCTACAAGGGCATAGACATTTTATTACAGGCGATCGCTCGACTTCCCGGCGTTCATCTCGCGATTGGTGGAAAGGGACCTTATCAAGCGGAGATGCGGGCATTGGCAATTGAGCTCATGATCGCAGACCGCGTCCATTTTATCGGCGAGATCTCCCATCGGGATAAATTAAAGCTGCTCAGCGCAATCGATGTGTTCGCCTTTCCTTCTACCGAGATCACTGAGGCGTTCGGCATTTCGCAGCTAGAAGCTATGCTGCTCGGCGCCGCGGTGGTTGCGAGCGAGCTTCCAACGGGTGTCAGTGACGTGTCACGCAACAACGAAACAGCCTTGACTGTACCCCCGGGCGACGCGGAGGCGCTCGCTGCGGCAATTGGCCGTCTGCTAGCTGACGATGCGCTGCGGCAGCGACTCGTTCAAAAAGCGCGAGAGGGAGTACTGCGCGAGTTCACTACCGCGGTAATGACGCGGCAATACAACGCGTTGAACGATGCGGTGATTGCAGGAACGCTAACCTGAGTGGAACGAGTTCAAGGTGTTCCGCGGTCAGTTTGAATGCGTGTGTGGTCGCACCAACTATCAGCCGCCGTGCGGCCTCAGCAAATCGGTCTGTGCGCACGACAAGTGCGAGACCAAGTTCGCTTTCAGACCGCTCCAGGCGGCTGGGGGCGCTGCTGCCGCGCCCGCGGCAAAGGTCCGACCTCGGATCAGTCGGTTGGATCAGGTCGAGCGGGCAGAAAATTTCGCGCTAAGTCAGAGAGCCTATGCCCGCCGGGATCAGCTGACACTGGTAGCTGCGATACCCCGTTCAGCTAAGAGTCTTCGTTGTCCGCAACTCGCGAACTGGATTGCCACAATCGCTCAGCAGCATCCGCCAGCGAGAGCATTGTTGCGCCGGCGTGGCGAACAGCGGCAATGGGAAAGGCGATTGTCAGAGCGCTCTCGTCGATAACTGCTGCTTGATGCGCATCTTCCATCATCATGCCTGCTCGGGTGCGAAGTTGATGAACGTGGTCGCGGTCGTCTGCCATAGCCTTGGCACGAAGCGCGACGACCCTCCCGAAGTCCATATGCAGCTTTGTCGCAGCCGGGGCATCGTCAACCGGGATGGAGCTTACTCGATCTCGGCAAACAGTTCGGTGATGGGAACCTCCAAAGCGTCCGCCAGGCGCTGCACCACCGTAATGGTTGGGTTACGCGCACCGCGCTCGATCCCGCTGATGTACGTGCGATCAATCCCAAACTCGAGCGCGAACTTTTCCTGGCCCATGCCCTTCGCCCGCCGCAAGCGACGCAGATTGGCTCCGAGGCGCTGGCGTACGTCCATCCCCTCTGCATCAGCAGCGATGTAGACGCACTATCCACGGACGATGAGTACCATTTCTGACTGGACTTGCCGTCGCACGCAAGCGACTTCAGTGGTCATGAACCAGATTACCCCCTCGACAATTCGCTATATCAAGCCTGGCGCTGGTGGTGGGTGGGAGAGCGCGCTGGATCGCGGGAGGCTCGAATGGGGCACCGGTGGCGATAGTCACCTCGCAGCTCTCAATGGTGACTGGAGGGCGGTAACGCAGGCTTACATCGCGCAAGGGCGGCTCCCAGCCACGGCGACCGGGTACACCAATGAAGCACGTGCTTTCTTCGACGCTGATCCTGGCACGATGTGGATCACCTTCGCCCGTGGCCGGATGTGGTGGTGCTTTGCCGAGCCGGAGGTTCATGCAACCGCCGACGACGATGCCACAGATGCGGCGTTCTACAGGGTCGCGCATGGTGGTTGGAGCGACCGGGACGTGAATGGGATCGTACTCGATGCGGATCGTCTAAGTACGCGCCTTTCACAGCTTCAGAGCTACCGGCGCACAATCTGCGGCCTGACGAAAGAGCAGGAGACGCTGTGCCGAAGCTACATCAATGCCGTGCCAGATCCGGTCCAGGCCGCTATCGCTGCGGCGCGCGACGAGTTGAAGCAGCATCTGCGCAGCTTGATCCAGCGCCTGACGTGGCGCGACTTCGAACAATTCATCGATCTGGCGCTGGCGCGCACTGGCTGGATAAGAGTGTCATCGCTTGGCGGCACAACGAAGGACGTCGATCTCGTGGTGGAGCAATCGTTCACGCGCGAACGCATGTCGGTGCAGGTCAAGTCAAAGGCGAACCAGCGGATGGTGGACGATTACGCCCGGCGGCTCGGCGCGAGAACAGCGGGCGAGCGCATCATGCTCATCTGCCACTCGCCCGAAGGCGATCTTGCCGCACCGCCGTCTACGAATGGCCGGCGCCTGGAGTTGGTACTGGATGGAGAGGTTGCCGAACTCTCGATCAACGCTGGACTGGTCGATTGGGTGATTGCCCGGGCGCATTGATGGCAGCGGCCTGCAGCCGCGTTCGCGCCTGCGTGACTTGCAAGGGTCATTCATAGTCCTTGAAAAGTTCCTGCATGGATTCGGTGCGCTTACCTGCTTCAATCAGCCGATCGATGAATTGACGGGCGCGCTCGTCCCTCATCTCAGGCGTAAGCCGCTGATCCTCAACCGTCGGCGCAAACGCGCCGATTTCACGCAGCTCCTTCACCGCTTTGAGGCGCTGCGCTGGCGTTCCAGTCAGCGCATCATTGACAACCCCGAGGAGGATTGCCTGCTTCTTCGTGATCCTTCGTTCGCGACCGGCTATGACAACCGTCACCATTTCGTTCACCGCTTCGAAAGCTAACACTTCCAGTGTTGCATCCTTTGCCTTCTTCTTGTGGCGTGGCCCCTTCGGATTGCCGGAGCGCCCCTTCTTGAACCGGTGCTCGATCGGCGGCTTGCCCTTGCCTACTTTGTAGTCGCGGTCATCATACTGCCCCATTAGGCCTGCTCCTCGAGATCTTCGGCCACAACAGGAGCTGTCGTTTCCCGGTGAAGAAGCTCAGCCTGTCGGCCGGTCAGCTTCTCCCAGCGCGCGATCGTTCGATCGACATAGATCGGATCCAGCTCGATGAGGCGCGCGTGGCGCCCCGTGCGCTCGGCAGCGATCAACGTACTGCCGGACCCGCCAAATGGGTCGAGCACGCGATCACCGACCGCGGTCACATCCAGCAGCGCTTCCGCCATGAGGGCCACCGGCTTGACCGTTGGGTGTAGCTCCCGCGCCTTTTGTCTGGTCTTTCCGAAGCCGATCATGCCGGGAAAGGACCAGACGTTGGTCCGATCACGCCCGTTCTTGCCCAACGCGATGTTATTGCGGTGTGGCGCGGAGCCGTTCTTGAACACCGCGATGCATTCGTGCTGACTGCGATAGAGTGAGCCCATCCCGCCCCGACCCTTGTCCCACATGCAGATGTTCAGGCGCTCGCTGAACACCTGCTCGCCGACGCGGAGCAATTCCAGCAGATGGGCATGGTCCATGCACACAAAAGCGATTGCACCATCGGTGAGCCGGGCCACGACATTTGCCATCGCCCTGCGAAGAAAGCGCTCGAACTCGCCCTGCGTCATTTCACCTGAGGCCATGGCGAAGTTATCGTGTTTGGCCGAACTGGTCACGTGCCCCTGGATCTTCACGTTGTACGGCGGGTCGGTGAAGCAGCACGACGCTCGCTCCGTACCCATCAGAGCCTCGTAAACAGCTGGATCCAGGCTATCTCCGCAGATGATCCTGTGGTTTCCGAGCGCATACAGATCGCCAGGCCTTGCCTTCGGCGGGTCGGAGCTTTCCAGCACTTCCTCGTCCAGGTCGTCATAGATACCCGCGCGATAGCGGCCATCCAGACGATCCAGCTCTCCGATGGTGAAGCCGGTGAGCGTCAGATCCATCGTGGG
Source organism: Sphingomonas sp. IC4-52 (assembly GCF_020707225.1). Classification (NCBI taxonomy): domain Bacteria; kingdom Pseudomonadati; phylum Pseudomonadota; class Alphaproteobacteria; order Sphingomonadales; family Sphingomonadaceae; genus Sphingomonas; species Sphingomonas sp. IC4-52. The sequence continues at coordinate 183,291 of NZ_JAJFEU010000004.1, read as the reverse complement.
AACGTCTGCCCTGATTTCCTCCAGTTCGATGCGCAACGCATCGAGGTCGTAGTTCGACACCGACGGCAGCTTGTTGGCGGCGATGGCGTAGGCCCGCAGTTCAGTGTCGCTGAGGTGAGATATCCGGACGACCGGCACATCCCTGAAGCCGAGCTTCCGCGCGACCTCAAACCGCAGGTGCCCATCGACGATGACGTTGGCGCTGTTGATCGTAAGGGGATCCAGGATCCCGTACTCGCGGATGCTGGCCTCAAGCGTCTGCCGCTTCTTGCCGCTGTGTGTCCGCGTCCGCCGCCCCGCGCGCGTCAAATCCACGATCGCCACCATGTCCCAGTGGCCGACGGCTGAGGCTCTGTTAGAGCCATAATCGGTCGTCATCTTTGTCACGTCATCACCTCCAAACGGCGGATCGCGACAAAGCACGAAGACGCCAGCCACATCGAACTCAGGGCCTCGTCTTCTGTGGCCGCAATTAGTTTGCTGTAACGGACGCGTCAAGGCCGCAGATGGCGAAGTTTATACTTGCGACAACAAAAGCGAATTCTTGAGGTTCACCGGTCCGCCGCCAACTTTACTTTCGTTGGGCGGCGGGCAAGCACTTTTCACTGCAACGATGCTGTGCCTACGCTGCCGCGACGTTCCGGTTTCCCTGCCGCGTTTTGCAGGGAACGCTGCTGCTAACATGCCGCTTTTGCGGGACTTTTCGATGCCCCAGGCTCCTTTCGACCTGCCAAAATGAGCGCAGTGCCGCTTGGCAGGGAATAGCAGGGAAACCGTACCGACTGCAGAGACGTAAGAGAAAGCCGACGCGGACGTGCCCGCTGCCGATAGAGCGGGGCTCTCCGCCCGGCAGTTTGCCAGGCACAAAGGCGCAGAACTGCGCCGTTCTACGGCGTCAGTCGACGTACGATCTGCAATTTTGTGATTGGGTGGCGGAGACGGAGGGATTCGAACCCTCGGTACGGTTTCCCGTACGACGCTTTAGCAAAGCGTTGGTTTCAGCCACTCACCCACGTCTCCGGGCCTGGCGGAAGCGCGGCTATAGCGGGGTGCGCGGGGCGGATCAACTGTCCGCGACATGGTCGCGCGATTCGATCGGCCGCGGGACGGACTCCGTCCGGCGCACCGTTCATTGCCGTGAAAGCACGGTCTTGCTTATGGTAGCCAATCGGGGTCTGCCCGGGGGAATGGTAAAGATGCGCAAGTTCATGATCGCCGTGGCGATGATCGCCACCTCGCTTGCTGGTGCTGCACCGGCACAAGTGCGGACGATCGATCCCAATCAGTCGATCGACGGTGATCTTTCCGGGCCGCGCGTGCCGCCACCTCCGGCACGGGCACAGACCTATAGGGAACCGACATCAAACGAGGATACGCCAGTCAATCAGGATTCGCCGCCGCTCGAAGCGCCGCTGCCCGCCCAGACGCCAGCGCCTGCTCCGTCGGCCGGCGCCGATGCTCGAGCGGAGGCGACCACTCAGGCGGACACTACGTTCAAACGGGATGATCTGATCGGAGCTGGCGAGGGACTGTTCGGAAAGGGCGCAGAAGGCTTCGCGTCGATCATCGAAAAGATCCTGTCGGAGCAGGGCGAGCCGAACGCCTATATCGCGGGTCGCGAGGCTGCGGGCGCGTTTGTCGTCGGCCTGCGCTACGGTTCGGGGATCATGACCCACAAGGTAGAGGGGCAGATGCCGGTCTATTGGACCGGTCCTTCGGTCGGCTTCGACGTGGGCGGCGATGCCAACAAGGTTTTCGTGCTGGTCTATAATCTGTACGACACGGCCGACCTGTACCGCCGCTTTCCCGCGGCTGAGGGACGCTTGTACTTCGTTGGCGGATTTGCTGCGACCTACTTGCGGCGCGGCAACGTCGTGCTGATCCCTGTGCGGCTCGGCGTCGGATACCGGGCAGGCGTGAATGTCGGGTACATGAAATTCACCCAAAAATCGAACTGGCTGCCGTTCTGAGACACGGCCAAGCGCCGGGCTGAAGCGCCGACTGCGAAACGGATCGTCTCCGATCGGCGCCTTGGTCACGCAGCGGCGCGGCCCATATGCTGAACCAGATTGCTGCGTCACATCGGGTCGACGCAGCGCCGGAATCAGCCAGCATGAAGAAGATCGGCTTTCTTTCGTTCGGCCATTGGTCGGCCGCCCCCCATTCAGCCACGCGCTCGGCAAGCGACGTGCTGCTTCAATCGATCGAGCTTGCGGTCGCCGCGGAAGAACTGGGCGCCGACGGCGCCTATTTCCGCGTCCACCATTTCGCACAGCAACTCGCCTCGCCCTTTCCCCTGCTCGCCGCGGTCGGCGCCCGCACCAGACGGATCGAAATCGGCACTGGCGTGATCGACATGCGCTACGAGAACCCCTTCTACATGGCGGAGGACGCAGGAGCCGCTGACCTGATCAGCGGCGGCCGGCTTCAGCTTGGCATCAGTCGCGGCTCCCCTGAGCAGGTGATCGAGGGGTGGCGCTACTTTGGCTATACGCCGGCAGAGGGCAGCAGCGACGCGGACATGGGCCGTCGGCACGGTGAGGTATTTTACGAACTGCTGAAGGGCGAAGGCTTTGCCCGGCCCAATCCGCGCCCGATGTTCCCGAACCCGCCCGGTCTGTTGCGCCTCGAACCGTTCTCCGCCGGGCTGCGCGAGCGGATCTGGTGGGGCTCCGGATCGAACGCGACCGCAATCTGGGCGGCGCAGCAGGGCATGAACCTGCAGAGCTCGACGCTGAAGGCAGATGAGACCGGCGAGCCGTTCCATGTGCAACAGGCGAAGCAGATCCGCGCCTATCGCGCCGCCTGGAAGGAGGCCGGCCACACGCGGGAGCCGCGCGTGTCGGTGTCGCGTTCAATCTTCGCGCTGGTGAACGATCGGGACCGGCAATATTTCGGCGCCGGATCGGACAGTGATCAGATCGGCGTCATTGACAACATGCGCGCCGTGTTCGGCCGGTCCTATGCCGCGGAGCCTGACCGGCTGGTGGAGCAATTGCGCGCCGACGAGGCGATAGCAGAAGCCGACACCTTGCTGCTGACGGTGCCGAACCAGTTAGGCGTCGCCTACAACACGCATGTGATTGAAAGCATCCTGACGCACGTGGCGCCCGCACTCGGCTGGCGCTGACGGTCCGTTCGTCGGACCTGCATAGCGGAGCTCGCCATCGCGCGATGTTGGAGACGTGCGGCGGCGAGCCGAGCCCGCCGCCGCTCCTCCATGCCAGTAACCGGGTATCCTATTCCGAAACCTGGGTCTGTGCCGCGGCCAGCGCGCGATACTTGTTTCGCAGGCTGACCTTGTCGATCTTCTCAGTCCCAAGCCGCGGCAGCGGATCGTTGGACAGCCAGATACGCTGGGGCACCTTGAACGCCGCGATATGTTGCGTGAGGAAGGCGCAAAGGTCATCCACGGTGACGGCGCCCGGCTGGGCCAGATGAATGACGGCACCTGGGACTTCGCCATATTTGTCATCCGCCAGCCCGAACACGGCTGCCTCGGCGACATCCGGATGCTGGTAGAGCGCCTCCTCTACCTCCTGACAGCTGATGTTCTCGCCGCCGCGAATGATGATGTCCTTCTTGCGATCAACGATGAAGAGGTAACCGTCCTCGTCCAGATAGCCGATGTCGCCGGTGCGAAAATAACCGTCGGCGGTGTAGCAGGCCTCAGTGGCCTCGGGCTTGCCCCAATATTCCTGGAAACACGCCGCCGAACGGATCGACACTTCGCCCCGTTCACCCTGCGGCACTGGCCTGCCCGCGTCGTCAAGGATGGCGAGGTCCACCAGCGGCATCGAGGGGCGTCCCGCGGAGTTCGGCTTGGCCAGGTAATTGGTGCGCCAATTGCCGGTACCGACCCCGTTCGTTTCGGTCAGACCGTAACCGATGAGCGGCGCCCCCTCCATCTCCTCGTTGATTCGCTTCACATGCTCGACCGGGCGCGGCGCGCCGCCAGCGGCGATGTCCGCTACGCTGGACAGGTCATATTTGTGCCGGTTTGGATGGTTCAGCAGCTCAAAGCTCATGAGCGGAACGCCGACGAAATAGGTGATCTTTTCCTGCTCGATCAGGCGCATCGCCTCTTCCGCGTCCCACTTCGGCATCAGCACCAGCTTGCGACCAATCGCGAACGACTGAAGGAAGACCGGCACCTCGGCCGTCACGTGGAACAGCGGCACATTCAACAGAGTGGAGGGTTGCAGGCCGCTCGCCTCCTGTCCTTCCTGCGCCGCCAGAGCGAGCATCATGAGCGCGGAGGCGAGATAATTGAACACGCCCTGCGTTACCTGGCGATGCGTGGACAGCGCGCCCTTCGACTGGCCGGTCGAACCGGAGGTAAAGAGGATGGTGGCATGATCGTCCGGGCCGACCTCAGGCATCGTGGCGTCGCCAGATGCTTTCGCGACGATCGGGCCCAGTGCCGTGGCAAGCGGTTTCAGGTCGTCGAACTCGACCACCTTGGCAGATAGCTGCGGCAGGGCGGCGAGACGCTTGCAGCGCGGCGGATCGGCAAAAACCAGGGTGCACCCGACGTCTTCGACGCCAGCCTGAAGCTCCTCCGACTGCCACCAGCCGTTGAGCAGGGTGGCGACACCGCCCGCCATCAGGATGCCCATGTAGATCACAATCCAGGACGGGGAGTTGCGGGCCGCGATGCCGACCCGGTCGCCCTTCTTCACGCCAAAGCCTGTTACCAGCGCCCGGGCGACTTCCTGCGCCTTGGCATAGACTTCGGCATAGGTGAGGCGCTCGTCACCCGCGACGAGGAACTCGGTGGCAGCATGCTGCTGGCTGTAATGCGCGAAATAGGCCGGCAGCGAAGGAGGAGCCGCAGCGATGATGGGCAAGGTCTGACCGAATCGCTCCATGGATCCGAGCGCAAGCGGACCGCCCTCCCCCGTCAACGCGGCCATGGTCGCGTCCATCTTGAGATCTAGTTCGGTCTTCATGCGTCTCTCCGCTTGGTCCTGCTGTCGCGGGCCCTTATGCAGGCGTGACGCCAGAGGGAAAAGCCTTGATCCTGCCCATGTTTGCCGCGGCCGCCGGCCATATCCGCTTCGACGATCTCGGGCTGCATCCCGACGTCTTCTCCATCGGCTTCTTCACGCTGCGCTGGTACAGCCTCGCCTATATCGCGGGCATCGTCATCGGCTGGTGGTACCTGCTGAAGCTTCTCGCTCAGCCGGGCGCCCCGATGGCGCGACGACATGCCGACGACCTGGTGTTCTACGCCACGCTGGGCATCATCCTGGGCGGCCGGCTCGGCTATGTGCTGTTCTACGCCCCGGACATGATCCTCCACCCACTGCGCATCTTGCGGTTGTGGGATGGCGGCATGAGCTTCCACGGCGGGGTTATCGGCACCAGTCTCGCGATCATCCTGTTCGCGCGCAAGAACGGGCTGAACTGGCTTCGCATCCACGATTACGTCGCCTGCGTCGTGCCCTTCGGGCTGCTGTTCGGTCGCCTGGCCAATTTCGTGAATGGCGAGCTTTGGGGCAAGCCGACCGACGTGCCTTGGGCCATCGTCTTCTCACGCACCGTCCCGACCGGCTTTCCTGAACCCGCCCGGCACCCAAGCCAGCTTTATGAGGCTGGGCTGGAAGGCATCGTCCTCCTGGCCGTTCTGTGGTTCTTCTTCTGGCGCACCGAGGCCCGGTATCAGCCAGGCAAGCTCGTCGGCGTCTTCCTGACGGGCTATGGTCTCGCACGCTTCTTCGTGGAGTTCTTCCGAGAGCCGGACTCGCAATTCGCCGGCACGTTCTTTGCCACCACAATCCACATGGGGCAGCTGCTGTGCCTGCCGATGATCGCTGGCGGGCTGTACCTTGTCGCCACGGCAGCACGTCGCCGTCAGCGGGTTGAGCCAATCGCCGGCGGCCAAAGCGTCGCCTGATCATCAAGGATGTGGCTGCTGCGCCTCGGCGTAGCAGCCGCCATCCCCCGTCGTCTTACCGGACGGGCGCGTTTGACCGCGGGACTACAGCATCTGGGCAGCCGCCAGTTTGCGGAACGGATGTACGCGCTTTGCATCGGAGAGGCGCCCGCGCCACGTTCCGGCTCATCCGCTGGCGGCGCTGAACAAGCGTCCGCCAGTCTCCCGATGATCGATTCTCTGGCGTCGCAGCGCTCCGCCTAGGTTCTACACCCTCAAGCTTCGCTCACGAGCAGCTTGTCAATACGCCGCCCATCAAGGTCGACCACCTCGAAGCGCCAGCCCTGTTCGATGAAGCTCTCGCCTTCCGCCGGCAGGTGCCGGAAGATCGCCAGCGCCAGCCCGGCGACCGTCGCGTAATCACGATCCTCGGGAAGCTCGATCCCCAGGCGCTCGGCCAGCGAATCGGCAGCAGTCGTGCCGGACACCAGCAACGTCCCGTCATCGCGCTCCACGATGTTCGGCGCCTCACCTGGCTCCGCATCCGAAGCGAACTCGCCAGCGATCGCAGCCAGCAGATTGGCCGGCGTTACGATGCCTTCGAAATGACCATATTCGTCATGGATCAAGGCCATCGGCACTTCCGCGCGGCGCAACGCATCCAGTGCATCCATGGCGTCGATCTGGTCGACAACGAACGGCGCCTTGCGCACCAGCTGACGCAGATCCAGCGTCTCGCCCCGCGCCAGGGCAGCAGCCACATCCCGCGCCTGAACCACGCCGATTACCGCATCGATAGAGCCATCCGCCACCGGCAGGCGGCTGTGCGGCGTTGCCAGGATCTTGGCCCGAATGGCCGTGTCGCTGAGCCCAGCGTCCAGCCAGTCGACTTCGGTGCGCGGCGTCATCACCTCGCGCACCGGCCGGTCGGCCAGGCGCACCACGCCAGAGATGATGGAGCGCTCATGCTCCTCGATCACCCCGGACTTTGACGCCTCCGCCACGATCAGGTGCAACTCCTCCGCCGTGACATGCTCCTCCGATTCCCGGTTCAGCCGCAGCAGGCGAAAGATCAGCGCGCTGGACGCATCAAGCATCCAGACCAGCGGCTTCGTCAGGCTAGCAAGCCACGTCATCGGCAGCGCGACCCACACCGCGACCGGCTCCGGGTTGCGCAGGGCAACCTGCTTGGGAACCAGCTCTCCAATGATCAGCGAGGCATAGGTCGTCAGGCCGATGACCAGCGCCACGCCAAGATTATCGGCAATGTGCGCCGGCACGCCAAGCGCCGCCAGCCGCGCCGCGGTCGGCGCGCCAAGGCTTGCACCGGAATAGGCGCCGTTGATGATACCGATCAGGGTGATCCCGATCTGCACTGTGGAGAGGAATTTGCCCGGATCGGCGGCAAGATCGATAGCGGCACGGGCACCGCGCCGGCCGGCACGCACCATGGCGTCCAGCCGCGCCTTGCGCGCAGATACGATTGCAAGCTCGCTCATCGCAAAGACGCCGTTGAGGGCGACCAGCGTGAGAATGATCAGGACGTCGATCCAGGGGAACGGCGGTGGCATGGTAGATGGCCTTCTTGGCGGCATTTCTCATGGCCGGCAACCTCTCGCGTCAGCCACGGTTCAGCACGGAAGCGGAACAACCCGCCGAACAGGCTGGTTTTACCGTCAGAACATGGAGGAATGAGACACAATGAAGCGGAGATCCGGGTTCACCGCCGCACTTGCGGGCTGCGCATTATTGGCCACTGCGGGTTGTACGACCGATCCGGAAACGGGCGAGCGGGGAATCTCCAAGGCAGCCATCGGCGGCATCGGCGGCGCGCTGGGCGGCTACCTCCTTGGCGATCTCGTCGGCGGTCGGCGTGACCGTACCGAGAAGATCGTCGGCGCTGGCATTGGCGGTATCGCTGGTGCCGGGATCGGCGCCTACATGGACAGGCAGGAGCGTGAAATGCGCGCCCGCACCGCCGGCACCGACGTGCAGGTGATCCGCCAGGGCGACGATTTGCTGCTCAACATCCCGAGCGGCATCAATTTCGCCTATGATTCGGCGACGGTTCAGCCGCAGTTCCAGCGTACCCTTGATGAAGTCGCAAGGGTGCTGAGTGATTACAACCGGACCTATGTCGACGTGTACGGCCACACGGATTCGAACGGCAGCGACGCTTACAATCAGGGGCTTTCGGAACGGCGTGCTGCGGCAGTCGCCGATTACCTGTCGTCCCGCGGCGTGACACGCGCCCGTATCGGCACGCGCGGCTTCGGCGAAACGCAGCCGATCGCGACCAACGAAACCGAGGACGGCCGCGCCGCCAACCGCCGCGTGGAAATCAAGATCGTGCCGATCCTGGAGAGCGAGGTCGGCTACCGCAACTGATCAACTGACGTGTGGAGAGGTGAGAAGCGGCACCGCGCCGTTTGCCACCTCTTCATGCACCAGACCTTCCCGCCGGAAGGTCACCGCCGCCCGGCGAAGAACTCCCGCAAGAGCCCAGCCGATTCTTCGGCACCGATGTCGGGATAAACCTCCGGACGATGGTGGCAGGTCGGCTGCGCGAAGAAACGCGGGCCATGTTCCACCGCCCCGCCCTTCGGATCGCGAGCGCCATAATAGACCCGGCGCAGGCGGGAATGCGCAATCGCGCCCGCACACATCGCGCACGGCTCCAGTGTCACCCAAAGGTCGCAATCCTCCAGCCGGTCGCGGCTCAGCGCGCGAGCCGCCGCTCGAATCGCCAGCATCTCGGCATGGGCGGTCGGGTCGCAAAGACGCCGTGGCGCATTGGCGGCTGTGGCGATAACCTCGTCACCCCGCGTGATGACTGCCCCGACCGGAACTTCGCCTTCACGTGCCGCGGCACGGGCGGCATCAAGCGCAGCGCGCATCGGGCGAGGTAGCGGGAACATAGCGGCCTCCTTAGGTCAGGCCGCAGAAAAATTGAACGCGTGCGATCAAGCAGCGGCCGGCTAGCAGCCGCGGGCAGAACCTCGGCTTATTGCGCCGGGGTCGGTGCCGCGCCCGGCTTCTGGACATCCACCTTGGGCACTTCGATCACCTTCTTTTCGGTGCCCAGATCAATCTTGCCGACATCTGCCTTGAATTCAGGCGCTTGTCCGCCCTCAATTCGGGGAAGCTTGGCGGTTTGGGTCTGGTCGATGTTGATGAAGCCGGTCGCCATGCCTGCCAGGATCACGAGCGCGGCAATGCCGAGAAGAACAAGAAGAGCGCGCATGTTCCGGTCTCCATTCGATTCGCTGACGCAACAACGAACGTGATGGGAGGTAAGTTGCACGGCCCGCCGCTTGACGATTCGAGATCGTGTCGCTAGTGGCGCCCACTTTCCGGGCCAACCCGAAACTCAGGATCACGAACCATGTCGCGCATCTGCGAGCTGACCGGCAAGGGCCGGCAGGTGGGACACAATGTTTCCCACGCCAACAACAAGACCAAGCGTACTTTCCTGCCTAACCTGCAGAACGTGACGCTGATCTCGGACGTGCTGGAGCGCAGCGTGCGCCTGCGCGTGTCGACGCACGGCCTGCGCTCTGTCGAGCACAACGGCGGTCTCGACAACTGGCTGGTGAAGACCAGCGACGAGAAGCTGTCGCTCCGCGCACGTCGCCTGAAGCGCGACATCGTCAAGAAGCGCACCACGACCGACACCGCCACCGCCGCCTAATCGGCGCGCTGGTATGCGGCGACGGCCTGTCACCCCTCGGGGTGGCGGGCCTTCGGCGTTCGTGCGACATGTCGTGCAATACTGGTTCTGCAATATAGACGAGACTGAGCACGTGATTGCCCGACGTCCGTCGGATCGCCTGCCTCAGAGCGGAAGCGCCGCTCAGCGAAGCTGGAACTTCAACAGGTAGGACGGGCGCCAGGGCATCCCGTCATTGTCCGTGACGATCCACACGATCGTGGCGCCGCGTTCCTGTGTGATCGCGATTCCCTCGCAATTTTCTCCCATGATCGGCGAAGCAAGGGTGGCAATCACCTCGCCCTTGACATGCGCGCCGGGCCGCAGCGCTGCGCTCGGTATCCGCACCAACTTCGCGCTGAAGCTGAACGGATATTGGAAGCGCCGGGTAAGGATCAAAAGATCGCCATTCGGAAGCACTGCTACGTCGCTGGGATCATAGCGGTCGGGGGGAACCAGCCGGAACGGCGCCGCCTTCGTTCCTGGCGCGGTCGGATCTCCGGAGAATAAGACAGCGTATCGGTTGCGGCGCCCCGGCTTGCGCTCTGCAAAGGCCACGAAGCGTCCGTTCTTGAGCCGAACCAGAGCCTCCGCTCCTTGGTTGCGCACCCAGTTCCGCATCAGGCCGGGTGCACTGTGTCCTTCGACGCGTCGAAAATCCGGGCTGTACCGCCAAATCTCATTCTGATTTTCGAAACCGACCCATGCCGTCCCGCGCACTGGATCAAGCGCCAGCGACTCACTGTCGCGGTCTGCGCGATCCCAGCCGATCGCCGGTCCACCGGGCAGCACATGCCCGCGAGGGTGGATCGCTTGGCCGTCGCGTAGGCCGAAACTGACCAGATTGCCTCCGTCGGACAGCAACATGGCCCGTCCATTGCGCCACGCGATTGCCGAAAAGCCGCCGAATGCCGGGTCGTGGCTGCGCAGCTTATATCCGGCCAGGGGCACGAGTTGCCCGATCCGCTCAGGCCAGCCTTGCGCGGGAACATAGGGGACGATCGTCACGCGCGGTTCGGCACCTATCTCTGGAAGCCGCTCGTTCCCTGCATAGCGGGGCACGATCAGCAGCACCGAGAGAACCGAAACTGCCCAGCGCACGGCGCGGCGGCGCGGCTTCATACCTGAACCGTTGATAACGAGCGCATTCAGGGTTGGCTCAAGGCGAATCGGCCAAAAGCACATTCATCGAGACGGCAACCGCCCTCTCCGACGGAATTTGGTACGGGAGAAGCAACCATGTTCAAGAAGCTTTCGCTCGCCGGCGCCGCTCTCGCGATGAGCACGGTGGCCATGATCCCGGCAGAAGCATCGGCCCAGCGCTACTACGGCGACCGCTATGAGCGCCAGTATCGCGGTTATGATAATTATCGCGGCTATCGCGGTTATCGCGGCAATGACCGCCGCTATTATCGCAACCAGCGCTGCAACAACGGCACCACCGGCACCATCGTCGGTGCGATCGCCGGCGGCCTGCTGGGTCGTGCCATCGACAGTCGCGGTGATCGTGCGCTGGGTACCGTGCTCGGCGGCGTTGGCGGCGCGGTCGCTGGCAACGCGATCGAGAAGTCGAACAACCCGCGTTACTGCCGCTAACCGCGCGGGCAGCGGGGATCACCGCTGACGAGATGGCCCTTCGGCCTGCTTATCCCTCGCGTAGCGTATGAGGGCGCGGGCCCGCTTCTGAAAGGAGGCGGGCCCGTTGTTTTGCCCACTGCCCTGTTCGGAACAGTCTTGGCGCCCCTATTCAGGTGGCACCGCTGGGCACCCACGGTTGTTCACAGGCGTTGGAGCGGCTATATCAAAGCAATGCTGCACATCCGTGCCCTGACCACTACTACCACCCCGGGCACCCGGGGGCGGTCGGTCACGCGCTGATGCGCTGACGGCTTGCTCGCCCGGGAACGGGTGGGCCGGCGTCCTCCACTTCGTTCCTGCAGATCCCGGACGCTCTTTTCGTCGCGTTCGCGCTCGCCTAAGCGCATCGGCATTGCAGGAAAGCCTCTCATGAACATGCTCTCGATCACGCTTCCGGACGGCTCGGTACGCGAGGTGCCGCCGGGATCGACGCCCGCCGACATTGCGGCCGCCATTGGCCCTGGCCTCGCCAAGGCCGCCATCGCCGCGCGCGTCAACGGCGAATTGCGCGACATCAACCGTCCGTTCGAAGGCAGTTCGCACCTTGCGCTGGTCACCAATCGCGATGAGGCCGAGGCACTCGAACTCGCGCGCCACGATTTTGCGCACGTCCTCGCGGAAGCGGTGCAGGCGCTGTTCCCCGGCACGCAGATCACCTTCGGTCCGGCGACGGACGACGGCTTCTATTATGATTTCGCCGCCCCTGCGGATCGTGGCCCCTTCACCGAGGAGGATCTGCCCGCAATTGAGGCCAAGATGCGCGAGATCATCGCCAAGGACGAGCCGCTGATCCGCGAAGTCTGGTCGCGGGCCGACCTGATCGATCGCTGGACCAAGCAGGGCGAGACGTTCAAGGCCGAGTGGGCCGCCGAACTCCCCGAGGGCGAGGAGCTGACGGTTTATCGCGCCGGCAAGGGTGAGGACGCTTGGCTAGACATGTGCCGCGGGCCGCACCTTGCCTCCACCGGCAAGCTGGATCCGCAGGCGTTCAAGCTGACGCGCGTGTCGGGCGCCTATTGGCGCGGCGACCAGAAAAACGCGATGCTGAGCCGCATCTACGGCACCGGCTGGCTGAACAAGAAGCAGCTCGATGCGCACCTCCACATGCTGGAGGAAGCGGCGAAGCGCGACCATCGCAAGATCGGGCAGGAGATGGACCTGTTCCACCTCCAGTCCGAAGCGCATGGCAGCGTCTTCTGGCACCCCAAGGGCTATATGATCTGGCGGCAGCTGGAGGCGTATATGCGCCGGCGGCTGGATGCCGGCGGCTATGAGGAAGTGAAGACGCCGCAGGTGATGGACGCGCGCCAGTGGGAGCGCTCCGGCCACTGGGGCAAGTATCGCGAGAACATGTTCGTCATCCCCGACGAGGTGCCGAACATCGAGGACGACGGCGCGCTGGTGTCGCCGGACGCGGACTGGATGGCGCTGAAGCCGATGAACTGCCCGGCGCACGTGCTGATCTTCCGCCAGGGGATCAAATCGTATCGCGACCTGCCGATCCGCATGGCTGAGTTCGGCTGTTGCCACCGCAACGAGCCGCATGGCGCGCTGCACGGCATCATGCGGGTGCGCCAGTTCACGCAGGACGACGCGCATATCTTCGTGCGCGAGGACCAATTGGTCGACGAGGTCGCGAAGTTCATCGACCTGCTCGACAGCGTGTACCAGGATCTGGGCTTCACCGATTATGCGGTGAAGCTGGCGCTGCGCCCCGAGAAGCGCTTCGGCGACGACGCGATGTGGGACAAGTCCGAGGACGAGCTGCGCCGCGCGGTGATGGCGTCGAACCTGCCGCAGAAGATTAAGGACGGGTTCGAGGAGCTGGAGGGCGAAGGCGCCTTCTATGCGCCCAAGCTGGAATTCCACCTGACCGACGCGATCGGGCGGACCTGGCAGGTCGGCACGATCCAGTCCGACCGCGTGCTGCCCGAGCGGCTGGACGCCAGCTACATCGGTGAGGATGGCGAGCGTCATCGTCCCGTGATGCTTCATCGCGCCATCCTGGGGACGTTCGAGCGGTTCCTTGGCATCCTGATCGAGCATCATGCGGGGCGCTTCCCGCTGTGGCTGTCACCGGTGCAGGCGGTCGTCGCGACGATCGTGTCCGAGGCTGACGATTATGCGCATGTGGTGCGTGATCGGCTGACGGCGGCCGGGCTGCGAGTCGAGACGGACCTTCGCAACGAGAAGATCAACTACAAGGTACGCGAGCACAGCCTGGCGAAGGTGCCGGCATTGCTGGTCGTCGGCAAGCGAGAGGCGGAGGAAGGCACGGTCGCCGTTCGCCGGTTGGGGAGCCAGGGGCAGGAGATCGTCTCGCTGGACGAGATCGTCGCCCGGCTTGTGAAGGAAGCGACACCGCCCGATCTGTTGTAGTCGCGCAGCGTACCCCGCTCGCCCTGAACTTGGGCGAGCGGGGAAGGCTGTGATTACGTCAGTGGTCCGCTGGGTCTTGTTCCGGCGCTGGTCGCTCTCGCGAGTCTGCAGCCGCGGTGACGCACGGAATGATGGATGCCGAGGTCAGCCCGGCGTCATAGAGCGGTCCTAGCGCGGCCGCGTCCAAAGCGAGGGAGGGCGGGGCGTGTCCTTGATCGGCCGCCGCGCGGCGATCGCCGCCTTCGCCACCCACGCCAGCTTGGCGGATTTTGGCGTCGTCACGCGATGATCCCAGGCGTGGGCACCGCGCGCCGCCACTTCGCGGGCGATGTCACCGTAGATGCCCGCCGCCGCCAGCACGGCCCAACGCGCTCTAGGGGGCAGCCGCGCCGCGCCTACGCGTGCGCTCGCCTCATGCAGCGCTGCCCGGGTCGCCAAGCGCCGGGCAAGCACCACCAGCCGATCACGAAACGGCGGCTTCATATGCTCGCCCGGTGGCATATCCATCTCGACCAACCACTCGATCGGCAGATAGCAGCGGCCGATCCGATCATCTTCCTCGATGTCGCGCGCGATGTTGGCCAGTTGAAAAGCAATCCCGAGGTCGCAGGCGCGATCCAGCGTGTCTTCGTCCGCCGGATCGACCCCCATGATGACGGCCATCATGCAGCCCACCGCGCCGGCGACATGGTAGCAGTAGCGATAAAGATCGTCCTCGCTGCGCGGACGCCAATCCTCCGCGTCCAGACGAAAGCCGGTGACGAGATCCTGCGCAAATCTGGCCGGCAAGCCGGTTTCCGCCGCAACCACGCGCAGGGCGTCAAACGGCATATCCCCAACCGTTCGACCGGCCAGAGCGGCAACCGTCTTCTCCGCAATGATGGCGACCCTCGCCTCGGCATCGACGACAGGCGCGGCGCCATGGCCGTGATCCTGCCCATCGACAATGTCATCACACGCGCGGCACCAGGCATAGAGCAGCCATGCTCGCTCGCGCGTCTCGCGATCGAACAGGTTGCTGGCCATTGCGAAGCTCTTGGATCCGCGTGCGATAGAATCGCGCGCGGCCTGAACGAGCACCCTGCGCTCCTCGTTCACCTGTTGCTTTTTGTCGCGCGCCACCTTTGCCTCATGCGAAACAGGCGACAGCCACGGCCGTCGCCCCGTTGGGATCAGAGGTCGTCCGCACTCATGCGCACGATTGGCTGCGCAGGTTCATGCGCCGCCATGCGATCGAGCAGATCGCCCAGCGTTTCCGCCACGATCAGCAAGCCGCGGTGCTGCGGCCGCAGGAAGCCCACCTCACCCATCTTCTCCCAGAAGGCGACGAGATGATCGTAATAGCCGGCGGTATTCAGCAGGCCGACCGGATCGGCGTGGTAACCGATCTGCGCCCAGCTCAGCGCTTCCCACAATTCGTCCATCGTCCCGGTTCCCCCCGGAATAGTGACGAAGCCGTCCGCGAGATCGGTAAAGGCGCGTTTGCGATCATGCATGCCGCTCACGACGTGAAGCTCGGTAAGGCCGCGATGAGCCACCTCGGCGTCGACCAGCGCCTGGGGAATAATGCCGATCACCTCGCCACCGGCCTGAAGCGCACCATCGGCCACCGCGCCCATCAGGCCCAGCCTGCCGCCGCCATAGACCACGCCGATGCCGCGTTCGGCGAGCGTACGGCCGACGTCCCAGGCGAGTTCCATGTACATGGGGTCGCGTGGCGTGGCCGAACCGCAATACACTGCCAGGCGCTTCATACTTCGCCCTCCGAGACAAGTTGGAGGGTTACACACAAACTCAACGTCTTACTCCTTCAAGCATCAATGCCGCGGTCGCCTTGGCGCTGCCGACGACACCGGGGATCCCGGCGCCGGGATGAGTACCGGCACCGACGAAGTACATGTTCCTGATCGCATCATCGCGATTGTGTACGCGGAAATAGGCGCTCTGGGTCAGCACCGGCTCCAGGCTGAAGGCGCTGCCAAGATGTGCGTTCAGATCGCGCGAGAAATCGGCCGGCGTGTAGCTGAACTTGGTGATGATCCGGTCATGGATGTCCGGAATCAACCGGCGGCCCACCTCGTCCAGGATGCGTTTCTCCAGGATGGGGGCGATCCGCTCCCAATCTTCGGGGAACTTGCCCTGATGCGGCACCGGCGCCAGCGCATAGAAGGTCGAGCAGCCCTCCGGCGCGAGGCTCGGGTCCGTGACGGTCGGGTGATGCAGGTAGAGGGAGAAGTCCTGGCTCAGCACACCATGGTCGTAAATGTCGGCGAGTAGTCCCTTATAGCGCGGGCCGAACAGGATCATGTGGTGCGGGATCCCCGGCCACGTGCCCTTGATGCCGAAGTGAACCACGAACAGCGACGGCGAGAATTTCTTGCGCTCCAGTCGCGCTGCTGTCCTGGCGGCGGCACGCGATCCGTTCAGCAGGTCGCGGTAGGTGTGGACGATGTCTCCGTTGGAAGCGACCATGTCGGCCTCCTGCCGCCAGCCGCTCTTGGTGCGCACCGCGGTCACGCGATCGCCCAGCGTCTCGATCTCCTCGACCGCGTCGTTCAGCCGCAACGTGCCGCCGAGCCGCTCGAACAGAGCCACCATGCCGGCGACCAGCCGGTTAGTGCCGCCGCGCGCGAACCATACGCCACCGTCGCGCTCCAGCTTGTGGATCAGCGCGTAGATGGCGCTCGTCGTCATCGGGTTGCCACCGACGAGCAACGTGTGGAACGACAGCGCCTCGCGCAGTTTCTCGCTCTTCACGAATGAAGAAACCATCGAATAAACCGAGCGCCACGCCTGATATTTGGCGAGCGCAGGCGCCGCCTTGATCATGGAGGCGAAATCCAGAAACGCGACATGGCCGAGCTTCTCATAGCCTTCGTGATACACGCCGGCGGAGTAAGCGAGGAACTTGCTGTATCCCTCAACGTCCGCCGGATCGAGCTTGGCGATCTCGGCACGCAGCAGCTTGTCGTCGTTGGTGTAGTCGAAATTGGTGCCGTCGGGCCAGTTCAGCCGGTAGAAGGGCTGCACCGGCTCCAGCGCTACGTCGCGGCCCATCTCGTCACCGCTCAGCGCCCACAATTCCGCCAGGCAGGCCGGGTCGGTAATGACGGTGGGGCCCGCGTCGAAGGTGAAGCCGTCCTGTTGCCAAACGTAAGCGCGGCCGCCGGGCTTGTCGCGCGCCTCCACGATCGTCGTGGCGACCCCTGCCGATTGCAGACGGATCGCAAGTGCGAGGCCACCGAACCCGGCGCCGATGATGATTGCGCGGCTGCTCATGATGCATTCCTGATCACGCGAAGGGCACGAAAAACGGGCACCGGCGGCCGCCCGGCCAGCACGCGGAGCTTGTCCTTTGTCGTCGAGCGCGCCGCGTAGAAGCGCGCGATCAGCTTCGGGTGAAGCCGGTAGAAGCGCTCAAGTACCTTGTAGCGCACATCGGGATCTGCAGCACGGAACAGCATCGCGTCCAACATCCGGTAGAAGCGCCGCTCGTCCCAGCGCGCGCGCGCATATTCATGGGTCAAATTGTGGAGCCCCTCACCACTCAGATCACTGGCCTCAGCAATCCGCACCGCCAGCCGCACCGCATCGGGCAGTGAATATCCAGTGGTGGGATGAAAGAGCCCTGCCCTGGCGCCTGCCTTGGCGACCTTCGCACCGCCCCATCGCCAATATCCCTCGAAGTCGCCGCCAATTACAACTGGAAGCGCACCCTTCTCCTCGCGTCCGCCCGGCGCCGCGGCCCAGCCCTTTGCCTCCGCGTACGCATCGATGCGCCGGTTGAGCGCGCGGACATTCAGCGAGGCGCTGTCGCTGTAATAGGTGTCCTCAACGAACAGCTGGGTGGGCGAAAACGGCAGCAGGTAGACGAAACGATAGCCGTCATATTGCGCCACGGTCGCGTCCATCACCATTGGACGTTCGACGCCATGGCCGGCAGGCACGTCGAGCAAGCGACCCACGAACTTCTGCCAGCCGACGTCCAGCATCGAGAGGTCCCCGGCCCCGCGTGCGTCGATCACTCCTGTCGCCTCGATGCGTTCGCCGTCCGCCAGCACGACGGCCGTGGGGCTGCAGGCCAGCACCTTGCAGTTCGTCATGACCGCCTCGGACGGCAGAGCCTTGCGCACCACTTGGTCGAACCGGTCGGACTCGATCGAATAGTAAGGCTGAGCGATCGTCCGGGCGTGCGCAGGAAAGGCCACGTCGTAGGTCGGCCAGGCGTGGCAGACGAGCGGGGTCAACAGCCAGCGATCGTCCTTGTCCACGTCCCCGTCAAAGAACGACCAGACGTGATTGCCGCCCAGCGTCTCCCCGCCTTCGACAAGACGGACCTTCAACTCCGGCCGGCGTGCTGCCAGCGCCATTGCGATCAGCCCGCCAGCCAGCCCGCCGCCAACAATGGCGAGGTCGCATTCATGGGTAACCGGCATCTCTCCCGCCTAGCGGATCGGTCACGCCTACGGAAGCAGTGATCGCCAGCGGCATGGATGACGTCGGCACATCCTTTTGTTCAGGTTGACCGATTGCCGTGACGACACTGCCAGTGCTTTCCCGATCAGAGCACAACCCGTACAAGCAGCCGCATGTCGATTGCGCTTGCCATCGTTCTTTCCGCCGCCGCGATGACGATGATCGTTGGCGTCCGCTACCTGATCACCAGCGGCGCCTTCGCCATGGCCACTCGCTTCCGGCATCCTGGCCTCTATGCCGGCCTTGATCCGCAGATCCGGCGCGAAATCTGGTGGAGTCTCGCATCCGCGGCCATTTATGGGGTGCCCGCCGGCGTCGTCGCTTGGGGCTGGCAGAACCGCGGCTGGACACAGATCTACACGGACGTCTCCGCGTTTCCGCTCTGGTACCTGCCCGTATCGGTGCTGCTGTTCCTGTTTGCCCACGATACTTGGTTTTACTGGACACATCGGTGGATGCACCGACCCAAGCCGTTCCGCGTCGCTCATGCGGTGCATCATGCCAGCCGGCCGCCGACGGCCTGGGCGGCAATGGCGTTTCACCCGATCGAGGCGCTGACCGGCGCTGTGGTAATTCCGCTACTGGTGTTCGCCATTCCGATCCACGTGGCCGCACTCGGATTGGTCCTGACGATCATGACCGTTATGGGCGTGACCAACCATATGGGCTGGGAGGTTTTTCCACGGTTCATGTGGCGTGGGCCATTGGGGGCCTGGCTGATCACCGCCAGCCATCATCAGCGCCATCATGAGCGGTATGGGTGTAACTATGGGCTTTATTTCCGGTTCTGGGATCGGCTGTGCCGCACGGATGAAGGCTTGGGCGATTTCACGCGGGACCGGGCGCGTGCTGCTGCTCGGCGTGAGCGCGGCAACGCTGATCGGCGCGACGCCGGTCGCGCGGCTTGATGTCGATTTTGATCAGGTTCGCTCTGCCAAAGGGATGCTGCGCATCTGCCTGACCGCTGCGCCGGACAATTTCCCGTCCTGCGTGGACGATCACAACGCCACCCGCCGGTCCATTCCAGCTGGCACTACCTCGTTGCGGTTCGAGGGGCTTCCACATGGCAATTATGCCGTTGCCGTGATCCACGATGAAAACGGCAACAAGAAGCTGGACACTTTCGCTGGCATCCCGCGCGAAGGCTTCGGCTTTTCGCGCAACCCCCCGATCCGTTTTGGCCCGCCGCGCTTTTCGGCTGCCCGCTTCGGCATCAACAGTGATGCAGAGAAGCAACAAGTGAAGCTGCGCTACATCCTTTAAGCACTCACCCGGAGCTAAATTGCTGCAGGTGGGTTTCGGTGCGGATCAAAAGGGGACGCACCGAACCGTGATAGCCAGAATTCTCTTTGGCCTTGCTGCCGTTACCGCGCTGCCGTCAGCTGCCGCTGCGCAGAATGCCACCACGCCATCCAGCAGTGCCGAAGCAATCGCCCAGGACATGGGCGGCGATTCCGTCACCGTAGGAATCGGCGCCGGTTATCTCCCCGACTATGAAGGCTCCGACGATTACCGGTGGGCGCCCGTTCCCGGCGTGATCGGGTCAGTGAGCGGTATCAACTTCCAGGTGCTCGGCAACCGCGCCAGCGCCGATCTCATCCCCAATCAGCCCGGCCCTTCCTGGGATTTCCAGCTTGGCCCGGTTGGTGTGATCAACTTCATGCGCAGCGATCGTTCCAGCATCGACGATCCGCGCGTGCGTGCGCTGGGGGAGCGAGACACCGCGATCGAACTCGGCGGCTTCGTCGGTGTCGGCAAGACCGGCGTCATCACCAGCCCTTATGACAAGCTTTCGGTGTCGCTCAGCTATCGGCACGATGTTAGCAAGGTGCATCGCAGCGGCATCTGGCAGCCGACGATCAACTATTTTACCCCCTTGTCCACTAAGGCTGCGGTCGCACTGTTCGGCTCGGCCGAGCGGGTCGAAACTAAATATCTGCGCACCTACTACGACATTTCACCCGATCAGGCCCTGGTGTCTGGGCTGCCCGCCTACCGTGGCCGTGGGGGTTGGAAAAGCTGGACGGTTGGCGCGATCGGCACTTACTCCCTCACCGGCAACCTCCTGAAGGGCTTCAAGATTGTCGGCGGCGGCACGTACCGCAAGCTGATCAACGACGTCGCGGACAGCCCAATGGTCAGCGTCGCGGGCTCGCGCAATCAGTGGCTCGGCGTCCTGGGTCTCGCCTACACTTTCTGACGGTTTGGAGAGGGCGCGCCATCCAGGCGCGCCGCCGGGGTGGGGTCGAACTCATCAGCATAGGGGGCAGCGCCCCACCTCGTAAGCACCTCCACGCGCGGCACTGCCCGACCCCGGGTTTCTCACCGGCAAGCAGTTGATCCGCCACGCGAAACGATGCATGGCGTCGGAATGGTTCCTGTTTCGTTCGGTGGCCAACTTCTGACGCCCCTTGTGCAGGGGGCGCTGCTCTGGCCTGCGCGACGGGCGCTGCTGGTTGCGGATCTTCACCTCGAAAAGGCAAGCTGGTTCGCGCGCGGCGGTCAGATGCTGCCGCCTTATGACTCCTTTGCCACCCTCTCAGACCTAACGGCGCTCGTGCGGGAAACGGACGTGCGCGAGGTCTGGTGCCTGGGCGACAGTTTCCATGACCCCGACGGCTGCAGTCGCTTGCCCGCGGCCGCGCAGGAGATGCTTCGGGCGCTCACGTCTGCCACGCGCTGGACCTGGATCACCGGCAATCATGACCCGCACGGCGTTGACCGCTGCGGCGGTGAGGTGCTGGACGAAGCCTCCGTTGACGGGCTGATCCTGCGGCATGAGGCGCGACCGGGCGAGACGCGACCCGAATTATCAGGTCACTTCCATCCCAAGCTGCGGATTCGGGTGCGTGGCAAGCTCATCTCCCGCCGCTGCTTCGTGGCAACCGGTGCGAAGCTCATCCTGCCCGCGTTTGGATCGCTGACGGGCGGGCTCGACGCCACCCATCCCGAGATCGGTCGGGCCGTCGGGAGACCGGCGCACGCGCTGATTCCAGTTGAGGACCGCCTGCTGCGCTTTTCACTCGCAGCGTGACGCCAGCTGCGCGGCGGCGGTAGTTCAGACGAGTCTGGCGACGCTGCTCCCGATCAATCGCACCAGATCCAGCTGCCCGCGGGTCCGGGTCTTGGCAAACAGCCGCTTGGAGTAATTGCGAGCGGTTTCGATCGTCAGTCCAAGCTGATCGGCAGCCTCGCTCAGGCTGGCGCCGCCAGCGATCGCCGCTGCGAGCTTCGCTTCGCTGGGCGGCAATCCAAATAAGGTCGCCAGCACAGCAGCCCGTGCTTGCTCATCCCCCATGCGGGGTGTTGCGACCAGGCCGATCGTCGACAGCCGGGGCCAGGAAGCTTCCAATGGCTCCCGATACGGTATCAGAAGGATCCAGGGTGATGCCTCGTCGCGCACTTGAACAACTTGCGGTGCGTCATCCTTGAGAGATGCGGCGACACTGCCCACGCCGCTCCCTGCCCAGCGCGCGCCCAGCACCGCTACCGCACCCTTCGACATCGACAGGATTCGTCCGTCGCCGTCAAAACCGACCCAAGCAATGCCAGCACGCGCCAGCGCCTCTTCGGAAAGCTCGAGCGCTGCCCGGCCTTGATCGACCGCCCGCCGCGTCCGCAGTGCTATGGCCAGATGCGGCGCGAGGCGCGCCAGCAAGGCAGCGTCGGCAGCGGTAAAATCACGCTCCTTGCGTCTCATCGCGAGCCAAGCCGTCGCCCCTCCCGGCTCGTCAACTCGAACGACCCTCCCAAATCCCTCTCGTTCTTCAATGGCATAGGCGCGACCGGGACGAAGTGCGCGGCGCCAGCTGCGATCGTCAGGGATGGTCGCGGTGGCTGGCACAAGAAGGTGCGTTTCCCTTTCCTCAAGCCCGGCGCTGATGATCAAACCGGCCTCATCAGCCCGGACGCGTTGGCGCAAACGTGTGAGAAAGGTCGTCCATGGTCGCGCCTCATGAACACCCTCGTGCAGCGGCAGCAACAAGTCCGTCTCGTCCGCGCGCGCAATTACCATCAGGCATACTCCCATATGGGAGGTTTGCTGTCACGCCTGCAGTGCCATGTTCTGCTCCGAACAACCTCGGGGATATCATGCCAGTCCGCCGCCTGACCCACCTCGAACGTCTCGAGGCGGAATCGATCCACATCATGCGCGAAGTGGTCGCCGAGAGCGAACGCCCGGTGATGCTCTACTCCGTCGGCAAAGATTCCGCCGTCATGCTGCACCTCGCCAGAAAGGCCTTCTATCCGGCCCCGCCGCCCTTCCCGCTTCTCCACGTCGACACCACATGGAAATTCAAGGCGATGTACGAACTGCGCGACCGAATGGCGCGCGAGAGCGGCATGGAACTCATCGTCTACAAGAATCCCGAAGCCGAGGCGCGAGGCATCAACCCGTTCGATCACGGCCCGCTTCATACGGACATGTGGAAGACAGAAGGGCTGAAGCAGGCGCTGGACAAATTCGGCTTCGATGTCGCGTTCGGTGGCGCGCGCCGCGACGAGGAAAAAAGCCGTGCCAAGGAGCGCGTTTTCTCGTTTCGCTCTGCCAATCACCGCTGGGATCCCAAGAACCAGCGGCCGGAACTATGGCACCTCTACAATGCCAAAAAGGCGAAGGGCGAAAGCATCCGCGTCTTCCCGATCTCCAACTGGACGGAGCTCGACATCTGGCAGTACATCCAGCTGAACGACATCCCCATCGTCCCGCTGTACTTTTCCGAGAAGCGCCCGACCGTTGAGCGCGACGGGCTTCTCCTGATGGTTGATGACGATCGCTTCCCGCTTCGCGAGGGCGAAGTGCCCGTCGAACGCTCGATCCGCTTCCGTACGCTCGGCTGCTACCCGCTAACCGGCGCCGTCGAGAGCGAAGCGGCAACCTTGTCCGATGTGATCCAGGAGATGCTCCTCACCACTACCAGCGAACGGCAGGGTCGAGCGATCGACAAGGATGCCGGTTCCGCCAGTATGGAGAAGAAGAAGCAGGAGGGGTATTTCTGATGCTGCGTTTCATCTCCCGCCCCCCTGAAGCCCGCTTCCGCGACGGTTGCGCAACGGCCTACGTCCGCGCTGGCGGCGTTCCGGCTGCCGACACAAGCGCCGCATGATGAGGTCGCCTGACATGGCCAGCAGCGCTCAAGAATCCGCCTATCAAGTCGACGCGCTCATCGCGCAGGACATCGACGCCTATCTCGCGCGCCACCAGCACAAGTCGCTGCTGCGCTTCATCACCTGCGGCTCTGTGGACGACGGTAAGTCCACGCTGATCGGTCGGCTGCTTTATGATTCGAAGATGATCTTCGAGGACCAGCTCGCCGCCCTCGAGAGCGACTCCAAGAAGGTCGGCACGCAGGGCCAGGACATCGACTTCGCGCTTTTGGTCGATGGCCTCGCGGCTGAGCGGGAACAAGGCATCACGATCGATGTCGCCTACCGGTTTTTCGCGACCGAGAAGCGCAAGTTCATCGTCGCCGACACGCCGGGGCACGAACAATATACCCGCAACATGGTGACTGGCGCGTCGACCGCTGATCTTGCGGTCATCCTGGTTGATGCGCGCAAGGGCGTACTCACCCAAACTCGCCGCCACTCCTACCTTGCCCACCTCATCGGCATCCGGAATTTGGTACTAGCGGTGAACAAAATGGATCTGGTCGGCTACGATCAGGCCGTTTTTGATGAGATCGTGGCCGATTACAGCACGTTTGCAGAGTCTATCGGCCTCAGTTCGTTCACGGCGCTCCCCATCTCCGGGTTCAAAGGCGACAACATCACTGCGCCCTCGCCTAACACGCCCTGGTACTCCGGGCCGTCGCTGGTCGAGCACCTTGAGTCGGTCGAGATCGATGCAGAGGCTGATCAGGCGAAGCCATTCCGGCTGCCTGTACAATGGGTGAACCGCCCCAATCTGGATTTCCGCGGTTTCGCTGGCCTCGTGGCTGCCGGGACGATCAAACCGGGAGATCCGGTGCGGATTCTGCCCTCTGGCAAGACGTCGACGGTGGCCCGTATCGTCACGCTGGACGGCGACCTTGACGAGGCGGTCGCGGGCCAGTCTGTCACCCTCACGCTCACCGATGAAGTGGATTGCTCCCGTGGAGACGTGATCGCTGCAGCCTCGGCACCGCCCCAAGTTGCCGATCAGTTCGAGGCAACGATCGTTTGGATGGCCGAGGACGAAATGCTCCCCGGCCGCTCCTACTGGCTGAAGCTTGGCACTCAGACCGTAACGGCGACGATCCAGGCACCCAAATATCAGGTCAACGTCAACACGCTGGAGCAGCTCGCCGCCAAGACGCTTGATCTGAACGCGATCGGGGTCGCAAACCTCTCCACCGACAAACCGCTCGTGTTCGAGCCATACGCCGATGACCGGACCAGCCCGAACAAGGAACTGGGCGGCTTCATTCTGATCGACAAGCTGACCAATGCCACGGTCGCCGCGGGCATGCTCCACTTCAGCCTGCGTCGTTCACAGAACATCCATTGGCAGCCCACCGATGTCAGCCGCGACACGCTCGCCGCGCTCAAGAACCAGAAGCCCGTGGTGCTCTGGTTCACCGGCCTCTCGGGTGCCGGCAAGTCGACCATCGCCAACCTTGTCGAAAAGAAGCTGGTGCGGATGAACCGCCACACCTTCCTGCTCGACGGCGACAATGTGCGTCACGGGCTCAACAAGGACCTGGGCTTTACCGATGCCGATCGCGTGGAAAACATCCGCCGGGTCGGCGAAGTGGCCAAGCTGATGACCGACGCGGGTCTGATCGTCATCACTGCCTTCATTTCGCCGTTTCGCGCGGAACGCGAGATGGTGCGTCAGATGATGCAGCCCGGCGAGTTCATCGAGGTACATATCGATACGCCGCTGTCCGAAGCGGAGCGGCGCGACGTGAAGGGTCTCTATGCCAAGGCGCGGAGTGGCCAGCTTGCCAATTTTACCGGGATCGATAGCCCCTATGAGCCACCCGAAGATCCCGAGATCCGGATCGACACCACGGCAATGACACCCGATGAAGCGGCCGAGCTGATCATCAAGAGAATCATTCCATGACCGCTATGTCCGACGCTGAACTTGCAGCGCACCTGGCCGAGACTGCCGGCCGGATCCTGCTGGAGGTCCGCGGTGCCCGCGTGTTCTCGGCAAAGGCGCTGGGTAAAGCGGGGGACCAGACGGCCAACCAGTTCCTGGTCCAAGCGCTTCGCGAAGCACGTCCGGACGATGGCCTGCTCTCGGAAGAGATGAAGTGCGACGGCGATCGCCTGGGCAAGTCGCGGGTGTGGATCGTCGATCCCGTCGACGGGACGCGCGAATATGGCGAAGAGCGTCAGGACTGGGCCGTGCATGTCGGCCTGGCCGTTGACGGTGTGGCAACGGTCGGTGCCGTGGCATTGCCTGGCGCTGGATTGGTATTGCGGTCCGATCAGCCAGCCGCGGTTCCCCCACCCGCCAATCCGCTGCGCATGCTGGTGAGCCGCACGCGACCTGCCGCCGAAGCCGTGAGCGTGGCGGAGCGGCTAGGCGCTACATTGGTCCCGATGGGTTCGGCAGGGGCAAAGGCGATGGCGGTCGTCCGCGGAGAGGCGGACATCTACCTGCATTCAGGCGGCCAGTACGAATGGGATTCCGCCGCGCCAGTTGCGGTGGCGCTGGCACATGGCCTGCATTGTTCGCGCATCGACGGCAGCCCGCTTATCTACAATCAGGAGGACACCTATCTTCCTGATCTGCTCATCTGCCCCAAGTCTCTCGCGGAGCAGGTGCTTGCGCTCATCAACGAGACGAAGGCAGCAGCCTAAGCTTATCCGTTCTCAGGCACCGGCCGGCAGGAGCACGAATACGCAAGGCTTGCCCGCTGCGCCAACACGCAGAGGGCCAGCCTGCAGGAGCGTTACGCCAGATGCTCGCGGAAGAAGGCTGCCGTGCGCTCATCGGCCAAGTTCGCTGCTTCCTCCGACCGACGATCGCCCATTTCAGTCGCGAAGCCGTGATCCTCACCGGGATAGTCGTACAAAGTCACCTTCGGATGATCATCGAGGCCTTCGTGCATCTTCTGCTGGGTGGCCTTGTCAACGAAGCCGTCTTCGCCGGCGATGTGCAGCAATACCGGGTGGGCGATGGCGTGCTTCTCAACCAAGAGGCCGTCGATGCCGACGCCATAATAGCCAACAGCCGCATTAATGTCCGTCCGGCACGCAGTCATGAATGCCAACCGGCCACCTAGGCAGTAACCGACCGCTCCCACCTTGCCCGTTCCGCCGAGTAGCTGGCGTGCCTGGTGGATGGTCGCTTCAATGTCACGAATGCCGGCATCCTGATCAAACTGTCCGAACAGGTCGAGCCCGCGCTGCAACTCCTCCGGCACGTCGGGGTTCAGCTCGACGCTCGGTGCGATCCGCCAGAACAGGTCAGGCGCGATAGCAAGATAGCCTTGCTCTGCGAGGCGATCGCACTTCTGGCGAATGCCTGGGTTTACGCCGAACACCTCCTGAATGACAATGATCGCCGCCGTCGGTGTGCCACTGGGCTGTGCGCGATACGCCTTGAAAGTTCCTTCACCGTTCAGCGCGGCAACGTCGATCATTTCACCCATGTCAGATCCTCTCAGTTGATGTGGGCCAGCGACGCGGTTGCGAGGAGCGCGGCATCACGGGCATAGATGGCGTGTCAGCGACGCTATCGTCCCCAGGGGGACTGCTCAAGGGAGCGTGGTCATGAAGATCACCATCGAAATCGATTGTTCGCCGGAAGAAGCCCGCCGGTTCATGGGGCTGCCCGATCTCGGTCCTCTTCAGGATCGTTATGTCGCAATCCTTCAACAATCGTTGGAGCAAAGCACCATGGGGCCGGAGGCGATCGACGCAGTCGTCAAAAGCTGGGCACCCATGGGTGAGGCGGGCACCGCCATGTGGCGCCGCATGTTCGAAGCGGCAAGCAAGTCCAGCGGATGACGGACACGATCTTCGCGGTCTCAAGCGGCCGCCCGCCCGCCGCGATCGCGGTGATGCGCATCAGTGGCCCGGACGCGCTTTCCGCCGGGGAGCGGCTTGCGGGATCACTGCCACCTCCGCGCCGCGCGGGCTTGCGAACATTGAAGGACCATTTGGGGAGTGCGATCGATCAGGCGCTGGTGCTGGTGTTCCCCGGCCCCGCCACGGCCACGGGCGAGGATCTGGTGGAGCTACACCTCCATGGCGGTCGAGCGGTTGTAGCAGCGGTCGAGCACGCTCTGGCGACGCAATCTAATCTTCGCGCCGCTGGTGCCGGCGAGTTCACGCGCCGCGCTTTAATCAATGGTCGTATCGACTTGATCCAGGCTCAAGGGCTCGCCGATCTGCTGGAAGCCGAAACCGAGCAGCAGCGCCGACTAGCCATCGAGAGCGCAGAAGGCGCCATCAGTCGAATGGTGATCGGGTGGATGGACTCGCTCTCGCGCTTGGGCGCAATCATCGAAGCAGCGATCGACTTCGACGATGAAGATGACGTCTCCGCTGTCGATCCAGCGTTCATCGAATCGGAAAGTGCTGTCCTTGCTGAAACGCTTGGACAGGTTCTCGCCCGCCCGGCCGTTGAGCGCTACCGCGATGGCATCCGCGTCGTACTGGTTGGCCCTCCCAATGCGGGCAAGTCGTCACTGCTGAACGCGTTGATCGGCAGAGAGGCGGCAATCGTTTCGCCGATCGCGGGTACAACACGGGATCGCGTGGAAGCCAGCATCGTGCGCCGCGGGCGTATTTATACGCTGATCGATACGGCCGGCTTGCGGGACAAAGCTGAAGACCCTGTCGAGCGCATCGGCATCGAACGGGCGCTGCAAGCGGTGGCAGCCGCGGATATCATCCTCGATCTGAGTGAACCTCACTCAGACGATCCTCGAGCGATCGCCGTTCATGCGCGTGCGGACGTTCGGCCAGCCGCCCTGCCTGGCGCGATCGCAACGACAATAAACGACCTGACCACGGTTGATGCGCTCTGGGAAGAGATTGAGCGGCGAGGCGACAAGGTTCTCGGTGAGATCACCGGCCCGACATTCCACGAGGCGCAGCGCCAAGCGATCACGGATGCACAAGCTGCGCTGCATCACGTGATCGGATCAGATGACTTGCTGTTACAAGCAGAAGAAGTACGTACAGCATCACGCGCGCTTGCCGGCCTCCTCGGCATCGATGCGACGGAGGCGATGCTCGACGCTCTGTTCGGGCGCTTCTGTGTCGGAAAGTAGTGTTTCACGTGGAACAATCATTTGACGTTATCGTAGTAGGCGGCGGCCACGCCGGGACGGAGGCAGCCGCTGCTGCCGCACGTCGTGGAGCGCGGGTCGCTCTCGTGACCCATGATCCCAGCCGGATCGGCGCGATGTCGTGCAATCCCTCAATCGGGGGGCTCGGCAAAGGCCATCTCGTCCGCGAAGTAGATGCCTACGACGGCCTGATGGCACGAGCAGCAGACGCTGCCGCGATCCATCATCGCATGCTGAACCGGAGCAAAGGCCTTGCTGTTCAGGGCCCCCGTATTCAGGCGGACCGCCGACTCTACGCAGCCGCTATTCAGGACATGATCGCCGCGGAACCGAACATCAGCATTGTAGCAGGCGAGACCGTCGGGCTTGATGTTGAGGCGGCTCGGGTGCGCGGGGCTAAGCTCGGCAACGGCGACACGTTGAAAGCGCCCACGGTTGTGCTTGCCACCGGTACGTTCCTGGGTGGTAAGCTCTTCCGAGGCGAGGAACAGCATGTCGGGGGGCGTGTCGATGAAGCCGCTGCCCTTCCGCTTGCCGTTCAGCTGAGGGAGCTGAAGCTTCCGATGGGAAGGCTCAAGACCGGCACGCCGCCCCGGTTGGACGGGCGCACGATCGACTGGGCGCGACTGGAACCGCAACCTTCCGATGTGGATCCCTGGACCATGTCGCCGATTACTCGCGGGCGCGTTCTGCCCCAACTCGCCTGCGCGATCACTCGTACCACGCCGACAGCGCACGCGATCATCGCTGACAATCTGCACCGATCCCCGCTGCAAACTGGCGCCATCGAAGGACAGGGCCCGCGTTACTGCCCATCGATCGAGGACAAGATCCGCCGTTTCGGTGACAGGGATGGGCATCAGATATTCCTGGAGCCGGAGGGACTCGACGAGCCGATCGTCTATCCAAACGGTGTCTCCACCTCCCTGCCCGCCGATGTTCAGGACGCCTTCCTGCGCACCATCGCAGGGCTGGAACAGGTCCGCATCACCATGCACGGCTATGCGGTGGAGTATGACCATATCGACCCACGCGCCCTCGACGCCACACTGGCTCTTCCGCAGATCGCCGGATTGTATCTGGCAGGCCAGATCAACGGCACGACTGGTTATGAAGAGGCGGCCGCCCAAGGACTTGTCGCTGGGGCCAACGCGGCTGCGGCTGCACTGGGGAGGGAACCATTACTTCCTGATCGAAGCGCCAGCTACATTGGCGTGATGATCGACGATCTCGTGCTGCAAGGGATCAGCGAACCATATCGGATGCTAACCGCCCGGGCGGAGTACAGGCTCGCGCTTCGAGCAGATAACGCAGAGGCCCGCCTCTCCCACCACGCCGAGCGGCTGAACTTGCTTTCAGGGCTTCGCCGCAAACACGTTGAGGCAAGGATGGAGCAACGCACGCGATTGCGCGCGGGTGAAACTGGTCCGGCCTTCGATGCCGACCTGATCCGGGAGCATGAAGAGGATATCCGGTACGCGCCCTATTTGGCGCGACAGGCGGCGGAAATCACAAGGATGAAGCATGATGACCGCGTGACGATTGCGGCTGGTGATGACCTCAACCGCATTGCCGGTTTGTCGAACGAAATGCGTGAGCGGCTACGCACTGCCGGTCCGCGCACCTTGGGAGAGGCATCGCGCGTACGCGGTGTCACCCCGGCAGCGCTGACTGCATTGTGGCTCGACGCAAAAGCGCGGCGATGACAGAGGAAGAAGCGCGCGCCGCTGTCGAGGCGATCGTCGGCGCATCGGCTATGAAGCGGCTCGTCCGCTTCGTCGCACGCGTGCTTGCAGAAAGCGATCGGCAGAATTTGGTGGCCAAGGCCACCCTCCCCGTGATTTGGGAGCGCCATGTGCTCGACTCTGCACAGCTCCTTCCAATGGCGCAAAGCAGCGAGGGCCTGTGGGTCGATGTAGGGACGGGTGCCGGCTTCCCCGGCATGATCGTTGCGCTTGCTGTCGAGCACCCCGTCGCCCTGGTCGAACCGCGGCGCATGCGTGCCGATTTCCTCCAGACGGTTGTGGATGAAGAAGGCGTCGGCAATCGAGTTTCCGTGCACCAAGCAAAGGTCGAGCGGCTGACCGGCGTACAAGCTGCGATTATCTCTGCTCGGGCGGTCGCCTCATTATCGGATTTGTTGCAATCTACCGCGCATATCGCGTCCATGGACACGCTCTACTTGCTCCCGAAGGGACAATCGGCCACGACAGAAGTGAACGAGGCGCGGCGCCGCTTTGAGGGATTGTTCCACGTGGAACAAAGCATCACCAGCCCCGAAGCAGGTATCGTCAGCGCACGTCATGTGAGGCAGCGCCGATGATCCGAATAGCAGTTGCCAATCAGAAAGGCGGCGTCGGAAAGACGACGTCTGCCATCAATCTCGCGACGGCGCTTGCGGCAACGGGCAAGCGCGTGCTGCTCATCGATTTAGATCCGCAAGGCAATGCCTCCACTGGGCTGGGCATCAGCCAGGCTCAGCGAGAATCATCCAGTTACAACGTGCTGGTCGATCAAGCGCCGGTTGAAAAGGCGGCGGTTCACACCGGCATTCCGCGGCTTGATGTGCTTCCGGCAACGGTCGATCTGTCCGGTGCCGAGATAGAATTGGTCGAACTCGAACAGCGCACCCATCGCCTGCATCGCGCGCTCGACGCCGCGCCGCCGCGTTGGGACATCGCCTTGATCGATTGTCCCCCCTCGCTGGGCCTGCTGACGATCAACGCCATGGTGGCGGCGGATTCGCTGTTCGTGCCGCTTCAATGTGAGTTCTTCGCACTGGAAGGGCTTAGCCAGTTGCTGACCACGGTCGAGCGCATTCGTGCCCGCTTCAATCCCTCCCTCTCGATCATCGGTGTTGCACTAACGATGTACGATCGCCGCAACCGCTTGACGGAACAGGTGTCGGCCGACGTGCGCGCCGTGCTCGGGAAGGTGGTGTTCGAAACGGTGATCCCCCGCAACGTCAGGCTTTCTGAAGCTCCTAGCCACGGACTGCCGGCCCTTATCTACGATCACCGGTGCAGCGGATCTCAAGCTTACATCGCGTTGGCGCGAGAGCTGATCGCGCGCTTGCCCCACGCGAATGAGGTTGCAGCATGACTGACACGAAGCGCCCGCGCGGCGGGCTCGGCCGGGGACTAGGTGCCTTGCTTGGGGACATCGCACGCGATGATTCACCCACGGACACCAATGGCAGCCCGCCTGTCGGCGTTCGGATGATCCCGGTCAGTGCGATCGCCCCTCACCCCGATCAGCCGCGCCGCCACTTCGACGAAGATGCCCTCAACGAGCTTGCGGCCTCGATCGCTGAGCGTGGCATCATTCAGCCGATCGTGGTGCGGCCACATGGCCATACTTATCAGATCGTCGCGGGTGAACGCCGCTGGCGCGCAGCACAGCGCGCCAGGCTGCATGAAGTACCTGTCGTGGTCCGGGATTATACGGACAGCGAGACTCTGCAGATCGCGCTGGTCGAGAACATTCAGCGGCAGGACCTCAACGCGATCGAAGAAGCGGAGGCTTACAGCCGGCTGGTGGACGAGTTTGGCCATACTCAAGAGGTTCTCGCCAAGACGGTCCATAAGTCGCGGAGCCACGTCGCCAACCTTCTCCGCCTCCTTGATCTACCCAAATCTGTGCAAGCGCGGGTTGTCGATGGGTCGCTCAGCATGGGTCATGCTCGCGCGATCATTGGCGCACCTGACGCCGAATTGTTGGCAGATCAGGTAGTCACCAAGGGACTGTCGGTTCGCCAGACGGAGAAACTGGCTCAGAACGCCAAGCCCGCCTCCACGCGCAAGACGCAACGCAAGCAAGCAGACGTCGGCGCTGGTAGCACCAGCGACGCCGATGTCGCTGCGCTGGAGCGGCAACTCGGAGACCTTCTGGGTCTCCGCGTCAGGATCACTTATGGAGTCAACGGCGGCGCCGTCACGATCGACTACAGCACGCTCGATCAGCTGGACATGCTCTGCCAGCGTCTTAGCGGAGAACCGATCTGACGTGGAAAGCGGCGGAGGAACCGTCCGCCGCTATGTTCCGCCACCGGATATATGGCTGACCTAGGTCACCGGAGAGGAGAGGCAACTTCCGAGCCCGTGAGCGCGATTGCTTCGCCACGTCGGAGCGCCGGAAAGGTGGGGCTGCGGCCTAGGGCTAGAACGCCCCTCGCAAGTGAACCACGCTCGTTGGGATCTGCTCCAGAGGAGCACGCGGAGCGGAATGGCCTGCCACCCCTGCTCGACCGGTCAACAACCGACGCTGCCGATACGCGGCGGCAGAGGCTCAACCTCAGCAGCGTCGAACCGACCAGCTAACGGCGGACCCTTACCGCCAACTCAACCATAGCCTGTGCAGCCAGCACATCGCCTGCGCCGCCGCCGCCAGCCATCACGTTGCGCTCTGCCTCGCGAACCATCGCCAGCGCGCGCGCGAGCGCTTGCGGGGACCATCGCCGCAGGGCAGCCGCAGTCGCGGCCTCTTCCTTGAAGAATACACGGTGCCGCTTCATCACGCCGGCAATGTCGCCGCCGTTGACGACCTCCCCCTTCATCTCTGCAAGAGAGGCGAGCCGCCGGGCCAGAGCGCGCAGCCAGGGAACGGGGGAAATGCCGGCCTCGTCCAAGCGCCGCAAGGCTTCGCCGAGTGCAGCGGGCGCGGCAGCAATCACCGCGTTGATAACGTCACCAGTCTCTGCATCCCCCAAGTCGGCGCCCACCGCTTCCAGAGCATCGGGATTACATTCCGCGGGATGATCGGACGCAGCGTCCAGGTAGAGCGCCAGCTTCTCGATCTCCCGCATCATCACCGCCCGGTCGCCGCCGCCAGCCTGCGCTAACCGCCGCGCGACGCCGGCGCCCAGCCGCAGGCCATGCTCCCGCGCGATTTCACCAGCGATACCCTCGAGCTGGTCGCCGCCCGGAACATAGCAAGCGAGCGCCAGCGCAAGCGGTGAGTCGAGCGCCAGCTTCGCCACCTTGGACGTCGCCTTCAGCGAAGGCGCGATCATCACCACTGGATTGCCTGCGCGCTCGGCTTCGAGCAGCGCCGTGACGGCAGCGAGGCTCTCCTCCCCTGCCCCAGTCACGCGCACATGCCGTGCGGTCCCGAACAGGGAAAGAGAGGCAGCCTCATCGGCGAGTCGTGCAGGGTCGCCCCGTAACGCGGCGCCTTCCACGTCCACCCGCTCCGCATCCGGCCCGAGAGCGCGCGGCAGACGCTCCGCAAGCGCCAACGCGCCCGCTTCGTCCGGACCAAACAGGAGATACAGCCGGATGTCCGCCGGCGGTCGATCCAGCGCCGCCTTCAGGCGCGCCTCAGTGGCCTTCATGGCGCGGTGGGCGTACGCCCCACGTAAACCGCCAGACGCATCAGGATCTGGTCTGCAACGCGCTCTGAGAGGCGTTCCAGTGCCGTGCTTTCGGCGGCAATGGTGGCGTAGTCCGATCCGACCACGTCGATCCCGGCGTCCGAGCCTGCTGTGGCGTCGAGGACGACGCCACCCTTGTCCAATTCGACGAGCTGATACCGGGCGCGCAACGTCCGGCGTTCACGAGCCACCGAATCGTCTCGGCGGATGGCCAAGCCGGTGATCTCGTCGTCCAGCTTGATCTGCAGCCGGTATCGTGCGGTTTGCCCCGCAGGGACGGCGCCCAGCCGATCCCGAAGAGCATTGGTGACCAACCAGCCCGCCTTACCCTCAATGGGCGCGACCTCGACCTGCCCAAGCGCCTGTGCCACCGGTCCGGAACTGCCCCCGGAATAAAGCGGCTTGAGCCCGCAGCTGCCGAGAAGTGCCATCGGCAACAGCGCAACGAGGGTCAGGTGCCGCTTCATGCGACGATGTTCACCAATCGATCGGGCACGACGATCACCTTCTTCGGGGCCTTGCCTTCCAGTGCACGGATCACCTTCTCGGATGCCATGGCCTGTGCCTCGGCAGCGTCCTTGGCGGTCCCCTTCGGCATTACCAGCGTATCGCGCAGTTTGCCGTTCACCTGCACCGCAATCGTAACCTCGTCATCCACCAGCATGGCAGGATCGATCGCGGGCCAGGCAACATCGGCGATCAGGCCGTCCCCACCGCGCGCCGCCCAGGCTTCCTCGGCGAGATGCGGCACCATCGGCGCCACGATGCGCAGCAGCGTGCCGAGCGCCGCGGTGCGATCCGCCGACGGCCTCGCCTTCTCCACCGCATTGGCCAGCGTGTAGATCAGCGCCACCGCCTTGTTGAACTGCAGGCCCTCGATCGCTTCGGCAACGCCCTTGACGGTACGATGCGCCACCTTGCGCAAGCCCACGTCTTCGCCGTCATCGCTGCCGCTCTGGTCACCCACCAGGCGCCACAGCCGCTGGATGAAGCGCCACGCGCCCTCGATGCCGTTCTCGCTCCACTCCAGGTCGCGCTCGGGCGGGGAGTCGGAGAGCATGAACCAGCGCACCGCGTCCGCGCCATATTGGTCGACGATCGGCTCGGGATCGACGGTGTTCTTCTTCGATTTGGACATCTTCTCGACGCGGCCCACCGTCACTGGCTGGCCGGTTGCCGTCTCGATGCCATTCTCGATTTCGCCGGGAGACAGCCAGCGGCCATCGCTCGACTTGTACGTCTCGTGAGTCACCATGCCCTGCGTGAACAGGCCGGCGAACGGCTCCGCCACGTCGATCATGCCGATGTGCTGCAGCGCGCGCGTCCAGAAGCGGGCGTAGAGCAGGTGGAGGATCGCATGCTCCACGCCGCCGATATACTGCCCCACCGGCAGCCATTGCTCGGCCACCGCCTTGTCGAACGGCTTGTCGTCCGGCTGGCTGGCGAAGCGTATGAAATACCATGAAGAATCCGCGAACGTGTCGAGCGTGTCGGTCTCGCGAACCGCCGGCTTGCCGCAGGACGGGCAGTCGACATGCTTCCACGTCGGGTGCCGGTCGAGCGGATTGCCCGGCGTCGCGAAGCTCACGTCCTCGGGCAGCTTCACCGGCAGCTGGTCCGCCGGCACCGGCACCACGCCGCAGCCCTCGCAATGGATGATCGGGATCGGCGTGCCCCAGTAACGCTGGCGGCTCACGCCCCAGTCGCGCAGGCGGAACACCGTCGTCCCCTCGCCCCACCCACCGGCCTCGGCGCGGGTGATCACCTCGCGCTTGGCATCCTCCACGTCCATCCCGTCGAGGAAGTGCGAATTCACCAGCGTGCCCGGCCCGGTATAGGCCTCCGCCTCTTGGAACTCGGGCGCATCCTTCGTGCCCTCGGACACGACACGGCGGATCGGCAGCTTGTACTTGGTGGCGAATTCGAAATCGCGCTGGTCGTGCGCCGGCACGCCGAAGACGGCGCCGACGCCGTAATCCAGCAGCACGAAGTTCGCGATATAGACCGGCAGCTGCAGTGACGGATCGAACGGATGCGCCGCCTTCAGTCCGGTGTCGAAGCCAAGCTTCTCCTGCGTTTCCAGCTCGGCCGCGGTGGTGCCGCCGCGGCGGCACTCCTCGATGAACGCCTGCGCTGCGGGATCGTCCGCCGCCACGCGCTGCGCCAGCGGGTGATCCGCCGCCACCGCGACGAAGCTCGCGCCGAAGATCGTGTCGGGC
Source organism: Sphingomonas sp. IC4-52 (assembly GCF_020707225.1). Taxonomy (NCBI): domain Bacteria; kingdom Pseudomonadati; phylum Pseudomonadota; class Alphaproteobacteria; order Sphingomonadales; family Sphingomonadaceae; genus Sphingomonas; species Sphingomonas sp. IC4-52. The sequence continues at coordinate 147,383 of NZ_JAJFEU010000004.1, read as the reverse complement.
CGGGTCGTATAGACTTCGACCACGCCCTCGTTCGTGCCCGCCGCATCGTTCAGCGCGAAGCGGAACGTCAGGCCCTGGCTCTTCCCGATCCAGTTCTCCTGCATCAGGCGAACCTTGTCCGGCCAGTCCTTCAGCTCGCCCAGCCCCCCCAACAGGTCCTCGGCAAAGGCGGTGATCTTCAGGAACCACTGGTTCAGCTTGCGCTTCTCGACCAAGGCGCCCGAACGCCAGCCGCGCCCGTCGATCACCTGCTCGTTGGCCAGCACGGTCATGTCGACCGGGTCCCAGTTCACCGCGCTTTCGCGGCGATAGACCAGGCCAGCCTCGTAGAATTTCAGGAACAGCGCCTGCTCATGCCCGTAATATTCCGGGTCGCAGGTGGCGAATTCGCGCGTCCAGTCCAGCGCGAAGCCAAGCCGCTTCAGCTGCGCCTTCATCGTGGCGATATTGTCGCGCGTCCAGCCGCCGGGGTGGACGCCCTTTTCCATCGCCGCATTCTCGGCCGGCATGCCGAATGCGTCCCATCCCATCGGGTGGAGCACTTCCATGCCGTTCATGCGCCGGAACCGGGCGAGCACGTCGCCCATCGTGTAATTGCGCACATGGCCCATGTGGATGCGCCCCGAGGGATAGGGGAACATCTCGAGCACGTAGCTCTTGGGCTTGTTCGAATGATCGTCGGCGGCGAAGGTCCGGCGCTCGTCCCACACCCGCTGCCAGCGGGCGTCGGCAGAGAGCGCGTTGAAGCGCTGGCTCATGGTTATGCGATCAGTTCGCCGAGGAGGCACGCCGCAGGTCGCGCGCCCTGGTCAGAATGATGTCTTCCAGCTTCTGGGTGGTGGCTGCCGCTACTGGTGCCGCAACCCACTGCCCACCCTGGTTCACTTCGCGCAGCGCAGCGACGCGCACCGCGTCCGCGCGCAGATCCTGGTCGAGGATCGTCACGGTCACCTTCATGCGCTCGGTCGGGGTCTGTGGATTGACGTACCAGTCGGTGACGATGACGCCGCCGTTCGAGTCCGTCTGGAGCAGGGGCATGAAGCTCAGCGTGTCGAGAGAGGCACGCCACAGATAGCTGTTCACACCAATGGTGGTGATACGGCTGGCGGCAAGATCGGCCTCCGGCCGCTGACGGCCACCACCACAACCGGCGATGGCAAGGGCAGCGCATACGACCAGCGCGGAACGCAACGGGCGGAACATCGGCATCTTCCTGATGGAAAAATCGTGACGCTGACCTCTACAGAGCATGACTTATGCCCGCAAGTTCGCGCTCGAGGGCACCGGCATGGGTCCGATCAGCGCGCCGGCGCGTTGGCTGGCAGCGTGGATTGTGGAAAGCGTGCAACACTTCCGCCAAAACCGGCACAGGCACATGGCGACGCGTGAACGAATCGTGCTACGTGCGTTTCCAAGGGTCGGAGGGATTCTGTGTACGCGATACGTGCGCTCATTGGCGGGTCTGTCGTGGCGATTGCCGCGGCGCTCGCTGTTGCGCCCGCGTCAGGCGCCTCAGAAGTTGATCGGGCAACGGCAAAGCGCCCGGCGGCCTCGCGTGCTCTAGGTGGCTTTACACCCTCGGCGGCGGATCCGCGCCTGGCCGCCGCCTTCGCGCGCAGCGGTCTTGGGACAAGCGAGTTCCGGTTCACGCCTTCGGAAAATCGTCAGGGTAATCGACCGGTCACCGTTGCCGTTCGCGCGCGGTCCAGCCAGATCGCCGACGCGGGCCGCGCTGCTGCCGTAGCGCCCACGGTTGGCCTGGTACCCGTCGCCTACAACCTGGGTGTTTCGGTCGGCTGGAAGCGCTTCGTCGTATCCGGAGATGTGGCCAAGCTCGATCTCGCCGGTCAGCCTGGCGGTCGCGAAGCGGCTGACGTGGCTGTCAGCTACTCGCTCCCGCGCTTCACGGGTCGGGTGAAGGCAGCGGCTGATCGGGCACTGCCGGGATCGCAGAAGCTGGTCGAGGAAGGGCCGAGCTATTCGCTTGACGTTGGCGGGTCCTACTCCCTGACGCGTAATATCGATCTGACGGCCGGCATGCGCTACAAGTCCGAACGTGAGCGTCTCGCGCGCTTCAGCGACGATCGCCGGGATAGCCAGGCGGTCTATGTGGGCACAGCCTTCCGCTTCTGATCGCAGGCGCCGGATGGGCAGTCTGACGCCCGTCCTAACATCCAACGCTTGCTGACGGTCATACGCGGTGGAGCGAAGGGCTTAACGTAGCCACGCGTCGATCGCCGCCCACCCGTCGAACCTGTGCAGCGTGCGAAAACGGCGCGCATTCATCCCGCCCAACGCGATCCGGACCATCGGCAGCGTTCGCGCGAGCGCCTCTGCCCTGCGCACGCCAAGACCGCGGGCACCGGGATGCGAACGCGTGCCGAATACTGGCGACACAAACACAACGTCCGCCCCAGCCTGCCGCGCCAGACGGGCCTCCCCTGCATTATGGACCGGCCATGTCACGAGCGAACGACTCCGCCCGCGATGAACACCCATCTCTCCCCGCATCGGCAAGTCCCCTGCCCGTACCAGCACCAGGCCGCGCGCCCGGGCCAGCCGAAGCAATCGTGCAAATAGCTGCCGTCGCTCGGCGAGCGGGGTCGCGTGGTGCCGGAACACGATCCCCGCACCGCGCGGCAACCGACGAACCGCCTCCCACAAGGCCTCGCCCATCCGCTCGTCGGTCATAAGCCAAAGCGTCGGGACAGGGTGGCGGCGGCGCATTGCCCTGCCTATAGCGCCCGCAATGCAAGCCGACGACCGCCTCGCCGCCATTCGCGGGCGCATCGCCCACGCCGCCAAGCTCGCGCGCCGCGATGCTGCCGACGTCACCCTGATCGCTGTGTCGAAGACGCACCCTGCCGAAGCGATCGAACCATTGCTGGCCGCCGGCCATCGCGACTTCGGCGAGAATCGTGTGCAGGAAGCGGAAGCAAAGTGGCTGGCATTGCGCGAGCGCTATCCTGACGCTCGCCTGCACCTGATCGGTCAGCTGCAATCGAACAAGGCCGCCGAGGCCGTCGCGCTCGCCGATGACATCCATGCGGTCGATCGTTCGTCGCTGGTTACGGCACTCGCCAAGGCAATGGATGCGCAGGGACGTCGTCCGGCCTGCTTCGTCCAGGTGAATATCGGTGAGGAGCCACAAAAGGGCGGCTGTGCCATTGCCGATCTTCCGGCGCTGCTTGCAGAGGCCCGGACCGCGGATCTGCCGATCGCTGGTCTGATGTGCCTTCCGCCGGCGGGCGTCGAGGCTGCACCTTACTTTGCCTTGCTGGCGAAGCTCGCGCGGGACGAAGGCGTCGCTGGGCTCAGCATGGGGATGTCTGACGATTTCGAAACCGCGGTGATGATCGGTGCCACCCATGTGCGCATCGGATCTGCGCTGTTCGGAGAGCGCCAGGCGGCAGGAACAGCCGCATGACCTTTCAGGCCCTGCTGTTCGACTTTGACGGAGTGCTGATCGAGAGCGAGTATCTCGGCAACAAGCACATCGCCGATTTCCTCTCCGATCGTGGCCATCCGATCACGCCGGAGGAATCCATGGCGAACTTCATGGGTCTTTCCGGACGCGATTTCCTTGATCGCGTTGAATCGTTCATCGGTGGCCCGCTACCGGCCGACTGGAGCGAAGCGCGGATGGCGGAGAACGAACGGGTGTTGGCCGAGGGAGTGGAGGAGGTCGCCGGTGCAGTCGCATTCGTCCGCTCGCTGCCGGTCGATCTGCCCAAGGCGGTGGTATCCTCAAGTTCGACCCGCTGGATCAGCACTCACCTACGGCATCTGGGCCTCGCCGACGTGTTCGGTGAGCACATTTATTCCGGCGCCGAGCATGTCGAACGCGGGAAGCCGGCGCCCGATCTCTACCTCTATGGCGCCCGCCGACTGGGTGTGCCGATCGATCGCTGTGCGATCCTGGAGGATTCACCGGTTGGCGCCACGGGCGCGGTGGCGAGCGGCGGGCACGTGATCGGCTTGTGCGCCGGGCTGCACTGCACCCCTGGACATGATGCCAAGCTGCGGCAGATCGGCGTTCACGCCATTGCCCATGATTTCGATGACGTCCGCCGCCTGCTGAAGCTCTAGGGCGCCACGCGAGCGGGACGTCCCCGCTCGTTCTTACAACTGGTGCCCGGTGCGATCCCGCTTTGTCGCGAGATACCGCTCATTGTGCGGGTTTGTCGGCAGGAAGTGCGGCACCCGCTCGGTCACGGTGATCCCCCGTGCCTCCAATCCCGCCACCTTGCCAGGATTGTTCGTCAGCAGCCGCACGTTCCGCTGCCCCAACAGGTCGAGCATCCGCGCCGCGACGCCGAAATCGCGCGCATCGATCGCAAAGCCCAGCCGCGTATTCGCATCCACCGTATCAAAGCCCTGATCCTGCAGAGCATAGGCGCGCAGCTTGTTGACGAGGCCAATGCCCCGACCTTCCTGCCGCAGATACAGCAGGATGCCCCAGCCCGACGCTGCAATGGCCTTCAGCGCCGCGTCGAGTTGCGGCCCGCAATCGCACTTCAGGCTGCCCAGCGCATCTCCCGTCAGGCACTCACTATGCAGCCGTACCAATGGCGGCTGGCCCTGCGGCATGCCGATCAGCAGCGCGACATGCTCCCCTGCCCCCTCCGGCGTGCGGAAGGCCACGATCTCCGCATCTTCGGCATGGGCGACCGGCAAGCGGGCGCGCGCAGCGATCGTCAGTCGGACGGCATCCTCATGCGCATCGATGTCCGCCACCGACAAGCTCACCTCTGCGTCGCCATCCTCCCGCACGAAGAAAGCAGGCAACATGCCGGCAATCCGCGCCAGCCGCAGCGCAGCGGCAGCATCCTCGGGGTGGAGCAACGGAATGGCACGGAACGGCCCCTTCAGCGGCGTCGCAAGATCAAGCTGAGGATCGGCCAGCGCCGTTGCAGCGGCAAAATCCACCCAGGGCGCCCGGTCGACCAGCACTGGCGCGTCCGGGACCGCCGCCTCGCGCTGGTTGGCGAGTTTCAGCGTTTCCGCACGACCGGCAGAAAGGAGGACGGGCGCCTGTTCCCCGGGATCAAAGGTGCTAAGACGGACGGGATCCGCCGTTTCGATCGGCAGCAGCGCCAGCCCGCCAATGCGAACCGGCCAACCGCGGCGCAACGCATCGATGGCTCGGGCTGCCTGGCGCGCGTCGGTCAAAAGGCGAACTCCGTCATGATCGGGACGTGATCGGACGGCTTCAGCCAGCTGCGACACGCCTCGAACACGTGGTGCGATTGCGCCGCTTTCGCCACGTCCCCCGTGGCCCACATATGGTCCAGCCGACGCCCGCGGTCGTTCTTCGTCCAGTCGGGCGACCGATAACTCCACCATGTATGCAACCGCGCCGGTGCCGGGTGGAAGTGCCGGCCCAGGTCCACCCAATCGTTCGATGCCTTAAGCCTCTCGAGCGCTTCCACCTCGATCGGCGTATGGCTGACGACCTTCAGCAATGCCTTGTGGCTCCACACGTCGCTGGGTAGCGGCGCGATGTTGAAGTCACCCGTCAGAATGGTCGGGCAGTCGAGCGTGGCGGACCATTCCGTCATGCGCTGCACGAAATCCAGCTTCTGGCCGAACTTCGCATTCACCTCGCGATCGGGCACGTCTCCGCCCGCGGGAACATAGACATTCTCCAGCCGAACGCCGTTGGCCAGCCGAACGCCAATGTGCCGTGCTTCACGATTGGCCTGCCAGTCCAGCCGGTCATCTTCGGTGATCGGGACGCGGCTGATGATCGCCACGCCGTGATGCATCCGCTGGCCGTGGATCAGAATATGTTCGTAGCCGAGCTGACGAAACGTCTCGAACGGGAAATCGGCATCCACCACCTTGGTTTCCTGCAGACACAGGATGTCCGGCTGCGCCTCGCGTAGAAACTGCTCCACGATGGCGATGCGGAAACGAACCGAATTGATGTTCCAGCTGACGATCTTCACCCGCGCGCTTTAGCGGCGGCAACGGCGCAACGGCAATCATCATGTGCGCGGGAAAAGGAAAGGCCCCCGCTCCGGGGGCATGGAGCGAGGGCCGACCTGACGTTCGTCACGCAGGGGGGTGTGAAGCCTGGTTCAGGCAACAGGGGGAAAATCCTGAACCGCCCCACATCCGCACCCGATGCACTAGCGGTTCCTTCCTGTCGCAGGCATGAACAACAGTCATGGAAACGGTTTAGTTGCGCGCGTTCGATCTCCGCGGATCGTTCCAACGGAACGTTCCGTCGCTTACCGGACCATTGAACCGCTGGTTGGCGAGTCTGATCGTCGTGCGGTTGCCCTGACTGTCCAGCGTCACCCACCCTTGCAGCATCAAGCCCCCAGGCGCGGCGCCATCGCGTGCGAAGACCATGGTGATGCGGCCATATTCCGGATGCTTGGGATCATAGCCCTCGACGGAGAGGACGCGCGAATCGCCGCTGGGGATCACCTTGGCAAACCGCGAAATGTCACGGTCCGGATTGATCAGCACGCCAAGCGGCGAATTGCTGATCGGCCACCGCTGCACCTGGCGGACCGAGTAATCGATAAAGGTCAACGCCTTGCCATCGCCAACCACCAGGATCGGCACGCCCTTTTCATATTGGAAGCGGATCTTGCCCGGCTTCTTGAGCGACAAGGTGCCGGTCAGCGTCTTGCCGGCGCGATCGGTCTGGGTGAAATCCGCCGTCATCGTGTTCACGGCGCGCAGGTGGTTCTGGACCAGCGCCAGATCACCCGATTGCGCCGCCGCCGGCGCAGCGATCACGACTGCAGCGGCGATTGGCACGAAACTTCTCAACATGGCTCTCCCGTTGGGCATGGCCGGGTTATGGCCAGGACGGGTTGAACGCGTGGTGAACCCTTCCCGGTTCCCCGCCGTATCGGCGGGGAGCGCCGGGTTGCTTGGGCGAGGTTAGAACAGCGTGCTGAGACCGATCGTCTCACCGGTGCCGATCCAGCCTTCGTAGATCATCTTGAACGCCACGAAGACGATCACTGCCAGGCCGATATAAGCGATCCAGCTGTAGCGGCCGATCACTCGCGCGATCAGGTTCGCCGCCAGGCCCATCAGCGCGACGGAGAGGATCAGACCGACCACCAGGATACCGGGATGCTCACGGGCCGCACCCGCCACTGCCAGCACATTGTCGAGACTCATCGACACGTCGGCGACCGCAACCGCCCAGGCGGCGCCGGCAAAGGACCGCGCCGGGGCAAGGCCCGAGCGCTCGTCGCCCTCGATCTCTTCCGATCCAGCGTTGGCATGCGAACCAGCGCGCAACTCACGCCAGAATTTCCAGCTCACCCACAACAGCAGCAAGCCGCCGGCAAAGATCAAACCGACGATGCCCATCAGCCACGTGACAATCAGCGCGAAGAAGATCCGCAGTACCAGCGCCGCGATGATGCCGATCAGGATCACCTTCTTGCGCTGTTCCGACGGCAGGCCCGCAGCAAGCGCGCCGACGACCACGGCATTGTCGCCGGCCAGCACCAGGTCGATCATCAGCACCTGGCCAAAGGCAGCCAGCGCGGCGGGATCAGACAGATTGGAAAAGTCGGCGACGATATGTTGCCAGATATCCGCCAGCGACCCCGGCCCCTGAATGGCGGCAGCAGCTTGGGCGAGCAGGGTTAGGATCAACGGTCAGCGCTCCTGCGGGTGATAGGGACCGAACGGCGCCAGGCCGATCCGGTTGCAGGCGTGTTACCGGGCTTGGGCGCTGTGCGCCAGCGTGCCGTGGCACGCACCACCAAGACGCCGGAGGGGCGGCTATGCAGGGTCGCCGGGCGCTGGCTGGATCGGTTGGGCGGCGACGCGGATCGACCGCGCCGCCGCCGATCCGCCTTACTGGTTCATGCTGGCGAAGAAGTCCTCGTTGGTCTTGGAATCCTTCATCTTGCCCAGCAGGAATTCCATCGCGTCCACGGTGCCCATCTGCATCAGGATGCGGCGCAGCACCCACATCTTGCTGAGCTTGTCCTTCTCGACCAGCAGCTCTTCCTTGCGGGTGCCGCTCTTGCCCACGTCGATCGCCGGGAAGATACGCTTGTCCGCCACCTTGCGGTCGAGCACGATTTCGGCGTTGCCGGTGCCCTTGAACTCCTCGAAGATCACCTCGTCCATCCGGCTGCCGGTATCGATCAGCGAGGTCGAGATGATGGTCAGGCTGCCGCCTTCCTCGATGTTGCGCGCCGCACCGAAGAAGCGCTTCGGCCGCTGCAGGGCGTTAGCGTCGACACCGCCGGTCAGCACCTTGCCCGACGACGGCACCACCGTGTTGTAGGCGCGGCCGAGGCGAGTGATGTTGTCGAGCAGGATCACCACGTCCTTCTTGTGCTCGACGAGGCGCTTGGCCTTCTCGATCACCATCTCGGCCACGGCAACGTGGCGGGTTGCCGGCTCGTCGAAGGTGGAGGAGACGACCTCGCCGTTCACCGTGCGCTGCATGTCGGTGACTTCCTCGGGCCGCTCGTCGATCAGCAGCACCAGCAGGAACACCTCAGGATGGTTGGCAGAGATCGCGCGTGCGATGTTCTGCATCATCACCGTCTTGCCGACGCGCGGCGGCGCGACGATCAGGCAGCGCTGGCCCTTGCCGATCGGCGAGACGAGATCGAGCACGCGGCCCGTCTTGTCCTTCGCGGTCGGATCCTCAATTTCCATCTTGAGCCGCTCGTCCGGGTAGAGCGGCGTCAGATTGTCGAAGTTCACGCGATGGCGAACGGCATCGGGATCGTCAAAGTTGACGCGGACGAGCTTGGTCAGCGCGAAATAGCGTTCGCCGTCCTTCGGCCCGCGGATCTCGCCTTCCACCGTGTCGCCGGTGCGCAGGCCATGCTTACGCACCTGATTCGGCGAGACGTAGATGTCGTCAGGACCCGCGAGATAGTTCGCCTCTGGCGAGCGCAGGAAGCCGAAGCCATCGGGCAGCACCTCGATGGTGCCCTCGCCCATGATCTGCTCACCTTCCTCGGCCTGAACCTTCAGGATGGCGAACATCAGATCCTGCTTGCGCAGCGTGGAGGCGCCCTCGACGCCAAGCTCTTCGGCCAGCTGGACCAGTTCCGCCGGAGCTTTCTTCTTGAGGTCCTTGAGATGCATATCGTGTGTCCGATGAGGATCGGTGGGGGGAGAAGCCCGGTCGGCGGATGAGATCGCGCAGCAACGAGACTGGAGGAAGGCGGCAGGCCGAACGACCTCACCGTACCGGCGACGTAGGAGCGCCCCGCGGCTTAGTCAAGCGCCAGCAGAAGGGGTGGTGACGGGATTCGCGTTGCTGACCTGACGGGATGCGGCAGGCCTTCGGCGCGCCCTCTTTCGCTAGAGCGCGTTGCGCAGGTTCAGAATGGCTTCACCACCGCCAGGATCACGATGATCGTCACGGCCAGCGCCGGAACTTCGTTCATCATCCGCAGCCGTCGCGTGCTCAGCGTGGCACGCCCGGTTGCCAGCTGCTTCGAATAACCGACGGCCCAGCCATGGTAGCCGGACAGCAGGAACACTACGAAAAGCTTGGCATGCAACCACGCAAGCCCCTGGATCCCCTCCAGCAAACCGATATTCACTGCCAGCACCAGGCCAATTAGCCACACGGCGATCATCGACGGCGTGAGAATGATGTTGCGCAGCCGCCGCTCGCGCAATTCCCACCGCTCGCGCTCTGCCGGATCATCGAGCCCGTCCTGATGATGCACGAGATAGCGCGGCAGAATGAACATCCCCGCCATCCAGAAGATCACGAAGATGATGTGCGCGGCCTTCACCCAGAGATACGCCGCGCCGAGGAAACCAGCGCCCATCAGCCTTGCCCTCCTGAACCGCCCGCCGGCCCCGAACGAACGCGAGCAATTGCCTGCTCGACGTGAGCGATCGGCGTGTGCTGGTCGATTCCATGGCCGAGGTTGAAGACATGCGGCCGCTCGCCAAATGCCGCGAGGATCCGGTCGATGGCCGAATCCAGTGCTTGCCCGCCAGCGATCAGCGCGAGCGGATCGAGGTTGCCTTGCACCGGCAGCCCAGTCGGCAGCACGGAATCCGCCCAGACGGGGTCCACCGTCTCGTCCAGCCCGACCGCGTCGACGCCGGTCTCGCGCGCATAAGCGGGCAGCTTGCCGCCTGCCCCCTTCGGGAATCCAATCACCGGCACATCGGGGTGCCTGGCCTTCAGTGCTGCCACGATCGCGGCGTTGGGCGCGATGACCCACCGCTCGAACTGCGCCGGCGATAGCGTGCCGGCCCAGCTATCGAACAACTGCACTGCCTCGACGCCGGCTTCGATCTGCCCGGAAAGGTAATCAACCGTCAGCGTCACGATCGCATTGATGATTTCGGCAAAGGCGGCTGGATCGCGATAGGCAAGGCCGCGTGTTTCCGCCTGGTCCCGGCTTCCCTGCCCGGCCACCATATAGGTCGCCACTGTCCAGGGTGATCCCGCGAACCCCAGGAACGTGGTGTCGCTGGGCAGCGCGGCGGCGACGCGGCGAACGGTGGCATAGACCGGGTCCAGCCGCGCGAGCACATTGGTGAGCGAGCCGAGATTCTGGTCCAGCAGCCGCGGGGAAAGGCGCGGGCCCTCGCCCGGCCCGAACGTCAGGTCCTGCCCCATCGCCCAGGGCACCATCAGGATGTCGGAAAACAGGATCGCGCCATCAAAACCAAAGCGGCGGATCGGCTGGATCGTCACTTCCGCTGCCGCGTCGGGATCGGTCGCGAGCGCCAGGAATCCGCCCTTTTCGGCTCGGAGCGCGCGATACTCGGGCAGGTATCGGCCCGCTTGCCGCATGAACCACATCGGTGGCCGCGCGCGTTTCTGTCCCTTCAACACGCCCAGCAGTGGTTTTGAATCGGTTGGGGCGTCCATGCTTCTTCTCAAAAGAAAGAGTCTGATGGTTGTGTGATGATGTAGGCGCGTTGGTTGCGGGGCTTATGCGTTCGTCCCCGGATTGCCAACAGCTTGACGCTCGTGGAGTCGCAGAGTCCCGGGGATTCGATTCAACGATCCCCGATTCACACAGCCTGTGGATAAAATCGCCCGGCGTGGATTTAATTGTGGATGACTCATCAGTTTTCCACGGCGCGCACTGCCGCTTGGCCCCTCTCGCAGCTTACGCTAGCGGTCATCCCCATGTTATCCACAGGTTCATGCCCGTGACGGTGAAGCTGCACCTGCACCTCCTCTCTGACTCCACCGGAGAGACGCTGGAGAACATCGCCAAGGCCGCGCTCGCCCAATATGACAATGTCGAAACGGTGCGGCATTTCTGGCCAATGGTGCGCACCGAAGCGCATCTCGACCGCATCCTTCAGGAAATCGCCCAGAATCCCGGGCTCGTGATCTACACGCTGGTGAATGCGGGCACGCGCGAGGCGCTGGAGCAGCGCTGCCAGGCACTGGGCCTGCCGATGGTTGCGCCGCTTGATCCGGTGAACGATGCCTTGTCGGCGTTGCTTGGCCAGCAGGCGAAGAACAAGCCGGGGCGTCAGCATGTGTTGGACGCGGCCTATTTCGCGCGTGTCGATGCCATTCAGTTCACCATCGCCCATGACGATGGCGTATTGTGGGAGGAGTGGGAGGAGGCGGACATCGTCCTGGCCGGCGTCTCGCGATCGTCGAAGACGCCGACTTCCATCTACCTCGCCAACCGCGGCTTCAAGGTGGCGAACATTCCGATCGTGGTCGAAAGCCCGCCCCCCAATACGCTCTACAGTTTGGCCAACCCATTGGTTGTTGGGCTCACCACCAGTCCGGACCGCTTGATCCAGGTCCGGCGCAACCGGTTGCTCTCGCTCAATCAAGCGCCGGAGACGTCCTATGTGGATCAGGAAGCAGTGACGCGGGAACTTGCCTATGCCCGCCGCATGTTTTCCGACAACGGCTGGCCGGTGATTGACGTCACACGGCGGTCGATCGAGGAGACCGCGGCCGCAATCATTTCGCTGTTCAACGAACGCCGGGGCATGCCGGGGATGATGGAACGGTGAGCGCGCCCTTGAAACTGGTCCTCGCCTCGCAATCCGCCTCGCGCCGCGCGATGCTGGAAGCTGCCGGCGTTCCGTTCGAGGCGCAGCCGGCGATGGTGGACGAGGATGCCGCCAAGGCATCGCTTGGCGCAATCCCGCCGCGCGATCTTGCCGACGCGCTTGCCGAATTGAAGGCGCTCAAGGTGTCGCAGCGTAACCCGCAGGCGCTGGTGCTGGGTTCCGACAGCCTGGCGGTGCTGGAGGATGGCACCATTTTGTCCAAGCCGCGCGACCGAGCCCAAGCCGCGGAGCATCTCGCGATGATGTCGGGCAAGCGCCACGATCTCGTCAGCGCAGCGGTGATCGCTGAGGGTGGCCGGCCGGTGTGGCGCCATGTCGACAAGGCGCGCATGTTCGTCCGCCCGCTGTCCTACACCTTCATCGAGGCGTATCTCGATGCCGAATGGCCGACCATTGCGGGGTGCGTCGGCTGCTACAGGATCGAGGGGCCGGGGGTGCAATTGTTCAGCCGCGTCGAAGGCAGCCAGTTCACCGTGCTGGGCATGCCGCTGCTCCCGCTGCTCGGCTATTTGCGCGAGCGGCAGGTCCTCGCTGCGTGATGGAGAAAGAACCGCCAGTGTCTCAACTTTCTCAACATTCGATGGCCAGAGACGCCGCTGAACGTCCGTATGCAGAGGTGATCGGTAATCCGATCAAGCATTCCAAGTCGCCGCTGATCCATGGCTTCTGGCTCGAGAAGCTGGGCATTGCGGCGGATTATCGCGCGACGCAGGTCGCGCCCGATGATCTCGCCGCCTTCATCGCCCAGCGCCGCGCCGATCCGCTGTGGCGCGGCTGCAACGTCACCATTCCGCATAAGGTGGCGATGCTCGATCTCGTCGATGATCCCGGCGACGTGCGGGATAGCATCGGCGCGATGAACACGGTGGTTCGTCGCGAGGATGGCAGCGTGTTCGGCACCAATACTGATGCGGCCGGCTTCTACGCCCCGATCGCCGATCTCGATCTCGCTGGTGCGCCCGTCGCGATCGTCGGTGCAGGCGGTGCCGCGCGCGCAGTGCTGTTTGCCTTGTCGCGCCTCGATGTCGGCAAGGTGACGATCCTGAACCGTTCCCCGCTAAAGGCTGCCGCATTGCTCGGCCGCTTCGGCCTGAAGGGAGAGGCGCTGCCGCTGAACGCTCGCCTCCCCGAGACGAAGCTCCTGGTGAACACCAGCGCGCTTGGCATGGAAGGCCAGCCGCCGCTCGATCTCGATCTCCTGCCGCTGCCGCCAGAGGCAGTCGTCTATGATATCGTCTACGCCCCGCTCCACACGCCCCTGCTCGATGCGGCCGAGGCACGCGGGCTGGAGACGATCGACGGCCTCGAAATGCTCGTCGGCCAGGCCGCGGCCGCGTTCGAATTGTTCTTTGGCCAGCCTGCCCCGCGCGAACATGACGGCGAACTGCGCGAACGATTGATCGGATAGAACAGGAACGGCTTTCGTCCCATGCCGTGATCCGGAGGCGCGCTCCTCTTCTCCATCGATGAGGAACGGCAGCCGGGTTTGGAAGAGGCAGGGGACGATATGCAACAGGAGGGGGAACAGATGATCAAACTCGGCCTCACTGGCTCCATCGGCATGGGCAAGTCCACGGTCGCCAAGATGTTCGCTGAGGAAGGCATTCCGGTCTTCGACGCGGATGCGGAGGTCCATAAGCTGCAGGGCCCGGCCGGGCGTGTGGTGGCTGCCATCGAGGCGCGTTTTCCCGGAACGACTGGGGAAGGGGGCGTGAACCGGACGGCCCTGGCGGAAGCGGTGCTTGGCGATGATGCCGCCATGAAGGCGTTGGAAGCGATCGTTCACCCCGCCGTGGGCGAGGAGCGGGCCGCCTTTCTGACGGAACATGCCGCCGCGCCGGTCGTCGTGTTCGATGTGCCCTTGCTGTTCGAAACCGGTGGTCAGCGTGCGATGGACAAGGTTGCCGTCGTTTCCGCTGCGCCCGACGTGCAGCGCGCCCGCACCCTTCAGCGCCCGGGCATGAGCGAGGGCAAGTTCGACGCGATCCTCGCGCGCCAGGTGCCCGACGAACAGAAGCGCGCGCAGGCCGATTTCGTCATTCCGACGGACGTGCCGCTCGAGGAAACCCGGGCGCATGTCCGCCGGGTCATCGCTTGCCTCGTGCCGGTGGAAGGCCGATAATCCCTGCGATGCGCGAGATTGTTTTCGACACTGAAACCACTGGCTTTACCTTCGGCGAGGATCGCATGGTGGAGATCGGCTGTGTGGAGCTGATCAACCGGGTCGAAACCGGGCGAACCTTTCACGCTTATTTTCACCCCGAACGGTCGATGCCGCCGGGTGCGTTCGCGATTCACGGCCTGTCGGATGCGTTCCTTTCGGACAAGCCGCTGTTCCACACCGTCGCGGAAGAGCTGGTCGCGTTTATCGGCGATGCGCCGCTGATCGCACATAATGCGTCGTTCGACTTCGGCTTCTTGAACGGAGAGCTCGGTCGCTGCGGTCGTGACGTCATTTGCACCAGCCGCATGGTGGATACCCTGGCGATCGCGAAGCAGCGGCATCCCGGCGCGAAGCTGACGCTCGACGCATTGTGTTCACGTTATGGCATCGATCGGTCCCACCGCGTGCTGCACGGCGCATTGCTCGACGCGCAACTGCTGGCGCAGGTCTATGTCGAGCTGCGGGGCGGGCGGCAGATCGGGCTTTCTCTGGTCAGCGAATTGGTGGTCGAAGAGGTCAAGGTCGAGACATCCGCGCCGCGGGTCGTTCGCCCGGCCCGCCATTTCGCCGCCACTGCGGAGGAACTTAGCGCGCATGCCGCGTTCATGACGAGGGTGAAGAATCCACTCTGGGGGGCCGAGGCGTCCGGTTGACGCCCAACGCTCCGGCGAATCAAGCCGGACCAGCCAATGGAGAATAGGTCGATGGATATCCGCATCTCTGGTCACCAGGTCGAAACGGGCGACGCGCTGAAGGATCATGTCGACAGCCGGCTGCAAGGGATTGCCGACAAGTATTTCAGCCGCGCGATCTCCGCTCAGGTGACGTTCGGCAAGGGGCCGCACGACACCGGTTTCGGCTGCGACATCGTCGTTCACGTGATGCAGGGACTGGTTCTGAAGGGCCGCCACGATGCCCATGACGCGCATCTTGCCTTTGATGGTGCGGCGGAGAAGATCGAGAAGCAGTTGCGCCGTTACATGCGCCGCCTGAAGGATCGTAACGCAGGCGAGGTGCAGGCGCTGGCGGAAAGCGTCGCTTATGATAATTTCGACAACGCCGGTTACACGCTCTTTGCCGAGCGGATCAGCGACGATGACGAGCCCGCCGAAGGGCCGCTGATCATTGCCGAAACGCGCGTCGACGTGCCCGATGCCACCGTTTCGGACGCGGTAATGATGCTTGACCTGCGCAATACTGCTGCCCTGCTGTTCAAGAATAGCGGGACGGGGGCCTACAACATGGTCTATCGGCGCGGCGACGGGACGATCGGCTGGGTCGAACCGCAGCGCGCGGGGTGAACGCCGGGACGTCATGGCCAGTGATTTGAGCGATCTGCTCCACCCCGACCTGATCACGGTCGGGGTGACGGCAAGCAACAAGAAGATGCTGTTCCAGCAACTGGGCGCCCTGGCTGCCCAGACGCTTGGCTTGGCCGGCGGCGCCGTCTCGACGGCGCTCACCGAGCGGGAGAAGCTGGGCTCGACCGGCTTCGGCGGCGGTGTGGCCTTGCCGCATGCCCGCATCCAGGGCTTGCCACGGATCGTCGTCATGATCGCCCGGCTGGCGCAGCCGGTGGAGTTTCAGGCGGTCGACGATATGCCGGTCGACCTGATCGTGGCGATCCTGTCTCCGCCCGATGCCGGTGCCGATCACCTCAAGGCGCTGGCGCGCGTATCCAATCGGCTGCGCGACCGTGCGTTTGTCGCGAAGCTGCGCGGCGCCGGTTCGCGCGACGCCATCTATGCGCTTCTGACGTCCGACGAACCGGGAACCACGCGTGACGCGGCCTGAGGGTGCGGAGGCGCACCACCGTGCACTTGAATCGCTGTATGCCGCAGCGCCGATCAACCGGTTGTTCGCATCGATGCTGGAAATCCCGGAACCGGGGGTGGCGCGGATCAGCTTCGAAATCGTGCCGGATCATTTTCACGCGGCGGGCGCCGCCCACGGGACGTCCTATTTCAAGATGCTGGACGATGCGGCGTTCTACGCCTGCAATAGCCTCATCACCGATCGCTTTCTTCTGACCACCCAGTTCAACCTCGTCCTGACGCGCCCGCTGGCCGCCGGCCCGGTCATCGCGGAGGGGCGCTGGATCAGCGGCCAGCGGCGGGTGTTCGTCGGTGACGCGCGCCTGATCGCCGCGGATGGCGAGGAAGTTGCTCGCGGCACCGGCACGTTCATGCGCAGCCGGATCGCGCTTGCCTCGCTCCCGGGCTATCGGATCGCGTGAACGCGCGGCTGCCCACGCACCTTGTCGTCTCGGCCTTGCTGCGGCGAGTCAACGATGCCGGCGGGATTGCGGTGGTGCGTGCCCGCGGAGATGCGGATGCAGGTGCGATCCTGGTCGTGCTGGAGCTCGAAGACCGCGTGGTCGAGCGCGGAATTGGCCCGGACGGCAATGACGCGCTGGTACCAAGCGGGCCGAAAGCAGGCAGCGGCGAATCACTCGACGACTATTGGGCGCGCCGCCGCGCGCGTGATCCCGATTTGTGGGTGGTTGCTCTGGATATCGTGGACGGCCAACGGTTCGCCGCTGAAACGATCCTCGGTTAATTGACTCGATCGCTCGGGTATGGCGAGCCACGGCCATCGATTTTTCGCGTTGTGCCGCGGCGGGTGCGATCCGCAACGGTGACGCAGTCGGGGGGGATCCCGGCCGATCGCTGTTCTTCTGAACGCCGGATCGTGTCCGCGTACCCACCGCCTTTGATAGTGGACGATGGCTTTTTTCTCGCGGGCTGCGGTTGCCGTAGCCATGACGATCTCTTTCTTCGGCCTGAGTGCGCAGAGCACGGCCGGGTTGGCTGCCGAGGTCGAGCAGATGCTCCCCCAGACCAACGTTATGGTGTCCTCGACGGCACCAGCTACAGTTTCTGAGCCGACGGGCTTCGATAGCGATGAACTCGCGGTCGGCGATTCGGTTGCATATCCGACACTTGCGGCCGCTGTTGCCGCGCAGTCGACGCATGATGGCGACGACGAGGCGATCCAGTGCCTGGCCGGCGCGATCTTCTACGAAGCCAAGGGTGAGCCGCTGTCTGGCCAGCTTGCCGTCGCTGATGTGATCATCAACCGCTCCAAATCCGGCCGTTTCCCGTCCGACATCTGCGACGTGGTGACCCAGCGTGGCCAGTTCGGCTTCGTTCGCGGTGGTCGCATTCCGGAAATCAACGAGGACAGCCGCCCCTATCGCACGGCCGTTGCGGTGGCCAAGGTGGCACTCGCCGACGCCTGGAATGGTGAGGCGGAACGCGCGCTGTACTTCAACCGCGGCCGGGCGCCGGCTTCGGGCCTGACCAAGGTGGCATCGATCGGGAACCACATCTTCTGGCGCTGAGCCGCATTGGGGCGCTTGGCTTCCTGATCCTCAGTTACCCACCTTTTCACCGTTCCCTAATTGTTCTATGAAGCGGGCGTGCTGACCACGCCCGCTTCTTGCGTAGACGATCCTGCCTCGCCGCTTTGCGCTGCTGATGTCGTGCGGGGCGTAACCCGCTTGTTGTTGCGCCACGAACTGATCGCCATGCCGGAGGTGCCACTGGATGGCGGCCGGCGTGTCGACCTGATGGCGCTGGATCAGCGCGGCCAGATCACGATCGTCGAGATCAAGGTATCGCGCGCGGATTTGCTGGGTGACGGCAAATGGCAGGATTATCTGCCGCATTGTGATCGGTTCTTCTGGGCGGTGCCGGCGGGCTTCGACCACACGCCGATCGCCAGCGAGGCGTTCTTGCCAGAGCGGACAGGTTTGATCGTTGCTGATCGTTATGATGCAGCGGTCGTGCGGGAGGCGCGAACCACGCCGATGAACACGCACGCGCGAAAGAAGTGCACGCTTGCGTTCGCGCGCCGCGCTGCCCGCCGGCTGGTGGCGTTGTCCGATCCGGAGGCGGTGCAGGGCTGGTGAGCCCTCGGCCTTAGACGCTTGGACCATCACACCATTGGCGAGGAAGCGCACGTTCCAGCTGACACTTCCCGATCCTCCGTGGCTTCGGCGCAATACATGCCCATCGCCTCCCAGCTACATACCTGACCGTTTTGGCATTTGCGTCTGCCCATCCACAGGCGCAGGAAGCCCGCGCGGCGGGAGGATGCCATGGCGGCTACAGTCGAGGAGCAGGAGCGTAGCGACGTGCAGCATGCGCGTGGTCGCCTGACCGCGCGCGAGCGGCTCGACATTCTGTTTGATCACGCCACCTTTCGCGAAACGGGTCCCATCGGTGCGGGCGTTGTGACCGGCGAGGGTCTGGTGCAGGGCCGTCCGGTCACGGCGTTCAGCCAGGATGTGACCGACGCCAGCGGAATCATGACGCAGGATCACGCCACGAAGATCGCCAGCCTGATCGACCATGCGGTGTCCATGGGTGCGCCTGTCGTCGGCCTCTATGACTCACCCGGCGTGGCGCTGGACGACGGGCTCCTGGGCCTTGGCGCACAATCGAACATGATTCAGTGCCAGGCGCTTGCCCAGGGCAAGGTGCCGCAGCTGGCGCTGGTGTTCGGCGCTACAGCGGGCATGGCCGCTCTTTCGCCTGCACTCGCAGATGTTACATTCATGCTCGAACGCGCAGCCGCGCTTCATCTGGCCGGCCCGGACGTGTTGCGGAGAGCCACCGGGGAAATCGCCAGCGCCGACGCGCTGGGGGGCTCCACCCTACACGCGATCCACACCGGCATGGCCGACCGCGTCTTCGCGGATGAGGTCGAATTGTTGTTTGCGGCCCACGATCTGCTCGATCTGCTACCTTCCTCGGTGGGCGCGTCGACGCCGCTGATCTTCACTGCCGATCCCCCGCATCGCGAAGAGCCGGGCTTGGACCAGCTCGTCCCGCTTGACCCGGCAGAACCCTATGACATGCGCGAGCTTGCCCGCGCGTTAGTGGACGAGCGCGAACTGTTCGACGTGCAGCCTCAACACGCCGCCAATCTGGTGTGCGCCCTGGGCCGCGTGGAGGGGCGAGCAGTCGGGATCCTCGGCACTCAGCCGATGGTGCTGGCCGGTACGATCGACAGCGCCGCCGCACGCAAGGCGGCGCGCTTTGCCGGCTTCTGTGGTCGCTATGGCTTGCCCATGGTTATGCTACTGGATTCCCCTGGGTTTCTGCCTGGTACTGCCGAAGAAGCGCGCGGCATCGTTCGGGAGGCTGGGAACATGATGGCAGCTCTGGCGCGAGCGCCCGGGCCCCGGATCACAATCATTACGCGTCGCGCGATAGGGCCCGTCTGGGCAGTATTTGCATCGCGCCGAACGACGTTAGACCATTGTTACGCGTGGCCGGGCGCCGAGATCGCGGTGATGAACACTGCCGCTGCCGCCGAGCTGCTGTTCGACGACACGGACGATCAGAAAAAGCGTGACTATGCCGCCCGTATCGCTGATCCCTCTCACGCCGTGGATGCAGGGTTCGTCGATGCGGTGATCCGGCCTGCCGCAACGCGGCGGACGATCGCCGAGGTGTTGCGCCACGTAGCGCACGCGCAAGGATCCGGCAGCTTGCTGCCAACCCCTTCTCCAGATGGAGCGGGATATACGAGGGAGAGAGACCGAAATGGCTGAATATGAAACGATCCTGACCGAGAAAAAGGGCGACGTCCTGGTCATCACGTTGAACCGGCCGGAACGGCTGAACGCGGCGTCGATTCAGCTCGCCGAGGATCTGACGGTGGCGCTGTACGATCTGCAGGGTGCGCGCGCCGTGCTGCTTACCGGTGCTGGCCGGGCATTCTGCTCGGGCGCCGATCTTCAGGCGCGGGGCGGCGGGGACTCGCCGGTGAAGGGTGGGGACACCAGCCATCGTGCGCTGATGAACTTTTACAATCCGCTGATGAGCCAGATCATGAACCTGTCGGTTCCGGTGGTGACGGCGGTCAATGGTCCCGCAGCCGGCGTCGGCTGCTCCATGGGCCTGTCCGGCGATTTCGTGTTTGCCGGCAAGAGCGCCTATTTCCTCCAGGCCTTTGTCAACATCGGCCTCGTGCCTGACGGCGGCTCCACCTGGCTGCTTGCCAAGACGATCGGCAAGGCGCGGGCCACGCAGATGATGATGCTGGGCGAGCGGATCGGCGCCGAGCAGGCGGAGAACTGGGGCCTCATCTACAAGGCGGTGGATGACGACAAGCTGATGGACGAGGCGCTTGCTCTTGCCACGCGTCTCGCCGCCGGGCCGACCGTTGCGCTGTCCGCGATGCGCCGGAACATCATGACCGCGCTTGACGGCACATTCGACGCGGTGCTCCGCGCCGAGGCCGAGGGTCAGCGGCTCGCTGGCGGCTCCGAGGATTCGCGCGAAGGCGGCCTCAGCTTCCTCGAGAAGCGCAAGCCTGTGTTCAAGGGCCGTTGAACATCCATCCCGTCCCGGTGCGTTGGCATCGGGACGGATCATGGAGGTACGATGACGAGGCTTTCTGCAATTGCGCTGTCCCTGGCGATCCTGGCGTCGAGCCAGCCCGCCCGCGCCCAAAGTCAGGCGCAGATGAATGCCCAGGCCGCCAATGAGCTTCGCCGGGCGGATGCTGCGCTGAACGCGCAGTGGAAACAGACCTATGCCCGCATGAAGGATCGCGATGCGCGGGGCACGCCGCGCGGTGGCGGCTTTGGTTACGCCACGGCGACGCTTGCCAGCCAGCGCGCTTGGCTGCAGTTCCGCGATCGGCAGTGTGAGATCGAAGGCGGCGAATATGCCGGCGGCTCACTGCAGGGGTTCGCGCGCGCGCAATGCCTGGCGCGGCTGACCCGGGAGCGGACCAAACAATTGAAGGATCTGATGTGGACGCGGTGACCCGCAATGATTGGACCCGTGAGGAAATCACGGCGCTGTTCGACCTGCCTTTCGACGAGCTGATGTGGCAGGCGCAGAATGTGCACCGCGCGCATCACGCCGCCGGCCAAGTGCAATTATGCACGTTGCTGTCGATCAAGACCGGCGGTTGTCCGGAGGATTGTGGCTATTGCTCGCAATCCGCCCACGCCGAAACGGGCGTAAAGGCGACCAAGCTGATGGACGTGCGCGCCGTGTTGCAGCGCGCGGCCGAGGCTCGCGATGCCGGAAGCCAGCGTTTCTGCATGGGCGCCGCGTGGCGCAATCCGAAGGATCGCGACATGGATGCGATCATCGCCATGATCGAGGGCGTCCGCGCCATGGGCATGGAAACGTGCATGACGCTGGGCATGCTGACGCCGGCACAGGCGCAGAGGCTCGCTGAAGCCGGGCTCGATTATTACAATCACAACATCGATACCTCGCCCGAGCGTTACGGCGAGGTGATCACGACCCGATCCTTCGGGGAGCGGCTGGAAACGCTGGAGCATGTGCGGCAGGCCGGCATCAACGTCTGCTGTGGCGGGATCGTCGGCATGGGCGAGACACGCGAGGATCGCGTTGGCTTCGTCCATGCGCTCGCCACCCTGCCGCGGCATCCCGAAAGCGTGCCGGTCAACGCGCTGGTGCCGGTGAAGGGCACAGTGCTGGGCGACATGCTGGCGGATACGCCGCTCGCCCAGATTGATGACATCGAGTTCGTCCGCACGGTTGCGGTGGCGCGGATTACCATGCCGCTCAGCATGGTGCGTCTGTCTGCCGGTCGTGAATCGATGAGCGAGGCAACGCAGGCATTGTGCTTCATGGCAGGCGCGAACTCGATCTTCACCGGCGACAAGCTGCTGACGGCGGGCAATCGGGGCGACAGCGCGGACGCGAATCTCTTTGCCAAGCTCGGGCTGAAACCGATGGTAGCCGAGGAACCGGTGCGCGTGTGCGAGGCAGCGGAATAACGCTGGCGACAGTGCCGCCGTCGGTCAGGACACGTGGGACGGCGGCGGCATTTTAGGGCCATGAGCGAGGGGCAGGGGTGTTCGGCAAGATCCTGATCGCCAATCGTGGTGAGATCGCGTGCCGGATCATCCGCACGGCCCGGCGAATGGGCATCGGCACGGTGGCCGTCTATTCCGATGCCGACGCTCGCGCGCCCCACGTGTCGATGGCGGACGAGGCGATCCGGATCGGTGAGGCGCCGGCGAGCGAAAGCTATCTCGATGCCGATCGTATCCTCGCGGCCGCACGCGCAACCGGCGCGGATGCCATCCACCCCGGTTATGGCTTTCTGTCCGAGCGCGCGTCCTTTGCCGAGGCCTGCGCGGCAGCCGGCATCGCCTTTATAGGACCGCCTCCGACAGCGATCGCCGCCATGGGTGACAAGATCGCGTCCAAGGAGATCGCGCGCGCGGCGGGCGTGAATGTCGTGCCGGGTCATCCCACTGCGATCGAAAGCGTGGCGGACGGGGCGCGTATCGCCGCTGCCATCGGCTATCCCGTGATGGTGAAGGCTTCGGCCGGCGGCGGGGGCAAGGGGATGCGGCTGGTGCGTGATGAGGCCGAGATCGTCACCGGCTTCGACGCGACCCGCCGAGAGGCTCTTGCCAGTTTCGGCGATGATCGCGTGCTGATCGAAAAGTTCATCGAGAGCCCTCGTCATGTCGAGATTCAGGTGCTCGGTGATCAGCACGGCAATTTGGTTTACCTCGGCGAACGCGAATGTTCGGTTCAGCGCCGCCACCAGAAGGTGGTGGAAGAGGCGCCGTCGCCGTTCGTCACGCCTGCCATGCGCCGGGTGATGGGCGAGCAGGCAATCGCGCTCGCGCGCGCTGTCGGCTATCATAGCGCAGGCACGGTGGAGCTGATCGTGTCAGGCGCCGATCCGAGCGGCGAAAGCTTCTATTTCCTGGAAATGAACACCCGGCTTCAGGTGGAGCATCCCGTCACCGAGGCCGTAACCGGGTTCGATCTCGTCGAGCAGATGATCCGTGTCGCCGCCGGCGAGCGGCTCGCCTTTTCGCAGGCGGACGTTCACCTGAATGGCTGGGCCGTCGAAACCCGCATCTATGCGGAGGACCCCTATCGGGGGTTCCTGCCCAGCACCGGGCGCCTGGTCCGCTATCGCCGCCCGGGGCCGGAGGAGGATCAGAAAGCCGACGGCAACACGCATCCCAACTTCTGTGTTCGGGTGGATGACGGGGTGGCCGAAGGTGGCGAGGTCAGCCGCTTCTACGACCCGATGATCGCGAAGCTGATCACTTGGGGCCCAACCCGCGAAACCGCGGTCGCGGCGCAGGTCCGCGCCCTCGATGCGTTCGAGATCGAGGGACCGGCCACCAACATCCATTTCCTCTCCGCACTGATGCAGCACCCGCGCTTCGGTCGCGGCGATCTCACCACCGGGTTCATCGAGGAGGAATATCCGCGAGGCTTCAACGGCGCGCCGACACCCGCCGCGTTCCTGGAAGGCCTCGCGGCACTGGCTGTGCTCATGACGCAAGCGAACGCGCGCGGCGCGGCTGAGCAGAACTGGTCGGTTCGGATCGGCGAGCGGGATTTCGCCGTCACTATGTCCGGTGACGCAGTGGCGGTGGATGGAGAGGACATCGCCATCTCGCACGATTACGCACCCGGCCGCACGATATTCCGCATCGACCTGGATGGCGAAGAAGTGGTTGTGCAGGCGGCGCGTACGCTGACAGGCTTTACCCTGCATACCCGCGGTGCGCGGCACAAAGTGCGCGTGCTGCCGCAGCGGATCGCCAGCTACACCCGTCATCTGATCGATCCGCTCCCCGCCAATACCGGCAAGATCGTCACCGCGCCCATGCCGGGGTTGCTGGTCCGTCTGGACGTTAGCGTCGGCGAGAATGTCGCTGCCGGTCAGGCGCTGGGCGTGATTGAAGCGATGAAGATGGAGAATGTCTTGCGCGCCGAGGCCGACGGGACGGTCGCGGCATTGCGTGTGGCCACTGGTGAAAGCGTCGCCGTTGATCAGGTGCTGATCGAGCTCGAATAACCGCGCGTTAAAGCCTGCCACTGGGACGGGACGCCGTCTTCACC
Source organism: Sphingomonas sp. IC4-52 (assembly GCF_020707225.1). Lineage (NCBI taxonomy): Bacteria > Pseudomonadati > Pseudomonadota > Alphaproteobacteria > Sphingomonadales > Sphingomonadaceae > Sphingomonas > Sphingomonas sp. IC4-52. The sequence goes on along the minus strand of NZ_JAJFEU010000004.1, from coordinate 123,302 downwards.
CCCGTATCCTGATCGCTGCACCTGCACCCGGCTGGCCGACGAGTCTCGCGCTGCGACAAATCGCGACACAAAAGCGCTGGACCCTTATGGGTCTTCCAACCATTTCGGCATCCATGACGCGCTTGCGGGCTACGCTTCTCCTCGCCGCCGCTCTTGGCGGATGTACTGTTGGTCCGGATTATCGACCACGAACCGCCACTGAGCTCGGGGTGCCCGACACCTTTTCGGTCACGGCCGAACCGACGCGTGAGGATCTGACGCGCTGGTGGCGCAGTTTCGATGATCCGGTGCTCGGGCAATTGGTGGAACAAGCAGCCGCGAGCAATCTCGACATCGCGCAGGCATCCGCTCGGCTGCGACAGGCCCGCGAAGCGCTGGTCCAAAGCCGGGCAAGCCTGCTGCCAACGGTGAACGGCTCGGCGGGCTACAGCCGCTCCGAAACGCTGCGTGGCGGGCAGACGGTGATCACCCTCCCCGATGGCACCACGCAAAGCATCGGCGGTGGGGGAGGCTCCAATTTCTCCCTCGGGCTCGACGCACAATATCAGATTGGCCTGTTTGGCGAAGTGCGCCGCACCGTGGAGAGCAGCCAGGCGCAATATGAGGCGTCCGGTTTTGATCAGGCGACGGTGCTGCTGTCCGTGCAGGCGGAGGTCGCGCGCAATTATGTGCTGGCCCGGCTTTACCAGCTTCAGCTCGCCAATGCCCGCGACAGCCTGGCGTTGCAGGACGACAATCTGGAAATCGCCGGCTTTCGCGTTCAGGCCGGGCTGGTTTCCAGCCTCGACCAGGAACAGGCGCGGGTGCAGCGCGCGCAGACCGCGGCCTCCGTCCCGTTGATCGAGCAGCAGTATAATGCCGCAGTGAGCCGTATCGGCGTGCTCACCGGCGCTGCGCCAGGTACACTGAAGCCGCTGCTCGCCGCGACGAAGCCGATCCCGCGTGGGCCGGCAAGCGCTGGCGTCGGCATTCCGGCGGATGTGCTGCGGCAACGCCCCGATGTGCGCGCGGCCGAGCGGAACCTTGCTGCCGCAACCGCGCAGATCGGCGTTGCCAAGGCCCAGCTGTATCCCGCGCTGGCGATCAGCGGCAATATCGATACCCGCGCCGGCAACCTGGGCGGTTTGCTGGAAACGGTCACCGGCGGGTTGTTCGCCGGACTGACGCAAGCGATCTTCAACGGCGGCCGTCTGAACAGCCAGGTGCGCGGCGCAGAGGCTGCCGCCGACGCCGCCCTTGCGGCTTACAAGCAGACGGTGCTGATCGCGCTCGAAGACATCGAGAATGCCGTTGTCGCGCTCAGCACCGCGCAAGCGCGCGAACGCGAGTTCGCCGTCGCACTGGAAGCGGCAAACAATTCCGCGATCCTCAGCCGCAGCCAGTATCGCACCGGCCTCACCGACTTCACGACCCTCAGTCAGCAGGAGGCGGCGTTGCTGTCGGCTCGCAACAGCGCCGCACAGGCGCGCGCCGATCACGCCAATGCGCTGATCCAGCTCTACACCGCGCTTGGCGGCGGCTGGGATTCGACCGCGGCGCCCCAGGCGATATCACCCCAGAACAACAGGCAGGACGGAACCCGCTGATGGCCACCGAGCAACTTGATGATTTCCTCGGGGTGAAGCCGCAGCCGGCGTGGCGTCGCTGGGCGAAATGGGGCGCGATCGCCGTTGGCGTGATCCTGCTGGTGCTGCTTGGTTTTCGGCTGTTCGGATCTCGGGCGGAGGCTGGTTACGCGACGGCCCCGGTGCGACGCGGGAATCTGACGGTCACCGTTTCGGCCACTGGCAAGCTGGCGCCGACCAATCAGGTGACGGTCGGCTCGCAGCTATCCGGCCTCGTCACGCGGGTCGTTGTCGACGTAAACGACCGGGTTACCGCGGGGCAGGCGCTTGCGCTGATCGATCCCGAACAGATCGAGGCGCAGATCCGTGCCGGTCAGGCGCAGTTGAACGCCAACATTGCGGGCGTGAACCAGGCGCGCGCAACCGTGGCCGAGGCACAGGCGCAGCTTGCCCGGCTGGAGGAAGTGTATCGCTTGTCGAACGGACGCGTCCCTTCGCAGACGGAGCTGCAGACCGGCCGGGCAAACGCTCAGCGGGCGGTTGCCGCGCTCCGGGTTGCTGAGGCCAATGTCGCCGCGGCACGCGCCAATCTCGCGCAGAATCAGACCCAGCGTCAGCGCGCCATCATCCGCTCTCCCGTGAACGGCGTCGTGCTCGCGCGTCAGGTCGATCCGGGGCAGACCGTGGCGGCATCGTTCAACACGCCGACGCTGTTCGTGATCGCGGAGGATCTCAGCAAGATGAAGCTGGAGGTCGCCATCGACGAAGCTGACGTCGGTTCCGTGAAGGAAGGGCAGTCGGCAAGCTTCACCGTTGATGCATTCCCGGGCCGCACCTTCCCCGCAACGATCACCCGCGTCGATCTCGGTTCGAACCTCACCGCCACCACGGCCAGCGCGTCTTCCAGCAGCGCCACGTCCGGCACTGCGACCACGGGGCAGGTCGTATCCTATGCCGCCGATCTCACCGTGGCGAACCCGACCATGGAACTGCGCCCGGGCATGACCGCGACCGCTGACATCGTTACCAGCGACAAGAAGAACGTGCTGCTCGTTCCCAATGCCGCGTTCCGCTTCAAGCCCAGCGCCGCCGGTGCGGGCGGCAGCGGCGGCATCGCGGGCTCGCTGACCTTCCGCCCGCGACGCGACCGGCCCGAACGCCAGGCGACGCTTGGCCGCGGCGCGCAGCAGACGGTCTACGTCAAGGGTGCCGATGGCCAGCCGCAGCCCGTGCAAGTGACAACCGGCGATACCAACGGCTCAGTCACCGAGGTGCTGTCCGGCGGCCTGAAGCCCGGCATGGAAGTGATCACCGGTCAGCTGGCGGGCGGCGAAGAAGGATCGCGCAGCGGCGGCGGCGGCGGTGGACAGCGGCGTCAGCGTCCGGGAGCCGCAGGTGGTGCATAACCCGGCGCTCGCGCCAGCTTCTTCGGTCCTTCCCGGGCAGTCGCCTCGATCACCAGCGCGGCGTGGTGGCAGCTTGGATCGCGCAGGCCAGCGACGAACCGAAGACGGGGCGCAGGCGGGATGACGGGGCCAATCATCTCGCTCCGCAATGTCACCAAGGTGTACGGCAGTGGCCCAACGGCGTTTCAGGCGCTGAAGGGCGTCGACCTCGATATCGCCGCCGGTGATTTCGTCGCCGTGATGGGCCCGTCGGGCTCCGGCAAGTCGACCACCATGAACATCCTCGGCTGCCTGGACGTGCCCACGGGCGGCACCTTCCTGTTCCGCGGCCATCATGTGGAGACGCTTGATCGCGACCAGCGGGCGCTGCTGCGCCGCAAATACCTCGGCTTCGTTTTCCAGGGCTTCAACCTGCTGAGCCGCACCAGCGCGCTCGAGAATGTCGAACTCCCGCTGTTGTACCGCGGCGACGATCGCAAGAGCCGCCGTGACGCCGGTATGGCGGCGCTCGACAAGGTCGGCCTGGCGGACTGGTGGGATCATACCCCGGCGGAGCTTTCCGGTGGTCAGCAACAGCGTGTCGCTATCGCCCGCGCGATCGTCACCAGGCCCGATGTGCTGCTGGCCGATGAACCGACCGGCAACCTCGATTCGGAGCGATCGGTCGAAATCATGGAGTTGCTCACCGGGCTGAACCGCGACAGCGGGATCACCGTGTTGATGGTGACGCATGAGCCGGAAATGGCTGCGTTTGCCCGCACGGTGGTTCATTTCAAGGACGGGCTGGTGGAACGGATCGATGCGAACCACCGGATGGGGGAGGATGTGTCGTGATGCGCGCTGCTTCCTCATCCCGCCGCGGCGATCCGCTTATCGTCCGCCAGGCGCCGCTGTGCTGCGCCCGGCTGCAGCAGGGGTCGTGATCGCGTGTTCGGCACCACCTTCATCCTCGCCCTGCGATCGATCCGCCGGCACCTGCTTCGCTCGTTCCTGACGATCCTGGGCATCGTCATCGGCGTGGCGGCGGTGGTCGCCATGGTGACGCTGGGCAAGGCAACCACCAGCGCCGTGCAGCAGCAGATCGCCGCGCTTGGCACCAACGTGCTCCAGATCCGCCCCGGCCAGGGCTTCGGTCGCGGCGGCGGCGGCCCGCGTCCGCCGGACTTTGATCCCGAGGACGTGACCGCGATTGCGCAACAGGTCGCCGGCGTCACTGCAGTGGCGCCGCAAGCTTCGACCGCGGCGACCGCTATCTACGAAGGGGCGAACTGGTCGACGACGGTTCAGGGCACCACCAACGGGGTCTTCGTGGTTCAGCCCTGGCCGTTGGCGCAGGGCCGATATTGGACACCGGCGGAGGAGCAGGCGGGCAAGGCGGTGTGCATCATCGGCAATACCGTCCGGCAAAACCTGTTCCGCGGTGGCGATGCAATTGGTCGACGGATGCGGATCGGCTCGATCAGCTGCGACGTGATCGGCGTTCTTACCGCACGCGGGCAGGCCGGATTCGGCGGAGACCAGGACGACACCGTGGTGATGCCGATCAAGGCAGTGCAGCGCCGCTTCACCGGCAGCCGCGATGTGCGCCTGATGCTGGTCGGGGTCGACCAGGCCTATTCGACCAGCGCGGTGCAGGCCTCGATCACCGATCTGTTGCGCGAACGCCGCAACATCACCGGCACCAAGCAGGATGATTTCAACATCTTCGATACCAAGCAGATCAGCGACACGCTGACGGGAACGACGACGTTGCTGACCCGCATCGTCGCTGCCGTCGCAGCGATCAGCCTGGTGGTCGGCGGCATCGGAATCATGAACATCATGCTCGTTTCCGTGACGGAGCGGACTCGGGAGATCGGCATCCGTCTGGCCATCGGGGCGGTCGCCAATGAAGTGCTGATGCAATTCCTGGTGGAAGCGGTCGTCCTGTCGATGCTTGGCGGCCTGGTCGGCCTGGTGCTGGCGCAGCTCGTCATCGCGGTGGCGACGCCGCTGATGCAGGTGCCGTGGACGTTCGATCCTTCGATCAACGTGGTGGCGTTCGCCATCGCGGCCGCAATCGGGGTGGTGTTCGGCTATTTCCCCGCCCGTCGCGCGGCCGGCCTCAACCCCATTGACGCCCTCCGGCACGAGTGATGGGCAAGGGCATGGCCCTTGCCTCGCGCGGCGCGTACATCGGAGCGCATGAACACGCGCTTTGACAGCTTGCCGAACCGCCGCGCGATCATCGATCGGCGCGCGATCGCGGATGCACTGGCTGCGCTGGACCGGGATGATCCGGCGCTGCTTCGTCGCAAGGCGACGGCGATGCTGAAAGACGCGCTGGATGCCGGCCGTGCCGAAATCGCGCGGCGCCTCGGCGAACGGCCGTCGCGCGGGCTGGAAGCGGCCAACGCCCAGGCCTTTCTGATCGACCAGCTACTGAAGCTGTTGTTCGATCTGGTGACACAGCGGCTGTATCCGCTCAGCAATCCGACCGCGGCGGAGCGGCTCACGCTGGTGGCGGTGGGCGGTTACGGCCGGGGCGAGATGGCGCCCTTCTCGGATGTCGATATCGGCTTCCTCACGCCTTGGAAGCAGACGCCATGGGCCGAGCAGGTGATCGAATCGATCCTCTACGCCCTCTGGGATCTCGGTCTGAAGGTCGGCCATTCCTCTCGCTCGCTGGACGAGATGGTGCGGCAGGCGAAGAGCGATGTGACGATCCGGACCGCGCTGCTCGAGGGGCGCTTCGTGTGCGGGAACGAAGCGCTGTACGAGGAATCGCTGGCGCGCTTCCGCAATGAGGTGACACGCGGCACCGAGCGCCAATTCATCGCCGACAAGCTGGCCGAGCGTAACGCGCGCCACGTCAAGATGGGCGACACCCGCTACGTCGTCGAACCCAATGTGAAGGAAGGGAAGGGGGGCCTCCGCGATCTCCATGCGCTCTTCTGGATCGGCAAATATGTCTATGACGTCGATCGCGCCGCCCAGCTGGTGGACAAGGGGCTGTTCACCCCGGCCGAGTACCGCCTATTCAACCGGGCCGACAATTTCCTCTGGGCGGTGCGTTGCCATCTGCATCTTGCCGCCGGCCGGGCCGAGGACCGGCTGACGTTCGACATGCAGCGGGAGATTGCGGAGCGGATGCGCTATGCCGATCGGCCCGGAAAGGCCGCGGTTGAGCGGTTCATGCAATTCTACTTCCTGCAGGCAAAGACCGTCGGCGCGCTCACCGGAGTGTTCCTGGCGCATATTGATGATCTGTTTGCCGCCCGCGGTCGCCGCTTCGGCCTGCCGCGCCTGCGCCGCCGTCCGGGCAAGCTTCACGGCTTCGTTCTCGATCGGGGCCGACTTGCGTTGCCGCACGACACCTTCTTCGCGGAGGATCCCACGCGCCTTATCGAGATCTTCCAGCTGGCCGATCTCCATGGGCTGGAAATCCATCCGCTGGCCATGCGTGCCGCGACCCGCGATGCGAAGCTGGTGGATGAAGTGCGCAGCGACCCACGCGCCAATGCGTTGTTCCTCGATCTGCTGACCTCGCCGCGGGAGCCGGAAACGGTGCTGCGCTGGATGAACGAGGCCGGCGTGTTCGGCCGCTTCGTGCCGGATTTCGGCCGCGTCGTCGCGCAGATGCAGTTCGACATGTACCACCATTACACGGTGGATGAGCATACGATCCGCGCCATCGGCCTCCTCGCCCGAATCGAGCGCGGCGAGCTCGCGGACGAGCATCCGCTCGCAGCCGGCATCCTGCCGCAGATCGTGTCGCGGCGGGTGCTGTACGTGGCGGTATTGCTGCACGATGTGGCGAAGGGCCGCGGCGGTGACCACTCCATCCTGGGCGCGGCCGTGGCGGAGCAGCTATGTCCCCGCTTCGGCCTTACGCCTGCCGAGACCGAGACGGTGGCGTGGCTGGTGCGTCACCACCTGCTGATGTCCGCCACCGCGTTCAAGCGTGACTTGTCGGACTTCAAGACGATCCTTGATTTCACCGATGTTGTGCAATCGGCGGAGCGGCTGCGGCTGCTGTTGGTTCTCACGATCGTCGACATTCGCGCGGTCGGACCGGGGACGTGGAACGGTTGGAAGCGGCAGCTGCTCGGCGATCTCTACGAGGCCGCGGAGGAAGTGCTTCGCCTCGGCCACAAGCAGCGCGGGCGCGAGGAGCGGATCGCCGCCAAGCAGGCCGCCCTGGCCGAGGCGCTAGGCTGGGACGCGCCGACCATGGCCACCTATGTGCGGCGTTTCCCGGAGGCTTACTGGATCGCCGAGCCGGAGGATGTGCTGGCCCACAACGCCCGCTTCGTTGCCGGCGTCGGGGAAGCGCAGCTCGCCATCGACGCACAGGTCTATGCCCAGCGCGGCGCGACCCTGGTTACAGTCTATGCCGCCGACCATCCCGGCATCTTTTACCGTATCGCCGGCGCAATCCATGTCGCTGGCGGGAACATCATCGACGCTCGGATCCACACCACGCGCGACGGCATGGCGCTCGACAACTTCCTCGTCCAGGATCCGTTCGGTCGCCCCTTCGACGAGCCTGAGCAGCTCGCCCGATTGCAGACCGCGATCGAGGATGCGCTGGCCAATCGCGGCAAACTGGTGGAGCGCTTGAAGGCCAAGCCGCTGCCGCGGGTGCGTGCCGACGCCTTCCGGATCGAGCCGAATGTGCTGGTCGACAACAAGGCTTCGAACCGCTTCACCGTGGTCGAGGTAAATGCGCGCGACCGCCCCGCGCTGCTCAATCAGCTCGCCCATGCGCTGTTCCAGTCAAAGGTGACGATCCATTCCGCCCATGTCGCCACCTATGGCGAGCGCGCGGTCGATACCTTCTACATCACCGATCTGACCGGCGATAAGATCGCCACTGGTGCGCGGCTGAAGGCGCTGGAGAAAAGGCTGCTCGACGCTGCGGCCGGCAGGGCGGTCGACCTGGCGGCGTGACGATCGCCCTCCCGGTGCGCCGCCCTGATCAGGTCGACAGGAATGACCAGAAGGAGAGACGGCAATGCCAGTGCTGGGAATGGGCGGCTTGTTCTTCCGCGCGAGGGATCCAGAGGCGCTCGGCGCCTGGTATCGCGATCACCTGAACGTCGGCCCCGGCTGTAGCGGCGACCCGGCGGCGCCGGCCAGCGAGTGGTTCTGGCAAGCGCGAGGCGGCCCCTTCGTATTCGCGCCGTTCAAGGACACAACCGACTATTTTCCGGCCGACCGCGCCTTCATGATCAACCTTCGGGTCAGCGGCCTTGCGGAGATGATTCCCGATCTCGAGGCGTCGGGCATTGCGGTTGAAACACGCGCGGAATGGGACTCTCCGGAAACCGGCAGCTTTGCGCGCCTCCAAGATCCGGAGGGCAACGTGATCGAATTGTGGGAGCCGCCCGCCTGACCGGCGCTTTCCGAGGGGGGCACGGCCCGACCTGCCACCACACCCATCCCATGAACGAAAAACACCCCGGCTTCAGCATTGACTGAAGCCGGGGTGAGAAAGCGCTGGCGGGGCGCGTTACCCGCGCCCCTGAGCGATCAGAAGCGCTTGCGCAGGGTCACGCCATAGGTGCGCGGCTCGGCAAGGAACGCGGAGAACAGCTGGTTCGCCGGCGACGTGCCGAGACGGATCGTCTGCGCGAGGCTGCCTGCGCCCTGGAACGGCGCGTTGAACGCGACCTGCTGGTAGTCCTGGTTCAGCAGGTTCTGTGCCCATGCCTCGATCGACCAGTTCTGGTCCGGCCCGCGAACGCCGATACGGGCGTTCATCAGGAAGAAGCCGTCCTGCTCCTTCTCGAAGAACAGGTCCGAACCGGTGTTGTAGTCGCTGGTCATGCGGCCATCGACATAGAACAGGCCGGTCATGCCCGAGCTGCCGATCTCCGGCGTCCAGCTGACCGAGCCCGTCACCACGTTGCGCGGCGCGTTCGACATCTGGCTGCCGGCGAGCAGGAACAGTGCCGGGTCAAGCGCAGCGCCCGCTGCCGAGCCCACCAGGTTGCGGCGGAACTTGGTGTCGGCCAGCGTGTAGCCCAGGTTCACCGCGAAGTTGCGCGCCGGGTACAGGCCCAGCTCGACTTCCACGCCCTGGCTGCGCACGCCCGGCTTCACATCGCCGGTGCAGACGCCGGTCGCTGCCGAACCGTCCTGGTCGCCGCCGTTCAGGCTGTCTGCGCACGAACCGATGTTCTCGACGACATAGTTGGTGCCGTTGAACGTGTTGAGCTGGAAGTTTTCGAAGTCTGAGCGGAACACGGTGACGTTCGCCGTGAACTGACGCGTCGAGTACTTGATGCCCGCTTCATAGCTGTCCACCAGCTCCGGATCGAAGCGCAGGTTGGTGACGTTCGCCGACGAGCGCGGGAACAGCGCCGAACCCAGATCGGAGCGATCAAGGTTGTAGCCGCCAGCCTTGTAGCCACGCGAATAGCTTGCATAGACCATCAGGTCGCGGGTCGGCTTCCACGAGATCACGCCGGTGCCGGTGAACTGATCTTCGTTGAAGTTGTCCTGCAGATCCAGGCCGTTGAGCGTCACGGACGAGTTGCCCGTGCAGCCCAGCGTGATGATGCCGCCAGCAAGCGTGGCGAGCGCCGGGTTGGCCAGCAGGCCGCCCAGGCCGCCCTGTGCCGTGCCCGCCTGTAGCGCCGGGCAGACCGTGTTGGTGTTGTTGAAGTTCGCATGGAACTTCTTGGCTTCATGGGTCCAGCGCAGGCCGGCCGTGATCGACAGCGTGTCGGTCAGCTTGAAGATGTTGTGCGTGAAGAACGCGTAATTCTCGCTGTCCTGGTAATAACGCGCGTTGTTGTCGCCCAGGTTGTTCAGCGTCGACAGGCGATCGAGGTTGCTGCCGATCAGGCCAGCGTTCGCCACGGCGGTTGCAAGCGGGATGCCTGCGGCGACCTGTGCCTGGGTGAGCCCGCCCAGCACAGCTGCGCGCCCGGTGGTGCCGGGGGCGACAAGCGAGGTGCCAAGGCAGCCCGGAGCCGCCGGGTTGCGAAGCGCAGCGACCGGGTTGATCGTCGAAACGATGCGGCACGATGCGAAGGCGCCATATTGCGACCCGAACTGCAGGTTGTCGCCGACGACCAGGTCTTCGTTCGAGTAATAGCCGCCGACCAGCCAGTCGAGGCGATCGTCGAACAGCGAACCCTGCAGGCGCAGTTCCTGGGTAAAGGTGTGGAACTGGCGGAAGGCGCGGCCATCATCGGCGCGATAGCCGATGTCGACATTGCCGTAATCGATGTCGGAGGCGTTGCCGGCCTTGTATTCGCGATAGGCCGTGATCGACGTCAGCGACACGTTGCCGAAGTTATAGTCGACCTGCATCGACCCGCCGTAATCCTTGGTCACGTTCGAATAAGCGCGACCGGGCGAGTTGGCGATCTGGCGGTTGTACGGATCACCCGCGCTCGGGAAGACGCCGCCCAGGCTGCGCAGCACGTCGACGATGCGGTTGCCGTTCGGGTTGATGGTGAAGTCGCCTGGCTGGCCCGGCGTCGGGTCCAGCTTCTCGCGCAGGTCGACGTACACGGCGCCGCAGCACTTCTCGTCACGCCAGGTGTAATCGCCCAGCAGGCGGATGGTGAGGTCGCTGGTCGGTTCGAACAGCAGCTGGCCGCGCACGAACCAGCGGTTGCGATCGTTGTAATCGGTGTCGTTGATGACGTCCTTCAGGAAGCCGTCACGCTTGTTGAACACACCGTCCAGGCGGAACGACAGAACGTCCTGCACCACCGGCCCGGTGATCGCACCGGCAAGGCGGATGTTGTCGTAATTGCCGTAGGTGCCCTCGACATAGCCGCCGAACTCGTCGTCGGGCATCCGGGTGTAGATGTTGATCGCACCGGCCGATGCGTTGCGGCCGGACAGCGTGCCCTGCGGCCCGCGCAGCACTTCGATGCGGTCAACTTCGCCGATGTCGTTCAGGCCCGAACCGGTGCGGCTGCGATACACGCCGTCGATGAACACGGCGACCGAGCTTTCCAGGCCGGGGTTGTCACCCACGGTGCCAATGCCGCGAACGCGTGCGGTGGCGTTCGCTTCGCTGCCGGTGGAGGAAACCTGCAGCGACGGGGCAAGCTGTGCCACGCCGCGAATGTCGTTGGCGCCCGAATTCAGCAGTGCCGCCTGGCTGACGGCGGAAACGGCGATCGGCACGTCGGCCAGACGCTCGGCGCGGCGCGTGGCGGTGACGACGATGTCACCTGCGCCCAGCTCGTTGGCGCCCAGATCGGTATCGCTGGCGGGTGCGGCCTGGGGCTGATCAACCGACCCGGCAGCGGTCGGGTCCTGGCTCGGCTGTTCCTGCGCAAGTGCGGGAAGGGCGGCAAAAAGAACGGCAGTGGACAAAAGCGAGGCAACGCGACGCATCGGGCTCTCCGGTAGGTATAATTATCGTGGTTCGATGGGAGCGGTGCCTTTAGGCCGCCCGTCCGGCGCGCAAAGAATTTTTTGTTGCACAGGAAACTTTTGGGATCGGCGTGTCGCGCGGATGCCACGATTGGTCCGTAGCGGCCCTGTCTGAAGTGTCAGTTGACGCTACGTCAGACATGAAAAAGGCCGCGACCTCTGCTGGAGGCGCGGCCGTTTCGCAGGCGATCCGGAAAAATTATTTCGGCGCGAGCACCATCAGCATCTGGCGGCCTTCCATGCGCGGATAGGCTTCCACCTTCGCTACTTCGGCGACCTGTTCGGCCACGCGCTGGAGAACTGCCATGCCGAGCTGGCCGTGGCTCAGCTCACGTCCGCGGAAGCGCATGGTCACCTTCACCTTGTCGCCTTCACCGATGAACTCCGCCACCTTCTTCATCTTGGTGTCGTAGTCGTGATCATCGATGTTCGGACGCATCTTGATCTCTTTGATCTCCTGCGTCTTCTGGCTCTTGCGGGCGAGGTTCGCCTTCTTCTGCGCCTCGTACTTGTACTTGCCGACGTCCAGGAACTTGGCCACGGGCGGATCGGCATTGGGCGACACCTCGACCAGATCGAGCCCGACTTCCTTGGCCTGCTCGATTGCCTGACGGGTGTACATCACGCCGAGATTCTCGCCCTCGTGATCGATCACGCGGACCTTTTGGCTCTGGATCCACTCGTTGAATCGCGGGCCGTTCATCGGCGGCGCCTGCATTGGCCGGCGCATCATGGGCGGACGGATGGTCAATTCTCCTGTTGCTTCAAACGACGAATATATAATGCGTCCTGTCGCGGATCGAAAGACTTCAATCGGCCACTTCGGGCTAAACTGTTCGCGCAAATGATCCTGCCGTGTTTGCCGGACGGTCGGGCGGTTTACCTGCCGGCGAGCGGTGACACGCCACAGGCGGGTGTTTAGGCGTGCCGGCAATGAACCTGGGCACCCTTGATCGCCACCGGCTGTTGCTATTGCTGGCTGTGGCGATCGCCGCACGGGCAGTGACGTTCGCCAATCCGATCGTCCATGTCGATGAGGATTTCTACTTCACCGTCGCTCGCGACATGTGGGCCGGCGCCTTGCCCTATGTCGATATATGGGACCGCAAGCCGCCCGGGCTGTTCCTGATCTATCTTCTCCCCGCCGCCCTGCCGTTCGGCTGGGGCATCATCGCCTATCAGGCACTGGCGCTTGTCGCGGTGGTGATCACGGCATGGATCATCGCCCGTCTGGCCGAGGCCGGTGGTTGGGCACGGGGCGCCACGCTGAGCGGCGTCGCCTACATCCTGTGGCTCAACCTGGCGAGCGGACAGGGGGGGCAGTCACCGGTCTTCTACAATCCGCTGATGGCCGGTGCGGCGCTGCTGATCATCGGTAACCGGGCGCGTAGCGGCTGGCGCGATGGTGCGGCCATGCTGCTGGTCGGTTTGGCGTTACAGGTGAAATATTCGGCGCTGTTCGAGGGCCTGTTCTTCGGCATCTGGATCATGGCGCGGGATTGGCGCGCGGGCCGTCCGATCGGCCGGGTCGCGGTACCAGGCGTGGGGCTCGCGACGCTCGCGCTCCTGCCGACCATTGCCGCTGCGGGCTATTATGCGGCGATCGGTCATCTGGACGCCTTCACCTTCGCGAACTTCCGGTCGATTTCTGCCCGGCGAACCGATCCTGCGCTCGAGCGAGTGGGCAATTTCTTGAAGGTCGCCGCGCTTCTGCTGCCGTTGCTGGTGATGGCGGTCGATTCGGTACGCCACGGTGCGGGAGGGCAGGGGGCCGGTCAGCCACAGGGCGAGGTGGCGCCAGGTGCGCAGCGCTTCCTCTTGTGCTGGCTCAGCGTCGCAATTGCGGGAATCGTCGTCTTCGGCGGCTGGTTCGATCATTATGCCTTGCCGGCCATTGTGCCCGGTGCGGTCTGCGCAGCCGGGTTCCTCGGCGCTCGTCAGCGCGGGCGAATGGTCGCCCTGGGGCTGGCCGCATTGATCGGCACGGTCACCATTGTCGCCGACCGGCTCGGCCGGGGCGGCCCCGCTCAGTTCGAAGGCCTCGTTCATGCGATCGGCGATGGCCCGGGTTGCCTGTGGGTCTATTCGGGCACGCCCAAGATCTACGCTGCTGTTCCGCGGTGCCGTGTGACGCGATATCTCTTCCCCAGCCATCTGTATCGCACGCGGGAGCAGGGCGCGATCGGCGTCGATCAGGAAGCGGAGGTTCGCCGCATTCTCGCCCTGGCGCCGCAGGTGATCGTGATGCGCCCGCTCTCCATTGGGGAACGGCCCGAAATTCGCGCCATCGTGACGGCCGCGATGGCGCGCGGCTATGTCGTTGCTGCTCATCGGCCACTGGGCCGCGAGACGATGACGATCTACCGTCGAAGATAGTGGCCAGCGCTGCGCCGATTTAGGCCGCTTTGCTCCGCCTGGCGGCCAGCGCCGCTTCATAATAGGCCATAAGCTCCACGGTATGCTCCCGGTCCGTTCGCACCCGGCCGGCTGCGGCCGTGGCCGCCTGGCGCAGCAGGCGGGGATTGCGGGCACGCATCCGGGCAATGGCATCGGCGCACGCCACCGCATCGCGGGCCCGGTACAGTTCGGCACACAGCGGCTCCGCCACTTCGGCGCATCCGCCGGAATCGGGCACGATCAGCGGCAACCCGGACGCCATCGCCTCCGATGCAACGAGCCCAAACGGCTCGGCTTCCGATCCGTGGATCAGCGCATCACAACTGGCCATGATGCGCGCCAGCCGCTCGCGGTCGTAAACCGGGCGGAACAGGCGGATATGCGGGCTGCCGGCAATGCGCCGCTGCATCCGCTCGGTATCCACCCCCTGCCCGAGCAGGATGAGCCCCACGGGAAAGGTGGCGCCGGCGCGCTCAACAGCGTCGATCACCATGGGCCAGCGCTTCTCCGGATGATGGCGTCCGAGACCCAGGAGCAGCAGCCCGCTTTCGTCCAGGCCACATTGCCGCAACAATGCACGCCGCAGCGCGCCATCGCGCAAGCCGGGTGAGAAGTGCCCGCGGTCGATGCCGAGCGGCATGGCAGCGTCGATCCGCAGCCCTCGCGCTTGCAGGCGCTTGGCTAGAGCCGGCCCATTAGTGACCACCCGATCGTACAGGTTGAGGAAGCGCGCCATATAGCGGGTGTACCAGCCAAACGCCCGCTCGATGCGGTCATGGCTCGCGACCCCTTCGAACCAGCGCTGGGCGTAAGCGGCCATATTGTCGTTGTGCATGAAGAAGGATTTCAGCGCGCGGCCCTGCCACTGGCCCACAAACCAGGCGGGCCGCCAGGGCGACGAACACTCCACCACATCGGGATCATATTGGTCCAGCAGCCGCGTCACCGCGGCGCGATCCCAGAAGAGGCCGTAATTGGGATCGAACGGCAATTTCGGGGATCGGACAAAGTGGATCAGCCCACCCCCGGGCCGATCCTCGATTCGTTCCTCCGGCCCCGGCGCGATCAGGATCAGCTCGTGCCCGAGTTCGTTCATGATGCCGATCTTGCGGTCGATATAGGTCCTGACGCCGCCGCCTGTTGGCGAGTAGAATTCGTTGACGTCGACGACGCGCATGTCAGTCGGTGACCGGACCAAAGCTGGGGATCAATCCGCGGAGATACTGAACACGGACGGTGACTCGTGCCACGCCGCGCGGAACATTGACGACGGCTTGTGCCAGTGTCGGCTTTGATCGGCCAATCCGCTGGTTGGACGGGATGCCGGCGCCATCCGTCCACACATTGAACTTGTTCTTATTGTCCCGATCATGGGTCACGAACAGCGCGTACCGGCCCGGCGCGGGCGCCTTGATGCACAGGGTGACTGGGCCCGCCTGCGGGCTCGTGGTTTGAACACGGTGGAAGAACTTGCCCTCGGCCAACAGGTCTCGATCATCCCTCAGGAAGTCAGCTTCCGTTGCCGGATACAGTTCCAGCTTCAGATTGCCTGTCCGGTCCTTCAGGCCCTGCACCGCCACTTCGATGGCCGGCTGGTCACGCTGAATACAGGCTTCCGCGTCGCTGCCAAGCACGCGCGCCTGGGCCGCCGCCGGGGCAAGCAGGCCGAGAAGCAAAGGAACTGACTTCAGCGCCGCCAAAGCCGAAGCCCGGTCCAACCGGCTCCCACCGCAAACGCCAGCACCAGGGCGATGTGCACCACCAGGGTAAGGGCGGCCACAAAGGCGATCATCTCGCTGAGCGCCTCTCCCTGGCCAATCAGCAGGATCGCGAAGCTGGCGAACAGCAGGTCCTTGTTCGGTACGAGCGGCAAGCGCGAAACGAGCAGCCGTGCGGCCGAAAGGAACAGCCACATCCAAAGGGAGACCTCCGGCATGGCGAAGTGCCAGGCCAGTGCCAGAAGGAGCGAGCTGGCCGCGATGCGGGCACAATGAATCCAGAACACCTGCCAAAGCTGACGGCGCGGCAGCGAGAAGACCCGCTTCGAAAACAGGATCAGCAACAGGCTGATGGCAAGGGTAATCACCGCCGAACCCGCCACCGCGTTCAGCACGCCTGGTGGCATCAGCTGATAGCCGACCGGTAGCGCCAGCGCACAAAGCAGGATGGTGGCGCCATTGCCGGCGATCGCGGAGAGGAGCGAGACGTCCTTCACCGCGCCAAAAGGTGCGGCAACGAGGTTCGCCCTCGCGCGCGCCCAGGCGTAGAAATACGCTTCGCCTGAGTATCCGAGCACCACATCGTTCGCGATTCGCTTCTTGTGGAGCGCCGCAAAGCCCGCCCA
Source organism: Sphingomonas sp. IC4-52 (assembly GCF_020707225.1). Taxonomy (NCBI): domain Bacteria; kingdom Pseudomonadati; phylum Pseudomonadota; class Alphaproteobacteria; order Sphingomonadales; family Sphingomonadaceae; genus Sphingomonas; species Sphingomonas sp. IC4-52. Next base: position 107,202 of record NZ_JAJFEU010000004.1, on the reverse strand, counting down.
AGGTATCCCCCAGAGGCGACGAAAGATGATGAAGTCACCCGTCGGCGCCGCCATGTACAGGCCGAAGAAGGCGACATAGAACCAGGGCGAATCGGGCGCCGCACGGCTGAGACCCGCAAGCCCGGTGTCCAGCAATTCGCGACCCAGCATCACCAACATGGCGAGGCTGAGCACCGCGCCCACGATGGCGGGCCAGCGGCGACGCAGGGTTTCCGCCGGCTGCAACGCCGCGATGTCCGGCAAATCGGCATCGATCACGCCCGCAGGCACGCTGTCGGCTTTTGCGCTCAAGACCTCGGGCTTCCTTTGCACGCGTCCCGCATATCATCTCGCGGGCGGTTTGGGCGAATGGCGCCCGAATGTGGTTTCTTTTCGACCGCAATCTGGGCTGTAGGGTGCGTCCAAACAAGATGAGCGGCGCGCGACACATTCTTGGTTACGCCCAAACGCTGCGCGGCGGCGGCGTGGAACGTGCGCTGCTGCGCCTTGCCGGTGAGTGGCACGGGCTGGGCCGCCGCGTTACGCTGGTGATTGGTGATGCGACGGGCCCGTTGCGCCGTGAGCTGCCTGCGGGTGTCGAGGTGATCTCTCTCGGCGCCGATGACTATGCCGCGTTACGGGCGCTGCCCCGCTACGCGAAGGCCGTCCAGCCTGACGTCACATTCTGCCCTGGCAGCCATTATACCGGGGTCGCTGCATGGACGCGCTGGCGTCTGGGCAGGTCTTGTCCACCGATCGTCGGGAAGATCTCCAACGCGGTGGATCGGCCAGATTTCGGGAAGCTGATGACCCTCGTTCACGCCACATGGCTGCGCCAGCACCCGCGCTTCCTTGATGGGGTGGTAGCGATGTCGGACGCAAGCGCCGCGCAACTCGCCCGGACAATGCGACTCGACGTCAAACAGATTGCGGTGATCCCTAATCCTCCAGCGCAGCCTCTCGCGTGCGCGCCGGTGCCGGGCCTTCCTCCCCGTTACATACTGGGCGTGGGCCGGCTCGTACCCCAGAAGCGCTGGGACCGCCTGATCAATGCCATTCCCCGATTGAGGGAGCGGGTCGCGCTGGTCCTCTTGGGAGAGGGCGAATGCCGCGCGGCACTGGAAGCCCAGGCGAAAGCATGCGGTATAGAGCTGTTTCTGCCGGGGCACGTGGCGGATCCGATCGGTGCCATGTCTCGTGCCACAATGGTCGCCTTGCCCTCGGAGTTCGAGGGCGTGCCCGGCGTCCTCAGTGAAGCGCTGTCCGTCGGCACGCCCGTGGTGGCAACCGATTGCTCCCCAGCGGTCGCGGAGATCATTCCGTCGCCTTCGCTGGGCACCATCGTGCCGCGCGACGATGCTGCAGCATTGGTTGCCGCGCTAAACCACTGGCTCGGCGACGTTGTCCGGCCCCAGCCCGTTTCGCCACCGGGGACGGATTCAGCGAAGCGCTACCTGAAACTATTCGACAGCCTTACGCGGGCTTGACCCGCTCGGGGGCTGCTGCCTGAACCGCAGGCATTGCGAGGCTTGCTGCTTCTGCTGCGCAAAGCCTTGGAAAGGCGTCTAGTGGAACCGCGAACCGCCGGGCATTGGCAAGCTGCGGCACAAGGCACACATCGGCGATGTCGGGCGAATCGCCGCCAAGAAAGGGGCCGCCGCCCGCCATTTGCTCCAGCGCCGCCAAGCCTTCCACCACCCAGTGGCGGTACCATTCATCACGCGCTGCCTGATCCGCCCCGAATTGGGATTCGAGACGTTTCAGCACGCGAAGGTTGTTCAGCGGGTGAATGTCTGCCGCCACCGCCAGCGCTCGGGCGAGCTGTCCGGATCGCACGAACGGATCCTTGTCCACCATGGGCGGCTCAGGGAAGTTCGCGTCCAGCCAGTCTACGATAGCAAGGCTTTGGGTGAGAGGGCGACCATCCACGACCAGCGTCGGCACAAAGCCTTGCGGATTGATCGCACGATTGGCGTCACTGGTCTGATCACCTGCCAGCAGGTTCACCGGCACTGAATCGTAGGGCACACCCTTCAGGTTCAGGCAGATGCGCACACGATAGGATGCCGACGAGCGCCAATAATCGTGCAGTACGATCTTCATGCGCGCGCTTCCTCGTCGCGTTCGTCTTCCACGGTTTCGCTCCGACGCTCCATGGCCGTCTTGATCATGGCAGTCATCGGATCGGCCAGCGCGAGGCCGAGGATGCCGAATAGCGCGCTGGCGAGGATCTGCGCGCCGAGTGTCAGCGCCGGCGGCATGTCAACGGTGCGCTTCGCAACCATAGGGATCAGAACATAACCGTCGAAGGTCTGCACGATCACATAGGTGCCGATCGCCCAGATACCGGTGTCGACCCCGGCGGAGAAGCCGACGGCGATCATCAGCGCGCCGGAAATGAAGGCGCCGATATTCGGGATAAAGGCAAGGATGCCGGTCAGGATTCCCAGGATCAGCGCCATCGGAACCCCGCCGATCATCAGCGCGAACCAGGTAAGCACGCCCTCTGCCACCATGCCGATGATTCGGCCGAACAGCAGCCGGCGCAGCGTGTGGCCCATGCGCTCGGTGATGATCGCGAATTCCGCGCGCTTCTCCTCGGGGATCATCCATTGCAGACCGCGCTCATAGGCACGCGGGTCCATGGCGATGAAGAGGCCGATCACCAGGATCATGAACATGGTGGTCAGTGCGCCCACGGCGGTGCCCACCCAGGACGTGAGCCGACCAACCGAACTCATCGCCTGACGCGCGATGCCGCTGATGTCGGAGGCACCTGGCATCAGACCATGGCTGGTCAGCCAGCTGGTCAGCCGCACTGCCTGCGATTCCAGGGTGGTGCGCAGCTGATTGACCTGCTCCGCCACCTGAACGCCGGTGAGCACGAACGTGCCGACGAGAAACACCACGGTGAGAAGACAGACGATCAGCAGCCGCCATCCTCGCCCGATCGGCAGCACCCGGCCAAGCAGGCGCACTCCACCGTCGAGCATCGAAGCAAATACGAGGCCGGCGAAGATGATCAGCAACGGCTGGACAAGCAGCACGACCAGCGCGATCGCTGAAGCCATGCCGAGCCACACCGCGGCGCGTTTTATCTCACGCCGGGTGGCTGGATCGCGAACTTCATGCGGGCTGGCTCCCTCGACGACCCTTACGCCCGCTTCGCTCAACGTGTTTCCTCCGGGTGAAGCGAGATGCCGGCGCGGCCGCTCCGCAGCGATCCAAACCACGAGAGGGGGTTGATGGTTGCGGATCCGTCGACAGAGAAGGTGATGAATTCGGCGCGCCCACCGATATTCTCCCATGGCACCGGCCCACCGAGGCCCTTCTCACTGCCGCCCAACGCGAAACGGCTGTCAGCGGACCGATCGCGATTGTCTCCCATAAGGAACACGTGATGCTCTGGGATCTGGACCGGCCCATAATAGTCGCCCGGGCTGGTGCCTAACTCGACCGTGTCGAAACGGCGCCCGTTCGGCAGGGTTTCCGTCACGATCGGCAGGCGACAGACAGTGACACCGTCCGCGCGCGTGATCTTGGCTTCGGGATATTGCCACGGATCGCAGGTGGCGTTGAGATCCACCGGCAGGTCCTTGTAGTGGGTGGGCCCTCGTAACACCGGCTTTCCGTTCAGGATCACCGTTCCGGCCCGCACCTCCAGGGTGTCGCCGGGAAGGCCGATCACGCGTTTGATATAGTCGCTGGTCTGCCCGGGCGGCGTGACGATCACGACATCGCCACGCTTCGGCATCGCGCCCCAAACTCGCCCGCGCCACGCCGGCAACTGAAAGGACCAGCTCTCAACCGGCTGGTGCAGGACCGCGCCCTTGAACATGGCGGCCGGATTGGGGATCGTTGGCGAGACGAACGACCATCCATAGGCATATTTGGAGACAACCAGCCGGTCGCCGACCTCCAGGCCAGGCAGCATGGATTCGCTGGGAATGTAGAAAGGCTTGGCGATGAAGCTGTGGAAGCCCAGCACGGCCAGGATCAGCCAGAACAGGCCTTTTGCCTCGCCCCACCAGTCGAAGCGACGCTCGCCCCTCTGTTTGGGCGCTTCGTCAGCCGGGGGCTCGCCCGTCAACGGCAGTTTCTCGGCCAGATCGTTCACGTCTCTGAGGTTCACTCGTCCGGGATGGCCTCGATGATCACAAAGGCCTGCGCCCAGGGATGATCGTCGGTCAACGTCAAATGGATACGCGGGCGGTGGCCCGCGGGAATCATGGCGTCAAGAGCCGCCTTGGCGCCCCCGGATAGCGCAAGCGTTGGCGCTCCGGAGGGGGCGTTCACGACGCCGATGTCCTTCATGAAAACGCCGCGGCGAAACCCGGTACCGACCGCCTTGGAAAAGGCTTCCTTGGCCGCGAAGCGCTTGGCGTAGGTGCCCGCGATCGTGAACGGGCGGCGCTGGGCTTTGGCGCGTTCGACGTCGGTGAAGACACGGTTCTCGAACCTGGCGCCGAAGCGATCGAGCGATGCCTGGATCCGCTCGATGTTGCACAGATCCGAGCCAAGACCGACGATCATCGTGCCGCATCCATCGCCGCGCGCATCCGGCGAATGCTTTCGGCCAGTCCGATGAAAATCGCCTCGCCGATCAGGAAATGGCCGATGTTCAGCTCAACGACCTGCGGGATCGCCGCGATCGGCGCCACATTGTCGAAGGTGAGGCCATGGCCGGCATGAACTTCGATGCCGTTCTTCGCTGCCAGCGCCGCGGCTTCGGTGATTCGCCGCAACTCCTCTGCGCGCCCGCCGCCGTCGAGCTCGCAATAGCGGCCGGTGTGCAGCTCGACCACCGGCGCGCCCAGCCGCAGCGCGGCATCGATCTGGCGCGCGTCCGGCTCGATGAACAGCGATACGCGCGTGCCGGCCTCACCAAGCGCAGCCACCATCGGCCGAAGTCGCTCAAACTGGCCGGCCGCATCAATGCCGCCCTCGGTCGTGCGCTCCTCTCGCTTTTCCGGAACGATGCACGCTGCATGGGGGCGATGCCGAAGCGCGATCTGCAGCATCTCTTCGGTCGCGGCCATTTCCAGGTTGAGCGGGATGGTCAGCGTTTCGGAAAGCTTCGCGATATCTTCGTCGGTGATATGGCGGCGATCTTCACGCAGATGCGCCGTAATGCCATCCGCGCCAGCCTCGGCCGCCAGCTGAGCCGCACGGACAGGATCGGGATAAGTGCCGCCACGGGCATTCCGAACGGTGGCGACATGGTCGATGTTGACGCCCAGGCGCAAATGTCCGCTCATCTACCCTCCCTCCGCCGGGGCCCGGCTGTGATCACGCCGCCGACCGGCTACCCGGCTTGATCGCCGGAATGGCGGCGAGCTCCGGAGGGAGCGAGTCCGCCTCATAGGTGGGCACATCAAGGCGGATAAGCGGAAAGAACGGGACGCCGATGTCGGCACTGCCATTCGACCGATCCACCAGGGCGGCGCCGGCAATCACCCGGCCGCCAGCCGCTTCGATGGCCTTGATCGCCTCGCGAGACGAAAGGCCGGTCGTGACGACATCCTCCATCATCAGAACTTCCTGGCCTTGCTCCAGGCGGAACCCGCGCCTCAGCTCGAAGGTGCCCGTTGGCCGCTCCACGAACATCGCCTCGACACCAAGGGCGCGCGCCATCTCATGCCCAGCAATCACGCCCCCCATGGCGGGCGACACAACGGCAGAAATACGAGAGCGCAGCTCCTCGGGAATCCGGGCGGCCAGTGCTGCGGCGAGCCGCGCGCCGCGCTGCGGGTCCATCAGCACGCGGGCGCATTGCAGGTAGCGCGATGATCGCAACCCCGACGACAGGATGAAGTGCCCCTCGAGCAGCGCATCTGCCGCTCGGAATTCCGCCAGAACCTCGTCGTTGGTCACTAATCGCCCTTTCGTCCGCCTCCCGAAATACGAACGACGCCGCGACCATGCAACGGAGGGTCAGTGACTGGCGTAAATAAAGCAACATGCGTGCTTGAGGCGCGCGGAACCCCTCCGTATAGGCGGCAGTGTCCAAAGGGTCTGCGCAGGGGGTGTGCGGGCTCCGCACTGGAGAGGCAAGGTTACCGCACGGATGAGAAGCGCGTTCAAGGGATGGATGCTGGCCGCTGGGCTCGCGCTGGCCGGGCTCGCGCCCGCCGCAGCCCAGCCAGCGGCGACGGGGGGCGATGTTGCAAGCGCTCCTGCCGAAGCAGCAGCGATCGGCAATTCGGTCAATGTCGGGGAACGGGCGCCGGATTCGGCTCCCGCTGCACCGGGATCGGCGCAGGCTAACGGCGCACCGCTGACGGCAAATCCCGTCATTGGTCAGCCCACTGATCGACTCATGTCGATCCAGCCGCAGGTCACCAAGAATGGCCAGCGGGCGATGGGGTTCCACAACAACATCCTGTTGCCGCTGATCGTGGTGATCTGTCTCCTCGTACTGGCGCTGCTGGTATGGGTGGTGATCCGCTATCGTCAGGCCGCTAACCCGATCCCGTCGAAGACGAGCCACAACACGGCCATCGAGGTCGTTTGGACGCTCGCGCCGGTGCTGATCCTGGTCGCCATCGCCGTGCCGTCGATTGGCCTGCTTTCCGCGCAGTTCAAGCCTGCACCGGCCAACGCCGTCACGCTGAAGGCGATCGGCAACCAGTGGTACTGGAGCTATCAGTATCCGGATCATGGCGGCCTCGAAATCACGGCCAACATGTTGAAGGAGCAGAACGAGGTTGCCGCTGGTGAGCGCTTCCGGACCGACGCAGATGGCCCCCGCCTGCTCGCCACAGACAATCGCGTCGTGCTGCCGGTCGGCGTGCCGATCCGTCTCATCACCACCGCGAATGACGTGATCCACAGCTGGGCGATCCCCGCTTTCTGGATCAAGCTCGACGCGGTCCCCGGCCGTTTGAACGAGACCAGCTTCACCATCGAGAAGCCGGGCATCTATTATGGCCAGTGCTCGGAACTGTGCGGTGCGCGCCATGCGTACATGCCGATCGCCGTTGAGGCGGTTTCGCCCGCACAGTTTGCGGCTTGGATCCGTTCAAAGGGCGGCTCCATGCCTGGCACGGCTCAATCGTCGGCAGCCGCGATCCCGCAGCCTGGTGCCGATAACTCCGCAGGTGCTGCCGCTGATGCAGCAGCTGCGGACAACCTGACCGGTCCGACCGAAAACGCGACCGTCGAACCCGCCACCTCCCCGCAGGGCGCCACCGGTAATCCGGGCGGCACCGGCGACTCGGGACGCTGATCATGACCGATACCGCACTTCACCCGTCCGCCTTCCAGGCGCACGACGACCACGCGCACCACCATCATGACGCGGATCACAAGCCCGCGTTCTTCCAGCGCTGGTTCATGTCCACGAACCACAAGGACATCGGCACCCTCTACCTGATCTTCGCGATTTTCGCCGGCATCATCGGCGGCGCGATCTCGGGCCTGATGCGTGTCGAGCTGCGTGACCCCGGCATTCAGTATCTGCCGACATGGCTCGCCATGCTGCACGGCCCGGGCACGTTCGATGAATCGCTTCACCTGTGGAACGTGATGATCACCGCTCACGGTCTCATCATGGTGTTCTTCATGGTGATGCCGGCGATGATCGGCGGGTTCGGCAACTGGTTCGTGCCGCTGATGATCGGCGCGCCGGACATGGCCTTCCCGCGCATGAACAACATCAGCTTCTGGCTGTTGGTGCCGTCGTTCCTGCTGCTGCTCGGCTCACCGTTCTTTGGATCGGGTGCGGGTACCGGATGGACGGTCTATGCGCCGCTCTCCACTTATGGTGAGCCGGGTCCATCGGTCGATATGGCGATCCTGTCGCTTCACCTTTCAGGTGCGTCGTCGATCCTTGGCGCGATCAACTTCATCACCACCATCTTCAACATGCGCGCACCGGGCATGACGCTGCACAAGATGCCGCTGTTTGCCTGGTCGGTGCTCGTCACCGCGTTCCTGCTGCTTCTGTCGCTGCCGGTTCTTGCTGCGGCGATCACCATGCTGCTGACCGATCGTAACTTCGGCACGACCTTCTTCGATCCGGCCGGCGGTGGTGATCCGGTGCTGTACCAGCACCTGTTCTGGTTCTTCGGTCACCCCGAAGTGTACATCATGATTCTGCCGGGCTTCGGCATCATCAGCCACATCATCTCCACCTTCAGCCGCAAGCCGATCTTCGGCTACCTCGGCATGGCCTATGCCATGGTGGCGATCGGCGTGGTCGGCTTCGTCGTGTGGGCGCACCACATGTTCGCCACCGGCTTGTCGGTGAACACCAAGATGTACTTCACCGCCGCAACCATGGTCATCGCGGTGCCGACGGGCATCAAGATCTTCTCGTGGATCGCGACGATGTGGGGTGGCTCGCTCACCTTCAAAACGCCGATGACCTGGGCGATCGGCTTCATCTTCATGTTCACCGTGGGTGGCGTGACGGGTGTGGTGCTCGCCAACGGGGGCGTCGACGATTACATGCACGACACCTATTACGTGGTGGCGCACTTCCACTACGTGCTGTCGCTGGGTGCCGTGTTCGCGCTGTTCGCCGGCTTCTATTACTGGTTCCCGAAGATGTCGGGGAAGATGTACAACGAGTTCCTCGGCCAGCTGCACTTCTGGGTGTTCTTCACCGGCGTGAACATCCTGTTCTTCCCGATGCACTTCCTGGGCCTCCAGGGCATGCCGCGGCGCTACCCGGACTATCCGGACGCCTATGCCTATTGGAACCAGATCGCGACCCACGGCTATGAGATCATGGCGCTGGGTATGGTGATCTTCTTCATCAATCTCGTCTGGTCGCTTGCCGCGGGCAAGAAGGCGCCCGACAATCCGTGGGGCGAGGGTGCCACCACGCTCGAGTGGACGCTGACGTCGCCGCCGCCGTATCACCAGTTCGAAACGCTGCCGGTGATCGAGGACGACAAGCACCATTGATCGCCTGACAAGGCAAAGGTCAGCGCCCCGCGGAGGTAACTCCCGGGGCGCTTTCTTTATGTGCGTTTGTGATCGCGCCATCCCGGCTGTGGCTCCGACGTTGTCTGGCTCGGGCACGCGAACAAGGCCGCTGCAATCGGGAATGAGGTGCTCGGACTGTAACGGCCCTGGTCAGCACAAACGCGCGGCGCTCACCGCGGCGCAGGCAGCGTCAGCCGACTGGCGCTTCCTTTCGGTTGGCGGTCGATGGCCGCAAGGCGGCGTGGACGCGCTTTCGCCGGAGGCCTCGGTTACAGACGAATGAAGAGGCTCAGCGAGGCGGCGTGAACCATGTCGACGCGCCGGCCCGGTGCATCGCGCGTCTGGTTGAGATATCCTGCCTCGACCGTCGACGCCCCTGCCAGCGGGACCTCTACGCCGATGAACGTGCGGACCTGGTCAAAACCGTTCACGCCGCCCCAATCGGCGGACTTCAGCCCGACGAAGCCCTCGACCGACGCGAGCGCCGCCACGCGCCTGGCGTCGGGCGCCAAGGGATACTCGAAACGCATCATCTGGCGCGCGCGCAGTGCCATGCCATTACCATCGGAACGCCAGCGCTCCTCCAGCCGAGTGCGGGATTGAACCTCTAGTCGCCCGATCTTGCCGACGTTCCACGTCACTTGCTGGAACAGGCGGTTTTCACGCCGATCCGGCCCATTCTCCACCGGATCGATGACATGGGCGTATCCCTGATAAACCGTGACGTGCTTGGAAAGCTCGACGCCGACGGCGGGACGAAGAAGCAATTGCGATAGTCGCGACACACCGTCGCCTACACGGGGTTGAACTTCCGCGAAGAACACGACCGGCCCCTGGACGCGGCCCATCACCGTTCCATTCACCCACAGCGCCTCGTCATGACTCGTCTGCGCAGTGGCAGGGGCAACGATTGTCGTGCAGGACAGGAGACAAACGGAAAGCAGCCGGTACATGAGGATGCCCTAGCCGGCCGGCTGGGGAGCCGTCATGCTCCGCGCGAGCGCAGCAACAAAATGTAGGAGGAGAGAAGACATGCCCGAGTCTCGGATGATCGATACCGGCCCTGTCCGCATCCGCACGGCGGTGGAAGGTGACGGTCCGCTCGTCCTGATGGTGCATGGCTTCCCGGAAAGCTGGTATTCTTGGCGGCATCAGCTTGCCCCGGTCGCCGGTGCCGGCTTTACGGCTGCGGCAATTGACGTGCGCGGTTATGGCGGCTCGGACAAGCCGGATCGCGTCGAGGATTATGCGATGGAGCAGCTCGTTGCTGATATCACCGCAGTGGCCCAGACGCTTCAACCAGACGCCCCGGCCATTCTCGTCGGCCACGATTGGGGCGCGCCGCAGGTCTGGAATTCCGCACTGACCCGGCCTGATCAATTTCGTGCCGTAGCGGCGTTGTCGGTGCCCTATACCGGCGTTCCCTCCCGTCCCTTCACCGAAGTGTTTCGCCAGGCCTTCACGAACAAGGGGCGCTTCTTCTACCAGGAATGGTTTCAGGAAGTCGGGCCGGCGGAAGCGGAGGCCGAGCACGACGTCCGGGACTTCCTGCGAAAATTCTATTACGCGATTTCAGGCGACGCGCCCCCGGGCACTTGGCCGACCAAGCCCGCGGGCGCTTCTCTGCTGCAAGACATGGTCGATCCCGACCCATTCCCCGCATGGCTGACGGGGGAAGACCTCGATTATTATGTCGCTGAGTTCGAAGCGTCCGGTTTCTTCGGGCCGATCAGCCGCTACCGCAATCACGAGCGTGATTTTACCTGGCTGCAGTCTTTTCGCGATCGGCGCATCGAGCAGCCCGCCTTGTTCATCGGTGGAACGAAGGACCCCGCTACCACCGGGTTCGGGGCCATCGCCGATCCGATCGGCGTAATGCGTCCCCACGTTCCGCTGGTGGAAGGCCATCTGCTGGACGGTTGCGGCCATTGGACGCAGCAAGAACGCCCGGAGGAAGTGAACAACTTGCTGGTGGATTGGCTGAAGCGCCTGGACTGATCCGGGCCGAAGAGATCGGGGGCGGGACGCAGGATATAGCTCCCCCGGCACCTGAGCCGACGCCGACACGCCGTCGTCGCCGGACTCTCTTGCAACAAAGCCGCTTGCCCCGCCGACGCAAACGCCGCAGCTAGCGATCGGGGACGTTGGGGGGAGCAAGCGGTGTGGCGACCGGGCGAGGGCTGATGGGCCGGTCACTCGACCGGGCCACGACATTGCGCCTCGGGCGAACGGTTTCGGCGCAGGCTTATGGCCAGATCGTCACCGTCGTCGTTCAGATTGCGCTGGTTCCGCTGCTTCTCCACGCGTGGGGGCCTGGAACATATGGCGCATGGCTGCTGCTGTCGGCGGTGCCATTCTACCTGACGTTTAGTGACTTCGGGTTCACCTATGTTGCCAAGAACGCAATGGTCATGGCGGTGTCCGCGGGGCAGCGGGACGCCGCCACCCGGGTGTTCCACAGCATCTTCGCGCTCCTGTGTGTCGCAGCGCCATTGCTGCTGGGGCTCAGCGCGCTGATCATCATCGCGGTCGATGTGCCGGATGTCCTCGGCGCTGACGCTGTTACGCCGACGACCGCGCGGGGGACGGTGCTGCTGCTGGTCGTGAACGTCCTTCTGTACCAGTTCTTTCTGCTGGTATGCGCCGGTATCAGGTCCGAAAACCGGCCTGCGAGCGAAGCAATCTGGGCAGCGAGCGCCAGATTGTTGGAGGGCGTGGCCGTCGCAACCGCCGCTGTTGCGGGCGGTGGCCTGGTGGCCGCGGCTGCGGCTATGGTGGGGGCACGGCTGCTTGCGCTCCTCGGCGCTTACCGCTGGCTGCGGCGTCTGTCGGGCTGGCTTCGCCTCGGGGTCCGCGCTGCTGATCGGGAAACCCTGGAGGGGCTGTGGCGCCCCGCCATCGCCTATATGTTGTTGCCGCTCGGTCAGGCGCTTTTGATCCAGGCGCCAGTGCTGGTTGTGGGCGGCGCATTGGGGGCGGTGGGAACCGTGACCTTCGCGATCAGCCGCACGATCACGCGGATGGGCATGGCCGCGATCAACATGATCAATAACAGCGTCACCGCCGAATATGCCGCGCTGGCCGGTAGCGGTGACCACCAGCGCGCAGGGCGGCTCCTGCGCGTTCAGGCGGGCGTCACCTTGTGTATCATTCTCGTTTACGCGGTGACGGTTCTGGTCGCGGCACCGGTGGTGCTGCCTTTGCTGACCCATGGCGCAGTGGCGGCCGCTTACCCGTTTCTCCTGTTACTGGTCGGCAGCGTGGCCGCAGAGATGATATGGTCCAGTCTGTTCACGCCCATTGCGGCGGTGAATCGCCACGGCACCGCCACGGTGATTTTCCTGATCGTTGCCGCCGCGACCGTCGCAATTGCTGGCCCGCTCACCGAAAGGTTCGGGCTGAATGGTACCGCAGCGGCATTGCTGCTCGCGCATGCCGCGATGATCCCCATCACGCTGTTGGCTGGAAACTATCGTGCGCGGTGAGCCGCCCAGCTCTGTCGTCCTGTTTATCGGGCTTTCGGCACGCGGACATGGCGGGATCCAGCGGTTCAACCGGCGGGTGATCGCGTCCTTGAACTCTCTGGGAAGACGAACCGCGGTCGCCATGCGTGCAGATGACAAACGGTGGAAATTCACCTCAACCCTGTTTCGGGCGCTTTGGCGCGCCGACACGGTGCTGATCGGGCATATCAACCTGCTCCCTCTCGCGGCGCTGATCCGGCTGCTGCGCCCTCGAACGCGATTGATCCTCTTTGCCCATGGCATCGAGGTTTGGGGCGACCCGGCGTATCGGCCGGTGCGCCGCTGGGAGCGCACGCTGCTGCGCAACGCAGTGGACGAGGTGGCGATCGTCAGCCGCTTTTCGATGGGCAAAATGGCCGCTGCCTTCGCATTGGATGAAGGCAAGTTCGTTCTCTTCCCCAACGCCGTCGATCTTCCGGGCCAATCGGCGCGTGGGTCGGGCAATACGATCCTGGCGGTCGCACGCCTGAGCGCGGGGGAACGCGAGAAGCATGTCGACAAGCTCGTTCGCGCGCTGCCGGCCCTGCCCGACGCCCGTCTGGTGGTGATCGGTGACGGCCCGTTACGGCGGGAGTTGCAAGTTCTAGCCACAGCGCTCGGCGTGAGTGGGCGGGTGAACTTGCCCGGCAGCGTCGATGAAGCCGAATTGGCGGAAGCTTATGCACGGGCGGACGTCTTCGCCTTGCCTTCGTCAAAGGAGGGGTTCGGGATCGTCTACCTTGAGGCTTGGGCACGCGGCCTGCCGGTGGTGGGATCATGCTTCGGCGGGGCAGGGGAAGTCATCGACGACGGTATTGATGGCATCACCGTGGACCCGGTGGACGTGCCCGCCCTCACGCGGGCGCTGGAGCGGCTGCTGCACGATCCCTCGCTGGCTCAGCAGATGGGCGCGACCGGCCGCCGGAAGGTGGAGCAGCGATATTCCGGCGCTGCCTTTACGAAGAACCTGGAGGCATTGCTCTAGAGCGGCATGCCGTTGATGGGGATCACCCGCATCGGACGAACGCGCCGCACACGGCCCATCAACAGCAACGATGCCGCGATCAGCAGCAGGAAAGGGAAGCTCCGGCAGAAGAAGGACAGCGTGGTGCTGACCTCCTTCTCCGCAAGGAACGTGGTCGCAGAGAGCAGGAATGCGCCCCACACATTCCCGGTGAGCCGCCCGCCCAAAAGATCCAGCACCACAAAGGTCAGGGCCGTGACGAGCATCGGCAGCAGCAGCACGCCCAAAAGGCCGAACGCTGCAAGGCTGCTCGCGATCAGGCCCACCACCGGACGCGCGATGGAGCCGCTCGCGCGAAAGCCATAGTGCCAGGCGATGCGATCAGGCGCATTGGCTAGAGACTTGTCCAGAAGGAATCCCGGCAGCAGGGTTTCCAGCGGGTCACGCCACAAGTCCGCGGCGCCCATCGTTCCATGTTCATCGAGCCCGCGCGCGACAAGGTCGACCGGCTGAATCATGGTGAACCGCTCGGTATTCCAAGCCAGTGGGAAGATATAGCTTTCGCGCCAGCTCAATTGATGACCCAGGGCGATCCGTTCGGCCTCTGCGGCGAGGCGCAGCGGGTCGAAGCCGGCGTTGCGGATGACCTGCCAGGTGGCGGTGATTCTCCCGGTACTGCGCACGTCGGCCATGGTGCGCACGATCTGGATCGCAGGCATGACCAGCGCGAGTAGCAGAATTGCACTCCCCATCATCGGAAGGACCCAGCGCCAGCGGGGCCGCGCACCATGCACGATGAAGACGAGGCCGATGATCAACAGGAAGTCGAACAAGGTCCGCTTCGTATTGTCGGCGAACGTAAGGGCCAGAACGACGACGGCCATCCCCGCGAGCACAGCACGGTGCCGGTATTGACGGGGCTGCAGCACGACAAGCGCCGCCTGCATCGCGGCACCGAGCAGAAGCAGCGGGTAAAAGGTGCCAAACCCGCCGAAGCCACCCGGCTCGAACCCTCCGTCCGCCGCAATCGGCCGGAACTGGGTCTGCAGGAACAAGAACAATGCCCCCGCCAGGAAGATCGGTACGGCGAAACGGACGAGATTGGGCGAATGGCTGGTCACCGCTCGCAACTGCTCCGCTATGCGCGCTGGCCTGCGAACGGCGTGGCTGACCCCGTAGCCGATGCTGATCGAACAGAAACCGAGGAGGAGATATCCGGCGGAAGAATCCGGCACATGCAGGTTGGTGTGAACAGGCTGGCCAGCCAATGTTTTCACGACAAGTGCGCCCGAGCCGAAGTAAACGGTCATGATCGCATAGAGGCCGTCGGATATGCGCCAGCTCGATCGGGTAAGCGGGACGAGCGCGGCGGCGGAAATCATCAGGAGAACCGCGAGAATCCAGAAGCTGGCGCCCAGCAACAGCTGCGCAACAGCCAGAAGCAAGAGGATAATGGAATAAGGCCAGCCAAGCGATCTCATCGGCGAACGTGCGCCTCCCCCCTGTTTCCCCCACAATGACGTACCGGCACAATGCCGAAGCGTCGATACACTGCGTTGCGGGTATCCACCGGATCGCTTAACCTTGCGAACTGGGGGAATAAGCAATGCCAGTGTGCGATGTTGCAGCCGCTTGACGGGCGAACCACGCGCGCGTGGGAAGGGGGAGCCAGTTTTTCGCTGGGAAACCGCCTATACCGTCTTGCCTGGGGCGCGACGTGGTTGCTTCTCGGGCGCTGGAGCCCGCCACAGCTGCGGGCGTGGCGCCGGCTGCTGCTGCGCCTGTTCGGCGCGCGTGTTGCGACAACGGCAAATGTATATGGCAGCGCCCGGATCTGGTCGCCGGCCAACCTCGTGCTTGATGATCATGCCGCGATCGGTCGGGGGCGATCGTCTATTCCATGGCTCGCATCACGATCGGCGCTTATGCCGTGATTTCGCAACGGGCCCATCTGTGCGCTGGCACCCACGACATCGAAGATGCCGCATTCCAGCTTCATGCCCGACCCATCACGATCGGGGCTCGCGCTTGGGTCGCTGCGGAGGCTTTCGTCGGACCAGGCGTGACGGTCGGTGCCGGCGCGGTTCTGGGCGCGCGTGGCTGTGCGATGCGGGATCTGGCGCCCTGGACAGTTTATGGCGGCAACCCGGCGTCGGTTATACGCAGCAGGCGCATCCGCTTCGAGGCGCCGGAATGATCGCCAATGGCTCTCCGGAAAGGTGGCGGGCGCATGGCAAACCGGATCTCACCGTCGTCATCCTGACGTTCAACGAGGCCCATCATATCGGCCGTGCCATTGCCAGCGTGCAGGACATCGCGCGTGAGGTGCTGGTAGTCGACAGCTTCTCGACCGACGACACGGTAGCGCTGGCGCGCGAGGCGGGCGCGCGCGTCCTTCAACACCCATTCACCAGCCATGCCGCGCAGATGCAGTGGGCGCTGGGGCACGGCGGCATCGCAACGGCTTGGACGCTCCGGCTGGATGCCGATGAACTCATCGAGGACGATCTGGCGCTCGCCATCATCCGGACCCTGCCGGGCCTGGATCGTGACGTCACCGGCATCATGCTGAACCGCAAGCACCTCTTCATGGGGCGTTGGATCCGGCATGGCGGGCGTTATCCGCTGTGGCTGCTACGCATCTGGCGAACGGGAGCGGGGCGGGTCGAAAGCCGCTGGATGGACGAGCATGTCGTGGTGGATCGCGGCAGAACGATCAGGATGGCGGGCGGTTTTGTCGACGCCAATCGCGGTGATCTCACCTTTTTCACGGCCAAGCACAACGGCTACGCCACGCGTGAGGCGATCGAAGTGCTGGCCGCACGCCACGCGCTGTTCGATGAAGCGCCGATCGCGCTGACGGGCCAGGCAAAACGCAAGCGGGTGTTGAAGAACAAGGTGTTCCAACGCCTGCCACTATGGGCGGGTCCAATCGGATACTTCCTGTACCGCTACATCGGCCAGGGTGGTTTTCTCGACGGTCGTGCTGGTCTGATCTACCATTTGCTCCAAGGCTTCTGGTACCGCTTCCTTGTGGCCGCCAAGGTTGCCGAGTGGGAGAGCGAGCTGGCGGCCTGCCGAACCCGGGACGAGCGTCTCGCGCGCCTGGCTACGCTTAGTGGACTGCCGATCGCTCCAGCGGCATGACTCGCATCCTGCGCATCATCACCAGCGCCGATCCACGGACCGGCGGCCCGATCGAGGGCGCGCGCAGAATTGGTGAGATCTGGGCCAGCCAAGGGCATTGTCAGGACATGCTGACCCTTGATCCGCCGGAGGAGTGCTACCTGCCCGATTACCCCGGCACCATCATCGGTTTGGGGGCCCCGCGTGGACGAGGACTGCTCAGCCGCTACCGCTACTCGCCGGCGATGGTGCCTTGGCTGCGCGAGCATGCAGCGCGGTACGATGCGGTGATCGTCTCCGGCCTGTGGCGTTATGCCGCGCGTGGCGCCCGGATCGCGCTGGCTGGCGGTGCGACACCCTATTTCGTGTTTCCGCACGGCATGCTGGATCCATGGTTTCGTCGCGAGGCACCGCTCAAACATCTCGGCAAGCAGGCGAGTTGGTGGTGGGCAGAGGGGCCCCTGCTACAAGGCGCGCGCGCCGTGCTGTTCACTAGTGAGGAGGAACGCGTGCGGGCCGAAGGCGCGTTTCGCCCCTACCGCCTTCGCGGCGGCGTCGTAAATTATGGCACGGCTGATCTGAGCGGGGACAGCGCGGCTGACGTTGTAGCCTTTCGTCGGTTGCTGCCCGCACTGGGCGACCGGCCGTTCCTTCTCTTCCTCGGTCGAATTCACCCGAAAAAGGGCTGCGACTTGCTGGTTCATGCTTTCGGCAGCATCGCCGATCGCGAGCCTGCGTTAGATCTGGTGATCGCGGGTCCCGACGAGGTCGGCTTGGTCGCTGGGCTCCGAACCGCCGCGCAACAGGCGGGGTTAGGGGCCCGCGTCCATTTTCCCGGCATGCTTTCAGGTTCGGCCAAGGCAGGCGCATTGCGCGCCGCCAGCGCCTTTGTGCTCCCCTCGCACCAGGAGAACTTCGGTATCGCGCTGGCCGAAGCGCTGGCAGCCGGCACGCCGGTGCTCGTCAGTGATCAGGTGGCGATCTGGCGCGAGGTGGTGGCTGACGGCGCGGGCCTCGTCGCCGCTGACACGCTAGGTGGGACGCGTGAATTGTTGACGCACTTTGCCGATTGTTGTCCCGAACAGCGACTGGCCATGCGCCGCAACGCGCGCGCCTGTTTCGTTGACCGTTTCCACATCCAACGTGCGGCAGACAGCCTCCGCTTGCTGATCGAGCGCGAGATCGGCTGAAGGGCCTGTCCTACATCTCGCTCCCTCCTGTAGAACGTATCGGGAACAACAGGAGTGGTAATGATGGCGGAAGTGGAAGTCCCCGCGGGGTTTGTGCCGCAATATGCGGTTGCATTCGGGGCAGTGGATGCCCCGGCAGTGGCGGTTCACGACGATAATCCCTTGCCGGTGCGGCCCGTACGGAGGCCCGCTGCCTCCACCCCGCTAGCGGGTACGATGATGGCTAGCGGCCTGGCAGGCCCCTTCACGCCAGAGCTGGACCGGCCGATCTGGCTCACGCTGTCGGGGGATTGGTCCGGCGCCGTCGAGCTACTTCGTTCGGTCGACGGTGGCGCGACTGCCCTGCCGCTGACAGCCGCGGGGGCCAGATGGGGGAGATTCACCGCTAACGCCAATGAGGCGGTGGCTGACGAGAGCGAGGTCGGTGCCACCTTTTATCTGTCCGTGACGCTGGTTGCGGGAACGCTGACCTATCGGGTGGCGCAGTGAGCGGGCGGGATATCCTGGCACGCGGCATGGCTGCCCGGGCACGAGATGCGGTCGGTACATCCACACGGCACGGTCGCCTCTTACGGGCGGCAGAGGCAGCGGTTGGACGAAATCCGGCGGTTCTGCGCTCTTGGCTCCCCGCGCCGGCCTATGCGCCGAACTCGGCTTACGCGGTGGGCCAGGTCGTGACGCATGGCGGCAGCTGGTACATGTGCGGCGTCGGCGGCGTCTCGCCATCCGTCGGCCCCGGCCCCGTAAACACCAGCAGCGGCCAATATCTCGCGGATGGCGGCACTTCGCTCTATTGGGCGTACTTGGGCGGCGCGCGTGCCCCCGATCCTGCCGATGGCGCGCCAATCGTGTCGGTCGTTACCAGCAATCCGGCGATTGGCGTCGCTTGGACGCCCGCCGGCCACCCCAAAGCTTATGTCGTGCGCGGGGCGGCAGCATCCCCGCTACGGGGCAATTTCTGGTCGCTCACCAGCTTTGAGGCGAACGCAGGAATGCCGACGTGCGCCGGCGCTTCCGTATCCTTCGCATGCGACGGCGAAAAGGTCGCGCTCTTCCTGCCTGCGGGTTCCGCGCAAATCCGGGTGCTGGTCGACGGCCGCTATCTGATGCCAGGCAGCCATGTGGCGGCGGGGCAGGATCAGTGGATGGTGATCGACTGGACCGCCAGCACTGGGCGGCG
This sequence comes from Sphingomonas sp. IC4-52, assembly GCF_020707225.1. Lineage (NCBI taxonomy): Bacteria > Pseudomonadati > Pseudomonadota > Alphaproteobacteria > Sphingomonadales > Sphingomonadaceae > Sphingomonas > Sphingomonas sp. IC4-52. Next base: position 88,326 of record NZ_JAJFEU010000004.1, on the reverse strand, counting down.
CCTGCGGCACTATGAGGTGGAAACCGGGAAGAGCGCCTCCTATTTCGGCGGTGTCCAGGCGCCCGCATCCGCGATCGTGAGTGCGGCTGGCGCTGGCGCCCCGCGGATGGTCGTTATCGGGGACAGCTACAATGCCGGATCCAGCTACGGCCCCTGGCTGGCTGGGGGATCGGTCGCGCAGCTGCTCGCCAAGCGGCTTGGCTGGCGCGACACATGGAATCTCTCCGTCGGCGGGACCGGATATTGCAATCCGTCCGCCACCGGCCTCCTGACCTTTGGTGAGCGAGTCCCCCGGGTGCTGTCGCTGGCGCCGGACGTGATCTTGCTGATGGGGTCGACCAATGACGTCGGTTACACGCCATCCGCTGTCCAGGCGGCAGTTGCCGCGACCTTGAAGGCGATCCGCGCCGGCACCGCGGCCCCGGTCGTTGTCGTCGGAGTGCCGTCGATCAACCTGCCCGGCGCTCCGGCGACGGAGGCGGCCATTGCTGCTGCTGTCGCCCAGCATGGCGATCCGCTTACCTTCTTCGTACCGATCTGCGGGGCGTTACCACCCTGGGTGCTGGGACCTTGGAACAATGGCACCGGAGTGCCTGGTGGGACGGCCAACGCCAGCTTCTATGTCGCGGCGGACAACGTCCATCCGCCCGAAATCGGGTTCGACTATTACGCGCAGCGGATCGAGCAGGCGATCCGATCCGCCGTCCTGCCGGCGCTGACCGCCGCCGCCTAGCGGAGCGCACGCGTGCGCTCGGCCGGGTGGCTCAGCGCACGCGCATGCCGCGGACGCTCCGTCCCCCAATCGTGATGAAATAGCTGCCGATGGCGCCCCGACGAATCCGAATCTTGTCGCCCGGCTTGGGCGGGAAGGTCATCGCCTCGGTGGTTTGCCAGACCGCCTCGTTTTCTCCGTTCAGCCGGATTTCGACTCGCCCGTTCTGCACCTGCCGGGCAGAGGCGACCGTGGTGTTGATCTCGCTGAACTCCTCTTTCTTTTCCTCATCGTCATTGTCGTCGAACAGGCCGACGCGGGGCAGGGTGAAGCCGAAGAGTGACCGCTTCGTGCGCCGCACGTCCTCCTTGTCGAGAATGCGCACCTCCTTGGCCTGAACGGCCTGCTCCAGCGCCGCTGCCGCTTTGTCGAAGCAGGCGAGGCGCTGTTCGGCTGCTGTGATCGCGCGGCATTGCGAGAAGGATCGGAGGACGCGCGAACCCGCCCCGTCCTGCGTTTGCGCCTGCGCGTCCGCCACACCACCTGCACCGATCAGTGCAACCATGAGTGCGCTTGTTGCCAGCCGATGGAACTGCGCCATTTATTGTCTCCCTGAAGTGGTTTGAGCGATAGAGAGTGTCGCGAAAGCGGACAAGGCGGACAGGAAAGTGTTGCCTTCCTGTTACACCCGCGCCGCAATGTTGCAGTTGCGTTGGGTGGAGATTGCAGGGGCGTGATTTGCTGACTAGCCCGTTGCTCCATGTGGGTTGGTCAGGGCCGACTGCACATTAGGGCAAGCCGATAAACCGGGTCCAACCGGGGCATCAAAAGGGAAACACACATGCGCACAACTTTTCGCTCGCGCTTGTTGACGACGACGCTGTTCGTCGGCGCCGTCATGGCCGCCGGCGCTGCGTCCGCTCAACAGGTCGACTCGACCGTCACCCCGGGTGCACCCGCACCGGGCGTTGTCACGCAGGAAGGTGCTGACACGTCCGAGACCTCGACCGGCGACATCGTCGTTACCGGTACGCTGATCAAGAACCCGAACCTCGTTCAGGCGACCCCGGTGAAGGTCGTTGGCGCGGACGAAATCGACCTGCGTCAGGCGAACACCGCGGAAGGCCTGCTGCGCGAACTGCCGGGCATCACCCCGTCGATCGGTTCGGCCGTGAACAACGGCAACGGCGGTGCGTCGTTCGTCAACCTGCGTAACCTCGGTTCGAACCGCAACGTCGTTCTGCTTGACGGTGTGCGCCTGGTCCCGGCCGAACTGAACGGCCGCTTCGACCTTAACAACATCCCGCTGGCGCTGATCGACCGCGTCGACGTGCTGACCGGTGGCGCTTCGACCACCTACGGCGCAGACGCCGTGTCGGGCGTGGTGAACTTCATCACCCGCCGCGATTTCTCGGGCATCGAAGCCAACATTTCCGAGCAGATCAGCGAAGAGGGTGACGCAAACATCTTCCGCGCCGACGTGACGATCGGTGCGAACTTCGACGACGGCCGCGGCAACGCCGTGTTCAGCGTCGGCTACCAGGAAGCCGATCCCCTCTATCAGGGCGACCGCAGCTTCGGCGTTCTCGCGCTCAGCTCGAGCAACGGCGCAGCAGGCGGCTCGGGCACGGCAGTCCCGTCGCGCTTCTCGCTCCCGGGTCAGGGTGTGCGCCAGGTCAATGCAGCCGGCACGGACTTCCGTCCGGGTACCGCGTTCACCGCGTTCAACTTCAACCCGTACAACGTCTATCAGACGCCGTTCCAGCGCTTCAACATGTACGGCGCCGCGAACTACGAGGTGAGCGACGCGGTTGAGGTTTACACCCGCGGCATCTTCTCGAAGAACACCGTATCCACGATCATCGCACCGTCGGGCGCCTTTGCTCTGCCGGTTCAGATCCCGCTCAACAACCCGTTCCTCACCGACGGGCTGCGCAACACGTTCTGCACGGCGAACGGCATTTCGGCGGCAGCTTGCGCCGCCGCTGCCAATCCGGCGCTGACGCCGGGCACGCCGGGCTACCAGGAGGTCACCACCGCTCTGTCGCGTCGTTCGACCGAAGTTGGTCCGCGTATCAGCGAATACACCACGACCTTCTTCGACTATCGCCTGGGCTTCCGCGGCGCGATCACCAGCACGATCGACTGGGACATCTTCGGTTCGTACGGTGAGTCCGAGAACCTGCAGGAAATTCAGGGCTACACCCTGAACTCGCGCGTGCGCGCCAGCTTGCTCGCCAACAACCCGACCACGTGCTTCAGCGGCACGCCGGCCGGCTGCGTTCCGATCAACTGGTTCGGTCCAGAGAACAACGCCACCTGGACGAGCGACGCGATCAACTTCCTGAACGAGACGTCGACCGTTCGTACCCGCACCACCCTGGCGCAGGCACGTGCAACGGTCAGCGGCGACTTCGGCGTGTCCAGCCCGCTCTCCGAAAACCCGATCTCGTTCGCAGTTGGTGGCGAATATCGCCGCTACAGCGCGTCGCAGATCTCCGACACGCTGGCTTCGGCTGGTGAGCTCGGCGGCGCCGGCGGTGCAAACCCGAACATCGACGGCGGCTATGACGTCTACGAAGCGATCGGCGAAATCATCGTCCCGCTGGTTCAGAACCGTCCGTTCTTCCAGGATCTGACGGTCGAAGGCGGCATCCGCTATTCGAGCTATTCGATCGATGCGGCGGGTGATCCGGGCTTCAACACCACCACCTGGAAGGCGGCCGGTAGCTGGACTCCGGTCAACGGCCTGAAGATCCGCGGTAACTATGCTCGCGCCGTTCGTGCGCCGAACATCTCCGAGCTCTTCTCGCCGATCAACACGGTGCTGACCAACCTCAACAACGATCCGTGCGCGACCTTCAACGATGTGGGCGCTCGTATCCGTCCGAACCCGACCGGCGAACTCGCCGCCGTCTGCCTTGCGCAGGGCGCGACGCCTGCGACGATCAACTCGATCGCGCAGCCGACCTCGGGTCAGGCCAACACCACCGGTGGCGGTAATCTCGCGCTGAATCCGGAAACTTCGACCAGCTGGACGGCGGGCGTGGTTTTCCAGCCGAGCTTCATCCCGCGTCTGTCGATCTCGGTTGACTACTACAGCATCAAGATCAAGGACGCGATCACGTCGCCGACGCCGGACGACGCGATCTCGGGTTGCTTCGGTGAACCGGATGCCGCTGGCAACTACTCGCCGGCTCCGGGTGCTGCGGGCACCGCGGCTTGCGCGCTGATCGGCCGTAACCCGCTTACGGGTTCGGTGAGCGGTGACTATGCCACCACTCCGGGCCTGATCCTCGGCACGTCCAACCTCGGCACGCTGGAAACCAGCGGTATCGACGCCACGTTGAACTACGCGCACGATCTGGGCTTCGCGAAGCTCAGCTTGGCCGGTCAGCTCACCTGGGTTGAGAAGTCGCGCTTCCAGGCCGTTGTGGGCGTTGGTGAGAACCGCGAGTGCGTCGGCTACTATTCGGCGAACTGCGGTCAGCCGATCCCCGAGTGGCAGTGGTCGGTGCGTCCGACGCTGACGGTCGAGAACGTGGACATCTCGGTGCTGTGGCGTCACATCGGTTCGACCCGGTATGAGCCGGGCCTGGGTGACCTGTTCGAGGGCACGCTGCCGGCGAGCGCTGGTGGGCTTGCTGGCCGTGAGGTCAACTTCAACCGCATCGGTGCGAAGGACTATATCGACCTCAACACCCGTATCGGTGTCGGCGAGAACCTGACCTTCACCATCGGCATCCAGAACCTGTTCGACATCGAGCCGCCGCTGGTTGGCGGTGAGGCTGGTTCGACCTCGTTCAACAGCGGCAACACCTTCCCGTCGACCTACGACGCGATCGGTCGCCGTTACGTGATGGCTGCGAAGATCCGCTTCTAAGCGCGACCTTCAAACCAACGGAGAAGGGCGGGCCTTGTGCCCGCCCTTTTTTTGTCCGCTGTACGCCCGGCACTTTAGCGCCGGCTCAGCCAAGGCGGTGACCAGACGCGGGTCAGCGAAGCAGCGGATAGGGCAAGGCCATCGGAATCCCGGAGCGCTCTGCGAGCACAACCGCCCAGGCGTGGACCTTGTCGATCTCGTCGCCATGTGCCGCGATGGCTGCCGCCTGCTCCTCGGCCCGATCCCCGGTTGAGAACGGCTGCCCCGATTTGCTGTGCCGCGTCAGGGCTGCGTGGTTGCTAAATCGCTCTGCCGGCAAGCCAAACCACGCCGCAGCCGCACTGGTCACGCGCGCCGGATCAGCCATCAATGCCTCGGAATCGAGCGAACGGACCCGATCCGGGAAATGCTGCGTCAGCAACGCAAACTGTCGCTGCTGCGCGAGCCAGCCTACCGCGGCGACCTGCAAATCGCTCTGCCGGAAATAGTCAGCGGGCTGAAACCCGAGCTCGACCAACCCGTCGTGCAGCAGGCCCTCCAGCAGCTCCCGCGCCCACAATCGACACCACAGCCCCTTGCGCGCCACCGACGCGAGAAACGTGCGCAACGGCGCGTGGAGCAGGATCGCCCGGGAATCTGGTCGCAACGCCAGCATCGGCCGCTGCAAGCCGCACAGGATGTTGGAAGGCTTCACGATCACGCTTTCACCCGGGCTCCACGGACGGGCGAGCAGCGCCATCGCATGGTCGAGCAATCGGGCCAGATCGGGCCCGGTGCGTTCGCCGCGGCGGCGGATGCCTGTCACGTCATTCAGCAGAACCGGTTCGGAAAGGCCCATGGCGGCGCCAGGCAGATCAAGCGCGCGCACCAGCATCGTGGAGGCACAAAAGGCGGAGTGGAAAATGAAGTGCAGCGGTGCCGCATGGCCGCGCGCCGCCGCCAAGGCCGTTTCACGGTCAAGCACGTGCTCCGGCTGCTTGCCGATCAACTCATCTGTCAGAAATGGCCCATTCTGATGCAGTTCGCGCGGAACATATCGATAGAGTAGCTGATCGCGAACTGGCTCGTAACGGTGCGCCAGCCAGCTTGCATCAGCAGGATCGAAAGTGTTGCCGGGATACATTACTTGCCGTTAGCCTTTCTTCGCGGGCGCAGCATTGTCTTTCCAACGTTGTTGCCGCGACATAAGAGGAGGTCATGTCGCTGACCTCTCAAGAAGCCAATGCCCAAGGCCTGGCGGCCCTGCGCAATCGTGATCTCGCGAAGGCGCAACGATGCTTCGAGCAGGCGGTGGCGCTTGATCCGTCCGCGGGTAGCCTGTGGCGCAATCTGGCTCATGCGCGCCGCTTGGCGGGGGATGAGTCTGGTGAGCGTGTGGCGCTGGAAGGGGCCCTCGGCATTGATGCGCGCGATCTCGCCGCTCTGGTGCGGCTGGCGCAATGGTTTGAACGGGCCGGCGACCGACGCGAGGCAATGCTTCGCTGGTCCGGTGTGATTCAATTGGGTGAACAGATCGCCAGTCCCAGCGAGGAACTGGCCGGGCTGCTTGCCCACGCCCGCGATTATTGCGCGCAACAGGGAGCGGCCCTCGCGACACCCATCCGCCAGGCACTTGCGCCACGCTATGACGACTTCGGGCAGACGAGCCGCCGTCGTGCCCAGGCGTTCATCGAACATTCGCTCGGCACCCGTCGCATTTATCCGAATGTCTGTGCGGGCATTCACTATCCCTTTTTGCCCGCTGACGAATTCTTTGACGACCATCATTTTCCCTGGTTCGCGGATCTCGCCGCCAGGACAGACGCGATCCGCGCCGAGCTTCAGGCGCTGATCGCGGATCCCGGCGCGGATCTGATCCCCTATGTTCGAATGGAAAAGGGGGTTTCCGGCAGCCAGTGGGATCCACTCAACCACAATCTCGATTGGGGCGCCTGCTTCCTGTGGGAATATGGTCGCCCCAACACGCCCGTGCTGGATCGCTGCCCCAACACGGCAGCCGCATTGGCGGCACTGCCAGGTGCGCGCATTCCGGGCAGGGCGCCCAGCGCGTTCTTTTCCATGCTGAAGCCGCACACCCGCATTCCGCCGCATACTGGCGTCACCAATACGCGGGCCATCGTGCATCTGCCCTTGATCGTGCCACCGGGCTGCGGCTTCCGCGTCGGTGGGGAAACCCGGGAATGGGTGGTCGGCCAACCCTTCGCTTTTGATGACACCATCGAACATGAAGCATGGAACAACAGCGATGAGTTACGCGCCGTGCTGATCTTTGACGTCTGGAATCCACATCTTTCCCCGGAAGAGCAGGCCATTGTTGCCGACTATTGCGCCATGGTAGATGAACTATCGAGTTCCCCTGTCGTGGGGTGAGCGGATCAAGTTCAAACGGGGAGAATGGGGAATGTCGGGTATTTCTGTTGCGCTTGCTGTCTTGCTTCAGGCTGCGGCCACGCCTGCTTCTGCGATGCCGGCATCGCCGCCCGCCGATTCGCCCATCTGTCGTCGCATCGAAGTAACCGGTTCGCTCGTGCGCAAGGAAAGGGTCTGCAAGACCAAGGCTGAATGGCGCGCTGTTGATGAAAACGGCAATTCTCGCGCCCGGGCGATTGTTGATTACAGCACCGGGCGTCCGACCGGTCAGTAATCATCGGCTGCTTGGTCGCGGCGGGTGTGTGGGGGCACCTCCCGCCGCGTGAAGCGTGCGCCCATGTGGGCGGCGCTTGGGGGGAACATCAATGATCAGGTCTTTGGGGCTGTTGCTTCAGGTTGCGGCTGTGTCCGACGGTATATCGCCGCCGCCAGCGGAACGCGTTTGCCGCAAGATCGAAATCACCGGCTCGCTGGTCCGCAAGGAGCGTGTTTGCAAGACCAAGGCGGAATGGCGCCAGGTGGAAGAATGGGGCAACCGTCGCGCCCGCGCTATCATCGAGCATAGCGCCGGCCGCCCGCTTTCCGATACGATGTAGTCACTTACCGGTCAAAAGATCCCCAGGAACTTCTTGCGCTGTTCCTTGCCGGGTTTCTCCTTGCCCTTCTCGTCCTTGGCGGTGGTGCCGCTGCCGACGTCGTCGCGCTTCTCGCCCTTGGTGGTGCGTTGCGCGGCTGCCGTTGCCCCCGCCAGCACCGGGCCACAAGCGGCCGACTTCGCGTCGCCTATGTCGACAAAGGCGAGAACGCCCGCCAGCGGCGAGGCTACCACTGCCAGACCGAGGCCAGCGCCTGCCCGGCCGATCAACTGCGGGCTGATCACGTCAAGCGACGGCGCGGAGAAATAGCCGCCGATCCCGACCGGCGACTGGCCGGAAAACAGGCTGAACTTCTTGGCGTCGGCGCGAATGGCAAGGTCAACCGCCTCGGTGCGGAAGCTGAAGCCGCCGCGGCCAAGGATCACGTTCTTGCTGGTGTCGATCAGGATCGGGTCTGCCGCCGCGATGCCGCTGCGCACGGTGAAGGCGACGAGGCCGCAATTGATCTCGACCGGCTTCTTCAGCTTTCCGGCGAACATCTTCTGGACAAAGGTGCCGATGTCGAGCTCGGACAACTGGACGTTGCGTGTCCAGAGCGCGCCCTGCGGCATGACGAAGGCGATCCGGCCGCTCGACGTCGCGAGCGAATCAGCAATCGAGTCGCCCCGCCCGTTCAGCTGGATACGGCCCTTGATGGTGCCGGTGGTGCCCGATTCCGCGACGCCCCAGCCTGCGAACAGCCGACCCATCGGCGTCGGCGCGAGGCGGAAGTCATACTTCACCGCACTTGGCCGTTGGCGCGTATCGAACACGATGTCGCTGGCGACGTTGCCGCGCGCCATGGCGAAGTTGAACGGCGACAGCGCCAGGCGGCCGCGATCGAGATCGAGCGTCAGCTCCATGTTCGAGATCGGCACGCGGCGCGACTTCACCTGGTCGACCGTCCACACGAGGTCAGCGTCGAAGGTGCGCATCTTCTCGACCGGCATGTCATCGTCCGGGAGCAGCTTGCGCGGGCCTGATCCGGTCGCCGCCGCCGCCGCGACCGCACCCCTCGTTTCGACGATGTCGGGATTATAGCCGACAAGGACCGAGGCATCGACGATATCAAGGCTGCGGGTACGGATCACCGAATCGAGGTGCAGCCGATCCCCGTTGGTCACCGTCAGCCTGCCCGCGACGTCGCTCTCGCCGACGGTGCCGGCGATGTTGGTGAAGCGGTAAACCTCGCCGTCCTTCACCATCCGGCCCTTCAGCGCATAGCGCCGCGTTTCGGGCAGGACGACCCCGATGATGCCGAGCAGCTCGGACAGGTCACGCCCGCGCGCGCGGGTCTGCAGCGGCACCTTCTCGATCTCGGCGAGCGAGGGGAGCGTGCCCGACACGTCGACCACGTTGTTCGCGGCCCAGGCGCGCGCCGTCAGCTTGTTCTCGCCGCGGTTCACCGTCGCGTCGGGGGACAGCAATTGCGCGGTGACGCGGAACGGCGTGTCGCGGATGCGGCCGGTACCGCCGACCCGCACCGACTTGCCGATCTGCGCATCTTCCGAACGGATGTCCTCGATCCCGAGATCGGCGAGCAGCCGCATGCGGGGATCAAGATAGCGCACCGTCGTGCCGCGCACGGTTGCGACGTCGATGCGCGGAAACTCTAGCGGCTTGCCGCCCTTCTTCTCGCTGAACGTCCAGGTGTTGGTGGTATGCCCGGCGTTCCACTCCAGATCCGCCGCGCCGTTTTGCAGGTCGAGCCAGTGGAGTCGCCGCTTGCCGAACAGCAGTGACAGTGGCGCGATTCGCGTGTCGATCCGGTCGGCGCGGAACAGATAGGGCCGCGTCGCCCAGGCCGGATTGGCGATGGTGAAGCGCTCGGCGTAGAATTTGATCCTGAGCGGCGCGAAATACAGCTGGAAATCGCCGCCGACGCGCACCTCACGGTTGGCCATCCGGCCGACGATCGTCTCGAACGGCCCTTTCAGAAATCGGCCCTTGGTGATGAACAGCACCAGCCAGATGAGCGCGGGGATGGCGAGGATGGCGATGATCGTGTTGCGCAGGATATGGCGGCGGCGACGCGGATCGCGCGGGCCGTTGTCCGGCAAGGGCTTTGCCCCGGACAGCGCAGGCTGCCGATCAGGTTTAGTCGCCATGTCCATGAAAGCGCAAATCGCATGGCGCAGGGGTTGGTTGCATTTCACCCGCCCCGCCGCTATGCGCCCCGCTTCTTCCCAGCGAGGTGAAAAGAATCGCCCGGCCATCAGGGCTGCCGCGGCGGTTCCAGTCTCGCTCGATTTGAAAGGACCAAAATGCCCAAGCTCAAGACCAAGAGCGGCGTCAAGAAGCGCTTCAAGCTCACCGCATCCGGCCTGCTCAAGCACGGCGTCGCTGGCAAGCGCCACCGCCTGATCAGCCACAACAGCAAGTACATCCGCCAGAACCGCGGCACCAAGGTGCTGTCGAAGGCCGACACCGCGACGGTGAAGGCCTGGGCGCCGTACGGCCTGCGTTGAGCGAGAGGAACTAGCACATGGCACGCATCAAGCGGGGCGTAACCACTCGCGCCAAGCACAAGAACATTCTGGAACAGGCCAAGGGTTACCGCGGTCGCCGGAAGAACACGATCCGCATCGCGCGGCAGGCCGTCGAAAAGGCCGGCCAGTATGCGTATCGCGACCGGAAGGTTAAGAAGCGGACCTTCCGCGGCCTGTGGATCCAGCGCATCAACGCCGGCGTCCGCGCCGAGGGCCTGACCTACAGCCAGTTCATGCATGGCCTGAAGCTTGCGGGCATCGATCTGGACCGCAAGGTCCTGGCCGACATCGCGATGCACGAAGGCGAAGCGTTTACGGCGCTCGTCGCTCAGGTGAAGAACGCGTTGCCGGCCCAGGCCTAAGCCCCTTCATCTGAAGCGACACGAAGGGCGTGGGTGGCAACACCCGCGCCCTTTGCGTGTCTGGCGCCTTCCCGAGTAAAGCGCGCCTAACAACCCGCATGGGCGAGACTGATGACCGAGATTGACGACCTGAAGACGCACCTGCTGACCGCGATCGAGGCCGCGGCCGGGCTGGAGGCGCTGGAAACCGTGCGCGTCGACGCGCTGGGCAAGCAGGGCCGCGTTACCGCGCTGCTGAAGTCGATGGGCGGCCTCAGCCCCGAGGAGCGCCAGGTGAAGGGACCGGCGATCCACGGCCTGCGCGAGGCGGTGACCACTGCGATCGCCAATCGCAAGGCCACGCTGGAGGCTGCCGCGCTGGAGGCGAAGCTCGCCGCCGAGCGTGTCGACATGACGCTGCCGGTCGATACGCCGCTTGCCGGCACGATCCACCCGGTCAGTCAGGTGATGGACGAACTGGCGGAGATCTTTGCCGACCTCGGCTTCGCGGTCGCCACCGGCCCGGAGATGGAGACCGACTGGCACAATTTCACCGCGCTCAACATTCCGGAAACCCACCCGGCGCGCGCGATGCATGATACGTTTTACCTCGAGCTTCCAGCGAGAGCGGCCGGCGGCGGGCAAAGCCCGCCGTCCGACGGCGACGGCTCTGCCGACGCCGCGGCCCGGGCGGAGCCCCGTCTGCTGCGCACCCACACCAGCCCGGTGCAGATCCGCACCATGCTCGCGAACAAGCCGCCGATCCGCATCATCGCGCCCGGCCGCACCTATCGCAGCGACAGCGACGCGACCCACACGCCGATGTTCCACCAGGTCGAGGGCCTCGTGATCGACAAGGGGATCACGATGGGGCACCTCAAATGGACGCTCGAGACGTTCCTGAAGGCCTTCTTCGAGCGTGACGATATCGTGCTGCGGTTGCGCCCCAGCTACTTCCCCTTCACCGAGCCGTCGGCGGAGGTCGACGTCGGCTACACGCTGCAAAAGGGCAAGCGCGTGATCGGCGGGGGCGGCGACGTGCTCAATGGCGGCTGGATGGAGGTGCTGGGCAGCGGCATGGTCCACCCCAAGGTAATTGCTGCCTGCGGGCTCGATCCCGACGAATGGCAGGGCTTCGCCTTCGGCTGCGGCATCGATCGCCTCGCCATGCTGAAATACGGCATGGACGATCTGCGCGCCTTCTTCGACGGCGATATCCGCTGGCTCAAGCATTATGGCTTCTCCGCCCTCGACGTCCCGACGCTGTCGGGCGGCGTCGGCGCGGCGTGATCGGACGACTGAAATGAAATTCACGCTTTCCTGGCTCAAGGACCACCTGGAAACCTCCGCCTCGCTTGACGAGATCCTGGTCGGCCTCACGCGCATCGGGCTTGAGGTCGAGGGTGTCGAGAACCCGGGCGAGAAGCTCGCCGCCTTTCGCATCGCCAAGGTGCTGACCGCCGAGCGCCACCCACAGGCGGACAAGCTTCAGGTGCTCTCGGTCGACGCCGGTGACGGCCCCTTGCAGGTCGTGTGCGGCGCGCCCAACGCCCGCGCCGGCCTCGTCGGCGTGTTCGGCTCTCCCGGCGCGACCGTGCCGGCGAACGGCATGGTGCTGAAGGTCGCGGCGATCCGCGGCGTCGAATCGAACGGCATGATGTGCTCCACGCGCGAGTTGGAGCTGGGCGACGATCATGACGGCATCATCGAACTCGCCGCCGACGCGCCGGTCGGCGAAGTCTATGCCGAATGGGCGGGCCTCAACGATCCCGTCATCGACGTGTCGATCACGCCCAACCGGCAGGATTGCATGGGCGTGCGCGGCATCGCCCGCGATCTGGCCGCCGCTGGCCTTGGCACGCTGAAGCCGCTGAGCGTCGAGCCGGTCGCGGGCGAAGGCCCCGGCCCCGACGTGCGCACCGATGATCTCGCCGGCTGCCCGGCCTTCTTTGCGCAGGGCGTGAACGGGGTCAGCAACGAGGCATCGCCCGAGTGGCTGGCGAAGCGCCTCCGTGCGATCGGGCAGAAGCCGATCTCGGCCTTGGTCGACATCACCAATTACATCACCGTCGATCTCGGCCGGCCGCTGCACGTCTATGACAAGGCGAAGCTGTCCGGCGGCCTTGTCGCGCGCAAGGCGAAGGCGGGCGAGACGGTCCTTGCGCTGAACGGCAAGACCTACACGCTCGACGAAACGATGACGGTCATCGCCGACGACGCCCATGTCCACGACATCGGCGGCATCATGGGCGGTGAAGAGTCGGGCGTGTCGGACACGACGACGGACGTCATCATCGAATGCGCCTATTTCGATCCCGAACATATCGCGCGCACCGGCCAGAAGCTGATGCTGACCAGCGATGCGCGCCAGCGGTTCGAGCGCGGTGTCGATCCGGCCTTCCTCGACGATGGCCTTGCGATCGCGACGCGCCTCGTGATCGATCTGTGCGGCGGTCAGCCGACGGGCATCACCCGCGCCGGTGAGCCGCCGCTCGGCACGCGCGGCTACGCCTATGATCCCGCCCGCGCCGAAACGCTCGGCGGTCTCGCCGTCGCGCCGGAGCGGCAGCGCGCGATCCTTCAGTCGCTCGGCTTCACCGTCAGCGACGATTGGCAGGTCACCCCGCCGACGTGGCGCCGCGACATCGACGGCGCGGCCGATCTGGTCGAGGAAGTGATCCGTATAGAGGGCATCGACAACGTCCCCTCGGTGCCGCTGCCCCGCACCCCGGGTGTCGCGACGCCCACCGCGACGCCGGAGCAGAAGCTGGAGCGCCGCGTCCGCCGCGCCGCCGCCGCCCGCGGCCTAGACGAAGCCGTGACGTGGAGCTTTATCTCGGAGGCTGAGGCCGCGCCCTTCGGTGGCGGCGCTTTCACCCTCGCCAATCCGATCAGCGAGGACCTGAAGGTCATGCGTCCGTCGCTGCTGCCCGGCCTGCTCTCGGCCGCGGCGCGCAACGTGCGGCGCGGGGCCGGCACGATCCGCCTGTTCGAGATCGGCCGCCGCTATCTCGCCGATAAGGAACGCCCGACGCTCAGCCTCGTCCTCGCCGGCGACCGCCGCGCGCGGCACTGGCAGACCGGCAAGGCGCAAGGCTTCGACGCGTTCGACGCCAAGACGGAGGCGCTAGCGCTGCTCGCCGCCGCCGGTGCGCCGGTCGACAATTTGCAGGTGTTCGGCGAAGCCGGTGACGCCTGGCATCCGGGCCAGTCGGGCACGCTGCGGCTGGGGCCCAAGACGGTGCTCGCCGCCTTCGGCATCCTCCACCCCAACGTCACCCGCGCGTTCGATCTCGACGCCGGCGTCGCCGCGGTGGAGCTGTACCTGGATGCGATTCCCGCGAAGCGCTCCGCTGGCTTCATGCGCCCGGCCTATACGCCGCCCGCGCTCCAGGCCGTCCGCCGCGACTTCGCCTTCCTCGTGCCCGAGGGTCTGGCCGCTGACGCGCTCGCCCGCGCCGTGAAGGGCGCGGACAAGGCCGCGATCGTCTCCGCCCGCGTGTTCGACGTCTTCACCAAGGACGGGGAAACCTCGATGGCCGTCGAGGTGGTACTGCAACCGGGCGAGAAGGCGTTCGTCGAGGCGGAGCTGAAGGCGATCGCCGACAAGGTCGTCGCGGCCGCCGCGAAGCTGGGCGCCTCGCTCAGGGGATAACGCAAACTCGTCATCCCCGCGAAGGCGGGGATCCATATACGCCACGGTCACGGCTCTATCGCCGACATCAGCGTTTAAGGATTCCCGCCTTCGCGGGAATGACGCAATGGCTGAGGAGCACGCATGGCCGACTGGATCACCATTGCGAACGATCATCTGTCCGCAGCGATCAACCCGCTCGGCGCGGAACTGTCCTCGCTGAAGGACGCCGCCGGTCGCGAGCTGATGACCGATGCGGACCCTGCCTTCTGGACCGGCCGCGCGCCCTTGCTCTTCCCCGTCGTCGGCAAGCCCGCGGGCGAGGTGATCCGCATCCAGGGCCGCGAATACCCCATGAAGCAGCATGGCTTTGCCCGCCGCCTGCCGTTCACGCTGATCGATCGCGGACCGACGCACGCGACCTTCCGTTTGAAAGACAGCGAAGAGACGCGCGTCCATTACCCCTTCGCCTTCACACTCGACGCGACCTTCCGCCTCGACGGCGCGACGCTGCAAACCGAAATCCTGATCAGCAATCGAAACCCGAACGAAATGCCCGCGAGCTTCGGTTTCCATCCTGCTTTCGCCTGGCCGCTGCCGGGCGGCGGGGAACGTGGCCAGCACGCCATCACTTTTGGCCAAAATGAGCCGGATGGTGTCCGGCCGATCGCCGATGACGGCACGATCAAGGCCGGCTTTGACCCCTCTCCGCTGGACGGTCGGACGCTCCACCTCGCCGACGATCTGTTCGCGCATGACGCCCTGGTGTGGGACCAGGTCCGCTCCTCCAGCGTCACTTATGGCGCCATTGGCGGGCCGCATCTGCGGATCGACTTCCCCGACGCCCCGATGCTCGGCATCTGGACCAAGCCCGGCGCTCGCTACATTTGCGTCGAACCCTGGCACGGCATCGCAGATCCGGAGGGTTATGCCGGTGAATTCGCCGACAAACCCGGCATCTTCCTCGTTCCGCCGGGCGGTTCCAAGCACATCAGCATGGCAGTAACGCTTCTCCCATGAAACTCGACACGCTCATCGGTGAACCCTGGGGCGACTACGGCCTCGTCGATTGCGGCCACGGGCGAAAGCTGGAGCGCTACGGCGACTATCGCTTCATCCGGCCCGAACCGCAGGCGCTCTGGGCGCCGGCCAGTAACGACTGGAAATCACACGGAGAATTCATTCCTGGCAGCGACGAGGACGGCGGCGGCCAGTGGCATTACACCCGTCCCGTGCCACGCGACGGCTGGTCGCTCGCCTGGGGTGTCGGCCCCGGCACGGTGCGCTTCACCGCGCAGAACACACCCTTCCGCCACCTGGGCTTCTTTCCCGACATGGCGCCAGTCTGGTCCTGGCTGCGTGAGCAGCTGGACGGCGTGGCCGAGCCTGAAGCATTGAATTTGTTTGGTTATACCGGCGTCGGCACACTCGCGCTGTCAGCGGCGGGCGCGAAGATGGTCCATGTCGATGCGTCCAAGAAATCGGTCGAGGCGGCGCGCGCCAATGCGAAGCTTTCCGGTATGGCCGATCGCCCTGTGCGCTGGATCGTCGACGATGCGGCAAAGTTCGTCGCGCGCGAGGTGAGGCGCGGCCGCCGCTATGACGCGATCCTGCTCGATCCGCCCAAATATGGCCGCGGGCCGGATGGCGAGATCTGGCGCCTGGAGGAGCATCTGCCCGGCCTGATCGCGGATTGCCGCCAGCTGCTCGATGGCAACTCGCGCGCGCTGTTCCTCACCGTCTATGCCGTGCGCATGTCCGCGCTGGCGATCGGCGAGATGCTGCGCCAGGTGTTCGCCGATCTCCCGGGTAAGGTGGAATGTGGCGAGCTTGGCGTGCGCGAAGAGGCGCGCGGCTTGGTGCTGCCGACCGCGATCTGGGCGCGCTGGTCCAACGCGTGACTTGCACCCTGCATCGCGCGCTCCCAGATGCAGGGAAAGTTACGGAGAACAGTCGCCCATGGATCAGTTGAACCTGTCGGAAGCCGAATGGAAACAGCGGCTTACGCCCGAACAATATCATGTGCTGCGTGAGGCAGGCACCGAGCGGGCGTTCGCCGGCAAGTACAATGATTACAAGGCTGACGGCATCTATCATTGCGCGGCCTGCGCGCTGGAATTGTTCGACAGCGCCGACAAATATGATTCGGGATCGGGCTGGCCCAGCTTTACCCAGCCGATTGCGGCTGATGCGGTGACCGATCATCGCGACACCAGCCATGGCATGATCCGGATCGAATCGCGCTGCGGACGGTGCGACAGCCACCTTGGCCATGTGTTCCCCGATGGCCCGCCGCCGACGGGACTGCGTTACTGCATGAACTCCGTCAGCCTCGATTTCCGCGCTCGCAAGTAAGCGGCTTCGCCACGCCGGTTTGCGCCGGCGCGGTGGAGGTAGCTCATCTTGTTAAGCACAGCCTAAGCTTCTATCCCACAAGGCGCTTCGATGGCCCGCGCCCCTGCCCCCCGTTCGCCTTGGCGCCGCCGCCTGTCGATCACGATCAAGTTGCTGATCGCGCTCGCGGTGCTGGCGGTTGGTGCCCTTGTCACCGCGGTTTACATCGCGCGTGCGCAGCTGCCCTCGTTTGAAGAGCTGAAATCCTCACCGAACGGTCAGATGATTCGCGTGCATGCGGTGGACGGCACGGTTCTCGTCTCCATCGGGCCAAGCTATGGTGAGTGGCTGCCGTTCGATCGAATTCCGCGCGTGATGCGCGATGCGACCATCGCCGTTGAGGACAAGCGCTTCTACAGCCATGTCGGCGTGGATCCGATCGGCGTCGCACGATCGGTCAAGGTCCGCCTGGATCGGGGGCGCTGGGTGCAGGGCGGCTCCACGATTACGCAGCAGCTCGCGCGTAACGTCTTCCTTAACAATCAGAAGAAGTTCGGCCGCAAGTTCCGCGAATGGATCCTCGCGCTCGCTATGGAGCGCAAGTTCACCAAGGATCAGGTGCTCGAACTTTACCTGAACAAGGTTTACTATGGCGGCGGCGCTTATGGGATCGACGCGGCGTCGCGCAAGTTCTTCGGTCATGGCGCCAACCGGCTCTCGCTGAGTGAAGCGGCGATTATTGCCGGGTTGGTGAAGGCGCCATCCAATTACTCTCCCACCGCAGACGCTCAGGCGGCTGTTGATCGGGCGCAGGTGGTGCTGCGCGTGATGGCTGAGAATGGCGTGATCAGCGCCAGCGAGGCGGCGGATGCCGACCCGAATGCCGTGAAGCTTGCACCCGAGCCCAAGCAAAACAGCGTGCGTTACTTCACCGATTGGGCGTTGCCGCAGCTGGAATTGTTGATCGATGAAACCGAACGACCGCTGGAGGTCTGGACCACGCTCGATCTCAACATGCAGAGGGCTGCTGACGCTGCGATCCGGGCCAATGCTCCGGGTGGTGCCCAGGGCGCTCTTGTCGCCCTCGATCGCGACGGGGCTGTGCGGGCCATGGTCGGCGGCAAGGACTATGTGTCCTCGATCTACAACCGCGCAACCCAAGCGCAGCGCCAGCCAGGCTCTGCGTTCAAGCTGTTCGTTTATCTGGCTGCGCTGGAAGCGGGGATGACCCCTGAGTCGACGGTGGTAGACGAGCCAGTGACGATTGGCGGATGGAGCCCCCGCAACAGTTCGCGGCGCTTCTCCGGGCAAGTGACGTTGCGCACTGCCTTTGCGTATTCCTTGAACACCGTCGCGGCGAAGCTGGGGCAGCAGGTCGGCTTTACGACTGTCGCCGACATGGCCCGCCGCTTCGGCATCACATCGTCCATCAACACGCATCCGTCGATGGTGCTTGGCACATCCGACGTGCGACTGATCGACATGACGCGCGCGTTCGCAAGCGTCGCAAACAAGGGCGTTGCGGTGACGCCGTTCGGCATCACCAAAGTGACGGCGAACAACGAGGTGATCTACGAACATGAGGTAGATCGCAGCCGCGTGCTTGTGGCGCCTTATGTAGCGGCTCAGATGACGGACCTGCTGCAGACCGCGGTTAACACCGGCACTGGCCGTGCCGCACAGATCGGTCGCCCCGTGGCTGGTAAGACGGGCACCACTTCTTCGTCGAAGGACGGGTGGTTCCTGGGCTTCTCCTCTGGTCTCACGACCGGAGTATGGATGGGCCGCGATGACGCGAAGCCAATTGGCGGATTGCAGGGCGGTGCCGCCCCCGCACGCGCTTTTGCCCAGTTCATGGGCAAGGCGGTGGCGGCACGGCCCATTGAGCAGTTCGAGACGGAAGTAACCCTGCCCGAGTGGCAGCTGGAGCCAGACGAAGAGAGCTATTTCGGAGAGCCCGACAACAGCATCTTCGTGGATGAAAGCGGCGCCCCGGTTGCGGTTGATGGCGTGCCCGTGCCCGACGAAAGCTATGGACGCGGTATCGAGCGTCCTTCGCCGCGTGGCGAACGGCCAGTGCCCGAAGGCTATGATGAGGAGCCTTCGGCACCGGCCGCCCTAGACCAGCGCCTGGACCAGGACTGGATCGATCGGGTGACCGGGCGCGAGCCGCCGCGCGAGTCCCGCCGCGATCGCCGGCCTCAGCCGCCCCCTATTGAAGAACGACCGTACCAGTGAAGCGAGGCGCCATTGGCGCGCAGCCATTGCCGATGCGGGCTAGGATCACTGCCGTACAGCGCTTCGACCAGCGCATGAAAGGCGGGTGAGTGATTCATGTGGACGCAGTGCGCGACTTCATGAGCAGCGGTCGCCTGTCGTACTGCGGCCGGTGCAAATATCAGGCGCCAGCTATACCGGATTGCGCCGTTGCTGCTGCAACTGCCCCAGCGCCCCCGCGGATCGCCGACCGTCACCCGATCAACAGCAACCTTTGCACGGGCGGCGTAAAAGGCGCTGTCGGCCTTGAGCAGCCGTAGCGCTTCTCGACGGAACCACGCTTCCACCCGCCGGGCGATCGTTGCTTCCGGGCCGGAGAGGAGCAAACGATCTCCGTCGCGCCGCACGATCCGCGATGGACCTTCGCGCCAGTCGATTGTCAGCATCTCGTCGTCGACCGGAATCATTGCCCCAGGCACAAAGGGCCGCGCCTGCGGCAAGTTGGCGCGCTGGGCCGCGATCCACTCGCGGTGACCGGCCGCCCATGCCAGCGCCTTGCTGGTCGAAGCACGTTTGGGGACCGTCAGGCGAATACGACCGGTTGCGGGATCAAATGCCAGCTTTACCCGCCGCGCGGTGGGGTGGCGGACGATCTCGATGTCTTCGGTCACGGCTGGGTAGGGAGAGGCAGATCAGCGAGGCCGTGGGCGATCACAGGCGGCGGTCGGTCATGTGATATTCGAGTTCGCCGGCGTCGTCCTCGCTGATCGTCCAACCGCGCACCGACTCGCCTGCTTGGTGCACAGCCTCGCGATCACCGGAGACGAGATAGTGCCAGTCCGGCAGTTGTTCACCGTGGAGGCGCAGGCGGTATGCACAGGTGGTGGGCAGCCATTCGATCGCATCGACGTTGCGCATCGAAAGGCGCACGCACTCAGAGACGTAGGCGTGACGATGCCGGTAGTTGGAGCATTGCCCACTACGTCGATCGAGCAACCGGCAGGCGACGTTGGTCGGGAAGAGTTCGCCCGTTTCCTCATCCTCCAATTTGTGGAGGCAGCATTTGCCGCAACCGTCGCACAGCGCTTCCCACTGTGCGCGGTCCAGCTTTTCGAGCGGCGTATCTTCCCAGAAGCGGTTCATTCAGCCCAGCGTTTGATCTCGTCAGCGATCGCCTGTGGCGCCCCGTCCTGCGGCAGCAGGGCAAGCGGCTTGCCCTCGGGCGACATCAAATAAGCCTGGCGGCTGTGATCCATCAGATAGCCGCCGGTGGTGCCTTTCCCCCGTTGATAGAAGATAGCGAACTCTTTGGCCACCTTGGAGATTTCCTCCGGCGTGCCGGTCAGCCCAATCATGCGCGGGTGAAAGGCAGACACGAACTGTTTCAAGACCGCCGGCGTATCCCGCTCCGGATCGACGGTGATGAACACCGGGACGATCTCTTTCGCCAGCGCAGGATCGCTCTGTTCAAGAAGCTTCAGCCCGGCAGCCAGATTCTGGACATCAACGGGGCAGACATCAGGGCAGAAAGTGTAGCCAAAATACATGATGCGGTACCGGCCAGCTAGGGCGGAGTCGGACAAGCGCTTCCCGTCCTGATCGACGAGCGTGAACGGGCCCCCGATGCGTGCTCCTTCCAACGGCGGGCTGACCGGCGACTGAGCCGGGGAGCAGGCGAGAAGGGCGAGTGGCGCGAGCCAGGTGAATGGTCGGACGTTCATGGCACGAGCAGCCTTGATCTGTTAGGGCGGCCATCGCAACCATCAGATGGATCGTTTGCCCGTGAAGACGCTTAGCCGCCTGTTCGTCCCCGTCCTGATCCTCGCGGCGCTACCTGCCGCGGCCCAGCAGCAGTCGCAAGGCTACAAGTTCCTCGAAGCGGTGCGTAAATCGAACGGCGACGAGGTCGTGAAGATGCTCGACCAGCCGGGCCAGCGCATCGTCAACGCACGGGATGTCACCACGGGTGAGGGCGCGCTGCACATCGTGACGAAGCGGGGGGACGCAACCTATCTTCGCTTCCTGCTTGCACGGGGCGCTGATCCGAACATGCGCGACGGCCGCGGCGACACGCCGCTGCTCCTTGCGGTGCAATATGGCCAGCACGCGATCGTCGACCTCCTTGCCGCCGCGAAGGCCAATCCGAATCTCGGCAACGGGGGCGGGGAGACCCCGCTGATCCGCGCCGTGCAGAAGCGTGATCTCGCGCTCGTGCGCAGCCTCTTGGCCGCGGGGGCAAATCCAGACCAGACCGATAACGTGGCCGGCATGTCGGCGCGGGACTACGCCAGGGCTGACGCGCGTGCCCCGGCTATTGCCAAGCTGATCGACGAAAAGCCCAAACAAGCAGTTCGCGCAGTGGCTGGGCCGCGAATGTAATCCGAGGGGGGCGGGAGCGTGCCCGCTCTTCGCTGCAGTTTCGCAATACATCTGTGATGGCCGCGGGCGTTTTCCGCGGCCACTACTTTTTGCGTGCTGAACGCCGAGCCACCGTGGCGTGCGCATTCTTTCCTCGAGCTTGCAGAAGCGCTGGAACGATCGGGTGGCCTCGCGCGTCTTGATCCGGACAAAACGTCCGTTTAACAGCCTCTCCCCCCCAGGTGCCCCCCTGGCACCACCAGTCGCGAGTTCCGTGATGACCGAATCTCAGGTCGGCGAAGATCAGTCGATTGACGTGCAGGATGATGGCTCCAGCGGGCGCAAGTCGCTCAGCGCGCGGACGAAGTTGGTCCTGGCGTTGGTTGCCGTTGTCGTGCTTGCCGGGGGTGGGTTGTGGTTCCTCCGATACCAAACCACCGGCAAATACCTGCAGGAAACCAACGATGCGCAGCTGGCGGCCGATATGGTCACGGTTGCGCCGCGGGTGGCCGGCTATGTCGCTGACGTTCTCGTGTCGGAAAATCAGGACGTAACGGCGGGCCAGCCGCTCCTGCGGATCGACCCGCGAAACGCGCGCGCACAAGCGGCACAGGCAGAGGCGCAGATCGCGGTCGCCATGGCACAAGCGGATGCGGTCCGCGCCCAGATCCGCGAGCAATATGCCACGATCGAGCAAGCAAGGGCTCAACTGGCCGCTGCACGCGCCAAGGCGGCCTTCGATGCAGGCGAGGTGGCGCGATATCGGCCGCTCGCTGCATCGGGTGCGGAAAGTCGCCAGCAACTCGCACAGCTTGAGGTCACGGCGCGGCAGTCGGCGGAAAACGTACGGGCACAGGAAGCCGTTTTGGCGATGCAGCAGCGCCGGGTCGCTTCACTCGAAAGCCAGGTACGGCAAGGGCAGGCGCAGGGGCAGGCCGCGCGGGCGCAACTGGCCGCTGCTAATGTGGATGTGGGCGCAACCGTCATTCGCGCAGCCATCGCGGGGCGGATCGGCAACAAAACGGTGACCGTCGGCCAATTCGTGCAAGCTGGTACGCGGCTGATGTCGATCGTGCCCTTGGACAAGCTCTATATCAGGGCAAATTTCAAGGAGACGCAGCTCGCGCTGATGCGGCCCGGCCAGCCAGCCACGATCAAGGTCGATGCGCTGGGCGGAATGGAACTCGGCGGGCGCGTAGAAAGTCAGGCGCCGGGGACCGGTGCGCAATTCTCCTTGCTTCCGCCGCAGAACGCCACGGGGAATTTCACGAAGATCACCCAGCGCGTTCCGGTGCGCATCTCGATAGAAGCAACACCGGCGGCTCGCCGGTTGCTCGTACCCGGCTTGTCTCTGACCGTAACGGTGAACACGAAGTCCGCACGCGAAGAGCTCGAGCGCATTCGCGAACAGCAGGAAACGGTTCAAGCAAATCAGCGGGCGCGCTGACGTGGCGAGCTTGGCACCTGCGGCGCCGCGGACCGGCACAAAGCGTGCAGATCTCGGCGCCTGGCTGGCCGTCGCGGCAGGAACTTTGGGCGCGTTCATGGCGACCCTCGATATCTCGATCGTCAATTCTGCCCTGCCCACCATCCAAGGGGAGATAGGGGCGAGCGGGACGGAGGGAACGTGGATCGCCACCGCCTATCTTGTCGCGGAGATCGTGATCATTCCGATGGCGGCCTGGCTCGAGCGGATGCTCGGTCTGAGGACATTTCTGCTGTTGGCTGCCGCACTGTTCACGGCATTTTCAGTGGTGTGCGGGCTTTCCACGAGTCTGCCGATGATGATCGTCGGGCGGATCGGGCAAGGCTTTACCGGCGGGGCGATGATCCCGACGGCACAAACCATCATCGCGCAGCGGCTGCCGCCCGCCCAACAGCCGATCGGCATCGCCGCCTTTGGTGTGACTGCCATTCTTGGGCCCGTGCTCGGCCCGCTGATCGGTGGGTGGCTCACCGAGAATATCAGCTGGCACTATGCCTTTTTCATCAATGTGCCGATTTGCGCGGTGCTGGTGACCTTGCTTCTGCTTGGGCTGCGGCACGAAAAATCCAACCTGCATCTCATCCGCGAGGCGGATTGGCTCGGGATCGTCGGCCTGGCGCTTGGTCTGGGTGGCCTGACCGTCCTTCTGGAGGATGGGCAGCGCGAACAATGGTTTGACTCCAGCCTGATTCGCTGGATGTTCGTGATCAGTCTGGTCGGTTTCGGGCTGCTCTTCTGGGGTCAGGCGACCGCCAAACGGCCGATCATCAAGTTAAAGCTCCTTTTAGACCGGCAGTTCGGCGCTGTGGCGCTCATGGGCATGGTGTTGGGCATGGTGTTGTACGGCACCAGCTATGCCATCCCGCAATTCCTGGCCACGTTGGCGGATTACAATGCCCTTCAGTCCGGGAAGGTGGTGCTGCTATCCGGCTTGCCGAGCCTGTTTCTGATGGCGATCGTACCGCTGCTGCTCAGGAGAGTGGATATCCGCCTAGCTGTCGCTGGCGGCCTCCTGATCATGGGAAGTTCCGCGCTTCTGGACTCCAACCTGACCGCGCAATCGAGTGGAGGTGATTTCACCATCTCGCAGTTGATGCGGGGCGTCGGGCAGATCCTCGGCATGTTGTTCCTCAGCCAGGCCGTGGTCCGGTCCGTGCCGGCAGAGGATGCCGGCGACGCATCCGGGCTGTTCAACGCAGTGCGCAATCTGGGTGGCAGCTTTGCGCTCGCGGGTATCTCGATCCTCCAGGACAAGCGCCTATGGTACCATTCGCGGCGCCTTGAGGAATCGCTCGGTGCCAACAGCCAGAGCGTTCAGGATTACGTCGGGTCCCTGACGCAGGCGGTCGGTGACCAGGAGGCCGGTCTTCGGCTCCTATCGCAGCAGATCCAGGCGGAGGCGCTCGTGATGACCTATAACGACATATTCTGGATCATGGGGGTGGGAACATTGGTGGTGTTGCCGCTCGTGCTGTTCCTGCGCCCCCTGCCCAAGGATGCCGGCCCGGCGATGGTGCACTGATGCGGCGACTTGTTTTGCCTTCAGCCCTGGCTCTAGTCGGCGGGTGCACGGTCGGTCCGGACTATAAGGGACCTCCAGCGGCAGCCTCGCAGGCTGTTGATCGCGGCACCTTTGTGCGGGCTCGGGATCCAGCGCTTAGCGCCACACCCGGTCTGGCGCGCTGGTGGGAGGCCCTAGGCGATCCCACCCTTGACGCGCTGGTACAGGATGCCCTGGCGCATAACCCGAGCCTTGATCAGGCAAGCGCCCGTATCCGCGAGGCAGAGGCTCAACTGCGTCAACAGCGGGCCGCGCGCCTCCCGAGCGCCAGCGCCACGGGGCAGTATCTATATGCGGAACTGCCCGGCGTCGGGTTGGGGGCGCCCGGCGGCGGATCCGGGGGCAACGGCGGACAAGATGGTGCGGGAGACGGCGGAACGGCGCTCGAGTTCTACAATGTCGGTCTCAACGTTTCCTGGGAAATCGATCTATTCGGCGGCGGGCGACGCGGCGTCGAGCAGGCGCGCGCTACTGCAGCAGCCCGCGAAGCAGATCTGGCGGATGCGCAGGTCTCTCTCTCCGCACAGGTCGCCCAGGCGTATGTCGCGCTTCGCGATATACAGGCGCGCATCCGGCTGAATGCCGAATCCACCAGGCTTCAGCAGCAGCAGCTTGCGCTGACGCGTCAGCGCGTTGACCGCGGTACCGCCTCCCGATTGCAGCTCGAGCGCCTGCAGAACCAGCTGGAAAATACCGAGGCGGAGGCGATCCCGCTCGGCGCGCAGCGGGACGAGCAGTTGAACCTCTTGGCGGTACTCACCGGGCAGGCACCGGGCGCCGTCGATACCATGCTCGCCGCAGATGCGCCGGTGCCGCTCCCTCCGGCCACCGTACCGATCGGCAATCCGGCCGCATTGATTGCTCAACGTCCGGATATCCGGGCGGCGGAACGGCAGCTGGCGGCTGCCACTGCTGGCGTCGGAGTGAACAAGGCGAAGGAGCTGCCGGGGATCAGCTTCATGGGGCTTCTGGGGCTGGGCGGCACGAAGCCGGGCGACATATTTGACCTCGGAAACCTGACCACCCTGATTGCGCCCTCGCTGAACTGGTCGTTCCTGGATTTCGGACGGGCGCGAGCGGCCACCCGGGCTTCGGAAGCGCAGCGCGACTCGGCAGAGGCCGGGTACCGCCAAGCCGTGCTGGAGGCGCTGCAGGAGGCAGAAACCGCATTGTCGCGGTTCGGCAGCACGCGTGCACAGCTGGGCCGGTTTGCGCAGGCCGAAGCGACCGCGAACCGGGCCGCTGCGCTTAACCGCCAGCGGGTAGAGGCAGGAACAACTACGGTGATCGACCAACTCGACGTGGAGCGGCAACGGATCGCTGCGGCGGCTGCCGTCGCCCAGGCGAAGGCTCAGCTAACGCAGAGCTATATTGCGATAAACAAGGCGCTGGGCCTCGGCTGGCGTGCGCCGAACCCTAACGGGGGCGCAGGCCGTCAAACACCAGGCGCAGCGCTTCGCTGACCTGAGCCGCCACTTCATCCTCGCTCAGAAAGGGCAGCATCACGGTGCTGGCCATACGGGCGGCGAGCACGATGTCGCGCGGCGTGACGGTGAATGCGATCTCGCCGCGTTCCTTGGCGGCGGCGACCGCGGGGGCAAAAATCCGCTCCATCCTGTTGCCTAGCGCCTCAAGGGCGGCGCGGTTGGTTTCGTCCAGTTGCAGATCAGCGGCGATACGCGCGAACAGGGAGGATGCAACGGCGCCGTCCAGCACGAAGCCCGAGAGGATGTCCACAAGCGGGCGGGCGGGATCGATGACCTGTTCCAGCCTGTCAGCCTCACGCGAGAAGATCGCCACCACGAGGGCGTCGCGGTCCTTGAAGTTGCGATAAAGCGTGCCGCGGCCCACGCCCGCGCGCTCCGCAATCGTGTCCAGTGGGACGCGATAGCCCTCCGCGGTGAAGCATAGGACCGCCGAAGCGATCAGGGCTTCGCGTCGTTCCTGCGCGTCGCGCCGCGGCGCGCGGCTGCGGCGCTTGTCTGGCTCGTGCCTCTCCATGCGGGGGCAATATAGGGAGGGCCAGGCGGCTTGTCCCTGGCGGATGACGAATTGGGTGGGGCACTCGCGGCCCAAAACAGGATTGCATTGGGTCAAAACAGTGCATTGCCGGGTTCGATCGGCCTTTCCGGGCGGAGCGATGGCCAGCTGGCTATGCCGTCCGCCAACGTCCGATAGCGAGCGCGCTGGGCAAGGAGTGGCAGCCGATCTAAGCCGTCATTCAGCAGGGTGCGGGTCAATGCCGTCCGGCGCGCAGGAGGGGAAGTGAGATGGAGCACGAAGCCAAGGCGGACCTGTCCCACCTGCGCAAGGTGGTCGGCGCGTCGATGGCCGGCACCATCGTCGAATGGTATGAATTCTTCCTCTACGGCACAGCGGCGACGCTGGTATTCGGCAAGCTGTTCTTTCCGCAGACCGCCAACAATCTGGACGGCATCATCGCGGCCTTTGCCACTTATGCCGTAGGCTTCATCGCGCGACCGCTTGGCGGCGTCGTCCTTGGACACGTCGGAGACCGGATCGGGCGCAAGTCGCTGCTTCAGTTCAGCCTGGTCCTGATCGGGGCGTCGACATTCCTGATGGGCTGCCTGCCGGGGTTCGACGCGATCGGCTATTGGGCGCCGGCGCTGCTGGTGCTGTTGCGGTTCATCCAGGGATTCGCGCTCGGCGGCGAATGGGGCGGGGCCGTCCTGCTGGTGACGGAGCATAGTCCCAACCGGAGCCGCGCCTTCTGGGGCAGCTTTCCCCAGGCCGGCGTGCCGCTGGGCAATGTGCTGGCCACCGTCGTGCTGCTGCTCCTGTCCACCTTCCTATCCGAGGAGGCCTTCCTCGCCTGGGGATGGCGGGTCGCCTTCTGGCTGTCGGTGATCATTATCGCGATCGGCTATTACATCCGCACACAGGTGAGCGATTCCCCGCTGTTCCATGCGGCGCGGGAGGAGGCGGAACGTCGCGCCGATGCCGGGCATGGCGTGACCGAAGTGTTCCGGCGATACCCGCGCGCGGTGTTCAACGCGATGGGGCTGCGGTTCGGCGAGAACATCCTCTATTACATGGTGGTCACGTTCTCGATCACCTACCTGGCCCATCGCGGCATCGCCACGAGCCGTATCCTGGGACTCCTGTTCGTTGGCCACCTGCTGCACGTCGTGGTCATTCCGGCGGCTGGCGCACTGGCCGACCGGCTGGGCCGCCGCCCGATCTACCTTCTGGGGTCCGCACTAGCGATGGCATGGCCGTTCGCCGCATTTCCCATGTTCGACACCGGAGACACGGTCATCATGCTCGCCGCGATCATGGCGGGCCTCGCGGTCCATGGCCTCATGTATGCGCCGCAGCCAGCGATCATGGCGGAGATGTTCCCGACGCGGATGCGCTATTCCGGCGTGTCGCTCGGCTATCAGGTGACCGCAATCGTGGCGGGATCCTGGGCGCCGCTGATCGGGGCGTCGATGTTGCGCGTCTATGACAGCTGGATGCCGCTCGCGATCTATGTCGGCCTGAGCGCGGGCGTCAGCCTGATCGCCGCGATGTTCATGCGGGAAAGCAAGGGATCCTCGCTCAGCGCGCTTGATGCCGACGATCGCCGCCGCATGGCTGGCTGATCACGCCCTCATGATTTTGTCTCCGCGTCCATAAAGTAAAGGCGCTGAATGGCTGATAATAGAGCATGCCAGTTCAGGTGGTGATTCTGGTTGAAGGGAACCGACCTACCTTCGGCGCGGTTATAACCAGCCTCCGCAAAGAGTAATCGGAGGAGGCGTATGAAGATCATCATTGCACTGGCCGCAGCCAGTATTCCGCTCATTGCAGCATCGCCGGCACAGGCTGGCGACAAGCCTTTCCGCGGTGCTGTGTATGACGACAGTAATTCACATTATCTGGATTACAAAACTGATCTGAGCGAAGCCCGGCGCGAACTGCGCAAGGATCTGGCCCGAGCGAACGACCAGGCCGATCGGGTTGACGCATGGGCCGAATATCGACGCGAGGTTGCCGATGCCCGGCATGACTTCGCAAAGGAAATGGCCGAGCGCGGCGTGATCATCAATCGCCGTCCCAGCGTGACGGTAGAGCCCGAGTAACGACGAGCCGGACGCGCGTTCTCCGGTGCGCCAGGTGCGGGCGCCCGGGGGCGCGTTCGCGCTTATGCTTCCTCGGCCACCTTGCCGGTCGCGACGCTTGGCGCGGGATCGCGCTGGCGGCGCAGGCGAAGGCCGACGAACAGCACCGTTGGCCAGAACAGCGTGTTCAACGTATCGCCGATCGTGTCCGGCCAACGCCACGATCCGTGATTGTACCGGTCGATGCACTCGTTGAGCACCTGAAGAACAACGACGCAGGCCAGCGGCACTGGCGTCGCGAGCGAGCGGCGTGTGATCAGCCGCGCCAGCATGAGTACCAGCATGCCGCCATGGACATGGGCCAGCGTGTCGGCGCCGCCTTCAACCATGCTCGCAACAAAGTTCTTGAGCGCGACATAATACATGGGGCGCGCTTAGCGGTTCTGCCCCGCGCCTGTCATCCGCCGCTTTGCCCGATCGTTCGCCCCTTTCCCCAAACAGGACGGCGCTATTCGATCGGCGGCTACGAATGTGCCTCGCGAGCGATGACAAGCGCTGGTAGCTTCGCGTGGGGACATTGGGGGACATATGCGGTTTGGGGGATTATCGATCGTCCTGGTGAGTGCGCTCGCCAGCAATGCGAGCGCGCAGGTGCGGCCGGCGCAGCATCAGGCAACGAACAAGGGCGCGGTCAGTGTGCGGGACGTTCGATACGCGCCGGCCCCGGAATGGGTGATTGCACCGCCCGCCGCCAGCGATGCTCCCCTTCCGCCCGGCGCTCCATTGCGGGTTGTTTATTCCGACAGCCAAGTCCGGGTGAACAGCGGGGTGCAGGAGGAATATCAATCCTGGAAGCTGAAGATCCTTTCTCCGGAAGGACTGGGCGCTGGCAACATCGCGGTTGCCTGGTCACCGGCCAACGAGGAAATGATCGTTCATCGCCTGACGATCATTCGCGACGGCAAGAGCACCGATGTGCTCGCGGGCCAGAAGTTCGCCGTTATCCAGCGCGAGAATGATCTCGAGCAGTCGATGCTTCACGGTGATCTTACCGCAACGCTGCAGGCGGCGGGGCTCCAGATCGGCGACGAACTGGAGTTTGCGGCCACCAAGCGGCGCCGCGGCCTTGCCCCCGCCGAACGCGCGGACGGCTTCATGCAATTCCCGCTGGTGGGCATCCGGGGTGCCTACCGGCTGCGTGTGCTGTCACCCAAGGCCGCCGCGCTGACCTTTCGCAGCGCCGGCGATCTTCCCAGCCCGACGAGCCGCGAGATCGGAACGGAGGTCGAGCATCAATATCTGCTCGTTGATCCTGCATCGGTGAGCCTGCCAGACCAGGCGCCCGTGCGTTATATGGTGAAGCGGCTGGTGCAATTCGGTGATTATCCGGACTGGGCCACCTTGTCCCGGTCGTTCGCTGCGCCCTTTGCCCAGGCGGCCGATCTGGCGGCGGACTCGCCCGTGCGCGCGGAAGCCAATCGGATCGCCGCACAGACCAGCGATCCGGCGCGCCGGGTCGAGGCGGCGCTGCGCGTGGTTCAGGACCGGATCCGTTACGTTTACGTCGGGCTGGACGGCGGCAATTACCGGCCGGCCGGCGCCGACGAGACATGGAGCCGCAAGTTCGGCGATTGCAAGGGCAAGTCCGCACTGCTGATCGCGCTGCTCCGCGAGATGGGGATCACGGCGGAGGCCGTGCTGGTGGCGAGCAAGGGCGGCGACGGCATGGACCAGCGGCTGCCCAGCCCCGCCCTTTTCGATCATGTCGTCGTGCGCGCCACCGTGAACGGCGCGCCCGTCTGGCTGGACGGCACGCGTCTGGGGGACCGTTCGCTCGCGACACTCGATCCGCCGCTGTCCCGCTGGGTCCTGCCGCTGAGGGCCGACGGCGGCGCGCTTGAGCCGCTCGCCTTCCCGGCCCCGCGCCTGCCGAACCGCGTCGAAGTGGTGGACATCGATGCCTCCGCCGGGTTCGACAAGCCGGCTCGATATCGTATCCAGCAGACGCTGCGCGGCGACGAGATCTACGCCATTCGCGCCCAGCTTGCCGGAGTGGCGACGAGCGATGCGGACAAGATGCTGGCCGCTTACTGGCGCCAGCAATATCCCGCCGTCGAAGCATCAAATACGAGCTGGCGCTTTGACGAGGACAACCGCCTGCTGGTGCTTGGTCTGACCGGCGAGGGTAAGATGGACTGGGAGGGCGACGCCAAGGACGGCCATACCCATTATCTCTTCGGCGGGGGCTTTCCGCCGCCGTCCGAACTGAACCGGCCGAAGGATCAGCCGCAGGACGCGCCCTATGCGAACGACTATCCCGCATTTTCCTGCTACGCGACAACGGTGAAGGTGCCGCCGGCCGGCAAGGGTTTTCGCTGGTCCTTTTCCTCGAAGCCGATGGACCGGACGCTCGGCGGCATCTCCTACTGGCGGATCTCGTCCTTCGACGGGCAGGTCGCCCGCATGGTGAAGAGCCGCCGGGTCGATGCGCCCGAGATCAGCGCAGCCGAAGCGGCGGCGCTCAACGCGGCCATCGCCGGCTTTGACAATAACAAATCCTATGTCTGGGAAGTGACCGGTAAGGCAAGCACGATAGCGGCAGACGCCACGAGCCGCTTCGGCAGCTTCGAGGATTTCGCCAGCGCCACCCCGCCCTGCCAGAGCCAGGTTCGGACGACCGCAACGACAACGGCGGGCGCGGGGGCAAACTAACTGGCTGCGCCAAGGGGGCCAATCGCGCTAGGGACGGAGCCATGGAAAACCGCTCCGACCCCTCCGCCGGTGCACCGGCGGGATTGACCTATACCGGCTATCTCCGGCTGGACGAGCTTCTCGCCTGCCAGACGCCGTTGTCCGATACGCATGACGAGATGCTGTTCATCGTCATCCATCAGGCGTCCGAACTGTGGATGAAATTGTGCCTTCATGAACTGACCGCCGCGCGCCGGGCGATCGCCGAGGATCGCCTGGACGCCGCGTTCAAGATGATGGCCCGCGTCGCGAGGATCCAGCAGCAGCTGATCGGCAGCTGGGAGATACTGGCGACGATTACGCCGGCCGATTATTCCGCCATGCGCGACAAGCTCGGCTCCAGCTCCGGCTTCCAGTCGCACCAGTATCGCGCGATGGAGTTCCTGATGGGGAACAAGAACGCTGGCATGATCCGCGTGTTCGCCGATGCACCGGCTTTCCAAGCGATGCTTCAGGACGCTCTGGAGCAGCCGAGCATCTATGACGAGGCGCTCCGCGCGCTGGCGCGGGCGGGGCTGCCGGTACCGGAGGCGCAGCTGACGCGCGACGTTACCCAGCCCTATGAGGCGTCCGAGGCGGTGGAAGCCTGCTGGCGCCAGGTGTATGCGGAGCCCGAACGGTATTGGAACCTCTATGAACTGGCGGAGAAGCTGGTTGATCTGGAATATCGTTTCCAACTGTGGCGGTTCGGCCATCTGAAGACGGTGGAGCGCGTGATCGGGTTCAAGCGCGGGACCGGCGGCACCGCTGGCGTGCCGTATCTGGCGCGGGTGATCGACCAGGTGTTCTTCCCCGAACTGCTGACGGTGAGGGCCGTGCTGTGACGGCCTGGCCCAAGCTTGCCGAGGTTCAGGCGATCGACCTCGCCGATCCGCTCAGCCCTTGCCGCGCGCGTTTTGCGCTGCCGAAGGGGGTGACGTACCTCGATGGCAATTCGCTGGGCGCCTTGCCGTGCGCCACGCCGGCCCGGGTGGCGGCTGCGATTGCGGGGGAGTGGGGCGAGGACCTGATCGCCAGCTGGAACAAGCATGGCTGGATCGACGCGCCTGCGCGGTTGGGCGCGCGCATCGCGCCGCTGATCGGGGCAGCGGCGGACGAGGTGATCGTGGCCGATTCCACGTCGGCGAACCTCTTCAAGCTGATCACTGCCGCCTGCCTCGCCGCCCCCGGCCGTTCCACGATCCTGACCGAGCCCGGCAATTTTCCGACCGACCTGTATATTGCGCAGGGGGTGGCGGCGATGCTGCCCGATCGCCGCGTGCGGACCGTTCCGGCGAGCGAGATTGCCGGGGCGATCGACGGCGATACGGCGATCGTGGTGCTCACCCATGTCCACTACAAGACAGGCGCGAAGCTGGACATGGCCGGCCTTACCGCGGCCGCCCATGCGGCGGGCGCGCTGATCCTTTGGGATCTCAGCCATAGCGCCGGCGCGGTGGAGATCGACCTTGATGGATGCGATGCCGATCTCGCGGTCGGCTGCGGCTACAAATATCTGAACGGCGGGCCAGGCGCCCCGGCGTTCCTCTATGTCGCGCGGCGATGGCAGGGGCAGTTGCGGTCACCGCTGACCGGCTGGATGGGGCATGGCGCGCCGTTCGACTTCGGCGACGATTATGCGCCGGCGAATGGCATGAAGCGGTTCCTGTGTGGCACGCCGCCGATCCTCGGCATGGCTGCGCTCGACGCGGGGCTCGATACCTTTGACGGCGTCGCGATAGCGGATGTGACGGCGAAGAGCCGGTCGCTCAGCGAGTTGCTGATCGCCGGGATCGAGCAGCGGTGCGTCGGCGCGGGCTTTACCATCGTAACGCCGCGCGATCCCGATGCGCGCGGTAGCCATGTCAGCGTGGCGCATGATCACGCCTGGGAGATTTGCCAGGCGCTGATTGCGCGCGGCGTGATCGGCGACTTCCGCGCGCCCGATGTCCTGCGGCTCGGGCTGACGCCGCTGTACACCTCGCATGAGGATGTGTGGCGCGCGGTGGAGATGCTGGCCGAGGTCATGGCCACGGGAGCGTGGCGCGACCCTGCTTATGCTATTCGCGCAGCGGTGACGTGATCGCTTGGGCCGACGAGGGTCCGCGGCGAAAACCCCTCGTCTTCACTCCCCCTGGCAGGCGCCGCGACGCGGCCGTCTCCGCTGCCTTCAGGGGGCGAAGCGTTCCGGTTGCGCCTCGGCCAGGATGACGGCGAACAGATCGTCGGGGTCGGTCCATTCCATCACCGGCGTCCAGCCGCCGGCGCGCAGCAGGATACGTGCGTCGCGTGGGCCGTATTTGTGGCTGTTCTCGGTATGGATGGTCTCACCGGAGTCGATGGAGAATGGTCGCCCCTCGACTTCGAACGACACGTCGCGGGTCGCCTCCAGGTGCATTTCGATTCGTGCCCGGTCATCGTTCCAGATCGCGCGATGGCGGAAGGCGTCGAGCGGGATCGTGCCCTCCAGCTCGCGATTGATCCGCGCCAGGAGATTGCAGTTGAACGCCGCCGTCACGCCGGCCGCATCGTCATAGGCGCGAACCAGCACGGCTTCGTCCTTCACGCGGTCCATGCCGATCAACAAGCGTGCGCCCTGGCCGAGCGACCCGCGCATGGCCCGCAACAGGTCGACGGCAGCGCGCGGGATGAGATTGCCGATGGTGGAGCCAGGGAAGAAGCCAAGTTTCGGCGCGCTGGCAATGGTGCGGGGCAGATCCACCAGCCGCGTGAAGTCCGCCTCAAACGGCAGGACCAGCAGGGCGGGATAGCGGGCCGACAGCACGCGCGAGGATTCGCGCAGCATGTCGCCGGAAATGTCGATCGGGACGTAAGCGCTGGGCCGGACCGCATCGAGGATCAATGGCGTCTTCGTCGAGGAACCCGAGCCGAACTCAACCACCGCCGACCCAGGGGGGATCTGGGCAGCAAGCTCCGGCGCGATCCGCTCCAGCAGCGCCGTTTCGGTTCGGGTCGGGTAATATTCCGGCAGGCGGGTGATCTCTTCGAACAGATCTGATCCACGGCGATCGTAGAACCAGCGCGCCGGAATGGCCCGGGGGCGAAGCGCAAGGCCGTTCAGAACGTCCGCGCGGAACTGCGGATCGGCAAGGGAGGCTTGGCCGTCCTCCATTTCCTGCTTCAGCATTGGCTTCCTTCCTGTTTTGGCGCGCCGTCCGGTTGATGAGCGCAAGCGCCCGCGCAGCGACGTTTGGTGTCAGCGGTCCCGAGCCAGCCGGACGCCGGTGAATTGCCAGCGCTGGTGGGGGTAGAAGAAGTTGCGGTAGGAGGTGCGAGCGTGGCCGCGCGGCGTGGCGCAGGATCCCCCGCGCAGCACGAACTGCCCGCTCATGAACTTGCCGTTATATTCGCCCACAGCGCCGTCGGCGGCCGAAAAGCCGGGATAGGGACGATAGGCGCTGCCCGTCCATTCCCAGACGTCGCCGAAGAACGCCGGGCCGCCCTCGGCAGGCCGCGGTTCGACCGCGCTGGCCGAATCCAGCTGGTTGCCGCCGTTCGGATCATGGGCCGCGGCGGCTGCCTCCCACTCGGCTTCCGTCGGCAATCGGGCGCCTGCCCAGCTTGCATAGGCATCCGCCTCATAGAAGCTGACATGAGTCACCGGCGCGGCGGGATCGATCGGGCGGCGGCCGTCCAGTCCGAAGCGGGTCCAGACGCCATCGCGCTCTTCCCAATAGAGCGGCGCATGGATCCCCTCGCGCTGCAGCCAGGACCAGCCGTCCGACAGCCACCAGCGAGGCTCCCGATAGCCCCCGTCGGCAATGAATTGCTGCCACTCGCCGTTCGTGACGGTCCGATCCGCGAGGGAATGCGCCGAAACCAACGTGCGGTGGCGCGGCCCCTCGCAGTCGAAGGCGAAGCCCCGACCATCATGGCCGATCTCGATCACGCCCTCATCGCGGTCGAGCCAGTTGATCGTGTCCGGCATTGCCACGGGGACCTTGGGCGCGGGCGACCACAAGGCCGGTTCCAGCGGGTTTTCGGAAAACAGGTGGAGGATGTCGGTAAGCAGCAGTTCCTGATGCTGCTGTTCGTGATGACAGCCGAGCTCCACCAGATCGCGCGGCGTACCGCCGAGAGAGGGCAGCGCCGTGATCAACGCCGAGTCCACCGCCGCGCGATAGACCTTCACTTCAGCAAG
This sequence comes from Sphingomonas sp. IC4-52, assembly GCF_020707225.1. Classification (NCBI taxonomy): domain Bacteria; kingdom Pseudomonadati; phylum Pseudomonadota; class Alphaproteobacteria; order Sphingomonadales; family Sphingomonadaceae; genus Sphingomonas; species Sphingomonas sp. IC4-52. Next base: position 53,350 of record NZ_JAJFEU010000004.1, on the reverse strand, counting down.
GGTCGGGCGTGTCACCATGCCGCGGCGACCACGCGCATGGCGGCGCCCCTCGGCCTCGTAATAGCTGTTGAAAAGAAAGGGAAAGCGCGGGTCGTGCAGCCGATAGTCGGCGACGTGATCGCGCAGAACGAACGTTTCGAAAAACCAGGTGGTATGCGCCAGGTGCCATTTGGCGGGAGACGCATCATCCATCGACTGAACGGTGGCGTCAGCGTCGCTCAGCGGCGCTACCAGCGCCTCGCTGAGCGAACGGACCCGGCCGAACCGGGCGGCCAGATCATCGTGCGAGGTGGCTTCCCTCGGCTGCATCTACCGTTGAACCTTCCATGACCGTCGCTGCGCAAGCGCGCACGGGCAAACGTGGAAGGAAGGTGAATGCCCCCTCCGACCATCCGCTAACCTCGATCAAGGTTCAACCAACAGCCGGCCTTTTGGTTCATCACGCGGCGCACGGCCGCGCGCGATCAGGTGCGCCCGGCAGCGAACAGCAGAACGACGACGATGATGACGGCCAGCCCCTGAAACAGGATGCGCTGCTGCATCATCTTGTTCGATTTGAGCTGTCCTTGCGTCGGACCGGCGGTGCCGGTTCCCCGAGCCTCCGCGCTGGCGTTCTGAAGGAACGCCACAATGCCGCGCACCAGCGCAACCAGCGTCGCAATCAGCGCCGCAATGAGGAGGATGACCAGGAACGTCTGCATGGACCCAATCTAGGCATCGCCCGTGCCAATGGGAACCCGTCCCGCACGCAGTTCCGCGGCGAGCGCTAGGCCGTCGGCGCCGCCTTCGCGCATGTCTGCCAGAGCCGGGGCACCGTGCCGCTTGGCCAGCCGCAGGCCATCGGGCCCGGTGAGCAGCGGATGGTGGTGATAGGCCGGCGTGGGCAGATCAAGCAGCGCCTGGAGCAGGCGATGGACGTGGGTGGCGGCGAACAGATCCCGTCCGCGCACCACGTCTGTCACGCCCTGCCATGCGTCGTCCACCGTGACCGCGAGATGATAGCTGGCTGGCGCATCCTTGCGGGCGAGCACCACGTCGCCCGCCGACAGCGGGTCGGCGGCGATGACAATGCCGTGGTCCTGCCAAGTGATCGGCCCGGTACGCGCGACGGCTTTCGCCATGTCGAGTCGCCAGCAATGCGGCCGATCGGGATGATGCGGCACCCGCGCGCGGCAGGTGCCGGGGTAGAGCGGTTCGGCGCCATGCGGGGCGGACAGGCTGGCGGCGGCGATCTCCGCGCGGGTACAATAGCAGCGATACAGCAGGCCCATGTCGCGCAGCCGGTCAAGCGCCTCGGCATAAGCGGGAAGACGATCGGACTGGTGGAGCACCTCGCCGTCCCAGGTGAGCCCGAGCCAGGCGAGATCGGCGATGATCGTCTCGACATGTTCGGGGCGGCTGCGGGTGCCGTCGATATCCTCGATCCGCAGCAGGAAGCGGCCGCCGCGGCTGCGGGCGAGATCATGGGAGAGGATCGCGCTGTACGCGTGGCCGAGGTGCAGCCGGCCGGTTGGCGAGGGGGCAAAGCGAGTAACGATCACGCGTGGGCATGTGTAGAGGCGCGGTGCGCGCGGCAAGACTCCGCTTGGCCAAGGCGCGGTACTTGCAACGCTAGCTATTATGACGGAGGCAAGGCGGCGGCGCTCCCGATGATCGGAAGCGCCGGGGCGAGTCTTCGCTCAGCGGCCGCTGAACACCGGTTCGCGCTTTTCCATGAAGGCCGCGACGCCTTCCTTATGGTCCTCGGTGGACATGAGGCGGCGGATCGTCTCGATCGCCCAACCGCCCAATTCTCGCGGATCGCCATAAGCGGCGCGGCGAAGGCCTTCTTTCATGTAGCGCAGTGCGAGCGGCGGATTCGCGGCGATGCGCGCGGCGAGCGCGCGGGCCTGCGTCATCAGCTCCGCATGCGGCACGACTTCGCGCACCAAGCCGATGCGCGCCGCTTCGCCCGCGTCGATCACGTCGCCGGTGAACAGCAGTTCCGCCGCCTTTGCCGGGCCGACGATCGCGGGCAGGCGATAAAAGCCGCCGACATCGCACACGAGCCCGCGCTTGATGAACAATTCCGCGAATTTCGCCTTCTCCGATGCGAGGCGGATGTCGGCATAAAGCGCCAGTTCCATGCCCCAGCCGACCGCGGCACCGTTCACCGCGGCGATCACCGGCTTGTCGCATTCCAGCGCAGCCATGGCGGCGGGGGTGGGCTGGTGTCGGACCACCGGCGGCGCCTTGCGCGCAGTGAAGGAATCCGGGCCAGCCATGATCTCCGCCACGTCGTCGCCCGAACAGAAGGCGGGATCGGCGCCGGTGACGATCACGCAGCGAACGTCCTCGTCAGTTACCGAGCGCCGGAACGCCGCCTCGAGTCGGCCATAGGCATCCCAGTTCAGCGCGTTGCGTCGCTCCGGACGATTGAGCGTGATTGTCGCGACATGATCAGCGACCTCATAGGTAACAGTGTCGGTCAAATATCCTCTCCCCTTGACCCGGTGAATCGCCGGCTGTCATCATGGCGTCATCGCTTGGCGTGACATCACGCCACGACACGGTATCGAAGGGGGACCTGCTTGTTCCATCCCGATCTGATCCGCCATCCGGACGCGTGCCCGACGCTCGTTCTGAACGCCGACTATACGCCTTTGTCTTATTATCCGCTCAGCATCTGGCCATGGCAGACTGCGGTCAAGGCAGTGTTTCTCGACCGGGTCGACATTGTCGCCCATTATGAGCGCGAGGTGAGAAGTCCCACGCAGTCGATCCGGCTGCCATCGGTGATCGCGCTGAAACAATATGTGAAGCCGTCACAATTTCCGGCCTTCACCCGGTTCAACCTGTTTCTGCGCGATCGATTCGCCTGCCAATATTGCGGCAAGCATGTGCGCGAGCTGACATTCGATCATGTGGTGCCGCGCGCGCAGGGCGGCCGCACGACATGGGAGAATGTCGTCACGTCTTGTTCCCCCTGCAACTTGCGCAAGGGCGGGCGGACACCGAAACAGGCGGCGATGCCGCTCCATATCGAGCCGATCCGCCCGACCAGCTGGCAGCTCCAGGAGCATGGCCGAAGCTTTCCTCCCAACTATCTCCACGAAACGTGGCACGATTGGCTTTATTGGGACGTTGAGCTGGAAGCCTGATCTTGAGGGAGGTTAATCGGGGATGCGATCGTTGATGATGCTGGCGGCGTGCGGTTCGCTGCTGGCAGCCTGTGGCACGCGCGAAGAACAGAATGATCACGCCGCGGCCAATAACTATACGCCGCCCACCGTGACCTCCCGGCTTGATTTCGGCAGCGAGATCGAGCGGCGGTTCCACCGCATGGACGTGAACGGTGACGACCGCATCGTGGCCGACGAACTGCCGGAGCGGCTGCGCCCGATGATCGCGCGCGGAGATACCAACAAGGACGGCGCGCTCAGCCCGCAGGAATCGGGTGACCTGATGCTCGACTGGTTCGATCGCAATGATCTGAACAAGGACGGCACGCTGACCAGCGAGGAACGCGACACCTATCGCAAGCGCCGACAGGAGGAACGCCAGACCACACCTGGCGAAGCTGCGCGTTGACGGCGGTGGTCGGCGGGTTGCAGCATGGCGGAATGAGCGCGCTTCCGTCGATCACCAACAATGATGATATCCGGTATCTTGGGCGAGTCCTGGGGGATGTGATCCGGGCCTTGGGCGGGGAGCGACTGTTCGCCGCCACCGAAGCGATCCGCTCGGCATCGGTCGAGCGGCATCGCGGCGCCGGGATCGCAGTGGATCACCATCTCGAGGCGTTGTCGCTCGACGAGACGCTCGATTTCGTTCGCGGCTTCATGCTCTTCTCTATGCTGGCCAACCTGGCGGAGGACCGGCAGGGGATAACGGCAGAGGAAGGGGCGGACGTTGCTTCCGCGGTGGAGCGACTCGCGGACGAGGGCGTCGACCGCGACGCCGTGCTGGCGCTGCTCGACCATGCGCTGATCGCGCCGGTGCTGACCGCCCACCCGACCGAGGTGCGGCGCAAGAGCATGATCGACCATCGCAACCGCATCGCCGAACTGATGGCGCTTCGCGATACGGGCGCGGAGGAAACGCCGGACGGCGACCGCATCGACGAGGCGATCGTTCGGCAGGTCGCGCTGCTGTGGCAGACCCGCGTGCTCCGCCGCGAACGGCTGTACGTGACGGACGAGGTGGAAACCGCGCTCAGTTATCTGCGCGACGTGTTCTTGCCGGTGATCCCTGCGCTGTACCAGCGGTGGGACCGCGCGATGGGACAGCGTGTCCCCGGGTTCCTGCGGCCGGGAAGCTGGATCGGTGGCGATCGCGACGGCAACCCGTTCGTGACGGCTGAATCGCTGAAGGTCGCGCTGGGCAAGGCCTCGGGCGCGGCGATTGGCTATTATCTCGATCAGCTGCATGCGTTGGGCGCGGAACTGTCGATCTCGGCGGATCATGCACCGGTGGACCCGGCCGTGATCGCATTAGCCGAAGCCAGCGGGGATGATGCCGAAAGCCGGCGTGACGAGCCATATCGTCGCGCGCTGTCGGGGATCTACGCGCGCCTGGCGGCTACCTATCGCAAGCTGGTAGGCACCCGGCCGCCACGGCCGGCGGCGCGTGACGCAGAGCCGTATCCCGATCCCCGCGCCTTTCGCGCGGATCTGGTTGCCATGGCGCGCGCCTTGTCCGCCGCGGGTGGCGGCCTGCTCGCCAGCGGCGGAGTGATTGGGCGTTTGATCCGCGCGGTGGAAGTGTTCGGGTTTCATCTCGCGACGCTCGACCTGAGGCAGAACAGCGCTGTTCATGAGCGGGTGGTTGGCGAGTTGCTGGCCCGCGCCGGTGTCTGTGCCGATTACGCGACGCTGAGCGAGGACGAGCGGGTGGCGCTGCTGACCCGCGAACTTGCCACGGCGCGGCCGCTGACCAGCCGCTTCATCAGTTATTCCGAGGAAACCGCCAAGGAGCTCGCGATCGTCGCAGCGGCGGCAGAGGCACACGCGACTTACGGACGGGCGTGCATCCGCCAGTATATTGTGTCGATGTGCACTTCGGTCAGCGACCTGCTCGAAGTGCATCTGCTGCTGAAGGAAGTTGGCCTTTATGTGCCGGGCGATCCCCCGCAGGCGCAGGTGATGGCCGTGCCGTTGTTCGAAACGATCGGGGATCTGGAAGCTGCGCCGGGCATCATGAGCGCTTGGTTCGCACTGCCGGAAGTGGCCGCGATCGCCCGCGCGCGTGGCCACCAGGAAGTGATGATCGGTTATTCCGACAGCAACAAGGACGGCGGCTACCTTACGTCCACCTGGCAACTCTCCAAAGCATCGACGGCGCTGAAGCCGGTGTTCGAAGCGGCCGGCGTTGGCATGCAGCTGTTCCACGGTCGCGGCGGCGCCGTGGGGCGCGGTGGCGGGTCCAGCTTCGCCGCGATCCGCGCACAGCCGCCCGGCACGGTGCAGGGCCGCATCCGCATCACTGAGCAGGGCGAGGTGATCGCGGGCAAATACGGCACCCGCGAAAGCGCGATTACGAACCTGGAGGCCATGGCATCGGCCACGCTGCTGGCCAGCCTGTCGCCAGCGCCGCTTTCCAATGCCGAAAATGAAACCTTTGCCCGAGCGATGGACCGGCTCTCGGACGCCGCCTTCCACGCCTATCGCGATCTCGTTTACGGCACGGAAGGGTTCAACACCTTCTTCCGGCAGATGACCCCGATTGCGGAGATCTCCGGCCTCAAGATCGGCAGCCGCCCGGCAAGCCGGAAGAAGTCGGCAAAGATCGAGGACCTGCGCGCCATTCCCTGGGTGTTCAGCTGGGCGCAGGCGCGCGTGATGCTGCCCGGCTGGTATGGCGTGGGTCAGGCGATCGCGGCGTTCGAGGACAAGGCGCTGCTTGCGGAGATGGCCGAGGGCTGGCCGCTGTTCGCCGCCACGCTCGCCAATATGGAAATGGTGCTCGCCAAATCGGACATGGGCATTGCCGAACGCTACGCGAGCCTCGTCGAAGACGAGAAGTTGGGGCATCGCATCTTCTCGCGCATTCGCGATGATTGGCAGATCACGCAGGACGGGCTGTTGCAGGTGACGGGGCAGTCGCGGCTGCTGGAAAAGCATCCCACCCTGGACGCGTCCATCCGTCTGCGTCTGCCGTATATCGAGCCGCTCAATCTGCTGCAGATCGAATTGATGCGCCGTCACCGCGCCGGGGAGGATGATGCGCGGATTGCCGAAGGCATTCTCCTGTCGATCAATGCGATCGCCACGGCGCTACGCAATTCGGGGTGAAGGATCCGGTGGCGACCGCTAGCCGGCGCTGACGCTGGCTGCCCTTTGCTGTTGCGAGTTATTCGCGATTGCTCTAGCCGGATGTCGAAAGCGGCTGACCTCAGCGCGTAGATGGAATGGGCATGCAGGCCAGCGACGTGGACGTGACGGGTGAACAGCGAGTGTCGGGCGAACGGCCCCGGACCGCGTCTTCCCGTCCTGTTGCCCCTGCCAAGCCCAGGAAGAAGGTTCGCGCCTTCTGGCTGAAGCAGCTGCATATGTGGCATTGGGTCAGCGCGGCCGTTTCATTGGCCGGCATGTTCCTGTTCGCGATCACCGGCATCACGCTGAATCATGCGGCAACGATCGGCGCCGAGCCGCAAGTGACGCGCGCGGAAGCGACGCTGCCGCCGCCGCGGCTGGCTGAATTGCGCGGAGACCATGCCGCCGACGCACCGCTTCCCGCCTCTGTTGCCAGCGCGGTGGCGGCGGCGGTGGCCGTCGACCCGGCGGGCCGGCCCGGTGAGTGGTCGGACGAGGAAGTCTATGTCGCCATGCCTGGGCCGGGCCGGGACAGCTGGGTCAGCATCGATCGGGAAAACGGCACCATTACCGCGGAGACGACCTGGCGCGGCTGGATCTCCTATTTCAACGACCTCCATAAAGGCCGCAACACCGGGGACCCGTGGTTCTGGTTCATCGACGTCTTTGCGGTTGCCTGCATCATCTTCACCCTGACGGGGCTGCTGCTGTTGCAGCTTCACGCCCGGCATCGTCCGTCCACCTGGCCGCTGGTCGCCACGAGCATCATCGTGCCGCTGCTGCTGGCCCTGTTCCTGATCCACTGAGGGAGCTTTCGCGAACCCATGCGCCCTGCCTATCTGCTTCTTGCCGGCGTGGTGAGCGCGCCCGCCGCCGCCCAAACCGTCAGCGTCACCGTACCGCGGCTGAAGGTCGCCGAATATCACCGGCCCTATGTTGCAGGGTGGCTGGAGCCGGCATCCGGCGGCGCGGCGCGAACCGTATTCGTCTGGTATGACGTAAAAAAAGGCGGCGCCGAGCCGGGGACCAAGTGGCTCGCCGATCTGCGCAGCTGGTGGCGCAAGGGCGGCCGAAGCCTGAAGCTGCCGGCCGACGGTGTCAGCGGTGCAACCCGAGCGCCCGGCACCTATCAGATCCCGCTGCCCAAGAACCTGCCGGCGGGGCAATATGTGCTGAACGTCGAGGCCGCGCGCGAAACCGGCGGGCGGGAATTGGTGCGTGTGCCGATCACTGTGCCCGGTCGCGGCGGCAGCGCCAGCGGCAGCACCGAGCTCGGCTCCATCACCGTTCGTTGAGGAAGATCACCATGCGCCTGAAGACCATCCTGCTCGCCGCCGTGGGCGCCGCAACGCTTGCAGCTCCCGCCCTTGCGCACCGTCAATGGCTGTTGCCATCGACCACCACTTTGTCCGACACCAACCAATATGTGACGGTGGACGCGGCGGTTTCGAACGACCTCTTCTACCCGGATCACGTCGCCATGCGGCCCGAGCAGATCAAGGTGTGGGCACCCGATGGCACGCAGGGTGCGATCGAGAACGCCGCGACTGGTCGTCATCGCTCCACGTTCGACGTCAAGGTCGACAAGCCCGGCACGTGGAAGATCGGCACCGAAATGTCCTCTGTGATGGGCAGCTTCAAGCTGAATGGCGAGACGTGGCGGGTAGGCGGCCGACGCGGCCCGCCGCCGGCAGCGGGCGCCGGTGCGCCGCAGGGGGCACCGCGGGTACAGAGCGTCGCCACGCCGGCGGAGATTCCGGCGGGCGCGACGGATGTGAAGCTGACCGAGGTCATGGGTCAGAACGCCATCTATGTCACGGCCGGCGCGCCCAGCGACGGTGTCTTCAAGCCGACCGGCAAGGGGCTGGAGATGCAGCCGGTTACGCATCCGAGCGAGCTGGTGTCGGACGAAGAGGGGCAGTTCCGCTTTCTGGTTGACGGCAAGCCCGCTGCCGGCGTGACCGTGACGGTGGTGCCTGGGTCGAAGAAGTTCCGCGAAAACGAAGCGGTCCAGGAGCTGACCACCGGCGCGGACGGGCTGTTGCGGGTCAAATGGCCAGTGCCCGGCATGTACTGGATGAGCGCAACCGTGACGGACGCCAAGGCGAGCGTTCCGCGTGCGACGGAGCGGCGCATGACCTTCACCACCACGCTCGAGGTGCCGGCACCCTGACCTGAGGCCGTGGCGTCGCCCGACATTCCGGCGGGACAGCCAAGGCTGCTGGTGCCTGAGATCGACCCGGCCGCTTTGGCCGGGTGGAGCCCCGATCTAGCCGTGCGGGAGCTCGGCGGCGCCACAATGGGGACGCGCTGGCAGGTGAAGCTTGCAGCGTCGGCCGGGCTGGACGTGGACAGTATCGGCCGCGCGATCGAACGCCGGCTGGATCAGCTCGTTTCGGAAATGAGCCACTGGCTGCTGGACTCGCTGATCAGCCGGTTCAACCGCGCTCCGCCCGGACGCTGGACGATGCTGCCACCGGACTTCGCGACAGTGATCGCCGCGGCGCTGGACGTGGCAGTGGCGTCGGGTGGAGCGTTCGACCCCGCGCTGGGGAAGTTGGTTGATCTATGGGGCTATGGGCCGCAGCGATCGGCGGCAGCACCGACGGCGGAGGCAATCGCGGCGGCAGTGCAGACGGGCGGATGGCGACAGCTCGCCTTTGATCCCCCGGCGCGCCGTTTGCAGCGCCGGGCGGACGTACGGCTCGACCTGTCCGGCATCGCCAAAGGTTATGCGGTCGATTGCCTTGCCGCGGTGGTGGCCGAGCACGGCGTCGGGCACAGTCTCGTTGAGATCGGCGGCGAGTTCGTGGGGCGCGGGATACGGCCCGATGGCGATCCCTGGTGGGTGGATCTGGAAACGCCGGGCGCTCTCGCGCTGCCGCTGCGATTGGCGCTTCATCAGCTCGCCGTGGCGACGTCCGGAGATTATGTCCGCGGGCGGCACACCATCGACCCTCGAACCGGCGAGCCGGTGGGCCATGCGCTGTTGGTCAGTGTTGTTCATCGCTCGGCGATGCTGGCCGATGCCTGGGCCACTGCGCTCAGCGTAGCTGAACCAACGGAGATGAAGGCGCTTGCGGAGGCGAACGACCTCGCCGCGCGGGCATTGATCCGGCAGCCCGAGGGACTGATCGAATGGTTCAGCCCCGCCCTTTCCCGGATGCTGGTTGATTAAACGGGCGCCTGTACGAAGGGGCACCTGCGGGCGCGGACCCGCACCGGCATGCGCCGCGTTCATTCCAGATGATCGGCCGGCTTGCCTTTGCTTCAGACCCGCGCACTGCGGCGCAAGAGGCGTGCGCGGAGGCGCTCGGCGGATTTGATCCGGATGGCACGATCGCCATCCTGTCGCATTTCGACGCGGATGGGCTGGCGGCGGCCGCTGTGCTAGCGCGGGCGCTCGAGCGAGCGGGACGCCGCCATGCCATTCATCTAACGGGAAAGGGTGAGACGCCCTGGGATCCGGACGTGGCGAGCCGCCTTTCCGCCGGTGACCCGGCGGGGCTGATCCTGCTCGACCTTGGCACGCGGGCCACTCCCGTGCTGCCCGGATGCCCGACGGTCGTCATCGATCATCATGTGCCGACCGGCGAGCCTGCGGGTGCGATCACGATCAGCGGCAACGGCCTGTCGCCTGAGCCGACCAGTGCGCTGCTGGCGTATTGGGCGGCGGGAGCGCTGGGGGATGTCGACGACCTGCTCTGGCTGGCCGCCATCGGCCTGATCGGCGACATGGAGGAAGGCCGTGACTTTCCCGAGCTTGCCGAAGCACAGGCGCGCTGGGGCAAGACCGCGCTGCGCGACGCGGTGTCGCTGATCAACGCGCCCCGACGCACCGCCGCGGCGGATGCCGGCCCGGCGCTGCGGCTGCTGCTCAGCGCCGATGGGCCCAAGGCAATCACCAAGGGCGTGGATGCCGATTCCGAGGCATTGCGGGCAGCGAAGGCCGAAGTTCGCGCTGCCATGGAAGCAGGCAAGCGCCAGCCGCCCGTGGTGGTGGGGGACGTGGCGCTCATCACACTCGACACGCCATGCCAGATCCATCCGCTGGTGGCGCAGCAATGGCGCGGCCGGCTGAAGGATAAGATCGTCATCGCGGCCAATCATGGCTACCGCCCCGGGTGGGTCCATTTCGCCGCGCGATCGGCAAGCGGACGCAACCTCATCGACTTTCTTGCCGAACACCGGCCGCCGGATGCGGATGGCCGCTACGGCAACGGCCATGCCCAGGCCACCGGTGGCGCCCTGACTCTGGCCGATTGGAACAGTTTCGTGCGCGGCCTCGGCATCCCTCAGGCGCAGGTGCTTTCATGACAGACAACAGCCGTCCGCTTCGCCTCGGTTTTCCTGTGAAGGTGATGGGCAAGCCTGGCCTGAAATCCGGCGACACTCGTCGATGGCAGAAGAACCCGCATCTCAAATGCTCGTTGGAGCTGCTCGACACGGTGCTGGACTATCTGAAGGCCGAGAAGCTCGACATGTACCGCCTGTCGTCGGACATCGCGCCCTACGCGACCCATCCCGACATGCCGCAGTTTCACAACATGGTGGCCGAAAGCGATGCCGAGTTGCGCGCGTTCGGCGCCAAGGCCCGCGCGTATGACATCCGCCTGTCATTCCACCCGTCGCAATATGTTCTGCTGAACGCGCCCAATCCGGAGCTTACCAAGAAGAGCATCTGGGATCTGTCCAGCCAGGCCGAGATGCTGGACCGTATGGAGCTTAACGACGAAGCGGTGATGATCACCCATGTCGGGGGCGTCTATGACGATCATGAAGCGAGCCGTGCCCGCTGGATCGAGGGGTGGGAGCAATGCCCCGAACACGTGAAGCGGCGCTTGGTGCTGGAAAATGACGACATCCGCTTTTCGGCCGCCGACGTGTTGTGGATCCACGAGCGAACCGGCGTGCGCTGCGTGTTCGACTACCAGCATTTCTGGTGCCTCAATCCCGAGCGGCTGGACATGCGCGACACGCTGGAACGATTTCTCGCCACCTGGCCCGCCGGCGTGCGACCGAAGATTCATTTCTCCTCGCCGCGTACCGAGATGCGGGAAGTGAAGCAGAAGATCACCGCCAAGCAGCGGGCAGACGCCAAGGCGGGCAAGGGGCGGGCGCGCAAGGGCGAGGTGCTGAAGGCGCCGGTAAAGGCAACCGCCCGCGTGAAGACTGTGCTTCGGCCGCCGATCTGGACGGGGCACGCCGATTTCACGAACCCGTTCGAATTCGCCACCTTCATGCGCATGGCCGACGGGCTGCTCTTCGACGTGATGATGGAGGGCAAGGCGAAGGATCTCAGCCTGCTGAGGCTGCGTCCGGATCTGCTGCGCTTCGCCCCCGACGTCGCGGCACGGTTCGGCATCACGCAGGAGGATGCGGCGGATCTGGCCGCCGACGAGGCGCGGCTCGATGGCGGTGTGAGCGCCGACGACGAGCCGGACGTGGACGAAGGGTTGATGGCGGCGGAATGAGCCGTTCGTGCGTTGTGTTCCCGGCCGAGATCTGGAGGCATCATGGACATCACGAAACTGCCGGCAGGTGAGCCGGCGCCCAGCGACAGCGACTGCATCAGGATCCAGGAACTGGACGATGGTCGTTACCGCTTGAACGGATCAGTGCTGTTCCGCTGCGGCGATACCGACGCTGCTGAATCAGTGTCGCTGGTCGGGGGTGAACCCTATGCGACCTATGACGATGCGGAGGCTGCCGGCCTCGCCTGGGCAAACGAACATTGCGCGGAAAAGCTGTACGTCAGCCGGTCGGCCGGAACGGCGCCCTTGCCCGACGTGATCTGACGGGCGGGACCGCCAGACCGTTCACTCCTCGGCCGAGCCATAGTCCGAGATATGGCGGCGCGGCCCGCCATCACCCTTGCGGTTCAGGGCCTGGCGAACGCGGTCGAGCAGGTCGGCGCGGCGATAGGGCTTACCCAGGACGTCGAGCCCGCTGCGCAGCGGACCATCGGCGACCAGTTCCTCGTTATAGCCGGTCGTCATCAGCACCGGCACGTCAGGCGCGATCTTGGCGATTTCCTGTGCCAGCACGATTCCGTTGATGCCGCCTGGCATGACGAGATCGGTGAACACGAGATCGATCGATTCCTCGGGCGCGCTCCGGAAGGCGGCCAAGCCCTCTTCGCCGGTTTCGGCGGTGGTGATCCGGTAGCCGACCTCCTCCAAGATCTCCCGCGCAAGGGCGAGGACTTCCGGGCTGTCTTCGACCACCAGGATGTGGGCGCCCGACTGATTTGACGATGCCGGCTTGCTGTTTTGCTGCGGCTCAGGGGCGAGATCGCGTTCGTCGCGGGCGGCGACGGGGAACAGCATCCGGACCGTGGTTCCCTTGCCCGGCGTGCTCTCGATCTCCAGCCGCCCACGCGACTGCTGAACGAAGCCGCTCGCCATGGCGAGGCCCAGGCCGGTGCCCTTGCCCACACCCTTGGTCGTGAAGAACGGCTCGACCGCGCGTTCGATCACCTCCGGCGTCATGCCTTCGCCCTCGTCGCGCACCTGCACTGCGACATATTCGCCGGGCGAGAGGCCGCGCGACGCAGCGTCGCCGTTCAGCCGCACCCGGGCGGTGGAAAGCTCGATCACTCCGCCGGTCGGCATCGCATCCTTGGCATTGAGCGCGATGTTGAGGACCGCCATTTCGAGTTGCTGCGGATCGAGCAGCGCCTTGGGCAGGCCCCGGCGCAGGCTGAAGTGAAGCTCCACCTTCTTGCCGAGCGCGCTTTCCATCACGTCGGCGAAGCTGTTGAGGCACTCGCTGACGTCCACCGGCCGGGGATCGAGCCGGGTCTTGCGTGCAAAGGCGAGCAATTGGCCGGTGAGCTTTGCGCCGCGTTCAGCGGCCCCTCGCGCACTTGCCAGATAGCGCAGCACGCGTTCATCGGAGCTGCGGGCCACGGCGAGCTCGAGATTGCCGTTCACCACCTGAAGCAGATTGTTGAAATCGTGCGCAAGGCCGGCAGTGAGCTGTCCCACCGCCTCCATCTTCTGCGCCTGCAGGTACGATCTTTCGCTTTCGCGTCGGCGGGTGACGTCGAGCTGGCTGGCGAAGAAGTAGAGCAGCTTGCCGGATGTGTCATAGACCGGGCCGATGAATACTGCGTTCCAGAACGGCGTTCCGTCGCGCTTGTAGTTCAGGATCTCCAGCGCGATCGACTGGTTCGCGGCCACGGCATCGCGCAGTTCGGCCACGCTTTCCGAATCGGTGCGAGCGCCCTGAAGGAACCGGCAGTTGCGGCCGAGAACTTCCTCCTCCTCATAGAGGGTGAGGTCGAGAAAGGCCTTGTTGGCAAAGACGATCGGGTTATCGGGCTGATGCGGATCGGTGAGGATCATCGGCATCCGCGTCATCTCGATAGCGGCGAAGAAGACGTTGCCGCGATTGTTCAAGCCAGGTTCGGTGATGGTGCTTTCGCGCCAGTGCCGCTTGCCGTCGCTGCTGGCGCCCAGCGGCTCGTGCGCGCCTACGTCCATCGCGCCCGCAGCGGGGACGCCAGCGCTCTGGCCGTTACCTTCAATGTCGATGGTGGTGTTCCCGGAGTCCTTTTCCGCCACGTCGTCATCCGAATTAACCGCATTTGGCCGGCCATTTACCGGGCGGTGGTTCGCATTAGAAGAGTCTATTCAGCCAGTTGTTCCGGGAATGGCTGGACGCGACAGGTTGTTGCGCGGGCGGTGGCTGCCACGTAACGGCGGGCGTATGAAGCTCCTGTCCTCGGCAGCAATTGCTGCGCTCGCCCTTTCGCTTGCCACCAACGCCGCCGCGGAAATGCAGCGCTACAGCGTAATCTTCGGGGGCAAGAACGTGGGCCATCTGAATGCCGATGTGCAGGGCGACCGCACGGCCATCGACTTCGATTACAAGAACAACGGCCGCGGCCCGACGATGAAAGAGACCCTGCAGCTCGATGCCAAGGGCCTGCCTGTCGCCTGGGACATCAACGGCACAACCACCTTCGGCTCCAAGGTCGAGGAGCATTTCGCGCGACAAGGGGCGCAGGCCACTTGGACGGATGCTACCGGCAAGGGGACGGCCAACGCCACGGGTTCGGCCGTCTATGTGGCCCAGAGCGGCAGCCCCTGGGCGACCGCACTTTATGCCCGCGCCATCATGAAGGCGGGCGGCACCACGATCACCGCACTGCCGGGTGGGACGCTGACGCTGACCAAGGGCGAGACGCTGACGGTGAACGGCACCGGCGGGCCACTGAAGGTCACGCGTTATGATCTCGGCGGGATCGAGACCACGCCGGACACGGTCCTTCTCGACGAGAAGGGCGAGATGTTCGCGAGCGTGTCTCCCCGGCAGGTGATCGTGCGCGCCGGCTATGAGGATGAAGCGGAGCGGCTGAAGACCCTGGCCGCGCAATGGTCCACCGATCGGTTTGTCGCGATCAACAAGAAGGTGGCGCACCGCTATTCGGGAACGGTGCGCATCCGCAACGTGCGGGTGTTCGATTCGAAGACCGGCACGGTCGGCGCGCCGGCGTCGGTGCTGGTATCCGGCAACAAGATCATGGGCGTCGAGCCGTTGACGCAGAAGGGCGGCAAGGGCGAGGTCGTGATCGACGGCGCTGGCGGCACGATCATTCCGGGCATGTACGAGATGCACGCCCACACCGGACAGGAAGGCGCGCTGCTGAACCTGGTCGCCGGCGTCACCACCATGCGCGACATGGGCAATGACAATGCGGTGCTCGACAAGCTGATCGAGCGCATCGACGGCGGCGTGATCGCCGGGCCGCGCATCGTTCGCGCGGGCTTCATCGAAGGCAAGAGCCAGTTCAGCGCCAACAACGGCATTCTCGTCAACAGCGAGGCGGAGGCCGTTGCGGCAGTCCGCTGGTATGCCGACCATGGCGGCTATTGGGGCGTGAAGTCGTACAACAGCATGAATCCGGCGTGGATCCCCGCGCTGGTGAAGGAAGCCCATGCGCGCGGCCTGAAGGTGGCCGGCCACGTGCCCGCGTTCGCCACCGCCGATCAGATGATCGAGGCCGGGTTCGACGAAATGACCCATATCAACCAGTTCATGCTGCAATGGGTGATCAAGCCGACCGAGGACACGCGTACGCTGTTCCGGCTGACCGCGCTGAAGCGGCTGCCATCGCTGGATCTCAACAGCGAACGGGTGCAGCATACGATGGGCCTCGTCACCGCGCGCAAGACGCCGATCGACGTGACGCTTGGCATCCACGAGAACCTGCTGCTCAATCGCGATGGCCAGATGGCACCGGGTGCGGCGGACTATTTCGATCACTTGCCGATCGGCGCTCAGCGCGGTCTGAAGCAGGCGTGGATCGACGCAACCGCGCCGGGCGATGATGCGGCGTATCGCGGCGCCTATGACAAGATCGTCGCGACGGTGCGGATGCTGAACGAGCGCGGCGCGATGATCGTGCCGGGCACCGATACGGGCGGATCCTTCACCTTTCACCGCGAACTGGAACTGTACCAGCAGGTCGGCATGACGCCGGCGCAGATCCTGACCCGCGCGACCTGGGATATGGCCAAGTACCTCAGGCAGGATGCGACGCTCGGCTCAGTCGAGAAGGGCAAGCTGGCTGACTTCTTCCTGGTGCCGGGCGATCCGACCAAGGATTTCAAGGCGGTCAAGAGCATCGCCATGGTCGTGAAGGACGGCACCTTCTATTATCCGGCAGAAGTCTATCCCGAGTTCGGCATCAAGCCGTTCGCGCCCGCGCCCTTGGTGAGCGGCGCTGCCAACTGATCGGCTGCGCGGGGCGGTCTTGGCCGCCTCGCGCACCCGGTGGTGCAGGGGTGAGGCCCCGCGCCTTTCCCGCCCTGCCGCCGGCAAGCTTTCGCTGGCCGATGAGCCTCGAAAAACCGTGGCGGATCACCATCTTGCTGATCATGCCCACCAACGCACCGCTGGTTCTTGCCTTTGGCGACAGCCTTGTCGCCGGATATGGCCTTGCTGCCGACCAGAGCTTCCCCGCCCAGCTTCAACATCGCCTGCGCGAGCGGCACGACGGGGCGCGGGTGATCAATGCCGGCGTGTCGGGCAACACCAGCGGCGACGCCCGGCGCCGTCTGCCGGGTGTGCTGTCGCGGCTGACCGAGCGTCCGGATCTCGCCATCGTGCAAATTGGCGCCAATGACGTTTTGCGGGGCCTCTCGCCCGCGCAAACGGAGGGCAATCTGGACGCGATCCTCCTTGAGTTCAGCCGCTGTGACATCCCGGTTCTGCTGACCACGCTGGAGCCGCCGGCGTTCCTGCGTGCGCGAACCGGCGCTTTTCTGGGCATCCATCAGGAGGTTGCCGCGCGACACGGCACGCTGCTGGCCAGCTTCTTCCCGCCCGGTGTTCTCGGCCATCCGACCATGGTGCTCGCCGACCGAATTCACCCCAATGGTGCCGCGATCACCGCTGTTGTCGACCATCTGCTGCCGACGATTGAACGCGCGCTTTCGCCCGTTGCCGCGGCGCGCGCCGCCTAACGGTTTGATCGATCCGGCAGTTTGTTCCTGAAGAACTGATCGATTTCCTCGCTGTCGCTGACGAATTTATGTCGCTTTCAACGGCGCCGCATCGGCCTAGTCTTGGCGCACAATGTGCCGAGGATGAGGAGATCCCCCATGGACGCGACGACCAGCGGCTGCCCGGTTACCGGAAGCCCCCTCAGCGATCATTCCAAGGAACCGGCCGCGCTTCGCAAGTTGCTCGGCCGTACGAACCGGGATTGGTGGCCGAACCAGCTTTCGCTGGAAATTCTTCAACAGAATGGCCTGTCGGGAAATCCGATGGGCGACGATTTCGATTACGCAGCCGAATTCAAGACGCTCGACCTGGAAGCAGTGAAGGCTGATCTGCGCGCGCTGATGACCGACAGCCAGCCGTGGTGGCCGGCCGATTATGGTCACTATGGCCCGTTCTTCATCCGCATGGCGTGGCACTCGGCCGGCACCTATCGCACCGGCGACGGGCGCGGCGGTTCGTCATCGGGCGCGCAGCGGTTCGCCCCCCTCAACAGCTGGCCGGATAACGGCAACCTCGACAAGGCGCGGCGCCTGCTGTGGCCGATCAAGCAGAAGTACGGCCGCAAGCTGAGCTGGGCCGACCTGTTCATCCTGACCGGCAATGTCGCGATCGAATCGATGGGCGGCCCGGTGTTCGGTTTCGGCGGCGGGCGCGAGGACGTGTTCGAGCCCGAGAAGGACATCTACTGGGGCACCGAGGAGGAATGGCTCGGCCAGACGCGCATCGACGAGAAGTCGGGGCTGGCGCTGGAGAACCCGCTCGCGGCGATCCAGATGGGCCTCATCTACGTCAATCCGGAAGGGCCGGGCGGCGAGCCTGATCCCAAGGGTTCGGCGCGCGACATCCGCGAGACGTTCCACCGCATGGGCATGAACGACGAGGAAGTCGTGGCGCTCACCGCCGGCGGCCACACCTTCGGCAAGGCGCATGGCGCGGGCGACGCATCGCTCGTCGGCGCAGAGCCGGAAGGCGCGGACATTGCGCAGATGGGCCTCGGCTGGACGTCCACCCACGAGAGCGGCATGGGCGATCACACGATCACCAGCGGCATCGAGGGCGCGTGGACGCCGACCCCGACGAAATGGGACATGACCTATTTCGAGATGCTGCTCGACCACGAATATGAGCTGGTGAAGAGCCCGGCCGGTGCGTGGCAGTGGCAGCCGATCGGCAACCCGCCTGAGACGCTGGCGCCCAAGGCCCATACGCCCGGCGTCAAGGTGCCGACAATGATGACCACCGCCGACATGGCGATGAAGGTCGACCCGAAGTACCGCGAGATCTCCGAGCGGTTCCGCAGCAATCCGGACCTGTTCGCCGATGCCTTCGCCCGCGCGTGGTTCAAGCTGTGCCACCGCGACATGGGGCCCAAGATCCGCTACTTCGGCCCGGACGTGCCGGCAGAGGATCTGATCTGGCAGGATCCGATCCCGAAGGCCGATTACGCCCCGATCGATGCGGCGGACGTCCAGGCGCTGAAGCAGAAGATCGCGGATTCCGGCCTGTCGACGAGCGAGCTGGTGAAGACGGCCTGGGCCTCGGCCTCGACCTATCGCCAGTCCGACCATCGCGGCGGCGCCAATGGCGCGCGCATTCGGCTGGAGCCGCAGCGCAGCTGGGACGTCAACGAGCCCGAGAAGCTCGCCAAGGTGCTCGACGTCTATGAACGCATCAAGGCGGACTTCGACGGCAGCGCGAGCGGCGGCAAGAAGGTGTCGATCGCCGACCTGATCGTGCTGGGCGGCAGCGTGGGCGTGGAGCAGGCGGCGAAGGCGGCCGGTCATGACATCGAGGTGCCGTTCACCCCGGGCCGCACCGACGCGACGGAAGAGCAGACCGATGCCGCGAGCTTCGATGTGCTGGAGCCAAAGGCCGATGGCTTCCGCAACTACCTGCAGGTGCGGTTCAACGTGCCGACCGAGGAGCTGCTGGTCGACCGGGCGCAGCTGCTGGGGCTGAGCGGGCCGGAGATGACGGTGCTGGTCGGCGGGATGCGCGTGATCGGCGCCAACCATGGCGATACCGACCATGGCGTGCTGACCGACAAGCCGGGGCAGCTGACGAACGATTATTTCGTCAACCTGCTCGACATGGGCACGGCGTGGAAGCAGGTCGATGAGAAGAGCGACGAGCTCTACATCGGTACCGATCGCGCCACCGACGAGCCGCGCTGGCGGGCATCGCGCACCGACCTGGTGTTCGGCGCCAATTCGCAGCTGCGCGCGCTGGCCGAAGTCTATGCCTGCGACGACGCGAAGGAGAAGTTCGTGAAGGACTTCGTCGCGGCCTGGACCAAGGTGATGGAAGCCGATCGCTTCGACCTGAAGTACAAGTAATCGCAGCCTAGACGGTGACACAGGGGCCGCGGCATCCACGGGTGCCGCGGCCCTATGCGTATGCAGAGACCGTTACGGTGGCGGAACCGTGGCACGCGGCGCGCCGTTCAGCACCGGATGGCAGATGAACCGCACAGCGTCGGCGACATACTCGACCGACTTGACGAACTGGCAGACGAGAAGGACGAAGTGTCGCTCGGTCAGACGATCGAGGCGTTCGGAAACCGAAGCTACGCTCCCTTTCTGGTCATCATCCCGCTGATCGACATCTCGCCGGTGGGCTCGATACCCGGCTTGCCCACTGTGCTGGCGCTGGTGATCGTGCTGACCGCTGTGCAAATGCTGTTCGGCCGAAAGCATCTCTGGCTGCCGGGTTTTCTTGCCAATCGCTCGCTCAGTTCCGAGAAAGTGAAGAAGGCGGTCGAGAAGGTCCGGCCGGTCGGCAAGCGGATGGACAAGTGGTTCCACGGACGGCTGCCGGGGCTGACGAAGGGGCCGATGGTCAGGGTGGCGGCTGCTGCGATCCTCGTGCTGACCCTGGCGATCCCGCCACTGGAGCTATTGCCGCTGGCGACCACGGCGCCGATGGCTGCGATCGCGGCGTTCGGCATGGCCTTGCTGGTCAAGGACGGTCTGCTGATGATCGTCGCCTTCGTGGCGGCTGGAGCGGCGCTGGCGGTGGCGGCCGGCCTGCTCAGTTCGCGCGCCTAGCCTTCGGTTAAAGGGCGCGTTGAGCGCTGGGACGATCGTCGCCCAGTGACATGCCGGCCGGTCGGCGGTCAGGCTTCTCGCCTTATCGGCGCCTGTCGTTGTCACGCAGAGCGCGATTGTCCGCCCGGGTGACGACGTTCGGGCAGGAGGAGTGCGGCACGTTCCGCACTCCCTCACGGCGTTCAGCGGCGCGGCTTGGCCTTGGTTGCCGGCTTCGCGTTGCCCGCGGGCTTGGCGCTGGGGAGCGTTGCGGGTGCGTCCAGCGACGGCGGCGGGGTGACCGGCGCTGCCTGATAAGGCGGAGGATTATCGGCCGCGATATAAGCGTGGAGGATACGCGTGGGGTTCGCCGGCGGCTCGCCCTTTTCGATCGCATCGACATATTGCATGCCCTGAAGCACGCGCCCGAAAACGGTGTACTTACCGTCCAGGCTGAGGCGCGGCATCAGCATGATGTAGAACTGGCTGTTTGCGCTGTTTTCGTCCTGGGCGCGGGCCGCCGCGACCGCACCGCGTACGTGCGGCAGGTAATTGAACTCAGCCTTCACGTCAGGCAGGTCCGATCCGCCGGTGCCGTCGCCCTGCGGGTCGCCGCCCTGGGCCATGAAGCCGTCGATCACGCGGTGGAACGTGAGGCCGTCATAGAACTTGCGACGGGTCAGGTTCTTGATCCGGCGTACCATGTCGGGCGCCACGTCGGGGCGCAGCCAGATGGACACGCGGCCGCCGCTCGACAGGTCCAGCAACCAGGTATTCTCAAGGTCGGTCGTGGGCGGCGGCGTGTAGCGCTGCTTGGAAGCGGTTGCGGTCGCCTGCGTTTCCGGGGTTTTTTCCTGGGCCATGGCCGGCCCTGCCAGCAACGCTGCCAGCATCGCGATCATTCCAACAAACCGCATCGTCTTCCCAACCAGATCGTTTGACCAGGCCCTAAACCAGATCGCGCCTTGCGCCAAACTGAACTGCGCGACCGTGCGCGTTGCCCCTGAGGGCGTCGGCCTTGTGCCGCCGGAAGGGGTTACCTGCCGCGGCGCCCGGTCTCCGCGACACGCGCGACGACTTCCTCGCGCACCGCCGGGGTCACGAACTTGCCGATCTCACCACCGAAAATGGCGATTTCCTTGACCAGCCGGCTGGCGATCGGCTGCAATGCCACGTCGGCCATCAGGAAGACCGTCTCGATGCGATCATTCAACTGCTGGTTCATGCCCGCCATCTGATATTCGTATTCGAAGTCAGCAACGGCGCGCAGGCCGCGGACGATCACGCTCGCCCCTTCACGCTCGGCAAAGTCCATCAGCAACAGGTCGAAGCTGACCACGTCGATAGTCGCATCCAGGCTGGCGCATTCGCGCTTCACCATCATCATGCGTTCTTCCAGGCTGAACATCGGGCTTTTCGACGGATTGGTCGTCACGCCGATTACCAGCCGATCGACCAGCTTCGCGCCGCGGCGGATGATATCCATGTGGCCGAGGGTGATCGGGTCGAAAGTGCCTGGATAAACGCCGATGCGAGTGGTCATGCTCAATGGTCCCTTTGAAGCACGAAGCGCGCGATGTCGCGGAGCAGGTCCGCCTCGGGCCCGTAGTGGCGAAGATGGGCGATCGACTGATCGACCAGCAACCGGCAGCGTTCGCGGGCCGGCTCAATGCCCAGCAAGGAGACGAAGGTTTCCTTGCCTGCGCCCGCATCCTTGCGCAGCTTCTTGCCGGCGAGTGCCTCGTCGCCTTCCACATCGAGGAGATCGTCGACGATCTGGAAGGCCAGGCCGACATCCCGGGCATAACCACGCAGGTGAACGCGACCTTCCGGCGGCACACGGCCAAGGATCGCCCCTGCCTCCACCGCTGCCAGGATCAGGGCCCCCGTCTTCATCGCCTGCAGACGCGTAACGGTGGTGAGATCAAAGCTCGCGCGCTCGGCCTCAAGGTCCATCATTTGGCCGCCGGCCATACCGGCGGGCCCGGCCGCACGGGCAAGATCGAGCACCAGTTCCGCGCGTACGAACGGATCGGGATGGGTCGCCGGATCGGCGAGAACCTCGAATGCCAGCGCATGCAGGCAGTCGCCGGCCAGGATCGCGGTTGCTTCGCCAAACTGCTTGTGAACGGTGGGCCGGCCGCGCCGCAGATCGTCATCGTCCATCGCCGGCAGATCATCATGGATCAGCGAATAGACGTGGATCGCCTCCAGAGCCGTGGCGACACGCGCGGCGCACTCCATGTCACAGTTGAACAGCCGAGCGGTGGCGAAAACCAGCAAAGGACGCAGCCGCTTGCCGCCATCGATCGCTGCGTGGCGCATGGCACGATAGAGATCCGCGCGCGGATCATCCGGGATCGTCAGGAGTGCGTCGAACCGGGCGTCGATCTCGCGCGCGGTGTCGGCCAGTGCCGCTGCAAGCGCAGGGGACGGGCTCATCCGGCGGTGAACGGCGTGCTGGTCGCGCGACCTTCCGCGTCGAGCCGGATTGCCTCAATGCGCGCTTGCGCGGCATCGAGCCGTTCGGCGCAACGCGCGCGCAGCGCATTGCCGCGTTCGTAAAGCTCGATTGCGTCCTGCAGCGGGGTGTCCCCGG
This sequence comes from Sphingomonas sp. IC4-52, assembly GCF_020707225.1. Classification (NCBI taxonomy): domain Bacteria; kingdom Pseudomonadati; phylum Pseudomonadota; class Alphaproteobacteria; order Sphingomonadales; family Sphingomonadaceae; genus Sphingomonas; species Sphingomonas sp. IC4-52. The sequence goes on along the minus strand of NZ_JAJFEU010000004.1, from coordinate 30,917 downwards.
ACTCGAGGCGTGCGACGATCGACTCGAGTTCCTTGAGCGCGGCCTCGAACGTCAGGCTCTCCACAGGATTGTCCATGCGCGCGCTATGGGCCACGCCACCGCCAGGGGTCAAGGATACGCGCCGCTCAGCAATCGTTTGAGGCAATATGTTTCAAACCATCAACCCGGCCACCGGCGAGCCACTTGCTCGCTATCCTGAACTGAACGACCACGAGATCGAGGAGCGCCTCGACGCAGCGCGCGCCGGGTGGGACGAGTGGCGCATCACGGATTACGAGACGCGATGCGGGCTGCTGGAGCGGATCGCGGAAGCATTTGAGACCGACAAGCGTCGTTTGGCGGAGATCGCGACTCGCGAGATGGGCAAAACGCTGAAGTCCGCGATCGCCGAGGTGGAAAAGTGCGTCGCGGCTTTCCGCTATTATGCGGAAAATGGGCCGGCGATGCTGGCCCCCCGCGAGGTGAAGGTGCCGGGCGGCACGGCGACCACCCACTATCTTCCAATCGGGCCTGTGTTGGCCGTGATGCCGTGGAACTTCCCATATTGGCAGGTTGTGCGCTGGCTTGCACCCACGATCATGGCCGGCAACGCCGGTTTGCTGAAACATGCCTCTGTTTCCCAAGGCGTCGCGGCCGCCATGGAAGAGCGCGTTCGATCGGCCGGCGCGCCTGCCGGCCTGTTCCAGAACCTTCCGATCAAGAGCGACAAGGTGGCGAGGCTGATCGCGGATGACCGGATTTCGGCGGTGACCCTGACGGGCAGCGAAGGGGCCGGCGCGAAAGTGGCGGAGGCCGCGGGTGCGGCGTTGAAAAAGGTTGTCCTGGAACTTGGCGGTTCCGATCCGTTCATCGTCATGCCGTCTGCCGATCTGGATGCCGCAGCCAAAGCGGCGGTGACAGCCCGCGTCCAGAACACCGGGCAATCCTGCATTTGCGCCAAAAGGATGATTGTGCACACCGACGTGTACGACGCCTTTCTGGAGAAGTTTGCCGCCGGGATGAAGGCGGTGGTGGCGGGTGATCCGATGGATGACGCAACTCAGATGGGTCCGCTGTCCAGCGAGGAGCAGCGCCAGACCGTGGTTGATCAGCTCGCCCGGATCCGGAAGGCGGGTGGACGCCTGCTGTTCGGCGGCGAGGCGTTGCCGGGGAAGGGCGCCTTCATGTCGGCAGGGATATTGGTGGACGTCCCCATCGACGATCCCGCGGCGCAGGAGGAGTTGTTCGGGCCGGTTGCCATGGTATTTCGCGCAAATGACATGGATGCGACGATCGCACTGGCGAACGACGTTCCGTTCGGTCTCGGCGCCTCGGTCTGGACCGAGGATCGGGAAGAGCAGGCGCGCTTCGCCCGCGATATCGCCTCGGGCATGATGGCGGTAAACAAGATGCTTGCCTCCACGCCCGAAGCGCCGTTTGGCGGCATCAAGCGATCAGGCCATGGTCGTGAGCTGGGCAGTTACGGCCTTCACGAATTCATGAACTTGAAGACCGTGTTCAACTGACGCTGAAGGGGGCGCCCCTTCGGGTGATTTGCGTTCCGTTCGTTCGAGGCCATCGGGCGCGAGCGATCGCTGATGCTTCCGTGTAGCCGCTCAGGCTCAGCGCACCAGGCGCTCGGCCGTCCACGTCACGAGAATGGAGGCGCTGGCAACGCCCAGGTCCACAGCCGCCTGGAAGCGCGCCGGCGCGGCATCACGACTGTCATGGGTCAAAATCTGTACATCGGCGCTTGGCCGATCAACGGTGGCAAGCGCCGTCAACGACAGCGCACCAGCGGCTAGGGCGATCTGACGACGGTTGACCATGTTGGTGACGCTATCCCGGCTATCAGTCGTGCGCAATCCGGCACAAACCGTAACACTGCCGCGCACTGACGTGCCGCCGCGACGGAATACCCGGCGCGGCGGCAGCAGTAGGTTCGATTGCTCAGTTGGTCGGCGTTGCCGCCGCGGCTGGAGCGGCGCCGCGGTAGCGATCGAACCAGGCAAGGATTGCGCTCGCCTTCGCCGCGGATTGCGACGGGCGACTGGTGAAGCCGCCATGGCTGGCGCCCGGCACCTTCACGAGGGCAGTTGGCACACCGGCGATCTGGAGCGCGGCATAATATTGCTCACTCTCGCTCACGGGCGTGCGGTAATCCTCGCTACCCACCACCACTAGCGTCGGCGTCTTCACGTTGCCGACGAGACTGAGCGGCGAGCGGTTCCAATAACCCATGGGATCTTCCCACGGCAGCTTGGAGAACCAGTAGCGCGACGTGAACAGCGTGTTGTCCATCGTCAGCGCCTCGCTGATCCAGTTGATCACCGGCTTCTGCGTGGCCGCCGCCTTGAACCGGTTGGTCTTCCCGACGATCCAGGAGGTGAGCACGCCGCCGCCCGAGCCGCCGGTGACGAACAGGTTGTTGGGATCGGCCACGCCTTCGGCGATCGTCGCATCCACCGCGGCCATGAGATCGTCATAGTCCTGGCTGGGGTAGTTCTTGTCGATCAGGTTCGCGAATTCGGCGCCGTAGGAGGTGGAGCCGCGCGGGTTGGTCCACAGCACCGCGTAGCCGCCCGAGGCATAGAGCTGGACGTCGGTCGCGAAGCTGGGGCCATAGGCGGAATGCGGCCCACCGTGGATCTCCAGGATCAGCGGCACGCGGGTACCCGGCTGCCAGCCCGGCGGGGTGGCGAGCCAGGCGTCGATCGGGCGGCCGTCCGGCGCCGTCACCGGGACCTTGCGCACCGGTGCCAGCGTCTTGGAGGCGGTGAGCACGGCGTTGAGGTTCGTCAGGCGGCGCGCCTTGCCGCCGCTCCACACCCATACGTCCGCGGGTGCCGAGGCGTCACCGCCGGTGTACGCCACGGTGCCGCCGCGCGAGACGGAGAAGTCGCCGCCCGTATAGGGGCGGTCGAGCCCGCCGCCGGCGAGATTATCCGCAAGCACCGTCGAACGCCCGTCGAGCCCGATGCGGGCGAGCTTGCGCTGCCCCTTGTCGTCATAGCTGGCGTAGAGCGAGCGGCCGTCGCCGGCCCATTGCGCGTCCTCGATCGAGCGATCGAGCGACGCGGTCAGCGAGCGTGGCGCCGCAGCGTTCGCATCGCCGACGTAAAGCTCCGCATTGGTATAGGCGCGGCGCTTGTCGTCGAAGCCGATCCAGGCGATTCGGCTGCCGTCATCAGAATAGCGCGGTGCGGCATCCGGGCCGTCGCGGCTGGTGAGCGTGCGCAGCGTGCCGCTGTTCGCATCGACCGCGATCACCTCGGAATTCATCACCTGGCGCTCGGCATCGGGGCCGCGGATGGCGGAGAACAGGATGGTGCGGCCATCGGCACTCCACGAAAGCGGGCCGCCATCGTCGAACTTGCCGAAGGTGAGCTGCTGCGCCGCGCCGCCTTCTGCCGCGACGACAAAGAGATGGTCATAGCCGGGCTTGCGATAGCCGGGTCCGTCGTTGCGATAGGTGATGCGGTCGATCACCTCGAGCGGCTCGGCCCATTTCGCACCCTCCGGCTTCGCGGGCGCCTTGCCGAGCGTGGTCGGCTGGCCGGCAACGGTGGCGATATAGGCGATGCGCTTGCCGTCAGGCGACCAGGCGAGGCTGTTCGGGTCACCCGGCAGGCTGGTGACGCGGGTGCTGGCGCCGGTCGCGACCCACCGAACGAACAGCTGCGCACGATCGCCGTCCGCGGCGACATAGGCGATGCGCGTGCCGTCCGGTGACCAGCGCGGGCTTGAGCCGCTGGTAGCGAAGGGCGATTGCTTGCCGCTCGCGACATCGATCAGCCACAGCGAGGACTGCATCCGATCGCTCATGATGTCGCCGGTGCGGCGGACGTAGACGATGGTGCGGCCGTCGGGGCTGATCTGCGGATCGGCGGCGATCGAGAGGCCGAAGAGATCAGCGCCGGTGAAGGTGCGGGTGGGGCCGTCGACCGGGGCAGCGTTGGTCTGCTGCTGGGCCGCGACAGGCGCGGCGGCGATGGCGGTGCAGGCGAGAAGCAAGGACAAGATGCGCATCAACGTCTCCGGTGAGGATGCGGCGTTGAAGCGCGATCGGGCGTGGCGCGCAAGCGGTGGATTGCGCGCGGTGGTTCAGGCGCGGGTGGCGGTAATCAGGTAATTGAGCGCGAGCGAGTCCGAGAGGGTGAAGCCGGCGGTCGGCGAGAAGCTGAGCCCGCGCGTTTCGCGCACGGTGAGGCCGGCCTTGTCGAGCAGCTCGGTCAGTTCCTCTGGCGTCAGGAACTTGTCCCAATTATGCGTGCCCTTCGGGATCCGGCCGGTCCCTTCGGCAAGCGTGATCATCGCGACGCGCGACAGCGGGGTGCGATTGGGGGTGGAGAGAATCAGCAGGCCGCCCTCCGCCAGCGCGCCGGCGAGGCCGGCGACGAAGGACGCAGGATCGGCGACATGCTCGATCACCTCGAGGCAGGTGACGAGGTCGAACGTCTCGCCCGCCACTGCCTCCACGCCGCCGGCGCGATAATCGATGACGAGACCGCTCGCGTGCGCGTGCTCGCGCGCCACCGCGATATTTTCGGGCGCGGCGTCGATCGCGGTGACGGCGGCGCCAAGGCGCTTCAACGGCTCCGCCAGCAGGCCGGCGCCGCAACCGACATCGAGCGCGGTCTTGCCGGCAAGCGGCGTGAAGCTCGCCGGATCGAGATCGAAGTGCCGGTCGGCCTGTTCGCGGATGTAGCGCAGCCGCACCGGGTTCAGCCGGTGGAGCATCGCCGAGGAACCGCGCGGATCCCACCAGTCCTTCGCCATCGCGCCGAAATGCGCCGCCTCGGTCGCGACGATGCTCGCGTGATCGGGGCTCGCGTGATCGGGGCTGGCGTAATCGGGGCTGCTTGCGCCGGGGCTGGCCGGAGCGGTATCGGTTGTTACGGTTGCGTCCACCATGGGGCGCTCCTATCAGGCGCGCCTGTTTTCCCCAAGCTCCGAGAGTATTCCCGTGGCCCGCATCGTCATGAAATTCGGCGGCACCTCGATGGCGGGGATCGAGCGGATTCGCTCGGTCGCCGCGCGGGTGAAACGCGAGGCGGCGGCCGGCAACGAAGTGGCGGTGGTGGTTTCCGCCATGGCTGGCGAGACCGACCGGCTGGTGAACTTCTGCCGCGAAGCGAGCGCGCTCTACGATCCCAAGGAATATGACGTCGTCGTTTCCGCCGGCGAGCAGATCACCAGCGGGCTGCTGGCGATCGCGCTGCAGGCGATCGGCGTGCCGGCGCGTTCCTGGCTGGGCTGGCAGCTGCCGGTCAACACGTCCGGCGCGTTCGCCAAGGCGCGGATCGAAACGATCGATGCCGAGGCACTGCTCGCCAGCATGGGTGCGGGCGAAGTGGCGGTGATCCCCGGCTTCCAGGGCGTGCATGAGGGGCGCGTGACGACGCTGGGCCGTGGCGGCTCCGACACGTCGGCGGTGGCGGTGGCGGCAGCGATCAAGGCCGATCGCTGCGACATCTACACCGACGTCGACGGCGTCTATACCACCGATCCGCGCATCGTGCCGCGCGCGCGCAAGCTCGCCAAGGTGACGTATGAGGAAATGCTGGAGCTCGCCAGCGTCGGCGCCAAGGTGCTGCAGACGCGCTCGGTGGGCCTGGCGATGAAGGAAAACGTCCGCGTCCAGGTGCTCTCGTCGTTCACCGGCGACGATGCGCCGATGGCGGATACACTGCCCGGTACGATGATCGTGGGCGAAGAGGAGGTTGAAGACGTGGAACGCCAGCTGATCACCGGCATCGCGCACGACAAGAACGAAGCGAAGATCACGCTGACCGCAGTGCCCGACAAGCCGGGTTCGGTGTCGGCGATCTTCGAGCCGCTGGCCGCGGCGAACATCAACGTCGACATGATCATCCAGAATATCGCGCACGATCACGGAGCGCGGGGCTCGGGCTCGACGGACGTGACCTTCACCGTGCCGGCGGCGGACCTCGCGCGATCAATCGAGACGCTGAACCAGGCGCGTGCGGCGATCGGCTTCGAGGAGCTGGTGCACGACACGCGCGTGGCGAAGATCAGCGTCGTCGGCGTCGGCATGCGCAGCCATGCGGGCGTCGCGAGCACGATGTTCTCGACGCTGGGCGCGCGCGGGATCAACATCCTTGCGATCTCGACCAGCGAGATCAAGGTCAGCGTGCTGATCAACGAGGACGAGACCGAGCTGGCGGTGCGCGTGCTGCACACCGCCTACGGCCTCGACGCCGACGAGGCGGCCTGAGCCGCTAGGTCAGCATGATCGCCGCCGCGATGATCAGCGCGGCGACGATCAGGGCGGCCGCGAGGATGCGGCTGTCGAACGGCTGCGCCGGGGCAGCCGTTGGCGGGGCCTCCGCGCGGCGGACGAGCGCGCGGATCAGACGCGGGAGATCGTCTCCCAGCCGATCGACCTCCAGTGCGACGGCGGCGGCGCGGCGTGACCAGCGTTCCGGCGATAGCCGCTCCATCACCAGCCGGCCGCTTGCCCGGCGCATCGCGGCGGCGAGATCGAAGTCGGGCTCGATCGCGCCGAGCACGCCATCCAATGTGATCAGCGCCTTGAACAAAAGCAGCAGATCGGGCGGGAAGGCGAGCTTCTCCTCGCGCAGCGTGCCGAACAGGTCGGCGACGAGATCGGCCAGCACCAGACGGCGGCCGTGGCGGACCACCAGCCCCTCCGCGATCGGCATGAAGCGCGGGACCTGATGTTCCAGTTCGGCCCAGCGGGCGAGCGTTTCGGCGAGGAGCGCGGGATCGTCGGTGACCAGTGCCTGGACGAAGGCGATGAATTCCTCACGCCGGCGCGGGCTGACGTGGCCGATGAGGCCGAAATCGATCATGCCGATGCGGTTGCCGGGCAAGCACAGGAGGTTGCCGGGGTGCGGATCGCCGTGGAAGCGGCCGTTGATGAGCGCCATCTGAAGCACGATGTCCGCGCCCGAGGCGGCGATCACGGCGGGGTCGATCCCGGCATCCCGCAGCACCTGGGCGTTGCGCGGCGGCACGCCGCGGATGTGGTCCATCACGATCAGCGCTTCGGACGTATAATCCCAGTGGATGCGCGGGATCAGCACGCGGGAGTCGCGCGCGAAATCGTCGCGCAGCAGATCGGCGTTGCGGCCCTCGTTGGCGAAATCGAGTTCGCCCAGGATCGCGCTGCCGAGCTGGCGGATGAGCTTGGTCGCGCCGAAGCGGCGGGCCTCCGCATTGGAGCGCTCCATAACGCGGGCGACCTCACCGAGCAGGCGGAGATCCGCCTCCATTCGCGGGCGGATGCCGGGGCGGCGGATCTTGACCACCACGGCGGTGCCGTCGTGCAGCGTTGCGCGGTGGACCTGCGCCATCGAGGCGGCGGCGAGCGGCTCGGCATCGAAGTGGGCGAACACCGTTTCGGGCGGCTCGCCGAGCGCGGTCTCGACGGCGGGGCGGAGCTCCTCGAAGGGCAGGCGCGGGGCCGAGCTTTGCAGCTGTTCGAATGCGGCGATCCATTGGGGCGGCAGGATATCCGCGCGGGTCGCCATGATCTGGCCGAGCTTCACCCAGGTGGGGCCGAGCGCCTCGAGCGCGCGGCGGGTGCGATCGGGCAGATCGAACGGCTCGGGCTGGTCCTGCGCGCCGCCGAGCCCGAGGCGGGCGAGCAGCACGTCGAGGCCGAAGCGCGACATGACGGCGGCGACCTCGCCCAGCCGGGCGCGATCGCGGGCGGCGACTTTCAGCGTTCCCAGCATTCCGGTCACTCGCCGATCAGGTGAAGCGCGACCTGCCGGCGGTGCGACGCGCGGCGATGCTCGAAGAGGTAGATGCCCTGCCACGTGCCGAGCACCGCGCGGCCGTTCGCGACGGGGATCGAGAGGCTGGTGGCGGTGAGCGCCGATCGCAAATGCGCGGGCATGTCGTCCGGCCCCTCATCGTCATGCTCGTAATCGCGCGATTTGGGGGCGATGCGGGCGAGGTAGCGTTCCATGTCGCGGCGTGCGGCGGGGGCGGCATTCTCCTGGATCAGCAGCGAGGCGGAGGTGTGGCGGATGAAGAGGGTGAGGAGGCCCTGATCCACCCCGGTCGAGGCGACCCAGGCCACAACGTCGCGGGTGAATTCGTGCAGGCCCTGGCCGGGCGCAGTAACAATCAATTCGGTGGCGTGCTGCCGCATGTTTGTCTCCGCTGCGCGACCGGTGTAGCGGCGCGGTGATGAACGATACCAAGATTGACCGTTCCGGTTCCGCCCGTCTCGCCCGCCGCATGGAGCGCGGCGCCGCATTCCTCGGCAGCGAAGTGGCCATCATGGCCGGCGCGATGAGCTGGGTGAGCGAGCGCAATCTGGTCGCCGCTATGTCGAACGCCGGCGGTTTCGGCGTGATCGCGTGCGGGGCGATGACGGTCGAGCTGCTCGACAAGGAGATCGCCGCGACCAAGGCGCTGACCGACAAGCCGTTCGGCGTGAACCTGATCACCATGCACCCCGACCTGATGGCGCTGATCGAGGTGTGCGCGAAGCACGAGGTAGGCCATGTCGTGCTGGCAGGCGGGCTGCCGCCCAAGGGCTCGCTGGAGGCGATCAAGGCGAGCGGCGCCAAGGTCATCTGCTTTGCGCCGACGCTGGCGCTGGCGAAGAAGCTGATCCGCTCGGGCGTGGATGCTTTGGTGATCGAGGGGTCGGAAGCGGGCGGGCATATCGGCCCGGTTTCGACCAGCGTGCTGGCGCAGGAGATCCTGCCGGCGATCGCCAATGACGTGCCGGTGTTCATCGCTGGCGGCATCGGGCGCGGCGAGGCGATCGCGGGCTATCTCGACATGGGTGCAGCGGGCGTCCAGCTCGGCACGCGCTTCGTCTGCGCGACCGAATCGATCGCGCATCCCAAGTTCAAGCAGGCCTTCATCCGCGCCTCTGCCCGCGACGCGGTGGCGAGCGTGCAGATCGACCCGCGGCTGCCGGTGATCCCGGTGCGCGCGCTGAAGAATGCCGGCGGCGAGCTGTTCACCGCCAAGCAGCGCGAAGTGGCGCAGGCGCTGGACGAAGGCGCGGTGGCGATGGCCGAAGCGCAGCTGCAGATCGAACATTATTGGGCCGGTGCGCTGCGCCGCGCGGTGATCGATGGCGATGTCGAGCATGGCAGCGTGATGGCGGGCCAGTCGGTCGGCATGGTCACCAAGGAAGAGCCGCTGGCCGACATCATCGCATCGCTGATAGCCGAGGCGGCGCAGGCGCTGGAGCAGCGCGCGGCATAGCTCCAAGCTCTCGTCGACGCCCGCCTGATCATGGGCGGGCGTTGCCCGTTCAGCCGATCATGGGCGGGCCAAAGACGGACCAGCCAGTGCGGTGTGCCAGCATCTCAAGCGCGCGCACGCCCAGCATCGAATTTCCGTGCTGATCAAGATTAGGTGACCACACCGCGATCGCGGCGGTTTCCGGAACGACGGCAAGGATTCCGCCGCCGACGCCGCTCTTTGCCGGCAGCCCGACACGCAGCGCAAAATCTCCTGACCCGTCATAATGGCCGCACGTCATCATCAAGGCGAGCAGCTTGCGCATGCGCCGGGCAATCGCATCCGCTTCCTCGTAGGCCGGATTGCGCCGGGTACGGGCGAGGAACAGGCCCGTTCGCGCCAGGCCCTCGCAATCCAACATGATGGCGCACTGCCTGACATAGGCCTCCATCACCTCGTCTACCGACGAGTGGAGATTGCCGTGGTGGCGCATGAAGCTCATCATGGCGCGGTTGAGATCGCCGGCTTCGTGCTCAGACGCCAGCACGTCCTGATCCAGGTCGATAACTGTCCGCCCGCTGTGCTGGCGGACGAAGTTCACCACCGCACTGGCCTGGGCATCCTCGTCCAAAGCTTCGACGAGGATATCCACGACCGCGAGGGCACCTGCGTTCACGAAGGGGTTGCGCGGCACCCCTGCGGTTCGCTCCAGATCGACGATTGAGTTGAACGGATCACCAGACGGTTCGCGTCCCACCCGTTTGAAGACATCATCCCCGATCGCGCACAGGGCAAGCTCCAACGCGAAAACCTTGGCAATGCTCTGTAGCGGAAAGAGGGTTTTCGCCGCCCCCGCGGACAAAAGTTCGCCGTTCGCAGTGGTGACGGCGATGCCGAAAGGGCCGGGGGAAAGCCCTTCCTCCTTGGCATCGGCAGCCCGCTCGATCTCCTCTGCGTTCTCGCTGATCTCCCGTGCGATGTCCGTCACAATCTGGTTCAACTCTTCCACCGCCGGGGTCTGCGTCATACCGTCTCCGATCTTGATCTGGGTTGGGCCAACAACGTCGCCTGCACCGATTCGGTGCCCTGTCGGCGAGGCGCATGCAGGAACCGGCATCAGCGCGGTGCCAGTGGATCCCGGATCATTGGAGGGATCGGGTTCCTTTACCTTGCATTCACCCATGGGCCGGCACAGCATCGGGTAGTAGCGCCGGGGGGAGAACGGAGCCGCCATGTCACGCGTAACGCAAGCCATCGTCGCCGTCGCAGCCATCGCTGCGGTGGCTGCCTGCGCCTCCCGGCCAAAGGAAGTGGCGGTGGTCGTGCCGCCTCCTGAGCCTCCGGCTGTTCCGGTCCACGTCACGCCCCCGATCACGCCAATCAACCGCGGGCTCTCTCCAGCGGCGACGGTATGGCACATGCGGGTGGCACTGAACGTCGCGGCGCTCGCCTGCCGCGGGGCGCAGGAAGCGACCATCGTGCAACGCTACAATGCCATGCTGGCGACGCACAAAGCCACATTGGCGAGCGCACAGACGCAGCTTTCCGAACAGTATCGCGCCGGTGGGGGAGACTGGCAGGATCGCTATGACGACGCGATGACCAGGCTCTACAACTTCTTCTCGCAGGCGCAGGCGCGCGAGGCATTCTGCACCGCCGCGGCAGCGACGCTGGCCGAATCAGAGCGCCTGACGCCCGGTGAGTTGCAGACGTTCGCCGCGGCTGTGCTGCCGACCCTTGATGCGCCATTTGCCGAAATGCTGGCGCCCCGCCCGATGATTGCGCTCGCAGCGCCGGTTTCGGTCCCGGTTGTTGGCGGCGCACCGGCCGCGGCGATACCGGTGTCGCGCGCAACGGCTGTTGTCATGCAGCCCACCGCGCCCGCCTCTGTCTCGGTCGCGCGGCCCAGCCCGCTGCCGGCGCCTGCGACCTCATCGAGTGCCGCGGTACCCTCCCGAAGCGTCGCTTCCGGGGCGGGCGTGGCTGCGGCGGCCGGAACAAGGCCGGCGAATGCCGCAGCGGGGCCGAACGCGACCCGGCTTGCTGCCGCGGGCCCGTCATCGACGGCCAATAAACCTGCGGCTGCGGTTGGCACGCGGGCAGCACCGCCGCCGGCCGCGCGCGCTCCGGCGGTCGCGCGCCGGGTGCCCTGGATCGAGGTTGATGCCGCGGTTCTCCGCGACTGATCAGATCGGCCCCATGGGGCTACCCGAGCCGGCAACGTTCGGTTAACAACGGCGAAATGGAAACCGGCCAAGCCGACCAGCCTCTGGAAGGGCGCTTTGCCGGCGTAGAGCATCGCTTGCCCGTGCGCGTTTATTTCGAGGACACGGACCTGTCCGGGGTCGTATATCACGCCAATTACCTGCGCTTCATGGAGCGTGCCCGATCGGACATGCTTCGGCTGGCCGGCGTGGACCAGCGTGCCGCGCACGAGACGGGCACCGGCGCCTATGCCGTGGCAAGCCTTGCCATCCGCTATCGGGCACCCGCCCGACTGGACGATGCGCTGGTTGTCTGCACGCGCGTGACGGCGGTTGGCGCAGCGAGTGTTTCCATTCATCAGAGAGTCATGCGCGACACGCTTGTGCTGGCCGAGGCGGATGTCGTGGCGGCGCTCGTGGCGCCATCTGGACGGCCGCGGCGGCAACCGCGCGACTGGATCGACCGTTTTGCCGCTCTCGTCGACAAGGGGGAAAAGAGGCCTTGAACCCGTTCTTCAATACCGACGCTGCCACGCTTTCACCCGTTGCGCTGTTCCTGCAGGCCGACATCGTCGTGAAGCTGGTGATGTTCGGCCTGCTCGCCGCAAGCATCTGGACCTGGGCAATTATTTTCATGTTCTGGCGCAAGCTGGGTCGTACCCGGCGCGCAACAGAGACGTTCGAGCGCGATTTCTGGAAGGCCGATGACATCGATGCCTTCTACAAAACGCGGGCTGACGAGGATCTGCCGAGCGCGCGTGTGTTCGCAGCCGGCGTTGCCGAATGGCGCCGCTCCACTCAGGGCGCCGTGATCGATCGCGGGGGTACGCGCGAACGTTTGGCGACCACCATGGGCGCAGCGGTCGCAAGCGAGATCGATAAGCTGTCCGATCGGTTGAACGTGCTGGCGACCGTTGGATCGGTGGCGCCCTTCGTCGGCCTGTTCGGGACGGTGTGGGGCATCATGCGCAGCTTCACCAGCATCGCCAGCCAGCAGAACACCAGCCTTGCGGTAGTGGCGCCCGGCATCGCCGAGGCACTTTTCGCGACTGCGATCGGCCTGTTCGCAGCGATCCCGGCCGTCATTGCGTACAATCGCTTCAGCCATGGCATCAACCGCATCGAGGCGCGGCTGAACCGCTTCGCCGACGGGTTCCACGCAACCCTGTCGCGTCAGCTGGACCGCGAGCGGTGAGCGGCCCGGTGAGCCTTCCTATCGTTGCTCCGAAGAGCTGAACGATGGCGATGCCGCTTCCCTCACAGCGATCCGGCGGGCGCCGCGCTCCGATGGCAGACATCAACGTCACGCCGCTGGTCGACGTCATGCTCGTGCTGCTGATCATCTTCATGGTCACCGCGCCGCTGCTGACCGCCGGCGTGCCGGTGAACCTGCCTGACAGCCGCGCCAAGCCGCTGGACCAGGACAAGGAGCCGACCGAGATCTCGCTTGACGCGGACGGCCGGATCTTCATCGCCAAGGACGAAGTGTCTGAGGACGCGCTGGCCGCTCGGCTCGACGCGATCGCGGCGCAGTCGGGTGAAGGCGATCCGCCGCAGGTGTATCTTCGTGCCGACCGTGCGCTCGATTACGGGCGGGTGATGCGCGTGATGGGCGAACTGAACCGTGCCGGGCTGAACCGCGTGGCGCTGGTGACGATCGGGGACGAGTAACCCGGATGGAGCGGGCGGAAAAGGTTGGGCTTGGAGTAGCGGGCGCAGGGCATTTGATCCTGTTCGGCCTGCTGTCTGTCGGCTTTCTCTCCACCCCCAATCCAGAGAAGCTGAAACAGCAGCCGATCGACGTCAGCCTGGTGAAGGACGTGGGGCTGGAAGCGACCGCGCCGCAAGCAGTGGAGGAGCCGGCGCAGTCGGTCGCCCCGGAGACTGGCGAGCCGGACGATGCCGCGCCGCCCGCGCCGGCCGAGCCCGAACCTGCGCCCGCGCCTGAGCCCGAACCCGCGCCGCCGCAGCCAGCCCCAAAGCCTGAGCCGCCGAAGCCCGCACCCAAGGCGGCGCCCAAGCAGGAGCCCAAGCCCAAGCCGGCGCCGCCCAAGCCGCAGCCTGCGCCCAAGCCGGACGAGAAGCCGCAGCCCAAGCCAAAGCCGAGGCCGAACCCGGCGGCCGAGCGCGAAGCGGCGAAGAAAGCCGCAGCGGCTGAAACTGCCGCGAAGGAAGCTGCAGCTGCCAAGGCGAAGGCCGCAGCGGAGGCGAAGGCAAAGGCAGCGGCGGATGCGCGCGCAAAGGCCGCAGCGGACGCCAAGGCCAAGGCCGCGGCAGCTGCCAAGGCGCGTGGATCGGGATCGGACAGCCAGTCGAAGGCGACGAAACCGCGCGGCGGCCGGCTGGGCGATGATTTCCTGAAGGGCTTGACGACCGAACCTTCGACCAGCCGGAGCCAGACGCCCCGCGCTGCGAAGATCGATGCAACCGCGCTCGCCTCGATCGTTCAGGCGATCGCACGTCAGATCCAGCCATGCGCGGATCGTCAGGTCGACCCAGGCCCGGGCGCGAATGAGATCGTGACGACGCTGAACCTGCGCCTCAACGAGAATGGCACGCTTGCCGCTACTCCGACCGTGGTCCGCCAGACCGGCGTTACCGCCCAGAACGAGCGCTACGCTCAACGGGTCAAGGATCTGGGCATCGCGGCGTTCAAGGGGTGTTCCCCGTTGAAACTGCCGCCGGAATATTACGACACGCCTAATGGCGGATGGAACAACATCAACTTCAAGTGGAAGCTGCGGTGACGTTTGCCTGATACGCGTGTCGCGCGGGGCCGATCCGCCGATGCCTGGTTCATGTGCGCTACATGTGTCGTTCATCTAGGCCCGTGAATTGGCGGGATGGCTTCGCGACGGAGCCGGGCACCACGTCCGAGTGAGAGGAAGACGATGAAACGCTTTGCCCTGTTGGCCCCCCTCATGCTCGCTGTGCCAGTTGTTGCGCAGGATGTGCCACCGCCACCGCTCGCGGCGCCCGCGCCGGTGGCTCAGACGCAATCCGCTCCCGGGCAACCTGCTCCTCTGGGCGCGCAAGCGCCGGGCGGACCGCTGGAAGTTGACGTGACCGGCGGCATTTCGGCGCCAATGCCGATCGCCATCCCGACCATGCCGGCGGCAACCGTTGTGCAAACGCCAGCCGGTTCGACGGATGCACTTGGGCGTCAGCTTGCGGAGATCGTGACCAACGATCTGCGCAATTCCGGCCTGTTCAACCCATTGTCGCCGGCGCAGCTGCGCACGGTCATGTTCCCGGAAGTGCAGGCTCCCGCCTTTGACTACTGGGGCGGCACTGGCGCACAGGCACTGGTGCAGGGCTATATCCGCGCCAATGGGGACGGCACGCTGACTGTTGGCTGCTACCTGTTCGACGTGTCGGCGCAGACGGAACTGATGCGCCAGGGCTTTGTGGTGCCGCCGTCAGACTGGCGTCGGGCTGCGCACAAGTGCGCCGACATGGTCTACACCCGCCTGACTGGCGAGGGACCCTATTTTGACAGCCGTGTGGTCTACGTGTCCGAAACCGGGCCTAAGGGAAACCGCATCAAGCGCCTGTCGATCATGGACCAGGATGGCGCCAACCACCGCTTCCTGACCAACGGCCAGTCGATCGTTCTGACACCGCGCTTCTCCCCGAACCAGCAATCGATCGTGTACATGAGCTACGTCGGCCGGGTGCCGGCCATCTATGTTTATGAGATCGGTTCCGGGCGGCAGCGGCTGGTCGTGCAGAACGTCGCCACGACCTTTGCACCGCGCTTTTCGCCGGATGGCCGCTGGATCCTGTTTTCCATGGCATCAGGCGGCAACACCGATCTTTATCGCGTGCCGGCAAGCGGGGGCACGCCGCAGCGCCTGACCAATTCACCGGGCATTGATACTGGCGGCAGCTACTCTCCGGATGGCAGCCGGATCGTGTTCGAGAGCGATCGTTCCGGCGGGCAGCAGCTTTATGTGATGAACGCGGATGGATCGAACCAGCAGCGCATCAGCTTCGGTGGCGGACGCTATGGCACCCCGGCCTGGAGCCCGCGCGGCGATCTGATCGCGTTCACGCGCATGTCGGGCGGCTTCCGGATCGGCATCATGAGCCCCAATGGCTCCGGCGAGAAGATCCTGACGAACAGCTGGCATGATGAGGGCCCGTCCTGGGCCCCGAACGGCCGCGTGCTGATGTTCTACCGTTCGGCACAGGGCCGCAGCGGCAAGGCGGATCTCTGGTCGGTCGACCTCACCGGCGTGAACGAGCGCCGCGTTCCAACGCCGCTGGATGGCTCCGACCCGTCCTGGGGTCCGATCCGGCCGTGAATCTGTTATCGGGGGAACACGGGGTACGGAAAATGGGAGAAAAAGAATGGCGAGACTGACCACCACGATCCTGCTCGCGACTGCGCTGGTGACCACTGCGGCTTGCTCGAAGAAGCGGCCCGAAGTTCTTCCGCCCGCGCCCGGCGAAGCGCCAGCCGCGCCGACCGGATCGACCGGTTCGACCGAGGGCGCCGTCGTCCCGGGCTCGTCCGAGGACTTCAAGCGTTCGGTGACCAGCGACACCGTCAACTTCGGTCTTGACCAATATGACATCGATGGCACGGCGCGCGGCATTCTCGACAGCCAGGTCGTCTGGCTGCAGCGCTATCCGAACATTCGCGTGACCATCGAGGGCCATGCCGACGAGCGCGGCACGCGTGAGTATAACCTCGCACTCGGCGACCGCCGCGCCAATGCCGCCAAGAACTACCTAGTGGCACAGGGAATCTCGCCAAGCCGGATCACCACGATCAGCTACGGCAAGGAACGTCCGCTGGCGCTTGGTTCAGATGAGGAGAGCTGGGCACGCAACCGCCGCGCGGTGACGGTGGTCCTGAACTGATCAGCACCGTTCCGGTTGCCGGCACCGGCGCGTCGCAAGCGCGCCTGCCGGCGGCTGGATGCGGACCCGTCGGCGTCTTGTTCCGATTGCGAGGCGGGAAGGGCAGCGCTCAACTGCGCTGAAGAACGCTTCGTACTCTGCTCGCACCAAAGAAGCGGGCGTTCGCGCCGTTCCGCGAACGCCCGCATGTGCAGCGGCGACGGGGGAGCGAACCGGCGCCGCAGGCTTCAAGCGGCGCCGATCGACGGCGCCAACGTTAGAATGGTGAGAAGGAAGCCGGCGAACAACGCCGGGAAGAAACTTGGACGATGCATTGTTCGTCTCCTTTCCCGGCCGTGGTGGCGGAAGCGTGACCCCGCGTCAGGTCCGCGTCGACCGAGTGGCCGACGCTGCGACCAGGACGTCGTAAGCAGCGACGAAGGCGTACTTCCCCTCCCCAACAAGCGGCAGGCTCACGATGCCGCTGTCTCGCGGCTCTGCCGGAATGATGGCCCGCCCTTGCTCAGTCGTTGAGAGAACTGCCGGCGAGCGGCCGGGCTTCTTCGACAAGTAGCACCGGAACGCCGCCGCGGATCGGATAAGCCAAGCTTGCTGCCACTGACACAAGCTCGTCGCCCCGTTCGCTCAGGATCAGCGGGGTGCGTGTGGCCGGGCAGACGAGCCGCTCGAGCAGCCAAGGATCGATCGTCACTGCAACGTCACCCGGTCATCGCCGTCATGGCGGCCGAAGAATTGCATCAACTGTACGATCAGGTCGGCGCGGCTGGTGATGCCGTCGGCCTCCAGCAGTGCCTGCTTCGCCGCCACGTCAAACGGGGCAATTTGCGCGATGCCGTTGACCAGGCTTTGGTCGTCAAGTCGCGACACCGCTTCCCAGTCCACCGCATAGCCTTGCCGATCGGCAAAGCGGCGGGCCTCCATCTCCAACGACGCGCGGGAGCCAAGCGAGAGTGTCTCCGGCTCTGGCGGCGGAAGGAGTTCTGCCTCCACCTGGCGGAACAGGGTGGATACGTCGAGTTCGCGCACCACTCGAAACAGCGACAGCCCTTCGAGCACCAGGTTTGAGCGCCCGTCGTCCAGCATCTCGATCTCGGCAATGCGTCCGACGCAGCCGAGATCGTAGAGGGCGGGCCGATCGCCGGCACCAGCCTCCATGACGCGCGGCTGAATCATGCCGATCCGGCGGTCCCGCGCCATGGCATCGGACACCATTGCCCGATACCTCGGTTCGAAGATGTGCAGCGGCAGGTGCATGCCCGGAAAAAGCAGAGCGCCGGGCAAAGGAAAGATGGAAAGGCGTGTCATCCGAAGAGAATGGCGGACAATCGGCGGCGCTGGGCCGACACCCAGGGATCCTCCAGCCCGACCACTTCAAACAGCTTCAGGAGTTGCTGACGCGCCGCGCCCTCGTTCCAGTCACGCTCCTGAGCAGTGATGGCAAGGAAGCCGTCAGCCGCCGCGTCGCGGTTGCCCGCAGCCATTTGCGCATTGGCAAGATCGAAGCGGGCCTGGAGATCGTCAGGATTGGCAGCAACCGCGGCTTCGAGGGGAACCAGATCACTGACCTGGGGGGCGGATCTGGCGAGTGCCAGAGCGGAGCGCGCGCGTTCGATGTCCGGGCGGCTGGCGACGTCGTCCGGCAGGGTGGCGAGGGCAGCTTCTGCTTCGTCGTGAGCACCCGCAGCTACCAGGGCGCGGATACGACCGGACAGAACCGCGGGATGATCGGGCGCCATTTCGAACAATTGGTCGAAAATTGACAATGCGCGCTCAGCGTCACCTTCGCCGAGCACTTGCTCGCCCATCGCGATCAGCGGCTCAAGCTCAGCCTCTTGCGATTGCGCCTCCCCCTGGATGGGCAATTGGCGCAGCAACTGATCAAGACTGGTGCGCAGCTGTGACTCGGTTCGGGCGTTGGTCAGATCGGCAACCAATTGACCCTGGAACATCGCGTAGACGGTTGGAATGGAGCGGATCTGGAATTGCGCGGCGATGAACTGGTTCTTGTCAGTATCGACCTTGGCCAGCACCACGCCCTTGTCGGCATAGGCAGCTGCCACCTTTTCGAGCACCGGTGCGAGCGCCTTGCACGGCCCGCACCATTCCGCCCAGAAATCGAGGATGACGAGCTTCGTCATCGACGGTTCGACCACGTCGCGGCGGAACGCCTGAACGGCTTCCTTTTCCGCGGCACTCATTCCCAACGTAGCCAAGGGCTGCTCCCGATTAGTCGTTCATCCCCCTTATGTGGTGACGGGCCGGGGGAAGCAAACCCCCCGGCCCGTTCCGTGGTTGAGTACGGGACGCCCGTGCGGGCGATCAGGCGAGGATCAGAAGGCCGCGGTCAGCGAGAACAGCACGGTGCCATCCGCGATCGAGCCTGTGCCGTCCTGCCCTTTGCTGAAGCTGGGCTGGATATAGGCCGTATCCCGGCTGCTGAGATTGGTGTCGACATAAGCCACACCCAGCGTGAGCGGCGTGCTTGGGATGGCGAAGTCCGCCCCGATCAGCCAATCGATATACTCACCGGTGGGGGCGACGCTGGTGGCGAACGGGCCCAGACCCTCATTACCGTTCGAAAAGCCGACATGTCCCTTCAGCGTCACGGGCGTATTTGGCACGCCAACGGCGCCGTCGACCCAGACATAGAGATTGTCGTTCTTGTCGCCGGGGTTGTCATAAACGCCAGCCGCGGCCGATGCGCCGTTCAGGTACCAGGCCCCCAACGCTTCCTGCTTGGGCGCATAGGCAAGGCCGGCAGTGAGCGCCGCGGGACCCATTGTGCCGGAAACCTTGACGTAGGGTTCGATGAAGTCGGTGTTATTGAATCCGCCCGGGTACATGTACCAGGTGGCACCCACGTCGACCGTCACGTCATCGAGCGTCGCCTTGTACCCGGCGATGAGGTCCAGTTCCATGTTGGCCCCACCGAACGTGCCCCATCCCGCGAGGTTCGAGCCCCACGTGCCAATGTACAGGCCGCTTTCATGAGCGATGGTGATGCCGCCTTGCACGGCAAGATTCTCGTCTGTCTGGGATACGCCTCGGAATCGATAATCCGAGACGAGACCGACGCTGCCGCTGACTGTGACCGGCTTGGGGGGCTCTTCGTCCTGTGCGGCGGCGGGCAGCGCCAGGGACGCCAGGATGAGCGCGGGTATATATTTCAGTAACGTCATGGAACCTCCTGTTGGCAGAGGCTCCTCCTGCTTCCGATCCGCCCGCGCTCCTCCTCCCCGGGGAGCGGTCGCGAGCTGGTCGGACACTTTGACGCTATCGCAGCTGATCAAACAAGATGTTGCTGGACTGCGTCAAAGTGTTTCTGCACCGACGGTTTATGCAGCCAGTGTGGCGATCCGGCCACGTTGGCCGCGTAGTTCCACGGGATTTCCGGCGGCCTTGCGGCGCTGGAACCAGTCTCGCAGCAGTTCAGCAGTGGTGTGGTCCACCGCGTCGAGCTTCGAGACGTCGAGGCGGACCGGTGCGCTGGCGGGGACACGATCCAGCGTGGCCGACAGCTTCGGCAGGGTGACGAACGTCGCCGCGCCATCAAGTTCGATCGCATGTGCCTCGCCGTCGCGCTGTTCCTTGACCCTCAGCTTCAGGCGGCGAAGATTCGGGATCAGTTCCAGAACGGTGAGGGCGATGCCGGTCAGAACGCCGGTCAGCAGATCGGTGGCCACGACCATGATCAACGTCACAGCCCAGATCGCCACTGGAAGAACGCCATAATCCTTGAACAGGTGCTTGGCGTGCTTGAGGCTGACGAGGCGCCAACCCGTAACCACCAGCACGGCGCCCAGCGACGCCATCGGGATGGCCCGCAGCAACCACGGCAGCAGAGCGACGAAACCCAGGATCCAGATGCCGTGCAGGATTGCAGAGGCGCGGGTTACGGCACCGGCCTGAACATTCGCAGAGCTGCGGACGATGACGCCCGTCATCGGGAGAGAGCCGGCAAAGCCGCACAGCAAGTTGCCGACGCCCTGCGCACGTAATTCCTTGTTGTAATCGGTGCGGACTCCATCATGCATCTTGTCGACGGCGGCGGCGGACAGCAGCGTTTCAGCGGACGCGATAAAGGCGATGGCGACCGCGGCTGTAAGGATCGCCGGATCCATGAACCGTGCGAGGAAGCCGCTTTCGGGCGGCGCAATGGCGGCGACGATCGATTCGGGCACCACCACCTTTGCGACATCCAGGCCGAAGACCAGCGTCAGGAGCGTCGCGGCGAGCACGCCAACGAGCGCGCCCGGCAGTAGGCGAAGCGCCTGCGGCCGGAACTTCTCCCAGCCCACCATGGCGCCGATCGTGACAAGCGCGAGCATGAACGCCAGCTCGGTCGCGCGAATGTCGGACGACAAACCAAGCAGACGGCCGGGCATTGCGGCGAGGTTTTCCGGTCCGGAAGAGAGCGGTCGCTCATCGAACAGGACGTGGAATTGACCCACGACGATCAGAACGCCGATGCCGGCCAACATGCCGTGCACCACCGCGGGGCTGATGGCGCGAAACCATCCGCCCAAGCGAAAGATACCGGCCGCGACTTGGATAGCACCCGCCAGGATCAGAATCGGTCCGAGTGCTGACAGGCCCTGATCGCGCACGAGTTCGAAAACGATGACTGCAAGGCCGGCGGCCGGGCCCGAGACCTGCAGCGGCGAGCCGGCCAGCGCGCCGACTACGATGCCGCCGATGATGCCGGTGATAAGCCCCTTTTCAGGTGCCACGCCGGACGCGACCGCGATGCCCATACACAGGGGCATCGCGACCAGGAACACGACGATCGAGGCGGTGAGATCCCGCCCCAGGAACTGAATTGAGGGTATGGAGACGCCGGGGCGCTCTACCGCTGCCTGGGTCATTACTCAGCCGCCTCTTGAGTGATGAAGTCCGCCGCAAGGCGCCGCGCTGCGGGCAAAGCGACTGGAAGCGGGCGATCGCCGCGAACCGATTCGAACCGGCCGGTTTCGCCGTTCAGGGCGAGCATCTGCCCGGCGTGAATGTCCACGAACCAACCGTGCAGCGCGATCTCGCCGCGGGCGATACCTGCGGCAACGGACGGATGGGTGCGCAGATGCGCAAGCTGCGCCACGACATTCTCAAGGCTCACTGCCCGCACGCGCGCGCCGTCCTCGAGATCGGCATAGCTTGAATCCACCACTTGTCGCGCAGCGGAGCCGTGCCGGAGCCAAGCAACCACATTGGGCATGGCTTCAAGCTTGGCAGGATCGCCCGCCAGGCCCTTCATCGCGCCGCAGTCGGAGTGACCGCAAACAATGATGTCGCGGATCCCAAGAGCCAATACTGCATATTCAACAGTGGAAGTGACGCCGCCGTTCTGCGTTGCGTAAGGCGGCACGATGTTGCCAGCGTTGCGGCATACAAAAAGGTCGCCAGGCTGAGCCTGCATGATCTGTTCTGGAACCACGCGCGAATCAGCACAGCTGATCATCAACGCCTTTGGTTCTTGACCATGGTTTGCGAGCTTCGAGTAAAGCGCGCGGCTGTCCTCGTAGACTTTCTTTTCGAAGTCAAAGACGCGGCCGATCAGTTCGTTCACGGAAGCTGCTCCTAAATTTGGAACAGCCTAGATAATCCTCGTGCCTTTCTGGCCCGCAGCGATCACGTTACGTTTTGTGTCCCGGACGCCAGCTGTGTGATCGGCAGGATTACAGTGGCGACCAAGCCGCCGTCGGCGCGATTGGCGAGCGTCAGGGTTCCGCCTTCCGCCTTGATCGCCTGAACCGCGATTGGCAGGCCGAGGCCAAAACCGATCGTGTCGCGGCCCCGCGCCGGATCAAGACGCACGAACGGTTCCAGCACATGGGCAAGCTCTTCGTGGGGCACGCCCGGGCCTTCGTCCGACACTCGTATCGTCACGATGCCGTCGCCCGGCAAAAGCTCGACAGTCGCGCACCTGCCATATTTCAGGGCATTGTCGACGAGATTGGTGAGGGCCCGCTTCATTGCCAGTCGGCGCAAGCGCAACTCGAAATGATCGGGCCCGACATAGGTCGCGTCATACCCGCGATCAGCGGCATCATCGACCAACGTTGCGCACAGCACCGCCAAGTCCAGCGCTGACGGCTTCTCCGGATCGCTGTCTCCGCTCAGGAAGGCCAGGAGCGACGCGATCATCGCCTCCATCTCCGAGATGTCCCGTCCGATCGCCTCTCGGGTGTCTGCACTGGCGATCGCCTCCGTTCGCAAGCGAAGCCGGGCGAGTGGCGTGCGCAGGTCATGTCCGACCGCAGCCAATGATTGCGTGCGTGCGTCAATCAACGCCGCGATCCGCGCCTGCATCCGATTAAAGGCGCCAACCAGCCGACGGACTTCCCGGGGGCCGTCCTCAGGAACCGTCCCGACCTCGTCATGGCCAACCCGATCCGCTGCCTCGGCGAGCCGTCGCAGCGGGTGGAGCGCGCGGCGGAGCATCAGTCCGCCCAGCACCATCAGTGCAATCGCCGGCACAAGCCCCAACAGGATCCGCTCAAAGGCGAATTCCAGACGTGCCACGGCGTTAAGAGTGCGGAAGTGAAGCCAGCTGCCATCGCGCAATCTGAGGGCCCCGCGCACCTTGGAACTGCGCCCGGGTGAGATGAGCCGCAGGCGCAGATCCCCGGTTTTAAGCGAGGGTTCCCAATCAACGATTTGGCGGCGCATGGGATCGAGCGCTGGCTCCACCGCGGGCGGTATGCCGGCGGCCCCGTCCCACTGCACCTCGTAGCGGTCGGTCGTGAGTTCGTTGGCCAAGGCCGGGCGCTGCGCTGGCGGTCGATCCTCAAGCAGGCGTCGACTGATGACGAGATGTTCGGCCAAGCGCCTGGCCTCGTCGTCGCGTACGGAGAACTCGCTCGCCCGCTCATAGAGCAGGGTGGAGACGCCGAACTCGATCAGCATGGTAAGCAACAGAATGGCGACGACCTGCCCGAGCAGGCCGACGCTCGGTATCCAGCGCCTCAACTGCGCTCCACCGGGACGTTCAGCATGTAACCAACACCGCGCACCGTCACGATCGGTGCTTGCTCGCCCGCGCTGGAGAGTTTGCGGCGGAGGCGGCTGACGAGGACATCAATGGAACGATCCGAACTGTCGCCAAGCCGCGTTCGGGAAAGCTCGATGAGCCGTTCACGCGCGATCACGCGCTGCGCGTGATCCGCGAGGGCAACCAGGAGATCGAACTCCGCGCCCGTCAGATCCACCGACGCGCCGGTGGGGGAAGTGAGTTCGCGACGGGGCAAATTGATCGTCCAGCCTTCGAACCTGAGCAATCCCTGATCACCTTCGCCGGAGCGGCGGTCAAGCGCCGGACGGCGGAGCACCGCGCGTACCCGCGCAACCAGCTCACGAACGCCGAACGGCTTGGCGATGTAATCGTCTGCGCCAAGTTCCAGTCCGACGACCCGATCAGTCTCACTGGAGCGAGCCGAGATGAAGATGATCGGCACGTCGCTCTTTTGCCGAAGCGAGCGGCACAAATCGATGCCGCTGGTGCCCGGCAGCATGATGTCCAGGAGGACGAGGTCCACCGGCCCCGCGTCCAGCGCGAGCCACATTTCCGGCGCGGCCGAAGCAGGCCGCACGTTGAAGCCATTTTCCTGCAGCGCCCGCGCCGTCAGCGTGCGGAGCGCAGGATCGTCCTCGACGAGCAAGATGGTAGGGGCTGTCATGCCGCAGCGCAGGTAGGCGGGAAGGGCCGCTTCGGTCAATCTTTCTGGAAGAATGTTGCATTTGGGGGTTGCAGGGGTCGAATCCCGCTGCTAGTGGCCGCGCCTCACCCAGCCCGGAACCTTCCGGGACACGGCGCCAGAGCGGGCGTAGCTCAGGGGTAGAGCACAACCTTGCCAAGGTTGGGGTCGAGGGTTCGAATCCCTTCGCCCGCTCCAGTCGCTGCCATCGGGGCAGCGACTCATCCGAACCAGCATTATCACACGGCCGGATCCCGAGCGGGGAGGCGAGGTAGTCGTCGCGACTGTGCTGACGTGCTGCTAAGCCGCCGGCCATGACTTATGCACCGATTCGTGTCGGCATCGGCGGATGGACCTACGAGCCGTGGCGCGGCAGTTTTTATCCCCCCAAGTGGCCGATCAAGCGCGAGTTGGAATTTGCCAGCCGGCAGGTGACCGCGATCGAGGTGAACGGGACATACTACAGCGGGTTCAAACCCGCGACGTTTGCAAGCTGGGCCGCGACGGCACCGGAGGGATTTGTCTTTACGTTGAAGGCGTCGCGCTTTTGCACCAACCGCAAGGTGCTGGCCGAGGCGGGAGAGTCGGTGGCCAAGTTCGCTGCGCAAGGGATCGTAGAGCTAGGCGACAAGCTGGGGCCGATCCTCTGGCAGTTCATGGCGACGAAGAAGTTCGAACCCGATGATTTCGCAGCATTTCTCGCGCTTTTGCCGAAGGTGCAGGACGGTGTGGCGCTGCGCCATGCCGTTCAGGTGCGGCACGAGAGCTTTGCCGTTCCAGAGTTCGTTTCCATGTGCCGGGCGGCCGGCGTCGCCATCGTGTTCGGCGACTCGACGGACTATCCCGCCATTGCGGATGTGACCGGCGACTTCGTGTACGCGCGGCTTGAGGCGGCGGTGGAGGATGAGGCGGCAGGCTATGCCCCGGAAGCACTGGATCGCTGGGCCGAGGCGGCTCGGACATGGGCAGCGGGCGGCCAGCCGGGCGACCTTCCCTATGTGACCAGTGGAGCGCCGGAGCAGAAGCCGCGGGACACGTTCGTGTTCTTCATCAACGGCTTCAAACCCAAGGCGCCCGCAGGTGCTTTGGCCTTGATCGAGCGACTGTCGGCCTGACTGCGGCACAGTTCGGCCTGCTTCCGGAGGCGATCGGCCAGCATGGTTCCGAGCCGGCGGCGGTGCCTATTCAGCGACGGTGCTGATAGCGGCATCCGGCACGATCGGCGCCCGGACACGCAATCAAACGCCGAGCCACTCGAGGTCGCCCGGCAGGTCTTCGGCGGCGAAATCGATCTGGAGCACGCGGCGGCGCATCGGCGCGGCTGCGGCTTGCGAAGCGTGCAGGATCGGGGTGGCGTATAGCCAGGCGTCCCCCGCCTGCGCGAGGCACGCGGCCGTGCCGTGCCGGTTCACCGCGGCATCAATGCGGTCGACCGGAATGCGGCCGGCCTTGTGGGAGCCTGGTGCGATCAGCAGGGGGGCGTTGGTCGCCGGAACATCGTCGAGATGCACCCGCATCGTGACCATGCGGGCAAGCAGTTCGAACGGCGGGGCAACGTGCTGCATGCCGCCTTTGACCGTCCAGGGGCCAAAGCCCGGAGCATCGATCCTTTGTCGCACGCAGATGGTACGATCCTGATGCCATCCCAAGGACCAGTTGGTCCCTTCGGTCTTGTCGAACAGCACCGCCCGGACCGCGCGGCTGGACGGGCCGAGCACGCCCGCTGCGATCGATCCGATCGGACCGGTCGGCGCAAGAAATGAGCGCAAGGGAGCAAGGCCGTTGATGCGGACCCCTGCCTGACCGTCCGGCAGGTCATCGACAGCAGTGAGAAGGGCGCCGAGGTGAGCGGTGAGGGCGCCGCGGTATAGTTGTGCCCCGTCATGGCCAAGGGTGAGCGCGGCGGTCGCCGGCGTGGGATCTCGCATCATCGGATTACGCGCGGGAAAGGCGGAACGGGCAAGGTGAAACGTGCATCGCCTGGCGGACCTCTTTTCGTGCCGGCGCGGCCCTCAACCACGCCGCCCGAGAAGGAGGGGGCTGACGGATCAACGATCCGTGCGGGCCGCGGACGCAACGGTGCTGCCGCCGTCCTGCCCGCCGACAGGTGGATTGCACATTCATCGCAGGCCGGTCGCACGGTCGCAGGCGCGTCGCGGCGCGGGTGAGGGGCGCCCGACGGTGGCCTAGGCAGTCTTCATCGACAGGATGAAAGGTATTTCGCATGGCGACCGCCTTCGCCGCTGCTGCTGCCCGCCCGCGCGATACGGCGGAGCGGCGCTTCTACCGTTACATGGCGTGGCTGATGGTCGCGCTGGTCTTCGCCGGTTTCGCACCGAGCTGGTTCCTGCGCGGCATGGTGCCGTCGCCGCGGCCGCTGGCGCCGTTTGACGCCACGGTGATCGCCCATGGCGTGCTGTGCACCCTGTGGCTGACGATCTTCTGGGCGCAGACGCAGCTGGTTTCCGCCGGCCGTCGCGACCTGCACATGCGGCTGGGTGTCGCGGGGATGATCGTCGCGGTACTGATGATCCCGTTCATGTACCTGACGATGATCCACCTGCCACAGCGGCTGACCCAGCCGCCGGGGATCAGCCCCTATGGCTGGATGGCACTGCCAATGGGGGCGCTGCTCGCCTATGCGCCGCTGGCCACGCTCGGTTTCGTCCGGCGGCGCGACGTACAGGCGCACAAGCGGCTGATGCTGTCGGCGACGCTGGTGTTCATGGGACCGGCCATGGGCCGCATCCCCCTGGGGCCGCCATCGCCAGCGGTGTTCACGATCAGCCAGGTCATCGGGCTGCTGCCATTCGGGCTGCTGTTCTGGTGGGATTATGCGTCACGGGGCCGCCTGCACTGGGCGAGCGTGACCGGCGCTGCCGTGACGGGCGCCGGGGTGACCTTCGGCGTCGGGCTGATGAACTCGGCCGCGTGGATCAGCGTGGCGCAGCGCCTGCCGGGCGTTTGAACAAACGCCAGCCTGCCGGACGGCCGGACTCGCCGGCCGCCGGCAGAGCGCCTTAGACGGTCAGGCCCTGTAGCAAGCGGGGCAGCGCGCCGGTTTCGCCGCGCGCTTCCGCCATGAAGCGATCCTTGAGCGGCGGAATGGCGTTTACCGCCGAAATGCCGAACCGGCGCACCGCGCTGGCGGCGCGGCCGGGGATGCCGAACAGCCGCGTCAATGTATCCGTCGCGCCGGCCACCATCAGCGTGTCCAGGCTCCGCCAGCGGCGATAGCGGTCCAGCAATTGTGCGTCGCCGGCATCCAGCCCGAGGCGGCGACCCTCCACCAGCACCTCCACCAGCGCCGCCACGTCACGGAAGCCGAGGTTGAGCCCCTGCCCGGCGATCGGGTGAATGCCATGCGCGGCGTCACCGATCAGCGCCAGCCGCTCGGCCGTGATGGCGGCGGCATGATGGAACCCCAGGGGATAGCTCGACCGCGGGCTCGCCTTGGACAATGTACCGAGGAACCCGCCCATGCGCTTTTCCGCCTCTGCCAGAAAGGCGCGATCGGAAAGCTTCAGCATCGCCGGGCCTTGCGACTGCTTCACCGACCAGACGATGGCGCAACGATGTCCGTCCTCATCGTCCACCAATGGAAGAAGCGCAAAGGGGCCCGACGGATAGAAGATTTCGAACGCGATATTTTCGTGCGAGCGTTCATGGTGGAAGGCGCCAATGATGGCGGCATGATCATAGCGCCACTGGGCCGTCGTGATCCCGGCGGCTGCCCGCGTGGGCGAGTTGCGCCCCTCCGCCGCAACGAGCAGCGATGCCGTGACTTCGGTGCCGTCGCTCAGCAGGGCGCGCACGCCGGTTGCCGAACGCTCAACGTTGCTGGCGCGAGTCATCGGGCGAAAATCCACGCCGCTTTCCGCCAGCGACCGTGCCAGCGCGCGGCGCAGGGCGCGATTTTCATACATGATGCCAAGCGCGCCATCATCGGCATCCGGGATGAAATCGAGTGCGCCGGGTTCCAGCCCGTCGCTCACCCGGATTTGCCGAATGGCGCAGCCTTGTCCTGCCAGCCGATCGGCGACGCCAATTGCCTCCAGCATGCGATGGCTGGCGCTGGCGATGGCGGAGGCGCGACCGTCAAAACCCGCCGACAGCGTGACCGATGGGTCCGCGGGATCGACCACGATCGTGGACAGGCCATGCCGATCCAACGCGATCGCCAGGGTCGCGCCGACCAGCCCGCCGCCAAGGATGAGTACGTCCGCGTGCTGCATGTGCTTGGCCCTTGTATATTCCGTTCCGCGTCCTCTGCGTCCACGTGGTCCCGGGCGCGGGTCGGGGCGACGCGCCGGTCGTCACCGGATCAGCGGGCGTGTTGGCGACGCTCTAGCGCGTGGGGGCGGAAGACGAAAGCAGCCGGTCAAGCCAGCCCGATGATGGCGATCTGCCGGCCGTAATCGGGTTCGCCGCGATGGGTGGCGCGGCGAAAGCTGAAAAAGCGGCTTTCGTCGGCATAAGTATCCAGCCCCAGCGCCTCGATGCGCCGTACGCCCGCCGCGGCGAGGCGATGGGTGACATAGGCCTCCAGATCGAACTGCGCATGACCCTGACGCGCATCGACGAAGAAGCGCTCGTTGGCGGGATCTTCCTCCTCGAAACGCCGTCGGAAGCCCTCATCCACCTCATAGCTGGTGCGGGCGATACAGGGGCCGATCGCGGCGGCGATGCGATCGCGGCGGGCGCCGAGCTGTTCCATGGCGTCAAGCGTGGAATCGGTGACGCCGCCGATCGCGCCCTTCCACCCCGCATGGGCGGCGCCGATCACGCCCGCCTCGGCATCCGCCAGCAGGACCGGGGCACAATCCGCGGTCAGGATGCCCAGCGCCATGCCGGGACGATTGGTCACCAGCGCGTCGGCGCGCGGGCGCTCCGCCGGCGGCTCCGTCACGTTAACGCAATCGGCGGAATGGATCTGGAAACAGGTGACGAGCGGCGCGCCGGGAAGCACCGCTTCGGCCGCGCGACGGCGGTTTTCCGCCACGGCGGCGGGATCATCTTCCGACCCCAGCCCCACGTTCAGCCCGCCGTGCAGGCCCTGCGACACGCCGCCGCGCCGACCGAGAAAGCCGTGCGCCACTCCGTCCAGCGCACGCGCGCGAATAACGTCCAGATCGCTCACAATTCGCGCCTCATGATCAGATCCCGGTCAATCTGCCCACCGGTCTTGAAGGCATAATCCCCGATGTGGGTGAAACCGTGCTTGGCATAAAATGCGCGGGCGCGGTGGTTTTCCTCCCACACGGTCAGCAGGATCGCCTGGCGATTGCGCCGCCGCGCCAGGTCGCAGGACCAGTCGAGCAGATGCGCTGCCACCCCGCTGCCATGCGCGGCGGGGTCGACATAAAGCTGATGCAGGTGGAGCGTGCCTTCGGTGGGCACCTCGCCGTTGAAGAACGTCGGCCCGACCTTGCAATAGCCGATCACCACCCCGCCCTCCAACGCGATCTGGAAGTCAAAGTCCGGATCGGCGAGGTGCCGGCGCAGCATCCCCTCCGGCCCGTAAGCGTGCGCCACATAGGCCTCGATGTCCTTGGCCGGCGCCGAATGGCCGAAGGTGGCGAGCCAGACCCGGCGGGCCATGGCATCCAGCGCTTGCCCGTCCGTGTTCACGGCATTGCGATAATCGATCATGCGAATCCTGCCGGCTCCGGCCAGTCACGATGGCGCACGGCCATCGCCTTGAACAGCGTGCCCATCGCGTCGACCAGCCGATCCCGATCCGGCGCGACGCGCGGGCCGAGCGCGGCGGCCCGGGCATCGATGCCCAGCCGCGTCAGGAACGCGCCTTGTGGCACCGGGCCGGAAACCACCGCGCCACTGGCCGTGCCGACCATGCCAAGGGTGGCGAAATCGACGTGTGCGGTCAGATCGCGGTCGCCCGGCTCCTCGAACGGGTTGGCATAAGCATGGCCGCGCACGGCTTGCAGTGTTTCGCCGATTGCCGGCCCCTCATAGCCATAATCGATGGCGAGCAGGGCACCGCCCTGCGCCACGATGCGCGCGGCAAGCACGCGCATGATCCCGACGCTGGTCGGCGAGGTCTCGATGATCGCGCCCGGCGCGGCCTCGCGCAGATCGTCGGGAATGATGGTGTCGGGCACGGAAGCGCCAGCGATGGGGAGGAACAGCAGGTCCTGGCACGCGACGATCCGCTCGTGCCAGCCGCTGCGCCCGCGCACCAGCTGGCGGATCGGCAGCGCGTCGAAGAATTCGTTGGCGATGATGATCAGCGGGCGGTCCGTGGGCAGATCCTCGACATCGTCGTGCCAGGTCGCGGCGGGCACCCGGGCCGCTTGCCGTTCCCGCAGCACCGGACTGGTCTCGACAAAGTGGATCGGCGGTGCGAAGCCCGCGCGTGAAGCCGCACGCATCGCATCGGCCGTCAGCGTGCCCCTTCCCGGACCAAGCTCGACCCAGCGGACCTCGGGACGCCCGGCGCGATCCCACAGATCGGCAGCCCACAAGCCGATGAGCTCGCCGAACATCTGGCTGATTTCCGGGGCAGTGGTGAAATCGCCATCGCTGCCGAGCGGATCGCGGGTCGCATAATAATGCGCGTTCGCCGCTGCCATGAACTGGCTGACGGGGATCGGCCCGCCCAGCGTAATGGCGCGGGCGAGCCGTTCGGGCAAATTGCCCTCACGCACGGCCGCGGGATCGTGATGTGGCTTGTCGGTCATGAGCACTCCGACATGCCGACCCGCCGCACTTACCGCAAGCGGAGGTGGGGTCTGGTGGATCGGGTCTGGTGGCTTCGCCACGCCAGACGCCGGCGCCTGGCGGCGATGAATATAGCCGTATTTGGGAGAATTCCTGCCTGCAGGAAAATGGTGCCCAGAAGAGGAGTATGCCGGGGTAGGTGATCGAGGTCGCCGGGGAGGGTCGAGTTTTGTCCCGCCTTTTCAATGGCGGGAGGGCTCGAAGGTTCGAGTCCCAGAAGAACACCCGAACC